>NZ_PTJD01000002.1 GCF_002934625.1 Kineococcus xinjiangensis | reverse complement strand
ACATTCCGAACCCGGAAGCTAAGCCCTCCAGCGCCGATGGTACTGCCTCCGGGAGGGGGTGGGAGAGTAGGACACCGCCGGACTCAACGTGAAAGATCAGGCCCCGCGCCTGCCCGCACCACCCCCTCCAGGGTGGCACGCCGGGCGGGAGCGGGGCCTGTCCCACATCACCCCCCACCCACCAAGCCTGCGCCCACCGCACAACCCTTCACGAGTTGCGCAGTGCGCCGCGCATTGCGCTGTCGCCCGCACAGCTCTCGGGGTCGGGACAGGCATCAGCGGTGCAGTCGGGACAGGCATCAGCGGTGCAGTCGGGACAGGGATCAGCGGTGCAGCCCTACGGGCCATCGAACGCCGCACGCCCCGGAGCAGTGCTCTGTGGCCCTGAGCGTGTGGGCCCTAGCGCATCGAGGCCGACGTGCTGCGATCGCGGTGACCGGTCGCCCTGGTCGGGGGCCAGACCCCAGCGACCTCGGCCGCGGCCAGCGGCGCCGAGTAGCGTGCGGCCGGCCGCCGTCAGGGCGCAGCGCTCCTGAGGGCGGAGCTCAGACAGTGGCCAGGGCCTTGGCAGCAGCCTCGAGGCTGCGCAGCTTCTCCTCAAGCGACTGCGACATCGGTGCGAGCACGAGGGTGGTGACGCCGGCTGCTGCATAGGCCTCGAACCGCTGACGCAGCCCGCCCTGCGGACCGACCAGGCAGGTGGCGTCGAGGAAGCCCTGTGGCACGGCCCCGGCCGCCTCGCGGTGCCGCTTGTCGAGGAACAGCCGCTGCACCTCGTCGGCCTCCGCGCCGTAACCCATGCGCGTCGCGAGGCGGTGGTAGAAGTTGGTCTTCTTCGAGCCCATCCCGCCGAGGTACAGGGCGGTATGACCGCGGACGGTGGCCTCCGCCTCGCGCAGCGCTGCACCCGTGGCGTCCGTGACCACAAGGGGAACGGTGGGCGCGATGTCGAAGTCCGGCGCCCCCGGGCGGGCGGCAGCCCGGGACCGTCCTTCGGACAGTTGCTCCAACTGCTCCGCCGAGTGCTCCGGGCTGAAGTACACCGGCAGCCAACCGTCGGCGATCTCCCCGGCGAGGGCCACGTTGCGCGGCCCCACGGCAGCCAGGTAGACCGGCAGGTCGGGTCGCGGGGCGGGAAGTGCCAGGCGCAGCGGGATCCCCGACCCGTCGGGCAGGGGCAGGGTGAGGTGCTCGCCCTGGTACACGAGCGGCTGCCGGGCCAGGGCCAGACGCACCACGTCCACGTACTCGCGGGTGCGGGCCAGGGGCGCGTCGAACCGGGTGCCGTGCCACCCCTCCGAGACCTGTGGGCCCGAGACGCCGAGCCCCAGCCGGAAGCGGCCCCCGCTGATGCCGTCCAGGGTCGCCGCCGTCATGGCGGTCGCCGCCGGCGTGCGGCCCGGGATCTGCATCACCGCGGAGACCAGGTTGATGCGCGACGTCTGCCCGCCCAGCCAGGACAGCAGCGTCGGAGCGTCCGAACCGTACGCCTCCGCCACGTGCACGGAGTCGTAGCCGAGCTCCTCCGCCCGGCGGGTCAGGGCCAGGGCGTCCGCCGCAGCACTGCGGGGATCGCCGACCAGGTATCCGAGGCTCAGACCGAGTCGCACCGCGCCACCCTAGGCGGTCACGACGCCGGCTGGTGGGTCTCTCCGCGCGAGAGCGCTCTCCGCTGCCTAGGGTGGAGCGCACGCCGCCCCACCCGCGGTCCTCGCCGACACCACACCGGGAGCCGCAGTGCCCGACGTCCCGACCCTCACCCTCACCAACGGTGTGCGCATCCCACAGCTGGGCTTCGGCGTCTTCCAGGTGCCGCCGGAGGACACCGTCCGCACCGTGCGGGAAGCGCTGGACGCCGGCTACCGCAGCATCGACACCGCCACCCGCTACGACAACGAGCGCGAGGTCGGCCAGGCCATCCGGGAGTCCGGTCTGCCCCGCGACGAGGTCTTCGTCACCACCAAGCTCAAGAACGGCGACCACGGGCGGGACCGCACCCTGGCGGCGTTCGAGCGCAGCATGGCCGACCTCGGCCTTGACGTGCTCGACCTGTACCTCATCCACTGGCCCCAGCAGGCCGACGACTACGTCGAGACGTGGCAGGTGTTCGAGGAGCTGCACCGCGACGGGCGGATCCGGGCGGTCGGGGTCTCCAACTTCCAGCCGCACCACCTGCGGCGCCTCATGGACGAGACGGAGACCGTGCCGGCCGTCAACCAGATCGAGATGCACCCCTGGCTCGTGCAGGAGCAGCTGCGGGCGTTCAACGCGGAGCACGGCATCGTCACCGAGGCCTGGAGCCCGCTCGCGCAGGGCGGGGAGCTGCTGCAGGAGCCGGTGATCGGCGCCATCGCCGAGCGCCACGACCGGCAGCCGGCGCAGGTGGTGCTGCGCTGGCACCTGCAACGGGGCGTCGTGGTCATCCCCAAGTCCGTGACGCCGGCCCGAATCCGCAGCAACATCGCCGTCTTCGACTTCGAGCTGTCCGCCGAGGAGATGACCGCGATCACCGCCCTCGACCGCGGCCTGCGCACCGGCCCGGACCCCGACGTCTTCGGCTGAAGCGGCGGGCGGCCCACGCGGGGCTCAGCAGCTGCGCGCCACCGCCAGCAGGTCCCGGGCCGCCCCGGCCGGCGGCGTGCTGGAGCCGGCCCACACCGCGCGCAGGCGGCGGGACAGGTCCAGGTCGGCAACCGGCACCGCCGCCAGCCGCCCCGCACCCAGGTCGCCCTCCGCGGCGAGCCTGCTCAGCACGGCCGGCGCGCTGCCCGCCCGCACCGCCTCCCGCACACCCGTCGACGTCGTCAGCTCGACCGCCGGCACCGTCAACCGCAAGCCCTTCGCGGCCAGGGCCTCCTCCAGCACCCGGCGCGTGCCCGAGCCCTCCTCCCGCGCCACCAGGGCCGTGGCGGCCAGCTCCTGCGCCGTCAGCGGTGCGCGCCGCCGCGTCCACGGATGGCTCGGGGCGACCACCACCACCAGCTCGTCGCGGGCCACGTCCTGGGCCCGCAGACCGGCGGGCACGGTCGGGCCCTCGACGAAGCCCAGGTCCGCCTCGCCGCTGCGCACGGCCTCCGCGACGCGGTCGCTGTTCGTGGCGGTCAGCGTCACCGCCGTCGGCGACCGGCCCGCCGTCTGCTGACGGGCGCGGACGGTGATCAGCCAGCGCGGCAGGAGGTGCTCGGCCACGGTCATGCTGGCGGCGACGCGGAGGCGCTCGCTGCGGTCCGCCCGCAGCGTCGCGATGCCCTGGTCGACCTCCGCGGCGACGTCGATCAGCCGCGCCGCCCACTCCACCAGCACCGTGCCGGACTCCGTCAGCCGCGACCCGCGCGGCGAGCGCAGCAGCAGCGGCGCACCGACGAGGGCCTCCACCCCGCGCAGCCTGGCCGAGGCGGCCTGCTGGGAGATGCCGTGGATGCGCGCCGCCGCCCCGATGCTGCCGGTGCGCGCGGTGTCGACGAGGAGCTCGAGCGCGGACAGCTCCGGCAGGTGGGGACTCAGGGGCACCCCACCACGGTAGCCACCCACAAGCTCCTCCTGTGGGCTTGCAGGGATGGTGGCGCTACCGGCGGACGCCCCGCCCGCCGAGGCTGGAACCGTGAGCACCGGCACCGCCCCCCTGGCCCTCGGCCCGCCCCTGCAGGTGCGGTCGGCAGCCCTCGCGCACGTCGGCCCCAACTGGTTCACCACGGTGATGGGCACGGGCATCGTCGGCACGGCGCTCGCCACCCTGCCCGCCGCCCAGGGCCGCCCCGCGCTGCAGCTCGCCGCGACCGGTGCGTGGGTCCTCGCCGCCGTGCTGCTGGTCACGGTCGCGGCGGCCACCGCGGCGCACTGGGCCCTCCACCCCGCCGGCGCCCGCCGCACCTTCGACGACCCGGTCATGCTGCAGGCCCTCGGGGCGCCGCCCATGGCGCTCATGACGGTCGGCGCGGGCGCGCTGCTGCTGGGACCGGCGCTCCTGGGCCCCCGGCTCGCCGTGGCGGTCGACGTCGTCCTGTGGAGCGCGGGCACGGTGGCGGGCCTGCTGACGGCGGTCCTCGTGCCGCTGCGCGTCCTGCGCCGTCACCGCCACGCCCCGGTCACCGGAGCCTGGCTCATGCCGGTCGTGCCGCCCATGGTCAGCGCCGCCACCGGTGCGCTCCTCGTGCCGCACGCCCCGGCGGGGGAGGCCCGGCTGGTGCTGCTGCTGGCCTGCTACGCCCTCTTCGGCATCGCCCTGGCGGCCAGCCTCGTCGTGGTCGCCGCCCTCGCGGTGCGCCTCGCGCGCCACGGCGCCGGGGCCCCGGCCGTCGCGCCGACGCTGTGGATCGTGCTCGGCCCGCTCGGGCAGTCCGTGACGGCCGCCGGCACCCTCGGCACGGCCGCGGAGTCCGCGCTGCCCCCGGCCGCAGCGCAGGCCGCTGCGGCGGCGGCCCTGCTCTACGGCGTGCCGGTCTGGGGCGCCACGCTGCTCTGGGCCGTCCTCGCCGCGGCCGTGACCGTGCGCGCCGCCCGCCGCGGGATGCCCTTCGGCCTGTCCTGGTGGGCCTTCACCTTCCCCGTGGGCACCGTCGTCACGGGCACCGGTCAGCTCGCGCTGCACAGCGGCTCCACCGTGCTCGTGGCGGCCGCCACCGCGGGCTGGGTCCTGCTGCTGGCCGCGTGGGTGGTGGTGGGGGCGCGCACCCTGCGGGGGGTCGCGGACGGCTCGCTGCTCGCCCCGGCCCGCTGACGGGGGCGGGACCGCCTCAGGTGCCGCTGGGCTGGGAGCCGCCGCGCAGGTCCACCACGGCCGGGCCCGACCTGCGGACGCGGCCCTTGCCGCTGCGCTTGGCGCGGTACATGGCCTCGTCGGCGTCGTGCAGGACCCGCTGCGCCTCCGAGGAGCGCTCCGCGAGGGCCACCCCGATGCTGACGCCCACGTCGAAGCGCCAGCCGGCGACCTCGAACGGCCGGCGCATCGCCTCCACGACCCGCTGCGCCACGGCGTAGGCGGCCGCCTCGTCGGGCAGGTCGGGGCAGACCACGGCGAACTCGTCGCCGCCGATGCGCGCCACCGTGTCCCCGGGCCGCACCGCGGCGGCGAGCCGGCCCGCGACCTCCACGAGGACCTGGTCGCCGGCCGCGTGGCCGCCGGTGTCGTTGACGGGCTTGAAGTCGTCGAGGTCGCAGTAGAGCAGGGCCACCTGCCGGCCGGAGCGGCTGGCGGCGTTGAGCGCGTGGCGCAGCCGGTCCTCCAGCAGCACCCGGTTCGGCAGCCCCGTCAGGGCGTCGTGCATGGCGGCGTCGCGCAGCCGCTGCTCGGCGACCCGCCGCTTCGTGCAGTCGATCACCTGCACCACGGCCGCCACCCCGTCCTCGTCCTCCCCGGGGGCCGGCCAGGTGCCGATCGCCAGCTCCAGCCACAGGTCGCCCCGCCCGTGACGCAGCTCCCCGTGCCAGGAGTCCTCCACCCCGCCGGCGAGGGCGCGCACCGCCCGCACGAACGTGGAGCGGTGGCCCGGCCACACCTGGTCCGTCCAGTCGGACCCCTCGTCGATGCGGGCGGAGTCGCCGAGCAGGTGCGCCAGCCGGGTGTTGACGCGGGCCACCACCGCCGAGCCGTCGGACCGCAGCCGCAGCAGCGCCACCCCGAGGAGGGCGTCGTCGAAGGTGCGCCGGAACAGGTCCTCCCGCTCGCAGGCGCGGACGACGGCCCGCTCGCGGGAGCGCACCACGAAGGAGGTCACCAGGGCGACGACGCCCACGGTGAAGAGGAGGCCCTGCAGGACGGCCACCCGGGTGGTGGGGTCCTGGTCGCGGTAGGGGCCCAGCTCCGCGGCGGTCGCCCCGGAGGCCACCACCGCGATGAGCAGGACGCCCAGCAGGGTGCAGCGCGGGCCGGTGCGGGCCGCCGCCCACAGCACGGGCAGCACGACGGCGAAGGCCCACACCGTGCTGCCGGAGGACCAGAAGACCAGCCCCGCGGTGGCGGTGCAGGCCAGCACGGCGCCCGTGCGCTCCACCAGGCCGTGGGCGCCGGGGAGGTGCGCCCGCGCCGACCGGACCGCCGGGTCCGCGGGGGCCCCGGCCAGCAGCAGCAGCGGCGTCACCAGCATCAGCCCCAGCAGCTGGGTGAGGGCGTGGGCGCGCACGTCGGCCCCCGGCTGCAGCGCGGCGATCACCGCGCTGCCGAGGACGACGCCCACGAGGCCGCCGAGGGCGAGCAGCCAGGCGTGGCGGCCGCGCTGGAGGAGGTGGGTGGTGGGACCGGTGCGCGCCAGCAGCTCGGCGCCGGCCAGGCACTGCACGGCGGCGGCGAGGGCGTGGACGGCGCTCGCGGTGGTGTCCGGGCCCGCGGTGGCCGTGCCCGCGAAGGTGCCCAGCAGCGTCCCGAGGACCACCCAGTGGCGCAGGCGCCGCTGCCGCACCGCGAGGGCGAGCGCGAGGCCCGCGCTGGGCCACCAGGTCGACGTGGCGTCCTCCGGCGCTCCGCCCGAGGACACCGCCACGTGGGCCAGGACGCCGGTGAGGACGGCGGTCGTCAGGGCGAGACGGGCACCGGAGCGGCGGCCCTGGGAACCGGTGAGCTCCGCGGCGCTCGTGCTCGGCGACGGGGCGTGGGGCATCGGCGGGTCCCTCCCCTCCATCGCTGCGCCGGACCGTGGCCGGCGCACTGCTCCGCCCGGCGCTGCGGCGCACGAGGCGCCCAGCCGGGCCGTCACCGCGGACTGTCACTACATGCGGTCACCAGGTCGCACGCAACGTTAAGGCATGGTGCCGACGAGGGCCCGCAAGAGCGGCCGACGGCACGCCGCTGCCCCGGCGACCCCGTCCGGGAGAGCCGAGGGAGCCGTCAGGAGGCCAGCGCCGCCCGCATCCGGGCCAGCTCCGCAGCCGGGTCGATCCCCTGCGCCGCTAGCCACGCCGGGTTCCGGTAGGTCCCCCCGTAGCGGTCGCCCCCGTCGCAGATCAGCGTCACGACGCTGCCGCGCTCACCGGCCGCCAGCATGCGCCCGACCACCGTCAGCGCGCCCACCAGGTTCGTCCCCGTCGACGCGCCCGCCCGGATGCCGCTGAGCTCCTCCAGCAGCTGCATCCCCGCGATGGACGCCGCATCCGGCACCGGCAGCACCTCGTCCACCACCGACGGCACGAACGAGGGCTCCACCCGCGGCCGGCCGATGCCCTCGATGCGCGAGCCCGGGCCCGTCGCCGAGCGGTCGCCCGTCCGCCACGCCTCGGCGAACGCGGAGCCCTCCGGATCCACCACGGCCAGCCGCGTCGCCAGCCGCCGGTAGCGGCAGTACCGCCCGATCGTGGCGCTCGTGCCGCCGGTGCCCGCGCCGACCACGATCCACGACGGCACGGGATGCCGCTCCAGCGCCATCTGCTCGAAGATCGACTGCGCGATGTTGTTGTTGCCCCTCCAGTCCGTCGCCAGCGTGGCGTGGCTGAACTGGTCCATGAAGTGCCCGCCGGTCTCCGCCGCGACCCGCTCCGCCTCGTCGTAGATGTCGCACGGGTCGGCCACCAGGTGGCAGCGGCCCCCCTCCCGCTCGATCAGCGCCAGCTTCTCCCGGCTCGTCGACGCCGGCACCACCGCCACGAACGGCAGGTCGAGCATCCGCGCGAAGTGCGCCTCCGAGACGGCCGTGGAGCCGCTGGAGGCCTCCACGACGGTCGTGCCGGGGCCGATGTCGCCGTTGGCGAGGAAGTACAGGAAGAGCGAGCGTGCCAGGCGGTGCTTGAGGGAGCCCGTCGGGTGCACCGACTCGTCCTTCAGGTACAGGTCGACGCCCCACGCCGGCGGCAGCGGCAGCACGTGCAGGTGGGTGTCGGCGCTGCGGTTGGCGTCCGCCTCCACCCGGCGGATCGCCTCGTGCACCCACGCCCGGCGCGCGTCCACCCCACCGGCCCCGTCCCCGTCGCTCGCCATGCCCGCAGGGTGGCACGGGGCGGGGGCGCCGCGCGGCGGGGCGGGCGCGCAGCGGGTGCGATGCTCCCCGGGTGAGCGCAGCGCGCAGCAGCACCCACTGGGGGGCCTTCAGCGCCACCGTCCGCGACGACGGCACCTTCGACGTCACCCCGCACCCCGCCGACGAGGAGCCCTCCGCGCTGCTGGCCAACGTGCCCGCCGCCGCCGGGACCCGCGCACGGGTGCTGCGCCCGCACGTCCGCCGCGGCTGGTGGGAGGACGGACCCGGACCCGACCCGCGCCGCGGCGACGACGTCTGGCTCGCCGTCGGCTGGGAGGAGGTCCTCGACCGGCTCGCGGTGGAGTTCCGCCGGGTCCTCGACCTCCACGGCCCCGCGGGGATCTTCGGCGGCTCCTACGGCTGGGGCAGCGCCGGGCGCTTCCACCACGCGCAGAGCCAGGTGCACCGCTTCCACAACGCCCTCGGCGGCAGCACCCGCTCCGTGACCACCTACAGCCACGGCGCGGCGGAGGTCCTGCTGCCGCGCGTCCTCGGCGACCTCTCCCTGCTCGAGGACCCCACCTCCTGGTCCGTGGTGGAGGAGCACACCGACCTGCTCGTCTGCTTCGGCGGCCTGCCCGCCAAGAACAGCGCCGTCAGCCACGGCGGCGCGACCCGCCACCCGGTGCGCGGGCACCTGCGCCGCGCCCGGCGCCGCGGCGCGCGGTTCGTGCTCGTCAGTCCGCTGCGCGACGACCTCGACGGGGAGCTCGGCGGCGACTGGCTGGCCCCGGTGCCCGGCACGGACACCGCCCTGGTGCTGGCCCTCTGCCAGGTGCTCGTCGCCGAGGACCTGCACGACGTGGACTTCCTGCGGCGCTGCTGCACCGGGACGGAGCAGTTCCTGGCCTCACTGGAGGGCGCGGACGACGGCGTCGCGAAGACCCCCGAGTGGGCCGAGGCGATCACCGGTGTCCCCGCGGCCACCGTCCGGGCCCTCGCCCGGGACATGGCCGCCTCGAGGACGCTGCTCACGGTGAGCTGGTCCCTGCAGCGCGCGCCGTTCGGGGAGCAGCCCCTGTGGGCGGCGATCGCGCTGGCGGCGCTGCTGGGGCAGATCGGCCTGCCCGGCGGCGGCATCGGCCACGGCTACTCCTCCACGGGCGGGGTGGGCTCCCCGATGCGCCGCCACGCGCTGCCGACGCTGCCCCAGGGCCGCAACCCCGTGCGCGAGCGCATCCCGGTGGCGCGCATCGCCGACGCGCTGCTGCACCCCGGGGAGGAGTACGACTTCGACGGCTCGCGCCGGCGCTACCCCGACCTGCGGCTGGTGCACTGGACGGGCGGCAACCCGTTCCACCACCACCAGGACCTGGCCCGGCTGCGGCGGGCGTTCCAGCGTCCCGACACGGTCCTCGTGCAGGACCCGTTCTGGACGGCGACGGCCCGCCACGCCGACGTCGTCCTGCCGTCGACGACGCCGCTGGAGCGGGAGGACCTCGGCGCGGCCCGCTACGACGACCACCTGCACGCCATGGACCGGGTGCTCGAGCCGGTGGGGGAGGCCCGCGACGACTACGACGTGCTGGCGGCCCTGGCGCAGCGGCTGGGCGCGGAGGAGGCGTTCACGGAGGGCCGCACGTCGGCGCAGTGGGTGGCGCACCTGTACGAGTCCTGGCGCGCGGGGCCGGCCGTGCGGGCGGGTGTCGCGGCGCCGCCGTACGCGCAGTTCCGCCGCGCCGGCTCGCTGCGGCTGCCGCCGGCGGACCCCGTCGTCCTGCACGCCGGGTTCCGCGCCGACCCGGGGCGGTTCCGGCTGCGCACTCCCAGCGGACGGATCGAGCTGCACTCGGCGACGATCGCCTCCTTCGGCTACGACGACTGCCCCGGCCACCCCGTCTGGCGGGAACCGGAGGAGTGGCTGGGCTCCCCGGTGGCCGCGCGCTTCCCCCTGCACCTGGTCGCAAACAACCCCGCGACGAGGCTGCACAGCCAGCTCGACCACGGGGCGGCGAGCGCCGCGTCGAAGGTCCGGGGGCGGGAGCCGCTGCGCATGCACCCCGACGACGCCCGCGAGCGGGGCCTGGCGGACGGGGACGTGGTGGTGGTCCGCAGCCGCCGCGGCAGCTGCCTGGCGGGCCTGGTGGTGTCCGCGGACCTGCGGCCGCGGGTGGTGCAGATGTCCACCGGCGCCTGGTTCGACCCCGTCGCGGGCGCGGCGGCGGGGGTGACCTGCGGACACGGCAACGTCAACGTCCTCACGGCCGACGTCGGCACGTCGCGCCTCGGCCAGGGCTGCACGGGCCAGCACGCGCTGGTGGAGGTGGAGGCCTTCCGGGGCGCGCTGCCCGCCGTGACGGTCCACGACGCGCCCGTTCCCGCCGCGTCGTCCTCACCGATGGCTCACCCGTCCTGACGCTCCATAATGGGCGTGTCGAGTGCGCGGGGTGGGGTCCGGCAGTGCGGCACAATTCGCCCGAAGTCGTGCGGCCCCCCGTGCACGGCGCGTCGCGGAGGTAGAGCTCGTGAGCACCGAGGACTGGTCCGACGACCGGTTGACGGCTGCGCACGTCCCCGAGGTCGTCCGCCACTGCGCAGGTCCGGACGACGACCCCGACCGCTACGAGATCCTCGGGGCGCTGGACGCCGCCGTCGACGAGCTGTGGCACGTCCTCGACCGCCGCGCGCCCGTGGGGGAGGCCCTGCGCGTCCTCGCCGCCCAGCGCCCGGCCGAGCTCCTGATCACCTACCACGGTGGGAGCGCCGAGCGTGGCCGTGACGCCGCCGCGGACCCGGCCGTGGCCTGGCGCCGGCGGGCGGCGGAGGTGGCCCGCGTGCACCACCCGCGCCTGGCCGGGGTCAGGGCCGTCTTCACCGGCGCGCCGCCGCACGTGCCGGGGTCCGCGCCCACCGTGGAGGAGCCGGGGGACCGCTGGGGCTACGTCGTCCTCGAGCGGGTGCCGGGACGGTCGCTGGCGGAATGGATCCGTGACGAGCCGGACGCCGGCCTGCCCGAGCGGCTCGCCGTGCTCTCCGCGGTGGCCGGCGTCCTGGACGAGCTGCACGGCGGGGACGTCGGCAGGCCGCCGGTCGTGCACGGCGCGGTGACGCCGCGGTCGGTGCGGCTGGCGGGTGCCTCGCCCGCCGAGGGGGTGCTGCTGGCTGCTCCCGCCCTCGGCCTCCACGGACCCCGGCCGCCGCACCTGGTCGGCGCGGCGGTCCCCGCCGACCTCCCTCCGGAGGTCCGCGCCGGGCGGCTGCCGGCTGCGGCTGCCGACGCGTTCGCGCTCGGCGTGCTCGCCGTGCACCTCCTGACGGGTGAGCCGCCGGTGCGCGACCCCGAGTCGGGGGAGCTGGACCCGGACGCGGTGCGGCGGCAGCTGGCGGCCGCGCCGCTGACCCGGGACGAGCCGGGGCTGGCGGAGGGGGTTCTGCAGGCCCTGGCGTTCGACCCCGCCCTCCGGCCCGGCGACCTGCGGGGCTGGGTGGACGGCCTGCACGCCGCTCTGCGCCTGGAGGTGGGTCCTCCGGCGGAGCGGGTGGCGGGCTCGGTGCCGGCCGCCGTCGCTCCGGCCACCGGGGCGGGCGGGTCCGCGCGCGTGACGCGCCCGCGGCCGGGGCTGGCCATGGCGGCGGTCGTGATGCTCGCGACGTCCGCCGCCGCCGTCGCGGTCGCGGTCGTGCAGACCGGTCACATGCGCGACGTGCCCAATCCGGTTCCGGTCGCTCCGCAGGCGCAGCCGAGCGGCGAGCGGCCCGGTGGTGAGCGGCCCGGTGGTGAGCAGCCGAGCGGTGAGCGGCCCGGCGCGCCGGAGCCGACGCCCGACCCCGCCAGGACGGGCGGCACCCCGGTGCCGGCCCCCTCGCCCAGCGCCTCCTCAGCGGAGGGGCCGCGCTCGCGGGGCCCGCAGCCGTCCGCCTCGTCGAGCGCACCCGGACCGTCGGCGGCTCCGCCGACCGCGACCCCGCCGACCGCGACCCCGCCGACCGGGACCCCGCCGACCGGGACCCCGCCCGGGGCGACCCCGCCCGCGGAGAACCCGCCGTCGGCGGCCCCGCCCGTCGAGACCCCGCCCGTCGAGACCCCACCCGTCGAGACCCCGCCGTCGGCCGCCCCGCCGTCGGCGACTCCGCCGGCCGTCCCACCGACCACGCTGCCGCCGTCGGTGCCGGTGCCGGTGCCCCCGGTGCCGACGTCCTTCGGGTCACCGGTCCCCTCCCTGTCGGACCCGGGACTGCGCCTGCCCTGACCTCAGGCGCCCGCCGGCGCCAGGGCGCGCGGAGCCGGCCCGACCCGCCGGTACAGCCACGCCATCGCCCAGTAGCCGCCGCCCAGGCAGGTGGCCAGCACGGGGAAGCGGCCGTCCGGGGGCAGGAGCAGGGCGGCCACCGCGGCCGCCACCACGAACGTCACGTTGAACACCAGGTCGTAGAGGGTGAAGACCCGGCCGCGGTACGTGTCGTCGACCGTGCGCTGGACCACCGTGTCCACCCCGATCTTGGCGCCCTGGCCCGCACCGCCCAGGGCGAAGGCGCACACCAGCAGGACGGTGAGGTCTGTGCTCCACCCCGCCAGGGCCTGCGCCGCGCCCGCCACGACCAGGCAGCCGCAGATCCACGCCCGCAGCGCGCCGTGGCGGGTGCCCCACGGCGCGCACACCGCCGCGGTGCCCGCCCCCGCCCCCGCGGCGACCAGCAGCGTCGTCAGCAGGGCCAGGCCCGCCGCCGGGTCGTCCGGGTCCGCCAGCGTCCGCCGGCACAGCACCACGAACGCCACCGTGGTCACGCCGAACGCGAAGCGGTGGACGGCGACCACCGTCAGGGCCCACGCCGGCGCGCGCCGCTGCACGACGTGACGGGCCCCGCCCAGCAGATCCCGCCCCATCGTGACCAGCCGCGAGCCGCGGCTGCGCCGCAGCGACCCGGGCAGGGGAGCGCCCGGCGGTCGCACCGGGCCGAGCGAACCCACCGGGATGCGCAGGGCGCTCAGGCCCGCGGCCAGGTAGGCCACCGCTGCCATCACCAGCAGCGCGGCGTCCGCGGCGGCCCCACCTCCCGCGAGGCCCTCCAGCGGGCCGGAGCGGGCCAGCACCGCCGTCAGCGCGCCGGCTCCCGCCGCCATCGTCCCCGCGGTGGGCACCACGCTGTTGGCGAGGACCAGCTCGTCGGGCTCCACCACGTGCGGCAGTGCCGCCGACAGCCCCGCGAGGAGGGCCCGGTTGACCGACAGCGCCAGCAGCGCCATGACGACCACCGCGGCATCGGGTGCGCCGGCGTGCAGGACCGCCGCCGTGGCCATCACGACCCCCGCCCGCACCGCGTTGGCCCCCACCAGCACCTGCCGGCGACGCCAGCGGTCCAGCGCCACCCCCGCCCACGGCCCCACCAGCGTGAAGGGGAGCAGGAGCACGGCGAAGGCGGTGGCGACGGCGGCGGGAGAGGGCTGCCGCTCGGGGGAGAAGATCAGCAGCGAGGCGAGCCCGGCCTGGAAGACGCCGTCACCGCCCTGGCCGAGGAGGCGCACCAGGAGCAGCCTGCGCAGACGGCTCCGCGTCGCGAGGCGTCCCAGGCGGACCAGCACGCCCCTCTCCGGCACGGCCCCACCGTACGGGGAGTGCGGGAGGGACCCCGGGTGTTGGGGTGTGGTGAAGGTGCGCCCGAGTGCAGGGGCGCACCGTCGGCGTGCACGGTGACACCGCGCATACTGGCGGGGACGGGCCGCACCCGGTGCCCGGCCAGCACGACCGGACCTCCCGGGACGTCCCGGGACCGGGCACGACCGACGACGACGCGCGGCGGACAGCTGCGCCCACCGACCGGAGGACACCACCGCCGTGGCAGCACGCCGACCGTCCGCCACCTCCGCCCGCCCCAGCTCCCCCGGTCGTGGTCCCGCGGGCCGCCCGCCCGCCGGCCGCGGCAGCCGACCGCCCCGTCGTGGCCGCAGCCGCCGGCTGTGGACGTGGCTGGTGGCGCTGCTCGGCACCGGGGTCCTCCTCGGCATCGCCGGCTTCGTCACCGCCTACGCCCTCGTGAGCATCCCCAGCCCCAACGAGCTGGCCCAGGCGCAGGTCAGCACTGCCTACTACAGCGACGGCACCACGCCCATCGGCCGCTTCAGCGAGCGCAACCGGGTGCCCGTGACCCTCGACCAGGTGCCGGAGCCGGTGCGCAACGCCGTCCTGGCGGCGGAGGACCGCAGCTTCTACGAGAACCGCGGGGTCTCCCCGACGGGCATCGCGCGCGCCGCCTGGAACAACCTGCGCGGTGAGAGCACCCAGGGCGGTTCCACGATCACGCAGCAGTACGTGAAGAACTACTTCCTGAACGCGGAGCAGAGCTACACCCGCAAGTTCAAGGAGTTCTTCATCGCGCTGAAGATCGACGAGCAGCAGACGAAGGACGCGACCCTCGCCGCCTACCTCAACACCGTGTACTTCGGACGGCAGGCGTACGGCATCCAGACCGCCGCGCAGGCCTACTTCGGCAAGGACGTCGCCCAGCTGAGCGCCTCCGAGGGGGCGCTGCTCGCCGGGGTGCTGGCCGCGCCCAGCGCCTACGACCCCCGCAAGGACCCGGAGGCCGCGCAGCGGCGCTGGGAGTACGTGATGGACGGCATGGTGGACGAGGGGTGGCTGACGCCCGCCGAGCGCGCCGTCGCGACCATGCCCGAGACGGTCGAGCTGCGCCAGGAGAACGACTGGGAGGGAACCGAGGGCTACCTCCTGCGCACGGTCGAGAGGGAGCTGGAGAAGAAGGTCGGCCTCACCTCGGAGCAGATCAAGCGCGGTGGCCTGAAGGTCGTCACCACGTTCGACGCGAAGGCGCAGGAGGCGGCCAAGGAGGCGGTGCGGTCCAACCTGCCGGAGGGAGCCCCGGCCGGGCTGCACGTCGGCGTCGTCTCCATCGACCCCCGCAGCGGCGGGGTGCGCGCCATGTACGGCGGGGCGGACTTCCTCACGAACCAGTTCAACTCCGTGACGATGGCCGAGGTGCAGGCCGGGTCGACGTTCAAGCCGTTCACGCTGGTCGCCGCGCTGGAGAAGGGCATCAGCCTCAAGTCCACGTTCGACGGCAACAGCCCCCTGAAGCTGAAGAGCTGGGGCAAGGACACCGTCGAGAACTTCGGGGACGCCGACCTGGGGCGGATCGACCTGATGACGGCCACCGCGAAGTCCTCCAACACCGTCTACGCCCAGCTCAACGACAAGGTGACGCCCGCCGCCACCCGCGAGGCCGCGATCCGCGCGGGCCTGGAGCCGGGGACCAAGGACCTGCTGGACGTCCCGTCGAACGTCCTCGGCTCGGCGTCGGTGGCTCCCGTCGAGCTCGCACAGGCCTACGCCACCTTCGCCGCGCAGGGCGTCCGCCACGACTGGCACGTGGTGGCCTCCGTGGCCGGCCCCGACGGGGAGCAGATCTACACGGCCTCCCCGGGCGAGGCGCGCGTCTTCGAGGAGCCGGTCATGGCCGACACCACCCACGCGCTGCAGCAGGTCGTGCAGCGCGGCAGCGGAAGCCACGCCAGCCGGCTGAAGCGGCCCGTGGCGGGCAAGACGGGCACCTCGACGAAGAACATGTCCGCCTGGTTCGCCGGCTACACCCCGCAGCTCGCCACCGTCGTCGTGATGTACCAGACCGAGACCGCGGACCCGACGTCCCCGCGCACCTCGCTGAACCTCGGCCGCCGCGAGGTCACGGGCGGCTCGTACCCGGTGCGCATGTGGACCTCGTTCATGCAGACGGCGTTGGAGGGCCAGCCCGTGGAGGCCTTCCCGAAGCCGAAGTTCGTCGGCAAGGCGCAGGGCGTCCGCTCCTCGAGCACGTCGACGCGGACCCGCTCGCCGCGGCCCTCGACCACCAGCAGCAGCACCAGCAGCGAACCGCCGAGCGAGTCGCCCAGCGAGGCCCCGAGCGAGTCCCCCAGCGAGTCGCCGAGCGAGTCCTCGAGCGAGTCGCCCTCCGACGGCACCGCCCCGGAGAGCCCCGCCCCCACCGGCGGCGCCACGCCGTCCACCCAACCGACCGGCGCGTCGCCGGGACGCAGCGCCACCCCCGCGCCGCAGGCCGGGGGCGCGGGCGAGGCGACCCCCGCGGGCGACGGGCGGTGAGCGCCCCGGCGCCCACCCGTCCGGTCGCGCCGTCGGCCGAGGACCCGCTCGCGCGTGCCGCGAGCGAGGCGCTCGGTGGCCCGTGGGGCCGGCACGCCGGCGGGGGCCCGCGGTGGCTGACCGCGGCCGTGGTCTGCCTGCCGGTGGCGATGGTGTCCCTCGCCCTGGGCGTCCTGCAGAAGCAGCACTGCCGTGCGGAGGGCTGGCGCACCCCCGACCAGTTCTTCCACGCCTGCTACAGCGACGTCCCCGTCGTCTTCTCGTCCTCCGGTCTGGTCGGGGCGCAGAGCCCCTACGCGGAGGGCGTCGCGCTGCTGCAGCCGTCGCTGACCGCGGGCCTGGCGTGGCTGCTGACCCGGTTCGCGCCGCCGGACGTCACCCCGGAGGCGCAGCGGGCCTACTTCGACGCGGCGACCGTCGTCATCGCGCTGCTCCTGCTGGTGACGGTGGCCGCCGTCCTGGCCATGGCGGGGCGGCGGCGCTGGGACACGCTCCTGCTGGCCGCCAGCCCGCTGGTGGTCCTCGCCGGGCTGGTCTCCCTCGACCTGCTGGGCGTGGCGCTGGCCACCGCCGGCCTGGCCGCGTGGGCGAGGCGCCGCCCCGTCGCGGCCGGTGTGCTGCTGGGGCTTGCGGTCTGCGCCCGCACCTACCCGGTGGTGATCGTCGTCGCGCTGGCGCTGCTTGCCGTGCGCACGGGCCGCTACGCCGCCTTCTCCCGCACCGCCGTCGCCGCCGCGCTCACGTGGCTGGCGGTCAACGTACCGCTGGCCGTGACGTGGGGCAGCGCGTGGTCGGACCACCTCACGCAGTGGTGGCCGCGCCAGGCGGGCTACGGCTCGCCGTGGCTGCTGCCGCAACTGCTGGAGCAGGCCCTCCACGACCGCGCCGCGACGGGGCTGCCGGGCGAGGTGGTGACGGTCCTGACGCTGACGACCGGGGCGCTCGGTGTGCTGGCGGTGGCGACGGTGGTGCTGTGGGCGCCGCGGCGCCCGCGGGTGCCGCAGGTGGCGCTGCTGCTGGTCGCGGTGGTGGTGCTGACGGGCAAGGCGCTGCCGGTGCAGGTGTCGCTGTGGCTGCTGCCGCTGGCGGTCCTGGCCGTGCCCCGCTGGCGCGACCACGCGGTCTGGCTCGGCACGGAGGCGCTGTACTTCGTCGGGGTGTGGCTGTTCATCGCGGGTCAGTCCACGCCGGATCGGGGCCTGCCGTCGGAGGTGTACCTGCTGCTCCTGCTGCTGCGGCTGGGCGGGATCGGCTGGCTGGTCGCCGCCGTGCTGCGGGACCTGGGCCGGCCGGCGGGCGACCCCGTGCGGGCGGCCGCCGCCCCGGGGGGCGGGCAGGCCGACGACCCGGCGGGCGGCGACTTCGACGGCGCCCCCGACGCCCTGGTGATCCGCGTCGCGTGAGGGCGCCGGTGGTCGGGGCGCCCCTGCCGGAGCGGGTAGGCTGGTCAGGTCCGCGCCCTGCGCCGAGCGGCTCCGTGCCGACCGGCCGGGCGCGGAGGCACGCACACCCTCCTGCCACGGAGAGACCGTGGCCGCATGAGTCCGAAGGAGGTGGGGAATGAGCGCGCGCAACTACGAGCTCATGGTCATCCTCGACGCCGAGCTGGAGGAGCGCACCGTCGCTCCGTCCCTCGACCGGTTCCTGAACGTCGTCCGCCAGGGCGGCGGGACGGTCGAGAAGGTCGACATCTGGGGCCGTCGCCGGCTGGCCTATGACATCAAGAAGAAGTCCGAGGGCATCTACGCCGTCGTCGAGCTGTCGGCCGAGCCTGCGGTCGCGCAGGAGCTCGACCGCCAGCTGAACCTCAACGAGGCGGTGCTGCGGACCAAGCTGCTCCGCCCGGGCGCTCGCTGATGGCGGGCGAGACCGTCATCACGCTGGTCGGCAACCTCACGAACGACCCCGAGCTGCGGTTCACGCCGTCCGGCGCGGCGGTGGCCAACTTCACCGTGGCCTCCACCCCGCGCACGTTCGACCGCCAGTCCAACGACTGGAAGGACGGCGAGACCCTGTTCATGCGCTGCGCGGTGTGGCGCGAGGCGGCGGAGAACGTCGCCGAGTCCCTCACCCGCGGCACCCGGGTCATCGTGACCGGCAGGCTGCAGTCGCGCTCCTTCGAGACGAAGGAGGGCGAGAAGCGCACCGTCATCGAGATGCAGGTCGACGAGGTCGGCCCGTCGCTGCGCTACGCGAGCGCGAAGGTCAGCAAGACCTCGCGCGGCGGCGGCGGCGGTGGTGGCGGCGGCTTCGGCGGCGGTGGCGGCAACTCCGGCGGCGGCTGGGGCGGTGGCGGCGGGAACTCCGGCGGCGGGCAGCCGCAGGACGACCCGTGGGCGACCGGCCCGTCCTCCGGTGGCGGCGGCGGCGGCGGCGGTTGGGGCGGCTCGTCCAACGACGACCCGCCGTTCTGACGGGCCGAGCGTTCTGACGGGCCCGTAGCGACCCGTCCGGCTCTCCCGGTCCCGGCGTGCTGACCCCAGCGCGCCGACGGCCGGTGGCGGAGCCCTCCGCGATCTGCGCGGCAAGTTCCACACCACCATCCCGGGCGCAGTCCCGGGCTCTCACGAGAGGGGAGCACCACGATGGCCAAGGTGCCCGTGCGCAAGCCCAAGAAGAAGCAGAACCCGCTGAAGGCGGCGAAGATCGAGGCGGTGGACTACAAGGACACCGCGCTGCTGCGGAAGTTCATCTCCGACCGCGGCAAGATCCGCGCCCGTCGTGTGACCGGCGTGTCCGTGCAGGAGCAGCGGCAGATCGCCACGGCGATCAAGAACGCCCGCGAGATGGCGCTGCTGCCCTACTCCAGCTCTGCTCGCTGAGAGGAGACGACGAGATGAAGCTCATCCTCACCCACGAGGTGACCGGTCTCGGCGCTCCTGGCGACGTCGTCGAGGTCAAGGACGGCTACGGCCGCAACTTCCTCCTGCCCCGCAACCTGGCCACTCCGTGGACCAAGGGCGGGGAGAAGCAGGTGGAGTCGATCCGCAAGGCCCGCCGCGCCCGCGAGATCGCCTCCCTCGAGGAGGCTCAGCAGGTGAAGCAGTCCCTGGAGGCGCGCACCGTGCGCCTGCAGGCCCGCGCCGGCCAGGGCGGCCGCCTCTTCGGCGCCATCACCCCGGCCGACGTGGCTGCGGCCGTCAACGCCGCCGGCGGCCCGAGCATCGACAAGCGCAAGGTCGAGATCGCCCAGCCGATCCGGGCGACCGGCTCCTACAAGGTCGACGTCCGGCTGCACGCCGACGTCTCCGCGAAGGTGACCGTCGAGGTCAGCCCCTCCGCCGTCTGAGGCGCCGGGTCGGACCAGGCCGAGGGCCGGTCGCGCGATGAGCGCGGCCGGCCCTCGGGCGTCTGCGCCGGGTTCCGGCGGCACCTCCCGCCGTGCCAGGGGCGTCCGGCGCTGCGGCCCCGGGCCCTGCGCGCGGCGAGGAGCCGGCCGTCAGACGCCGGTGACCATCCAGGCGGCGCCGCGGGCCCGCAGCGCCAGCGGCAGCAGGCGCACCGCCATGAAGCCGCCCGCGAAGGCCGCCCACAGCCACAGCAGCCCCTCCTGCCCGCGCGGCGTCAGCGCCAGCACGGCCAGCGCCATCGGCACGTACACCAGCAGGACCACGGCGCCCGTGACGGCGAGGTAGCGGCCGTCACCCGCCCCGATGAGCACGCCGTCGAGGACGAAGACCCAGCCGCCCAGGGGCAGCGTGAGCGCCACCACGAGCAGCACCGCGACGAGGTCCGCGCGGACCGGTCCGGCCTCGGTGAACACCGCGGCGAACGGGGCGCGGGCCAGGGCCAGCGCGGCGCCGAGGACGACGCCCGCACCCACCCCCCACACCACCATGCGCTGCACCGACCAGCGCACCCCCGCGGTGTCGCCCGCCCCCAGCGCCCGCCCGACGAGGGCCTGCGCGGCGATGGCGAGGGCGTCGAGGACGAGCGAGGCGGCGGTCCACACCGTCATGGCGACCTGGTGCGCGGCCACGGCGGAGTCGCCCTGCGCGGCGGCCACGTACGTCGTGAGCAGCAGCGCGGCCCGCAGGCTCAGCGTGCGCACCAGCAGCGGGACGCCCACCCGGGCGCTGCGCGCGAGGCCGCCGACGTGCGGGCGCAGCGGCGCGCCGGCCCGCCGCGCCGCCCGGGCGACGACCGCGGCGAGGACCACCGCCATGAGGATCTGCGTGACGGCGGTGCCCACGGCGGAGCCGGCCACGCCCCAGCCCAGGCCGTGGACGAGGGCGATGCTCGCCGCCACGTTGAAGGCCGCCCCGCAGGCCGCCACGACCAGCGGCGTGCGGGTGTCCTGCAGGCCGCGCAGGACGCCGGTGGCGGCCAGGACCACGAGCATCCCCGGCAGCCCCGGCATGCTCCAGCGCAGGTAGGCGACGGCGTGGGGCTCGACGGCCGGGGAGGCACCCAGCCCCCGCACCACATCGGGCGCCAGCGCGGTGCCGAGCACCGCCACGACGGCGCCCAGGCCCAGGGCGAGCCACAGCCCGTCCACCCCTCGGCCGAGGGCGCCGCGCACGTCCCCGGCGCCGAGGCTGCGCGCGACGCCCGCCGTGGTGCCGTAGGCGAGGAAGACGAAGAGGCTCACCGCCGCGCCCAGGGCCGCCCCCGCGATGCCGAGGCCGGCCAGCGGCAGCGTGCCGAGACGGCCCACGATCGCGGAGTCGGCCAGCAGGAAGAGCGGCTCGGCGACGAGGGCCCCCAGGGCGGGCAGGGCAAGGCGCAGCACCTCCGCGTCACCCGCCGTGACCTTCGGTGAGAAGGGGGAGGGGCGCTGTCGTCCACATCCATCCGGGTGACGCGCCTGCACCGTCCCACTCCTCCTCCACAGCTGGTGGATGGCGTTCTGGCAGGTCAGAGCGCCCTGAGGGGCACTTTCCACGCCAGATCGGCGAGTTGTCCCCAGGGCTGTCCACCCCCTGTGCACAACGACCCCCTCGTCATCCACATGTTGTCAACGAGCCTGTGCACAGGCGCACCCGGCCCCGCTCGGACATGTCGGAGGTGGCACGTACACAGGACGAGTGGAGGGACACTGGTCTGCGGACCGGCAGGTCCCGGACGCCGCCGGCGGCACGGGCGCGCGGTGTCCTCTGAAGCACGGGGAGTGGATGGCGTGACGACGGACCAGCACGATCTCGTCTCCCCCCGCGACGGGTCGGGAGACCCGGGGCGGGGCGGACGCGGATCTCGTGGCAGCTCGGGGGGCAGCGAGCCCTACGACCGGATGCCCCCGCAGGACATCGCCGCGGAGCAGGGCGTCCTCGGCGGGATGATGCTGTCGAAGGACGCCATCGCCGACGTCGTGGAGGTCCTCAAGGGCCCCGACTTCTACCGCCCGGCCCACGAGCTGGTCTACGAGGCGATCCTCGACCTCTACAGCCGCGGTGAGCCCGCGGACCCCGTGACGGTCTCCGCGGAGCTGACCAACCGCGGCGAGCTGGCCCGGGTCGGCGGCGCCCCCTACCTGCACGACCTCATCTCCACCGTGCCGACGGCCGCCAACGCCGGGTACTACGCCCGCATCGTCCGCGAGCGCGCCGTGCTGCGCCGCCTCGTGGAGGCCGGCACCCGCATCGTGCAGATGGGCTACGGCGGCGACGGCGGCGACGTCGAGGCCATCGTCAACTCCGCCCAGGCCGAGCTGTACCAGGTGACGGAGAAGCGGGTCAAAGAGGACTACGCGGCCCTGGGCGACATCATCGAGGGCGCGATCGACGAGATCGAGGCCTCCTCGCACCGCGGCGACGCGATGGTGGGCGTGCCCACCGGCTTCGCGGACCTCGACCAGCTCACCAACGGCCTGCACCCCGGGCAGATGATCGTCATCGCGGCGCGACCGGCTGTGGGCAAGGCGCTGGCGCTCGACACGCCCCTGCCCACTCCGACGGGGTGGACGACGATGGGCTCGGTGCGGGTCGGCGACGAGCTGCTCGGCGCCGACGGACGGCCGACGCGCGTCGTGGCGGCGACGGAGGTGATGACCGACCGTCCCTGCTACGAGGTCCGCTTCTCCGACGGCAGCGTCGTGGTCGCCGACGGCCAGCACCAGTGGCTCACGCAGACGCGGGCGTCGCGCAGGTCCGCCCAGGCCGCGGCGGCCGGGTACGGGGGCGCCCGCACCCAGCGGACCTTCGCCGAGGTGCGGACCACGGAGGACATCGCTGCCACCCTGCGCTGCCCCGGCGCGGAGCGCAGGCTCAACCACTCGGTGCTCAACGCCCGGCCCCTCGAGCTGCCGCCCCGCGATGATCTGCTGCTGCCGCCCTACGTGCTCGGCGCGTGGCTCGGCGACGGGACGAGCGCCAGCGCTCAGATCACCACGGCCGACCCGGAGCTCGTCGTCCACCTCGAGAGCGAGGCCGGCTACCACCACGGCACGGTGCAGGCGCGCCTGCGGACCCTGGGCGTCCTCGGGGACAAGCACATCCCGGTGGCGTACCTGCGGGCGTCGGTCGACCAGCGCCGGCAGCTGCTGGCCGGGCTGCTGGACACGGACGGCACCGTCGCACCCAGCGGCACGGTGCAGTTCGCCGTGACGTCCGAGAGGCTCGCCCGCGACGTGCAGGAGCTGGTCCACAGCCTCGGCTACCGCACCGGTCTCAGCACGAAGCGGGTCCGCGGTCGCTCGGAGGCGTCGTCCACCGCCCACACCCTCACCTTCAGCACGGACGACGACGTCTTCCGCCTCGAGCGGAAGCGCCTCCTCCACAAGGACCGGCGGCAGCGGCTGTTCCAGCGGCGCAACTCCCGGTTCATCACGGACGTCCGCCCCGTCGGGTCCGTGCCGGTGCGCTGCGTCCAGGTCGACAACACCGATCACCTCTACCTGGCCGGCCGGGCGATGATCCCCACACACAACTCGACCCTGGGACTGGACATCGCCCGGGCGGCGTCGATCAAGCACGGCCTCGCGTCGGCGATCTTCTCCCTGGAGATGGGCCGCAACGAGATCGCGATGCGCCTGCTGTCCGCGGAGGCGAAGATCCCGCTGCAGAACATGCGCAAGGGCACGATGCGCGAGGACGACTGGACGAAGCTGGCCCGCACCATGGGGCAGGTCAGCGAGGCCCCGCTGTTCATCGACGACAGCCCGAACATGTCGCTGATGGAGATCCGCTCGAAGTGCCGGCGGCTGAAGCAGCGCCACGACCTGAAGCTGGTGATCGTCGACTACCTGCAGCTGATGACGTCCGGCAAGCGGGTGGAGAGCCGCCAGCAGGAGGTCTCGGAGTTCTCCCGTGCGCTGAAGCTGCTGGCGAAGGAGATCGAGGTCCCCGTCATCGCGCTGTCGCAGCTCAACCGCGGCCCGGAGCAGCGCACCGACAAGAAGCCGCAGATGAGCGACCTGCGCGAATCGGGCTGCCTTCCTGCGGGCACCCGCGTCCTGCGGGCGGACACCGGTGCCGAGGTGACGATGGGCGAGCTGTTCGCCTCCGGTGCGCGCGACGTGCCGGTGTGGGCGCTCGACGACTCCCTGCGCTACGTCCGACGCCACCTCACCCACGTCTTCGCCACCGGCACCCGGCAGGTGTTCCGCCTGCGGCTGGCCTCCGGCAAGGAGGTGCGGGCCACGGCGAACCACCCCTTCCTGGCGTACGAGGGCTGGACGGCCCTGGGCGAGCTGTCGCCGGGGGACAGGGTCGCGGTGCCGCGCCACGTGCCCGCCCCGGAGCTGGTGACGGGCTGGGACGACGAGCGGGTGCTGCTCCTCGCGCACCTGCTCGGGGACGGCTCGTTCGTGCGGCGGCAGCCCCTGCGCTACGCCAGCGTCGACGAGGCCAACCTCGAGGCCGTCGCGGCGGCCGCGTCGTCCGCCTTCGGGATCACCGCGGTGCGCGACGACCACGCCGCGGCCCGGTGCACCAGCCTGCGGCTGCCCGCTCCGCACCGGCTGACCCACGGTCGGCGGAACCCGATCGCGGCGTGGCTGGACGAACTCGGTCTGTTCGGCCTACGCAGCTTCGAGAAGTTCGTCCCGGCCGAGGTGTTCTCCCTGCCGAAGCGGCAGATCGCCCTCTTCCTGCACCACCTCTGGGCCACGGACGGCTCCGTCACGGTGCGCAAGGACGGCCGGGGTGGACGCATCTACTACGCCTCGACGAGCCGGCGCCTGGTGGACGACGTGTCCCGGTTGCTGCTCCGCTTCGGGATCTCGGCCCGGGTCCGGCGCACCACCCCCAAGGGGGCGTACCGCCCCGGCTACACCCTCGACGTCTCGGGGATCGACGACCAGCGCCGCTTCCTGCAGGAGGTCGGCGTCCACGGAGCGCGGGGGGCGAGCGCGGCTCGTCTCCTGGAGGTGGTGCTCGCCGGGACCGGGAACACGAACGTCGACACGGTCCCCCGTCAGGTCTGGGACCGGGTCCGGGACGTCCTCGCGGAGCGGGGGATGACGCACCGGCAGTTCGCCGAGGCGATGGGCACGTCGTTCTGCGGCAGCGCGCTGTGGAAGCACGCGCCGTCGCGGCAGCGCCTGGGCCGGGTCGCGGAGCTCCTCGGCGACGCCGACCTGGAGGTCATGGCCGTCAACGACGTGCTGTGGGACCAGGTGGTCGCCATCGAGCCCGACGGTGAGGAGGCGGTCTACGACGCCACCGTGCTGGGCGGGCACAACTTCATCGCCGACGGCGTCGCCGTCCACAACTCGATCGAGCAGGACGCCGACATGGTGATCCTCCTCCACCGGGAGGACATGTACGAGAAGGAGAGCCCCCGCGCGGGTGAGGCGGACTTCATCGTCGCCAAGCACCGCAACGGCCCGACGGACACCATCACCGTCGCGTTCCAGGGGCACTACTCCCGCTTCGTCGACATGGCCACCTGAGCCGGCGCCGCCCCAGCGCCTCGCGCCCGCCCCAGCGCCTCGCGCCCGCCCCGGCGGGGACGTGCCGCTCCCCGGTCCGGGGCGTCGCGTCGACCGCGGCGGGGCGTGCCGTCGCACCCGCTTGGCAGACTGCGGGGGTGGGATCGCCCGACGCCACGCGACCGAGCGTGCTGCACCTCGACCTGGACGCGTTCTTCGCGGCAGTCGAGCAGCGCGACAAGCCGTCGCTGCGCGGCAAGCCCGTCGTGGTCGGCGGGACGGGCTGGCGCGGGGTGGTGGCCACGGCCTCCTACGAGGCGCGGGCGTTCGGGATCGGCTCGGCGATGCCCACCATGGAGGCCCGCCGCCGTTGCCCGAACGCGGCGTTCCTGGCGGGGCGGTTCTCGGCGTACCGGCGGGTGTCGGAGCAGGTGATGGCGCTGGCCCACGAGCTCTCGCCGCTGGTGGAGCCGGTGTCCCTGGACGAGGCGTACGTGGACCTCGGCCCCACGCACCCGGGCCTGGACGCCGCCGGGGTGAGCGCGCTGGCGGAGGGGTTCCGGGCGCGGGTGCGCGCCACGACGGGGCTCACCGTCTCGGTGGGAGCCGGTCCCAGCAAGCTCGTCGCGAAGATCGCCTCGGACCTTCGCAAGCCGGACGCGCTGGTGGTGGTGCCGGCGGACGAGCAGCGCGACCTGCTGGCGCCGCTGCCGGTGCGCAGGATCCCCGGCGTCGGCGCGGTCACGGGTGAGCGCCTCGCCCGGTTCGGGATCCGCACCGTCGCCGACCTGGCCGCCGCCGACGAGGCGGAGCTGGTCCGGATGTTCGGCAAGGCGCACGGGTCGGGGCTGAGGGCGTACGCGCGGGGGATCGACCCGCGGCCCGTGGTGCCCGAGCGGGACGCGAAGTCGGTCTCCGCGGAGGAGACGTTCGCCGTGGACCTCACGGACCGGCGGGAGCTGGTCGAGCGGGCGCGCCGGCTCGTGGACCGCGTGGCGGTGCGGCTGGCCACGGGGGGCGTCTCGGGGCGCACGGTGACGATCAAGTTGCGCCGCTACGACTTCACCACCCTCAACAGGTCGAGGACCCTGCCGCAGCCCACGGCGTCCCCGCGGGAGATCGCCCAGGCCGCGACGGCGCTGCTGGAGACCCTGGACGTCGCCGACGGGGTGCGGCTGCTCGGCGTGGGGGTCTCGGGGCTGACGGAGTACACGCAGCAGGACCTCCTGGCGGAACTCGACGAGCCCGCGGCGCCCGGGGAGGAACCGGGCGCGGAGCCCGGCGGTGCGGAGTCCGGCGGTGCGGAGCCCGGCGGTGCGGAGCCCGGCGGTGCGGAGCCCGGAGGGATCCTGCCGCAGGGTTCCACCGCCCCGTACGGACCACCGGCGCCGGCCCGGTCGGGGTGGAGCCCCGGCCAGGACGTCACCCACGACGAGCACGGCCCGGGGTGGGTGCAGGGTTCCGGCGTGGGCCGGGTGACGGTGCGCTTCGAGGGCCCCCGCACCCCCGTCGGCCGGATCCGCACGTTCCGCGACGACGACCCGGCCCTGCACCCGGCGGGCCCGCCGGTGTGGTGAGGGTGGCGGTGCGGCCGGGCGCTCAGCGCAGCAGGTTCAGGCCCGAGAGCACCGTGACGACGAGCACGATCTGCTGGAACCGGGCCTGGTCGATGCGCTGGATGACCCGCCGGCCCAGCCAGCCGCCGGCGACGACCGCGGGGGACAGCGCCGCGCACAGCAGCAGCACCGGGCCGGTGATGAGACCGAGGGCCACGCTGAACGGGACCTTGAAGGCGTTGACCACGGCGAAGAACCACGCGGAGGTGCCGAGGAACCCGAGCATGGCGAAACCCATGGTGAGCAGGTACAGGGACATCACGGCACCGCCCGCGTTGGCGACCATGGTCGTGAACCCGGCGAGGACGCCGAACGCCAACCCCGCGCCGTGCCGCGCCCAGCCGGTGGGGACCGCGTGCGCGCCGCGCCGCCGCTGCCACAGGTGCACGCCCACGAGGGCGATCAGCACCGCGCCGATGGTCCGCCGCATCACGGTGTCGTCCACGGCGGAGACGAACAGGGCGCCGGCGAGGACCCCCACGGCCACGGAGGGGAAGAGGCGCAGCAGCACGCCCCAGTCCGCGTGCCGGCGGTAGGCGCGCAGCGCCAGCACGTCGCCCACCATGAGCAGGGGCAGGAGGGCGCCCGTGGACTCCTTCGCCGGCAGCACGGCCGCGAAGATCGCCACGCTGATGGAGGCGGCCCCGCCGATGGCCGTCTTGGCGAAGCCCACGAGCAGGGCGGCGAGGACCAGCAGGAGGAACCCGGTGGTGGTGACGTCGCTCACGCGGGGCCTGCGTGCGGTGGTGCGGGGCTCGGCACATGGCGACAGTAGCGAGCGCCCCCGGCGCCGCTAGCGTGCTGTCATGGTCGACATCGTCGTGATCACCGGTGGTGGCCGTGGCATCGGGGCGGCGTCCGCGCGTCTGCTGGCCGGCCGCGGTTACGGGGTGTGCCTGAGCTGGACGTCGCAGCGGGAGGCCGCCGAGGCCGTCGTCGCGGACTGCGTCGCCCTGGAGGTCCCGGCCACGGCCGTGCGCGCCGACGTCGCCTCCGACTCCGACGTCGCCGCGCTGTTCGCCGCTGCGGCGGAGCTGGGGACCGTCGCGGGTCTCGTCAACAACGCGGGGATCGTCGCGCCGCCGCGCCGGGTGGAGGAACTGACCCGCGAGCGGGTCCTGCGCCTGCTCGACGTGAACGTGGCGGGGGCCTTCGCGTGCGCGGCGGAGGCGGTCCGCCGGATGTCGACCGCGCGCGGGGGTGCGGGTGGTGCGATCGTCAACGTCTCCTCCCGGGCCGCCGTGCTGGGCGGGCCGGGAGAGTACGTGGACTACGCCGCCTCCAAGGCCGCGCTCGACGCGCTGACGGTGGGGCTGGCGAAGGAGGTCGCCGCGGAGGGGATCCGCGTCAACGGCGTCCGGCCGGGGCTGATCCGCACGGACATCCACGCCAGCGGCGGCCAGCCGGGGCGGGTGGAGCGGATGCAGGACGGGGTGCCGATGGGCCGGGGCGGCGAGGCGCACGAGGTCGCGGAGGCCGTCGCGTGGCTGCTGTCCGACGCGGCCTCCTACGTGACCGGGGCGACGCTCGACGTCAGCGGGGGTCGCTGAGGCCGGGCGGTGCCCGTGCCGCCCCGGACGCGGCGGAGCTCCCGGCGCCGCGTGGGGGGCGCGGTGCCGGGAGCCCCCGGGGCTCAGCCGTCGCGGGCCTCAGCCGTTCCCGGGGGTCAGCGCATCGGGGCGCCGAGGACCGCGGTGCGCGTGGTGAGGAACGTGGTGCGGGGGAGGGTCCCGTCGGCGGGGCGGGGTCCGGTCGCCGAGGTGGGGTCCGTGCTCACGAAGACGGAGGCCCCGGTGGTGGTGGAGGTGGTCGTGGTGGACCACGAGTTCACGCCGACGCGGTTGGCGGTGCCCGCGACGAAGGGCCGCAGGTCGCCGACGGAGAGGTTGCGGTCCAGGGTCGCGGCGGAGGAGCGGAACCAGTAGCCGTTCGCGGCGTTGCGGAACGAGGTGTTGCCCTCGATCACCAGGTCGCCGGGGTTGGAGTTGTCGGTGAACCCGTTGGCGGTGTTGTCCCACGCGGCGCTGTTGCGGACGACGTGCGCGGTGGCCGGGGAGGGGCGGCCGCCGCCCAGCTCGAACCCGTTGCCGTTGCCCTCCCAGGCGGTGTCGCCGAAGCGGTCGACGCCGTTGCCGTAGGCCCAGGTGCTCTCGATGGTCACGGCGGAGGTGAACATCCACAGGTCGAGGCCGTCGTCGGCGTTGTTGAAGAGGCGGACGCCCTTGATGAGGTTGCCCTCGCCGCTGCCGAACTCGATGTCGATCCCGTCGGCGTTCTGGCCGTGGGTGGCCGCGTCGTAGTTGTGGTGGAAGTCGCTGTCGAGGAGCCGGAAGACGTCGTCGGTGCAGGACGTGCAGACGAAGGGGTGGTTCTTCGCGCCGAAGATCTCCAGGCCCTGCACGGTCCAGTGGCTGGCGTCCATGCTGATCGTCCACGCGGTGACGGGCACGCCCGAGGCGTCGATGCGGACCGCCTCCCCCCGGGTAGTTGCTCAGGGTGATGCGCTGGGCCGGCGTGCCTGAGGTGCGGATCCAGGTGCCGGCCGTGGGGCGGTAGGTGCCCCCGTGCATCCAGATGGTCTGGCCGGGGCGGACCACGGAGACGGCCTTGGCGAGGGTGGCGAGGGTGGCGAAGGGGCGCTGGACGCTGCCGCCACCGGTGTCCTGCCCGGTCGGGGCGACGTAGATGCCGGTGCCGGTGCCGGTGCCGTGGTCGCTCAGGCAGAGCCCGGTGCGCGCGTTGACGACCTGGTGACCGGACTTGCGCAGCACCACCTCCCACGTCTGGGCGCTCTCCTCCGGGGCGCAGGAGGCCAACTGCACGCGCGCCCCGCTGGCCGAGGAGCGCGGGTCCGCGCTGAGGCGCAGGCCGCTCACGCCCTGCACCGGCTGCGCCGCGGAGGTGCTCCCGCCCTGCAGGCGGAACACCTCCGAGGTCGCGGTGGGCGAGCAGACGCTCTGCTGCAGCAGGGCGCCGGCCCTGGCCGCGCCGGCGGCCACAACGTGTCAGTGCGAGATGACTCACAGCGAACGGCTGCGGCTCCGGTTCCCCCGGTCGGCCCCCTGGGGTCACACAGAGGGACGTGCCGGACCACGTCGCGCACGGCGGGGCACCCACCTGCCCGCCCGCCCCCGCCGGGCGTGGTAGGCAGGGGCCGTGTCCGATGGCTACGAGAGCGTGCACCTTCCCGCGTCGAAGAAGGCCGGCCCGCTGCGCGCGCTGCTCGCCCGCTTCGCGTTCGCGGGCCTGCTCGTCTTCGTCAACTGGCTCCTCGTGGTCCTCGAGCGCGAGGACTACACCGACAGCCGCGACGGCGAGGTCTCCCTCACCGATGCGCTGTACTACACGACGGTCACCCTCTCCACGACCGGATACGGTGACATCACCCCGGTCTCCGACTCCGCCCGGATGATCAACGCGCTGGTGGTCACGCCACTGCGCCTGATGTTCCTGGCGATCCTCGTCGGGACCACGCTCCAGGCGCTCACCGAGCGCTCCCGCACCGAGTTCCGCCTCGCGCGGTGGAGGGCACGCATGCGCGACCACGTCGTCGTCCTGGGCTACGGCACGAAGGGCCGCAACGCGCTGCGCGCGCTGCGGATGCGCGACCACGCGCCGGACCACCTCGTCGTCGTGGAGGCCGACCCCCAGATCGCGGCGCAGGCGTCGGCGGACGGGTACGTGGTGATCACCGGCAACGCCACGAGCCCCGACGTCCTCCAGCAGGCCCTGGTGCACCGCGCCCACACCGTCATCGTCGCCCTCGACCGCGACGACACCGCGATCCTGGCCACGCTCACCCTGCGCCGCATCGCGCCGCGGGCGACGGTGGTGGCCTCCGCCCGGGAGGCGCAGCACGCGGTGCTGCTCCAGGAGGGCGGGGCGTCCTCGGTCGTGGTCTCCTCCGAGACCACGGGGCGCCTCCTCGGCCTGGCGACCGAGAGCGCCGACGCGGTCGGCGTGGTGGAGGACCTGCTCTCCTTCGGGCAGGGCCTGGACCTGTCCCAGCGGCCCGTGCGGCCCGAGGAGGTGGGGCGCCCCACGAGCGAGCTGGGGGTGCCGGTGCTGGCGGTCGTGCGGGCGGGCCTGATGATCCGCTACAACGAGGCCGGCGCCGGGCGGCTGCAGGCGGGTGACCGCATCGTCTTCGTCGACGCCCCGGAGCCGGGTCTGGGCCCGCACTCCGGCGCGCACACCGGCCACAACCTCTACTGAGCGGCCTCTGCCGAGCGGCCGGCCGCCGCAGCCCGACCGCAGACGCCCCCCGGCGCACCGCCGGGGGGCGTCTCGCTGCTCAGGCGGCGAGCACCCGCTCGATCTCGGCGAGCTCCGCGTCGTCGAAGTGCAGGTTCGCCACCGCCGAGACGCTGTCCTCGAGCTGGGCGACGCTGCTGGCGCCGACGAGGGCGGAGGTGATCCGCCCGCCGCGCAGGATCCAGGCGATCGCCATCTGCGCCAGGGTCTGCCCGCGGCCCTGCGCGATCCCGCTCAGCGTCCGCAGCCTGCCGAGGAGGTCCTCGGTGAGGCGGTCGGGGCCGAGGAAGGGGCTGCTCCCGGCGGCGCGGGAGTCGGCGGGGACGCCGTCGAGGTAGCGGCTGGTCAGCAGCCCCTGCGCCAGCGGGGAGAACGCGATGCTGCCGGCGCCCACCTCGTCGAGCACGTCGAGGAGGCCGTCCTCCACCCAGCGGTCGAGCATGGAGTAGCGCGGCTGGTGGATGAGCAGCGGGGTGCCGAGGCCGGCGAGGATGCGGGCCGCCTCACGGGTCTGCTCGGCGCTGTAGTTGGAGACGCCCACGTAGAGGGCCTTGCCCTGCTGCACCGCGGAGTGCAGCGCCCCCATCGTCTCCTCCAGGGGGGTGTCGGGGTCGGGGCGGTGGGAGTAGAAGACGTCGACGTGGTCCAGGCCGAGCCGCCCGAGGCTCTGGTCGAGGCTGGCGAGGAGGTTCTTGCGCGAGCCCCACTCCCCGTAGGGGCCGGGCCACATGTGGTAGCCCGCCTTGGTGGAGATGATCAGCTCGTCGCGGTAGGGGCGGAAGTCGCGGGCGAGGTGGGCGCCGAAGTTCACCTCCGCCGACCCCGCCGGCGGGCCGTAGTTGTTCGCCAGGTCGAAGTGGGTCACCCCGAGGTCGAAGGCGCGGCGCAGGATCGCGGCCTGCGTCTCCAGGGGCTTGTCGTCGCCGAAGTTGTGCCACAGACCGAGGGAGACCGCCGGCAGGCGCAGCCCGCTGCGGCCGAGGCGGCGGTAGGGCATGGAGTCGTAGCGGTCGTCGAGGGCGACGTGGGGCACGGGGAGCCTCCTGCTGGGCTTGATCGGCCGCCGACGCTACCGGAGGGCCCCTGCCGGAGGGTGGTCCTGCTGGACCCAGGCTCGGCGGCCCCCGGCGGGCCCGGCCGTCGCCGTCCACGCGCATCGAGGCGCCCGCGGTGAGGGCGACGAGCGCGTCGTGGGTGGTGGGGCGGCCGCGCGAGTGGTCTCATGGTCAACTAGCTCTTAACGCTGAGTAGAGTCACTATGACTCTCTGCTAGAAGATGCACCGAGGAGGACGGCATGCGCCGCGACCGGAAGACGACGGGCCCCCGCCGCCGCGCAGCGGCCCGGCTCGCCGCCGTGCTGACCGCGGGGCTGCTCACCACGACGCTGTCGGTGGCCCCCGCCGCCGCCGAGGACCCCGAGCAGATCGCGTGGAACGACCTGCTGCCGGGGCTGGAGCAGGGCTACGACCCCTCCAGCTCCGACGTCTGCCGCTCCGGGCGCCTCAAGTGCGTCGACGCGGTCATCCGCGAGATGGAGCGGCGCTGGAAGCCGCTGAGCTCCGGCTGCGACCACCGCGCCGTCTTCTCCCTCCTCTACCTGCGCACCACCGAGGCGTACCGGGAGGCCGTCACCACGCCGGGGTTCTTCGACGACCCGGCCTTCCTCAACCACTACGACGCCGTGTTCGCGAGCTACTACTTCGAGCAGGAGGACCTCTGGTACTCCGGCCGGCGCTCGGAGGTCGCCCCGGCGTGGCGGGTCGCGTTCGAGACGGCCGAGCAGCGGGGCGCCACCGGCAGCGGCGACATGCTGCTGGGGATGCACGGCCACATCAACCGCGACCTGCCGTTCGTGCTCGCCGAGATCGGTCTCGTCGCCCCCGACGGCACGAGCCGCAAGGCGGACCACGACCGGGTCTACGAGTTCCTCAACAGCTCCGGGCAGGCATCGGTGGCCGAGGTCGCCCGTCGCTACGACCCGACCATCGACGACCGGGACGTGCCCGGCACCACCCTCGACCAGACCGCCGTGTTCCAGGTCATCCAGGTGTGGCGGGAGCGGGCGTGGCGCAACGCCGAACGGCTCGTCGCCGCGCGCGCGCTGGGCCCCGCCGCGTACGCGGCGGTCGCCGAGGAGATCGAGCAGACCGCCGGCGCGGAGGCGCGCACCCTGGCCGCCGCCACCGGGAACACCACCTCCCCGGAGGGCCCGGCCCAGCGCCAGGCGTGGTGCGCCGAGCACCACGACGACAGGTGAGCCCCTCGCCGGACCCCGCGGAACCCGACGCGACCCGGCCCGACGCCGCCCCCCTGCTCGACGACCTCGACGAAGTGGTGTTCCGCACCGACGCAGCGGGGAACTGGACGTTCCTCAGCTCGGCGTGGACCCGCCTGACGGGTTTCACCGTCGAGGAGACCCTCGGCACGAACTTCCTCGACTACGTCCACCAGGACGAGGTGGAACGGACCCTGGCCCTCTTCGGGGCGGTCGTCTCCGGCGGCGCCGTCCACTGCCACCACGAGGGCCGCTACCGCACCTCCGCCGGCGGCTACCGCCACGTGCGGCTGCGGGCGAAGGTCCTGCGCGACGAGCAGGGCGGTGTCGTGGGCAACGTCGGAACCCTCGTCGACGTCACCGCCGAGCGCCTCGGCGCGCAGGCGGCGGCGGAGCACGCCCACCTGCTGGAACTGGTCGCCGCCGGGGGCGCCGCCTTCGACGACCTGCCGATCGGGGTCGTGGAACTGGCCCCGGACCTGCGCGTGCGCCGCTGCACCCCCGCGCTGCGGCAGCTCATCGGGCCCGCGGTGGAGGGCGGCGCGCCCCTCAGCAGGCTCGGGGACGTGCTGCGCCCCACCGGCGGCGGCCCCGTGCTGCTCGGCCCGCACGGCATGGTGGCCACCGCGGCGGCGACCGGGCGCGCCCAGCACGCGGACCTGGCGTTCCGCAACCGCGCAGGGGGCGAGCACGAGTTCCGGGTGACCGTCCTGGCCCTGCAGTCCGCCCAGGAGCGCGTCCTGACGCTGGTGCTGCAGGACGTCAGCGAACGCCGGCGCGCGGAACGGCAGCAGAGCGCCGTCTCGGAGCTCGGGGGGCTCGCGCTGGCCGGGATGGACCTGCCCGACCTGTTCGCCCGCACCGCCGCCGCAGTGCGGGGGGTGCTGGGCGTGACCCACTGCGAGGTCCTCGAACGGGCGGACGACGAGGGCACGCTGCTCACCCGGGCCACCAGCGGCTGGGCCGCGCCCGACTTCCCGCACGTCCTGGACCGGGCGGAGCTGGAGGGCACGATCGTGCCGGCGGGGGATGCCGCGTCCCTGCTGTGCGACCTCACCGCCACCGTGCACCACTCGGAGGAGCGGCGGCGCGCGCTGGCGTGGTGGCGCAGGCGCGGCATCGCCGGCACCGCGGCCGTGGTCGTCGGCGGGACCGCGTCCTGCTTCGGGTTCCTGTGCGTGCAGACGACGACACCGCGCGCCTTCACCGCCGACGAGGTGGCGTTCATGTCGTCGGTGGCGCACGTGGTGGCCGCGGCCGTGGAGCGGCGGCGCACGGAGGAGTGGATCCGCCACCGGGCCCTGCACGACCCGCTCACCGGCCTGGCCAACCGCGTCCTGCTGCACGACCGGCTCCACCACGCCCTCGCGGCGCAGCAGCGCGACGGCAACCGGCTTGCCCTGCTGCTCGTGGACCTCGACCGGTTCAAGGAGGTCAACGACACCCTCGGCCACGACGTCGGGGACCGGGTGCTGCAGGTGGTGGCCGAGCGGCTGCGCCAGCAGTTCCGCGAGACGGACACCGTCGCCCGCCTCGGTGGTGACGAGTTCGCCGTCCTGCTCGACCCCGTCTCGGGCCGGCGGTACGCGGAGCGGCTGGCGGCGGAGCTGCGCAAGCAGATCCGCAGGCCCATCGCCGTGGAGGGGCTCACCCTGCACCTGGAGGGCAGCGTCGGAGTCACCCTCGCCCCCGACCACGGGGAGGAGCCGGTGGGGCTGCTCAAGCGCGCCGACGTGGCGATGTACCGGGCGAAGCAGCACGGCACGGGCGTGGAGACGTACGAGGCCGACGCCGACCTGAACCGCCCCGAGCGGCTCGGGTACGGCGGCGCCCTGCGGGAGGCGCTCGACTGCGGGCAGCTGCAGGTGCACTACCAGCCCAAGCGGGACCTGCGCACGGGGGAGCTGGCGGGGGTGGAGGCGCTGGCGCGCTGGCAGCACCCGACGCAGGGGCTCATCCCACCGGACAGCTTCATCCCGCTGGCCGAGCAGACCGGCCTCATCCGTCCCCTCACCGCGCACGTCCTCGCCGCGGCGCTGGAGCAGGCGGCGCGCTGGGCGGCGGCCGGGTTGCGGCTGCACGTGGCGGTGAACGTCTCGGCGCGCAGCCTCCACGACGGTTCCCTGGTGGACGAGGTCGTGCAGCAGCTGGAGCAGACCCGGACCCCGGCCTCGGCGCTGGAACTGGAGCTCACCGAGAGCGCCGTGATGTCGAACCCGGAGCAGGCGATGGCGGTGGCGGCGCGGCTGCGGGAGCTCGGGGTGCGGATGGCGCTGGACGACTTCGGGACGGGCTACTCGTCCCTGGCGTACCTGCGCGACCTGCCCGTCGACGTCCTCAAGATCGACCGCAGCTTCCTGCAGGACCTGTCCACCAACTGTCGCAACGTCTCGATCGTGCGCTCGGTGATCGACCTGGGGCACAACCTGGGCATGCGGGTGGTGGCGGAGGGGGTGGAGACCCCCGAGGCGCTGGACCTGCTGCAGGACCTCGGGTGCGACCAGGGGCAGGGGTACCTGTTCGGGCGGCCGGTGCCGGCCGCCGACCTGGTGCACCCCTGACCTGAGCTTCCCCTGGCCGCGTTCCCGCCCGCCCCCGTCCGGGGACCGGAGCGGGCGGGAACGCGGTTCCGGCGCAGCCGGTCGGGTCAGGAGGCGACCGCGAGCCGCTCGGCGGCCGGCAGGTCGATCCGGGCGGGGCCCGGCCGCGCTCCCGGGACGGTGCCCGGCTCCGGCCGGGTGGGCGTCGCCGTGGGGGTGGCGATGTGCCGCCCGTAGGCCGGGGTCGTGAAGAAGGGCACGAACTCCTCGGCGGTGGAGACCTGCAGGAACAGCTCGACCGCGTCGGGCAGGTGCTCCCCGGCCTCCCCCTGCCGGCGCAGCCGGGCGGCCTCGGCGTCGACGAGCTCCTCGACCAGCCCGCGGCCGACGCGGGTGCCGTCGTCGAGGACGGCGCGGGCCCGGACCTGCTGCCACACCTGGGACCGGACGATCTCCACCGTCGCGGCGTCCTCCATCAGGGAGTCGACCGTCACCGCCCCCGAGCCGGCCAGCCACGCCTGCAGGTAGCGCAGGGCCACGGAGATCCCGCTCCGCAGGCCCGCCGCGGTGGGCTGTCCCGGCGCGGAGGCGAGGTCGAGCAGGTCCGCGGCGGTGACGTCGACGTCGCAGCGGCGCCGCAGGAGCTGGTTGCGCCGGGAGCCGAGCGCCTGGTCGAACACCTCCCGGCAGGTGGCGACCAGGCCGGGGTGCGCCACCCAGGAGCCGTCGAAGCCGTCGCGGGCCTCCCGCTCCTTGTCCCCGCGCACCCTCTCCAGGGCGGCGCGGGTGCGCTCGGGGTCGCGGCGGTCGGGGACGAACGCGGCCATGCCGCCGATGGCGTGGGCGCCGCGCCGGTGGCAGGTGCGGACGAGCAGTTCCGTGTAGGCCCGCAGGAAGGGGGTCTCCATCGTGAGCGAGGAGCGGTCCGGCAGGACGTGCTGCTCCGGTGCGGCGGAGAACGTCTTGAGGACGGAGAACAGGTAGTCCCAGCGCCCGGCGTTGAGTGCGGTGGCGTGCGGGCGCAGCTCGTAGAGGATCTCCTCCATCTCGAACGCCGCCGGCAGGGTCTCGACGAGGACGGTGACGCGCACCGTGCCGGCCGGCAACCCCAGCAGTTCCTGCGCGCGCAGCAGGAGGGTGTTCCACAGCCGCGCCTCGGCGGCGCTCTCCAGCTTCGGCAGGTACAGGTAGGGGCCGCTGCCCCGCTCGAGCTGGCGCCGCGCGCAGTGGAACAGGTACAGGCCCGCGTCCACGACGGAGGCCGACAGCGGGCGGCCGTCGATCCAGAGGTGCTTTTCCACCAGGTGCCAGCCGCGGGGGCGGACGTGGATGGTGGGCAGGTGCTCGCCGAGTTCGTAGCGCCTGCCGCTCTCGTCGGTGAAGTCGATGCGCCGGTCGAGCGCGTCGACGAGGTTGAGCTGCCCTTCGACGACGGCGCCCCACGTCGGGGTCGTGGCGTCCTCGAAGTCCGCCATCCAGCCGTCGGCGCCGGAGTTCAGGGCGTTGACGGTCATCTTCCGGGTGGGCGGTCCGGTGATCTCGACCCGCCGGTCGACGAGGTCGGCCGGTGCGGGCGGCACCGACCACGTCGGGTCGTCGCGGATCCACTGCGTGTCGCGCCGGAAGTCGAGGGACTCCTGCCCGAGGCCGATGCGGCGGCGCCGTTCGCGGCGGGTGCGCAGCAGTTCCTCGCGGCGGGGGGCCACGACGTCGTCGAGGACGCCGAGGAACTCACACGCGGCGGGGGTGAGGATCTCCTCGTAGCGGGGCCCGAGGGGAGCGTGGACCTGGACGTCGGCGGGAGGGGTGCGGAGGGTCGGGTGCGTGTCCATCAGAACTGCTCCTCCTCGGTGGATCCGGTCAGGGCCAGGGTTCCGCTGGTGGGGTTGAGCGCGGTGGCGACGCGGTCGAAGTAGCCGGTGCCGACCTCCGCCTGGTGCTTGACGGCGGTGTAGCCGTCGGCTGCCATCGCGAACTCCCGCTCCTGCAGCGCCACGTAGGCGGGCATCCCGGACTCGGCGTAGCCGCGGGCGAGGTCGAACATCGAGGCGTTGAGGGCGTGGAACCCGGCGAGGGTGATGAACTGGAACTTGTAGCCCATCGCGGCGAGCTCCCGCTGGAACCGGGCGATCTGGTCGTCGTCGAGGGTGGCGCGCCAGTTGAACGACGGCGAGCAGTTGTAGGCGAGCATCTTGCCGGGGTGCTCGGCGTGGACGGCCTCGGCGAACCGCCGCGCCAGCTCCAGGTCGGGGGTTCCCGTCTCCACCCAGATGAGGTCGGCGTAGGGGGCGTAGGCCAGGCCGCGGGAGATGACGGGTTCGAGGCCGTTGCGCACGGTGAAGAAGCCCTCGCTGCTGCGCTCGCCGGTGCAGAACTGGGCGTCCCGCTCGTCGACGTCGCTGGTGAGCAGGGTCGCGGCCAGGGCGTCGGTGCGGGCGATGACGATGCTGGGCGTCCCGCTGACGTCGGCGGCCAGGCGGGCGGCGTTGAGGGTGCGGACGTGCTGGTTCGTCGGCACGAGGACCTTCCCCCCGAGGTGCCCGCACTTCTTCTCCGAGGCGAGCTGGTCCTCCCAGTGCACCCCGGCCGCACCGGCGGCGATCATCGCCTTCATCAGCTCGAAGGCGTTGAGCGGCCCGCCGAAGCCCGCCTCGGCGTCGGCGACGATCGGCGCCATCCAGTGCGGGGAGCCCTCGGCCCCCTCCGCCCAGGAGATCTCGTCGGCGCGCAGCAGGGCGTTGTTGATGCGGCGCACGACGGCGGGCACGGAGTTCGCGGGGTAGAGGCTCTGGTCGGGGTAGGTCTGCCCGGCGAGGTTGGCGTCGGCTGCGACCTGCCAGCCGGAGAGGTAGATCGCCTCCAGCCCGGCCCGGACCATCTGCACGGCCTGGTTGCCGGTGAGGGCGCCGAGGGCGGGGACGTGGGTGCGGGTGTGCAGCAGTTCCCACAGCCGCTCCGCGCCGCGGCGGGCCAGGGTGTGCTCCTCCTGGATGCTGCCGCGCAGCCGGACGACGTCGGCGGCGGTGTAGGTGCGCTCGATGCCCGCCCAGCGCGGTGAGGTGGCCCACTCCTCCTCGAGCGCCGCCACCTGCGCGGCGCGCACGTCGGCGGGTTCGGTGTGCTCGCGCACCTCGACCCTCACCTGGGTGGTCGCGGGCGCGGGGGTGAGCAGCTCGGTCATGGGAGTCCCTCCTTCGGGAACGGTGGTGCGGTGGAACCACCTTCTTCACCCCAGAACACCCCTGCAAGGAGGAATCCCCGTGAACATCTGCGTTCCTTCACGTACTGTGCGGCCCATGTCAGAGTTCACGCCCGATGCGCTCCTCGTCGGCCGCCGCGTCCGCCAGCTGCGCAAGGCTCGGGGATGGACGCTGCAGGACCTCGCCGCGCGGGTGGAGCGCGCACCGTCGGCGCTGTCCATGCTGGAGAACGGCCGTCGCGAGCCGAAGCTGTCGCTGCTGCACGCCCTGGCCGACGCCTTCGCCGTCACCGTGGCAGACCTGCTCGGCGCCGGGCCCCTCGACCGCCGGGCGGCGCTGGAGGTGGAGCTGCAGCGCGCGCAGGACACCTCGGCCTACCGCTCCCTCGGCCTGCCGCAGGTGCGGCCCGGACCCCGCCTGCCCACCCCGGTGCTGGAGGCGCTCGTCGGTCTGCACGCCGAGCTGAACCGGCAGGCGACCGCCCACCTCGCCACCCCGGAGGAGGCCCGCCGCGCGAACACGGAACTGCGGGCCCTGATGCGCGAGCGCGACAACTACTTCGGGGAGGTCGAGGCCGCCGCCGCCGACGTGCTGCGCGCCGCCGGGCACGCCGGTGGCCCTCTCACCGAGCGCGACATCACCGCCATCGCCGCCCGCCTCGGCTACACCCTCCACCGCGAGGCCGACCTGCCCCACGCGGCCCGTTCCGTCATCGACCTCAGGCACCGGCGGATCTTCCTGCCGCACCCGCGCGACGGCCGCGGCCACGGCCGGCGCCAGGTGGCGCTGCAGGCCCTGGGGCACATCGTCCTCGGCCACTCCGAGCCCGACGGCTACGCCGGGTTCCTCCGCCAGCGGGTCGAGGTGAACTACTTCGCGGCCGCCGTCCTCGTCCCCGAGGTGCACGCCGTGAGGTTGCTGCAGGCCGCGAAGGCGGAGCGCGACATCGCCGTGGAGGACCTGCGCGACGCGTTCGCCGTCTCCTACGAGACCGCCGCGCACCGCTTCACCAACCTCGCCACTCGCCACCTCGGCATCCCCGTGCACTTCATGCGCGTCCACGAGAGCGGCACGATCTACAAGGCGTACGAGAACGACGGGGTGCGCTTCCCCACCGACGTCACCGGAGCCATCGAGGGACAGCCCGTGTGCCGGCACTGGACGGCCCGCGCCGTCTTCGCCAGGCCCGAACTGCACGGGGCGTACCAGCAGTACACCGATACCTCCAGCGGCACCTACTGGTGCACCGCCCTCGTGGAGCCGGCCGCGCAGGGGGACTTCTCGGTCTCGGTGGGGGTTCCCTACGCGCACGTGAAGTGGTTCCGCGGCAAGGAGACCCGCGAGCGCGACACCTCCCGGTGCCCGGAGGAGTCGTGCTGCCGGACTCCTCCCGCCCAGCTGCGCAGGCAGTGGGAGGGCTCCGTGCTGGCCAGTGCCCGCGCCCACACCCACCTGCTCGCCGCGCTGCCCCCGGGCACGTTCCCGGGCGTCGACGACACGGAGGTCCTGCGCTTCCTGGAGGCGCGCGCCCGGGAGTGGGACCCCGCCGGGGAGCCGACCGCCGCGGGTGGCTGAGCGCGGGGCTCAGGCCATCCAGCCGAACAGGTGCTCCCCGGCCAGCAGCACCAGCGCGCCCCCGGCGACGGTGGCCGGGGGCACGGCCAGCGTCCAGAGCGGCCGGTCCCGCAGCAGCCGCACGGCGAGCACGAGCAGCGCCCCCCACACCCCCCAGAGCAGCGCCACCCCGTACCAGGGGGCCACCAGGCCGGCCAGCAGGTAGGGCACGCCGAGCGCGGCGTGGACGGCGAGGGCGAGCCAGCCCAGCGCCAGCGCCCACGGCCGGCGCGCCGGGCGGGTGAGGGCGGGTACCCGCGCGGCGAGCAGGGCGGCCGCCAGGGCGAGCGGGAGCAGCGCGAGCAGCCGCGGGGGCGCGGTGGGCAGGGCGTCGGAGACGACCGCCAGGACGGCCGCGCCCAGCGCGAGGGCCGCCGCCCGGCGGGGGGTGCGCAGCGCCGTCGCGGCGGCCGCCACGGCCAGCAGCGCGGCGAGCACCACCACCGCGACTGCGCCGGGCCCGGCCGGGGAGGCGTCCACGACGGTGCGGACCGCGCGCGCGGTGAGGAGGGCGCCGCCGGCCGCGCTGAGGAGGGCCGCGACGACGCCGGGGGCGCGGTCGACGGAGCCCTGGAGCACGGCCACGTCCCACCTCCTCGTGAGCACTCCGACGTTATGACAGCGGGGGTCCGGATGCCCTGCCGAGCCGGTGCCCGGCGCCCGGCCGGCGTCCCGCGGAGCCGGGACCGTTGGGAGGATGCGCGCGTGGCGGCCCCCGCAGACCTCGTCCGGCGCTTCTACGAGACCCGGCGCGGCGGCGACGTCGACGCGCTGCGCGAGTTCCTCGCCCCGGACGTGCGCTGGCGCGAACCCGACGTCGGGGAGCACATGGGGCTGCTGCTCGGGGCGGACGCGGTGCTGGACATGGTCCGCCGGGCCCGCGCCACCACCGGCGGCACCTTCACCCTGGAGGTCGTGGAGGCGGTGCAGACCCGGTGCACCTGCGCCGCCGTCGTCGCCTGGTCCGCGGAGAAGGGCGGGCGGCGCATCGACGGGCGCGAACTGGCCGTCTTCGACGTGGCGGACGGGCGCATCACCGCGGCCGCGTTCCACCCGGAGCGCCTCGCCGACGACGAAGCGTTCTGGGCCTGAGGGGGAGCGGGGGCGTGGACCTGCGTGCGAGCGCCCTCGTCGTCACCGGCTGACCCCGTCCCGGACGGGTCCGCCCGCTCCCGGAGGAGACGGCCGTCAGTTGCGCTCGGCGAGCCAGCCGCGGACGGCGGCCTCCAGGTCCTCCCGCCGCGCCGGGCCGCCGACCAGCCAGGAGCCGCGGTCCTGGTGGTCGACGTCCGTGACCCCGGGGAGGGAGCGCAGCTTCGCGGTCAGGCGGTCCAGGGCGGCGGGGTGCCCTGCCGCCAGGTCCTCGTCCAGCCCGACCTCGGCGACCCAGCCCGCCTCCCGCAGCGCGGGGACGTCCACCTCGTCGACGCCCCACCCGGTGGCGGGAACCTCGCCGGCCTCGCGCCGGACGATCCCCAGGTAGTTCCCGAAGTTCTCCAGCAGCTGGTCGCCGGCGCGTTCCGGCGCCGGCAACCGAGACTGCTGCAGTGCCAGCCGGGCTGCGTAGAACGGGTTGACCTTCAGCAGCGGCCCCTCCACGACGGGCCAGTTCTGATCGAGGTAGGTCGTGCGCTGGCGCGGCTCGTCGGCCACCGACCACCGCACACCCGGCAGGTGCCGGACGAGGACCTCCCCGTAGTAGCGGCACAGGCCGTCGACCAGCCACGCCGACTCGGGGTCGAAGGCGGCCGCGCCGCCCCCGGCGCCGGGCAGGTACCACAGGGGGAGCGGGACGTCCGGCACCTCGCCCGGGACGAAGGAGAGGTGGTCGACGACCCACGGGAAGACCACCGGCAGGCTCTGCGGCGTGAAGTCCAGCGCGTCCACCGGCCCGCCGGCCGCGGCGATCCTCGCCGTGAAGGACTCGAGGATCGCGGCGCCCCCGAGGACCCAGGAGTCGAAGTACTCCTGGGCCGCCTCGCGGGACTCCTTGCTCAGCCGGCGGACGGGCATGTTCTCAGGTCCCTGGGGGGTAGACGGTGAACGGGATGTTCTTGGCCTTCAGCGCCGCGATGATATCCGGGTGGGCGCCCACGCTCCCGTTGTAGCCGTTCGCCAGGAAGTGCCACTCCACCTGCACCCCCTGGGCACGCAGCGCGGCGTCCTTGTCGATCTGCCGGATGATCTCCGCCCGGCGCCGCGGGCTGGCGCCGACGAAACCGGTCTTCACCTCCTTGGCGACCGCGGTGAGCAGGTCGTCGCAGTCGCTGCACGAGTCGATGTGGCGTCCTCGCGAGAAGCCCGGGACCCGCAGGTACCTGGCCTCTCCGCCGTCGGCGGCGCGGAACCAGTCCTCACCGTCGCGCCAGCCGCTGCGGAACCCGGGTGAGCCCGCCACCCGGGCCGCGGAGGCACCGCCGACCATGTCCTGCAGAGCCTTCCAGTCCGTCCTGCCCGAGCTGAGCCGCAGCAGGTCCGCGTCGGAGAAGCCGGCGCGGCCGAGGACGGCCGTGTCGACCCCGCCCGCCTTGAGCGCCGCCTTGACGGCGTCGGCGAGCGCCGAGGAGGACAGCCCGGACGCTGCCGCCACGCTGCTCGCGCCGGCCGGGAACCCGCTCACGGAGGCGCCGGCCACGGCCGCCCCGGACGCCCTGCCCAGGTCCGCGATCGACTGCGCCACCTCGTCCATCTTGTCGGCGTTGCGGGCCACGAACTTGCCCGCCTTGCCGGCGATCGCCGCGGCGTCACCGGCGTAGGGGATGATCCCCACGCCGCTGAAACCCGCTCCGACCCAGTCGCCCCTGATGGAGTTCGCGATGACGTCGCGCAGGTCGGCCACGCCACCGACGAGCCATCCGACGGCGGGGATGAAGGAGAGACCACCGCTCGCGAGGTTCCCGGCCAGCCACGCCAGGGAGTCGATCTGGTGGGCGTCGCCCGCGATCGCGCCGATGGCGAAGTCGCCGGCGTAGCGCCACTTGCTGACCCGCTCGTCGTGGTGCAGCGGGGTGAAGCCCTGGTCGCGGTCGCGGACCTCCTGGTCGTCGCTGAACCCGTCGCCATCGGTGTCGGAACTGCGGGGATCCGTCTGCTCGTCCAGTTCGGTCGAGTCGTCCAGCGGGTCGGAGTCGCTGTTCCCCTGCCAGGCGTCGGAGCCGAAGTCGAGCTCCGCCGGGTCCCCGAGCCCATCGCCGTCGGTGTCGGGCTTGCTCGGGTCGGACCACATCGGGTGCACCACGCCGACGGGGTAGTGCGACTCGGGGTCGCGCACGACGATCGCCTCCCCCGCCTCCTCGCCGTCGCTCATGCCGTCACCGTCGGTGTCGGGGACGAGGGGGTTGGTGATCACGGGTCCGTGCCAGCTCCCGCGGACCCCCTTCTCCTCGGTGCAGTCGGTCAGCCCGTCGCGGTCGGTGTCGACGCCGGTGTCGCCCTGGTCGGTCTCGATCTTCCGGAAGACCTCGGGCAGGTCGGCCGCCGTGGCCACCGGGTAGTACCGGCCGCCGGTCCGCTGCGCGATGCCCTCGAGCAGTGCCGTGTCCACGGAGGAACCCAGCCCGATCGTGTACACGACCACGGACTGCGCGACGGCCTGCTCGGTGAGCGCCTGGGAGTAGGCGCCCTCGCCGTCGGTGAGGAGGATGACGATCTGCGCCCGCCCGTCGAGGTCCTTGGCCGCGAGCTCACGCAGCGCCACGTCCATCCCCGCGCCGATGTTCGTGCCGCCGCTGCTGTTGATGAGGCCGATCGCGGCCTTCACGGCAGCCTTGTCGGTGGTGAGCGGCTGCAGCAGGACGGCCCTGGAGTCGAAGTCGACCACGGCGGCGCGGTCCTCGGCCAGCATGGCGTCGACGAAGCGCTGCGCCGCGGTGCGCCGCAGCCCCTGCGGGTCGTTCGACGTCATCGAACCGGAACTGTCGAGCACCAGGGCGGCGTCGAGCTCGACCGGCGTCCCGCCACCGGTGCGCGTCGAGCACGTCCCCCCGATGGCGGACCAGGTCTGCTTCCAGTTCGCGATGTCGAAGATCGCGTAGATCGACAGGTGGTCCACCGTCACGGTGACGGTGTTCGCGCGCGCGTCGACCTGCTGGGCGGGATCCGCGGCCGCCGGAACCCAGAGGTTGCGGCTCTCGTCGAACCAGAAGACGCGCAGGTCCTGCTCCGCCCCGGGAACGGCGGCCTCGTCGTAGGGCAGCGTGATGCGCGCGGAGACGAGCGCCGGGACGCTCTCCACGGGGAGCGTGAAGTCGACGGGCCGGGTGACCGCTCCGGGCGCGGTGACGGGCGAGTCCACCTGCTTGATCTCCAGGCCGCCGGCGAGGTCACCGCTGCCGGAGAGCGCGATGCTCGTCCCGTCCGGGCGCGACACCACTCCGGTGACGACCTCCCGGCCGTCGGGGGTCCCGTCGCCGTCCGAGTCCGCGACCCGGGGATCGGTGCCCACGCGCAGTTCCGCCGCGTCGTCCAGCCCGTCGCCGTCGGTGTCGGGGCGTGTCGGGTCGGTGCGGTGGCGGTCCGCCTCCGCGGCGTCGTCGAGCCGGTCGCCGTCGGAGTCCGGCTGCAGGTCGTCCGTCGCGAGGACGGCCTCGCGCGCCGCGGTCAGCCCGTCGCCGTCGGTGTCCTCCGCGCCGTCCGGGGTGCCGTCCCCGTCGGTGTCCGCGGTGCCCGGCATCAGGTAGGGGGCTCCCCGCTGGATCTCGACGGCGTCGGGCAGGCCGTCGCCGTCGGTGTCCAGCACCCGGGGGTCGGCGCCGAACGCGAGTTCGACGAGGTTCGAGAGGCCGTCCCGGTCCGAGTCGTCGCCGGGTCCGTACCCCACGCCGGCGGCCTGCAGGACACCGAGAGCCGTGTCCGCGGCCTTGGACCACTGCTCGACGGCGGCCACGGGCTGACCGGCGCGCCAGTGCTCCTGACCCTTCGTCAGGTCGGCGCGAGCCCGGCGCGTCGCGGCGTCCGCCGGCGCGATGCGCTCCGCGTCGCGGACCACGGACTCCGCAGTGCCGTTGTCCGCGGTGAGCAGCGCCGCCGTGGCCTGCTCGAGGACCGGTTGCGGGGTCGCGCCCATCCGTGCCTGCAGCGCAGTCGCGAGGCGCTTGTCGTGCGCGAACACCGAGCGGGCTGCCGACGCGCTGACCGGCCGCCAGCCGTCCAGCGCGTAGGAGGCGCCGTCCGCCGCGTCGGCGCTCACCGCCTCGAGTTCGCCGGGACGCAGCGGGAGGTTCGCGTCGGCGGCCAGGAGCCGTTCCACGAGGGACGTCTTCAGGCTCGTGGCGCGCCCTGCGGCGGGCGCCTCGGCCGACTGCCCGACCCGGTCGCGCCAGTCGTTGCCGACCGCGGAGGCGGGGCCGGCGGCCGTGACGCCGACCGCCGCGGCGAGCGAGGTGGCCACCAGGCGCATCGCCACGCCTCTGCGGACCCCTGCCCGCTCGGAGCGGGTACCTCGGACGAGACTGCGCATCGCGCCTCCCTCTGCACCGCGCCCTCGCCGTCGGGGGCGCACGTGGACGGCGCGGTTCCGTTGTGCCCCAGCGCCAGTCGCCGAGTGTTGCAGCCGGATCCCGTCCCCGGGCCGGAACGGGAACTTCTCCCGGTCGCCCGGCTGGTGGCCGCCCCCGGACGGATGCTCGACATGACGCGGTGTCACCCACCCACCTCGCGCCGTGCGGTCGGCCTCGGCCGTGCCGGCGCCGACGGCCCGGGACCGGGTGCGCTGCCGGGCCGCCGGATCCGCGAGCATGGGGCGATGGACCTGCGCGCGAGTGCCCTCGTCCTCGCGGGCGGCACCGCGGGGACGGCCGCCCGCCACGCCGTCGCCCTGCTCCTGCCGCCGGTGGCGGGCTGGCCCGTGGCGACCACCGCGGTGAACCTCGTGGGCGCCTTCCTGCTGGGGGCACTGCTCGCTGCCCTGGCGCCGGCCGCACCGGACCGCCCGGCCGGAACGGCGCGCCTGCTGCTGGGGACGGGTTTCCTGGGCGCGTTCACCACGTACAGCGCCTTCGCCGCGGAGACGGTGCTGCTCGCCGGAGCGGGTTCCGCGCCGCTCGCTGCGGCCTTCGCCGTCCTCGCCGTCGCCGCGGGGATCGCCTGCGCGGCGGCGGGCGCGGCGCTCACCCGGAGGGTGCGGCGGTGAGCGGCGCGCTGCTGTTCGCCGCCGTGTGCCTGGCCGGCGGTGCCGGGGCAGTGGCGCGCTTCCACGTCGACCGCCTCGTCACCTCCGCGCTGCGCGCCCGGTTCCCCGCGGCGGGGGTTCCCTGGGGCACGCTGGCGGTGAACGTCTCCGGGTCGTTCCTGCTGGGCCTCCTCATCGCCACCGCGGGGGCCGGGGCACCGGGTGCCCTCCTCGCCGTCGCCGGTTCCGGGTTCTGCGGCGGGTACACCACGTTCAGCACCGCGGTCGTCGAGGTGGTGCGCTCGTGGGGGGACGGGGCCCCGCGCCGGGCCGTCGCCCACGCCGCGGCCACCCTGCTCGGCAGCGTCGCCGCCGCGGCGGCCGGCCTGGCGCTCGGCGGCGCGTGAGGGGGTGCGGACCCCGGCTCACCGCACCGAGACGTGCAGATGGTCGAAGTGCCCGCCGGTGACGTCGCCCGGGTCGTACACCCCGCCACCGCCGTAGGGGCGCCACCCGTCCCCGCCGCGGGAGGCCGACCAGATCCGGCCGTACCAGATGACGTAGGAGATGCCGGCCTGCTCCGCGCTGGCGACGAGGTCGGCGGCCAGGGCGTCGCCGCGGGCCTTCTCCGCCGCGCTGGGCATCCGCCCGCCCCGGCCGGGGAAGACGTCGCACGCCTTGCCCTGGGGGTGGTCGCTGGTCGGGTTCCAGGCGTGGGCGTCCCAGCAGGAGGTCGACCAGCCGCGCGCGGCGAGCTGCTGGTAGAGCTGCGCCGTGCGGGGCGTGACGCACCCGCGCCCCGTCGACGGGTCCGGCCGCACGCTGCAGGTCTCGGCCAGCAGCGCCGCCCCGGTGAACAGCCCGCCCCCGCCGCCACTGCCCGCACCCGGCGCGCAGGGCAGGGCCCCCGCGGCGGGCAGCCTCGCCGCGAGCGTCGGGTCCCCGTGGACGGCGGCGACCAGCTCGACGGCCGCGGGCCAGTGCCGCTCGTAGTGGTATGGGTCGGCGTTGCGCTGGGTGCGGTGCGCCGCGAGCGTGGGGGCCAGCGACTCCCACCCCGGAACCCGCTGCAGCGCGCGGAAGAAGCTCGTCGCCGCGGTGCGGGGGGTCATGCGGTCGCTGTAGGAGCCCCAGGCGCCGTTGGCGCGCTGCTGGAACAGGCCCCGGGAGTCCGGCCCCACCGCGTCGCCGCGGTCGAGGTTGCGCAGCCCGGACTCCCCGATCGCGGTCATCACGCCGATGGCCTGGGCGCGCTCGTCCAGGCCCAGCTCCCGCGCGGCGGCGACGATCTCGGCGGCGTTGGACACCTGCTCGGCGGAGAACGACCCGACGCCGGCGGGCGGTGCCCCCGCGGGGACCGCGACCGGGGCGGAGGCGCCGGGCGGCGGCGCGCAGAGCCCTCCGCCGGTCGGTGCGCTGCCCGCGCCCCCCACCATCAGGGTCATCGCCCCGCAGCTCCCGGCGAGCACCAGGACGGCGGCGAGCGAGACCAGGGCCGCGGGCAGCGCGCGGCTCATCGCGGCGGGTCGTAGCGCTCGACCAGCCACCTCCCCTCCGCGCGCGCCAGCGTGACGGCGTGGGGGCCGGCGTCGGTGTCCACGGTGACCACCGCGAGGAAGGCCGTGCTGGCCGGCTCGAGCCGGGCGGAGGCCGCGTCCACGGCGGAGACGGGCACGTTCTCCACGGCGGTCGCGGAGTACACCTCCGCCGCGGCCGGGGTGAAGAACCCCACCACGCCGCGCCACCACTCCTCCTGCGGCAGGTCCTTCCGCGCGAAGGCGCGCAGGAACCCGACCGCCCGGTCGACGGCCTCGCGCGCCTCCTCGGGGGAGGGCTGCTCGACGACCCCCGGCTCGAGCGGGCCGACGCCGTCGAGGGGCGGGGGCGCCGGGGCGGGGGTCAGCGGGGGCAGGGCCGGGTCCGGGAGCGGCAGCGGAGCGCTGCGGCCGGTGGCGGGAGGAGGGCCCTCGCGCCCGGCGCAGCCCGCGACGGGGGCGGTGACCGCGGTGACCGCCAGGACGAGGGCGGCGACGCGGCGCGGGGACGACGGACGGCGCGGCCGGAGCGGCACCGACGGCCGCCCGTCCGCGGTGGAGGGCCCGGCGCCGTCTTCCCGCATTTTGTCGCGAAGCTAGCTGTTACCGTCCGACACGTCCAGTAACCTCGTGAGAGCCATGTGGGTGGGGCGAGGGAGCGGGTGCATCTCCACGGCGAGCCTCGCCGGCCGGCACCCGCACCGGTCCCATGATCTGAGAACGCATTGCCAGTGGTGCGACGATCATGTTCAGTGGGGGCTGGGAGCGTCCCCGTGCAGGCAGGAACGCGCCGGCGGGGAGAGCCGGTGCAGGAACTCGGTCCGTGGGAGGACGTCGATGGCTGGAGGCAGCCAGGGAAGCCGCCCGCTGCTCGCGGGAGCCGAGCGCGTCGCGAAGTACCGGGAGGCCGCCGAGCAGGCCGCGCGGGAGGCCGGGGCGGACGACGAGACGGCCCGCAGGGTCGGTGAGGCCGCGCAGCGGGCGGTCGTGCAGCAGGCCGTGCAGGCACAGGTGCCCGACCGGCCGGCGGAGGGCGTCGCGGGTCTGGCGGACCTGGCGCCCGAGCTGGTGCACCCGGAGCCCGTCGCGCAGGCGCAGGCCGCCCCCGCGGACGCGGGCGCCGGGCCCGGCGCCGCACCGCCGGACGCCGAGCAGCGCCCGGTGCGCCGGGACGCCCCCGCGCAGGGCGGCGGGGAGTGGGCGGCCACCGTCGCCGCCACGCTGCGCGACCCCGCGCCGCCTGCGCGCTGGGGCTGGCGCGGGCGGCTGGTGCGCGGCAGCGGCGGGCTGCTGAAGCTGCGGCCGACGCCCGAGGAGCAGGCCCACCGCGACGCCATCACCACCATCCGGCAGGCCACGTGGCGCCGGGCGGTCAACGTCCTGGTCGCCAACCCCAAGGGCGGCGTCGGCAAGACGCCGACGTCCCTGGTGCTGGCGGGCGTGCTCGGGCACGTCCGCGGCGGCTCCGTCGGCGTGTGGGAGGCCGCGGAGAGCGCCGGCACCCTCAGCCGGCGGGCCGAGGGCCAGCCCGTGCAGGGCCTGGCGGAACTGCTGCGCGGGGCCGCGGGCATCCGCTCCGCCGGGCACCTCGGCGGCTACGCCGCGCCGCAGACCTCCCACGCCGACGTCATCGGCTCCATCGGGTCCCGGCCGGTGCTCACCGCCGCCGACGTGGTCACCACCCGCCGCGTCCTCGACACCTACTACCGCATCACCGTGACCGACACGGGCAACAACCCCGGGCACGAGGCGTTCCTCGCCGCCCTGCACACCGCGGACGCCCTCGTCCTGCCCTGCCTGGTCTCCATCGACGCCCTGGCCGGGGCCGAGGAGGCCCTCGAGGTGGTGCGCGGTGCGGGCGGGCGCGTCAGCGGCGAGGGCGGCCTCGCCTCGCGCGCGGTGGTCGTCCTCGGCCACGACGGCGGCCCGGAGGACGAGCGGGTCTCCGCCGCCCTGCGGCAGCGGCTGGACGAGCTCGGCGTGCACGCCGTCGTCGAGGTGCCCTTCGACCCCGTGGTGCGCCGCGGCGGGGAGATCAGCCTCGCCGGCCTCAGCGAGGAGTCGACCAGGGCGTGGACGGCGGTCGCCGCGGCGGTGGTGGGAGCCCTGCGCTCGGCCCCCACCGACGTCGACCTCGTCGCCGAGTTCGCCCGGGCCGGCTCGCGGCCCGGCTCACCGGCCGCTCCGGTCGTCGACGTCCGCTGACCCGCACGCCAAGGAGATCCCGGTGCAGAACCCCCTCGACGGAATCATCCCCGACTTCAGCATCTTCGGCGCCGAGTTCACCGAGATGTGGCAGAAGATCGCGGCAGGGCTCTGGGGCATCGCCATCCTCATCGCGGTGTACCAGCTCGGCGGCGGCATCCTCGCCATCGCCCAGAACAGGGACGGCCACCCCGTCGCCCTGCGCGCCGCCAAGCGCGAGGCCCAGTCCGCGGCCCTGGCGCTCGGCGGCCTCGTCTGCCTCGGCGTGATCGTCGGGGCGATCATCTTCCTGTTCAGCTGACCGTCGCCGGCCCCGTTCCCCCGCCGGGGGCGGGGCCGCCGCGCGCCGGGCCCCCTGCTCGCCGACCACCCGCGCAACCCATCCGCCGCACCGGAGGAACTGCATGAGCAGGCTGCAGCGAGGCGCCCCGCGGGCGGCTCCCCCGAGAGGGGTGCCGCGCTGGGCGTTCGCCCTCGTCGCCCTCCTCGCCGTCGCCGCCCTCGGCGCGGTCCTCGCGGTCGCCGCGGTGCACCGCGCCCGCGTGGCCGCCGCCCTACCCGCCGCCGGACCCGTGCGGGCCCTCGCCGGCCCGGACGCCGTGCCGGCGGCGGCCGCCGGGCTGCCGGCCGTGGGACTTCCGGACGCGGCCGCGGTCCCCGCGGGCTGCCTCGGCGGCGAGGTGGACCTCGACACCGCCGTGCTCACCGCCCAGCGCGAGGCCCCGCCCACCCCGGCCGGTGCCGCGGCGTTCGCGGCGACCGTGCTGCGCTGGGCGACGGCCACACCGGCCCCTCCGCAGCAGGCCGCCACCGCCGGGGCGGTCCTCACCCCCGACGCCACGGCCGCCGCCCGCAACCTCTCGGGCGTGCACGAGCCCGGGTCCGCCACGCTCACGACGTCGGTCGCGGAAGGCCGGTGGTACCTCGAGGCGTTCACCCCTGAGGAGGCCGTCGTCTCCGTCGTGGGCCGCGCGCGCGGAACCCGGGACGGGGAACCGGCGGGTGAGGCGTGGGTCGCCGGTTCCCTGGTGCTGCGGCAGCTCGAGGGGACCTGGCGCCTGCACGACATCACCGGGGCTCGCCCGGTGGAGGAGATCATGGACATCGGACGCCCCTTCCCCGGAGGCTGCTGACGTGGGTCCCTGCGACATCCCCGGAGTGGAGTTCACGCCCCTGTGCGTCGGCGTCGAGGCCGGCCGGGCGGTCCAGCAGGCCGTGAGCTTCGGCAGCGACCCGCTGGGCTACATCGCCCAGAACCTCCAGCTCGCCTCCGCGTCGCTGGCCGGCACCGTCCTGCCGGAGATGCGGCAGGTCACCCACCCCGACCTCTCCGTGGAGTGGTTCCTCTCCGCCTACCGGGTCAGCTTCGCCCTCGCCGTCTTCACGTGGGTGGTGCTGCTCGGCTGGAACTTCGTGCTGCGCTCGAGGCGGCGGGTCTCCACGGGCGAGCTCGTGGACACGGTGGCGTTCTACACGCCGCTCTTCCTCGGCGCCGTCCTGCTCGGGCCGGTGCTGGGCACCCTGCTGCTGCGGCTGACCGGGGCGCTCACCGACGGCATCGTGGCGTGGGGGGTGGTCGGCAGCGTCGAGCAGACCACCCGGCACCTGCAGGAGGCGATCGCCGCGGGCGGGCCGGCCGAGATGGCCGGCGGGGCGATCATCTCGATCGTCCTGTTCGCCTGCCTCATCGTGGCGCTGCTGCTGGCGCTGCTGACCCTGCTGGTGATGATGGTGACGCTCTACCTGACGGGGGCGATCCTGCCGCTGTCCCTGGTGTGGCTGACCCACCCGCACCAGCGGGACAAGGGCGTGCGCCTCGTCATGGTCTGGATCGGGATCTGCTTCTCCCAGGTGCTGCTGTTCCTGCTGCTGGGCGTGGCCTTCCGGATGATCGGCGGGCTGGCGTCCACGTTCTCGACCGCGGAGATGCGGACCGTGGCGAACCTCGCCGTCGCCGTCATCGCGCTGCTCATGGCCACGCTGGCCCCCGTCGGGCTGTTCCGCTTCGCGCCGGTCGGGCCGACGGCCTCGCCGGTCACCGGGCCGGCGCTGCCGCTGCCGCGCTCCGGCACCCGCCGCTACTCCGAGTCCGCGCACGACTCCCAGACCGCGCAGCTCTCCCGGGCCAACGAGACGCCCGCCGCGGAGGACTCCGACCTCGACTCCGCGGACGCCTCCTCCTCCGCGGGCTCCGGGGGCATCCTCGCGATGGTGGGCCGGCGCGGCTCCCGGCCCTCGGCCACGACCGCCATGGAGTCGGACGGCACCGGCGCGCAGCGCGACGCGGACACCGGCAGCGCCGGTTCCTCCGCCGCGACGACCGCCGCCGGCGGCGCCCGCGGCGACGAGGCCCGCGTCGACGGCACCCGCGCGGTGGAGGCCGGCGGGGAACCGGCCCGGCGCTCGGGGCGCACCCTCACCTCCGCGGGTGCGGCCCTCGCCGCCACGGGGGCGGGCGCCGTCGCCGGGGTGGCCACGGCCGCCGCCGGCCAGGTCGCGCACGGCGTCGGCAGCGCCTCGGCGCGCACGGCGGAACTGGCCCGCTCCGGGGGCGACGCCGCCGCCGAGCAGATGGACCACGGCGACCCGGCGCCCGCCGGCGACCCGGACCCCGGCGGGGAACGGCTGTGAACACCCGCTTCCTCGGCGGCGAGCACGGCCGCCGGGGGTTCTTCGGCGGCGCTCGGAACCGCCCCCGCACCGTCGGCCTCATCGTGGTCGGGGCGCTGGGGGCGGTGGCCATCCTCGCCCTGCAGCTGCCCGGGCTCATCGCCACCCTGATCGCCGCCGCCGCCGTGCACGCCGCCACCATCCGCACCCACCGCGGCTCGCCGCTGGCCCGCTGGCAGGCGCGGCGCCGCTGGCGGGAGCGGCAGGCGCTCGGCACCGTCGCCTTCCGCCCCGTGCGGGAGCGCCCCGCCGACCTGGACCCCGCGGCGCTGCCCCGCCGGGAGCGGACGCCCGCGCAGCGGGAGTGGAACGCCTACCGCGACTGGCCCGACGGCGCGGAGGGCATGCACTGGCTGCAGCGCGAGCGCGGCAGGCCCGGCATCGCCTGGCACACGCCCACGGGCGAGGACGCCTGGCTGTCGGTGGCGTTCAGCGTGGAGGGGCAGGTCCGCGGCATCGAGTCCGACGAGTTCCTCGACTCGGCCTCCGTGGCGTTCGGGGCGATGCTCGCCCGCTACGGCTCCCCGTCCCAGCTGCCCAACCGGGTGCAGACCATCACGCGCGTGCTGCCCGTGGACAGCGCGTACCACGAGGCGTGGGTGTGGGAGCACCTCGACGACTCCTCCGCCGACGCGATCACGGCGCTCATCGCCTCCTACGACGAGGTGGTGCGGCTGGTGAACCGCTCCGGCCTCATGCAGCGCCACTACGCCGTCGTGCGCTGGCCGCTGACGCCGCAGTTCCTCGCCGCCGCCGCCCGCCGCGGCCCGGGGCAGGAGGGGTGGCGGGAGCTGATGGCCGAGGAGATCGCCGCCGTCCGCTCCCACCTGCGCAGCGCGAAGCTGGGCCGGGTGGAGGCGCTGTCCGCGGCGCAGACCGCCGCGGTGCTGCGCCACGTGCAGCACCCGTCGTGGCCCATCGACCAGGCCGCCGACGTCGACGTCGACGCCCCCTGGCTGCCGAGCCGCGACGAGTGGTCCGCGTGCGTCGTCACCGCCCCCGGCCCGGAGGGCGAGGAGGAGCAGTGGTGGCACCGGACGGCGCTGCTGCCCGTGGACGCCTTCGAGACGGGCCCGCGCACCTCGCTCTGGCTGGCGCCGCTGCTGTCGAAGTTGCCGCACCCCATCGTGCGGACGCTGTCCCTGCAGGCCGAGGTGGTCCCCGCCGCCGACGCCCGCGCCGCCGCCCGCATGGACGTCACCACCGACGTCGCGGACCTGCAGGCGCAGCGGGAGAAGGGCGCGCTGACCGACGACGAGCTGCGCGTCGGGCTGACCGCCGCGCGCCAGCGCCTCGCCGACCTGGAACCGGGCTCGGGCCACCACGGGGTCGGCTGGACCGGGCACCTGACGATCTCCGCGCGGTCGCGGCGGGAACTGGTCGAGGCGACCTGGAAGGTCACCGAGGCGGCGAACAACGCGGGCATCGCGTGGCTGGAGTGGCTGGACACCCAGCAGTCCGCGGCGGCGGCGTGCACGTGGCCGCTGGCGCGCGGGATGCGGCCGGTGGAGGCTTCCACCAGCTCGCTGCTGCGCTCGCTGCTGACGGGCACCGGGACGAAGGAGGCGATCTCGTGATCCGCCGCTCCAGCCCCCGGCACGGCGCCCGCTCCGACCTGCTGCGGGCGGGGCCGCTGGCACCGGAACCCGGTGAGGCCACGCGGGCGGTGCCGTTCCGGGTGCGCAACCCCGCGGTGCTCGAGGAGGTCCTCGGCGCCGGCGTGGCGGAAGGTTCCCCGGCGGAGGCCGTCCCGGAGGCCGTCCCCGCGGAGGAGGAGCGGCCCGCCCCGCGCCGGGGCCGCCGCGCCCGCCGGGCGGAGGTCCCGGAGGAGCCCGCCCCCACGGGCTGGCAGGACGTGCCGGAGCCGCAGGGGTTCTCCGTGCGCCGCTCGCTGCGGCGGGCCAGGCGCGGCTGGTACGCCCCGGTGGCCGCCCCCGCCCTGACCACGACGCGGCAGGCGGAGGTCCTGAACACGGCGATCGTGGCCGCGCCGACCGACCCCTACGGCATCATCGTCGGCCGCGACCGGCTCTCCAACGCGCCGGTGGCGCACGACCCGTTCACCGCCTACGAGAAGGGTGAGATCACCTCCCCGGCGGTGGTGGTCCTCGGGGTCGTCGGGGCGGGCAAGTCGAGCCTGCTCAAGACCGTCTACGTGATGCGCCCGCTCATCCTGAGCAACCGCCGGGTCGTCGTCATGGACAAGAAGGACCGCGGTGGGCAGGGCGAGTACGCCGAGCTGACCCGCGCCTTCGGCACCGAGCCGCTGCGCTTCGTGGTGGGCGGAGGCGGCACCACCCTGAACATCCTCGACCCCACGGTCCTCGCCGGTTCCGGTGTGGCGGGGCAGGCGCGGCTGCTGTCGGCGCTGGCGGAGCTGGCGAACAACGGGATGCCGCTGGACGCCAAGCGGGAGCGCCCGGCCCTGCGCGCGGCGCTGCGGGCGACGCTGCAGCGGGCGGAGGCCGACGGGCGCATCCCCGTGCTGGCCGACCTCCTGCCGCGGCTGGGGGAGATCCACGCGGAGTTCGCCGACCACTCGGCGGCCGCGAAGGAGAAGATCCACCAGGCGGGCCTCAACGTGCGGCACCTGCTCTCGGCGCTGCTGTCGGACGAGCTGTCCGGCCTGTTCGACGGGCACACCTCCCCGAACGTGCGCCTGTCCGACCGGCTGACGACGTTCGACATCTCCCAGCTCCCGGACGACTCCCCGGCGGTGAGCATGGTGATGGCGGTGGCCAACGTGTGGCTGCTGGGAACCCTGCGCCACCACCGGGGCCTGCGCACGAACTTCATCGCCGAGGAGGGCTGGGACCTCGTCGGCGGGCCCGGCGGGCGGGTGTTCCAGCGCAACTCCAAGCTCGCCCGCGGCCTGGGGCTGTCCAACATCGCCGCGCTGCACCACATCGCGGACATCCCCGAGCACGACCCGGCGGTGGCGATGCTCAAGGAGGCGCAGACGGTGCACCTGTACCGGCAGGACCGCGCCGAGGACATCGACGCGTGCCTGCGGATGTACAACCTGGACCGGGGGGCGCGGCAGACGCTGGCGAACCTGGAGAGCGGCCACCACCTCCTGAAGATCGGCAACAGGCGCGAGATCCACGTCGAGCACGTGCGCTCCCGGCTGGAGCGGGGGCTGACGAACACCGACGAGGCGATGGTGTCCTCCCCGGTGCGGGGCGTGGTTCCCGCCGAGGGGGGACGGCCGTGAACCGCGGGCTGCCCGAGGGCTGGGAGCCGGTGGAGGAGCCGTTGCTGTCCTGGCGGGCGCGGGCGCAGCTCACCCTGCTCGCCATGGGCGCGACGGCCGCCCTGGCCTGGCACGCGGCCGTCGCGGCCACCTCCGGCGGGGTGGACCTGGCCGAGCCGGACGCCACCCTCGGGGCGCTGGCGCGGCTGGCGCCGGTGTCGGGCCTGGGCCCGGACGCCCCCGCGAACCCGGGCCTGACGGCGGCGCTGTGGGGGGCGCTGCTGCTGCTGGAGCTCGTCGCCTACCTGGCGGCGGCGTGGCAGGTGGGTTCCTGGCGGGCGAGGCGGCGGCGCAGGGCGGCCCGGCGCGCGGCCGCGGTGGTGGGGGAGCGCGCCGCCGGGGAGCGCGTGCCGCCGGAGCGGCCGGTGGAGGCGCGCAGCAGGGTCCGCCGGTGCGCCCGCACGCCCGCGCCGCCGAGGCGGCACGGGCGGCACTGAGGACCCACCGGCGGCCGGAGCCGGCGGGCCGACTACCCGGCGGTCGTGCCGGCGTGCGCGGCCTCGCGGCCGGCGGCGCGCAGCCTGCCGAGCCCCGGCAGGAACCGGCCGGTGCGGGCGGCGTAGGCGCGGTACGCCCCGCCGTGGGTGCGCAGCAGGTACGGCTCCTCCACGCGGCGGACCTGCACCTGCACGGCGAGCAGGAGCGCGGCCAGCGCGGCGAGCGAGAGGGCGTTCGGCACGGCCAGCGCCAGGCCGGCCTGCGCGGTGAGCATCGCGGTGAAGATCGGGTTGCGCACGCGGGCGAACAGGCCGGAGGTGACCAGGTCGGTGCGCTCCGCCTCGTCGACGCCGATGCGCCAGGAGTTCCCCATCGCCGCCTGCGAGGCCACGGTCCCGGTGAACCCGGCGAGCACGAGGCCGAGGCCCGCGACCCGGGTGCCGGTGCCGTCGAGGAGGGCGAGGGTGCCGAGCACCCCGGTGACGGCGAGGGCGGGGGCGAGCAGCCCGGCGACGACGGCGGCGGCGAAGAGGACCCCGGCGGCGCGCTCCAGGGACCAGGGCGCACCGGAGAAGCCGTTGAACCCGGCGGAACCGGTGCGGCGCCGCTGCAGCCAGCTGCGGCCGCCGAAGGCGACGGCGACGCCGAGCGAGTACGCGGTCAGTGCGAGGGCGTCCATCAGGCGTCGACCTCCTCGGCCGGAGCGCAGGCGCCCGTGCCCTCGCAGGCCGCGGGGTCGACGGCGAGCACGACGCCGAGCAGGTCGCCCAGGGCGTGCGCGAGGCGCTCGTCGGCCAGCTCGTAGCGGCTGCGGCGGCCCTCGGGCACGGAGACGACGAGACCGCAGCCGCGCAGGCAGGCGAGGTGGTTGGACAGGTTCTGGCGGGAGACCCCGAGCAGGTCCGCGAGTTCGGCGGGGTAGCCGGGGGCCTCGCGTAGCGCCAGCAGCAGCCGGGCGCGGGTGGGGTCGGAGAGGGCGTGGCCGAAGCGGGCCAGGACCTCGCCGTGGGGCAGCGGTTCCATGCCCGGACAGTACATCGCTTGATGTACTGAAAGCTAGAGTGGTGCTCGCTGGCTAATGGTGTTAGCTTTTCAGCTAACTGAACTAGCCGAGGAGGCTGCGATGTCCGCTGGTGCAGAGGTCCGCCACGTCCAGCGCCCCGGCGGGCGGATCGCCTACGAGGTCCACGGCAGCGGCCCCCTCGTGGTCTGCGTGCCGGGCATGGGGGAGCTGCGCAGCTCCTACCGCCGCACCGCGCCCCTGCTGGTGCAGGCGGGTTTCCGGGTGGCTGCGATGGACCTCCGTGGCCACGGCGGCAGCGACGCCACGTTCGACCGCTACGACGACGTCGCCGCCGGGGAGGACGTGCTCGCCGTGGTGGCCGAGCTGGGCGGCCCCGCCGTCGTCGTCGGGAACTCCATGGGCGCCGGCGCGGCCGCATGGGCGGCCGCGGAGCGCCCCGACGCGGTGAGCGGGCTGGTGCTCCTCGGCCCCTTCGTCCGCAACCCGACGATGAACCCGTTGCTGGCGTGGGCCTTCCGCGCCGCCATGGCCGGCCCGTGGGCTCCCCGCGTCTGGACGTCCTACCTGCCGAAGCTCTACCCGGGACACCGCCCCGACGACCTCGCCGAGCACGTCGCGGCCGTCTCCGCGAGCATGCGCCGCCCCGGCTACGCGGCCGCGTTCCGCGCCACCACCCGCACCAGCCACGCCCCCGTCGAGGCCCGCCTGGACGAGGTGTCCGCCCCGACCCTCGTCGTGATGGGCGAGCGCGACCCCGACTTCCCCGACCCGGCTGCGGAGGGCCGCTGGGTCGCGCAGCGCCTGCGCGGGGAGCTGCTGCTGGTGCCCGGTGCAGGGCACTACCCGCAGGTCGAGGTCCCCGGCACCGTCGGCCCCGCGATCGTGGAGTTCGCCCAGCGGGTCAGCGCCCGTGCCTAGGGCCGGGCTGAACCCGCGCGTCGTCGCCCAGGCCGCCGCCGCCGTCAGCGACGACGTCGGGTTCCCCCGGCTCACCCTCGCGCTGGTCGCCGAGCGGCTCGGGGTCCGCCTGCCCAGCCTCTACAAGCACATCGACTCCCTCGACGGCCTGCGCCGGGACCTGGCGGTCCTCGCCACGCGCGAACTCGGGGAGGCGCTGGGTGGGGCGGCCCTCGGCCGGTCCGGAGCCGACGCCCTGCACGCCGTGGCCGACGCGTACCGCGACTACGCCCGCCGGCACCCCGGCCGCTACGCCGCGACCGTCCGCGCGCCCGACCCGGGCGACGCCGAGCACCTCGCCGCGGCCGACGGGGTGCTGCGGACCGTGCTCGCCGTCCTCGCCGGCTACGGCCTCGCCGGCGACGAGGCCGTGGACGCCGCGCGGGCCCTGCGCGCGGCCCTGCACGGGTTCGCCACGCTGGAGGTCGAGGGCGGTTTCGGCCTGCCCCGGGACGTCGACCGCAGCTACCGGTTCCTCGTGGCGGGGCTGGACGCGGTGCTGGCGGGGCGGGGTCGGGAGGCCTGAACGCGCCGTCCGCGACCCGGATCGACATCCGGTGCGGCGCTCAACGAAGAGGTGCAGTCCGGCTACGCTGAGTGTAGTGGCGACGTCATGTGCCCCTCGAGCGGGAAGAGGTGAGCATGCCCGTCCCGACAGGCGGCCCGCTCCACGGCAGGGCCGCACCCGCCTGCTCTGCGCAGGCCGGACCGCCGACGTGAGCGACGTGACGCGGGTGGAGGACCTCCTCCCCGACGACGAGCGCAGACGGCTCGACGAGTGCGCCCGGGAACCGATCCACGTCCCCGGCGCAGTGCAACCCCACGGTGTCCTGCTCGCCGCCGATCCGGTGACGCACGAGGTCCTGCAGGTCAGTGCCAACTGCAGCAGGCTCCTGAGCGGACCCCCCGAGGTGGTTCTCGGCCAGCACCTCGAGGTGGTGATCGGGAAGGGACCCTCCCGGCGGTTGCGCACCGGCCCGACCGCAGCAGCAGACGATGCCGTCTCCGCGTTCCGCGCCAGGATCGATGGTCGGGGCGTCGACGTCGTCGCCCACGAGGCCGGTGGCCCCCTCGTCGTCGAGATCGAGCGCTCCACCGCCGCCTCGCCGGACCGGCTGCTCGCCGACCTGCACGCCGGCATGCGCCGGCTCTCCCGCTGCGAGACCGTCGAGGAGTTGCGCACGGCCGCGGCGCAGCAGGTCCGCCACCTCACCGGTTTCGAGCGGGTCATGGTGTACCACTTCCACCCCGACGGTCACGGGGAGGTGGTCGCGGAGGACCGGTCCGGGCAGCTCGAGCCCTACCTGGGGCTGCACTACCCCGCCTCCGACATCCCCGCCCAGGCACGCAGGCTGTACGTGCTGCAGCCGTCACGGATGATCGTCCTCGCGGACGAGGGCCCTGCGGAGCTCGTCACGTCCGGCCCCGTCGGTGGGCAGGTGCCCCTCGACCTCAGCCTGGCCCAGCTGCGGGCCGTGTCGCCGCACCACGAGAAGTTCATGCGCAACATGGGGATCGGGGCGAGCCTGTCGCTGCCCGTGGTGCACGACGGGCAGCTGATCGGGATGATCTCCTGCGGCGACCGGACGGCGCGCCACGTGCCCCATCCGCTGCGCCGGGTCTGCGAGTTCCTGGCCCAGCAGCTCACCGCCAGGCTCACCGGTCTGCAGGAGACGCAGCGGCTGAGGAGACGGCTCGAGGTGCAGCACCTGCGGACCCGGCTGGTCGAGCAGATGGTCGGCAGCGACGACGTCGCCGAGGGCCTCACCCGGGGCGAGGTCACGGTGCTCGACCTCGTTCCTGCGGACGGCGCCGTCATCTGCCTGGAGGAGGAGTTCACCGCGCTGGGGACCACCCCGCCGCAGCCGCAGGTGCAGGCCGTGGTCGACCGCTTGCGCAGCGGTGCAGGAGGTGACCTCCCGCTCGTCACCGATGCGCTGCCCACCGACCACCCCGAACTCGCCGGGCTCCTGCCCGCAGCCGCCGGCCTGGTGCTGGTGCCGTTCGGCAGCGACCGCGACTACGTCGCCTGGTTCCGCCGCGAGGTCGACCAGAGCGTGGACTGGCTCGGCGACCAGTCACCGCTGAACCGCGAGACCCCGCTGTCGCCACGCAACTCCTTCTCCGCCTGGCGCCAGAGCGTCTCCGGGCGCTGCCTGCCCTGGGACCCGGTGGAGGTCTCCGAGGCGGAGGAGCTGCGACGCGACATCGACGCCGTCCTGCTCCGCCGCGCCGAGAGCCGACTGGCCCACCTCGGCCTGCACGACGCCCTCACGGGCCTTCCCAACCGGCGACTGCTGATGGACCGCCTGGAGCACGCGCTGCACCGCCACGCCCGCGGCACGTCCGTCGCGCTGCTGTTCATCGACCTGGACCGCTTCAAGCTGGTCAACGACTCCTTCGGCCACGACGTCGGTGACAACCTGCTCATCCACGCCGCCCACCGCATCAGCCAGGTGGCCCGTGCCACCGACACGGTCGCCCGCCTCGGCGGTGACGAGTTCATGGTCCTGTGCGAGGACACCGACGCAGCGGTCGCCGAGGCCATCGCCCAGCGGATTGTCGACGCCTTCCAGCAGCCGGCCGAGGTCGACGGGCGGGAGCTGCGCATCACCGCCTCCATCGGGGTGACCCTCGCCCACCAGCACCACCGCCCGGCGGACCTCCTGCGCGAGGCCGACACCGCGATGTACCTGGCCAAGGAGCTCGGGCGAAACCGCGCCTCCCGCTTCGAGGCGGGTCTGCGCTACCAGGCCCTGCGGCACCTCGACGTCGAACAGGCCCTGCGCCGGGGGCTCGAGCACGGCGAGCTGGCCGTGCACTACCAGCCGGTCATCGACGTGTCCACGGGGCGGTTGCACGGCGCTGAGGCGCTGTTGCGCTGGAACCGCCCCGGCATCGGCCCGGTCCCGCCGGACCAGTTCATCCCGCTGGCAGAGGAGACGGGGTTCATCGTGCCGCTGGGGGAGTGGGTCCTCGGCGAGGCGCTGCACCAGCTCGGCGAGTGGAAGGGGCGGAACCTGCTGCCCAGTGGCTTCCGGATGGCTGTCAACCTCTCCCCGCAGCAGCTCGGCGCCGCCCTCCTCACCAGCGTCGAGCGCGCGATCGGGGACAACGACCTCTCCCCGGCCGAGCTGAGTCTGGAGATCACCGAGACGACGCTGATGTCGGAGCGCTCGAACATGAGCGAGGCGGTCCACGCGCTGGCCTCCCTCGGCGCGAACCTGTCGATCGACGACTTCGGCACCGGCTACTCGTCCTTGGCCCACCTGCGCCACCTGCCCGTGCACCAGCTGAAGGTGGACCGCTCCTTCGTCAGCGGTACGGAGGCGGGTTCGCGCGACGCCGCGCTCATCGCGGCGGTGTGCGGTCTGGCCCAGGAGTTCGGGCTGAGCTGCGTGGCGGAGGGGGTGGAGAGCGCCGAGGAGCTGCAGCTGGTGGCAGACCTCGGTTGCGGGTACGCCCAGGGCTTCCACATCGGCCGTCCCACGTCCGCCGCGGTCTTCGCCGCGCGGTGGATGGGCGACCAGGCAGGCAGCGAGCACCCGCAGTCCTAGCAGGGTGCGCACCGCGCACCACCTCGCGGGCTCCTCAGCGACCCAGCGGACGTGAGGTGGCGAGCGGACGCCTCGGCCCGTCGGGGTCGGTGCCGGTCCCCGCCCTCGCCGGCCCTCAGTCCGCCGTCGCCGCCGGCGGGCAGGCGTCAGCCAGCTCCGACGTCAGCTCCGCGACCGCGAGCTGCCCGAGCGGCGCGGGCATCGCCGTCACCCAGTGCCGCACGCGGTCGGTGGAGCGCAGCGCCACGTCGCGGTAGGCGAACGGGAAGCGCGCAGGGACGGCCGGCTCCCGCCGCAGCCTCGCGAGCAGGCCCCTCGACTCCGGGGAGACGAGGACGACCGGGTAGATCGGGCCCTTCCACGGCCACCCGGACAGCCGCTGCGCCAGCTCCTCGTTGATCTGCTCGACCTCCCACCAGCGGGCGCCGAACCACTCCGTGAGGATCACGTCCCCCGTCATGAGGGCGTCGCCGCGCTGGTGGACGGGGCCGTGCACGGGGAGCGGAGTGGCGACGACGACACCCGCGGGGCCGGCCAGGACGTGGGCGACGCGGTGCTCCGTGCCCGGGACCAGGCGGTCGTGGAGCACGGTCCAGCCGTGGCCGCGGAGCTCCTCCAGCGCCCTGGCGGTGTGCCGCTCCCGGCGGATCTGCGCGGTGAGCGCGCGGTCGGCGGCGCCGCGGCGGTAGCGCGGCGCGATCACCGCGGCGGCGGCGAGCAGCGCGGCCAGGCACAGGGCCGGGCCCAGCAGGGCCCCGCCGAGCAGCAGCGCCACGACCGCCGCGACGAGCAGCGCAGCGGCCACCCACGTCCGCGGGTCCCGCTGCGCCGGTCCCCGCTCCGCCGCCCGCAGGGCCCGCTCGCGCTCCCGCGCCTGCTCCAGCGACCCGGCGGGGCCGCCGTCACGGCGCTTGCGGGGGGCGATGTAGGGGACGTGGGGGGCGAAGGAGCCCGCGTCGCTGCGCTCGGACCTGGAGTCCTCGGTCACACGCTCCTCCAGACCCGTCGTGCACCCCGTGCAGCCACCCCGCGCGGCCGCCCGTGCAGCAGGCGGCCCGGAGCAATCTAGCCCCGGACGGAGATCAGGTGGGTGAACCCGGCGCGGCCCGGCGGCGTGGCGCAGGATGGGGCGATGACGACGACGCCGGGCGCCGACGCGATGCGGGACTTCGTCCTCGCGGGCACCCGGCCGGTGCGCCCGGAGCTGGTGCCCGAGCTGCGGCTGCTCCTGGCCGAGGACACCACCGCCCTGTGGCAGCAGGTCGAGGAGCGCTTCGGGCGCTCGGGCACCGAGCCGCCGTTCTGGGCCGCCGCGTGGGCCGGCGGGCAGGCCGTGGCGCGCTACCTGCTCGACCACCCGACCGTCGTCGCCGGCCGCTCGGTGCTGGACCTGGCCTCCGGCTCCGGCCTGTGCGCCGTCGCCGCCGCCACCGCGGGGGCGGCCCGCGTCCTGGCCGTGGACGTCGACGAGTTCAGTGCGGTGGCGGTCCGGGAGAACGCCGCCCTCAACGACGTGGCGGTCGAGGTGCTCGTCGCCGACCTCCTGGGCGGGGACCCGCCCGCGGTGGACCTCGTGATCGCGGGCGACGTCTGGTACGAGCGCCGGATGGCCGAGCGGTTCCTCGCCTGGCTGCACCGCTGCCGCGACGCGGGGCTCGACGTCCTCGTCGGCGACCCCGGCCGGGCGTTCCTGCCGCGCCGCGCCCTCGTGGAGGTCGCCCGCTACGGCATCGCCGCGGACCCGTCGCTGGAGAGCGCCGCCGTCCGCCACGCCGTGGTGTTCCGGTTGCGCTGAGGTTCCGCCGCGGGCAGCCGGAACAGCACGTGCCGGCGCAGCGGGTGCCCCGCCGGCAGCGCCGGGTGGTCGAAGTCGTCCGCGGGGTCCCTGCGCAGGCCGAGGCGGCGCATGACCGCCTGGGAGCGGGTGTTCGCAGTGGCGGTGAAGGAGACGACCTCCGGCAGCCCGAGGTCGTCGAACCCCACCGCGAGCGCCCGCCGCGCCGCCTCGGTGGCGTAGCCGCGGCCCCACGCCCAGCGCGCCAGCCGCCACCCCACCTCGACGCACGGGGTGAAGGGCGCCTCGAACGACGGCACGGCGAGCCCGGTGAAACCCGCGAACCGGCCCGCGTCCGCGCCCTCGGCCACCTCCACCGCCCACAGCCCCCAGCCGTGCCCGGCGAGGTGGGAGTCGCAGCGGGCGGCGAGGGCGTCGCTGGCCGCGCGGTCGAGGGGAGCGGGGAAGTGCTCCATCACCTCGGGGTCGGCGTTGAGCGCGGCGAAGGGGTCCAGGTCGTCCTCGCGCCAGCGGCGCAGGAGGAGGCGGGGGGTCCGCAGCGTCGCGTCCACGGGCGCAGCCTGCCACGCCCGGAGCGGCCCGTTCCCCGTGCCGGGTCACATGCCGGGGCAGACCTCCGCCCAGCCGGTGACACCCTCCAGGCCGTCGTGCTCGGCGTTGTTGAACACCACCCGGAGGACCGACTCCGCACCCTCGGCGCTCACCGAGCCGTGCCAGCCGTACCTGCCCTCGCCCGGCCAGCCGCCACCCCCGCCGGGCTGGGTGCCCTCCTGCCACACCGGCCGCGGCTCCCGGTCGGATTCGATGAAGACCCCGCCGCCCTCGGCGAGGGCGTCGATCACCTCCTCCTTCGGCGCGTGCAGCCGGATGTGCGTCTGCAGGTGCCAGACCCCCTCGACGGGCATGCCGCCGTAGCGGCAGGTGTCCTCCACGACCGTGGTGATGCCGGCGTCGGCGAGCGGGTCGAGGAAGTTCTCGGCCAGTTGCTCCTCGGCGTCGTCGACGCCCCCACCGCAGCCGGCGGCCACCACCGCGAGCAGCACCAGGCCGCTCGTCCTCGTCCAGCCGCGTCGCACTCGGTTCTCCTCGTCCTCGTCCGGCTCGCCGTCCCCGCGCCGAGAGTCTGCCCGCAGGAGCCGCGCGGGATGCGGCGGGTGCGCAGCGGGCGGGATCTGGCCCGGCGACTACTCCAGTACTAGAGTAGTGCGATGGCCGATCGCCTGACCGATGCGGAGCTGACGGTCCTCGGGCTCCTGGCCGAGCGACCGAGGCACGGCTACGACCTGGACCGGACGGTCGAGGAGCGCGGGATGCGGCAGTGGACGTCCCTCGGCTCCTCCTCGATCTACTACCTGCTCGACAAGCTGGTCGCGCGGGGCCTGGTCGAGAGGGACCCGGCGCCGGCCGGCTCGCGGCGCTCGGTGCACCGGCTCACCGCCACCGGGCACCGGATCACCGAGGAGCAGTCGCTCGACGCCCTCGACACCCCGTCGCCGGTGCGGGGGCGCGTCCTCATCGGCATCGCCAACAGCCGCGAACTCACCTCCCCCGCCGTGCAGGAACGGTTGCGCCGCCGCCTCGGATCCCTGCGCGCCCAGCTCGAGGAACTGGACCGGCGCTCCCGCGAGCAGGAACCCCTCCCCTCGCAGGCCGCGGCGCTCTTCGACTACGGCAGGGCGATGCTCCTCGCGGACGCCGCCTGGACGGAGGACCTCCTGAGATGACCGCAGGAACGCTGGAGAAGTACGACGTCAAACGGGTGCACCGGCACCTGTACCGGGCGCCGCGCGAGGAGTTCGTGCTCGTCGACGTTCCGCCGTCCACCGTCCTCGCCGTGGACGGACGAGGGGACCCCAACACGTCCCCGGAGTACGTCGAGGCCGTCGAGGCGCTCTTCTCGGTGGCGTACGCGCTGAAGTTCCTCAGCAGGCGGGAGCGGGAACGGGACTTCACGGTGGCGCCGCTGGAGGGCCTGTGGCGCGCAGCCGACACCGCCTCGTTCATCCGGCGCGACAAGGACGGCTGGGAGTGGACGATGCTCATCGCCCAGCCGGGGTGGATCACCGCGGAGGAGGTCGAGCGCGCGCGGGCCGCCGCCGGTCGCAGGAAGCGGCTGCCCGCCCTGGAACTGCTGGGCCTGCGGACGCTGGACGAGGGGCTCAGCGCGCAGATCCTGCACGTCGGCCCCTACGACGACGAGGGACCGGTCCTGGCCCGCCTGCACCGCGAGTTCATGCCCGCCCGCGGCCTCACGTTCGGCGGCGACCACCACGAGATCTACCTCAGGGACGCCCGCAGGACCCCGCCCGGGAAACTGCGCACCATCCTGCGGCAACCCGTCCGCCCTGCCTGAGCAGCGCCGCACTCAGGGCGGACCGCCACCGGCGGCGAACCGGGTGATCGCGGCGGCGACCGCGTCGCCGATGCCCGCCGAGGTGTGCCCGGCGGTGTCGACGACGACGAGTTCGCTCCCCGGCCACGCCCGGTGCAGCCGCCAGGCGGCCTCCAGCGGGCCCGCCAGGTCCAGGGTCCCGTGGACGAGCACACCGGGGATGCCGCGCAGGGCCGCCGCGCCCGCCAGCAACTCGCCGTCGGCCAGCCAGGCGGCGTGGGAGAAGTAGTGCGTCACCAGGCGGGCGAAACCCAGGCGGAAGCGCGGATCGTCGTAGCGGGGGTTGCGCCGCCCACCGCTCTCGTGGGCGACGAGGGCCTCCTCCCACTCGCACCACGCCCGCGCGGCCGCCTCCGCGGTCGCCGGATCGGCCAGCAACCGGGCGTAGGCGGCGGTGAGGTCCCCGTCGCGCTCCTGCGGGGGCAGATGGTCGCGCAGCGCCTCCCACTGCCGCGGCAGGAACGCGCCGGCACCCCGGCTGAGCCACTCCACGTCCGCGTGCCGGGTCAGGGTGACCGGACCCAGCACGAGCTGTTCGACGCGCTCCGGGTGGGTCTGCGCGTAGGCCAAGGCCAGGGTGGAACCCCACGATCCGCCGTAGACGAGCCAGCGGTCGATGCCGAGGTGCTCGCGCAGGCGCTCGACGTCGGCCACGAGGTGCCACGTGGTGTTCGTGGACAGGTCGACGCCCGGCTCCCCGGCGTGGGGGGTGCTGCGCCCGCAGCCGCGCTGGTCGTGCAGCACGAGGCGGTGGGCGCCGGGGTCGAACAGGGTCGTCATCCACGGCCCCGCACCGGAACCCGGTCCGCCGTGCAGTGCCAGCGCGGGCCTGCCGCGGGGGTTCCCGTGCTGCTCCCAGTGCAGGACGTGCCCGTCGCCGACGGGCAGCCGGCCCGTCTCGCACGGTTGGCTGACCGGGAAGCGCATCCCGTCAGCCAACCACGGTGCGACGGCCTCCGCGGGAGACCGGCAGCGCGCTGTCCCGCCGCAGCGGGCGGTCGCCGGCGCCGCAGCAGGCGCAGCCGCCCCGCGCGACAGCGGCGCCGAGGCGGGTGACGATGTGCCGGTGACGATGCGACCGGGCCCGCACCCCGAGACGGCGGGCCCCGTGCCCGCCGGGACCGCCGCGCTGCGCGACGTGGTGGCCGCCGGCGGCGTGGTCGTGCTCAGCGGCGCCGGCCTCTCCACGGACTCGGGCATCCCGGACTACCGGGGTCCCAACGGCTCCCTGCAGCGGCACACGCCCATGACGTACCAGGAGTTCACGGGCTCGGCCGCGGGCCGGCGCCGCTACTGGGCGCGCAGCCACGTCGGCTGGCGGCGCTTCCGCCGCGCCCGGCCCAACTCCGGCCACCTGGCCGTCGCGGAGCTGGAGGCCGCCGGTCTGGTCGGCGGCACGGTCACGCAGAACGTCGACGGCCTGCACCTGGCGGCCGGGTCGCGGCGCGTCGTCGAGCTGCACGGCAACCTCGACCGCGTCGTGTGCATGTCCTGCGGCGACGTCAGCCCGCGCGACGAGCTGTCCTGTCGCCTGTCCGAGGCGAACCCCGAGTTCGACGCCCGGCTCGGGGAGCTCACCGCGCTCAACCCCGACGGCGACGCCGACCTGAGCGACGAGCAGGTCGCGGGGTTCCGGATGGTGGGCTGCCCTCGCTGCGGTGCGGACGCGCTCAAGGCGGACGTCGTGTTCTTCGGGGAGACGGTTCCGCGCGACCGGGTCGAGGAGAGCTTCGCGATGGTGGACGCCGCCCGGTCGGTGCTCGTGCTGGGCTCGTCCCTGACGGTCATGTCGGGCTACCGGTTCGTGCTGCACGCCGCCAAGCGCGGCATCCCCGTCGCCATCGTCAACCAGGGCCCCACCCGCGGCGACGCCAAGGCCGACGTGCGGGTGGACGCCCCGCTGGGAGAGGTCCTGCCCGGTCTGGCCGGGGCCCTGACGGCGTCCTGACCGGAGGTGCTCAGGCGGGCCGCCACCGGGCACCACCACCACGGAGCGGGGGACATGGTCACCATCGCCGCACCACGGGTCGTCACGCCCGGCGGGCTGCTGCACGACGGCGTCGTCGAGGTCGTCGACGGGCGGATCACGGGGGTCCGCCCGCTGTCGGCGGCGGGCGCCGACGTCGTGCTGGACTCCGGGGTCCTCCTGCCCGGCCTCGTCGACCTGCAGGTCAACGGCTGCTTCGGCACCGACTTCGTCGACGCGAGCGAGCGGCAGTGGGACGAGCTCACGACCGCCCTGCCGGCCACGGGGGTCACGTCGCTGCTCCCGACCTTCATCACCGCGCCCGTGCCGCACCTCGCGGCGGCGCTGCGCCGCACCGCGGCCCTCCTGCCGCGCCTGCCCGCCCGCCCCCGGGCCCGCGTCCTCGGGGTGCACGTGGAGGGCCCGTTCCTGGCCGCGAACCGCCGCGGCGCGCACGACCCCGCCCACCTGTGCGACCCGGAACCGGCCGCGGTCGAAGCCCTCCTCGAGGCAGGGGGCGACCTCCTGGCGCTGGTGACCCTGGCCCCGGAACGACCGGGCGGCCTGGACGCCGTGCGGCGCCTGGCGTCGGCGGGTGTGCTCGTCAGCCTCGGGCACACCGACGCCACCGCAGAGCAGGTCGAGGCCGCGGCCGGCGCGGGCGCGCGGAAGGTCACCCACCTGTTCAACGCCCAGCGCCCGCTGCACCACCGCGAACCGGGGGTCGTCGGCCAGGCGCTGGCCGACGAGCGCCTCACGCTCGGGCTCATCCTCGACCTGCACCACGTCGCCGCGGCGTCGTGCCGGGTCGCCTTCGCGGCGGCGCCCGGCCGCATCGCCCTGGTCACCGACGCCGCCGCACCCGCCGGCATGCCGCCGGGGCGCTACCGACTCGGTGGCGAAGCGGTGATCCTCGAGGACGGCCGGCCGCCGTTGCGGGAGGACGGCACGCTCGCCGGCTCCGTGCTGCGCCTCGACGAGGCGGTCGCCAACGCCGTGGGCATCGGCGTCGACCTCGTCACCGCCGTGGACGCGGCCACCCGCGTCCCCGCCGACCTGATCGGGCGCCCGGACCTGGGACGCATCGCCCCCGGTGCCGTCGCCGACCTCGTCTGGATGGACGACGGGCTGCGCACGCGGGCGACCTGGGTCGGCGGGGAACCGGCCTTCGCGGCGCAGCCGGTGACGTCGTGAGCCGGCAGGTCGTCGAACTCGTCGCCGCGGAGGGCGGAGGCCGGCCGGTTCTCGCGCGTTCCTCCGCGACGAGCACGTCGGCCTGCCCGCGGGGCACCCCGAGTCCTACCGAGCGGTGGTCGAGCGGGAGGTCCGCGACCGGCCGCGCGCCCGCCGGGTCAGTGCGGGTGCCCGCCCACCTGGCGCGTCCCGGCCGGTGGCAGCGCCGCGGACGCCAGCCGGGTCGGGTACGGCTGCGTCGCGCACCACGACAGCCATCCCGGGGGGAGCCACCCGCCGCTGCGCAGCTGGGGGTGGCGGGGGTGCCGCTGCAGCGCCCAGGTCACGAACACCAGTTCCGCCCAGTCGGAGCGCAGGATCCACGACCCGGGGCCGGCCGGTCCCTCGCCGGTCAGGTGCACCGCGCCCGGCTCCAGCACCTCCGCCGAGGTGACGGAGCCCCAGTCCCACGTCAGCAGCGCCGCAGGGGTGTGCCAGTACATCCCGCAACCGCTGACGGCGAGGGCGCCGGCGTCGACCCGCACCCACCGCGGCGCCGCCCGCCGCTCCTCCTCGGCGCGGCGGCGCGCATCGCCGGCCGCCCTGGCGAGGGCCACGGCGGCCGTCGCGGCCAGCCCACCGGCGCCGGTGGCGAGGAAGAAGCGGGGAGCGCCACGCGGTGGGGCGCCCTCCGGTGCGCGCAGCGCGAGCAGGTCGAACGGGCCGGCGGCCCAGAACCGCTCGTCGGCCGCGAACCGTGGGGGGAACGGGGTGGCGATGTCCAGCCGCGGCTGCGGCACCGCGCCGGCGGCGAGGTCGGCGGCGATCTCGCACGTGTGCCACAGCGCGCTGTCCCGGTCGCTCCACGCGCGCGCCGGCTCCCGTGCGGCCCCGCCCTCGCGCATCCGCCCCTCCCTCCCGCTCGCGCCCCTGCCCCTCCAGTGTGGAGCCGACCGGCGGGAGCCGCCCTGCGCGAGGCCCGGTCAGCCGCGAGGCCCGGTCAGCCGCGAGGCCCGATCAGCGGTGCAGGCGCCGGGCCAGGTCCTCCCGCTCCGCCGCGGGGAACTGGGGCACCTCCAGCAGCAGCGGCAGCAGGTCCGGCCGCGTCGTCAGCGCCCGGAAGGCCGTGGCCACCGTGACGCCGTGCGCCGGCCGGTCGAGGACCTCCACGGCGTCCCCCGCCCGCACCGGCCCCGCCTGCAGCACCCGCAGGTAGGCGCCCGAGGCGCCGTGCTCGGTGAACCGCCGCACCCAGCGCGGCTCGCCCATGCGGACGGCGAACGTCTGGCACGGGATGCGGGGACAGCTCACCTGGAGCTCGAGCTGCGGGCCTACCCGCCAGCGCTCGCCGATCACCGCGCCGTCGACGTCCACGCCCGCGGTCGTCAGGTTCTCCCCGAACGTCCCCGCCGCCAGGGCCCGCCCCAGCAGCCCCTCCCACACGGCGTACTGCTCGCGGGCGTAGGCGTACACCGCCTGGTCGTCCCCGCCGTGGTGCTCGGTGTCGCAGACCACGTCACCGGCCAGGCCGCTGCCGCCCGTGCCCTTCGGGCCGGGGGCGCTCACGTGCACGGGACCCCCGGCCGGGCGCTTGTCGATGCCGCTGAACCCCGACTTCGCCGCCACGGGGCGACGGGCGCCGAGGTTCACGGACAGGATGCTCGCCATCCGCGTCAGCGTAGGGCGACGTCGCGGAGCCGCCGGAGGACCCGGCAGTAGGGTGGCGAGATGGCATCGGGGCAGACGTACGTCATCATCGACGGCGAGAACATCGACGCCACCCTCGGCGGCTCGATCCTCAACGACCGCCCCACCCCGGAGCAGCGGCCCCGCTGGGACCGCGTCCTCGACTTCGCCCGCCGCCGCTGGGACCAGCCGGCCAAGGGCCTGTTCTTCCTCAACGCCACGTCCGGGTACATGCCGCTGCCGTTCGTGCAGGCGCTGCTGGCCCTGGGCTACCAGCCCATCCCGCTGGCCGGCGGCCCGGGCGACAAGGTCGTCGACATCGGCATCCAGCGCACCCTCGACGCGCTGGTGGACCGCGACGGCGACGTCCTCCTCGGCAGCCACGACGGCGACTTCCTGCCGCAGGTGGAGGCGCTGCTCGGCGGGGACCGCCGCGTCGGGCTGCTCGCGTTCCGGGAGTTCGTCAACGCCGGGTACACGCCGCTGCGCGAACGCGGCCTGGAGGTGTTCGACCTCGAGGACGAGGTGCGCGGGTTCAACGTCGTCCTGCCCCGCATCCGGATCATCCCGCTGGCCGAGTTCGACCCGCTGCGCTACCTCTGACGGACCCCACGCGGAGAGGGCCCCCGCCGCGGTCCCGGAGCGGGTCCGGGGCGGCAGGGGCCCTCTCCGTGCGAGGGGACGGGCTCAGCCCCGGGCGGGGGCCCCGGCGGCGTCCGCGCCGGCGTCGAGCATGCCGCGGCGCGTCGCCCAGCGCTCGAAGACGACCGTGGCGAACGGCGGCACGGCCGCGACCAGCGCCAGCAGCGCGGTCTTCCAGTTCCAGCGGAAGGTCCGGGCGGCCACCAGCGCCACCGCCACGTAGAGCATGAACAGGGCGCCGTGGATCCGGCCGGCGACCGGCACGCCACCCTCGTGCGGGGTGTCGACGACCAGGACCCACTTCAGGAACATCGCCACCAGCAGCGCCGCCCACGAGACGGCCTCGGCGACGGCGACGGCGCGGAACAGGACGGCGGTCTGGCGGTGCGGCACGGGGGGTTCCTCCGGGTGCGGCTGCGGGCGGGTCAGGAGCCCTCTGCCGGCTCCCGTCCCAGTGTGACCGCCCGCGAGAGCGCCTCCCGCGCCCGGGGGGTGTCGTCTTCCTCACCCCGGGTCCGCGGGGCGGGCAGCTCCCGCAGCCCCGGCCGCAGGATCGGCACCCCCAGCTCCGCGGCGACGTCCTCACCGCGCTCCGCGCGCAGCACCAGGTCGGCGAACTGCGTCGCGGTCAGCGGCCGCGCGAAGTGGAAGCCCTGCGCGAACTGCACCCCCAGCTCCCGCAGCACGGGCACCTGCTCGGGGTTCTCCACGCCCTCCGCCAGCAGCTTCACGTCCAGCGCCTGGCACAGCGCCGCGATGCCCTGCATCAGCGGCACGTCGCCGGAGTCCTCGATGAGCGAGGTCAGCGACTTGTCGAGCTTCACGATCGAGACCGGGAAGCGGCGCAGGTACGTCAGGGACGTGTACCCCACCCCGAAGTCGTCCAGGCTGATCTGGAACCCGCCCGCGGCCAGCGCCGCGAACGTGGAGGCGGTGGGACCCTCCACGGGCAGCTCGTCGTGCTCGGTGATCTCCAGGTGGAAGCGGTCCGGCGTGAGCCCGTAGCGCTCCACCAGGGTGGCGACGACCCGGCCCAGGTTCGGCCGGCGCATGCTGCCGATGCCCAGGTTCAGGTTCAGCTCCAGCCGGGGCAGGCCCTCCGCGTCCCAGGCGGCGAGCTGGCGCGCGGCCTCGGTCATGACGTGCTCGTCGAGCCGGGCGCCCAGGCCCGCCGCCTCGACGAGGTCGAGGAACACGGCCGGGAGGAGCATCCCCTGGTGCGGGTGTTCCCAGCGCACCAGGGCCTCCGCGCCGGACACCCGCAGGGGGGCGAGGGCGACGATCGGCTGGTACAGGACGATCATGCGCCCCACCTCGTCGGGATCCGCCCCGTCCAGCAGCGCCCGCAGCTCCCGCTGCATCCCGAAGTCGCCGAGCACCCGGTCGCGCAGCTCCGGCCGGTAGGTCAGGGCGCGGCCCTTGCCCGCCTGCTTCGCGGCGTACATGGCGACGTCGGCGTCGGCCAGCACCATCGAGGGCGAGGCCCCCGGCGGCAGGGTCACGACCCCCACGCTGGCCGTCACGAGCGTCGGCACCCCGGCGCACTCGAAGGGCGGGTCGAGCGCCGTCAGCACCACGTCCCCGGCGCCCCAGCCGTCGCCGGAGGACGCGACGACCACGAGGAACTCGTCCCCGCCGGTGCGCGAGACCACGCCCCGGTCGCCGACGGCGGCGCGCAGGCGGTGGCCGACCTCCACGAGGAGCTGGTCGCCGACCTCGTGGCCCCGGCTGTCGTTGATCTGCTTGAAGTCGTCGAGGTCCACCAGGCAGACCTCCAGCCCGCCCTCGGGCATCCGCTGGCGCAGCTCCTCCACCGCCGGCAGCAGCCCACGGCGGTTGACGAGGTCCGTGAGGGGGTCGCGCTCGGAGGTGCGCTCGGCGCGGCGCAGGGCCACCAGCGCCACGGCCAGGCCGGCGCCGGCGAGCAGGTAGCCCGCCGGGACCACGAGGATCTCGCCCGAGGGGGGCAGCAGGCCCGCCAGCCCCAGCACCCACAGGGCCGGCGCGGTGGCGAAGGCGGGCAGGGCGGCCAGCAGGCGGGCGGAGGCCGAGTGCACGGGGCGGCCGGGGCTGACCCCGCCGAAGTGGTGCATGTCGGACTGCATCGCCGAGAGGCCGATGAGCAGGGAGCCCGCGGCCGTCAGGGAGAGGACGGAGTCGCCGGGGTGGGCCGTGTCCTGCCCCGCCACGGCCACGAGGAGGTCGGTGAGGAGGAACGTGACGCCACCGGCCATGCCCAGCACGGCGCTGCGCTCCAGCCCGCGGCGGGAGAGGAAGACGTGGAGCAGCATGACGAGGGCGAACACGTCGAACGCGGGGACCAGCAGCTCCCACCACGGCGGGGCCGGGTCGCGGTGCGCTGCGATCATCAGCGCCACCTGCACGGCGAGCAGGGCCGCACCGGCGCCGGCGATCGGCAGCTCCGCCGTCATCCGCGGCCGGTCCTCGCCGGTCTCGCGGGAGAGCAGGACCAGCGGGATGCACGCGAACCCGGCTGCGCGGGCCGCGGTGAGCAGTGCGAGCGCCCAGGAGCTCTCCGGTCCCACGACGACGGTCGCGACCTGCATGCCGAGGAGGCCGGTCAGCATGGCCGCCATCAGCAGCCACTGCATCGACTTGAGGGGGCGGTGGATGAGGACGCCCGCGAGGACGAGGACCGCGCCGGCGGCGGTGGCCACGACCGCCAGCGGGGTGCGGAACCCGGGGACCAGCAGGCCCACCGACGCGAGCAGTGCGGCCCCGGCCAGAGCGCTGACGACCTGCGTGCGCTGCTGCACCTCGTGCCTGCCCCCCGTGTCGGATCCCTGCCTGTCAGAGGGTTCTCGGCAGCGGGGTGGCCGGACTGGTTCCCCCGTCCGGGGGACGCGCCCCGCGACGCGGTGACGGGGTGCGACGCGGTGGCGGGCCGCGCTGCGGGTGAAAGTAGTTGACGCAACAACTAGTGCTGTCTAGCGTCGGCACCTCCCCCGAGAGAGGCGGGCCACCATGACGGCACCGGTCCCCCCAGTCGCCTCCGCCGACATCCCCGCGCAGTGCCGGGGCGCGGCGCAGGCGCCCGCCGTGCCACCCGCCGCGGTGCGCACCGACGTCGAGGTGCCCCTGCGCTTCGCCGACGGCTACGCCACCACCGCCCGCGTCTTCACCTTCACCGGACTCGCCGACGGCCGCGAGCACCTCGCCCTCGGCCTCGGCGCCTGGCAGCAGGCCGTGGAGCGCTCGTCCGCGGGCGGCGTGCCGCCCCTCGTGCGCCCCCACAGCGAGTGCCTCACCGGCGACGTCCTCGGCTCCCAGCGCTGCGACTGCGGCCCCCAGTTGCGCGAGGCCGTCGAGCGCATCGCGGACGCCGGCGGGTTCCTGCTCTACCTGCGCCAGGAGGGCCGCGGCATCGGCCTCTACGCCAAGCTCGACGCCTACGCCCTGCAGGACGGCGGCCTCGACACCTACGAGGCCAACCTCGCCCTCGGTCACGGCGCCGACGAACGCGACTACACCGTCGCCGCGCAGATGCTCACCGCCCTCGGCGCCACCCGCATCGCCCTGCTGAGCAACAACCCCGACAAGGCCGCGCAGCTCGCCGGCCTCGGCGTCGACGTCGTCGAGCCGGTGCCCACCGGGGTCCACCTCACCCCGGCCAACGCCCGCTACCTGCTCGCCAAGCGGGACCGCACCGCCCACACCCTGGACCTGCGCGGCGCCCTCGAAGTGGGGTGAGCGCCGGCGGCGGCAGCGGCGGGCGGGGGCCCCGGAGGGTGCGGGAGCGCCCCGTGGGTGCTTGCATCGAGGGATGACGAGCGCAGGGGACCTGGTTGTCGGGGGCAGGTACCGACTCTCCGCCCCCCTCGGCAGCGGGGGCATGGGCACCGTCTGGGACGGTCATGACGAGCTCCTGAGGCGCAACGTCGCCGTGAAGGAGGTCCGCCCGCCCGCGGGGCTGTCCGAGGCGGAGCGGGCGGAGCTCGTGGAGCGCACGCGCCGCGAGGCCCGGGCCGCCGCGGCGGTGACCTCCCCGGCGGTGATGACCGTCTTCGACGTGGTCGAGGAGGGCGAGCGCACCTGGATCGTCATGGAGCGGCTGTCCTCCCGAACCCTCGCCGACCTCATCCGCGAGGAGGGGCCGCTGCCCCCCGCCGAGGCGGCCGGGATCGGCCTCGCCGTGCTCGACGCCCTCGACGCGGCCCACGCCGCCGGCGTCCTCCACCGCGACGTCAAGCCGGCCAACGTCCTGCGGGGCCCCGGCAACCGGATCGTCCTGGCGGACTTCGGCATCGCCCAGGCGGTGGGGGAGACGTCCATCACCCAGACGGGGATGGTCCTGGGCTCCCCGGCCTACCTCGCCCCGGAGCGGGCCCGCGGGGCACCGGCGAGCCCGGCCTCGGACCTGTGGGGGCTCGGCGCCCTGCTGTTCGCGGCGGTGGAGGGCTTCCCGCCCTTCGACCGCGGCGACGCGCTCGCCACCCTGACGGCGGTGGTGTCCGACGACGTCCCGCCCCGCCCGCACGCGGGGGAGCTGGAGCCGGTCGTCGCGGGGCTGCTGCGCAAGGACCCGCAGGAGCGGCTGACCTCCGCGCAGGTCCGGCCGCTGCTGCAGCGCGCGGCCCGCGGCGGTCCCGAGCGGTCCGCCGCGCGGTGGGCGCCGGCGGCCGCGCCCCCCGCCGCCGCCCCCGGGGCGCAGTCGGTCTCCACGACGCAGCCGCTGCCCCTCGCACAGGTTCCTGTCCCGTCCGGGCCTCCCGCCGGGCCCGCCGGTGCGCCGCCGGCCGGTCGCGGGGCGGGCGCACCGGCCGCCGGGCACGGCGGCCGGCGCTCCCGGGCCCTCGTGCCCGCGGTGCTGGCCGCGGTGGTGGCCGCCGGGGCGGTGGCCTTCGCCGTGCAGGCGGGGGACGACGATCCCGCCGGTGCTCCCGCCAACGGCGGCCCGGCGAGCGCCCCGGCCGCGCCCGGGGCCGCGTCCCCGGAGGAGAGCGCCGCCCCGGAGGAGGTCGTCCCGGAGCAGGACGACTCCGCGGACGGGGCGGAGGCGCCGGGGACCGAGGAGCCCTCCCGGGAAGCGCCGAAGTCCCCGGCGGAGGGGAGTTCGGCGGACGGGGAGTCCGGCGACTCGGAGCCCGGCGACTCGGGGTCCGGGACCTCGGGGTCCGGGAACTCGGGGAACGGGGGTTCGGGGGACGGCGACGCCTCACCGGCCGCCGCCGGGCAGCTCCCCGCCGGCTGGGAGAGCTACACCGACGACAGCGGTTTCAGCATCGGCGTGCCCGCCGGGTGGCGCACGGAGCGCAAGGGGCAGCGGGTCTACCTCCGGGACCCGGGCTCCTCGCGCTACCTGCTCGTCGACCAGACGGACGAGCCGAAGCCCGACCCGCTCGAGGACTGGCGGGCCCTGGAGCCCACCCTGGCCGAGCGGTTCGACGGGTACCAGCGCGTCCGCCTCGAGCGGGTCCAGGTGGACTACGCCGAGGACGCCGCCGACCTGGAGTTCCGCTACGGCAAGGACGGGCGGACGCACGTCATCGACCGCAACCTCGTGACCGGGCCCGACAAGGCCTACGCCCTCTACTGGTCCGCGCCGCACGAGGACTGGCCGGAGCAGCGCAGGCTCTTCGAGACCCTGGCCACCACGTTCACCCCGGCCGGCCGGTAGCCGCCCCCGTTCCCGCGGCGTCGGGGCGGACGCCGGCGCGGCGGTCACCGCGTCAGCGGCGCCAGGACCGCCAGGCGGCGCGGGCCTCGGGCAGGACCTGCGGCAGCATCGCCACGGTGAACGCGGAGGCGACCGTGCAGTACGTGCACAGCTTCTTGTGCTTGGTGACCTGCTCGGCGCTCAGGTACAGCGCACTGGCGACGTCGACCCCGACCTTGGCGGCCAGGGCGAGCGGGATCCACGGCCTGCTGGTGGCGCGGTCCGCGGACCCCATCCCGGCCAGGGCCAGGGTGACGGCGTAGCTGGCGATGCCCAGGGCCGCGTCGGGGGTCTTCCAGCCGTTGTACGCCTCACCGGAGGCGTCGACGGCGTCGGAGTCCAGGCCCGGCAGCGGCGGGTCCGGGAGGTGGCGCAGGACGCCGGACTGGTAGGCCGCCACCGGCACGAACGCACTGATCGCTGCGAGTGCCAGCGCGGCGGTCCGGCGGCGGCGGTCCAGGTACGGGCCGGCGCCCCGGCGCAGGGCGTCGCTGACCGCCTCGGCGGCTTCGCTGGAGGAGCGCCCGATGCCTGATGAGGAGGGGCGCACGCTCGCGGCGGGGGGACCTGCGGGACGTTCGCGGACGGGAAGGCGGGTCATGTGCTGCTCCTGTCGTCGATCCGGTGCTGCTCGTCGATCCGGCGCTTCCGGGTGCTCGCCGGTTCCCGGGTGCCGCGGGCCCGCCGTCAGCGCCGGGACGCCGCGAGGGCACCGGCGGCCAGGGCCGCCGCGCCGAGCCCGGCGAGCACGGGCGCGCGGTGCATCGTCAGCGGCAGTTGCACGCTGCGGGTGCGGGCGACCTCGTCGAAGGGGCCGTGGGTGCCGTGGTCGCCGGCGACGGTGTCGAACAGGTAGTCCGGCGCCTGCGGGTCCTGCCGCTCGTCGGTCTGCTGGGCGTCGTACGCGGTCCGGCTGAGGTACTGGTCGAGGAGGCCGCCGGCGACGCGGCTGCCGAGGATGGTGGCGACCGTGCTGGCACCGACCCAGACCTCCCGCCGCCGGTGGCGGCTGGCCCACACCACGGCGCGGGCGGCGACCTCCGGCTGGTAGATCGGGGGGACCGGCTGGGCCCGCCTCGGCATCTTGGACAGGCCGAGGCGGAACTGCGTGGTGTTCATGGCCGGCATGTGCACCGACGTGATCCGGACGGAGCTCTTCTCGTGCATCAGCTCGGTGCGGACGGAGTCGTAGAAGCCGTTCAGGGCGTGCTTGGCCGCGCAGTACGGCGACTGCAGGGGGATCCCCCGGTAGGCCAGGGCGGAGCCGACCTGGACGACGTGCCCGGAGTCGCGCCGCGTCATCCGGCTCAGGGCGGCGCGGGTGCCGTTCACCGACCCGAGCAGGGTCACGGCGACGGCGCGGTCGAACTCCTCCGCGGTGATGGTCAGGAACGGGGCGAACACCGCGGCCATGGCGTTGTTCACCCACACGTCGATCGGGCCGAGTTCCGACTCGACCCGGTCGGCGGCCGCGTCGAGCGCCGCGGAGTCGCTCACGTCGACCTCCACCGGCAGGCACCGCACGCCGTGCCGCCGGACCTCGGCGGCGGCGGCCTGCAGGCCCTCCCGGTTGCGGGCCAGGAGCGCGACGTGATCGCCCGCCTCGGCGAACGCGTGCGCGATCGCACGGCCCAGCCCCGCACTGGACCCGGTGACCACGACCACCCGCGGTGAGTTCCTCTGCTGCGTCACGATGCGATCTCCTGTCGGTCTGGTCCCCGGTCCGGGTGCGCGGGTGGTTCCGGTCACTGCGTGTCGTCTGGTCGTGCGTCGCCTCACGGCGCGTCGTCTCACTGCATCTCGTCGAACCCCTGCTGTCCGGTGGCCTCGGTGAGCCGCCAGGCGGCGTTGATCAGCCCGACGTGGGAGAAGGCCTGGGGGAAGTTGCCCAGGAGCTCGCCGGTCGCCGCGTCGACCTCCTCCGACAGCAGGCCGAGGTCGTTGGCGCGCTCCGCGAGCCGGTCGAACCAGCGCGAGGCCTCCTCGACCCGCCCGGCCAGGGCCAGGCACTCCACCAGCCAGAAGCTGCAGATGAGGAAACCCGCCGTGTCGCCGTCCCAGCGCCGCACCAGCGTGCCGTCGCTGAGCTCCCGGCGGACCGCCTCGATCGTGGCCAGCATCCTGGGGTCGTCGGCGGGCAGGAACCCCAGCAGCGGCAGCAGGAGGATCGAGGCGTCGAGGGAGTCCGACCCCAGCGCGCCCGCGTAGGCGCCGGCCCGCTCGCTCCAGGCGCGGGCGAGCACCTCGGCGCGGATCTCGTCCCGGGTCCGCGCCCACTCCTGCGGCCGCGCGTGCGGGCCGAGGCGGTCGGCGAGTGCGATCGCGCGGTCCAGCGCGACCCAGCACAGGACCTTCGAGGTCGTGTAGTGGCGCGGCTGCCCGCGCGACTCCCACATGCCGGCGTCGGGCAGGTGCCAGTCGCGGGCCGCCTGGTCGGCCAGGGCGACCAGCAGGCCCTGCACCGTCTCGGAGAAGTCGCCGATCTGGTCCCGCAGCAGGTGCGCGGCGAACAGCACCTCGCCCATCACGTCGAGCTGGCGCTGCTTCCACGCGTCGTTGCCGACGCGGACGGGGCGGCTGCCCCGGTGGCCGTCGAGGTGGTCCAGGTCGTGCTCGGTCAGGTCCCGCTCGCCCTGCACCCCGTACATGATCTGCAGCGGCCGGTCACCCACCTCACCGAGCGCACCGGCGAGCCAGTGGAAGAACCGGTCCGCCTCGTCGGGGCAGGCCGCCACCCACAGCGCCTGCAGGGTGAGGCTGACGTCCCGCAGCCACGCGAAGCGGTAGTCCCAGTTCAGCTCCCCGCCCGGTTCCTCCGGCAGCGAGGTCGTCGCGGCGGCGATGACGGCGCCGCTGCGCTGGTACGTGAGGCCCTGCAGCACCAGTGAGCTGCGGCGCACCAGCCGGCGGTGCCGCCCCTGGTAGCCGGGGTGCAGGTCCGCCCACGACTGCCACGCCTGCGCCGTGTCCTGCAGCGCGCTCCAGCCGTCGGCGCCGCACCCCGCGGGATCCGCCTGCCCGGCGTCCGCGTACGACGGGGTGTAGGCCAGGCGGAACGTCCTGCGCTCGCCCGCCGAGACGGTGAACCGCCCGTGCAGGTCGCCGACGTCCGGGGTCAGCGCGACGTCCGCGGTGAGCCGCAGCTCCACCGGCCCGGCGCGGGCGCCCCACGCACCCTCCTCCAGGGGCTGCCAGCGCGGCAGGGTGAGGCCGTACTCCAGGCGGGGAGCGACCTCCACGCCCATCTCGACGCTGCCCTCCAGTCCCTCCACGGCGCGGAGGAGGACGTGCGGGGGGCGCATCCCGATGTCGTGGCCGCGGGCACCCGGCTGCATGCCCAGCGCGTCGGTGACGGCCACCGCGCCGTCGTCCGTGCGCAGCACGGTGCGCAGCACGAGGGAGTCGCCCACGTAGTCGCGGGTCGAGGTGAACTCCGCCGCCGGGGCGAGGCGCCAGTGCCCCGCCCCGGCGTCGAGCAGCCGGCCGAACACCGAGGGCGAGTCGAAGCGCGGCACGCACCACCAGTCGATCGAGCCGGAGGTGTCGACGAGGGCCGCGGAGGAGCAGTCGGACAGGAAGCCGTACGCGCCGATCGCGCTCACGCTGCACCTCCTCGTCGGCCGGTCCGGGTCGTTTCGTGTTCACCCTTCCCCCGATGCCGGGCCGCAATCGGAATCGTCATCCAGTCGACATCATCGGCGGCCGCCGGCTCAGGAGGTGCGGGAACCGGCGCTCGTGCGGTGGAACACCGCGAAGGCCACCAGGACGCCGAACACGATGTGGACGACGAACTCGAAGGGCTGGTTGGCCTGGCCGAACCACGGGAACACCAGCGGCGCCAGGACCAGGAAGTTCACCACGTACAGCAGGACGCCGTACACGGCGCCGAGGACGGCGATCGTGGCGTTGGAACGGATCCGGGCGGTGGCCGCCGCGAAGACGAGGCCGAAGGCCAGCGACAGCGCCATGTGCACGAGCACCCCCAGCGCCGGGCCGGCGGTTCCGGCGGCGAGCGCCTCCTGCCCCTGCACGATCGCGGCGATCATCATCAGGGGCATCGTCGCCGGCTGGCCCATGCTGACCATGAACCACATCGTGACCGCGGCGAACACCGCCCCGGCCGCCAGGCCGCCCACCGCCCCCCGGGCGAGCGTCGCACCCGTGCTGCGGGTGCCGGTCGCGCGAACTCCTGTGTCACGTGCCGTGGTCGCCATGGTGGTTCCTCCTCCGCGGCGCTCCGGGAGCGTCGGGCCGCACTCCTGCGTCGGGCACCGCTGGGGAGGCAACCCGGTGGGTCCGTGGCATCCTTCCCGCGTCCGCGGTTCTCCGGTCCGCGATCTCGGGCTCCTCGGTCCCCGCGTCCTCCGGAGGAACGGCGCTCACCGCGGACGAGGGCAGCCGCAGCCCCACCCGCTCCCCCCGGGTGAACACCTGCCCCGGGGAGGTCTCCGCGTGCACCTGCACCGCCGCACCCCCCGGCGAGACCACCTCGACGGTCAGCGCGCGCCGCGCCCCCGCCGCCCGCACCGCCAGCACCGTCCCCGCGGCATCGGCCCCCGGAGCGTCGGGCCCCGTGACGACCACGGCCTCCTGGCGGACGAGGAGCACGGCCGGCCCGTCCGGAACCGCCACGTCCGTCGGCAGCCGCAGCCGCCCCAGCGCGGAGCGGTGCTCCCCGCCGACCACGACGCCCGGCACCTCGTTGCGCCCGCCCAGCAGCCGCGACACCGTCACCGACGCGGGCCGGGTGTAGATGCGCCCCGCGTCGCCGTGCTGCAGCAGCCGGCCGCCGGAGAGGACGGCGACGGAGTCGGCCAGGGCGGCGGCCTCGGCGTGGTCGTGGGTGACGAGCACGACCGTCGGCTCCAGCACCGCCCGCAACTGGTGCAGCAGCTCGTGCATGTCCTCGCGCAGCGCCACGTCGAGGCCGGTGAAGGCCTCGTCCAGCAGCAGCACCCTCGGGCGGGCGGCCAGCGCCCTCGCCAGGGCGACCCGCTGCTCCTGCCCGCCGGAGAGCTGCCCCGGACGGCGGGTGGTGTAGCCGCCCATCTGCACCAGGTCCAGGAACGGGGCCGCGGCGGCGCGGGCCGCGCGACGGGAGGCCCCGGCCACCCGCGCGGAGAAGGCGACGTTGTCGAGGACGTCGAGGTGCGGGAACAGCAGGGGCCGCTGGAACACCATCGACACCCCCCGCCGCTCCGGCGGCAGCGCCACGACGCTGCGCCCGTCCAGCAGCACGTCCCCGCGGTCCGGGACCTCCAGCCCCGCGACGAGGCGCAGCGCGGTCGTCTTCCCCGACCCGGACGGGCCCACGAGCGCCAGGCAGGACCCCGCGGGCACGTCCAGGTTGAGGCCGTCGAGGGCGGGCGCCTGCCCACCGCCGTGGTCGCGGCCCAGGTTCCGCACGGCCAGCGCGGCGGTCACCGCACCACCACCTCCCGGGCCGGCGCGGCAGCGGCGGCCGGGGACGGCCGGCCCCGGCCGCCGCGCCCCCGCAGACCCGAGGCGCCGGCGAGCAGCAGCAGCGCCAGGGGCGGCAGCAGGGACGTCAGCGACAGCACGGCGACCACGGCCTCGTTGCCGACCCCGGAGGCGGCCGAGGCGATGAGGAGCGGGTAGGTGACGAGGCGGCCACCGCCGATCAGGACGGTGACGATGTAGTCGCTCCACCCGACCAGGAACGCCAGGAAGGCCGCCCCGGCCAGCGCGGGCGCCAGCAGCGGCAGCCGGACCCGCCACCACACCGCCCGGGGCGTGGCGCCCAGGAGGCGCGCCTCCTCCTCGTAGGAGGTGTCGTAGCCGGCGTAGGCGACCCGCAGCACGTAGGTGGTGTAGGGCAGCGCCGCCACGACGAGCACCGCGACCACCCCCACCAGCGCGGGCACCCGCGCCCGCAGCAGCAGCACGTTCAGGCCCATGACGACCGCGAACGGCGGCAGCGCCACCGGCGCCAGGAGCAGCGCGGAGACCAGCCGCGAGCGGTGCACGAGCCCGTGGGCCAGGGCGCGCGCCGCCAGCGCGCCGGCGGGCGTGGCGATCGCGGCCACCGCGGCCCCGAGGAGGAGGGAGCGGGCGAACGCGGGCGCGGCCCCGGCCTCCGCGGCCGCGCTCCAGCCCGCCGTCCCCCACCGCTGGGGCAGGACGGCCGGGGCGGACCACCGCTCGGCCGCGGCCCACAGGACCAGCGGCACCAGGGGCAGCAGGAACCACAGCAGGAGGGAACCGCGCACCAGCACGGCTCCCGCCCGACCACCCGGCTGGCCGCCCGCGCGGCGCCCCCCGGTCATCGCCACGTCGCCGTGCGGCGCAGGGCGGCCAGGGTGGCCACCGTCGCGGCCAGGGCCAGCGCGGCGGTGACGACCGCCACCGCCAGCGCCTGCGGCCGCGCCGTCAGGTCGGGAGAGGTGAACAGCCGCTGCGCCAGCACCGGCAGCGGCTCCGGGTGCACCGGGCCCAGCAGCCACGCCACCTCGTAGGAGCCGAGGGTGTACACGAACGTGATGGCGGTGGCCGCGGCGAGCGGAGGCGTCACCAGCGGCCACGTCACGAAGCGGAAGCGCGCCCAGCGACCGGCGCCCAGCACCGCGGCGGTCTCCTCGTAGGAGGCCACCCGCGTCGCGAGCGCACCGGCGACGACCAGCGCCACGAACGCCGACTCCTTCCAGGCGTAGGCCGCCACGACCGCCACCGGCCACGGCCCGTGCACCAGGGCGGGCCAGGACCCCTGATCGCCCACCAGCCGGGCCAGCAGGCCGGAGTCCGACAGCAGGAGCCCCATCGACGCCGCCCCCACCAGGTGCGGCACCGGGATCGGCACGGCGCTCGCGAACCGCAGCAGGCGCCGGCCGGCCGCACCCCGCACCACGAGGAGCGCCGTGAGCAGGCCGACCCCCGCCGCGAGCGCGCTGGAGGCCGCCGCGATGCCCAGGGAGAGACCGGTGGCGGTGAGCAGGTCCGGGCGCACGTCGAGGTAGGCCTGCGCGCTCAGCTCCGGCCGGCCCACCAGCGGCACCAGGCCCAGGCTCTGCGCGAGCGCGGCGGCCAGCCCCGCGACGAGCACGGCGACGGTGGGCACCAGCGCCGGCGCGACCAGCAACGCCCCGCGCCAGCGCGGTGCGCGCGGCCGGGGGAGCGGCGCCGTCAACGGGCCGCCGCGAGCACGTTCCGGCGCCAGCCCTCGTCGATCGCGGGCACCCAGGCGGCGGCGAGTTCCGGGTTCGCGCCGCGGGCGAGCACCGGGTACGGCGGCACCACCGGCGAGTCGGGCAGCGCCTCGAACGCGGCGCGCTGCCCGGGGTCGAGGCGCTGTTCGTCGAGGACGGTGAACTGCCCCCACACGTCCGGGTGCGCCTTGGCGGCCTGCTGCTCGGGCGACATCGCCAGGTTCGCCACCACCATCGCGCCCTCGGGGTCCGGCGAGGTGGCCGGGATGGCGAGGAAGCTGGCGTTGCCGACGGTGCCCTCCTCCAGGGGCAGCACCCGGGTGGTGGCGGGGAAGGTGCCCTTCTCCACCAGCGACGTCAGGGTCGCCGGGCCGTAGGTCATGGTCATGTCGACCTCGCCGCCGGCGTAGAGCTCGTCCAGGGCGGTGGAGTCGCGGGGGTAGGTGCGGCCCTCCCGCCACAGGGAGGGGGCGAGTTCCCGCAGCCGCTCCCACAGCGGCGGGGTGAGGCGGTCGTAGGCGTCCTGGTCGAACTGCAGCGGGACGTCCTCGTGCCCGCCGGAGACGCTGTAGAGGGCCTGGCGGACGAAGACGGACCCGGTGAAGTCCGGCGGGGCGGGATAGGTGAAGCGGCCGGGGTTGGCCTCGGCCCAGTCGAGGACGCCCTCGAACGTGGTGGGCGGCTCGGGAACCTTCGCGGAGTCGTAGACGAGGGTGAACTGGGCCTTGTGCCAGGGCGCCTCGCAGCCGTCGACGTCGGTGCCGAAGTCCTTGCCGAGCAGCGGGTCCCCGGGGTCGAGGTACTCCGCGTTCGGCAGCGCGGAGGTCCAGCCGCACCGCCAGGCACCGGCCTGCCGGCCGGTGCGGAAGTTCTCCCCGTTCACCCAGACGAGGTCCACCTCGCCGTCCGTGCGGCCCGCCTGCCGCTCGGCGAGGATGCGGTTGAGGGCCTCCTTCGTGTCGGCGACCGGAACCCGGCGCAGGGTCACGCCCAGCTCCGCCGCGGCCGGGGCGAGCACGTCGTCGACGTAGGCGTTGCCCTGCGGGTCCCCTCCCCACATCCACAGCGACACCGTCTGCCCGCGGGCCTCCTCCTGGATCTGCGACCAGTCGCCCAGCGGTTCGTCCGCCTCCACGTCCGGGGCCGCGCACGCGGACAGCGCCAGGACGGCGGCCAGCAGCACCGGCGCGGCGGGCACCCGGAGGGCACGGCGCGCCCGGCCGGAGCCCGTGCGCGGGCCGCCCGGCTGCGTGCGGGGGCGCTGCGGGGTGCGGGTCACGGGGGCTCCAGTTCCTCGGGGACGTCGGGCGCAGCGGGAACCCGGTGGCCCCTGGAGCGGCTTCCCGGTCCGGGGCTGCCACTCTGGAGGTCGCGGTCTGCTGCGCGGTGCCGATGATGGCCGGGGACGGCGGAGCGCACGAGCCGGGGGAGGCGGGCATGCCGGGAGCCGAGGCGCCCGACGCGCAGCGCCCCGGCCGGCAGGCGGTGCTGCTGCGCGCGGGGGTGCTGGCGTTGCTGCTCGTCGCCGCGGCCGTGGTGGCCCTCACCGTGGAGGTCCCCGACGCCGCGACCCTGCGCGCCCGCATCGCCGCCGCGGGGCTGTGGGCGCCGGCGCTGTTCGTGCTGCTGTACGCCGCGATGACCCTGGCCCCGCTACCCAAGAACGTGATGTCGGCGGTCGCGGGGCTGCTGTTCGGGCTGGCCACTGGTGCCGCCCTGGTGTGGGCTGCGGCCGTGCTGGGGGCCCTGGTGGCGTTCGCGCTGGGCCGGTCCCTGGGGCGGGAGGCGGTGGAGCGGTTCACCGGTGCGCGGGTCGCGCGGGTGGACGCGCTGCTGACCCGGCGCGGGCTGCTCTCGGTCGTCGCGGTGCGGCTGGTGCCGGTGATCCCCTTCACCGCCATCAACTACGCGGCCGGGCTGAGCGCGGTGCGGCGGCGCGACTACGTGCTGGGCACCGCCGTAGGCATCGTGCCGGGCACCGTCGCGTACGTGGCGCTGGGGGCCTACTCCACGTCGGTGCTGTCCTGGCCGTTCCTGACCGCCGCGGCCGTCCTGGTGCTGCTCTCCGCCGCCGGGGCGGTGGTGGCGCACCGCTCCCGCCGCCGGCGCGGGAACCGCGACGGGGACGGGGGAGGCGGCTGATGTTCGACGCCCGTGCCCGTCGCGCGCTGCAGGCCCCGCTGGACCGCGCCGCCGCCGCCCTCGACCGCCCCGGGATCACGCCGGACCGGCTCACCGTCCTCGGGCTGGTGCTGGGCGTGGCCAGCGCGGTCACCGCGGGGCTGGCGCTGTGGTGGGTCGCGCTCGTGCTGTGGCTGCTCTCCCGCCTGGCCGACGGGCTGGACGGCCCGCTGGCCAGGCGCCGCCGCCGCGCGCACCCTGCGGCCGGGGGCGGTGAGGCGGGGGGCTTCCTCGACATCTGCGCCGACTTCGTCGTCTACGGCGCGGGGGTGGTCGGCGTCGCCGTCGGTGCGGCCGGCGCGCACGGCGCCCCGTGGTGGCCGTTCCTGCTGGTGCTGCTGGCGTACTACGTCAACGGCACGGCGTTCCTGGCGTTCTCCTCCATCGCCGAGCGGACCGGCCGGCAGATCGACGACGGCCGTTCGCTGTCGTTCCTCGGGGGCCTGGCCGAGGGCACCGAGACGATCCTCGTGCACAGCCTGTGGCTGCTGCTGCCGGGCTCCGCGTGGCAGGTCGCCCTGGTTTGGGCGGGCGTCGTGGCCGTCACGGCCGTCCACCGGGTGCTCGTCGGCTACCGGGCGCTGCGGGCCTGACCGGGCGTGCGGCCGGCGCGCCCGCGCAGGTCGAGCCAGCCGCGCCGCAGCCGGACCAGCCCGCCGACGACCCCGGCCACGGCGGGGGAGGCCAGGCTGCGCCGCACGTCGGCGATCGCGGCGCTCCACACGCCGTCGCCGTAGGTGGGGTAGGCGTGGGTCGTGCCCGCCACGTCGCGGGTGCGCAGCCCCTGGCGGATCGCCAGGGCCACCTCGGCGAGGCTCTCCCCGGCCCGGGGGCCGACGATCGTGGCGCCCACGATGCGGGAGCGGGAGTCCAGGACGAGGCGGGTGAACCCGGCCGTCTCCCCCTCGGTGACGGCGCGGTCGACGTGGTGGTGCTGCACGGTCTCCGTCCGCAGCCCCGCCGGCAGGCGCGGGCCGCTGCGCACCCCGACGGCGGCGACCTCCGGGGAGGTGAACGTCACCCGCGGCACCACGGGGTCCACGCTGCGCCGCAGGCCCAGCACGGCGTTGCTCGCGGCCAGGGCGGCGCGCACCCCGGCGAGGTGGGTGAACTGCGGCGGGCCGGTGACGTCGCCCGCCGCCCAGATGCGCGGGTTCGTGGTGCGCAGGTGCGCGTCGACGCGCACGCAGCCGTGCCCGTCGAGCTCCACCCCCGCCGCGTCCAGCCCCAGGCCCCGCGTGCGCGGGGTCCGGCCGAGCGCCACCAGCAGCCGGTCGTAGCCGACGCGCCGGCCGTCCGCCAGCACCACCGTGCCGCCGGGGCCACCGGGGTCGGGCTCCACCGCGGCGGCGCGCGAGCCGGTGAGGACGTCGACCCCGTCGCCCTCCAGCGCGGCGCGCACGAGGGCGGCGGCGTCGGGGTCCTCCCGGGGCAGCACCTGCTCGTGGGAGTGGACGACGCTGACCTGCGCGCCGAGCCGGGCGAAGGCCTGCCCGAGCTCGCAGCCGATCGTCCCGCCGCCCAGCACCACCAGCCGCTCCGGCAGCTCCCGCAGGTCCCAGACGGTCTCGCTCGTCAGCGCCCCCGCCCGGTCCAGCCCCGGGATCGGCGGCAGGGCCGGCCCGGAGCCGGTGGCCACCAGCGCCTGCCGGAAGGCCACGTGCCGCCCGTCCACGTCGGCGCTGCCGGGGCCGGTGAAGGTCGCCGTGCCCCGCACCACGACGGCCCCGGACTCCTCGATCGCGGCGGGGGAGTCCACGGGCTCGATCGTGCGGATGGCCGCCCGCACGTGCTCCACCACCTCCGGGAAGCCGACGTCGACGGCGGCGAGCACCCCCAGGCGGCCGCCGTCCCGCGCCGCCGCCGCCAGGTGCGCCGCGGCCAGCAGCGACTTCGACGGCACGCACCCGGTCCACAGGCAGTCACCGCCGGTGCGGGCGCGCTCCACGAGCAGCACCCGCGCACCGAAGCGGGCCGCGGTCTGGGCGCCGACCAGCCCGGCCGTCCCGCCGCCCACGACCAGCAGGTCCCAGGGCTGCTCCTGCGGGGGCAGCGGCGCCGCGCCCGCCTCGGAGGCGGTGGGGCCGGCGACGGGGGAGCCGGAGACGGTGGGGCCGGCGACGGTGCCGCTCATCGCAGGTCCTCCGCGACGATCCGGTCGAGGGTGGCCCGCAGGCGCCCGACCGCCGCCGGGTCGGGGCCGCGCCGGTCCGACCAGCGGGTGAGGGCGTACCTGAGCATCCGGTGGTCCTCCGCGACCTGGGAGCAGCGGGCGCAGACGGCCAGGTGCGCCTCCAGCCGCCGGGCCTCCTCCGCCGGCAGGGGCGCGGAGGGGTCGGCGTCGAGGTGGCGCTGGATGCGACGGGCCGACCAGTGGCACGTCAGCATCATGCGCAGCATCGAGATCACGAGGCGCTCCTTCGGCGGACGGTCGTGCGCAGCAGACGGGTGCGGACCCGGTCCCGGGCCCTGCTGAGGCGGGACATGACGGTGCCCACGGGAACCCCGAGGGCGTCGGCGGCCTCCGCGTAGGTGAGGCGGTCGACGTCCACCAGCAGCAGGACCGTGCGGAAGCGGGAGTCCAGCGAGGCCACGGCGGTCTCCACGTCCTCCCGCAGCACCCCGGAGACCACCTCGTCCTCCGCGCTGGCGGCCGAGGTGGCCCCGAACGCGGGCCGCGCGCCCTGGACCGCGGACCAGTCCGGCACCAGGTCGGGCCGGCGGCGGCGGTGCATGTTGAGGTGGGTGTGACGCAGGATCGTCAGCAGCCACGCGCGGGGGTGGCGCCCGTCGAAGCCGTCGAGGGCGCGGTAGGCGCGGATCAGCGTCTCCTGCACGAGGTCCTCGGCGTCGGGCAGCGAGCCGGTCAGTGTCGTGGCGACCCGCAGCAGGACCTCGATCTCCGGCTCGACGTGCGCGCGGAAGGCCGAGGCCCTCGCTCCGTGAGCGTCTGGCGGGGGAGGGTGCACGGGGAGGGAACCCTGCGGGAGGCTCGCGGAGTTCCCGTGGCGAGCAGTCACCCGCGTTCCGGAGGAGCAGCCGATGCAGCGTCCGACGCCGTACACGTGGTCGGCGCCCCTCTACGACGTCCTGTCCCTGGAGTGGCCGGTGTACCGCGCCGGCCGGGTGGCGGGGGTGGAGGGCCTGCGGCTGCGCCCGGGGGACCGCGTCCTGGACGTGGGCTGCGGCACGGGCCTGAACTTCCCGCTCCTGCAGCGGCGGATCGGCGAGGGCGGGCGCATCGTCGGCGTCGACGCCAGCGCCGCCATGCTCGGACAGGCCGCCCGCCGGGCCCGCCGCCGCGGCTGGGGGAACGTGGAGCTCGTCGAGGCCGACGCGACCGCCGTGGACCCTGCGGAGCTGCGTGCGCGGCTGGGTGCCGACGCGGACGGCGAGGCGGGTGCCGACGCGGTGCTGTTCACCTACGCGCTCTCCCTCATGGACGAGTGGCCGCGGGCGTGGGAGGCGGCGCTGCGGAGCGCCCGTGCCGGCGCGCGGGTGGCCGTGGTGGGCATGGCCGTGCCCACGGGGGCCGCGCGCCTCCTCAGCCCCCTGGCGCGCGCCGCCTGCGCGCTGGGCGGCGCCGACATCGACGCCCACCCGTGGACCGCGCTGGAGGCCGAGCTCGACGACGTGACGGCGACGAGCGCGCGCGGCGGGCACCTCCAGGTGCGCGCGGGGACCGTGCCCTCCGGCTGGCGCGCAGGGCGCTCCTGACCGTGCGGGGAGCGGGCCGGTGCCCGTGCGCGCAGCCGGGTGGCCCGGGCCTCACTCCACCTCCACCCCGCGCCAGAACGCGACCCGGTCCCTGATCTGCGCCGCGGCGGGGGAGGGCTCGGGGTAGTACCAGGCGGCGTCGGGGTTGCTCGCCCCGTCCACCTCGAGGGTGAGGTAGGACGCCTCGCCCTTCCACGGGCAGTGCGAGTGCGTGGCGCTGGGACGCACGTGCTCCTCGCGCAGGCTGTGGCGGGGGAAGTAGTGGTTGCCCTCCACCACCACGGTGTCGTCGGACTCGGCGATCACGGTGCCGTTCCACGTCGCGCGCATCTCGTCTCCTCCTGCTCGGATGGGGCCGTTGCCGGGGAACCACGTGCAGAGGGGCCGTTGTTCCCGCCGGCACCACCGCGTGCGGGGCCCGGTCCGCGCACGGAAGGGATCCGGGAGCCCACCGGGTTCCGAACCCGACGGACGAGGACCGGCGGGACCCGGCGGCGTGGAGGAGCGGTGATGGCGCACGACGATGGGACTCCGGTCCCGCGCGTTCCGGCGGGTGGGCTGCGGTGAGGCTCTCCGCGGCCTGGCGGCGGCTGGAGGCCCTGACCCGCCCCGTGCACCCGGAGGCGCGCGAAGCCCTGGCGCGGCGCTGGGACGCGCTGCCGGAGGGCGCCCGCACCCCCGCGCAGACCCTGGGCCGGCACACGCCCGGCTGTGAGGGGACCCACGGGGTGTTCCCGCGCTGCAACCTGGCCTGCACCCCCTGCTACCACTCCCGCGACGCCAACCGGGTCGCCGTCAGCGGTGAGCACACCCGCATGCAGGTGGAGGCGCAGATGGGGCTGCTGCGGCGGGTGCGCGGCCCGCAGGCGCACGCGCAGCTCATCGGCGGCGAGGTCAGCCTGCTGTCGCCCGACGACCACGCCGCCACCCTGCAGATCATGCGCTCCCACGGCCGGGAACCCATGAGCATGACCCACGGCGACTTCGACGAGGAGTACCTGCGCGCCCTCGTCCTCGGCCCCGACGGGTCCCCGCGGCTGCGGCGGGTGTCCTTCGCCGCCCACTTCGACATGCTGATGTTCGGCCGCCGCGGGATCGAGCGCCCCGCGGACGAGGCGTCGCTGAACCCCTACCGGCGGCGCTTCACGGCCATGTTCGCGCGGCTGCGGCGCGAGCACGGCGTCCGCTCCTTCCTCGCCCACAACATGACCGTCACCCCCCGCAACCTCGACCAGGTCGCCGGGGTGGTCCGCGAGTGCAGCGGCTACGGGTTCGGCATGTTCTCCTTCCAGCCCGCGGCCTTCGTCGGCGACGAGCGGCGCTGGCACGACGACTACGGCGACACCACCGGCGACGAGGTGTGGGCGCGCATCGAGGAGGGCGTGGGCGCGCGGTTGCCCTACCGGGTGCTGCAGCACGGCGACGACCGCTGCAACCGGGCCGTGTACGGCTTCTACGTGGGGCGGCGCTACCACCCGTTCCTCGACGACGAGTGCCCCGCCGACGTCCGCGCCCGCGACGTCTTCTTCCGCCACCTCGCGGGGATCCGCTTCAGCGGCACGCCCCTGCCGCTGCTGGCGGCGAAGCTGCTGCGGGTGGCGGCCCGCCGTCCGGTCGTCCTCACCGAGGCCGCGGCCCTCGCCGCGCGGCTGGTGCGCCGCGCCGGGATCCGGCGGCTCCTCGTCCACCGGGTGCGGCCGGTGTCGTTCGTGATGCACTCGTTCATGGACGCCGCGGAGGTGGCTCCGGCGTGGGCGGCGATGCAGCGCGGCGAGGACTGCGACGACCCGCGCCTGCGCGCCACCCAGGAGCGGTTGCGGGCGTGCTTCTACTCCATGGCCCACCCCGAGACCGGGGAGCTGGTGCCGGCCTGCGTGCAGCACAGCGTGCTCGATCCGGCGGAGAACGCTGCCCTGCGCCGGTTGCTGCCCCTGACGCCCGTCGCCGCGGCCCGGCGCAGGGGCTGAGCCCCGACGGGTGCGACGAGGGCGTGCGTCAGCGCGCCGACCAGCCGCCGTCGGAGGCGATGGTCTGCCCGGTGACCCAGTCCGCCTCGTCGCCGAGCAGCCACGCGACCAGGCGGGCGGTGTCCGCGGGGGTGCTCCAGCGCCCGCCCGGGTGGACGGCGGCCAGGCCCGCGCGCAGCTCCTCGTCGGCGTAGCCGGTGTCGTTGGGGCCGGGGTCGACGCAGTTCACCGTGATCCGGCGCGGCGCCAGGTGGACGGCGAGGCTGCGGGTGACCCCGTGCAGCGCGGCCTTGGAGGCGATGTAGGGCAGCTCGCCGGGCATCGCGCCGTGGTACTGCCCGGAGGTGAACAGCAGCACCCGCCCGCCGGGGCGGTCGTCGTCGTGCTGGGCGGCGAACGCCTGCACCAGCAGCAGCGTCGCGCGGGTGTTGACGGCGTGGCTGAGGTCGAGCTCGGCGGCGGTCAGGTCCTCCAGCGCCTGCGCGCTGCTGCGGGCGTGGTTGGCCACGAGCGCGTCCACGTGGCCGAAGGCGTCGCGCGCCGCGGTGAGGAGTGCGGCGGGTGCGGCGGGGTCGGCCAGGTCGGCGCAGACGTGCTCGACGCGGCCCCCGGCGGTGCGCAGCTCGTCGACGAGGGCCTCGGGGCCCCCGGGGTCGGCGCCCCAGGGCTGCTCCGCGTCGTGGGGGGCCCAGGAGTGCACCAGGACGGCGGCGCCGTCGGCGACGACGCGCCGTGCGACGGCCGCGCCGATGGCGATGCGCCGGCTGGCGCCCGTCACGAGCACCACGCGGTCCTGCAGCGGCTTCCGGCTCACGCGTCGATGATCGCGGCAGGAGGCGCGGGACCGCACCCGGATTCCGCCACGGCGCAAGCCCGCCCGCGGGGAGCCGGTGCCGCAACTCCCGGCCGGTCCGGCTCGGCGGTGGGGCCGTAGCCTCCGGGCGTGCCCGGACCCGCCCTGCGCCCCGCGATCCCCGCCGACGTCGACGCGGTGCTCCGCCTCTGGGGCGCCGCCGCGGAGAACGACGACCGGCCGGTGGACGAGCCCGGCGCGCTCCTCGCGCTGCTGGAGCGGGACCCGGGGGCACTGATCGTGGCGGAGGCGGACGGCCGGATCGTCGGCACCCTCGTCGCCGGCTGGGACGGCTGGCGGGCCGGGCTCTACCGCCTCGCCGTCGCGCCGGAGTTCCGGCGGCAGGGGGTGGCGCGGGAGCTGCTGAGGGCCGCCGAGGAGCGCTTCGCGGAACTCGGCGCGACGCGGGCCCACGCGATGGTCCTCGACGACAACACCGACGCCCACCGGATGTGGACCGCTCTCGGCTACTCCCGGCAGGAGCGGTGGTCCCGCTGGGTCAAGCCCCTGCCCTGCGCTCGGGTCCGGTGACCGGCGAGCAGCGCGAGGACCGCCACCGCTTCCCCGTGCAGCCGCCGGCCTCGGTCGAAGCCCGGACGCCGCTGGAGTGGCCGTGACCAGGTCACTGGACACCGCCACTCCAGCAGCACCCCGCGGTGTCGTCAGTCGCGGGAGGTCGCGACCAGCGCGCCGACCGTGATCGTCTTTCGGCTGGTCACAGGGCCCAGCGCTGGTTGGTGCCGCTGTTGCAGGTGTACTGGGTGAGGCGGGTTCCGTTGGCCGTGGAGGCGGCGGGAACGTCGATGCACTTGCCGGAGTGCCGGGCCACCAGCTGGTAGTAGCCGCCGGCGGCGCGGAGCTGGAACTGCTGGTTGGTACCTGCGCCGCAGGTGTACTGCACGATCGCCGCACCGTCTGCGGTGGAGGCACCCCTGACGTCCAGGCACTTGCGTGAGTGCGCTGCCACGATGTTGTAGTACCCGCCGCCGCGGTCGGTCAGTGTGAACCGCTGGTTGGCGCCGCTGCCGCAGGTGTACTGGATGGCCTCGGCGTTGTCCACGGTCGAGGCGCCGGCGATGTCCACGCACTTCCCCGAGTTCTGGTTGACGATGGCGCGAGCCGCGCCGCCCGATCCGATGGGGTCACCCCAGGCGTAGCGCAGGCGGTCTGCGCCCGACTGGTTGCGCACGGTCAGGTTGAGGTTCGTCCCGCTGCCGCTCATGACGTACATGGAGTAGTAGTCGTAGCCGATGTTCGCGGGCTTTCCGCCGACGGCCGGCCAGTAGCTGCCGCCCATGCCGTTGTCTCGCATGACCCGGGTCATCGCGCGGATGTGCCGGACGAAGTTGTTCGTGCTGGCCGCGTCGGCGTAGTCGAGACCGGTGCTCATCGGGGCGCCGAACTCGGTGGCGACGGCGCGGGAGGCGCAGTTGCCGAGGCGGGTGGTGATGTGGGTGCGCCAGCCGTCGTAGGTGTTGGTGCCGAACATGAAGGCGTAGTGGTGGAAGGAGAGCAGGGTGGCGTTGAAGCGGGCGTCGTTGCAGATGTCGCGCAGGTCTTCGCTGTAGCCGGTTCCGCCGATGAGCACCCGGCCGGGCGGGGCGGAGTAGTGGTAGGCGAGCCAGTTCGCTGCGACGTTGCGCCACTCCGTGGAGCTGTATCCGTGCGGCTCGTTCATCGGCTCGAAGTAGACGAGGTTGTTCGCGCCGTACTGGTGGGTCACGGTCGACCACATCGAGTTGAATGCGGCCATGTCGGTGATCCGGCCACCGGAGGCGGCGCCGTCCTCCCAGTAGGCGATGATGACCTTCCAGCCGCGTGCCGTCGCCGTGTCGATCACGGCGCGGTAGTTGTTCCACCAGGCCGTGCCCACCGTGTGGGTGTTGATGGGGATGCGCACCGTGTTGATGCCCAGACCGAAGTCGTCGTAGATCGCATTCGCCTTGGCCTGCACGGTGGCGTAGCTGTCGGAGCTGCTCAGTCCGTCGAGGACGAGTGGTCCGGTGCTGAAGTTGTCGCCGAGCACCGCCCAGTTCATGCCCCGGAACTGGGAGGTCGCGGCCGCGGCCGGCGTCGAGGTGGCCAGGGCGGTGAACGGGAGCAGGGCCAGGGCAGCCAGCATGCTGATCATCCGGCGGCGGAGGGAGCACCTCGAGGGTGCGGCGGAGCGTGCGGGGGTCATGAGTTCGACCAATCTATGCGACGTTGCACAGGAGTCCGTCTGAACTGCGCCCAGGCCGTGCGGAGCCGGCAGGGCCATCGAGGCTGAGGCGCTCCACCGCACTCAGGGCCCCGATCGATGTTAACGTAAACATCGCGTCCACCCTCACATCCCGTGACGCTGCGGTCAAGCCTTGCCGCAGGCGTGCGAGGAGCCGCTCGCGCCGCTGCGACTGGAGGAGCTCCCTGTGACCGGTTCCACCGCACCGCATTCCGCAGCCTCCCCTCCGGGGGCTGTGGGGGCGCCGTGGAGGTGTGCGCCCCCACGGAGGGACGGCCGGAACTCAGGAGCCGTCGGCCAGCACGAACGGGTGCACCGACTCGGCCCCTGCCCGGCGCAGCTCCCGGGACGCGACCGCCAGCGTCCAGCCGGTGCCCGCGCGGTCGTCCACCAGCAGGATCCGCTTGCCCTGCACCGCGTCCGGGTCCGCCACGGCGAAGCGGCCCACGAGCGAGCGCACCCGGTGGGCGGAGTTCACGTCGCTGCGCGGGGAACCGCTGCCGTCGGCGATGACGAGCCGCGTCAGCAGCGGCAGCCCGGTGTAGCGCGCGAGGCCCTGTGCGAGGTGGGCCACGAGCTGCGGCCGGCTCGCGGAGTCCACCGCGACGATCCCGTCCAGGGGCAGGTCGCGCGCCCAGTCGTCGAGCACCTCCACGGCGGCGTGCCGCAGCGGCACGGGGGTCTCCCCGTCGGGCGTGCCCGCGCGGAACACCTCGCGCAGCGCCCCGCCCCAGCCGAGGTCCGTCAGCCGCGCCACCGCCCGGCCCTCCTCCGCCTGCTCGCTCGCGGGGATCCGGCCGGACAGCGGCACCCCGATCGCGGCGAGGCCGGTCGGCCACTGCTTCTTCGGCGCCACGGCGACGCCCGGGCGCGACATCCGCTCACCCGCCGCGGCGGCCGCGGCCTCGTCGACGTCGGCGCTCGGTGCGGGGCCGCCGCAGTTGTCGCATCGCCCGCACGGGGCGGCCTCGGCGTCGTCCAGGGCGCGGCGCAGGAACTCCAGCCGGCAGCCGGGCGCGGCGATGTAGTCCAGCATCGCCCGCTGCTCCTCCTCGCGGGCGGCCGCCACCCGCGCGTAGCGCTCCGCGTCGTAGTGCCACGGCTGCCCGGTGGCCTCCCAGCCGCCCTTGACGCGCCGGACCGCCCCGTCCACGTCGAGGACCTTCAGCATCGTCTCCAGCCGGTTGCGCCGCAGCGGGACCCGGGTCTCCAGGGCCGGGGTGGACAGCGGCCGTCCCGCCTCCGCCAGCACCGCCAGGGTGGTGCGGACGTCGGTCTCCTCGGGGAAGCCGAGGGAGGCGAAGTGCGCCCAGATGTCGCGGTCCTCCCGGCCGGGCAGCAGCACCACCGCGGCGTCGTCCACGCCGCGACCGGCGCGGCCCACCTGCTGGTAGTAGGCGATCGGCGAGGCCGGCGCCCCCAGGTGGACGACGAAGCCGAGGTCCGGCTTGTCGAAGCCCATGCCCAGCGCGGAGGTCGCGACCAGCGCCTTCACCCGGTCGCCCAGCAGGTCGTCCTCCGCCTGCAGGCGGTCGGCGGGCTCCGTCTGCCCGGTGTAGGCGGCGGCGGTGATGCCCGCCGCGCGCAGGTGGGCGGCGACGTCCTCCGCGGCGGCCACGGTGAGCACGTAGACGATCCCCGAGCCGGGCAGCTCGGGCAGGTGCTGGGCCAGCCACGCCAGGCGGTGGGCGTGGTCGCGCAGGGGCAGCACGGACAGCCGCAGCGAGGCCCGGTCCAGGCTGCCCCGCAGCACGAGCACGTCGGTGAGGGTGCGCTCCCCGGAGACGGAGAGCTGCTCGGCGACGTCGGCGGTGACCCGGGCGTTGGCGGTGGCGGTGGTGGCCAGCACGGGGATGCCCTCGGGCAGGTCGGCCAGGAGGGTGCGGATGCGGCGGTAGTCGGGGCGGAAGTCGTGCCCCCAGTCGGAGACGCAGTGCGCCTCGTCCACCACCAGCAGCCCGGTGGCGGCGGCGAGCTGGGGCAGCACCTCGTCGCGGAAGCCGGGGTTGTTCAGCCGTTCCGGGGAGACGAGCAGGACGTCGACCAGCCCGGCGCGCACCCCGGCGAAGACCTCGTCCCACTCCTCGGTGTTGGTGGAGTTCACCGTCACCGCCCGCACCCCGGCGCGCTCGGCCGCGGCGACCTGGTTGCGCATGAGGGCCAGCAGGGGGGAGACGATCACGGTGGGGCCGGCTCCGCGCGCCCGCAGGAGGGCGGTGGCGACGAAGTAGACGGCCGACTTGCCCCAGCCGGTGCGCTGGACGACGAGGGCGCGGCGGCGGTCGGCGACCAGCGCCTCGACGGCCGTCCACTGGTCCTCGCGCAGAGCGGCGTCCGCGCGGCCGACGAGGCGGCGCAGCACCGCCTCCGCCTCCGCGCGCAGGGCGCCGCGGTCGGTGGGGGAGTGCTGGGCGGGCAGGGCGGCCGCGGGGGTGCCGGCGGGTGCGTCCGGGCGGGGGGCCGTCGTCATGCCCCGATGCTCGCAGGGCCGTCGGACAGGCGGGTGGTTGACGGGGGCGGGCGCAGGTGGTGGAGTCAATTCATCAAGTGATGAGTTCCTCGGTCGGGGAGGGGTGGTCGCCGTGCTGGACGTCCTCGTGGTGGGCGCCGGCCCCACCGGCCTCGCGGCGGCGGCCGCCCTCGCACGGCGGGGCGTGTCCGTCGGCGTCGTCGAGAAGCGCACCTGCGGCTGGACGACCTCCCGCGCCGCCGTGGTCCACTCCGGCACCCTCCGCGTCCTCGACGCCCTGGACGTCACCGCGCCGCTGCTCGCCACCGGGCTGCGCGTCCACCGCTTCGCCGTGCGCGAGCGCGAGCGCGACCGGCCCCTGCTCGACGTCGACTTCGGCCGGCTCGACGGCCCGCACCCCTACGCCCTGCTCACGCCGCAGTGGCGCACCGAGGAGGCGCTCCTCGCCCGGGCCCGCGCGCTCGGCGTGGACGTCTCCTCCGGCGAGGAGCTGCTCGACGTGCGCCCCGACGGCGACACCGTCCTCGTCACCACCGACCGCGACCGGCTCCGCTGCCGCTACGTCGTGGGCGCCGACGGCGTCGCAGGCACCGTGCGCGAGCACGCCGGCATCGCCCGCCCCGGACGCCGCCTCGCGGAGTCCTTCGCCCTCGCCGACGTCCGCCTGGCCGACGCCGGCGCCGAGCCCGGCGTCGCCCTGCACGTCTCCCGGGCCGGCAGCCTCGTGGCGGCCGCGCTGCCGGACGGGCTGGTGCGGATCGTCGCACCCCTGGCGGAGGCCCCCGCCGAGCCCGGCGCCGCCTTCGTGCAGCAGCTGCTCGACACCCGCGGTCCCCGTGAGGCGCCGCGCGTGGCGGAGGTGGTCTGGTCCTCCCGCTTCCGCGTCTCCCACGGCCTGGCCGAGACGTTCCGCCGCGGGCGGATCGTCCTCGTCGGCGACGCCGCCCACGTGCACAGCCCCGCGGGCGGGCAGGGGATGAACCTCGGGCTGCGCGACGCCGTCAGCCTCGCGGAGCCGCTCGCCGCGGCCCTCGCCGGACGGGAGGCGGAGCTGGACGCCTGGGCCGCCTCCCGCCGCCGCGCCGCCGCCCGCGTCCTGCGCCTCACGCGCGGCCTGACCGTCCTCGGTGCGGGCACCCCCCTCGCCCGCGGCGCCGCGGTCGGGGCGCTCGCCGTCGCGGCCCGCGCGGGCACCGTGCGGGCCGTGGCCGCGCGCCGGCTCGCCGGGCTCGACGACCCCGCGGTCGCCGGCGCCCCGGCCGGCTGAGCCACCCGCAGCGGGCCCGGACGCAGACCGCCGGCTCCCCGTGCTCCCCCGGAGCGGGGGAGCACGGGGAGCCGGCGGCCTGGCGGGGGCCCGTCAGTGGGGCGTGGACTCGTCCACGTACCGCAGCAGCGCGCCGATGCCCTCCGCCATCTGCGGGCGCACCATCACCAGCTCGATCTCCGCGTCCGTCGCCGCCAGCGCCCGCACCAGCGCGGCGTCCGCCCGCACCTGGACCGGCGCGGACACCCCCATCGCCTCGACGTCCTCGCGGGACGTGCCGATGAGCATCGGGTCCGGCCCCGTCCACAGCGTCGCCGTGGAGGAGGGGTCGTCGCGCACCAGCATCACCCGCACCTGGCTGCGGCGCAGGGCGTCCACCACCGCCGCCAGGCCCTCGACGGCCAGGCCGCTGGAGGCGCCGTCGATGAGCCCGTTGCGAACCCGGCCGATCTCCTGCTCGAACTGGTCCACCACGGCGCTGCGGCGCCCGGCGCGCACCCGCTCCAGGGCCTCGGTCAGGTTCTGCTCGAAGAGGTCCTCCCGCACCCCGGCGTGCCGGCCCCCGCCCGGGACCTCCTCCAGCAGCTCCAGCACCCGCTGGGTGGCCTTGCTGCGCAGCGAGTGCTGGGCCTTGACGTCCCCGGTCACGAAGACCGCCGCGGGACGCTCCTTCGCGATGATCTTGTCCAGGTCCTCCGCCACCGTGGCGGCGTTCTGGTCCCAGGAGTCCTGCACCCGCAGCTGGAAGCGCCGGTGCGCCCAGCCGCCCCCGTGGTACTTGTGCAGCACGTCGTGGTCGCCGTCGACGGTGTGCTCCTGCGCCTCGCCCGGACTGGCGGAGTGGGCGACGGTGATGTCCGCACCGACCCGGTCCAGCTCCACGAGGACGTAGTGCACGTCGTCGGCCAGCGAGCGGACCAGCGGCATCAGGTTCGGCACCGGGCCGGCCGTGGACTCCTCCCGTACCGGCGGCTGGGGGAGGATGCGGTCGATCACGACGCCCGACTCGGTGGCGACGACAGCTCGCCCGATGCGCCCACCGACCCCCGTCGGCTGCACCGCCACCTCCCCCACGGCGTCCAGCGCTGCGGCGGGAGCCCCCGCCTTCACCAGCTGCTCCCGGGCGTCCTGCCAGCGCAGGTCGATCTCGTGGGCGCCGGTCTCGTCGTTGCGGGTGGCGTCGAAGACCACCGAGACGTACGTCCCGGCGTCCTCGGTGGCAGGCTTGAGCCAGTCCAGCCTCACGGGGTCCTCCTCCATCGGAAACTCTCCGTCCCCGGATGCCTACCCGCTGTGCGGTGGGGCCAAACGGTGCGACGGCGCGCCCCGGCCCCCGCCCCGTGGCGGTCCGAGAGCACTGGACGGTGTCTGCCACCATTCCCGGCATGCGCCTCGACCACGTCGGCTACGCCGCCGGCCGTGAGGGCCTGCAGGCGACGGCCAGGCACCTCGCCGACGTGCTCGGCGTGCGCATGGTCGACGGCGGTCCGCACCCCCGCTTCGGGACCCGCAACGTCATCCTGCCGCTGTCCGGGCGCAGCTACGTGGAGGTCGTGGAGGTCCTCGACCACCCCGTCGCCGACAGGGCCCCCTTCGGCCGGGCCGTGCGGCGGCGCTCCGACGCCGGCGGCGGCTGGTTCACGTGGTGCGTCGGCGTGGACGACATCACCCGCTTCGAGCGCCTCGTCGGACAGCGCTCCGAGGCCGGCTCCCGACGCCGCCCCGACGGCGTGGAGCTGCACTGGCGGCACATCGGCATCCCCGGCCTGCTGGAGGACCCCCAGCTGCCGCTGCTGCTTCAGTGGGACTCCCCACCGGCGCTGCACCCCTCGGGTCTCGCCCTGACCGACGGGACGCGACTCGCGGGCCTGGAGATCGCCGGCACCCCCGACCGGATCCGCACCTGGCTCGGCCTGCCGCCCGAGTGCGCCGTGGAGGGGCTGCGCTTCGACTGGCTGCCGCCCGGCGACGAGGGGCCGGGACTGCGCGCCGTCGTGTTCGAGGGCCCCCGGGGCACCGTCCGGATCTGACGCCCGGACGGTGCCCACCGCGGCGCACCCGCGGCGGGCCCGGCGGTCGGATCAGAAGGTCGGATCAGGCGACGGGGTGCTGGTTCGCCCGGGCCAGGTCCTCCTCGAAGTCCACCTCGACCGCGAAGCGGTGGGAGATGTCCAGCGGCCGCACCTGGATCCCGCGGTCCTGGATCGCCAGCTCGATGCCGCGCTCGAAGTAGTCCGTGTCGGCGCAGCGGCGCAGCTCCTCCACCAGCGCCGCCTTGTCCCGGCTGGAGACGAAGTTGATGCCCACGGCCTCCCCGAGGCCGCCCACCACCGTCTTCGACAGCTCCCGCACGAACCCGCGCTCGTCGACGGTGTACTTGACCTCCTCCTCGCCGACCGCGGCCGTGTTCACGCACACCGTGCTCTGGTCGGCCTCGATGGCGACGCGCAGGTCCTCCAGGATCGAGGGGTCGAACACCACGTCGCCGTTCATCCACAGGACGCCGCCCTCACCGGACACCGTCAGCGCGCGCAGCAGGCTCTTGGAGGTGTTCGTGCTGTCGTAGTACGCGTTGTACGCGAACAGCAGGTCCGGCTGCGCCTCCATCACCAGCGTCGCCTTGAAACCCACCACCGCGGTGATGCGCGCGTCGCCGCCGAACACCGACCGGAGGTTGTCCACCTGCTGCTGCATGATGGTGCGGCCCTCGTCGAGCCGGGTCAGCGGCTTGGGCATCGGCCGCCCCAGCCGGGTTCCCATGCCCGCTGCCAGGATCACGGCCTGGACGTCGCTCACTCGGTCCTCCTCGATGGTCGCCCCGCACGTGCGGGGAGGGTTTGCGGGAAAAGAACAGCCGCGGCGGTCAGCCGGCCGCCGCCCATGATGCCGTCCCGCAGAGGGACGACACGTCCTCCGGCCCGGAGGCGGGGGACTGCGGGAAGAACAACTCGAGAACGCGCTGCGTCGAGCAGCCGTCCTCCAGGTGGCAGAACATCTCCCGGAAGCGGGCATAGCGCTGCGCGTACCGCCGTGACACGGCGTCGAGGTCGGCGAGCGCGTCGTAGACCTCCTCGCCCGTCGAGCACAGCGGGCCCGGTGCGATCTCCTCCAGGTCGAAGTAGAAACCCCGGAGCTCGTCGCGGTAGTGGGCGAGGTCGTACGTGAAGTACACGATCGGCTTGGCGGTGACGGCGAAGTCGAACATCGCCGAGGAGTAGTCCGTCACCAGCACGTCGGCCGCGAGGTAGAGGTCGGCGATGTCCGGGTACGACGAGACGTCCAGCACCCCGGGGACACGCACCTCCCCCAGGCGCCCGGAGAGGAAGTAGTGCAGGCGCAGCAGCAGCACGTGGTCGCCGCCGAGCCGCTCCGAGAACCGCCCCAGGTCCAGGTGCAGGTCGAAGTCGCGCCTGCCCTGCTCGTCGACCACGTCGTCGCGCCACGTCGGCGCGTACAGCACCGCGCGCTTCCCCTCGGGGATCCCCAGCTCCTGCCGCACCTTCGCGCGGCGCTCCTCCCGGTCGGGGGCGTTCAGCGCGTCGTTGCGGGGGTAGCCCGTTTCGTGCACCGGCCCCGTGAAGCGGAACGCGTTGCGCAACGGCTCCGTGGCCGCGGAGTTCGGGGAGATCATGTGGTCCCAGGAGCGGACGTCGTGGTCGTCGTCGCTCAGCGGGCCGTCCGGCATCGTCAGCGCGTCGTTGTGGATGCGCTTCAACGGGGTGCCGTGCCAGACCTGCAGGTAGACCGCGCCCGGCTTCTTCCGCCAGCCGCGCTCGGTGCCGTAGTTCGCCACCAGCACGTCCGCCGCCTCCAGCGCGGCGCGCGACTCCGGGGTTCCGGGCGTCACGGTGCGGACGCCGGGAGGGAAGGCGGCCGCGTGCTCGGGAGCGCACAACCAGGTGTGCCGGACGTCGTCACCGCGAGCGACGAGCGCCTCGTAGACGGCCCGCGGGCTGTCCGAGAACCTGCCGCCGTAGCTGTTGTAGACGATCTCCACGTTGCTGCTCCCCCTCGTCGTGAGCTCCTCCTCCGGGCGTTCGTCGCCGGACCGGTGCACCGCCATGATGACGGCGCGGGCGCACTGCTCGCGTTCATTCGCCCGGACGGGTGCACCGCGCGGATGACGCGGGCGCGCCGGCGCCCCGGTGCCGGGTCCTTCAGGGTGACACGTCAGGCGAGCGCACCGGGATGCGCCAGCGGATCCAGCACCGTGATGCCCGCGAACGCCGCCGCCCCGCACTCCGCCAGCGCCCGCGGCCCCTCCGCCAGCGGCAGCACCCGCGACACCAGCGCCTCGGGCCGGAAGCGTCCGGACTCCACCAGCGCCAGCAGCCTCGGGTAGTCGTGCGCGGCCATGCCGTGGCTGCCCAGCACCTGCAGCTCCAGCGCGATCACCCGCTCCAACGGCAGCACCGGCCTGCCCGCAGCCGGCGGCAGCAGCCCCACCTGCACGTGCCGGCCCCGCGCCCGCAGGCACAGCAGGGACGCCTCGCACGTCGGAGCGCTGCCCACCGCGTCCACCGAGACGTGCGCGCCGCCCCCCGTGGCCTCCCGCACCGCCGCGGCGACCTCGGCCGCACCACCGGCGGCGTCCACCACCACCTCGGCGCCGAACCGCAGCGCCAGCTCCCGCGCCTGCGCCGACAGGTCGGTGGCCACCACCCGCGCGCCCACCGCCACCGCCAGGGCCACGGCCGACAGGCCCACCCCGCCGCAGCCGTGCACCGCCACCCACTCCCCGGCGCGCGCCGCCCCGACGTCGACCACCGCCCGGAACGCCGTCGCCACCCGGCAGCCCAGCGCGGCGGCCGTCGTGGCGGGCATCGCCTCCGGCAGCCGCACCAGGTTCACGTCCGCGGAGTCCAGCGCCACCAGCTCCGCGAACGAGCCCCAGTGCGTGAACCCCGGCTGCCGCTGCCGCTCGCACACCTGGTGCGCCCCCGCCGCGCACTGCGGGCAGCCCCCGCAGGCGTTCACGAACGGCACCGTCACCCGGTCACCGGCCCGCCACAGCCGGACCTGCCCGCCGACCGCCACCACCGTCCCCGCCAGCTCGTGCCCCGGCACGTGGGGCAGCGACACGTCCGGGTCGTGGCCCTGCCAGCCGTGCCAGTCGCTGCGGCACACCCCCGTCCCCTCCACCCGGACCACCGCGCCCAGCGGGCCGGGCTCCGGGTCGGGGACCGTGCGCTCCTCCAGCGGTCCGCCGAAGCGCTCGAAGACGAGGGCGCGCACTTCCTCAGCCCTCGCCCGGCGGCGTGCCCAGGACGTCCACCAGCTGCGCCGCGACCCCCGTGTACGTGCCCGGCGTCAGCGCCGCCAGCCGCTCCGCCTCCGCCTCCGGCAGGCCGAGGCCGGCGACGAACTCCCGCATGGCCTGCGCATCCACCCGCCGGCCGCGCGTCAGGTCCTTCAGCCGCTCGTACGGGTTGGGCAGGCCGTGCACGCGCATCACCGACTGCACCGCCTCGCCCAGCACCTCCCACGTGGCGTCCAGGTCCGCGGCCAGGGCCTGAGGGTTCGCGTCCAGCCCCGCCAGGCCCTTGCGGACGTTCTCCAGCGCCAGCAGCGAGTGCCCGAACGCCACGCCGATGTTGCGCTGCATCGAGGAGTCGGTGAGGTCGCGCTGCAGCCGGGACGTCGTCAGCGTCTCCTCCAGCACCCGGAACAGCGCCTGCGACACCTCCAGGTTCGCCTCGGCGTTCTCGAACCGGATGGGGTTCACCTTGTGCGGCATGGTGCTGGAGCCCACGGTGCCCTGACCGCGGACCTGCACGAAGTACCCCAGGGAGATGTACGTCCACACGTCGGTGCAGAGGTTGTGCAGCACCCGGCCGAAACGGGCGACGTCCGCGTACAGCTCGGCCTGCCAGTCGTGCGACTCGATCTGCGTGGTCAGCGGGTTCCAGGTCAGGCCCAGGGACTCCACGAACGCCCGCGACACCGCCGGCCAGTCGGTGCCCGGAACCGCGGCCGCGTGCGCGGCGTACGTGCCGGTGGCGCCGTTGAACTTGCCCAGGTGCTCCGCGGCGTCCACCCGCGCCAGCTGCCGGCGCAGGCGGTGCACGAGGACCGCGAGTTCCTTGCCCAGGGTCGTCGGCGTCGCGGGCTGCCCGTGGGTGCGGGCCAGCATCGGCAGCTCCCGCAGCTCGTGGGCCGTGCGCGCCAGGTCGTCGGTGACGGTGTGCGCGGCCGGCGACCACACCTCGCGCACCGCGTCGCGGACCATGAGGGCGTAGGAGAGGTTGTTGATGTCCTCGCTGGTGCAGAACAGGTGCACGAGCTCGGCGACGTCGGCCAGCGACGTGCCCTCCAGTCGCCGCTTGATCCAGTACTCGACGGCCTTGACGTCGTGGACGGTCTCCCGCTCGATCTCCGCCAGTTCCGCGACGGCGGCGGCGTCGAAGCCCAGCGGCAGGCCGCGCAGGTGGGCGATCTCCGCGTCGGTGAGGCGGCGCACCCCCGGCACGACGTCGTGCGTGCCCAGGTAGATCAGCCACTCGACCTCGACGTGCACGCGGCGGCGGTTGAGGGCGGCCTCGGAGAGGTGGTCCGCCAGGGGGGCGACGCTCGCGCGGTAGCGGCCGTCGAGCGGGCCGAGCGCGGGTTCGCCGAGGCTGGCGGCGGTCGTGGCTGCGGTGCTGGCGGGGGCGGCAGGCGTGGGCACGTGCCCCATGGTCCCACCCGCGCGGAGTGGCCCGGTCCGGTCGCGGGCACCTGCTTCCCGTCCCCCCCGCACCCCCTCTTCCCCCCTCGCCCGGAAAGGACCCTTTCCGGGGTGCGGGGGCGCCCTCCGGCCCCGGAAAGGGTCCTTTCCGGGCGAGGGCGAGGGCGAGGGGGCTCAGGGCAGGGGCTGGCGGCGCAGGACCGCCTCGCCCGCCCGGGCGGGGTCGAGCGGCACCGGGGAGCGCAGCACCGCCGGCCCCCGGGCCAGGACGCCGTCCGACAGCGGCGTCGCCCGCAGGCCCCCGCGCCCGCGCAGCCCCCGGTGCGCCCCCGGGGCGACGACCCGGTCCATCCACACGCACGGGTTCGCCGGCCTGCGCCCGGAGAAGCGCACCACACCCGCGGCCGTCACCAGCTCGAACCCGTGCCCCCGCAGCGGGTCCAGCTCCGCCCCGCGCAGCACCACGTTGCGCCGCGCCAGCAGCGGGTCCGGGACCTGCGGCAGGCCCAGTCCCGCGGCCACCGCCGTCCACGCCTCCAGCGCCAGGAACGTCACCGCCGCGTCCATGTGCGCGGCCTTGCCGAAGAACCGGTCCCCGCGGATCCCCTTGCCCGCCACGACCTCCACGCGCTCCGCGTCCGTCGTCGGCACGTCCGCCGGCCCGTCGGCGGCACGCCCGAAGTAGGCGTGGGCCGGGGAGACGAGCAGATGCAGGACCTCCACCTCGTACTCGTGGTGGTACTCGTGGTGGTGCCCCTGCAGCGGGGGGCTCGGCTCGGCGGGCACCCGCCAAGCCTGCGCCTCAGCCCAGCGCCAGGCACGCCCGGGCCGCGCGCACCGCCTGCGCCCCGTACCCGGAGCCGAACAGCACCGCGTGCACCAGCAGCGGGTGGAGCTGGTGCAGCGGCACCCGCCCCCGCCAGCCCCGGTCGAGCCCCGCCGCCTCCGCGCAGGCGCCGAGGGCCCGGTCCAGGTGCGGCAGGCCGAACAGCGCCAGCATCGCCAGGTCCGTCTCCGGGTGCCCGCCGTGGGCCGCCGGGTCGATGAGCACGGCACCCTCCGCGCTCCACAGCACGTTGCCCGACCACAGGTCGCCGTGCAGCCGGGCCGGGGGCCGCTCCGGGCCCGTCAGCGCCGGGTCGGAGTCCACCAGCAGCGCGCAGACCCGCTCCACCGCGGCAGCCCCCACGGCGTCCACCGCCCCGGAGTCCCGCGCGGCCCGCAGGAAGGGCAGCAGCCGCTGCTGCGCGTAGAACGGCCCCCACGCGGACGAGCCGCGCTCCGACAGGGGCAGCCGCAGCTCCGCGATCCACCCGTCCCCCGCCACGCCCGGCGGGGCCGAGCCGAAGCCGGGCGCCCCCGCCGCGTGGGTCGCGGCGAGCCGCCGGCCGAACTCCTCCGCCGCGGCGGGCGTCGGTGCCACCTGCACCACCCGGGGCAGCACGAGGCCGTCGGGCAGCACCTCCACCGGTTCCGCCACCGCCACCCCGTCCGCGGCGGCCGCCAGCCAGCGCAGGCCCGCGGCCTCCACCGCGAAGTGCTCCGGCGGCAGGCCGTCGCGCCGCTTGACGTGCACGCCGCCCCCGGCGGGTTCAGGCACCGGCCCGCGCCCCCAGTTCGCGCCGGACGTGCTCGAGGATGCCGCGGCAGCCCGCCTCGACCTGCGCCAGGACCGCCGTGAAGCCGTCCGGGCCGCCGTAGTAGGGGTCGGCGACGTCCACGGCCCGCAGCCGCTCGCCGGCCCCCGCGTCGACGAAGGAGCTGAGGAGGCGGACCTGCGCCACGGGGCCGCTCATCCCTGCCAGGGCGGCGTGCAGGTCGGCCTCGTGGCCGCGGTCCATCGCCACGAGCAGGTCGCGCCGCGTCGCCCAGGAGCGCTCGAAGCGCCGTGCCCGGTGCGTGGAGCCGTCGTAGCCGCCGGCGGTGAGGGAGGCCAGCGCCCGGCGGTCGGCGGGCTCGCCGACGTGCCAGTCGCCGGTGCCCGCGGAGTCCACCTCGAGGCGCCCGCCGAGGCCGGCCTCCTCGGCGAGGGCGCGCAGGACGACCTCCGCGACGGGGGAGCGGCAGATGTTGCCGGAGCAGACGAAGCAGACGCGGTAGGGGGCCTCCCCGTCCGCGGCGGGGAGGTGGCGGGAGGTCGTCGGCACGCGCCCATCCTGCCCCGCGGCGGAACCGCCCGTCCCCGAAGCCCGTCCGCGTCGCGTCCACAGCGGCGCCGGGGGCCGCGGCCGTCCACACCGGGTGGGCGGGCGCCCGGCCGAGCGCCTCGGGGTCCCTAGCGTCGCGCTCCCCGCCGGAGCCGCCGGCCGGGAGGAGGGAGGACGCCCGTGGACGTCGGGAACCCGGCCGTGACCGTCGCCGCCGCCACCGCGGCCGCCCGCACGGCGACCGGGGAGGCCGCCCGCGACGTGGCGGGGGCCCTGGACCGCCGCGCGGGGGAGCTGCGCGAGCTCCGGCTGCGACTGGTGGCGCTCGGTGAGGTGCCGTGGCGGTCCACGGCCGCCCTGCTCTTCCGGGAGCGGCTCGACGAGCACGTCCGCGAGGCCGCTGCGCTGGCCGTGCGCTGCGACGCGGCGGCCGCGCTCGTGCGCGCGCACGCCGTGGCCGTCGACGGCGCGCTCGCGGGCGCCGGGGCGGCCGTGCAGGGAGCCGCCGCCGGCGTGGCCGCTGGCGCTGCGGGGACGGCGCTGCGGGTGCTGCGGTGAGCCCCGCCTCCGGCTCGGGCCCGAGCCCCGCCTCCGAGCCCGGTCCAGCGCTGCGCGACGCCCGGGCCCGGCGCCTGCTCCTGACCGCGGGGGAGGTGGACGCGCTGGCGGCCGCGGCACCCGCCGTCCGGCCCCTGCTGCAGGCCGTGGACGTGCCGCTCGCCGAGCCCGCCTCCGGCGGCACCCCGCTCCTCCCCGCCGTCGCCACCACCCTCGCCGTCCTCCTCGACCCGGAGGTGCTCCTCCTCGCCACGTCCGCCGTGGCGGCGCCCGGACCCGTCGCCCGTCCGGGGGCGGCGCTCCTCGCGGTCGCCGCCGGGCGCGCCGCCGTCCTGCGCCGCCGCCCGGGCGGGGCCGGGCGCCCGGGGGTGGAGCTGTCCGCCGCGACCGCCGGCGCCCTCCTCCCCGAGCTGCTGCGCGTCCTGGCCGCAGCGGACCTCCCCGCCGGCGCGGAGGCCGGGGACGTCGTGTGGGACGTCCGCGGGTGGGGCCCCGCCGGGGTCGCGCCCGTGCACGACCTCCTGCTCCGCGACGGCGCCGGATGGGCCAGGGCCGTCCCCGCCCCGGACGGTGGGGCCGCCTCGTGGCGGGCCGTCACCGCACGGGAGCTCGCACGCGGCTGGGCGGGCTGGCTGGCGAGCGCGCTGGCCGCGCCGCGCGCGCACCGGGACGGGACCGGCGCAGGGGCGGGAACCCCGTGAGCGGCGGGTCGGGGAACGGTGCTCTCGTCGTCAGCGGCGGGGGCGCACCCGCCACGACGGTCGACCCGGACGCGCTGGCCGCAGCGGCCGCGGTCCTCGCCGCGGCGGCGGAGCGGCTGGCGGGCGCCGGCCTGGAGCTGGCCGCCCGCGGCGCGAGCCCTGCGCTGCTGGCCTCGGCGGCGGTGTCCCCGGGGACGTGGGCCCGGGCGCAGGCGGCGCTGCTCGCCGTGGCCGGTCCGTCGGGGGCCCCGGCCGCGGCGGCGCGGCTCACGGCGACGGCGGCCGCCCTGCACGGCTGCGCGGCCGCCTACCGGGCGGTGGAGCTGGCGGTGCTCGCGGGCCGGCGGGCCGCCGGGCACCTGGCGGGCCGGCTGCTGCTGCCCGCCCTGGCCCCCCTCGCCGCCGTCCTGCTCGCCGACGCCGCGTGGCGGGCGGGGGAGGCCGCGGGGGAGGTGCTCCTCCTCGGCGTCGCCGCCGTCCGCGACGGCAGCGTGGCCGCGGAGGAGGCGGCCGGCATCGCCGTCGCCACCCTCGAGCTCCCCGACGAGGTGGCCCGGCGGGTCGGCGACGACGTGCGGGCCGCCGCCGACCCGGTCGGGGACTGGCTGGCCGCGCACCCCGGAGCGGTCGACGCGGCGGTGCTGCTCCTGCCGGCGGCACTGGAGGGGCTCCTCTCCGCGGTGCCCGGCCTCGCCCCGGCCGTCGCGGCCGCCACCGGTGCCCGCCCGTCCCTCGTCGACGCCCGGGACGCCGCCCGCGTGCTCGCCGGGGCGGGGGCGCTGATCCCCCTGCTCCGCGAGACCCCCGTCCGGGTGGAGCGCGCCACGAGCGGCCCCAGCGCCCCGCAGCGGCCCCCGCGCGGGGTGGCGGAGCTGGTGGACGGCGTGGTGCGGCAGGCCGCCGGCCGCACCCCGACCTCCGCCTCCCGCGGCTACCCCGGGCGCTCGCCCTCGGGCGGGACGCCCCCGGAGCAGGGCCAGGTGCGGGTCGAGCGCATCACCGCCGCCGGCCGCACGTCCTGGGTGGTGCTGGTGCCCGGGACGCAGGAGTGGAGCCCCGTCACGGGCAGCGGGCGCCCCGCCATGGACCTGACGGCGAACGTGCAGTCGGTCGCGGGGCACCGCACGGCCCCGATGCGGATCGTGGTGGAGGCGCTGCGCACGGCGGGGGCCCGCCCCGGGGAGCCGGTCCTGCTCGCCGGGCACAGCCAGGGCGGGCTGACCGCCGTCGAGCTGGCCGCCGACCCGAAGGTGCGGGCGGAGTTCGCGATCACCCACGTGGTGACGGCCGGGTCGCCGGTGGCGCTCGCCGAGGTGCCGGCCGGTGTGCGGGTGCTGTCGCTGGAGCACACCGAGGACCTGGTGACCGTGCTGGACGGCGCGCCCAACCCGGACACCGCCTCGTGGACGACCGTCCGCCGCGACCTCGCCGAGGACCCGCGCTGGTCGGAGCGGGTGGCGCGCGACGGCCTGGCCTCCCACGAGTCGCTGGCCTACGTGGACACCGCCGAGGTCGTCGACGCCGCCGACGACCCCGCCCTGCGGCGCTGGCACGAGTCGGCCGCCGCCTTCTGGGACCGCCCCGGCGCGCAGGTAGAGGTGCACGACTTCCGGGGGGTGCGGCGGTGAGCGGGGAGCACGGGCTGACGCGTTCCCGGGCGACCCGGGGGCAGCCCCCGTCCCTGACGCTGCGGGAGGTTGTGCGAAGCTCGGAGGGTGAGCGACGACGTCCCTCTCGAGCAGGTGCGCCTCCTGGGGCTGCCCCTGCAGGGTCGGGCGCTCTTCCTGCGCCACCTCGAGGGGCTGCTGCGCGAGCTGGCGCTCGTCCAGATCGGCGCGGAGCAGGGGCCGACGTCCCTGCCGCGGCGGCTGCTGATGGTGGCCGAGGAGCTGGACACCACCTACGCCCGCTTCAGCGCCGGCCCCGCCGCCCTGCTCGACGCCGCCCACGCCGCCGGGGACGACTTCTGCGACGTCACCTACACGGTGCCCGCCCGCGCCGGCGGCTACGTGCGCCGGCTGCTGGACGTGCTGGAGGAGGCGGACGACTTCTGCCGCTCGGAGCGGCACCTGCTCACCCTCCCGGCCCCGGAGGAGGTGGTGGCCTACCGCCGCTGGTTCTTCGGGGAGTTCCTGCGCCAGCTCGCCGGCGGTGAACCCCGTCCCTGGCACGGCCCCGTCCTGCGCGCGGACGCCGACGAGGACTCCGACGGGGACGCCGGGCCGGAGGACGCGGGGAGCGCCGTGGAGCCGGCTCCGGCCGTCGGCGGGGCCCAGCCGGTGGGTGACGTGGTGGCCAGCCCGCTGGTGCTGGACCCGATGGCCAACACGGTCGCCGCCGCCCGCCGCTACGTGCGCCGGGTCCTGCACGAGCTCGACGCCGCACCGCTGGAGGAGTCCGCCGAGCTCGGCGTCTCGGAGCTGGTGACGAACGCGATGCTGCACGCCCGCACGGCGTTCGCCGTCACGGTGCGCAGGATGCCCACGGGCACGGTGCGCATCGAGGTCCGCGACTCCTCGCCCGCCCCCGTGCAGCCGCGCCACTTCGGCGTCTCCGCAACCACGGGCCGGGGCCTGCGGCTGCTGGAATCGGTGTCCGCCGCCTGGGGCATCACGCCGCTGCCGGACGGGACGCCGGGCAAGGTCGTGTGGTTCGAGCCGCAGGAGACGATGGCCGGGGACGCCTTCGCCGCCGAGGACTGGGCAGCGGAGATCGAGGGGCTGGCGTAGCTCGCCTCAGCCGCGGGGCCAGGTCGCGGCCGCGTGGACGTCCTCGGGGACCCGCACCACGAGCACGGCGGTGTCGTCGCTGGCGCAGGCGCCGCTGAAGGCCACGACGTCGCCCTCCACGGCCTGGGCGACGGCCGCCGCGCTGCGCCCGCCGAGGCCGGCGACGAGGGCGGTGAGGCGCTCCTCCCCGTACAGCTCGGGGTTGTCGGCGGCGCGTGCCTCCAGCACCCCGTCGGTGTAGAGGACGAGCGTGTCGCCGGGCAGCAGGTCGAAGGGGGTGTCGTCGAGGGTGGGGTCCTCGAAGCTGCCGAGGATCATCCCGTTCGTCCCGACCCTCTCGATGCGGCCGTCGGCGCGGCGCAGCAGGGCCGGCGGGTGCCCGGCCGCGCAGAGGACCCCGCGGACCACGCCCTGGCGCTGGGCCAGGGACAGGAAGGTCACGGTGACGAAGCGCTCCGAGTCGGGGTGCTGGCGCAGCATCGCGTCGTTGAGGAGCTGGAGCACCCGGGTGGGGGCCTGGTCGCCGATGGCCGCCGCGCGGATCGTGTAGCGGGCCAGCGCGGTGACCTTCGCGGCCTCGACGCCCTTGCCGCACACGTCGCCGATGACGACGGCCCAGGTGGACTCGCCGGTCTGGAAGACGTCGTAGAAGTCGCCCACGACGTCGACGCCCTGCCCCGCAGGCAGGTAGCGGGCGGCCACCTCCAGGCCCGGCACGTCGGGCAGGTGCGGCGGGAGCAGGCTCTCCTGCAGGGTGCGGGCGAGTGCGGCGAAGCGCTCCCCGGCCTCCAGCGCCTCCTGGGCGGCGCGGCGCTCGGCGGTGACGTCGCGGAAGTACCAGGCCCAGCCGAGGTACTCCCCGCCCGGGTCGCGCAGGGGGGTGCCGTAGCGGTCGAAGACGCGCCCGTCGCGCAGCAGCAGCTCGTCGCGGGCGGGGTGGGTGGGGTCGGCGTAGCAGGCGCGCACCCGCTCCAGGAAGCCGTCGGGGTCGACGACCTTGTCGAGGACGGACCGCAGCGCGGCGTCGTCGGAGCCGGAGGCCACCACGTCGGAGGGGATCGGCCACAGCAGCACGAACTGGTGGTTGAAGGAGACCATCCGCCCGTCGGGGGAGACGACGACCATCGCCTCCAGGCCGGACTCCACCGCCGCCCGCAGCAGCCTCGCCTCCGCCGCCGTGGACAGGCCGTGGGAGGGCTCTGGGGTGCTCACCGCCGCTGCGCTCCCTCCGGTGCGGTCCTCCGGATCGGCGTCCCGGGGGCCGGCGTCCGCGAGGCGGTGCACCAGCACGGCCCTGCAGCGACTCTACCGAGGCGCTCCGGGGTGCGGCAGCGCCATGCTCCGACCGGGTGAGCCGCCGGCGCCCGGGCATCCGCGGGCCGCCCCGCGACGAAGACGGGACATGGCCTTCGCGATCGAGCAGTACGCGCGCACCGTCGAGCCGGTGCGGTGGGACGACCTGGACTTCGACACGTTCCGGTCCTCGCCCCTGTCGGAGGGTGCCCTGCGCTGCCTGCGCTACATGAGCGACGTCGAGACGCACACCGTGTGCTACCTCCGCGACCTCCTGGTGACGCCCTCGCACGAGGACCCGGAGATCACGACCTTCCTCACCAACTGGAACTACGAGGAGTACTGGCACGGGGAGGTCCTCGACGACGTCCTGGACGCCCACGGGCTGGACACGAGCGCGGAGCGCACCTCGGCGATGCGCAAGCGGCTCGGCTGGAAGGACCGGCTGGCCCCGACCCAGCAGGCGCTGCTGGCGAACATGCTGGGGGCGGACTTCATCGCGACCCACATGACGTGGGGGGCGATCAACGAGTGGTGCACGCACGCGGCGTACGCGCGGTTCTCGCAGCGCGAGCAGCACCCGGTGCTGGACACGATCCTCAAGCGGATCGCGAAGCAGGAGACCCGCCACATCGCCTTCTACAACTCCCAGGCCCGCGAGCGGCTGGCGGCCAGCCGCAAGGCGCGGGTGCTCACCCGCCTGGCGGTGAAGACCTCCTGGGGGCTGGTGGGTTCGAGCGTCATGCCGCGAGAGGAGGTCGTGCACCTGCTGACGTACCTGTTCAGCGGTGAGGAGGGTCTGGCGGCTGCCCGGAAGATCGACGCGAAGGTGCACGGCCTGCCGGGCCTGGAGGACACGCACCTCGTGGAGCGGGAGCTGCGCCGCTACGGCGTGCAGTGAGCCACCGGGGGCGTTGAGCCCCGGCGGCGCGGATCCACTGCGGGCCACCGGACCCGACCGCTCGGTCGGGAGGGCCCCTAGGGTGCGGGCATGAGTGCTGCGACCCCTCCCGGTGCCCCCGTGTCCGACCCCGTGTCCGACCCCGTGTCCGGCTCCGCGTCGGACTCGGCGTCCACCGCTGCGTCGACCCCGGGGGTCCTGCCCCGGCTGCGCTCGACGCTGGAGGGCGTCCCGGCGTACGTGGCGGGCAAGCCGGCCGCGCCCGCGCCCGGTCTCACCCCCTACAAGGCGTCCTCCAACGAGAACCCGTACCCGCCCCTGCCGAGCGTGCTGGAGGCCGTCGCCCGGGCCGCCGCGGACCTCAACCGCTACCCCGACTTCGCCGCCACCGCGATGACCACGGCCATCGCGGAGCGCTTCGGGGTGCCGCGGGAGTGCCTGGCCACCGGCACCGGCAGCGTGGGTCTGCTCGCCCAGCTCGTGCAGATCACCTGCGACCCCGGCGACGAGGTGGTGCTGCCCTGGCGCTCCTTCGAGGCGTACCCGATCACCGTGGGCCTCGCCGGTGCCCGCGCCGTGCCGGTGCCGCTGACCGCCGAGGCCCGCCACGACCTGCCCGCGATGGCGGCGGCGATCACGGACCGCACGCGCCTGGTGATGCTGTGCTCCCCGAACAACCCCACCGGGCCCGCGCTGCGCCGGGAGGAGCTGGAGCGCTTCCTCGACGAGGTGCCGCGCGACGTGCTCGTCGTCCTCGACGAGGCGTACCGGGAGTTCGTGCGCGATCCGGAGGTCCCCGACGGCCTCGCCGTGCGCGAGGGCCGGGCCAACGTGGTGGTGCTGCGCACGTTCTCCAAGGCGTACGGGCTCGCTGGCCTGCGCGTCGGCTACGCGGTGGCGCACCCGCAGGTGGCCGCGGCCCTGCGCAAGGCCGCCACGCCGTTCGGGGTCTCGGGGGTGGCGCAGGCCGCGGTGGTGTCCTCCCTGCAGCCGGAGGCGGCGCGGGAGCTGGACGAGCGGGTGGAGGCGCTGGTCGCCGAGCGGGCGCGGGTGCTCGCGGGGCTGCGGGCGCAGGGCTGGGCGGTGCCGGACGCGGACGGCAACTTCGTGTGGCTGCCGGCGGGGGCGGACTCGTCGCGGGTGGCGGCGCGCCTCGGCGAGCGCGGCCTCGTGGTGCGCCCCTACGGCGACGACGGCGTGCGGGTGACGGTGGCCGAGCCGGAGGCGAACGACCGGCTGCTGGAGGTCGCGGGGGAGCTGCGCGCCGGGTCGGCCTGAGGCCGCGCGCCCGGCGCGGCGCGCCGGACACGCGGTGGCGGGCGGTGCCGACCGGACCTACGGTTGCGTAAGGTACGCAACCGTAGGTCCGGCGCACCCGACATGGCGGTGCCGTGGCGCAGTGGAGGAACCTGGTGAGCGACAGCCCGACCGCACCGCCCCGAGGGGGCCCCGTGCCCGGTGGCGACCCCGAGGGGATGGTCCAGCTCCTCACCCCCGCCGGTGAGCGCGTCGAGCACCCCGACTACGACGTGGCGCTGGAACCGGAGGAGCTGCTCGGCCTCTACCGCGACCTCGTGCTGGTCCGCCGCGTCGACACCGAGGCCAACGCCCTCCAGCGGCAGGGTGAGCTGGGCCTGTGGGCGGGCCTGCTCGGGCAGGAGGCCGCGCAGGTCGGCTCCGGCCGCGCGCTGCGCCCCCAGGACCACGCCTTCCCCACCTACCGCGAGCACGGCGTCGCCTGGTGCCGCGGGGTGGACCCCCTCGGCATCCTGGAGATCTTCCGCGGGACGAGCCACGGCGGCTGGGACCCCGTCGCCCACCGCCTGCACCCGTACACCCTCGTGATCGCCGCGCAGCTGCTGCCCGCGGTCGGCTGCGCGATGGGCGTGCAGCGCGACGGTGCGGTCGGCACCGGCGACCCCGGCCGGGACACGGCCGTCATCGGCTACCTCGGCGACGGCGCGACCTCGCAGGGGGAGGCCAGCGAGGCCCTGCAGTGGGCCGCCGTCTTCAACGCCCCCGTCGTGATCTTCTGCCAGAACAACCAGTGGGCGATCTCCGAGCCGGTCTCCGTGCAGGCGCGCGTCCCCCTGCACCGGCGCGCGGACGGGGTGGGGGTGCCGGGCGTGCTCGTCGACGGCAACGACGTCCTGGCCTGCCTGGCCGTCACCCGCGCCGCCCTGGACCGCGCCCGCTCCGGCGGGGGACCCACCTTCGTCGAGGCGTACACCTACCGGATGGGTGCGCACACGACCTCCGACGACCCGACGCGCTACCGCTCGGCGGCGGAGGTCGACGTGTGGCGGGCCAAGGACCCGATCGACCGGTTCCGCCGGTACCTGGAGTCCGAGGGCCTGCTCGACGAGGACTTCACCACCGCGCTGGAGGCCGAGGCCGAGCAGCTCGCGGAGCACCTGCGCGCGGGCGTGCGGGAACTGCCCGAGCCGGCGCCGCTGGCGATGTTCGACCACGCCTACGCCGAGCCCCACGAGCAGGTCGAGGAGGAGCGGGAGGAGTTCGCCGCCTACCTCGCCTCGTTCGACGCGGCCCCGTCCGGCGGGGACCCGCACCAGCAGCCCGCCACCGTCGCCGGGAGGACCCGCTGATGCCGAACCTGCCGCTCGCCAAGGCGATCAACGCCGGGTTGCGCACCGCCATGGAGCGCGACCCGAAGGTCCTGCTCATGGGTGAGGACATCGGCCGCCTCGGTGGGGTCTTCCGCGTCACCGAGGGCCTGCAGAAGGACTTCGGCGAGGCCCGCGTCCTCGACACCCCGCTCGCGGAGGCCGGCATCGTCGGCACCGCGATCGGGCTGGCGCTGCGCGGTTACCGCCCCGTCTGCGAGATCCAGTTCAACGGGTTCGTGTACCCGGCGTTCAACCAGATCGTCACCCAGCTCGCGAAGCTGCGCGCCCGCTCGCAGGGGCGCCTGGAGCTGCCCGTGGTGCTGCGCATCCCCTTCGGCGGCGGCATCGGTTCCGTGGAGCACCACAGCGAGAGCCCCGAGGCGCTGTTCGCGCACGTCTCCGGCCTGCGCGTCGTCACGCCCGCCACCTCCGCCGACGCCTACTGGATGATCCAGCAGGCGATCGCCTCCCCGGATCCGGTGGTGTTCTTCGAGCCCGAGCGCCGCTACTGGGACAAGGGGCAGGTCGAGACGGACGCCACCCTCGCGGACGTGGCGCCGCTGCACCGCGCCCGCGTGGTGCGCCGCGGTGAGCACGTCACCGTCGCCGCGTACGGGCCGACGGTCCGGCTGGCGCTGGAGGCCGCGGAGGCCGCCGCCGAGGACGGCACGCAGCTGGAGGTGGTGGACCTGCGCACCATCTCGCCCTTGGACGTGGGCACGGTCGCGGAGTCGGTGCGGCGCACCGGCAGGCTCGTCGTCGTCCACGAGGCGCCGACGTTCGGCGGGGTCGGCGGCGAGCTGGCGGCCCGCATCACCGAGCGCTGCTTCTACTCCCTGGAGGCCCCCGTGCTGCGGGTGGGGGGTTTCCACCTGCCCTACCCGGCGGCGCGGGTGGAGGAGCACTACCTCCCCGGCGTCGACCGGGTGCTCGACGCCGTGGACCGTTCCCTGGCCGCCTGAGCGCAGCCCCCTTCCCGACAGCGACACCGATCCAGACAGGAACACCGTGCCCACGCTGAAGCAGTTCACCCTCCCCGACGCGGGGGAGGGGCTCACCGAGGCGGAGATCGTCTCCTGGAAGGTCAAGGCCGGTGACGTCGTCGCGGTCAACGACGTCCTCGTGGAGATCGAGACGGCGAAGTCCCTCGTGGAACTGCCGAGCCCGTTCGCCGGTGTGGTGGCGGAGCTGCACGTCCCCGAGGGAGCGACCGTCGACGTCGGCACGCCCATCGTGAGCGTCGACGTGGACCCCTCCGGGGCCGCGCAGCAGGCCGGTTCCGGCGGTTCCGGCGAGGGCGGGACCGACGAGGCCGGTTCCGGCGCGGTGCTCGTCGGCTACGGCACCCGCACCCCGGCCGCGCGCCGTCGCCGCGTGGTGCGACCGCCCCACCAGCGCACCGCCGTCCCGGCCGAACCTGTTGCGGTGCAACCCGATCCGTCCGCTCCTGCGCAGGCCGGTCCGGCGCAGGCCGAGCCCGCGCCGGAACCCGCCGGGGAGGCTGCCGGGACCGGGGTCGTGCCCGAGCGCGTGCTCGCGAAGCCCCCCGTGCGCAAGCTCGCGCGCGACCTCGGCGTCGACCTCGCGCAGGTGCGCGCCACGGGGCCGGGGGGGACGGTGACCCGCGAGGACGTGCTCACGCTCGCGAACGGCAACGGCAACGGCAACGGCAACGGGACCGCGCCGGCCGCGGCCGCCGCTCCCGCGACGGAGCGCGCCCGCCGCGAGCGCGAGCGCCACGTGCCCATCCGCGGGGTGCGCCGCGCCACCGCCCGGGCCATGGTCGAGAGCGCGTTCTCCGCGCCCCACGTCACCGTCTTCGCCACGGTCGACGTGACCCGCACGATGAAGCTGGTGCGGCGGCTGAAGGAGGACCCGAACTTCGCCGGGGTGCGGATCTCCCCGCTGCTCATCGTGGCGAAGGCGCTCCTGGTGGCCGTGCGGCGCAATCCCGAGGTGAACGCCACCTGGGACGACGAGGCGCAGGTCATCGTCGTGAAGGACTACGTGAACCTCGGCATCGCCGCCGCGACCCCCCGCGGACTGCTCGTGCCGAACGTCAAGGACGCCGACGCGATGGGGATGCGGGAGCTCGCCGAGGCGCTGGGTGAGCTGACCCGCACCGCTCGCGAGGGCCGCACGAGTCCCGCCGACACCGCGGACGGCACCATCACCATCACCAACGTCGGGGTGTTCGGCATCGACACCGGAACCCCGATCCTCAACCCCGGCGAGGCGGCGATCCTCGCGCTGGGGCGCATCGCGCAGCAGCCGGCGGTGCACAAGGGCAAGGTCAAGCCGCGCTGGCTGACGACCCTCGGGTTGTCGTTCGACCACCGCATGGTCGACGGGGAGCTGGGCAGCCGGTTCCTCGCCGACATCGCCGCGGTGCTGGAGGACCCGGCGCGCGCGCTGACCTGGAACTGAGAGTCACCGTTTCCATCCCCCGAACGGCCCAACGCCCTTGTCAGCGGGCTTTTGGCTACGTAGCGTAATTATTGCTCTACAGGGGGGCAGCTGAACGGGGGATGACATGCGCACAGCGATGATCGGCGGCACGGCGGCACTGCTCCTGGCGGTGGGGATGGTGCCTGCCCAGGCGTCCTCGGCCGCGGCACCGCTCCGCCTGCAGGAGGTGGAGGTCGTCGCCGGTGCGCCGCACGCGGACGCCACCTACTGCGACCACATCATGATCGACTGCGGCTACGTCGGGGTCCACGCCACCTTCTCCGGCCTCTCCGGGCGCGTGTCCTCCCAGGACTCCTGGGAGGAGCGCCAGGGGTACGTCACCGGCAGCGCGCGGGTGAGCCGCGTCTACGGCTGCGAGTCGGCCGAGGGCGTGCGGCTCGGGCATCTGGACACCACGGTCTCCGAGAACGTCCGGCTGGGGCCGCGCCGGGGGATGACCTTCACGCTCCCCACCGACGCCGACACGGTGCCGGCGGAGGCCTACGCGTTCCTGGAGGACGCCCAGCCGCGCAACTGCCCCGCCGGCACGCAGCCCATGATGTACGAGCTGCGGGTGCAGAGGGTCGCGCTGACGATGAACTCCAGCCTCCGCACCGTGCCGTCGGCGGAGTACCGCGTCAAGGGCAGGGACCGCTGGCAGGGCGCGGTGCCCACGCCGTTCGGCGAGTAGCACTGCGCGCTCGCCCGCCGGCCGGCGAGGACTCCCGGCCGGCGGGTGACCGTCGCGGTGCGGCCGGATCCGGAGCGCGGAACTCCTCCGCCTCGGAACTCCTCCACGCCGGAACTCCCCGACCCTGTCGCGGCCGTCGTCCCGGCGGCGAGTCGGTGCCGGGTCCGGTCAGTGCTGGCAAGTTCTTGCGGTTGGGGCGCAGGCGATTCCGGCTCTCCGTCACGCTCCCGGCACGGGGTCTCCGCCGCGCCGCGGCGGTCCCGTGGAACCCGGAACCGCTCGTAGGATCACGTCCGGTCCGCGGTGCTGCGGACCCGTGGGGCGGACCTCCGCCCCGCGGCGTCGACAACGGGGTCACGCGCTCACCGGCCCGCACGAAGCGTGGAGCGCCTCCCGTGAACCGATCCCTCACCACTCCCACCACCCACCGGCTCGGCGGCGGCCTCGCCGCCCTCGCCCTGGGCCTGTCCGGGCTCGCGGCGGCAGCCTCTCCGGCCGCCGCGCAGACCGCCCCCGTCGTCGTCCTCGGCGGCATCTGCACCGACGGCTACCTCGACGGCGACACCGTGGCCGCGGCCAGGCGCGCCGACGGCTCCGCCCAGGGGTTCGCGAAGTTCCGCTACAGCAGCCAGTGCGGTGACCGGATCACCTACTTCGAGGGTGCGGGAACCGCCTGGACGAGGCGCTCCACGACGCTCGTCGGCGACGTGGTCGACGTGGCGGCCGACGAGACCGGCGCCTACCTCCTCTACGTCGCCCGCGACACCGCCACCCCCCGCCTCGTGGTCGCCCGGCGGGCCGGTGACGGAACCCTCACCCGCCTCGCGGTGCTGGCCACCGTCACCGCCGGGGCCCCCCTGGACGGGCGCGGCAGCATCGTGACCACCGGTGGCCGGTGGCTGGCCGTGTGGTCGCAGTACACCGGCACGCCCGGCCGCTACGAGCTGCGGCAGGCCGGCACGCTCGGCGGCCGCAGCGCCACGGCGGCACCGCTGTCCGTGAGCACCCCCACCACCGCCGCCTCCAGCGACACCCACCCCGCGCTGGCCCTCGGCCCCGACGGCCAGCCGCGCCTGCTGTGGCAGCGCTCCGTCACCGGCGGGCAGGACCTCCTGCTGTCGGTGGGTGCCGGGACGTCCTGGAACCCCGCCACGCGGGTCGCCGCAGGCGTCCGGATCAGCGCCCAGCACCCGTCCCTCGACGTCGCGGTCACCGACCGGCGGACCTTCGCGAGCTGGACCGCCGTGGACTGGACCCCCGAGACCAGCGGGGAGCGCGCGATCGTCGCCTCCTCCGGCGGCGGGGCGTGGTCGACGAGCACCCCCCTGGGCGACTCCTACCTGGGCACCTGGGACGCGCACCTGCACAGCGTCTCCACCGCCGTCTTCACCGCGTTCGGCGCGGGCGACGAGCCCCCCGGCGGCGCGCTCATGGCCTCCCGCAACGGGTCGGCGGAGTGGGTCGTGAGCGAGGCCCCGAACGCGGTGCCGTCCAGCATCGACACCTTCGGGGTCGCGGCGCTCGTCTACCAGCGCTCCGGGAGGTCCACCGCGCTCGTCTTCAGCGGCAACCGGCTCTACGCCGTCACGGGCTGAGCCCCACTGCGCCCGCCCACCCGCGCGGTGGGCGGGCGCGGGCGCATGGGCTCCCGCTGCCGGGGTACCGCTCGGTGGCGGGTGGCCGGTGCCGTCGACCGGACGCCCGGCGCCCGGTGAGCACGGCGGAGGAGGACGACCATGAGCGGTGACCCGTTCCTGCGGAGGTTCGGGGCCCGTTCCCTGGACGACGTGATCGGCCGCGTCTTCGGGGTCGCCCCCCGGTCTGGGCCCCCCGAGCGGGACCGGCCGGTGGTGCAGCGGCTCGACTTCTCCGAGCTGCTCTCGCCGCGGGCGTGGGAGCTGGTGTCGCTGGCGGACCAGCAGGCGGTGCAGTGGGGCAGCGCCGACCTCGACGTCGTGCACCTGCTCTGGGCGGCCACCCGGCTGTCCCCGAGCCGGGACATGCTGACGGGCGCGGGCGTCGACGTGGACGCCGTGGCGGAGCAGATGCGCTCCCTCGCGGAGCACGGCGGGCAGCCCGCGGACCCGCCGAGGATGACGCCGGCGGCCAAGCAGGTCCTGCTCGACGCGTACGAGCGCTCCAGCGGTGAGGGCTCCGGGCAGATCCAGCCGGAGCACCTGCTGCTCGCCCTGGCGGCGCACCCCGAGACCGCCGCCGGGCGGGCGGTGGCCGTGGTGAGCTCGGCGTCGCAGCGCAAGCGAGCGGCGGCACCCGCGGAGGCTCCGGAAGCGACCGAGGCCCCCGGGGCCGCAGAGGGCACCGCGACCCCGGAGGACGCCGAGCCGCCGTCGGGCACGGGGCAGCAGGCGCGGGCCAGGGCGCAGGGCCGCGCGGCGCTGGAGGAGCTCGGCCGGCGCCTGGGCTCCGGGTGGGCGCGCAGCCAGGGCAGGCCCACCTCCGCCACGCCGGTGCTCGACACCTACGGGCGGGACCTGACCGTCCTGGCCCGCGAGGGGCGCCTCGACCCCGTGGTGGGGCGCGACGCGCAGGTGCAGCAGACCCTGGAGGTGCTGTCCCGGCGGACGAAGAACAACCCGGTCCTCATCGGGGACCCCGGCGTGGGCAAGACCGCCATCGTGGAGGGCATCGCCCAGCGCATCGCCGCCGGAGACGTCCCCCGCTCCCTGCGGGACAGGCGCGTCGTCGTCCTCGACCTCGCCGCCATGGTCTCGGGGACCCGCTACCGCGGTGACTTCGAGGAGCGCCTGAGGGGGGTCCTCGAGGAGGTCGGCGCCGCCGAGCACGACGTCATCCTGTTCCTCGACGAGATGCACACGCTCGTCGGGGCCGGCTCCGCCGAGGGTTCCCTCGACGCCGGCACGATGCTCAAGCCGGCGCTGGCCCGCGGTGAGCTGCAGGTCGTCGGCGCCACCACGGTCGACGAGTACCGCCGCATCGAGAGGGACGCCGCCCTGGAGCGCAGGTTCCAGCCCATCCTCGTGCCGGAGCCGTCGGTGGAGGACACGGTCGCGATCCTGCGCGGGCTGGCCGGGCGCTACGAGACCCACCACCAGGTCCGCATCGGGGAGGAGGCCCTCGTCGCCGCGGCGGAGCTCTCCGACCGCTACGTCACCGGCAGGTTCCTCCCCGACAAGGCGATCGACCTCGTCGACCAGGCCGCCGCCCGGGTGCGGTTGCAGGCGCAGGACCCCGAAGCCGACGTGCCCGACGAGGAGCAGGCCCGCGAGCCGAAGGCGGTGGTGGAGGTGACGGCGGAGGACGTGGCGCAGGTCGTCTCCCGCATCACCGGGATCCCCCTCGCGCAGCTCACCCAGGAGGAGCGGGCGCGGCTGCTGCGGCTGGAGGACGAGCTGCACGGCCGGGTCGTCGGACAGGAGCACGCCGTCGCCGCCGTCGCCGAGGCCATCCGGCGGGGCCGGGCGGGGCTGGCCGATCCCGAGCGCCCCGTCGGGTCGTTCCTGTTCCTGGGGCCCACCGGGGTCGGAAAGACGGAACTGGCCCGTGCGCTGGCGGTGGCGCTGTTCGGCCAGGACGACCGGATGGTCCGCTTCGACATGGGCGAGTTCCAGGAGCGGCACACCGTCTCCCGCCTCATCGGCGCGCCCCCCGGCTACATCGGCTACGAGGAGGCCGGGCAGCTCACGGAGGCGGTCCGGCGGACCCCGTACACGGTGCTCCTCCTCGACGAGATCGAGAAGGCGCACCCCGATGTGTCGAACACGCTGCTGCAGCTGCTCGACGCGGGACGCCTGACCGACTCGCGCGGCCGCACCGTGGACTTCTCCAACACCGTGGTCATCATGACGAGCAACGTCGGCGCCGACCGCATCCTCGCCGCGACCGCCGCCGGCGAGGACCCCGAGGAACTGCACGGCACGCTCATGCAGCAGCTGGCGCAACGGTTCAGGCCGGAGTTCCTCAACCGCATCGACGAGATCATCGTCTTCCGGGGGCTGGAGCGGGTCCAGCTGCGGCAGATCACCTCGATGATGCTGGAACGCACCCGCCGTCGGCTGCGCGCTCTCGGCGTCACCCTGGAGGTCGACGACGCGGCCGTCGACTGGCTGGCGGAGCGGGGTTTCCAGCCGGCGTTCGGTGCCCGGCCGCTGCGGCGCACCATCCAGCGCGAACTGGACAACCGGCTGTCGCGGATGCTCCTGGCGGAGGAGCTCGGTCCCGGGCAGACCCTCGTCGTCGACGTCCGCGACGACGCCCTCACCACCGCGACGAGGGACACGGGCACGGTGCGGACCTGACCCCGCCCGCCTGACCCCGCCCGCCTGACCCCGCCCGGTGCGGAGGGCGGGGACCCGCGGGTTCACCAGGGCACCGCCCCCGCGTCGTCGAAGAACCCGCCCGTCGGTCCGCCGTCGGGCAGGGTCGCGAGCCGGATCGCGATCGCCGCGCCCTGCTCGGGGGTGCGGACGCCGCGGAAGCCGTTGAGGTCGGTGGCGACGAAGCCGGGGCAGGCCGCGTTGACCAGGATTCCCGTGCCCTGCAGCTCCTTGGCGTACTGGATGCAGACCGCGTTGAGGAACGTCTTCGACGGTGGGTAGGCAACGGCGACCGGGCCCGTACCGGCGCCGGGGGAGCTCTGCCGGGTGAGGGATCCGGCGCTGCTGGACATGTTCACGATCCGTGCCGACGCCGAGCGGCGCAGCAGGGGCAGCATCGCGTTGGTGACCCGGATGACGCCGAGCACGTTGGTCTCCACCACCGTCCGCACCCTCGCCAGGTCGACCGTGGTGGGCAGCTGAGGCCCACCGCCGGTGATCCCTGCGTTGTTGACGAGCGCGTCGAGGCTCCCCGCGCGCTCCTCGACCAGATCGGCAGCGGCGGCCGCGCTTCCGTCGTCGGTCACGTCGAGCGGAACGCCGAAGGCGTCGACGCCGGCCGCGCGCAGAGCCTCCACCGCGCTCTCGCGGCGCTGCCCGTCCCGCGCTCCGACGCCGATCCTCCAGCCCAGGGCCCCGAGGCCGGCCGCGATCTGGTAGCCGATTCCCTTGTTCGCGCCGGTCACCAGCGCGGTCCTCCGCTCGTCCATGCGCTCGATCCTGTGCCGTGGACCGGTGCGGCGGCCAACACCGATCGGGTGGCCGTCGATACCCGAGGGGCATCGGTGCCGGGTGGAGCGGACTACCGTCGTGTCATGGAGACACGCGAGCTGCGGTACTTCATCGCCGTCGCCGAGGAGCTCCACTTCGGCAGGGCCGCCCGGCGCCTCGGGATGGCTCAGCCCCCGCTGTCCAGGGCGATCGGCCGGCTCGAGCGGCGCCTGGGGGCGACGCTGCTGCAACGCACCAGCCGCTCGGTCGCCCTGACCGAGGCCGGCGCGGTCCTCCTGCGCGAGGGCCGGGCGGCGCTGGAAGCGATCGAGGCCGCCGAGCGGCGCACCCGCCGCGTCGCCCTCGCCGCGACCGGCCACGCCCGTGTGGTCCTCGTCACCAAGGCCGGCGCGTCCAGCGAACTGCTGGCGGAACTGCTCGACGCCCACGCAGCCGAACCCGGCGCTGCCACCGTGGACGTGCTGCTGTGCGGGATCGGCGAACAGGGACGACTGCTCCGCGACGGGCGGGCCGACGTGGCCCTGCTGCACCGGCCCTACGACGTCATGGCCGGGCTCGACACCGAGGATCTGCGCACGGAGGGGCAGGTCCTCGTCCTGCCGGCCGGGCATCCCCTCACCAGCAGGCCGCACGTGCGGCTGGCCGAGGCGACCGAACTGCCCGGTCTGCCGGGGCCGCGCTGGCCCGGGCCGGACGGCAGGTACCCGGACGGCCCCGGCCCCGAGGTCCACGACCAGGCCCAGCTGTTCCAGCTCATCGCGCTCGGCCGCACCTCGGCCGTCCTGCCGGACTCCTGCCGCTCACAGCTGCACGGTGACCTGGCGGCCGTTCCCGTCCTCGACGCGCCGGCGGTCACGACGGTGATCGCGTGGCCGCCGCACAGCCGCTCTGCAGCGGTCGCGGGCCTGGTCCGGACCGCGACGCGCCTCTGACCGCGACGGACGCCCCGGCTCCGGTGCCGGTCGCGCGCCCCGGCGCGGTGCGTCGCACACTCGACCGGTGCAGACCCTCGACGTCCTCCTCCAGCGCGCCGCCGTCCTCGGCGACCCGCTCGCCGACGCCCTGGCTGTGGAGGTCCTGGCGGACCGGGTGGTGCGCCGCCAGTTCGCGCGCGCCCTGACGGAGGGGGCCGACGCGCCCGGCGTCACGTCCGAGCCGGTGCGGGAGCTGGCCGGTCAGATGGAGCGCACCGCCCGCGCCGCGCCCGACAGCGTCGTGCTCGTCGACGCCCGTGCCGCCCACACCGTCCCGTTCGCCGCGCACGTCTTCGACATGGGCGCCGGGGCGCTCATCAACTCCTACCGCCCACCGGGTGCGGCGGCGGTCCTGGTGGGGACGGGGCAGCTCCTCGACGACGCCTCCGCGCGGCTGCTCGACACGGCGCGCTGGCAGAACGCCGTGTCGGTGCCGGGCGGGTTGCGCCCGGGGGAGCCCGGCTACGTCGCCACGGGCCACGTCCGCCTGGCCCACGCGCTGGTCCGGCAGGCGGCTTCCGCGCCGGGGCGGACGGAGGTGTCGCAGCTCGACATGACCCGCACGTGGCTGGACTTCACGCTGGTGGCCCCGCGCTGCGCGGAGCGGCTGGGTCTCGCGCTGACCCCCGACGAGCACGCCGCGCTGCTGCGCTACTGGCGGCTGCTGGGCGAGCTGCTGGGCGTGGATCCCGCCCTCCTGGAGGGGGTCGTCGACCGCCGTGCCGCCGAGGACCTCGAGGCGCGGGTCCTCGCCCGCACCGCGCCGCCGTCCGAGGACTCCCGGCGACTGACCCGAGCCGGGCTGGCGGCCCTCGCCTCCTCCCTCACCGATCTGACGCGGGTGCCCGCACCCCTCACCCTGTTCGCCGTGCAGGCGGTGGCTCGCGCCATGCACGGCCGTGAGGTCTCCGACGCCCTCGGCATCCCCGGCACCGGCGGTGCGCACCTGCTGGTGCGGCTGGTGGCGGCAGTGGTGCGGCGCCGCCGCGCCCGGCTGCGCCGGGACCGGGACGCGTGGGAGGCCGCGGTGGAGCGCAGCATCGCCGAGAGTCGCGAGTTCGTCCGCAGCGGCGGTGCGCCGCCACCGCTGCGCCGGGCTCCCGCGCCGGTGCGGGAGCGCGTCTGAGCGACGTCGTGGGCCGGAACCCGGCGGCGGATCAGGACGGAAACTGACCGCAGGGGTTCCTAGCGTCGGTCCTCCGCGGGTCCGACCGCGGGAACCGACGTCGGGAGGAGAGTTCCATGACCGTTCTCGTGACCGGGGCCACCGGCACCGTGGGTCGTCCGCTGGTCCGGCGGTTGCTGGCGGGAGGTTCCCGCGTGCGGGCGCTGACCCGCGCCCCCGCCCGGGCCGCACTGCCTGCCGGGGCGGAGGTGGTCGCCGGCGACCTCACCGACACCGCGTGCCTGCCGGGGTTGTTCGACGGTGCGACGACCGCACACCTCATCACCTTCGACGGTGCGACGGCCGCGCCGCTGGCCGACGGGGAGGGGATCGCGGGGGCCGCCGAGGCGGCCGGGGTGCGGGCCGTCACGGTGCTGCGCGGGGACGTCGAGCCCAGCCCGCTGGAACGTGCCGTCAGGGCGGGTTCGCTGCGTTGGACCGCGCTCGCGCCGGTGGAGTTCATGGGCAACGCGCTGGAGTGGGCCGACTCCGTGCGGGAGGAGGGGGTCGTGCGCGAGGGGTTCCCCGACGTGCCGAGCGCGGTGGTGCACGAGGCCGACATCGCGGCGGTGGCGGCCGTGGCGCTCACCGGTGACGACCACCACGGCAGGGAGCACTGGCTGACCGGGCCGCAGGCGCTCACGGTGCCGGAGCGGGTCCGCATCCTCGCCGACGTCCTCGGTCGTGACGTGCGCTACGTCCCGCTCGGGCGGGACGAGGTCGTGGCGAGGTGGCGGGCGGAGGGTTTCTCCGAGGAGGACGTCGAGTTCTTCCTCGCGATGCGGACCGACCCGCCGGAGGCCGGGCGCACGGTGCTGCCCACGGTGGAGGAGGTGACGGGCCGGCCCGCCCGCACGTTCGCGCAGTGGGCGCGGGAGAACGCCGCGGCGTTCGGCGGCTGAGGTGCTCCGGTGGGGTCAGCCGTGCGGGGAAGCGCGGTCGAGGCGGTGCTCCGCGGCGGTGGCGAGCAGGAAGAACGCCTGCGCCTCCGCCGAGGTCCCCTGCCGGTCGAAGTGCGGGGCGCCGCACACGCCGGTGACGAACCCGTCCGCGTCGATGCGGCGGCGGCCCTCGGCGAGGAGCTCGCGTCCGGTGCCGGCGTAGTGCCGCGGCAGCCACCCGTCGGCGACGCCCGTGAGGAGGGCGTAGGCCAGCATCTGCGCGAGGTTCGCCTCGGGGAACGTCGTCGGGTCGTCCACCACGTCGGTGAAGGCGCCGTCCGCGCTGCGGTGGCGCAGGCAGGCGTCGATCACCTCCCGGGCGTGCCCGCCGAGGCGGGTGCGCAGGTCCCCGGCGCCCGGGCCCAGCGCGTGCAGGGTGCGGGCGACGGCGGCGACGACCCAGCCGTTGCCCGTGCCCCAGGCCCGCGCGTCGCAGAGCGCCCCGCGCTCCTCGTCCCACTTCGCTGCGTACAGCCCCCGGCTGCCGTCGAACAGCCGGCGGCGGTGGCCCTCGAACTGGGCGACGGCCTCGTCCACCCAGCCGCCGCCGGCCAGTGCCGGCACCACCATGTAGACGCTGTCGGACCACACCTCGCGGGTTCCGGCGGGCAGGAACACGGTGCCGTCCCCGGCGCGCGGGCAGTCGTGGAGCAGCCAGCGCATCTGGCGGCGGTAGGCGCCCGCGAGCTCCCCGCCACCGTCCGGGTCGTCGCCGTCCAGGCCCGCGGCCCACCGGACGACCTCGGCGGCGGCGCCGGAGTTCACGTGCCCGGAGTCCTCGATCTCCGCCAGCCTGCCCTGCGCGGTCTGGCGGGTCACGGCGTCGCGCGCCACCACCCGGGCGAGGGCGTGCTGCCCGAGGTCGAGGAGGGCGTGGCCCGTCACCCCCTGCTCCCACGACTGCCGCTGCATCGCCAGCAGCGCGGCGAGCACCCGGCGCTGGTCGCCGTCGAGCTCCTGCGCGTCGGTCATGCCGGTCTCCTCCACCCTCCGCGGCGTCGCGGGGGAGTGCTCGCCCCGCCCGCCCGTCAGGAGCCGGACCGGCGGCCCTTGCGGTGCCGCGGCGTGCCGCCCGGGCCACCGCAGGCCAGGACCACGGCGGCGGAGAAGATGCCCGCGTCCGCCGTCCCGTGCACGGCGGACCACGCGGCCCACGCGCACGCCGAGGCGACGGCGAGCACGAGCAGCGCCGCCGCGGCGCGGGCGCGCACGATCTGCTGGGGGGTCCGCTCCACGAGGTGCCTGGCCACGCGGGGAGCATGGCAGGCCGCCGACCGCGAGCGCGGCAGGTGTCACGGTGTGTCGCCGTGTCGTCGCAGGATGCGGGGACGCCGACGGGCCGCCCCCCGGGGGGCGGCCCGTCGTGATCGAGCGGTCAGCGCTCCGAGGCCGCCTCGCGGGCCTCGGCGCGGGTGTCATGCGTCGCGGCGTCCGCCACCCCGCCGTCGTGCGGCAGCGGGGCGGCGGCGCCGGCCACGCCCTCGGTCCCGCTGCCCGCCCCGGTGCCCCCGCGGGCCGCCATCGGGGAACCGGCGCGCAGGGGCAGGCTGGGGAGGAACGCCACCACGGCCACGCCGATCGCCATGATCCCCGCGGCGACCAGGAAGATCAGGCTGGTGGAGGCGGTGAAGCCCTCCCTGAACGGGTGCGACAGCACGTCGGGCAGAGCGGCGACGACCGAGGTGTTGCTCGTCGCCTGCCCCAGCCGTTCCTGCAGCTGCTGCGGCGTGAGTCCCGCGTCCCGCAGGCCGGCGGCGAACTCCGGCGTGCCGGCCGCCCGCTGGTAGCCCTCCGCGATCCGCTCGCCGAGCGTGCTGAAGAGGATGGAGAGGAAGACGGCGGTGCCGAGCGTGCCGCCCATCTGCCGGAAGAAGGTCACCGACGACGTGGCGACGCCGATCTCCCGCGGGTCGGAGGCGTTCTGCACCGCGAGGATGACGGGCTGCATGTTGCCGCCGAGACCGAGGCCCATGACCACCATGATCAGCATGGTCTGCCAGACCGGGGTGTCCGCGTCGATCCGGGAGAACAGCAGCAGGGCCACCACCATGAGCACGGTGCCGATCACGGGCAGCGGCTTGTACCGGCCGGTGCGGGCGATGACCTGACCGCAGACGGCGCTGGCGGCGATGATGCCCAGCGTCAGCGGCAGCATCTGCAGGCCGCCCTCGGTGGGGGTGGAGCCCTTGACCACCTGCAGGTACTGCGGCAGGACGGCGAAGCCGCCGAACATGCCCATGCCGAGGACGAAGCTGCCGAGGCTGCCGACCGCGAAGGTGCGGTTGCGGAAGAGGCGCAGCGGCAGGAGCGCCTCGTCGCCCATCGCCCGCTCGGCGACCACGAAGGCCACCACCCCGGCGCCGCCGATCGCGTAGCAGAGCAGCGCGGCGGTCGAGGTCCAGCCCCAGTCGCGGCCCTGCTCGGCGACGACGAGCAGCGGCACGAGGGCCGTGACGAGGGCGAGGGCCCCCGGCCAGTCGAGGCGGTGGCGCACGCCCGGCTTGGGCAGGTGCAGGTTGCGGTAGACCACGACCATCGCGGCGATGCCGATGGGCACGTTGATCCAGAAGATCCACTTCCAGCCGGTGACGCCCAGGATGGTGTCGTGGCCGGCGAAGAAGCCGCCGACGACCGGGCCGAGCACGCTGGAGGTCCCGAAGACGGCCATGAAGTACGCCTGGTACTTCGCGCGCTCCCGGGCGGGCACGATGTCGCCGATGATCGTCAGGGCGAGCGACATCAGGCCGCCCGCGCCGAGGCCCTGCAGGGCGCGGAAGGCGGCCAGCTGGTACATCGAGCCGGAGAAGCCGCAGAGCAGCGAGCCCACCACGAAGATCACGATGGCCGCCATGAAGAACGGCCGGCGCCCGTAGGTGTCGGAGAGCTTGCCGTACAGCGGGGTGGAGATCGTCGAGGTGATGAGGAACGCGGTGGTCGCCCAGGCCTGCTGGTCGAAGCCGTGCAGGTCGTCGGCGATGGTCCGGATCGCCGTCGCGACGATCGTCTGGTCCAGGGCCGCGAGGAACATCCCCAGCAGCAGCCCGGACAGGATGACCATGATCTGGCGGTGGGTGAAGGCGGGTGCCGGCGCGGGGTGCCCGCCCGCGGCGGTGCCGGTGGTGCTCACGGGGTGGCCTCCGCGGGGTCGGGGTCGGGGTCGGGCAGGGCGCCGCCGGGGGCGGGGGCTGGCCGCTCCAGCAGCGGGGAGGTGCCCTCGGCGAGCTCGCGCCGGACGCGGTCGAGGCAGTCGGTGAAGCGCTCGAGGCTGCCGGCGAGGAGTTCGACGTCCGCCGGCTCCCAGTCGCGCAGCACCTCGTGGACCAGAGCGAGGCGGTGGGCCCGGAGGGTGGTGAGGAACTCCCGGCCCTGCGCGGTCAGCGCGAGGCGCCAGGCGCGCCCGTCGGCGGGGTCGGGCTGGCGCTCGACGAGCCCCCGGGTGACGAGCTGGGCGGTCTGCCGGCTCACGGTGGAGGGGTCGGAGTGCACGGCGTCGGCCAGGGCGCCCGCGCGGACGGGGCCGGTCTCGGCGAGCGTGACGAGCAGCATCGCGGAGGCCCGCTCGGCCTCGGAGACGCCCCGGGAGAGCAGTGCCTTGACGGCGTGCATGGTCCGGTGCTGGCGGGCCAGCAGCCGGGCGACCTCGGAGTGGGGGTCGGCCGCGCCGGCGTTGCGGTCGGCGGGGGCCGAGCTGGGGCGCGGGGACCCCGGGACGGGCTGGGTGGTCATGCTGCTCCGAACGGGTGCCGAGGAGGCGGACAGGCACAAACGGTGCACTCTGGGTGACGAAGAGGACGATCACTGCTCACGGGGTGTAACGCCAGAGGGTGATCGAGCGAGAACTCCACGCGCGGGCCGATGCCCGCCCCGAGATGGATGCTACATACAACTAGTTGGTTCGTACAAGTACTTCTTCCGTGGGCCGGTCCGGCCGGCACCACCCGGGGAGATCGAGCGGTGAGGACGTGGTGGACATGGCTCCGAGCGTGGTGACGCTGGCCCCCGAGCCCACGTCGTCGCGGGCGGCCCGCCGCTTCGTGGCGGACTTCTGCGAGCGCGAGGGCATCGTCGGCGAGCCCGTCGACACCCTGCTCCTGCTCACGGCGGAGGTCGTCACCAACGCCGTCGTCTACGGCCGCAGCGACGTCGTCCTCACGCTGACCTCGACCGCGCGCCGCGTCCGCGTCAGCGTCGGCGACGAGAACACCCGCCTGCCCCAGCGGCGCGACCCGGACCCCGACGCCCTCAACGGCCGCGGCCTCGTCCTCGTGGAGGCGCTCGCCGAGCGCCACGGCATCGACGTCTCCCCCGAGGGCAAGACCGTCTGGTTCGACGTGGACACCCTGGCGCTGCCCACCGCCGCGCTGCAGGCCCCCGCGCACCGCCCGCGGTACCACACCCCCTCCGGCTGCGGCACCCGCCAGCTCACCGCCTGAGCCGCCCCGCGCGACCTGCCGGACGGGAGCGTCCGGCGCCCGACCTACCCTGGGGACGTGGCTGCTCCCGCGCCCCCCGGTCCCGCTCGTCCCTCCCGCACCCCCGCTCCCGCGGGCGGCCTCCTGCCGCTCGGCGCCGGCGTCCTCGCCGCGGCCGTGCTGGCGGCCCTGGTCGCGCTCGGCGCCACCGGCGCGCTGACGGCGGGGGCGCTCGGCGACCCGGGAGCCACCGCCCGCTACGGGCTGCCGGTGGCGCGCACCGTCCACGACCTCGCCGCGGCCCTGATGGTGGGTGGCCTCGTGCTGGCGTGCACCGTCCTGTCCCGGGGCTCCCGAGCCTTCGACCGCGCCCTGCGCACCGCCGCCGCGGCCGGGGCGGCCTGGACCCTCGCCGCGGTCGCCGTGCTCGTCCTGACGTACTCCGGGGCGGCCGGCTCGCCGCTGGGCGCACCGGGCTTCGGTGCCGGCCTCGCCCAGTTCACCCTGGACCTCCCCCTCGGGCGCGCCCTCCTCGCCACGACGCTGCTCGCCGCCGTCGCCACCACCGCCGCCGCCGGAGGCACGGCCTACGCGGGAGCCGCCACCGCCGCCGCCGCCGCGCTCGCCGCCCTCGTGCCGCTGTCGCTGGCCGGGCACTCCGCGGGCTCCGCCGACCACGAGACGGCCGTCACCTCCCTCGGACTGCACCTGGTCGCCGTCACCGTCTGGGTCGGCGGGCTCGCCGCGCTCCTGGCCGTGTGGGGCTGCCTCGCCCCGGCGGGGGAGCGCGCGGGCAGCGGGCCGGCGGCCGCGGGCGTCGACCGGGCGGGGGCCGCGCGCCGCTACTCCACCCTCGCGCTCTGGTGCTTCGCCGCGGTGGCCCTCTCCGGCGTCCTCAACGCCTCCGTCCGCCTCGGCGGCTGGTCCGGCCTGGCGAGCGGCTACGGCGCGCTCCTGATCGCCAAGACCGCGGCGCTGCTGGTCCTCGGCGCGATGGGGTGGGCCCACCGCCGCCGCACCCTGCGCACCCTCGACGCCGGCCCCGCCGGTTCCACCACGTGGGGGCCGTTCGCCCGCCTCGCGGCGGGGGAGCTGGTCCTCATGGGCGCGGCCACCGGCCTGGGGGTGGCGCTGAGCCGCACGGTCCCGCCGGCGCCGGAGCAGGCCGTCGAGACGGGTCTGGCGGAGGACCTCCTCGGCCGGCCCCTGCCGCCGCCGGCCACACCGCTGCGCTGGTTCACCGAGACCGCCCCCGACCTGCTCTGGCTGCTCGTGGCCGCCGGTCTCGCCGCCTGGTACGTGCGCGCCCTCGTGCTGCTGCGCCGCCGCGGGGACCGCTGGCCGGTGGGTCGCACCGTCGCGTGGCTGGCCGGGTGCCTGCTGCTGCTGTGGGTGACCAGCGGCGGGCCCGCCGCCTACGGGCGGATCTCCTTCAGCGCCCACATGCTCCAGCACATGCTGCTGACCATGGCGGTGCCGCCGCTGCTCGTCCTCGGCGGCCCCGTGACCCTGGCGCTGCGCACCCTGCCCGCCCGCCGCGACGGCTCCCGCGGGGTTCGGGAGTGGCTGCTCGCGCTCGTCCACTCCAGCTACCTGCGCGTCCTCGGATCACCCGTGGTCGCGGCGGTGATCTTCGCGGGCAGCATCATCGTCTTCTACTACACGCCGCTGTTCGAGATCGCCCTGCGCACCCACCTGGGGCACGAGCTGATGATGGTCCACTTCCTCGGCTCGGGGTACCTGTTCGCCTCCGTGCTCATCGGCGTGGACCCCGGCGCGCACCGGCCCCGCTACCCCCTGCGGCTGCTGCTGCTCTTCGCGACGATGGCGTTCCACGCCTTCTTCGGGGTGGGCATCATGCAGTCCAGCACCCTGCTGGCCGCCGACTGGTTCCAGCAGGTCGGGCAGGGCGGCGACCTGCTCGCCGACCAGCACCGCGGCGGCGGCATCGCCTGGGGGATCGGGGAGCTGCCCACCCTCTTCCTGGTGCTGGGCGTCGCGATCGGGTGGGCCCGCTCCGACACCCGGGAGAACCGCCGCCGCGACCGCGCCGCCACCCGCGACGGCGACGCGGAGCTGCGCGCCTACAACGAGATGCTGGCCCGGATGGCCGAGCGCGGCCCCGGCGGGCGCTCCTGAGCGGTGAGCCGCCGGGTGCGGCTCAGACGGGGGCGAGCTGCACGTCGAGCTTCGTCGCGTCCAGCGTCCTGGTGAACGGGCGCAGCGACTCCAGCAGGCAGCTGCCCAGTGCGGGGGCCATCGGCTGCTCGGGGTTGGTCCCGTCCCCGGCGCCACCCAGCTCGCCGGGTTCGTGCACGGTGACGGAGAGGGCGCCGTCGGAGGATCGAGCCGCTCCGGGAGTGGCGGTCACGACGGCGGTGCAGAGGTCCTCGGCCATGCTCCGACGCCAGGGGAGCCCGCCCCCGCGCGCCCGGTGATCATCGGGTGCCGCGGCCCGTCCGCGGCGGCCCCACCCGTGGTCGGAAGCACCCCCCCGCATCCGGCACGATGTACGCGCAGAGTCGTTCGAGCGAGGGTGGACACCGGCATGGACAGCGGAACGAACCACGACGCGGACACCGGCACCGGCGGCGGCAGGGGCCGGCCCATCGACTTCTCGGTGGACACCCTCGGGCCGTGCACGGTGGAGTCCCCGCTGGCGCCCCGGCTCAACGCCCGCCGCACGACCCACCACTACGTCCAGCCGACGGACCGGGTGCTCTTCGACGACACGCTCTCCAAGATCGAGCGCCGCGAGGGTCCGGTCGCGGAGCTGCCCGCTCTGGAGCCCTGCGGCCCGCGCGAGAAGATCTTCTTCGACCCGTCGAAGACCCGCGTGGGCATCGTGACCTGCGGCGGCCTGTGCCCGGGCATCAACAACGTCATCCGTGGCCTCGTCTCGGAGCTGAGCACGCACTACGGCGTGCGGCGCATCTACGGCTTCCGCAACGGTTACCAGGGCTTCATCCCCCGTTACGGCCACGACGTCGTGGACCTCACACCCGAGAGCGTCGAGGGCATCGACGCCGAGGGCGGCACCATCCTCGGCAGCTCCCGCGGGCAGCAGGACGTCGGCGAGATCGCCGACTGCCTGGAGCGGATGGGCATCTCCATCCTCTTCGTCGTCGGCGGCGACGGGACGATGCGCGGGGCGCAGAAGATCTCCGCGGAGCTGCGCGAGCGCGGGCAGAAGACGGCCGTCGTCTGCGTCCCGAAGACCATCGACAACGACATCCCCTTCATCGACCAGAGCTTCGGGTTCCAGACGGCCTTCTCCGAGGCCACCCGCTCGATCCGCTCCGCGAAGGTGGAGGCGCGCACGGCGCCCAACGGCGTCAGCGTGGTGAAGCTGATGGGCCGGCACTCCGGCTTCATCGCCTGCTACGCGGCGCTGGCGCAGAACGACGCCGACTACGTCCTCATCCCCGAGGTGCCGTTCCAGCTCGACGGCCCGCACGGCTTCCTCGCGGACCTGCGCAGCCGCGTCAAGGAGCAGGGCCACGCGGTCGTGGTGGTCGCCGAGGGTGCGGGGCAGGAGCTGTTCGAGGCGGACGAGGCGCGTGACGCGTCGGGCAACAAGCGGCTCCAGGACGTCGGGCCGCTGCTGCGCCAGCGCATCACCGACGACTTCGCGGAGCACGGCCTGGAGCTGAACTTCCGCTACATCGACCCCAGCTACGTCATCCGCAGCGTCCCGGCGAACCCCTACGACGCCGTGTACTGCATCCGCCTGGCGCACGCGGCGGTCCACGCGGCGATGGCGGGGCGCACGAACATGGTGGTGGGCCGCTGGCGGCGGCGCTTCGTGCACATCCCGATCGCCATGGCCGTCAGCTCCCGCAACCAGGTCGACCCCAACGGCGACCTGTGGTGGTCGGTGCTGGAGGCGACGGGGCAGCCGTGGTCGTTCGGTGACGTCGACAGCCCGCAGGTGCAGGTCTTCGGCGGCCAGTAGGCGTGCACCCGCCGTTGCACCCGGCGGCGGCGGGCGGCTACGGTTCCTAGCGTTCTAGAACTCCGGCCGGCCGGGCCGGGGACGGGCGAGAGGGGTACCGCGTGTCCGCGGTCGCAGTGGTCACGGGAGCCAGCAGCGGGATCGGTGCGGCCTGCGCCGCCGCCCTGGCCGGTGACGGGTTCGACGTGGTGCTCGCCGCGCGGCGCGCCGACCGGCTGCGCGAGGTCGCCGCGGCGGTGGGCGGGCGAGCCGTGGCCCTCGACGTGACCGACCCCGCGAGCGTCGAGGCGCTGGCCGCGGCGCTCGAGCGCTGCGACGTCCTCGTCAACGTCGCCGGCGGGGCGTTCGGCGGCGACCCCGTCGCGGACGGCGACCCCGCGGACTGGGCGGCGATGTACGAGGTCAACGTGCTGGGCACGCTGCGCGTCACGCAGGCCCTGCTGCCGCTGCTGCGCTCCGCGCCGGTGGCGACGATCGTCAACCTCACCTCCACCGCGGCGGCCGTCAACTACGAGGGTGGCGGGGGCTACAGCGCCGCCAAGCACGGTCAGCACGCGCTCACCGAAACGCTGCGCCTCGAGCTGTGCGGGGAGCCGGTGCGCGTCGTGGAGGTCGCGCCCGGCATGGTCCGCACCGACGAGTTCGCCCTCAAGCGCTTCCGCGGGGACGCCGCCCGGGCCGCCGCCGTCTACGAGGGCGTCGACCGGCCCCTGACGGCGCAGGACGTGGCGGAGTGCGTGCGCTGGGCCGTGTCCCTGCCCCCGCACGTCAACGTCGACCACCTCGTGGTCCGGCCCCTCGCCCAGGCCGCCCAGCACAAGGTGCACCGCGGCCCGCTCTTCCCGGGCTGAGCCCCCGGGCGCGGCCCGACGTCTCCGCCAGGACCCGGGCCGGGGACGTTCGGCCGGGCGCCACCGGCGCGTCGCCCGCGAAACGTCCCCGCCCCGCCCGGCCCGGACCCGAGGCGGGCTCAGGGCGTGACGGCGCCCCAGCTCACGGAGACCGCGCTGCGGGCGCGCTCGGTGCGCACCTCCAGCAGGGAGCCGAGCATCCACGCGCGGTCCACGACGACCGCCACGTCGCCGGAGTCGTAGGTGGTGCGCTCGCTGCGGAACGCCGCCCGGCCCGCGTCCACCCCCAGGTGGCGGGCGACGGCGTCGGGCAGGTCCTCCCCGACGACGCGCTCGGATGCGCGGGCGACCTCCACGCCGGCGTCGGCGAGCGCCTCGTAGAGCGAGGTCCGCGCGAAGTCTCGCCCCCTGACCCGCTGCGCCCACGGTTCGGGGACCCAGGACTCCTGGTGGACGGCGCGGCGGCCGGACACCACGCGCAGCCGCTCCAGCCGCAGCGCGCGGTCCCCGCGGGGCAGCGCGAGGCGTTCGGCCGCCCACGCGGGCACCGGGCGCATCGCGGCGGAGAGCACCTCGGTGGTGACGGGGTGGCCCTGCTCGCGCAGGTCCGCGGCGAAGCTGCGCAGGGTGTCGAGGCGGTAGGCGGGCACGGGGGCGGAGACGAAGGTGCCGCGCCCGGCCTGCTGCACGACGAGCCCGCTCTCCTGCAGCCCTGCCAGCGCCTGGCGCAGCGTCATGAGCGTGACGCCGTACTGCGCGCTGAGGTCGCGCTGCGCGGGGAGCGCCTCACCGGGGCGGAACTCTTCCTCGCGGATGCGGCGGGCGAGGTCGTCGGCGATGGTCCGGTAGCGCGGCGGGTTGCCCCCGCGCCCGGCCGTGCCGCCGCCGGGGCCCTGCCCCTCCTGGATGCCGCCCACCGCCGTCCCTCCCGTCGCTGCCCCGGCCCCGTGCCGGAGGGGCCAGTCTCCCCGACGGCCGCGTCCGTCCTCTCCACCCCGGCCCTCCAGCTCCGGAAAGGACCCTTTCCGGAGTCGGGGTGCCGGTCTGGACCCCGGAAAGGGTCCTTTCCGGGGGGCGGGGGGTCCGGAGGGAGGGGGTCCGGGGGGAGGGGGACGGGTTCGGTCAGGCCTCGTCGAGGGCGGTGCGCAGGGCGGCGAGGCGGCGGCCGACCTCGGCGGGGCCGCGGCCTTCGAGGACGTCCCGGACGAGGGCGGAGCCGACGACGACCCCGTCGGCGACGGCGGCCGCCGCGCGGGCGGAGGCGGGGGAGGAGATGCCGAGGCCGAGCAGCACCGGGGTTCCGGTCAGGGCCTTCAGGTCCGCGGCCAGCCGGGCGGCGGTGGCGGGCAGGTGCTCCCGCACGCCGGTGGTGCCCATGACGGCCGAGGCGTAGACGAAACCGCGGGAGCGCTGCGCCACCTCGCCGAGCCGGCCCGGCGGGGTGGACGGCGCGGCGAGCAGGACGTGGTCGATCCCCTCCGCCCCGCACGCCCCGCCGAGTTCCGCCGCCTCGGCGAACGGCACGTCCGGCACGATGAGACCGCTGACCCCCGCGGCGCGCAGGGCGGCGCAGAAGGCGGGCGCTCCGCGGTGCAGGACGATGTTGGAGTACGTCATCACCACGAGGGGCACCTGCGCGGCGAGCCCCGGGAGTTCCGCCAGGACCGTGGCGGCCGTCGTGCCGCCCGCCAGGGCACGCTCGGCGGCCTCGCAGATCACGGGGCCGTCGAGGATGGGATCGGAGAACGGCAGCCCGATCTCCACCGCATCGGCTCCGGCGGCGGCGAACTCGCCCACGAGCTCCGCCCACCCCGGCAGCCCCGCCATGACGTAGGGCACGAGGAGGCTGCGGCCGGCGGCGGCGCGGGAACCCAGGTGCCGGTGGAGGGCCCCGCCGGTGACGGTCGCCGCGCTCACCGGACGTCCCCGGCGCCGTCGCGGGCGGCCATCAGCGTCGCGATGTCCTTGTCCCCGCGACCGGAGAGGGTGACGAGCACGGTGCAGCCCCGCGGGAGTTCCCCGGAGGTCGCGGCGCGCAGCACCCAGGCCACCGCGTGGGCGGACTCCAGCGCGCAGATGATGCCCTCGGTGCGGGCCAGGCGGTGCACGGCTGCGAGCACCTCGTCGTCGCCGACGGTGGTGTAGTGCACGCGGCCGGTGTCGGCGAGGTGGGCGTGCTCGGGGCCGACGCCGGGGTAGTCGAGGCCCGCGGCGACGGAGTGCGCCTCGCCGACCTGCCCGTGCTCGTCCTGCAGCACGTAGGAGCGGAACCCGTGCAGCGTGCCCGGGCGGCCGTGCGTGATGGCCGCTCCGCCCGCGGCCTCCACGCCGACGAGCCGGGCACCGGTGCCGAGGAAGCCGGCGAACGTGCCGGCGGCGTTGGAACCGCCGCCGACGCAGGCGACGACGTGGTCGGGGACCGCGGTGGGCAGCTCCCGGGCGCACTGGGCGCGGGCCTCGTCGCCGATGACCCGCTGGAACTCCCGCACCATCGTCGGGTAGGGGTGCGGGCCCATCACGGAGCCGAGGCAGTAGTGCGCCTCGTCGGCGCAGGAGACCCACGCGCGCAGCGCCTCGCTGGTGGCGTCCTTGAGGGTGCGGCTGCCGGTGCGGACGGGCACGACCTCGGCTCCGAGGACCTCCATCCGGTAGACGTTGAGGGCCTGTCGCTCGATGTCGCGCTCGCCCATGTAGACGGTGGCGCGCAGGCCGAGGAGCGCGGCGGCGGTGGCCGTGGCGACGCCGTGCTGCCCGGCCCCCGTCTCGGCGAGGAGGCGCCCGCGGCCCATCCGTCGCGCGAGCAGCGCCTGGCCCAGCACGTTGTTGATCTTGTGCGATCCGGTGTGGGCGAGGTCCTCCCGCTTCAGGAGGACGGTGACGCCGAGTTCGGCGGACAGCCTCCACGCGGGGGTGAGGGCGGTGGGACGTCCGGCGTGCACGGCGAGGAGGCGGTCGAGGTCCCTGCGGAAGCGCGGGTCGGCCCAGGCGTCGGTGAAGGCCCGTTCCACCTCCTCGCAGGCGGGCACGAGCGCCTCGGGGACGAACCGGCCGCCGTAGTCCCCGAAGCGGCCGTCGGTGGCGAGGGCGGCGGGTGCGCTGCCCGTGGGGGTGAGGAGGGCCGGGACGGTCGCCATGATGACTCCGTTCTAGATCAGAGTTCTATAACTCTTGGAGTATGGCACCACGATCCCCGCTCGCGCCAGACGTGGACGCCGGCGGGTGGTGGGCCATCCGCCGCCCCCCGGTGCGGAACCACGACGGTGGCTCCAGTCGCGCGTCACCAGCTCCGCGAGGAGTCGGTCGCGGAAGCACTGCGGGGCTGGGTGATCCCGTAGGATCGCCCAGCCCCGCAGTCGAACAGCGCGGACGTCGGAAGAGGTTCGCGGATCAGTCTCCAGCGAGCTGCACGGCTCGCTCCTGCCACCACTTCCCGGCCGCCGGCCCGCCGTTGCAGGCGCCGTCGGACTCACCCGGGGGCTTGACCCACAGCCAGGCGTCGACTGCCGGATCGCCGGTCTCGGTGGTGAAGCCGTCGCCGATGCGGCGACCGGGCGGGTTGCACGAGGCCTCCTCGTCCTCGGAGGAGACCGGACCTGCGCCGTTGCGGCTGGTGTCGATGACGAAGTGTCCGCTGCCGCCCAGCTCCTTGCGGATCTCGCGGCCGTACGCGGTGCTGGCGGCGGTGGAGGAGTAGTTCGAGACGTTCAAGGAAAAGCCCCGCACCCCCTTCACTCCGGCCGCCTTCAGTCGCTTCGCCATCTCCTGTGCGCTCTGCCCTCCGGGGAACCCCGCGTCGAGGTACACGGTGGCCCCCGCCGCGGTGAGCTCCTTGCCTGCCTCAGCGAGCAGGCGGGCCCGCTCCGCGCGGCCCGCCGCAGAGAGGCAGTCGAGATCGGCGAGCGCGTCCGGTTCGAGGATCACCACGGCGCCGGAGCCGCGCACGCCCTCGGCGAGCGAGTCGATCCACTCCCGGTAGGCGGCCGCATCCGCGGCGCCGCCGGCGGAGTGGCCGCCCGAGCAGTCCCGGTCCGGGATGGCGAAGGCCGCGAACACCGGCGTCTGCCGCTTGCTCTCGGCCCGGCGCACGACATCCGCGGTCGTCGTGGCGACGTCCTCGGTCCAGTCGCCGATCCACACCGCGGAACCCTCCGCGGCGAGGCGTCGCAGTGCTTCCTCCTCCTGCGGGTCCGTCGCAGCGGCGGCGGCACGCGCTGCCTTGCTGTTCGGGTCCACCCAGGCGCGACCCGCCCCGAACGGCGACCCGGCGGACTCGCGAGCGGAGGTGGTCGCGGTGCTCCTCGACCGGCCCGCGTCCTTCTTCCCGTCGCCCTCGGTGGCGGAGCCGGAGCCGGTGGCCGGCCCGATGCGGAACTCCCTGAAGTCGACGTAGCCGTTCTCGGGTGCACGCGGCTGGACGAAGGTGTTGCCCATGAAGGTGTTGATGGGGGTGGTGACTCCCGCGTCGCGCCAGCGGACGTCGCGCAGCTTCACGCCCTGGACCCCGTCGATCCAGATGTCCAGCTCGCCGTCGTCCTTGCCGGGGGTGTTCAGCTCGACGCGCATCCTCACCTCGAACCAGCGGTCCACCGGCATGCGCAGGTGCTCGCCCTCGCCGTTGAGCCCGTCGGTGAGGGGCACCTGGATGCCCCAGCGCTGGTGGCGCCGGCCGTCCGCGCGAGGTGCGTACACGTAGGCGTCCCACCACGGGCGCCCGACCCCGTTCAGACTGGACTGGCGCGGGTGCAAGCGCACCGACCAGGAGTCCCGCTTCAGCTTTCCGCCGGAGGAGGCGTACCAGAGGGTCTCGTCGTCCGGGACGCCCGCGAGACCGGGCATCTTGCCGCCGACCCGGGAGTAGATGCCCTCGTAGGTGTCCTCGGGGACGCGGACCTGGTAGCTGAGGACCGCCTCGTCCGCGGCCGGGATCGGCGCGTTGACGCTGATGCCGTTCATCTGGCCCTTGACGAACGAGACACGCGAAACCCCGCCGCTCCGCAGGGACAGGTTCCGCGGGGCGTTCTGGACGGCCCCCTCGGTGGCGAGCATCTGCTGCAGCGTCCGCCCCTCCTCGCGGTCCGGCGCGGCCCTGTCGGCCGACTGGGCCGACACCTCGGGCCGGGGGGCGGCCTGGCCGGGCACGGCGCTGCTCACTCCGAGGGCCAGGATCGAGGCCGTCGTCACGGTGAGTCGCCGCATGCGGCGCAGACGGCCCCGTGCCGGTTGCGAGCTTTCTCGGGTGCTGCCCAAGGATCCCTCCGAGCGGTCGGTCGACTGAGCCGGTGCACCGTCGGGGGGCGACGGCCCCGGCCAGGGGGGTGCGTGACGCCGAAGGTTTGCACGCCGGGTCGCGGAAGGGGAAACCCGTGGAACCGGGCCACTGCGGAGAGTGACGATGCAGTCCCCGGAATCCGGCGCCCGCCGGCGCGCGGCCTACTTCGCTTCCGACCAGCGGCGCACGACCGCCACGTCCGCGACGAACCGCACCCCGCTGCCCGCCGCCCACCGCGCCGCCGTCGCCGCCAGCGCCGCGTGCAGCAGCTCCACCGTGCTCCCCGCGCGCTCCGCGGGGACGTGCACCAGCAGCTCGTCGTGCAGGCACAGCACGATCCGGCCCGTGCCGCCCTCGCGCGCGTCCGCCGCCCCGAGCCCGGCCCGCACGGTCGCCGCCCAGGCCTTGAACAGCTCCGCCGCCGCCCCCTGCACGACGGCGTTGCGCGCGAACCGCCCCCGCCCGTGCGCCTCGCCTCCCGCCGCGGCCGCGTCGGCCAGCCGCAGCAGGCGCCCACCGGCCGTGCGCAGGTCCCGGCCCTCCTGCCCCGCGGCCTCGGCCGAGCGCAGGAACGCCAGCGCGCGCGGGTAGGCCGCATCCATCCGGCGCAGCGCCTGCCCCGCCGTGCCCGACGTCTGCCCGTACATCGCCGCCAGCACCGCGATCTTCGCGGTCGGCCGGTCGCAGCCGAGCGCCGCCGCCACGGGGGTGTAGAGGTCGTCGTCGAGGGTGGCCGCCGCGAGGGCGGGGTCCTGCGAGACCGCTGCCAGCACCCGCGGCTCCACCTGGCCCAGGTCTGCCCGGACGAGCACGTGGCCCGGCTCCGCCGCCACCCCCGGGCGCAGCTCCGCGGGCATGTTGTGCAGCCCCGCCTGCGCCGTCATCCGGCCTGCGGCGGCGTCGGCCGCACCCCACGCCCCCCGCAGCCGCCCGTCCACCCCGACGTGGCGGTCCAGCCACGCGTAGCCGTACGTGGTGGCGATCCGCTCCGCCTTGCGCCAGGTGAGCAGCGCCGCCACCGCCGGGTGCGCGTCGCGGAAGCGCTCCAGCCGCCACGCCCGCGTGTCGGGCAGGTCCAGGCCGAGACCGCGCAGCGCGGCGAGCACCTGGGCGGGGTTGCGCAGGTCCGGCACGCCGGCGCCCGCGGGCAGCAGGTCCGTCACCGCCCGGTCTCGGCCCGCCCGCAGCGCGGCCTCCTCCGCCGCGCCGCGCGGGCGGGGGCCGGCCTCCGCGGCGACCAGCGCCTCCGCCGCGGCCCGGTCCACCGGCAGGCCGTCGTGCTCCAGCTCCACCGCCAGCAGGGCGGCGGCCGACTCCGACCACGCCGTCTGCAGCGGCAGCGCCGGGCCCCGCCGCTGCACCCGCCGGTCCGGCAGGTCGGCCACGGCGCGCTCCTGCAGCGCCGCGACGTGCAGGGCCAGGCCCGCCCACCGCGCGGCCCGCCGCAGCAGCGGCGCCGGGTCGCCGCCCGGTTCGGGGGCCAGGGCGGAGCCGTCCACCCAGCGGGCCCGCAGCCCGCCGTCCTCGCGCAGCGGATCCTCCGGGCGGTCCAGGCCGTCCCCGCCCAGGTCGAGGTCCAGCGCGGTCAGGCCCGGGCGCACGGGGCGGCCCGCGGCGAACGGCGCCGGCGGCGGCAGGTGCAGGGCGGCCGCCCACGCCGAGGCCGCGTCGTCGTGCGGGTCGCCGTGCAGGAGCCGGTGCACGGCGCCCACGTCCCAGCAGCGCCCGGGACGCACCCCGCCCGCCACGAGCGGGCCCGCCGTCGCGGCCGCCGACCACCACACCCAGCGCGGGCCGAGCGCGGCGTCGATCCCCGCCACCACCGCCTCCGGCCGCGCCGCGGCGACGGCCCAGGAGCGGCCGGCGCCGGCCAGGCCGAGGCCCGTCCCGGGCACCGCGCAGAGCGCCAGCGGATCCCCGGCGCGCAACCCCGCCGCCGCCAGGGCGCCCGGCAGGACGGTCGCGTCGACGGCGACCGCGTCCGGGGCGTCGGGGAGTGCGGGCACGCGCCCATCCTCCCCGCCGGCGCCGACACCCCCCGCCCGGCCGGCCCCGTCCCTCTCAAGCAGCCGCCGGAGCAGCCGATGAGAAGACGGAACCCCTCGACCTCGTCGCTCCGCAGCCCCCTGGAGAGCCCCCGTGACCGCCCTGTTCCGCCGACTGCGCGTCGGCACCCGCCTCGCGGTCGCCGTCGGCATCGTCATCGCCCTGCTCGCCGTCACCGCGGGCGTCGCCCTCGTGGGCTCCGCGAAGCAGCGCGACACCGCCGAGGAACTGCGCGACCTCTCGCGCCTCACCCACTACGTCGACATGCAGAAGTTCTGGGACGCCGACGTCACCGGCTGGCAGGCCGCCTACGTCTGGGACGTCTACCGCCTCGGCGCCGAGGAGGCCATGCTGGACGACGCCGGCAACCGCGCCGGCTTCCTCACCGACAAGGCCGCGCTGCTGGCCGAGCTCGACGCCGCGCCCCTGGACCTCATGACCGCCGAGGAGCGCGCCCTCCACGACGTCATCGTCGCCAAGTGGGGCGAGTACTTCGTCTCCGAGGAGCGCTCCGCGCAGCACTACCGCGCCGGCGACCTCACCGCGGGCGACGCGGAGGTCATGGACGTCGGGTGGGTGATCTACGGGGAGATCCTCGAGGCGACCACGAAGATCACCGAATCCGTCAACGCCCGCTCCGACGCCGCCTTCGCCAGGGCCGAGGCGCAGGCGCAGCACACCCGCACCGTCGTGCTGAGCACGCTCGCCGCCGCCGTGGCCCTCGGCCTCGTCCTGCTGGTCGGCCTCACCCGCAGCATCACCGGCCCGCTGTCCCGGGCCGTCGCCGACCTGCGTGCGGTGGCCCGCGGCGACCTCACCGTCGTCCCCGCCGTGGACGGGTGCGACGAGTTCACCGCGATGGGCGAGGCGCTGGCCGAGGCCGTGACCTCCACGCGCGAGACCGTCCGCAACGTGAGCGACGGCGCCCGCGACGTCGCCGGCATGGCGGAGGCCCTCACCTGCACCGCCCACCGGCTCTCCACGTCGAACCTGGAGGCCGTCGAGCGCGCGGCCTCGGCCTCCGGTGCCGCGGAGGAGGTCTCCCGCAGCGTGGACACCCTCTCCATCGGCTCCGGGGAGATGGGACAGGCGATCAGCGAGATCGCCCAGGGCACGTCCGCCGCGGCCGGTGTGGCCCGCCAGGCCGTCGAGGCCGCCCAGCAGACCGGTGCCACCGTCAGCGCGCTGGGCGGGGCTTCGGAGCAGATCGCCTCCGTGGTCAAGACCATCACGGCGATCGCCGAGCAGACGAACCTGCTGGCCCTCAACGCGACCATCGAGGCCGCGCGCGCCGGTGAGGCGGGCAAGGGCTTCGCCGTCGTCGCCTCGGAGGTCAAGGAGCTGGCGCAGTCCACCGCCGCCGCCACCGGGGACATCGCCGCGAAGGTGGCCGCCATCCAGGCCGGCACCGCCGACGCGATGCGGTCCATCTCGGAGATCTCCGAGATCATCGCGCAGATCGACGACTACCAGCTCACCATCTCCGCGGCCGTGGAGGAGCAGACCGCCACCACCACGGAGATGTCGCGCAACGTCTCCGAGGCCGCCGCCGGCACCCGCGAGATCGCCGCCACGGTCGCCGTCGTCGCCCGCGCCAGCGAGGAGGGCCAGGCGAACCTCGCCCAGGTGACCACCGCGGTGGACGCGCTCACCGCCACCGCCGCCCAGCTGCGCGAGGCCGTGGGGACCTTCCGGGTGTGACGCCCGGCCCGGCGCGTCCACCCGGGCGGCGCGTCGGTGCGGCGCGGTAGAACGGGTCGGTGCCGCAGACGCCACCCGAGACGCCGTTCGCCGACCTCGACGCCTTCGTCGACCTGTCCCGCACCACGAGCCTGGCGCTGTCCCCCGACGGCACCAGGCTCGTGGTCGTCACGGCGGTCCCCGACCGCACCCGCACCCGCTACGTCAGCGCGCTGTGGGAGGTGGACCCGGCGGGGGAGCGCCCCGCCCGCCGGCTGACCCGCAGCGCCAAGGGCGAGCAGAACCCGGTGTTCGCCGCCGACGGCTCGCTGCTGTTCACGTCGGCGCGCCCGGACCCCGACGCCGAGGCCGCGGACGACGCCCCCGCCGCCCTGTGGTGGATGCCGGCCGGTGGCGGGGAGGCCGAGGTCCTCGCCACCCGCCCCGGCGGCGTGACGGGCGTGGTCGCCGCCCGCGAGGCGCCCCGCGTGGTGCTCACCTCCCCGACGCTGCCCGGGGCGGGCGCCGACCCCGCCGACGGCTCGGCCGCCGAGCGCCGCGCGGCGCGCAAGGACGCCAAGGTCACGGCGGTCCTCCACGAGGGCTACCCGATCCGCTTCTGGGACCACGACCTCGGCCCCGAGCAGATCCGCGCCTTCGTCCTCGACCTCCCCGGGGCCCCCGCCCCCCGAGCGGCGCTGCGGGACCTGACGCCCACCCCCGGCCGCGCCCTCGACCAGCAGGAGACCGACCTGAGCGCGGACGGGTCCGTCCTCGTCACCACCTGGCTCGTCCCCGAGCGACGCGGCTCCCAGCGCAGGACCCTCGTCGCCGTGGACACCGCCACGGGGGAGCGCCGCGTGCTGGCCGACGAGGGGGAGGGCGGCGGGGACTTCCTGGAGCCCGCGGTCTCACCCGACGGCACGCGCGTCGCGGCCGTGCTGGAGACGCGCAGCACCCCGCACCGCGCACCCCGCAGGCGCGTCGTGGTGCTCCCCCTCGACCGGGCCGGGGACGTCGTGGAGGTGGCACCGGAGTGGGACCTGTGGGGCGCCGGGCCGCGCTGGTCCCCGGACTCCAGCGCCCTCTTCGTCACCGCCGACGAGCGGGGCGCGGCGCCGGTGTTCCGCCTCGACGTGGCCACCGGCGAGGTGCGCCGCCTCACCGGCGACCGCGCCGCCCACTCCGACCTGCAGGTCTCCCCGGACGGGCGCTGGGTCTACGCGCTGCGCTCGACGGTGGACTCCCCGCCGGCTCCGGTCCGGATCGACGCCACCGCCACCGACGCCGAGCCCGTCGCGCTCCCGGCGCCCGCGCAGCCGCCCGCCCCCGCGGGCACGCTGACCGAGGTGGAGACGACCGCGACCGACGGCACGCCGCTGCGCGCGTGGCTGGTGCTGCCGGAGGGCGCCGGGCCGGAGCGGCCCGCACCGCTGCTGCTGTGGATCCACGGCGGTCCGCTGCACTCGTGGAACTCCTGGTCGTGGCGGTGGAACCCGTGGCTGATGGCGGCGCGCGGCTACGCGGTGCTGCTGCCGGACCCGCGGCTGTCCACCGGCTACGGGCAGGAGTTCGTCCAGCGCGGCTGGGGCGCCTGGGGTCGCGAGCCCTACACCGACCTGATGGAGCTCACCGACGCGGCCCTCACCCGTGACGACGTCGACGCCGGACGCACCGCCTGCATGGGCGGTTCCTTCGGCGGCTACATGGCGAACTGGGTCGCCGGGCACACCGACCGGTTCCGCGCGATCGTCACCCACGCCAGCCTCTGGGCGCTGGACCAGTTCGGCCCCACCACCGACGACGCCTACTACTGGACGCGGGAGATGACGGCGGAGATGGCCGCCGCCAACGACCCCAGCGCCCACGCCGACGCCATCACCACTCCCGTCCTCGTCATCCACGGCGACGAGGACTACCGCGTCCCGATCGGGGAGGGTCTGCGCCTGTGGTGGGACCTCGTCTCCCGCTGGGACGGACCGCCGGAGGAACTGCCCCACAAGTTCCTCCTGTACCCGGACGAGAACCACTGGATCCTCGCGCCCCAGCACGCGAAGCTCTGGTACGAGACGGTCCTCGCGTTCCTCGCCACCCACGTGCACGGGGAGGAGTTCCGGACGCCGGAGCTGCTGCGCTGACGGGGCCCGGAACGGGCGGGGCCGCAGCCCCGCCCGCTCCGGCCGCCGTTCCCGCCGGCGCTCAGTCGACCGGGGAGAGGTACTCGCCCCGGTCGGTGAGGGTGAACTCCGTGCTGTCGTCGGGGATCGTCCCCGGGTCGTCGCCGTCGAGGAAGACGACGCCCCCCCAGGCGTAGACGATGAGGCCACCCTCCGAGGACGTCTGCATCCGGAAGACCTGCTCCTCCGCGGACGCGTCGCACGCCCGCAGCACCAGGTCGGACTCCTCCACGATGCTGGCCAGGCACTGCGGTTCGCCGCCGTCCAGCCGCACCGTCTTGACGAGGTACTGGTCGCTGCCCGGTGCGAGGGGGACGACGACCCAGTGGCTGCTCTCCGCCGCCGGGTCGGTGGCGGTGACCACCGCGTCCCCCTCGCCCGCCGCCAGGATCCTGCCGCTGCCGTCCGCGGCGGTGAAGGTCACCTTCCGCTCCCCGTTGGTGAGTGCCGCCGGCGGCGCGTAGGGATCCGACGGGTCGGCCGGGGTGGAGGGCTTCGGCTCGGCGGGCGCCGAGGGCTCCGCGGGCGTGGACGGCTCGGCGGGCGTGGACGGCTCGGCGGGCACCGAGGAGTCGGGGGAGGGGGACGTCGTCGGCTCGGGAGCGGGCGCCGGCTGTGTGGCCGCCCCCCCCGCCGGTGGCAGCGGCTGCACCGGTCCGCTCAGCGCGGACGCGCCCACGGCGATCCCGCCGACGGCCAGGACGGCCGCCCCGGACAGCGCCGCCGCCCGCCGGCGCCGGCGCATCGTGCCCCGGGCCCGCAGATCCTCCGCACGGGGCAGGCGCCCCGCCCGCCCCGCATCGCGCACGAGGTCCTCCAGTCGAGCGTCGATGTCGTCACGCATGACCCTGCGCCTCCCTCTGGTGCCACGTGGTGCCCACTTCCAGCAACTGCTCCCGCAGTGCGGCGCGGCCGCGGGAGAGCCACGCCTTGACCGTGCCGACCGGTGCGTCCATCTCCTCGGCGACGTCCGCCAGGGAGACGTCGGCGAGGTGGTGCAGCACGACGGCCTGCCGGTGCTTGGCGGGCAGCGTGCGCAGCGCCCGCACCAGCGCCACGTGGTCGGGACCGAGGACGTCCACGGGCGCGGGTTCCCGCGCCTGCCGGTGGTGCGCGAGCAGCCGGTTGCGCGCCTTGCGCCAGCTGCTGACCGCCACCCGCGCGGCGACGGTGCGCACCCACGCCTCCGGCGACCGCGACGCGCTCACCGCCGGCCAGCGCTCCCAGGCCCGGGTGAAGGCCTCCGCCACGGCGTCCTCCGACGCCGCCAGGTCCCCGGTCATCAGGAAGACGTGCCCCAGCACCCGTCTGGCCGTCGCGGCGTAGAAGTCGTCGAAATCCGCGGGGTCCCCCACGTACGCACCCCCTCCGTCGTCCACCCGGTGCGCGCCCGCGCGCCCGGTGGTCCTCCGCTGCAGTGTCCTGCCGCGGTCTCGCTGTCGGAGAGGTGACGCCCGGGCCGGGCCCCCGGTTGCAGCCGGATGCGGACGCCGGTGTCCGTCCGGTCTCCCGCCCGTCTGACGGGCGGCCCGCTGATCGACGTGCCGTCCGCCGCGCGGATGCGATGGTGGAGGGGAGCCCGTTCCCGCTGCCGCAGAGGACCTGATCCCGTCGTGACCGCTCGCAGGACCCGCACGTCCTCGTCCAGCCCCACCACCGCGCCGCCGAGGCGCAGGCGCTCCCTGCGGGTGCTGCAGTTCCTCGGCGGGCTCGTGCTCTGCGCCACCGGCGTCTGGCTGTCGCTGCAGGCGGGCCTCGGGGTCTCCCCGTGGGACGTGCTCCACGCCGGGGTGGCGACGTGGACGGGACTGTCGTTCGGCACCGTGGTCGCCGGCGTCGGCGTCGTCGTCGTGGTCCTCTCCGCGCTGCTCGGCGTCCGCCCCGGTCTCGGGACGTTCGTCAACATCCTCCTGATCGGCGCCGTGCTCGACCTGCTGCTGGCCGCCTCGTGGCTGGACGGGCTGCCGGAGGCGGCCCTGGCGCTGCGCATCCTCGCCCTGCTCGCGGCGGTCGCGCTGCTCGGCACGGGTGCGGCGCTCTACATCGGGGCGGGTTTCGGTGCGGGCCCCCGCGACAGCCTCATGGTGGCGTGCCACCTGCGCGGGTGGCCGATCGGCGTCTCCCGCGTCGTCATCGAGGTGAGCGTCGTGGCGGCCGGCTGGCTGCTCGGCGGCCCGGTCGGGGCGGGCACCGTCGTCATGGCGCTGGCCCTGGGACCCGCCACGCAGGTCGCCTTCCGCGTGCTGCGCCAGGAACCCGCCGCGCACTCGCAGGCCCGGGCCGCGGCGGCGGAGGCAGCTGCGGACGCGGGACGCTGACCCTCTGCGGAAAGGACCCTTCCCGTCGTCGCCAGGCCGGCGGATCGACGGGAAGGGTCCTTTCCGTGTGCGGGTCCCGGAAGGGGGACGGCGCGGTCAGGCCAGCGGCTTGCCGCCGGTCACGCCGAGGACCTCAGCCGTGATGTAGCTGGACTCCTGCGAGGCGAAGAACACGAAGGCCGGCGCCAGTTCCGCCGGCTGCCCGGCGCGGCCCAGCGGCACGTCCTCGCCGAAGCTGGCGACCTTGTCCTCGTCCATCGTGGCGGGGATCAGCGGCGTCCAGATCGGGCCGGGGGCCACGGAGTTCACCCGGATCCCCTTCTCCGCCAGCATCTGCCCGAGGCCCTTCGTGAAGTTCACGATGCCGGCCTTGGTGGTGGCGTAGTCCAGCAGCGGCGGGGAGGGCTGGTAGGCCTGGACCGAGGAGGTGTTGATGATGGTCGACCCCGGCTGCATGTGCGGGACGGCCTTCTTGCACAGCCAGAACATGGCGTAGATGTTCGTCTTCATCACCCGGTCGAACTGCTCCGTGGTGATGTCCTCGATGCCGCCGGGCTGCGCCATCTGGTAGGCGGCGTTGTTGACCAGGACGTCGATGCGGCCGAACTCCTGCACGGCCCGGTCGACGATCTGCTGGCAGGCGTCCTCGTCGCGGATGTCGGTGGCGACGGCCACCCCCTTGCGCCCGGCGTCCTCGATGAGGCCGACCGTCGTCCTGGCGTCCTCCTCCTCGTCCGGCAGGTGGACGATGAGGACGTCGGCGCCCTCGCGGGCGAAGGCGATGGCGACCGCGCGGCCGATGCCGGAGTCGCCGCCGGTGATGACGGCCTTCTTGCCCTCCAGCCGGTTGCTGCCCTTGTACGACTCCTCGCCGTGGTCGGGCTCGTCGCCCATGTCCCCGGTGCGGCCGGGGTGCGGGATCTGCTCGCCCTCGGAGTCGGGCTGGGAGTACTCCTGCGTCGGGTCCTGCGGCTCGGTCTGGTCCTGCGGCATGCGCTTCCTCCGGGTGCTCGGCGGGGCGGTCGTGCCCTACGCCCCGCCCCTACCCCGGTGCCCCTGCCGCATGCATGCCCGTCCGCCCTGGGTCCCGCCCTCGTCTTGCAACGTTGCAAGGATCGTGGGCAGACTGATCGACATCCCGGAGGCTCAACGGTGAGCGTCCGATGACGGCGAGGAGCGACGATGCCCTTCCCCTCCCTGCGGACGCGCCGGCGGCACGAGCGGAGCAGGACGCGACCGCGCGTGCTGACGGCCGTGACCGCGGCCCTGCTGGTCGCGGCGACCGCCTCCCCGGCCGAGGCCTACCCGCGCCCCGGGTACGTCACGGGCGACGTCCGCGCGCACGACCCGTCGATGGTCCGCGCCGCCGACGGGCGCTACTACGTCTACTCCACCCACAACCTCGTCGAGATGCGCACCTCCACCGACCGCGTGAACTTCTCCCGGGTCGGATCCGCGTTCTCCAAGCCCCTGACCTGGTCGTCGGGCTACGGCACCACCACCGACCTGTGGGCGCCGGACGTCTCCCGCCACGGCGGGAGGTACCTCATGTACTACTCGGTGTCGCAGTTCCGCTCGAACAACTCCGCGATCGGCTTCGCCACCAGCCCCAGCGGCGCGCCCGGGACGTGGACCGACCACGGCCGGGTCTACTCCTCGACGACGAACGACAACTACAACGCCATCGACCCGAACCTCATCGTCGACTCCTCCGGCAGGTGGTGGCTGTCGTTCGGCTCGTTCTGGTCGGGGATCAAGCTCATCCAGATCGACCCCGCCACCGGCAAGCAGCTCGCGAGCAACACCCGCCGCTACGACCTCGCGACCCGGCCGCTGTCCGTGGAGGGCGCCGTCGAGGCGCCGCACATCCACCAGGCCAACGGCTGGTACTACCTGTTCGTCTCGTTCGACAAGTGCTGCAACGGGGCGTCGAGCACCTACAAGACCGTGGTGGGCCGCTCCCGCTCCATCACCGGGCCCTACCTCGACCACACCGGCAAGGACATGCGCTCCGGCGGTGGGCTCGTCATCAACGCCACGCAGGGCAGCACCATCGGCCCGGGCGGGCAGTCCGTGATGCGCGACGTGGACGGCGACCTGCTCGTCTACCACTACTACACGCCCGAGGGCCCGGAGCGCCTCGGCGTCAACCGCCTCGCCTACGACGCCAACGGCTGGCCGTACCTGACCTGAGCGCGCTGCGCGCCCCTCTCCGCACGGGAGGGGGGCGCGCAGGGGCCGGCTCAGCTCGCGGGGTCGGTCATGAGCCCCGCGTCGTGCGCGACGATCGCCACCTGCACCCGGTTGGTCGCGTCCAGCTTCGTCAGCAGCCGCGACACGTGCGTCTTCACCGTGGCCTCGCTCATGTAGAGCTCCCGGCCGATGTCGGCGTTGGACAGGCCCCGGCCCACCGCGGCCAGCACCTCCGTCTCCCGCTCGGTCAGGAGGCGCAGCCGCTCCTGCGCCTTCTGCCGGCGCGGGTTCACGGCGTCGGCGGCGAAGTGCCCCACCAGGCGCCGCGTCACCGTCGGCGAGAGCATCGCCTCGCCCGCCGCGACCACCCGCACCGCCCCGACGAGCTCCCGCGGCGGGGTGTCCTTGAGCAGGAACCCCATGGCCCCGGCCTGCAGCGCCTGGAACACGTACTCGTCGAGGTCGAACGTCGTCAGCATGATGATGGAGGGGGCGCCCGGCCGGCCGGTGATCTGCGCGGCGGCGGTCAGCCCGTCCATCACCGGCATGCGGACGTCCATCAGGACGATGTCCGGGCGGTGCGCCGCGACGGCCTCCAGCGCCTCGCTGCCGTTGCTCGCCTCCGCCACCACCTCCAGGTCCTCGGCGCTGGACAGGATCATGCGCAGCCCCGCCCGCACCAGGGCGTCGTCGTCCACCAGGAGCAGCCGGGTGGGCCGGGCGGGCGCGGAGGTGCTCGACTCGTTCATGGGTTCCCCTCGTCGACCGGCGCGAGCCGGTGCGTGCTCTCGACCGGCGCGAGCCGGTGCGTGCTGATCGTGCGCGCGACCGTCACTCGTCCCCCGGGGACAGCCGCTGCGGCGTCACGATCCTGGCATCCGGCGGCGCCCACGTGGGCGCATCCGCGGCTTCCGCACCGTCCGGAGTCGGCCACGGCAGCCGGGCCCGCACCGCGAAGCCCCCACCGGGCTCCGGTCCGCTGACCAGGGTGCCGTCGGCGATGCCCACCCGCTCCGACAACCCCACCAGGCCGGAACCGCTGCCGGGCAGCAGGGGAGCCCCGCCGGCCGGGCGCCCGTTGACGATCTCCACGCACAGGAAGCTGCCCGGCCGTCCGCCGAGCGTCACCAGCGCCTGGGCGGAGCGGGCGTGCTTGTGCACGTTCGTGAGAGCCTCCTGCACGATCCGGTACACGGTGCGGCCCAGCTCCGGCGGGACCTGGGTGTGCAGGCTCACCTCCGTGCGCAGCTCCACGTCGACACCCGCGGCCCGGGAGTCGGCCACGAGGTGCTGGATGTCGACGAACGTGGGCTGCGGGGCCAGTTCCGCCGCGCCGGCGGCCGAGTCCGAGGGGGCGCCGGTGCGCAGGACGCCCAGCACGCGGCGCAGGTCCTCCAGCGCGGCTCGGGAGGTGGCGCGGATGGTGGCCGCGGTGGCCTCGACCTGTTCCGCCCCCATGTCCGGGCGCACCTCCAGGCCGCCGGCGTGCAGGGCGACCAGGGAGATGCGGTGGGCGAGGACGTCGTGCATCTCCCGGGCGATGCGGGTGCGCTCAGCCAGGCGGGCCTGCTCCGCGCGCAGCGACTGCTCCGCCTCGGCGCGCTCGGCCCGCTCCCGCAGGCTGTCGACCAAGGCGCGGCGCGCGCCGATGTAGGCGCCGAGGGAGACGAAGAGGCCGACCAGGACGGGGGTGAGGAACACCGACTCGACGAGGCGCATCCCCTGCAGCCACCACGCGTTCAGCATCAGCACCGGTACGGCCAGGACGCTGAGGACGGCGAGCACGCGGTCGCGGCGGCGCACGGCGAGGGTGAGCAGCGCGATGAGCAGCGCGGAGTCGGCGAAGCTGACGAGGGTGAGGGCCCCCATCGCGACGGTGACCTGCACGGGATAGCGCCGCCGCCACCACATCGCCGCGGAGGACGCGATCCCGATGAACAGGGCCGGCACCAGCCAGGGGGGTGTGGCGCGGTCCCCCAGCTCGTCCAGCACGAGACCGGTGTTGAGCACCGCACCCAGGATGCTGACGAGGATGGCGAGCAGGTCCCGGACCCGCTCCGCCCGCCCCGGCGGCATGCCCCAGACGCGGCGCTGCCCGGGATGCGCGTCGGGGCGCACGACGGCGTGCGCCCCGGCGTGCGGCCCGCGCGGTGCGGCGGCGGTCGCGTCGAGCGCGGTCGCCGTGCAGACGGGGGCGGCGGCGCCGGGCGCGACCGGGCGAGGAGGTGCGGCGGGTTCCACCGCAGCAGCGTAGGCAGGCGCGGTGGGAACCCACGTCGTCCCTTGGTCGGTCCGCACCCCCACCGCAGCGCCGAGCGCGCTCACCCGGGCGGCCCAGCCGGACGCGGGCGCCCCCGGCCCCCCTCGGTCGCGGAGCAGTCGCACCGGCCGGCGTGGGTGGCCGACTTCGTCCGGCAGTGCGACGAGCCCTACGTCCACGAGTACCGGCACCGGTGGTGCCTGGTCGCCGAGGCCTGCTACGTGCTCCTGCGGCTCGTCAGCGACCGGCCTCGACGCTGACGTCCCCACCCCGGCGGCCGCGCGGAGACGCCCCGGGACGCAGGTGGTCCCGCCGGGGATCACTCGTCGTGCGAGCCGCCCTGCGGAGGAGCAGGCTGCTTCCAGGCGCCCGGCGGAGCGGCCGGGTGGGGACGGGGGTGCTCGTGCACGGCGACGGAGCCCGGCGGGAGGCCGACGTCCAGCGCTCGCTGACGGGGCTCGGCCTGCGGGAGCGCACGCGGGCGCAGGCCGAGGTGGACGTGGAGGGCATGCTCGCCGCCGCCCAGCGCCGGGCGGGGGCGCGCCGCCGCACCGTGCGCGCGGCCTCGGGGGCCGCGGTGCTCGCCGCGGTGCTCGCGGTCGGCGTCCCGCTGGCGATGTCGCGCCCCTGGGCCGCGCCGGAGCGCCCGAGACCCGCCGCCGCACCGTCCGCCTCCCCGGCGCCGGAGTGGATGGCCTACCAGGCCGAGGCCTCGCCCCTGCTCCCCGACAGCCAGGTCGCCGTGGTGGTGGCGGGCGTCGCGCCGGTCGGGCCGCCGGTCTCGGAGCGCAGGCTCAGCACGGTCAGCGGTGGCCTCTGCCTCGACGAGCCCGTCCTCACCGCCGACCCCCTGGAGCGGGGGATCCGGCAGACGTGGATCGCCGCGCCGGGCGGGGACCTGCCCACCGACACCGTCGAGGAGCGGGTCCGGATCTTCCGCGGCGACGGCGCGCGGCAGTACTTCCGCGCGACCCTCGTGGGCTCCTCCGCCTGCCTCTCCCCGCCCGACGACACCTCCTCGTGGGCGTTCGACGAGGTCCGCAAGTACCGGGCGGAGGAGGTCATCGCCGCGTGGTCGGTGCTCTCCCCGGACTACGACGCGTTCCGCACGGCGGTCGTCATGCGCGAGGGCGCGGTCGTGGTGGAGCTGCACATCACGGTGCGCGGGGACCTCAACCACGCCCTCGACGTGACCCGGACCCTCGCGCAGCAGGCGCTGTACCAGGCGCTCGCGACCGAGCAGGGGTGGTGACGGTGCGCTTCCGCGCCGACCGCGGCGACGGCTGGGCCGACGACGGGGCCGGGGCGGGCTGGATGCAGGACTCCGGCTGGGCGCAGGACCCGGGCGTCGGTTTCGAGGAGTTCGTCCGGCGGCAGGGGGCGGTGCTCGTCGCCCTCGCCCGGGTGCTGCTGCGGGAGCCGGCCGCCGCGCAGGACGTGGTGGAGGACGTCCTGGCGAAGGTCCTCCTGCGCTGGGAACGCGTTCGCGACGAGGAGGACCCGGAGACGTACGCCGTGCGGGCCCTCGTCTCGGCCTGCACCTCCTGGTGGCGGCGCGGCGGCCACCCGCCCGCCGGCGGCGACGGGGACCCGCCGGGCGGGGAGGCGGGAGCGGCGGCGCACGACGCGCTGCTGCTGGAGGCGCTGCGGCGACTGCCCGGCCAGCAGCGCTCCGTGCTGGCGCTGATGACGGTCGCCGGCCTGGACGAGGACGACGTCGCCGACGTCCTCGAGGTCGACCCGGAGGTCGTGCGCGGCATCGCCGAGCGGGGGCTGGCCGCCCTCGGGCGCACCCTCGCCTCCGCCGCGGACCGGGCGAGGGCCTGAGGCCCCACCGCCGGCGCGGGGCCCGCCCGCAGCGGGGGAGGATGCTCCCGTGGCGACGACCCCTCCTGCGACCTCCACGACGGGCACCACCGCGACGGGCGCCTCCGCGCGCCGGGCCCGGGTGCGCGCCCCCGAGCTGCGCGGACGGCGCTGGCTCAACACCGGCGGCCGCGACCTCACCCTCGCCGGCCTGCGCGGCAAGCTCGTGCTGCTGGACTTCTGGACGAGCTGCTGCGTGAACTGCCTGCACGTCCTCGACGAGCTGCGGGACGTGGAGGAGCGCTTCGCCGACGTCCTCGTGACCGTGGGTGTGCACTCCCCGAAGTTCCGGCACGAGGCGGAGCCCGCGGCCCTCGACGCGGCCGTGGAGCGCTACGCCGTGCACCACCCGGTGCTCGACGACCCCGAGCTGGTGACGTGGCGGGCCTACGCGGCCCGGGCCTGGCCCACGCTCGTCGTCGTCGACCCCGAGGGCTACGTCGTGGCGCAGCTGTCGGGGGAGGGGCACGCCCCGGGGCTGGCGGTGCTGCTGGCGGAACTGGTCGCCGAGCACGAGGCCAAGGGCACCCTGCACCGCGGCGCCGGCCCCTACGTGGCGCCGGAGCGGGTGGAGTCGCTGCTGCGCTTCCCCTCCCGGGTGCTGCCGCTGCCGTCGGGCACGTTCCTGGTGGCCGACACCGCCCACCACCGGCTCGTGGAGCTGGACGCGGACCTCACCGCCCCGGTGCGCTGCATCGGCTCCGGCCGGCGGGGTTTCACCGACGGCGACGCCGCCACGGCGAGCTTCGCGGAACCGCAGGGGTTCTGCCTGCTGCCCGCCGAGGTGGCCGCCCGCACCGGCTACGACGTCGTCGTCGCCGACACCGTCAACCACGCCCTGCGGGGGGTGCGCCTCGCCGACGGCTCGGTCGTCACGGTCGCCGGGACGGGACGGCAGCTGCGCCGGCGGGAGGGCGGCGGCCCGGCGCTGGAGCAGGACCTGTCCAGCCCGTGGGACGTGGAGTGGTTCGACGGGCAGGTGGTCGTGGCGATGGCGGGCACGCACCAGCTGTGGGCGTTCGACCCGGCCGGCGCCGCGACCGCCACGACGACGGCGGGGCCCGCCCGGGGCGTGGTGCGGGTGCTGGCGGGGACCACCGCCGAGGGCCTGCACGACGGCGCGGCGGAGCAGGCGTGGTTCGCGCAGACGTCGGGCCTGGTGGCCGGCCCGGGTCCGGGCGGGGCGGGGGAGCGGCTGTGGTTCGTGGACGCGGAGACGTCGGCGCTGCGGTGGCTGCAGCGCAGCGGCGGCGAACCCGACCGCGGCGTGCCGGCGGTGACCGACGAGCGGATGGCCAACGTGGCGGCGGTGGCGGGGGCGGGCTACGAGGTCGGCACGGCCGTGGGCCTCGGCCTGTTCGACTTCGGCTTCCGCGACGGACCGGGCAGTGCCGACGACGGCGCGGGCCCCGGTGGGGCGGGCGAGGACGTCGCGCTCCTGCAGCACCCCCTGGGCCTCGCCCTGGCCCCGGACGGCTCCGTCGTCGTGGCCGACACCTACAACGGTGCCGTGCGCCGCTACGACCCGGCCGACGGGCGGGTCACGACCCTGCTGCGCGACCTGGCGGAGCCGTCCGACGTCCTCGCCGACGACGACGGGCTCCTCGTCGTCGAGGCCGCCGCGCACCGGGTGTCCCGCTTCCCGCTGCCCCCGCAGGTGCGCGTCGACGGTGCCGCCCACCGCGTGCAGCGCCCCGCCACGGACCTGCCCCCCGGAGAGGTGGAGCTCCTGGTGCGGTTCGTGCCGCCCACGGGGCAGAAGCTGGACGACCGCTGGGGCGATCCGACGAGGCTGCTCGTCGACGCCTCACCGCCGGAGCTGCTGACCGAGGGCGCCGGTGAGGGCCAGGGCCTGCGCCGGGTGCTGCGCATCGCGCCGGACGTGCCGGGCGGGGTGCTGCACGTCAGCGTGCAGGCCGCCGCCTGCGACGGCGATCCGGTGACCGGGGAGGTGCCGGAGTTCGCCGCCTGCCACCTTTACCAGCAGGACTGGGGCATCCCCGTGCGGGTGCGCGCCGGGGCGCCGGCCGTGCTCGACCTCGACCTGCGCGGGCTGTGACGGGCCCGGGGCGGCGGCGGGACGCGGGAGGGCTCAAGGCGGCGGCGGTGGATGACGAACACCACAGTGCCGGTGCGGAGCGCGCGCCCCGAGAGCGGGCTCCGCACCGGCATCCCACCCCCCACCCGCGTCTGCGCGCGCCCTTCCGCCTTCGGCGTGACGGCACGGCCGTCGGCGTGGTGAGCTGTCGGGATGGAGGAACGTCGCCAGCCCGCCGAGCGCCGCAGGCTCCTCGACCTCACCCGCTCCGAGCGGGGCGAGCCGGAGCGCCGTGCCCTGCCGGGCATCGAGCGCCGCGACCTCGAGGACCGGGAGCCGCCGCTGCCCCCCGAGCTGGACGGGGCCCCGGAGGACGGGGAGGCGGCCTCCTGAGCGACGCCTCCGGGGCACGGCCGCGGGCCGCCTACGCGAGGTCGCTGAAGCGCTCCACGTCCCGCGTCGCCCCCGAGACGATCACCACGTCCCCGGGCTGCAGGAGGGTGTCCGGAGTGGCGTAGGTGAAGGGCTCACCCGGCCGGTGGTGCGCCACGACCGTGACCCGGTGGTCGGCGCGCACCCGGGCCTCGTGCAGCGTCCGCCCGACGAGCCCGGGCGGCGCGACGGTCTTGACCATCGCGAAGCCCTCCTCGAACTCGATGAAGTCCTGCATCCGGCCCCGCACGAGGTGGGCGATGCGCAGCCCCATGTCGTACTCGGGGCGCGTCACGTGCTGCACGCCGATCTGCGCGAGGATCCGCGCGTGGGGCTCGCTGATCGCCTTCGCCCAGATGTGCGGGATGCCGAACTGCACGAGCAGGGAGGCGGTGAGGATGCTGGCCTCCAGGTTCGAGCCGATCCCGACCACGGCCCGGTCGAACTCGTGCACCGACAGCTGGCGCAGCGCGTCCTCACGCGTCGAGTCCGCGACGACGGCGTGCGTGAGCGTGGTGCTGAGCTCGTCCACCAGCCCGCGGTCGGAGTCGATGCCCAGGACGTCGACGTCCCCGCTGGAGGCCAGCTCCAGGGCGAGGGAGCGCCCGAACCGGCCCAGCCCGATGACGGCGACGGAGCGGTTGGGCTGCCGCACGGTGAGCTTCTTCACCCGAGGTCCTCCTGTGTCGTCCCGTTCACCCGATGATCGGCCTGCCCTCCGGGTGCTCGTAGAGCCGCCGCCGCTCGCGCAGGGCCAGGGCCGTCCCCAGGGTGATCGGCCCGAGGCGCCCGGCGAGCATGAGCACCACCAGCAGGAGCTGCCCGGCCTCCGTCAGCTCGCCGGTGATGCCGGTGGACAGCCCCACGGTGCAGAACGCCGAGATCACCTCGAACAGCACCCGGTCGGTCGTGTGGTGGGTCAGCTCCGAGAGCACGACGGTGCCCAGGACGACCGCCGCCACGGACAGCAGCGCCACGGTCAGCGCCTGCCGGTGGACGCGCTCCGGCACGCGGCGGGAGAACACCGAGACGTGGTTCTCACCGCGCAGCTCCGCGACGATCACCATCAGCAGGAGCGCGAACGTCGTGACCTTGATACCGCCCGCGGTGCTCGCGGAGCCGCCGCCGATGAACATCATCACGTCCATCACCATCCACGAGCCCGTGGTCATCTCCGCGGTGTCGAGGCTGTTGAACCCCGAGCTGCGCGTTGCCGAGGCCATGAAGAACCCGGCGAGCAGCCGTGCGGGCCGCGTCAGGGCGCCGAGGGTGGCGGGGTTGGTCCACTCCTGCGCGGTCAGCAGGACGGTGCCCAGGGCGTAGATGGCGCTCGTGGTCGCCAGCGTCAGCTTGGTGTGCAGGCTCCACATCCGCGGCCGGTGCAGGTGCCTGCGCAGCTCCAGCAGCACGGGGAAGCCGAGCCCGCCGAGGATGGCCGCGAACGCCACCGCGAGGCTCATCCAGGGATCGGCGACGAAGTCCATCATGCTCGTGGCGCGCAGCACGAAACCGGCGTTGTTGAACGCCGAGACGGCGAGGAACACCCCCTCCCACAGCGCCTGGGGGAACGGCTGCTCGTAGTGCAGGGCGAGGCGGCTCACCAGGACGACGGCGGTGACCGCCTCGATGACCAGGCTCACCCGCACGACGCCGAGGAGCACCGAGCGGACGTCGCCGAGGCCGATGCTGCGGGTCTCCGTGGCCGTGACCAGGCGGGAGCGCAGCCCCAGGCGGCGGAAGGCGAACAGGCCCAGCAGGGACGCCGCGCTCATGATCCCGAACCCGCCGATCTGGGCGAGCGCGAGGATGACGACGTGCCCGGTGGTGGTCCAGTGCTCCCCGGTGTCGACGACGACGAGACCCGTCACGCAGAGGGCGCTCGTCGCGGTGAACAGCGCCTCGACGAACGTCGCGCTGCCGGGACCCTCGGACGAGAAGGGCAGCCACAGCAGGGCGGTGCCGACGGCGGTGGCGGTGAGGAAGGCGAGGACGACGATCTGGGCCGGGTGCCGCAGCAGCGCGCGGCGCGGCGTCGAGCCCTGTGCCACGTCGTCCCCCCAGGCGGCCCCGACGCCCCGCCCGGGACGGCGGTGGCGCTGCGCGATCAGCGGGCAGGCTAGCGCCGGGTGCCGGGGGAGCGCGCTCCGGAGCGCGGTGGGCCGGCCCGGGAGGTGCCCGGGCCGGCTCACCCGGGAGCGTGCCGGCCGCTGCTCCGGACGCAGGTCGGGGGCATGCGCGTCCGGGTGACGCCGCGTGGTGCGAACGGCTCCGGGGACCCGCCTGCGCGGCCCCGAGCGCACGACCCGGTGCGAGGGTTGCGCGTGTATCTTCCTGAACGCGTCGAGAGCGCGACCAGTCCGTCGCGGCCGCCCCGGGGTGGCCGGCGAGTGAGGAGCGGGATGCCGACGAGGGCGGCGGGTTCCCCGATCGTGCGTCGCACCGCGCTCGCCACCCTGGCGGGCGGGATCCTGACCGTGGTCGTCGTCGCCGTCCCCTCGCTGCGGCTGGCCTACCGCAGCCCCGCCGGGCACCTGGTGCTCGAGACCGCCGTCTCCCTCATCGGCGCGCTGCTCGCCCTGCTGCTCTACGGGCGGTTCCGGCGCAGCCGGGCCCTGGACGAGCTGCTCCTCGTGCGGGCCCTGGTCCTGCTCGCGGTCGCCGCCCTCGTCTTCGGTGCCGTGCCCGTCGTCGCCGGCTCCGGCGACCAGAGCGCCCTGACCACGTGGGCGCCGCTTCTCGTCCGCCTCGTGGGGGCCGTCATGCTCCTGGTCGCGGCGCTGGTCCCGCACCACAGGGTGCGGGTGCTGGTCCGGCCGCTGCGGGAGGCCCTCGTGCTGGGCGCCCTCCTCGGCGTCCTCGCGGTGGCGGTGCAGCTCGCCGCGGCGTGGCTGCCGGTGGCCGTGACCGCGCTGCCGCAGCCGGAGCAGTCGGCGCGCCCCGTCATCGAGGGCCACCCGGTCGTCCTGGCCGTGCAGGCGGTGAGCTTCGTCTGCTACGCGGGGGCGGCCGTCGCGTTCACCGTCCGCGCCCACCGCAGCGGGGACGACCTGCTCGGCTGGGTCGGGGCGGCCTGCGCGCTGGGCGGATGGGCCCGGGTCAACTACCTCCTCTTCCCCTCCATCTACAGCGAGTGGCTCTACACCGGGGACCTGCTCCGGCTGGGCTTCTACCTGCTGCTCCTCGTCGGTGCCGTGCGCGAGGTCCGCGACTACTGGAGCGCGCAGGCCGAGGCCGCGGCGTCGGCGGAGCGACGGCGACTGGCGCGCGACCTGCACGACGGCGCCGTGCAGGAGCTCGGCTACATCCGCATGCTGGCGCGGCCGGAGCCGCTGGACCGTGCGACCGCCGTGCAGATCCGCGCGGCCGCGGAGCGGGCGCTGGACGAGGCGCGGCGCGCGATCGCGGCCCTCGCCGCGCCCGTCGACGAACCCGTCGCCGAGGCGGTGGGGAGGGCGGTGCGGGAGGTCGCGGACCGCTACGACGTGCCGCTCACCTTCCAGGCCCGCTGGGAGGACGGGCGGCTGCCCGCCGAGCAGCGGGAGGCGCTCGTGCGGATCGCCCGGGAGGCCGTGTCCAACGCGGCACGGCACGCGGACCCATCCGGGATCACCGTCAGCCTCGAAGCAGGGCAGTTGATCGTCGCCGACGACGGCAGCGGCTTCGAGCACGGCGGCCGGCCGGGCAGCGGGTACGGCCTGACGAGCATGCGCGACCGGGCCGAGGCCATCGCCGGGCGGCTGAGCGTCGACTCGCAGCCCGGAGCGGGGACGAGGGTGACGGTGGTGTGGTGAGGGGGACCCGGTGAGCGGTGGTGGGGTGGACGGCGGTGGCCCGCCGGGCACGGGGCTGCGCGTGGTGATCGCGGACGACCACGCGCACACGCGCATCGGCATCCGCTCGGCGCTGGAGGCGGACGGCTTCCAGGTCGTGGGGGAGGGGGCCAGCGCGCGGGAGGCGCTGGCGCTGGCCGCGGAGCACCACCCCGACGCGTGCGTCCTCGACGTCCACATGCCCGGCGGTGGCGTCGCGGCGGCCGGGCAGATCGTGCGCACCCTGCCGGAGACGGTCGTGGTGATGCTGACGTACTCCCGCGACGAGGCAGACCTGTTCGACGCCCTGCGTGCGGGCGTGCAGGGCTTCCTCCTGAAGGACATGGACCCCGACCGGCTCGGGCCGGCGCTGCGGGGCGTCCTCGCCGGGGAGGCGGCCCTGCCCCGGGGGCTGGTCGCCCGGGTCCTCGACGAGTTCCGCAACCAGCCGCGGGCGGGGCTGCTGGGCAGGCGCCGTCGCGGTGCCCAGCTGACCAGCCGCGAGTGGGAGATCATGGGCCTGCTGCAGGAGGGGCTGAGCACCGAGGACGTCGCCGAGCAGCTGTTCATCTCCACCGCCACGGTCCGCGTCCACGTCTCGAACGTGGTGAAGAAGCTGAAGGCGCCGAGCCGTGAGGCGGCGCTGGGGATGCTCGCGGAGGGCTGAGCCGGCCGGACGCGCGAGGAGCCCCCACCCGGTCCGGGTGGGGGCTCCTCGCGCGCGTGCTCGGGGCGGGTGCCTCAGGAGGGCAGGCCGCCGCCGCCGCGCAGCTGGGCGGCCAGCGGGCAGCGGAAGGGGTTGCGCGCCTTCAGGCCGACCTCGTTGAGGTAACGGATGATGTCGCGGTAGGCGCCGAGGAAGGTGGTCTCGGTGTACTTGATGCCGTGCTCGGCGCAGAACGCCTTCACGTAGGGGCGCGCGCGGCGCAGGTTGGGCCGGGGCATGCTCGGGAAGAGGTGGTGCTCGATCTGGTGGTTCAGCCCGCCCATGAAGAGGTTGACGAACCAGCCGCCGCGGATGTTGCGCGACATCAGCACCTGGCGGCGGATGAAGTCGACCTTCTCGGTGCGCGGCACGACCGGCAGGCCGGTGTGGTTGGGCGCGAAGGTGCCGCCCATGGAGAGGCCGAACATCGCCATGTGGACGCCGAAGAAGGCAGCGCCGCGACCCGGGCCGAGCAGGGTCAGCAGCAGGGTGAGGTAGACCGTCCAGTGCACCACGATGAGGGAGGCGTCCACCCAGCGGCGCTTGGAGATGCTGCCGCGGTCGAGCAGGATCCGGGTGCTCTCGTAGTGGAGGTTCAGGCCCTCCCCCAGCAGCAGGGGGATGAAGAACCAGCCCTGGCGGCGGGTGAACCAGGCCAGCAGCCCGCGGCGGCTCTCCGCGGCCTCGTCGTAGAACGCGACGACGTCGGACTCGATGTCGCCGTCGATGCCGCGCTGGTTGGGCGCCTGGTGGTGGCGGTTGTGCTTGCCCATCCACCAGCCGTAGCTGAGGCCGACGACGAGGGCCGCGAAGATCCGGGCGGCCCACTCGTTGCTGCTGTGGCGGGCGAAGATCTGGCGGTGGGCGGCGTCGTGCCCGAGGAACGCGAACTGCGTCATGATCAGCGCCAGCGGGATGCCGAGCAGCAGCACCAGCCAGGAGTCGGCGAGGAGCACGATGCCGGCGACGTTGGCGGCCAGGACGGCGGTCGTGGCGGCGATGCGGACCCAGTAGTGGCCCCGCCGCCGCTGCATGAGCCCGGCCTCCTGCACCTGCGCGGTCAACTGCGCGTAGGGGGTGCTGCGCCGTTGCGCCTTGGCCCGGCCCGCGGGCTCGTCGGCCGGCGGCCCTGCGGGCGGGTGCGAGGCGGTGGGTGCGGTCATGCTGTCCTCCTCGGGACGGGCGGGGCGGCGTGCGTGCTCGCAGGCGGAGCGACCCCGAGGTCCTGCGGCAGCTCCGTTGGGTGCTCCGAGGGACATCGTCGTAACGCCGTACATCTGCACTGTATGTGTACGCTGTACATGAACGCACGTCGGGAGCACCCGGTTCCCGCGTGCAGACGCCGAGGAGCCCCCGTGGCAGCAGCGGAGCGATCCCCGGCCAACGGCGACCCCGGACGCCGGAACGCTGGGCGCACCCGCCGCCCTCCTCTCACCCGTCGAGACGTCATGGTCACGGCGCTCGAGCTCATCGACGTCGAGGGCGTGGAAGCCCTGTCCCTCCGAAGGCTCGCGCAGGCCCTGGACCGTAGCGCCATGGCCCTCTACCGGCACGCGGAGAACAAGGGCGACCTGCTCGACGGCGTGGTGGAGCTGCTGCTGGAGCAGGTCGTGCTCGATGCCGACGCCCCCGCCTGGCAGGACGAGCTGCGGCGCGTGGCGCACCGGTTCCGCGGCCTGGCGCTGGAGCACCCGAACGCCGTGCCGCTGCTGCTGGCCCGCTCCCTGTCCACCCCCCTCGGCCTGCGCCCCCTCGGGATGCTGCGGCCCCTGGAGGCGTTCCTGCAGCTCGCGAACCGGGCGGGGCTGGACGATGCCGCCGCGGTGGCGGCCTGCCGCTCCTTCTTCGGGCTGCTGCACGGCCACGTCCTCGACGAGCTCCAGGGGGTGGTGGCCTACCCGGAGGAGCGCGACGACCTGCTGCGCCTGGGGCTGCACCGCCTGCCGCTGGGGGAGTTCCCCCGGATGCGCAGCCTGGCGAGCGCGATGAGCGCCTACGACGGCGCCGCCCAGCTCGACCGGCTCCTCGAGGCGCTGCTGGTGTCCCTGGCGGCGGACCTCCCGCCCTCCGGCTGACCCGGCGTCAGCAGGCCGGGCCCGGCTCCCACCGACGCCACGCCTTCCCGCTGCGTCGGCGCTACGTTGAGGAGGTGCGCCCCCGGTACTGGGTGACCGCCCTGCTCGCCCTGCCGCTGCTGGCCGCCGGTGCGCAGGGACTCGCCGACACCCGGTTCCTGTCGCTGTCCGTCTTCGCCCTCTCGCCGCTGATCGCGAGCATGTTCCTCGGGTGGCGGCGCACCGCCCTCCTCGGCGCCTACGCCCTCGCGGTCGCGCTGACCATGGCCCTCGGTGACGCCACCTTCAGCCCGGCCCTGGACCTCGTGCGGGTGGCGTCGCTGCTGCCCGTGCTGGCCTTCGCCGTCGTCAACAGCGTCGTGCGCGAGCGCCGGGAGGGCCGCCTGCGCGACCTCGCGGCGGTCGCCCGCGCCGCCCAGGGCGCGATCCTGCGGGAGCTGCCCCGGGAGGTCGGGGGCTTCCCCGCCGTGGCGCGTTACCGCTCGGCCGCCGCCGAGGCGCGCGTCGGCGGGGACCTCTACGAGGTCGTGGAGTGGGGCGGCGGGGTCCGGCTCGTGGTCGGCGACGTGCGCGGCAAGGGCCTGGAGGCCGTCCGCACCGCCGCGCGCACCGTCGCGGCCTTCCGGGAGGCGGCGGAGGACCCCGGCACCTCCCTCCTCGACGTCGTCGCCCGCACGGACCGCAGCGCCGCCCGCGTCCTCGGACCCGAGGACTTCGTCACCGCCGTCGTCGCCGAGCTGACGGCGGGCGGGACGCTGCGGATCGCCAACTGCGGGCACGTGCCGCCCCTCCTCGTCGCACCCGACGGCACGTGCGCCGAGCTCGCCGCCACCCGGCCGAGCCCGCCGCTGGGCCTGTCGCCCGACCCGGAGGTCGAGGAGCACCACCTCCCGCCGGGGTCGCGGCTGATGTTCTTCAGCGACGGTCTGATCGAGGCGCGCGGGGCGGACGGCGGCTTCTTCCCCCTGGAGCAGCACGTCCGCTCCCTCGCCGGCGGCAGCCTCGCCGAGGGCGTCGACCGCATCCTCGACGCCCTCGGCGCCTTCAGCCCGGACCTGCGCGACGACCTCGTGGTCCTGGGCCTGGAGCGCCCGGCGCTCCGGCCGGCCGTCGTGGGGGTCCCCGGCGGCATCACCCTGCCGCGGGAGGGCCGGGCGGCGGTGCAGGCGCGCACCCTCGTCGGCGAGGTCCTGCGGGGCGGCGGGCTGGCGGAGCTGGCCGAGGACGCGGAGCTGCTGACCGCCGAGCTCGTCACCAACGTGGTGCTGCACACCGACAGCGCCCCGACGGTGCGGATCGAGATCGCGCCCGGACGGGTGCGGGTGGAGGTCCACGACACCTCCAGCGTGCTGCCCGGACCCGGATCGCCGGAACCGGGTCGTGCCGGGCGCGGGCTGGCGCTCGTGCAGCGGCTGGCGCACCGGTGGGGCACCGCGCCCGCCGGGACCGGGGGCAAGGTGGTGTGGTTCGAGCTGACCTGCCCGCCGCCCGCCCAGCCGGAGCTGTCCGAGGCGGAGCTGCTGCAGCTGTGGGGTGACGGGGTGCGGGTGCCCTCGGCCGCCGTCCCGGCCCGCTCCCCGTGGCGGTGGGTGTACCTGCCGGACCTGCCCACGGAGCAGGTCGTCGGCGCCTGGCTGCACGCGGAGGACGTGCTCGCCCAGATGTCCCGGCTGGCCTGCCCGGACGGGGAGCGCCTCCCGGCGGTGGAGGTGGAGCTGGCCCGCCGGGTGGTGGCGCTGGCCGGGGAGCTGGCCGCTCCCCGCGCGGCGGTGCGGGCGCAGGCCGCGGCCGCGGTCGCCGACGGCGAGCCCGCCTTCACCGCGACGCTGGAGCTGGCGACCGGGATGCGGGCCGCGCTCGACGACTTCGCGGAGGCGGTCCTGGAGGCGGACCTGCTGTGCGCGCGCCGCGGCCTGCTCCCTGCGCGGTTCCCGGACGGCGGGGAGCTGCTGCGGCGCTGCGTCGACCTCGCCGTGCGGCAGCTCGAGGAGGTCCCCCCGGCGCCCGCGGTGGTGCGTGAGGGCGCTGCCCGGGGCGACCTGCCCCGCTCCGGCTGACCCCCGACCCGGCCGGGTGCGGCCGGCTCAGCCGGCGACGGTGTGCAGGTGGGCGGTGGTGACGCGGTTCTTGCCGGCGCGCTTGGCGTCGTAGAGGAGGGCGTCGGCGTGGTGGAGGAGGTCGTCGCGCTGCTGCCAGGTGGCGGTGGCGGCGGTGGTGGTGGTGGCCAGGCCGATGCTGAGGGTGACGCGCAGGCCGGGGACGGTGTCGTCGAAGTCGAGGGCGGCGACGTCGCGGCGGATGTGTTCGCAGCGGGTGCGGGCCTCGGTGGTGGTGGTGGCGGGCATGAGGAGGACGAACTCCTCCCCGCCCATGCGGGCGGGGATATCGGTGGGGGTGGCGTGGCGGCGCAGGATCTCGGCGACGCGTCGCAGGACGGTGTCGCCGACGTGGTGGCCGTGGGTGTCGTTGATGCGTTTGAAGTCGTCGAGGTCGGCCACGGCCAGGCAGACCTCGCTGTCGTCGTCGTGGGTGGTGTCGTGGGTGGTGTCGTGGTGCTCGCGGTGGAGGCGGTCGATCTCGGAGTCGAGGCGGCGGCGGTTGTGCAGGCCGGTGAGGTGGTCCTGGGTGGACAGTTCCGCGAGTTGCTCGGCGAGGGCTTCGTAGCGTTGCAGGGCGGCGCTCAGGGCGGTGGTGCGCTCCTCCACGCGTGCTTCCAGGTCGGTGTTGGCCTCCTGCAGCGCCGCGGCCAGCTCCTCCGCCCGACGCCGCTCCCCGTCGGCCTCCGCGAAGGCCCGGGCCATCACGGAGTTGTTGACGAGCGCGATGAGGGCGGCGTAGCCGGCGACGATGCTGCTGAACGTGACCAGCTCCTGGTAGTCGACCCCGTCGGTGCGCCCGCCGACGGCCAGCGGCAGCGTCCACGTGGCCACGGCCGCGCCGGCCAGCACCGGCAGCAGGGCGCGGCGGCGCAGGACGAGGCCGCCGATGAGCACGAACATCGGCATGAACAGGGGGTGGGTGGCCGCCTCGCCCTGCGCGAGCGCCCCGGCGAGGACGGCCAGCAGGAACATCACGAGCAGGATGCAGACGGCCACCGCCAGCCGGCCGCGCCGGGCGGCGGCGAGCGCGCCGGCATAGGTCGCGCCCAGCACGGCGAGGATGCACCACGCCAGGCGCCACTGCTCCACGGTGAGGGCGAGGGTGAGTGCGATGGCGGGCAGCACCGCCACGGTCGCCGCGCACAGGAGCACGAGGATCCGTCCGCGGCGGCGGACGTCGAGGTCGGGGTGCTGCACGTCGAGCAGCCACGTCCACCAGGTCCGCACGTCCCGCTCCTCCCCGCACCGCTCGCCGGCACCGCCCTGCGCGGTCCCGTCCCCTCCGGCATCGGCGCGGCGGGCACGCCGCCCGAGGAACATCATGCGGCTTTCAACCATGTGGCGGCGCCTCGGGGGTGGTCGCGGGCACCGGGCTGCTCAGGCGGGCAGGGGCTTCTCGCGCGAGGCCTCCGCGGCGGTGGTGACGCGGTTCCTGCCGGGGCGTGGCGGTGCCGGAGCCGGTGGGGACCGGTTCCGGCACCGCCGGTGCGGTGGGCGCGGGTCAGCGGGGGGCGGGCACCGGCGCGGCCGCGGCGGGCGGAGCGGGCACGGCCGCCGCGCCCTGCGCCGGCAGGTGGTCGGTGGGGCGGCCCTCCACCGCCAGTTCCGGCAGGACCCGCTCCAGGGTGCGGGGCATCCACCAGGTGGCGCGCCCGAGCAGGTGCATCGCCGCCGGCAGGAGCAGCAGGCGCACCACGGTGGCGTCGAGCAGGATGGCCGCCGCCATGCCGATGCCGATGACCTTCAGGACGATGTCCGGGCTCGGCACGAAGGCCGCGAAGACCGCGATCATGATGGCGGCGGCCGCCGTGATGACCCGGGCGGTCGCGGCCAGCCCCTCGGTGACCGCGAGGGCGCTGTCCCCGGTGCGGACCCAGCCCTCGCGCATCCGGCTGACGAGGAACACCTCGTAGTCCATGGACAGGCCGAACAGCACCGCGAACATCAGGACGGGCACGAACGCCGGCAGCGGCGTCTCGGTGTCGATGCCGACGAGCCGGCCCGCCCAGCCGCCCTGGAGGACGAGGGCGACCACCCCGTAGGAGGCGGCCACCGACAGCAGGTTCATCACCGCCGCCTGGACCGCCACCGCCACGCTGCGGAACGCCACGAGCAGCAGCAGCATCGACAGGGCCACCACGCTGACGATGAGCAGCGGCAGGCGGCTCGCCGTGTTCGCCGTGCTGTCGAGGGAGGCGGCGGTGGCCCCGCCCACGTGGACCTCGGCGCCCGTGCCCGCCAGCGTCTGCGGCAGGTCCTCCCGGAGGCGGTGCACGAGGTCCTCGGTGGCGGCCTCCTGCGGGCCGGTCTCCGGGACGACGGTGAGCAGCGCGGCCCGCCCCGTGGCGTCGACCCGCGGCGGGGTCACGGCGGCGATGCCGGGGACGTCGGGCAGCGCACCGCCCAGCGCGGCCAGAGCGGCCTCGCCGTCGGCGCCGGCGAGGTCCACGGCCAGGACCAGGGGCCCGTTGGCGCCGGGGCCGAAGCCGTCGGCGACGAGGTCGTGGGCCTGGCGCGTCGACATGTGCTCCTGGCCGTTGCCGGCGTCGGGGAAGCCGAACCGCACGCCGAGGAAGGGCGCGGCGAAGGCCAGCAGGATGCCCACCCCGGCGACGGTGGCGAGCACGCGGTGGCGCTGGACCTGTGCGCTCCAGCGTTGCCAGCCCCGGCCGGGCCGGCCCTCGACGCGGTGCCCCGCAGCGGGTGCGGAGCGGCGCAGCGGCAGCCGGAGCCGGTCGACGTGGCGGCCGAGGTAGCCGAGCAGCGCGGGGAAGAGGGTGAGGCTCGCGGTCACGACGACGACCACGCCGAGGATCGTCACCAGCGCGGCGCCGCGCATGAAGGACAGGCCCATCCCGAACAGGCCGAGCATGCTGACGACGACCGTCGTGCCGGCCACGAGGACGGAGCGGCCGGCGGTGTCGAGGGTGGCGACGGTCGCGGCCTCCGGGTCGAGCCCGGCGACGCGCCACTCCCGGAACCGGGTGACCATCAGCAGGACGTAGTCGATCCCGATCCCGATCCCGATCATGGTGGCGAGGGAGGTCGACCAGTCGGGGGCGTCGACGAGGGCGATGAGGGCCCTGGTGAGGGCGCTGCTCACCGCCAGTCCGGCGACCGCGACCACGAGGGGGAGCCCGGCGGCCACCACCGAGCCGAACATCAGCAGCAGGATGACGAGGGCGGCGATCAGCCCGATGCCCTCGGAGCCGATCTCGCCGCGCTCGGCGTTGTAGACGGGCTCCCCGCCGACGGCGACCTGCATCCCCGGTGCCTCGGCGGCCCGGGTCAGCTCGACGATGTGGAGGCTGTCGGCGACCGGCATGTCGTCGGGCACGTCGACGTCGAGGCGGACGGTGGCGAGCAGGGTCCTGCCGTCGGCGGAGATCGCGCCCGGGGTGGCGAAGGGGTCCTCGACGCCCGCCACGTGCGGCGCGGCGCCCACCTCGCGCAGCAGCGCCTCGACGTCGTCGCGGACGGAGGCGATCCCGGAGTCGGCGTGGACGACGAGGCCGAGCTCGGTGCCGGCGAGCCCGGGGAAGCGCTCCTCGATCAGGTCGGCGGCTGCGCTGGAGTCGGAGCCGGGTGCGGAGTAGTCGGCGGTGAACTGCCCTCCGAAGGCGCTGGTGAGGCCGAGTGCGAGGCCGAGGGCCGCGATCCAGGCGAGGACGACGGTGCCGCGCCGGCGGTGGGCGAGGCGGGCGAGGCGCCCGAGCGGGCCGGGGCGCGGTGGGGGCGGGGCCTGCGGGGCAGCGGGGCCGGGGCGGGTGGCGAGATCGGTCATGGCACGTTCCTCAGGTGAGTCATCGTCAGAAGCGTTAAGCGTCGTCACGCCGTTACGAGGCTTAACGAACACTGCGTGGACGAACTTGTCAAGACCCTTCACGCATGTGAAGCTCTGTCACGCCGCAGGACCCGGACCCCGCCCGACGAGGAGGTCGCATGAGCACCGCCGCCCGCACCGGGCCCCGCCGCGAGCGCGCCCGGGCCGCGACCATCGCCGAGATCAAGGACACCGCCCGCGCCCTCATGCGCGAGAGCGGAACCGTCGACGTCCGCTTCAGCGACATCGCCCGGGCCATGGAGATGACCCCGCCGGCCCTCTACCGGTACTTCGCCGACCGCGACGACCTCCTCAGCGCACTCATCGCGGACGCCTTCGACGACCTGGCCCGTGCCGTCGCGCAGGCCCGCGACTCCGTCCCCGCCGACGACCTGCCCGCCCGCTGGGTCGCGGCGGCCAGGGGCTACCGCGGCTGGGCCCGGCGCGAGCCGCAGCAGTTCGCGCTGATCTTCGGGCTGCCCCTGCCCGGCTACTCCGCACCCGAGGACGGGCCCACCACCGAGGCCGCGCAGCGGGCCATGGCCCAGCTCGCCGCCCTCTTCGGCGAGGCCATCCGGCACGGCATCCTCACCCCGCCCACGCTCCGCGACGTCGACCCGGCGCTGGAGCTGTGCGCCGTCGCCAAGGGCGAGGACCTCGGCGGGGTGCTGCCTCCCGAGACCTTCCAGGCGATGCTCCACGCGTGGAACTCCGTGCACGGCTTCACCTGCCTGGAGGCGTACGGGCACTACGACTGGATGGAGCCCGCCGCCCGCGAGGCGTTCTTCCTCAGCCAGGTGCGGCTCGCCGCCCTCAACGCCGGGCTGCCGGCTCCGTAGGTCCCTCCGGGGCCGGACGGGCGCCGGACGGGTGCCTCCCCGCGCCGGCTCCACCCCGTCCGGGTCAAGGTGCCGGCCTGGCGCGTCGATCCCCGGAGGATGAGCCGCGACCGCGCAGCAGCCGGGAGGGCCGCCGCCCTGCCGCTGCGCGGCTCCCCGGTCAGCCAGGTGTGGGACTCCCGCGCCGGTGCGGCCATGGCGGCCACCGGTGGCGTCCTGATGCTCGTCCTCATCCCCTTCGTCGCGGCCCCGCTCGCGATGGCGGTGGCGGGCGTCGGCGCCCTGCTCATCGCCCTCTGGGCCCTGCTCATCCCGATCGGCGCACCCGCCTGGGTGCGCGCGGCGTGCTCGGCCGCCTCGGCGCCGGTCGTCGTCCTGGGCACCGCTGCGGCCGAGCACGGCTGGGACCTGTCCATCGGCTCCGCCGCCCTCGTCATCCCGCTGCTCGTCGTCGGGCTGATGCGCTCGGGGCGCGAGGTCGTCGGGCAGCTGCTGTGGCTGGAGACCGTCTACGGCGCGTACCTGCTGCTGACCCAGCCGGTGCACGCCGTGGTCCTCGGCCTCGTCGTCAGCACGACGGTCCTGGCGCTCGTCGCAGCCTGCGTGCACTGGCTGCGCACCCTCGTCGACGAGACCGTGCTCTCCCTGCACCGGCAGGCCGCGCGGGACCCCCTCACCGGACTGCTCAACCGCCGGGGCTTCACCGAGGCCGTCGCCGCGGCCGGCCCGGTCGGCGTCCTCCTGCTCGACGTGGACCACTTCAAGCGGATCAACGACACGTTCGGCCACGGCGCCGGCGACGAGGTCCTGCACGAGCTGGGTGCCGTCCTCGAGGCCGGCGCCCGCCCCGGGGAGGTCCCCGCGCGGCTCGGCGGGGAGGAGTTCGTCCTCGCGGTGCCGCTGGACGCCCGCGGGCGCCCCGGCGACGAGCTGGGCACGGTCCGGGTGCGCGCGGAGGAGCTGCGCGGGGCGGTGGCCGCGGCGTTCCGGGACCGGCCCGCCGCGGTCACCGTCAGCGTCGGCGCGGCCGTCGCCCCGGCCGGTGACCTCTCGGGCCTCCTCAGCGCCGCCGACGCCGCCCTCTACCGCGCCAAGCGCGCGGGGCGGAACCGGGTCGAGGTGGCGGCCGGGGTCGAGGCGGTCCCCGCTCCCCGCGCGGGCTGATCCCGCGGCCGAGCCGTTCAGCCCGCCGCGAACCCCCCTGTCGCACTCCCGGCCGCCGCGGGCAGGGTCGCGCCATGAGGCTGCTCGTGCTGGGTGGGACCCGCTTCGTGGGGCGCGCCCTCGTGGCGGAGGCGCTGGTCCGCGGCTGGGACGTCACGGCGCTGCACCGCGGCGTCACCGGGAACCTGCCGCCGGGGGTGCGCACGCTGCACGCCGACCGCGGCGACCCCGCCGTCCTGGCCGCCGCGCTGGGCCCGGGGGAGTGGGACGCCGTCGCCGACACCTGGTCCGGCGCGCCCGCGGTGGCGACCCTCGCGGCGCGCGCGCTCTCCGGCCGCGCGGGGCGCTACGGCTACGTCTCCAGCGGCTCCGTCTACACCTGGGGACAGCACGTCGACGAGGGCTCCCCGCTCGTGGACGGCGACCCGGACGCGGTGGACGGAGAGTACGCGGCGCTCAAGCGCGGCGCGGAGCTCGGTGTGCTGCAGTCCTTCCCGGCGGCGCTGCTGGCCCGGGCGGGGCTCGTCCTCGGACCGCACGAGGACATCGGGCGCCTGCCGTGGTGGCTGCGCCGCACCGCCCGCGGCGGGCGGATCGTCGCCCCCGGCCGTCCCGGGCGGCCGCTGCAGTTCGTCGACGTGCGCGACCTGGCGGCCTGGATGCTCTCCGGCCTGGGGTCGGGGCTGACGGGACCCGTCGACGTCGCCTCCCGCCCCGGCCACGCCACCACCGGGGAGCTGCTCGGCGCCTGCGTGCGGGTGACGGGTTCGGACGCGGACCTGGTGTGGATCCCGGAGGCGGAGCTCGAGGCGGCGGGCGCGCAGCCGTGGACGCACCTGCCCTGCTGGGTTCCCGAGGCGGGGGAGTTCTCCGGCTTCTTCGCGGTGGACACCGCGCGGGCGGCGGCCACGGGGCTGGTGTGCCGGCCGGTGGCGGAGACGGTCGCGGACACCTGGGACTGGATGCGGCGGGAGGGCGTCCCGCCGCAGCGCGCCGACCGGGACGTCCACGGGCTGCCCGCGAAGATCGAGGAGGAGCTGCTGTCGCGGCGCTGAGCGGGTGCCCGCGCGCTCGCCTTGACCTGACAGCACGTCATCACCCAACGTGTCGGCGTGCATGCGCTGCTCGTCCCGTTCCTGGCGGGGTGCCTCCTCCTGCTGGGTGCGGGGGTGGCGAAGCTGCGCCGCCCGCAGTCGACGTCCCAGGCGCTGCGCACCCAGGGGCTGCCGTCGTCGGTGCTCCTGGTGCGGCTGCTGGGTGCGGGTGAGGTCGTGCTGGCGGTGGCGGCACTGGCCGGGCTGCCTGCCGCGGCGGGGCTGACGGCGCTGGCGTACGCCGCCTTCACGGGGTTCCTCCTGCTCGCCCTGCTGCGCGGGCGGCCCCTGAGCTCCTGCGGCTGCTTCGGCGAGCCGGACCTGCCGCCGACCTGGGCGCACGCGGTCCTCACCGCGGTCGCGGCGGTGGTGTGCGCGGCGGTCGCGGCCGGCGGGGCCGCGGGCGTGCCGGCCGTGCTGGCCCTCGGTCCGGCGGCGGCCGTGGCGGTCGCGGCCAGCGCCGCGCTCGTGTGGTGGCTCGCGCTGCAGGTGCTGACGGCGCTGCCCCGGCTGGTGGCCGCCCGCACCCCCGTTCCGGCCCGTGCCGCCCCTGCCGCCGCCCGCGCGGTCCCCTCCCGCACGCCCGCCCGTACGCCCTCCCCGACCGCCTCTGGAGCGTGAGCTCGTGACCGTGCTGGTGACCGTCCTCCTCGTCGGCCTGACCGTGGCGGTGGCGCTGCTGGGCGTGCTGGTCGTGGGGCTGCTGCGCAGCCACGCCGAGATCCTGCGCTCCCTGCACGAGCTGGGCGCGGGCCGCGAGGACACCGCGCCGCGCGCCGCCGGGCCGGTGGACGTGCCCTTCGGGGTGCGCCCCGGGGTCCTGGAGCCGGCCGGGGTGACCGGCGCGGGGGCCGTGGACGTCAGCGGGGAGACCCCCGACGGCGACAGCGTGCAGTTCTCCGTCACCGCCGGGCCGGACACGCTGCTGGCGTTCCTCTCCAGCGGCTGCCTGACCTGCCACGGGATCTGGGAGCGCTTCCGCGACCGCACGCCGCTGGGCCTGCCGGCGGGCACCCGCCTCGTGGTGGTCACCCAGGGCACCGAGCGGGAGAGCGCCACCGCCGTGGAGAAGCTCGCCGCCCCCGGCCTGGCCGTCGTGATGTCCACCGCCGTGTGGGAGGCCTACGAGGTGCCGGGCTCGCCGTACTTCGTGCTCGTCGACGGCACGGCCGGGCGGGTCGCGGGCGAGGGCAGCGCGACGAGCTGGGAGCAGGTGGAGCGCCTCGTCACCGAGGCCACCGGCGACCGGGCCCGGGACATCGCCGCCCACCGCCACGGCCACGGCGAGGACACCGGCGACGGCGCGCACCGCGAGGCCCGCGCCGACCGCGAGCTGCTGGCGGCGGGCATCGCACCCGGTCACCCGAGCCTGGAGCTGACCGCCGAAGAGGTCGCCGAGCTGCCGCGGGCGCAGGGCTGAGCGGGCGGGACGGCGGCGGCGGTGGACCTCTCGACGTGGGCGCTGGTGGCGGGTGTGCCGACCGCGGCCCTCGCCGCGCTGCGCGCCACCTGGTCCCCTTGAGGCGAGTCGATGCTCTCGAGCATCACCCCGCTCGGTGAGCGGGGACGCGCCGGCCGCTGGCCCGTGACGGCAGCGGCGCACCTGCTGGGGTCCGCCCTCGGCGGCACCGCCCTCGGTGCCCTGCTCGGCCTCGTCGGCTGGCTGCTGCCCCTGGAGCACCCCGCGGGCGCGGTGGTGGCGCTGGCGGGCCTCGCGGCGCTGGCGGTGGTGGCGCTCGCGGTGGAGACGGGCCGGCTGCGGGCGCTGCCCACGTGGCACCGCCAGGTCGACGAGGATTGGCTGCACCGCTACCGGGGCTGGGTGTACGGCTTCGGCTACGGCGTCCAGCTCGGCGTCGGCGTCGTCACGATCGTCACGTCGCCGCTGCTCTACGCCGCCCTGGCCCTCGCCGTGCTGACGGGCGGCCCGGCGGGCGGGGCGGTCGTCGGGCTGGCGTTCGGGGCCGCGCGGGCGCTGCCGGTGCTCTCGATGCGCCGGGTCACCACGCCCGAGCGCCTGGTGGCGGTGCACCGGCGGCTGGAGGCGCACGCCGGGACCGGCCGCGCGGTGGCGGCCACCACCTCCGGCGTCCTCGTGCTGGCCGCCGCCGCCCAGCTCGCCCTGACCGGAGCCCTGTCGTGAACGCACCGGCGGACACCGCACCCGCCTGCACCGCACCCGCCTGCACCGCACCCGGTTCCACCATCGAAGGAGGGGCACCGTGAAACTGCGCGCCCACGGCATGGCCGTCGACGCACCCCGCGGCTGGGAGGTGCGCATCTCCCGCCGCCGCCGCGAGGGCCAGGAGGTGGGGGCCGAGCGGCGGCCCGTGCTGCACGCGGCCACCGTGGCCCTCCCCGAGGAGCGCGGCGACTTCGGCGGTGGCGTGACGCCCCTGCTCAGCGAGGAGGACCTGTTCGTCTCCCTCTTCGAGTACGGGCCGGAGGCCGTCGGCACCCCGTTGTTCGCGACGAAGGGGCGCCCTCGGCCCACCGTCGCGGACTTCGCCCCGAACCGCCTGCAGCGCAGCATCCCCGGGCAGTCCGGCTGCCAGTGGTTCTTCCAGGAGGGCGGCCGCGCCTTCTGCCTCTACGTGGTGCTGGGCAGCCACGCCCGCCGCGCCGCGCTCGTCAACCGCCTCAACGACGTGCTCGCCACGCTCGACCTCGACGCGGACGCGTCGCGATGAGCGTCCCGCGGAACTCCACCCGAGCAGGAGGAACCCCGTGACCACCCTCGACGAGCGCCCCCGCGCCGCCTCGCTCTCCGAGCGGCTGGTGGACCGCCTCTCCGGCCTGCTCGCCGGCCGCTCCAGCCGCCGCGGGTTCCTCAGCCGCACCGCGGTGGTGGGCTCGGCGGTGGCCGTCGCGCCGTGGACGTACATCACCCGGCCCGTCTCCGCCTACGCCGCCGTCTGCGGCATCGACTCCACCTGCACCTCCGGCTACACGGTGTTCTGCGCCACCATCAACGGCGGCGTCAACCGCTGCCCTCCCGGGGCGCTGGTGGGCGGCTGGTGGAAGTCGGACGGCTCCGGGTTCTGCTGCGGCTCCGCGCGCTACTACATCGACTGCCACAGCTACTGCTCCTGCGGCTGCGACGGCCGGAAGCTGTACTGCGGGGAGGGTTGCCGGGACTGCTCCTGCGGCTGCGGTCCCAAGGGGCAGTGCGACCAGCGCAAGGTGTGCTGCAACGAGTTCCGCTACGGGCAGTGCAACCAGGACGTGCGCTGCACCGGCCCGGTGTGGTGCCGGGTCGTCACGTGCACCCCGCCGTGGCGCATCCCGTCGTGGAACTGCACGACGACGTCGGCGACGGACCAGCGCACCAACTCCCACGGCGCCCCTGCGCTGAAGGACTGCACGGCCATCGGCAGCAAGCACACCTCCCTCGGTGGTCCCGCCGGTGTGCTGGGTGAGCAGACGACGCCGGAGCGGCCGACGCCCGCCGAGGGCGGGGTGTTCCAGCACTTCGACGGCGGCTCGATCTACTGGACCGCCCGCACCGGCGCCCACGAGGTGCACGGGCTGATCCGCGAGGCGTGGGAGCGGCTGGGCTGGGAGGCCGGCCCCCTCGGGTTCCCCACCACGGACGAGCTGCGCACCCCGGACGGGCGGGGCCGGTACAACCACTTCGACGGCAGCGGCGGGGCGTCGGTCTACTGGTCGCCGACGACCGGGGCGCACGCGGTGTGGGGTGAGATCCGCGACGCGTGGGAGCGCCTCGGCTGGGAGGCCGGTCCGCTGGGTTACCCCACGACCGACGAGCTGTCGACCCCGGACGGGCGGGGCCGCTACAACCACTTCGACGGCAGCGGCGGGGCGTCGGTCTACTGGTCGCCGACGACTGGGGCGCACGCGGTGTGGGGTGAGATCCGCGACGCGTGGGAGCGCCTCGGCTGGGAGGCCGGTCCGCTGGGTTACCCCACGACCGACGAGCTGCCCACCGTCGACGGGCGGGGCCGCTACAACGACTTCGACGGCAGCGGCGGCTCGTCGGTCTACTGGTCGAAGGAGACCGGGGCGGTCCCCGTCTCGGGACCCATCCGCACGGCCTGGCTGACGCGGCAGGGACCGGCCGGCCCCCTGGGGTTCCCGCGCAGCGAGGCCCGCCCCGACGGGCCGGACCGGGTGCGGCAGGACTTCCAGGGCGGCTACGCGGTCCTCGACACCACCGTGGACCGGGTGACGATCACCGTGACGTGATCCCCGGCCCGGGGTGACCCCGATCCGGCGTCACCCCGGCCCGGCGTCACCCGGGCCGGACGCCGCCCGCCTGGCGGACCCACCAGACGGCCAGCTCGTCGCCGGGGAGCGGGCGGGACCACAGGTAGCCCTGCGCCAGCCCGACCCCCATGTCCCGCAGCCGGTCGGCGGTCGCGAGCGTCTCGACGCCCTCGGCGACGACGCCCATGTCCAGGGCGCGGGCGAGGTCGACGACGCTGCGCACGATCGCCTCGTCGCGCGGCTGCGTGTCCAGGTGCTGCACGAAGGTGCGGTCGATCTTGAGCTGGTCCGCGGGCAGCTCGCGCAGGTGGGCGAGGGAGGCGTAGCCGGTGCCGAAGTCGTCGATCGCGCAGGACACCCCCGCGGCGGTGAGCTCCCGCAGGGTGGCGCGGGTCTCCTCGCTCGCCAGCGCCGACTCGGTGATCTCCACCGTGAGCACGTCGCGGTGCTGCACCAGGCGCCGGCGGATCGCCTCGTCCGCCCGGGAGTCCTGGGAGCAGTGCGCGCTCAGGTTCACGGCGATCCGGCCGACGCCGACGCCGTCGAGCGCCCACGCCCGGCTCTGCCGCACGGCCTCGTTGACCACCCACAGGGTCAGCGAGCCGATCAGCTGGCTCTGCTCGGCCAGCGGGATGAAGCGGTCCGGGGGGACGAGCCCGTGCTCGGGGTGCTGCCAGCGCACCAGCGCCTCGACGTGGCGGGGGCGCCCCGTCTGCGCGCTGAGCACCGGCTGGTAGTGCAGGCGGAGCTGCCCGCCGCTGATGGCCGTACGCAGCTCACCGATCATCGACAGCCGCAGCATCTGCGCGCTGTCCAGGGCCGCGTCGTAGACGGCGTGGCCGATCCGGCCGGTCTTGGCGCGGTACATGGCGACGTCGGCGTGGCGCAGCAGCGAGGAGGCGTCCTGCCCGTGCACCGGGCTGACGGCGATCCCGGTGCTGACCCCGAGGGGGATGTCCAGCAGCCCCTCGGTGAAGGCCTGCTCGAAGGCCCCCTCGATGCTGTGCGCCAGCCCGACCGCCCGCTCCTGCACCGCGTCACCGCAGATGAGGACGGCGAACTCGTCACCGCCGAGGCGCGCCAGCGTGCCCCGCTCACCCACCACCGTCGACAGCCGCCGCGCCACCTGCTGCAGGACGTGGTCGCCCACGGCGTGCCCCAGGGCGTCGTTGACGTCCTTGAACCCGTCGAGGTCGAGCAGGAGCAGCGCGCAGGAACGGGCCGGCAGGGCCAGCGCCTCCTCGACGCGCTCGCGGAGCAGCACCCGGTTCGGCAGGCCGGTGAGGGCGTCGTGCAGGGCCATGTGCCGCACCCGCTCCTCGACCTCGGCGCGCTGCACGGCCGCGGTGAGGATGGTGCCGACCTGCTGGAGGAAGAGCAGTTCCTGTGTGCCGATCGCGCCGCCGCGGCCGTGGGCGGCCAGGAGCGCGCCCCACGGCCGGGCCGCGGGACCGACGGGGACGGTGGCCGCGCTCTGCACCACGCCGCGCAGCGCGGGTGGACGGGGGTCGGGGTCCAGCGCGTCGTAGTCCTCGACGTGCACGGGGCGGCCGCTGGTGAGGGCGCGGTGCATGCTCGTGCCCGTCAGCTCCGCCAGGCGGGCACGCTGCGGGAAGGGCGCCCCACCCGCCATCGCGCGGGTGACGACGTGCTCCCCGACGAGCTGGCTGATCGCCACGTGCGGCGTGCCCAGGGTGGCGCTGACGGCCTCCAGCACGAGCGGCAGGAGCTCCTCCACGTCGAGGCCCTCGAGGGCGCGCTGCCCGAGGACGGTGACGACCTCCTGCTGGCGCACCCGGGCGCGCAGCTCCGCCAGCGTCCGCTCGGGGGTGCCGGCCTCCCACGCCAGGACGAGCAGGCCGCCCTCCCAGGGGTGCGCCCGGACCTGCAGCACCCGCTCGGGCACCGTGAGCGGGAAGGAGACGGGTTCCGCGCGGGACAGCGCCCGGCGCAGGAGCCCCTCGGCGTGCTCCTGGGCGGTGGCGGCCCGCAGCAGCGGCCACAGCGCCTCGCCCTCCGCGGCGCCGGGGAGCCAGCGCCGGGCCGGGCCGTTGAGCCGGGTGAGGCGCCCGTCGGCGTCGACGGCGAGCAGGACGTCCTCGGGGCGCTCGGAGACGGCCTCCGCCCACGACCCGAACCGCCCCATGTCCGGCTCCTCGCTCGACCGGTCCCCGTGGCGGCCCCGCCACGACGGGGGCCGCTGCGCTGCGGCCCCCGTCCACAGTGCCAGCACGCGGCGCTCGGTGCAGCAGGGGTGTCAGCCCTGCAGCACCTGCCAGCCGAGCCGCACGATGAGGACGCTCACCACCGCGAGGAACACGACGCGCACGAACCGGCTGCCGGCGGAGACGGCGGTGCGCGCCCCGAGGTAGCCGCCGAGGAGGTTCGCGCAGCCCATGACCAGCCCGAGCTCCCACAGCACCGCACCGTGCGCGGCGAAGACGAGGAGGGCCCCGACGTTCGTCGCCAGGTTGATGATCTTCGCGGTGGCGCTGGCCTCCAGGAACGCGTAGCCCAGCAGCCCGACGAGGGCGAAGACGAGGAACGCGCCGGTCCCCGGCCCCGCGATGCCGTCGTAGTAGCCGATGACCGCACCCGTCAGCGCCGCCACGACGGTGTGCCGGTGCCCGCTGAAGCGCAGCACCGTGGCGCCGCCCAGGTCGGGCCGCAGCAGCGTGTACGCGGCCACGACCACGAGGGCGACGAGGATGACGGGTTCGAGCACGCCCTCGGGCACGGCCGCGGCCGACAACGCCCCACCGGCGGCGCCCAGCGCGGCGACGAGCGCCGTGGGCAGGGCCGTGCGCAGGTTCGGGTGGACCCGGCGGTAGTACGTCACGGAACTGGTGGCCGTGCCCATCGCACCGGCGAGCTTGTTCGTGGCCAGCGCCTGCAGCGGGTCGATGCCGGGCACCAGCAGCAGCGCCGGCAGCTGCACGAGCCCGCCACCGCCGACGACGGCGTCCACCCAGCCCGCGAGGAACGCGGCGAGGACGAGCAGCACGATGGTCAGCAGGCCCAGCGACGCCAGGGTGGTTCCCGTCACGCGCCGAGCCTAGGCAGTGCCGGCCCCGCCGCCGGGCCCCTCCGGTCCGTTGCGAACCCCCTCACCCATCTGGACGGCTCACGGATCACCATCCGCGGCCGATGCACCGGCGGAACGCGTCGAAGGACGGGAGCCAGCAGGTGTCCGAGGCAGTCCCGGGGTGCTGAGTCGCGATCAGTGGCCTGCCTGGTGCCCGAGGCACCTCGTGGCCGAAGCCGTCATGAGCCGCTCCGGACCTCGTCCGGTCATCCCTGGGGTGCAGTTCGAAGTGGTTCCTCGACGGGGGCCAGCCGGCCTGGGGCCACTGGAAGATCGCCGTTCTCACGCGCGTCGATCGGGCACACCGTCTCCACCTCCACCTCCACCGTCAGCGTGCCTGCGCCGGCCGGGACTGTCGTCGGGCTTCGGGGCCGACCGGAAGGCATGGTCGCGGGTGTGCCAGGGAGGCGACAGCACCTCCGTCGTGGATGACCCCACCCGCCACAGCAAGCCCAGCCACGCCCGCCGCGGCGTCGGCTGCCTGACCCCGCCCGGTGCGCGAACCAGATCCGACGCTCAGCGAGCGGAGTCCTGGACGTGATGTTGCGCCGAGTCTCGGGCGGTGCGAAGTGCCAGCGCTGCCAAGAGGGCTGGTACCAGGAGGTACCCCACGCGCTGGCCGATCTGATCGCCGATGACTGCCAGTGTGAGCGGGGCCAGGCCGATTGCCAGTCCGGATGCCAGGGCCGCCCGGGCAGCGGCGTGGTCAGGGGCCTCTGGTGATGCCTGCACGACACGGGCGAGGGCCAATGGGTACAGCAACGCCACTCCCAGCCCTGCCAGGAACAACCCCACGGCACTGAGGACGAGGGCGGGGGCTGCCCAGAAGAGCAGGAAGCCGAGAGAGGCGGTGGCGCACGCGCCGAGCATGACGGCCCTGGGAGAGCATCTCGCGGTGAGGGGGGTGGCGGCCGCGCGGGTGATGGCCATGCCCAGGACGAAAAGGGCGGCGAGAGCCGGAGCCTGGGCAGCGCTGACGTGGTGCCACTGGGTGAAGGCGTCGGCGGACCAGAGCATCAGGCAGAACTCGATGCCGATGGCGAGCAGGACGTCGATGCAGCGCTGGAGGAGCGACCCGGCAGCGGGCAGCGGCGGATGCTCGTCCGGTGGGCTGCTCGGCGCAGATGAGGGCTTCCAGGGAACCTTGGCGACCCCGATGAGCAGCAGCGCGAGTGGCAGGACGACGAGGTAGCCGGCCTGCCAGCCGACTCCGGTGGCGATGGCAGTGGCAACGGCCAGCGGGGCCAGCAGGGAGGCGAAGCTGCTCAGGGCGCTGGCTTCGGCGAGTGCCGCAGGTGCCCGCTTGCCGTGGTGCACGTGCAGTCCGGCGGGGACGATCTGGACGGTGAGGGCACCTCCGGCCCCCAAGAGCAGCGCACCGGTGAGGGTGAGTGGCCAGGAGGAAGTGGTGAGCAGGCCCGCCCCGCCGGCCATCGAGAGCACGGCCGTGCGCAGCACCAGCTGGTGTCCCCAGCGTGCGGTGAGCCGCTCGCCGGCGAGCCCGACGACGAGGAGCGAAGCGGCGAAGGTGGTCGGATAGAAGGCCACCGCGGCGCGCTCGACGTGCAGCTGCTCCTGCAGGGGGATCAGGATGGCGCCCATGCCGGTGAGGAGGTAGCCCAGGATTCCGAGCGAGGCGTACAGCGACAGGGTGACTCGATCGCGGGTCAGGGCGGATGTCGCGGCGCCGCGCTCCGGAGTAGTGGGGTCGGCAGCGCCCGTGCGGCTGTTCGAGGCCGTGGCACGCAGCGGTCGGGAGGTGTGCTCCTCGTGACGTGGGAGGGTCATCGGTGCAGGTCCACCACGAGGCGGATGACGGGGGAGCCGTTGACGACGCGCTGCTTGTCACGGCAGATCGTGTTGATGAGCGCCACGCCCTCGGCCATGCCGACGCGATGCGTCAACAGTCGGGCGTAGTCTGCGCCGTGTCGGCGCAGTTCGTCGAAGGCAGCTTGCAGCATGTCGTTGCTCACTCCGCGATTTCCCGTGAAGTGAACCGGCGTGGCAGCGCCCTTGGGGATCTCTTCGCTGACCCGAGGTGGCCAGGGAGCACCGGTGTTGGCTGCCCGTGCGGCGGCGAGGTCGAGGGAGGGGAACACCGCGCTGCGATCGCCGGCCGCGACGCCTCCGACGGCGTGCACGGCGCGCAGCCGATCGCGAAGGAGGGTGGCCGCCGTGTCGATGCTCGTGACGGTGGCGTCGCGGTAGCCGGCCGCCAGGACGGCGCACGGAGCATCGACTGCGTGCTGCAGGTGCGTGTCGGCGTCGCGGTCGTCGACGTGGTGCAGTCCAGGGCCCAGAGCCCGCTGCGCCCATGCCCGGACGTCGTCGTTGTGGTGGACCACCGTGATCGACATGGCCGGGCCGAAGGTGCGCCTGGCCACCAGGGCGGCGAGCAGGCCGATGAGCCCGCCACCGAGGACCACCAGGTGCGTGACCTGCTGCCGCGTGAGACAGGCCAGTGCGTAGCGCACGACGGCCAGTGGCTCCACCAGTGTGCCGAGCCCGGCATCCAGGTCCGCCTCGGTGCTGGAGACGGTGTCCGTCCCGTTCCCCGTCGTCGTCTTCGGATCCCGATGTGCGCCGACACTCACGATCTGTCCGGCAGTGACGGCGCTGGCCGGAAGGAGCGTGCGCTCCTGGAAGAGCCCCTCCACGTTGTGACCGAGGAGGAAGGAGGGGTCATCCGGCGCGGTGGGGTTGACCATCACCCGCTGCCCGATGGCGAGGTTCTCGACCCCCTCCCCGACCGCGGCGACGCGGGCCAGTCCTTCGTGCCCGACGATCGGGGACGGGTCATCACGCATCCCTCGGAGGATCTGGATGTCTGTGCCGCAGAGGCTGACCATCTCCGCGGCGATCACGACTTCCCCCGGCCCAGGCGTGGGCGTGGGCACGTGCTGCAGTGCGCAGGTGTCTCCACGCCGCACGATCGCGCGGTGTCGTTGCACAGTTCGTCCTCCGAATCAGTGTTGTCGCTGTCCTTGCCGCGCGAGATCTCCGCTCCCGCTGCATGTCACTTGGTGACGCTGAGGTAGCCCTCTGCCATGAGCAGTGCGCCGCGAAGGCAGTCCGCCTCGCCGGGGCGAGCGATCCGCAACCGCCGCGAGATCAACTCGGGAGTGAGCCAGCGGTCCGCGTAGGATCGCTGCTCGCAGATCTGTCGGGTGAGTTCCTGTTCGTAGAAGGTGCCGAGGTTCTCGGCGACGCCTCCGCCCACGCCGATGACATCGGTGTGCGGGCTGATCTGCCAGATCGTGCGCAGGACGTGGGCGACGGGTCTCACGGCCTCCCGCAGCAGAGAGCGGGCACCGTGACGACGCTCCCGCAGCTCGTCGGTGAAGCCGTCGGGGAACCGCTCGGCGCAGGGCAGGTCGAGGGCCCGTGCCATGCGCGCCATCCCCGGCCCCGAAGCGCAGGACGCGACGTGGCCGTGACCACCGCAGTCGCAGGGGAGGGGCGTTCCCGCCAGGAGCGGGTCCTGCACCGGTGGGGCGGTAGTGTGCCCGATCTCCCCTTGCAGGCCCGAAGCGTCGACCTCGATCTCGCGCCGAGTCAGGTCGGCCGAGCGGTAGGCGATGCCGCTGCTGACCGTCAGGTACCCGATCCGGCGTGCACCCTGACCACCAGCGCGGGCGCTGAAGTCAGCCAGTCCGCAGGTGAGGTCGTTGAACACCTGCCAGGACACATCGGGTCGGCGACGTCGCAGCTCCTCCCGCAGTGGGAAGGCGCCGGTGTAGTCACCCCACAATGGAGCGGAGCCGTACACCGTGCCAGTGGACTCATCGAGTGCCGCGCCCAGCGAGATCGAGACCTCCGCCCCCAACGGAGCAGCGGTGTCGAGCATCGACAGCAGCGTCGCCATGAGGGATTCGACGGACTCCCCGGGGTTGTTGAGCAGGCTGGGCGAGCGCACGCGCTGCACGGTCGATGCGCCGATGTCCTTGCAGGAGGAGCCGACCCGGAACCACGTTCCGCCGACGTCGACGGCCACGACGCGACTCACGGCCCCTGCACCCTCAGCAGGTCCACGGCATGCCCCTGGCCGTCGCGGCGCACGCGCACCTCTCGCAGGTCGCGCACCGTGAGGCCCACGCCGTCCGGGACGGGCGCGGAAGGGGCCAGGGCGACCACCTGTGCGCCTGAGGCGTGGGCGGCTCGCAGGCCGGCGGCGGAGTCCTCGAACACCACGCATCGCCCGATGTCGGTACCCAAGGCGGCCGCCGCGGCGAGGAACCCCTCAGGATCCGGTTTGCTGCGCTGCACGTCCTCGTCGGCGAGCAGCAGCGGTGCTGCCGGCAGCCCGGCTGCGCGCAGGCGAAGGCGCGCTACCTCCCGAGGTGCGGAGGTCACCACCGCCCAGGGCAGCCCATCCAGCCGCGACAGCAGTTCCAGCGCGCCTCTGACCGCCACGATGCCCTCCAGGTGCCTGAGTTGGAAGGTCTGCAGGTGAGCCACCTCGCGGCGAACGTCGTCCGCGTCGGGGAGGAAGGCGGAGACGATCTCGGCGGCAGTGCGTCCTGGAACCAGGCTGAGCACGTCGGCCACCGGAAGAGCTCGTCGCGCGGCGAAGTCGCTCCAAGCGCGGGTGATGCAGGCGTCCGAGTCCAGCAGGGTGCCGTCCATGTCGAACAGCAGCGCCTGGACCTCACCGATGCAGTGGGGGACTCCTCCGACGAGGTCGATCACGACGGGTCACTCCCTGCCTGGGGCCGTCCGGGTCCCGACGGGCGCAGGCGAACCACCGGGACAGCGCGTGTGGTCTTGGCGCGGAAGTCGGCGAACTGCGGCACCCGCTCGATCTGACGGTTCCACAGGGCCTCCGCCTCACTGCCCTCGACGGTCGATGCTCGCACGTGGACCGTGCGCTCACCCGTCTCGACCGCTCCTGTGCCGGAAGCGCGCAGGTTGAGGTACCACTGGGGGTCTTCAGGAGCTCCCCCGTTGAGGGCGAAGACGATGAAGTCGTCGTGGTCGGGCAGGTAGACCAGAGGTGTGGTGCGCTGGTGGCCGCTGACCCGTCCCTGCGTGGTCAGCAGCAGCAGGGGCGTCTCGCGGAAGTCCCGAGTCCGTCCTCTGCAGCTTCGGAACTCGTCGATGAGGTCGCTGTTGTAGGTCACCTCAGACCTCCTGGGTCGCTGCTGCGACGGCCGGCCCGGGCGTGGTGCTCGTCTGCGGTGTGCGGCTGCGCCCGAAGCGCTTCATGCAGGGCACTTCGATGAAGCGGTGCAGCAGTGCTCCCGCGACCAGGGTGACGAGCAGGGAGATGAGGATGAGGGTGACCGCGGTGGGCGTGGCGCGTGCGACGTCCCCGCTCGCGCGGGTCGCGAGACCGATGGGTCCGTACTGCAGGACGAGGAAATGAACCATGTAAAACGCGAACGACACCTCCCCGAGCCAGACCAGCTCCTTCCTGGTGAGGAAGGTGCGCGCGCCGGTGACATCGCGGTGCGCGTAGGCGGTGATGAGCAGCGCGAGGGGCGCTGTGGTGGGAGCGACGAGTCCGTAGGCGTCGGGCAGCCAGACCTGCAGGACGTAGCCGCCAGCGACGAGCGCCAGTGCCCACCGAACGGGCATCCCCGGCCAGAGTCCGTCGCGCAGGATGCGGGCCATCACCATGCCGAGGGCGAACTCGGGCAGCCGCGAGAGCGGAAGGAAGTACACGAACCAGTTGCGCGCCCAGGACACCGGCTGGAACGGAGAGAGCGGCTGCTCGGGCAGGAGCTGCGCGAAAACCGGGATGAGGACGATCACCGCGGTGATCCCCGCTGCACTGGCTACCAGCCGCCGACGGGGGATGCGCAGCAGGATCGGGGCGAGGAGAGGGAAGGAGAGGTAGAAGAGGAGCTCGCAGGCCAGCGACCAGCTCGGTCCGTTGGTGCCGCTCAGCACGGTGAGGTCGGGTGACCAGCTCTGCAGCAGGAAGAGGCTTGGCAGGGCCGCACCCCAAGTGAGGGTCGCACCGGTCACCGCCATGAGCACTAGCCCTGCCAGCCACGTCGCGACGTGGTTGGGATAGATCTTGGCCAGGCGACGACGGTAGAAGGCGGTAGGGGTGTCACCGGGGCGCGTGGACCACATCAGCACGAAGCCGGAGAGGATGAAGAAGAAGGACACTCCCGCGTACCCGAGCCTGCTGAGGTACCGGGCGAGCCCGTCGCTGATGGAGGCGTCGAGGAACAGGCGTGCCACCGCGATGTGTGTCACGAAGACCGCCAAGGCTGCGAGGAAGCGCAGCGAGGTCAAGGTGGGCAGTCGGCTGCCGCTGGTCTGCGGGTGCATCACTGTGCTCCGGGAAGGCGGATGGACTGGTGGTGGTGGAAGAAGTTGCGCGGGTCCCAACGCGCCTTGACCTGCTGCAGCCGCGGGTAGTTGTCCTTGTAGTACAGCGTGTGCCAGGCGACGCCGGAGGTGTTGAGCCCGGGGTCGCTGATGTCGCCGTCGGGGTAGTTGACGTAGCACCCATCGGTGACATCGTCGGGAACGGGCACGCCACCGGTCTCCGCGTAGACGTCGGAGTAGAACTCCCGCAGCCATGCGACGTTGGAGCTGTCGTCCTGGGGACTGGTCCAGTAGGTCTGGTAAAGGAGCTTGAGGATGGCGTCGCGCTGGGCGACGGCAGTGGCGCCAGGGTCCACGGCGTTGATGGCGCCGCCGTAGGAGGTGATGACCATCATGCCCAGGGGGTTGGCGTAGTCCTCCCGGGTCAGGTGCCGCCAGGCGGCGTCGATGTGCCGGCGGGGGAAGTTCCTGCGCATGTAGGCGGACTTGTGCTCCCCGCGGTAGGTGGGGCTGGTCTGCAGCGGGCTGCTGGAGCCCATGTGCCTGGTGGCCTTCAACCACGGCAGCCGCAGCACGCTGTCCTTGCGCTTGATGCCGAGAGCCTGATCGAGCTGATCCAGGAACTGGGTGGCCAACTGCTCGGCATCCTCCCCGGTGGCGTCCATCTGGATCAGCGCGCCGATCGAACCGGAGGAGCGGTGGTTGAGGAACAGCCAGGAGCACAGGCCGCTGTAGGGGCTGGAGGGGGAGGAGTGCTGCTCGTGCCAGGCGCCGTAGGTGTCCAGCAGAGCGGTGAAGCCCTCGCGGGTGATGCCCTTCCAGTCCCAGGTGGGGTTGAGGATGAGAACTTCCGCGGGTGGGGCCGGCAGGAGCCGGGTCGGATCGGAGCCGCTGGCCCCGGGGTCGGCGAACCAGTAGCGGGTGATCACTCCGAAGTTGCCGCCACCGCCGCCGCAGTGTGCCCACCACAGGTCGTGGGCGGGATCGAGCGGGTCACGGCTCGCGATGACGCTCCGGGCCCTCCCGTGGGCGTCGACGACGACGACCTCCACCGCCTGCAGGTAGTCGACGATGAGGCCCAGCTTGCGAGACAGCATCCCGTACCCGCCGCCGCTGACGTGGCCGCCGACACCGACGAGTGAGCAGACCCCTGCCGGCACGGTCACCCCGTAGCCTTCGTAGAGGGCGTTGTAGACCTCGATGAGGTTCGCGCCGGCTTCCACGGCGAAGGCGCGCCGCTTCGGGTCGTAAGTCACCTTGCGCAGGTGCCCCATGTCGATGACGACCTGCACCTCCGGGTTGTAGATCCAGTCCTCGTAGCCGTGGCCACCGCCGCGCACGGCGACGCGCTTGTTGCGCCGCACGGCGTCCTGAACGATGCCGACGACCTGGTCGGTGGAGGTGGGCATGCGGACCGCGTCGGGGGAGCCGACCCAACGCTGGTTGAACGGCGTTATCAGGTCGGGGTACTGCCGGTCGGTGGGCGTCACCGTCAGCACACCCTCGCCGATGGCCGCGACGCTAGGAGTGGCGGCTCGGGCGGTAGCGGTGGGGACGTTACCCGCCAGCAGGGCCCCGACGCCTGCGCCCTTCAGGAGCTCCCGGCGCCGCAGCGTCGCGCCACCCGGCGCGGCCGCGGTGGCCACCTTCGAAGGGCCGGTGAACGTTGCCGTCTTCATGCGGTCTGCAACTCCTTGCTGTAGCTCGCGCTGTGCAGGCTCGACAGGGCAGCGTCGAGCTCCTGATGGGTGACGTCGTTGACGAAGGTGGCCGCGCCGATCCCGACGGGCAGCGGCAGACGCTGCTGGCCGTCGCGGTGTCGCACCGTCTCCTCCAGGGCTCGCGCGAGGAGGTCGGCGTCCAGGCTGTCGTCCCAGGTCGGCAGTCCGAGCTTGGCCATGACGTTGAGCACCGAGGCGCTCTCCGCGGCGGACATCAGCCCCCTGTGGGTCGCGATCATCGTGGTGATGGCCATGTCGACCGCGACGGCCTCACCGTGCAGCAGCTCGGGCAGGGCGCGCATCTCGATGGTGGGGCTGAAGGTGTGCCCGTAGTCCACCAAACGTTCCAGGTTCGCCTCCCACAGGTTCGGCTGCAGCTCCTCCAGCATCCCCTGGATGGCGCGCTGCAGCGTGCTGGCAGCTGCGCGGCGGCCGAGACGATCGCTGTTCTGGAACCGTTCCCGCAGCAGGTCTGCGCCGAAGCGGTCGAGGAGAACGAACAGCTCACGGTCCTTGATCAGCGCGATCTTGAGGATCTCGCCGAGCCCGTTGGAGAGGTGGCGCCGGTCCAGAGAGGCGAGGAAGCCGGTGTCGAGCAGCGTCAGGGACTTGTCGAAGTAGGTGCCCAGCCGGTTCTTGTGCGAGTTGAAGTTCACGCCGGTCTTCACGCCCACCCCTGCGTCGACCAGGCCGATCAGGGTCGTGGGTACGCGCACGAAGGGGGTGCCGCGGCGGTAGAGGTTCGCAGCGAGCCCGACGACGTCCATGATGACCCCGCCACCGATGACAATGATCGGCTCCCGCCGCCGGTCGATCCCGAAGGCATCGATCTCACGCACGATGCGGGTGACGGTGTCCAGGTTCTTCACCGTCTCATCGACCTCAAGCGGGAGGATGCGCGCCTCCACACCGTGGTGGTCGAAGTACTCGACCATGCGGGCGCCGTAGAGCTCGTTGACCCGGGAGTCGATGACGACGAAGCGGCGCCGCGACCCGGCGCCTCGGGCGGCGTGCACCAGGTCGGTGGAGTCCGGGTCGAACACGTCGTCGCACTGCCGGATCTCGTAGGCCACTTCCTGGGTGGCGTGGACGCGCCAGGTGTCAACCCTGCTGCTGCGGACGACGAGGCCGCTCGTCGAGTCGGTCACGGTCATGATTCCTCCAGATGCTGGCCAGGGGCTCGCTCTCCTGTTGCAGGTGGCGATGCCTCGGTGAGCTGGCAGAGTGGTCAGACCCAATCGCTTCGCCACGGCCGCGAACAGCATCCCGGCCCGTGTGCGTCACCTCCGCTGCACTTCGTCAAGTCCGACATGACGAAGTCTCACCGTTGTGACGAACCACGGTGGTTCTCGTTGCTGTGGCGACACGCGCGCCTTGATGGTGGGCCTCACCGGCGCACCGTGCGTCGGTCGACGACGAAGGTGGTGTCCTCCCATGACGACGACGACGATGCGCGCCAAGGTGCAGATCGGCCGGGACCTGACGGTCGCCCGGATCGGGTACGGCGCGATGCGCCTGAGCGACCAGGACGTGTGGCGCGGGCCCGTCGACCGTGCAGCAGCGATCACCCTCCTCCGAGGCGCTGCCGATCGTGGCGTCGAACTGTTCGACACCGCTGACTCCTACGCGCTGGGGGACAATGAGGAGCTGCTGGGCGAGGCGTTCGGTGGACGCGACGACATCACGATCGTCACCAAGGCCGGCGTGAGCCGCCCTGGCCCCACTCTTGAGGAGTGGATTCCGCTGGGACGCCCGGAGTACCTCAAGCAGCAGGCGGAGCTCAGCCTGCGCCGGCTCCGGATGGAGCGCCTGCCCCTGTTCCTGCTGCACCGCGTCGACCCGACGGTGCCCCTAGCGGAGCAGATCGGCGCTCTCAAGGAGCTTCAGGAGGCCGGGAAGGTGGGCCAGGTGGGGCTGTCTCAGGTGACCGTGGAGCAGATCGAGGAAGCAATGCGCATCACCGAGATCACCGCGGTGCAGAACCTCTTCAACCTCTCCACCCGCGACGACAACGACGTGGTGGACTTCTGCGAGAGCGCAGGCATCGCCTTCATGCCGTTCTTCCCGATCGCCGTGGGCGAACTGGCCAAGCGCAACGGTGCGTTGGCGGTGGTCGCCGACGAGGTGGGCGCCACCCCGGCCCAGGTCTCCCTCGCTTGGCTGCTGCACCGATCCCCGGTCATCGCCCCTATTCCCGGGACCTCGTCCGTGGCGCACCTGGAGGAGAACCTCGCGGCAGCCGAGATCCACCTCAGCGATGAGCAGCTGGTTCGCCTCGTCGAGGATGCCTGACGTGACGGCAACCCTCCAGCCGGAAGGTGCGGCGGTCGAGCCGGGCTGCGAAGCGGTCGCGGAGGAGTTCGCCAGGAACTTCACCGATCGTGGCGAGCTCGGTGCGGCCTTTGCGCTGTACCGCGGCGGTCGGCTGGTCGTGGACCTGTGGGGCGGGGTGGCCGACTCCAGGACAGGGCGGCCGTGGGGACGGGACACGCTGCAGATCATCTTCTCCGGCAGCAAGGGCATCGTCGTCACCGCGTTGCTGCTGCTCGTGGAGCGGGAGCAGTTGCGCCTCGACGACGCGGTGGCCCGGTACTGGCCGGAGTTCGCCGCCGCGGGCAAGCACGGCATCACGATCAGGCAGGTCGCCACGTTCACCGCGGCGATGCCGGCACTGCGCGTGAGCGTCAGCCAGGATGACATCCTCGATGCTCGTGCCATGGCCGCGCTGCTGGCCGCACAGGAGCCGGAGAGCGACCCTCGCGCCCACGGCCTCATGTACGGGCCGTTCACCTCCGGTTGGATCATCGGCGAGTTGGTGCGCCGCGTCGACGGCCGCCCGCTCGATGCCTTCTTCCGTCAGGAGATCGCCCGCCCGCACGGCCTGGACCTGCACTTCGGGGTGCCTGATCGGGACCTCGCCAGAGTGGCTCGCACGGAGTATGGGACGGAGTTCCTCGCTCAGTTCAGCGGATTCTTCGCCAACGCGGATCCACTGACGCGTCGCGTGTGGAGCAACCCCATGCCCTTCCCCCCGCATGAGGACCTGTGGAGTGCGCGGGAGAGACTGCAAGCGCTGATCCCCGCCGTCAACGTCGCCGGAACAGCCCGCGACTTCGCCCGCCTCTACGGCATGCTCGCCGAGGACGCTATGCGGGCACCGGGGGAGCGTCCGCACCTGCTTTCCCGTCCGGTTCTCGACGACGCCAGGGGAGTCCACGTTCGCGCGACCGACCCTCTCATCGACGTTCCGATGTCCTACGGCGGCGGGGGCTACCGGCTGCGCACCCAGCCGCGCCCCGGACCCGACGGGGTGAGCTTCGGGCATGACGGAGGCGGCGGCTCCGCCAACCAGGCATGGCCGCGCGTCGGTGCGGGCGTCTCCTACGTCATGAACCGCCTCATCGCGCTCGGCCCGGACGACCGGAGAGCCTCCTCACTGCTCTCGGCCGCAGCGTCGGCGCTGACGGTTCACGACTGACGCCTCAGTTCGGCCCGGGGCGCAGGCGCACCCCTAGGGGGCGATGCCCTGCGCTTCGGGCCGAGCCGTCACCGGAGCGCCAGCGGCCAAAGCCTGAACCGCCTGGGCGATCGAGACCAAGCTCATGTGATGGTGCCACCCGACGTAGGAGCGCCCCTCGTAGTCAGTCGCTCCCAGCGATCGGGAGACGTGCTCGTAGGTGCGCTCAGCCAACTCGAGATGCGCAGCCAGCCGCAGGATCTGCGTGTCGTCAACCTCCAGGTCGGTCACCCACAGCTTGGCCCAGCCCTTGTCGCCGGACCAGTCAGCGAAGAGGCGGGTCTGGCGCGAGGCGCCGTGGGCGTCGTCGACGACCACCGGAAGTCGAAGGACCCTCCGATCGGGAAGCCCTGCTACGGCCCACCCGGCGGGTCGGGCCGCTTGGGCCAGGCGCTGCGCCCGTCCGGCGAAGCCCTTGGGTAGCGCACAGTGCCCATCGTGGACAGTCAGGGACAAGCTGCCGGGTACGCGCAGCAGGTACGGCATGCCCCGCTCCACCGCGGTGCTGAGGATTGCCGGCGTGTGGGTCTCGCGCGTATCCATCAGGACCGGGGGAGCCGAGGTGGACGCGGTCCCCGGGGGGAGAGCGCGGATGAGACCGACAGCACTTTGCGTGGGCGTCTCGCTGTCGACGTGCTGGGGTATCCCTGCCCGACGTCGCCGTGCCGCATCCTGCGTCCACTCGCTGGGGAGGACCAGGCGCCAATCCACGGGAGCCATCAGATCGTCCCCGACGTACCATGAGGCCAGGACGTGCTGATGGTTGATCTGCTTCCCCAGACAGGGCACGACCTCGTTCTTCACCCCGACTGTGTGAACACCGGACTTCTTCAGCACGGTGGGCTGCACGATCCAGGCGCTGAGCCTGCTCACGTTGAGGAGGAAGTCCATCAGTCGCTGACGAACTTCTCGGGAAGACCATGTCGACCGGCTGACGAAGTGGTGGAGACGCTGCTCTCGCGCCGACGCCGCGGCCTTGCACGTCACCATGCCGCGCACGGTCTTGCGCCCTGACGTCAGGATCAGACCGCGCACGTACTCCCGACCGGCGCGCCGCTGATCCTCGCGAGGCAGCGCAGCGAAGACGTATCCGCACACCTCCTCGAGCACGTCTTCGTACATGTCAGGCAGGCGCGGTGAGTCCCCGACCTCGACCATGGTGACCTCCGTGTTGACGACTTGGCGCGCCGCACGTCCTCGGGCGGTCAGGGGACAGGGGTGTCGCGGTCTCTGAAGTCAGGATCGCGACGAGGTGTGACTGTCGTACTGACTCACGATGAACGGCGGGTGCCACTGCTCCGCCGATCCCCCCTTCCGTCGAGTAGGTCACCTACAGGACCGATCTGCGGAGAGCCGAGCCCTGCATCGATGGAGCGGTGGATTCGCAGCGGCAGCCACGTCGAGCATCGGTCGAGAATGCTAGGACACCGCACCCAGCCACGGCAATGATCATTCTGCTGCCACCAGCGAGACGCCGCGACCCTCGATTTCGTTGAGGATGTGCACATCCGGTCGTCGCCCTCCACTTTCCAGGTGCTGGATGACGTGGCCCTCTGGGCTTGCCTCAACCGGCCACTTCGATCGCTCGTCGCACGGATCCGGGCGGGTGCCGCGGATGAGCGCTGGACGGCACGCACCACCTGCGCGGTGGGGCCGGCCCGGACACCGCTGAGCTTCTCCCAGCTGTTCTGCTCCGTCCCCGGAGCTGGTGGCGTGTGCACCACTGGACCCCGGGGCGGAGCAGGGGGGCGGGGTCAGATTCCGGCGGGCTCGGGTTTCCCCTGCGCGGGGACACACTCCCCGCGCGGTCCCGGCACCGCCGGCCAGGTCAGCGGGGGCACGACGGGCCGCGCCACGCCCAGCATGGTCTCGGCCACCCGCAGGACCTGCTCCGAGTAGCCGCGCTCGTTGTCGTACCAGACGTAGACGACGACGTGGCGGCTGCCGTCGGCGATGGTCGCCAGCCCGTCGACGACGCCCGTCTTGCGGGTGCCGACGAAGTCGGTGGAGACGACCTCGGGGGAGTCCACGAAGTCGACCTGGTCCTGCAGCGGGGACGACAGCGAGACCCGGCGCAGGTAGTCGTTCAGCTCGGCCTTGTCGACGCCCCGCTCCAGCGTCAGGTTGAGGATCGCCAGCGACACGTTCGGCGTCGGGACGCGGATGGAGTTCCCGGTGAGCCTGCCGGCGAGTTCCGGCAGCGCCTTGGCGACCGCCTTGGCCGCGCCCGTCTCGGTGACGACCATGTTGAGCACCGCCGAGCGCCCGCGCCGGTCGCCCTTGTGGAAGTTGTCGATGAGGTTCTGGTCGTTGGTGAACGAGTGCACGGTCTCCACGTGGCCGTGCTGGATGCCGTAGCGGTCGTGGAGGACCTTCAGCACCGGGCTGATCGCGTTGGTGGTGCAGGAGGCGGCGGAGACGATCTGCTCGTCCGGCCCGATCGCCCCCTCGTTGAGGCCGTGCACGACGTTCCTGATGTCGCCCTTGCCGGGGGCGGTGAGCAGGACGCGTCCGACGCCGCGGCTGCCGAGGTGCCGGGAGAGCCCCTCGGCGTCGCGCCAGCGGCCGGTGTTGTCGATGACGAGGGCGTCGGAGATGCCGTGGGCGGTGTAGTCGACGGCGGCGGGGTCGTCGGAGTAGATGACCTGCACGGCGGTGCCGTTGGCGATGATGCGCTCGCGCTCCTCGTCGACGGTGATGGTTCCGGCGAACGCGCCGTGCACGGAGTCGCGGCGCAGGAGGCTCGCCCGCTTGACGAGGTCGTTGCTGCCGCCGCGCCGCACGACGATGGCGCGCAGGCGCAGCCCGGAGGGGTCCTCGCCGCGTTCGAGCAGGATGCGGGCGAGGAGCCGGCCGATGCGGCCGAAGCCGTAGAGGACGACGTCGCGGCTGTTCGGTGCGGCGGCCCGCCGCCCGAGCAGGGGGGCGAGGGCGGCCCGCACCCGCTGCCCGAGGTCGCCGTCGCCGTCCGCGCCGAGGCGGGCCACGTCGACGGCCGCGGGGGCGAGGTCGAGCCCGCTCAGCACCCGGAGGATCTCCAGGCTGGTCTGCAGCGGCAGCTCCACGTCGTCCACCCGCCGCGCGAAGCGGTGGGTCTTGATGATGCCGACGACGGACTTGCCCACGAGGCTGCGCCCGTGGACCGTCGGGACGATGCCCTTCTCGCGGTGCAGCCGGCCGACGAGGGGGAGCATCGCCTCCGCGAGCGCCACCTTCTCCGTCCACGCGCTCTGGTCCGCTCCCGCGGTGCGCTCTGCCTGTGCATCCCGGTCTGGATCGTGATCCACCATGGACTCCTCGAACCTCCTCGTTCGTCTGGGGCGTCGTGCGCCTGCCGGGCCTCCCCTCCGCTGCTGGTGGCGCTCGGGGGACGCGGGTCCGGCCCGGGCAGGGTACGGCCGCGGCGGGGAGCGGAGGGCCGGTGCGGGGCGGGTGGGGACGTGGGGCTCGTCACGCCGCCGGGGCGGGGCGCCGCGGCCGCTCAGGCGGGGGAGGTCCCGCTCGACTCGCGCACGAGCAGGCGGTGTCCGACGACGACGGTGCGCGGCGGGGGAGCGTCGTCCGGTGCGGCGGCGAGCCGCTCGGCGAGGCACTGCGCGGCCCGCTCGGCGATGGCGTGCTTGTCGGGGGAGATCGTCGTGAGGGACGGGGTGGCGTAGCGGCCGTCCTCGACGTCGTCGAACCCGACGACGGCGAGGTCCTCGGGCACCCGCAGGCCGTGCTCCCGCGCGGCCCGCTGCGCGCCGAGGGCGAGCTGGTCGGTGAAGCAGAAGAGGGCGTCGACGTCGGTGCCGCGCTGCAGCAGCCGGTGGACGGCCGCGGCTCCGTCGGCGCGGTGCAGCGCGGTCACGGCCAGTTCGAGGTCGGGGTCGCGGGGGATCCCGGCGGCCGCCAGGGCGCGGTGGTGGCCCTGCAGGCGCAGCCGCGCGGTGTCGTCGCCGACGCGCGAGCGGGCGCCGACGGCGGCGATGCGGCGCCGGCCCGTCGCCAGCAGGTGAGCGGTGGCCTCCGCGGCGGCCGCCACGTTGTCGATCACCACGTGGTCCGCGGGGACGGGGTCGCCGGCGTGCCCGTCCACCCGCTCGCCGAGGAGGACGAGGGGGGAGCTGTCCCGTCGCTGCGCCAGGTCCGCGGCCCGCAGGGCCCAGGGGCTGAAGACGACGCCGTCGACGAGCTGGGCGCGCATCCCGTCGAGCAGGCGGCGCTCGCGCTCGGCGTCGCCGCCGGTCTGCTCGATGAGCAGGGTCCACTGCCGCTGCTCCGCGGCGCGGCTGAGCAAGGCGGCGATCTCGCCGAAGTAGGGCGAGTCCACCTCCGGCACGACGAGGGCGACGAGGCCGGAGCGGGCGCGGCGCAGGCTGCGGGCGGCGGCGTTGGGCCGGTAGCGCAGTTCCCGCATGGCCTGCTCGACGCGCGTGCGGGTGGCGGCGGCCACGAGCGGGGAGCCGTTGACGACGTTGGACACCGTCCGCGGCGAGACGCCCGCGCGTGCGGCCACGTCACGCATGCTCGCCGCCATCCCGCGCTCCTCCCCGCCGCTCCGCGCTCCCGCCGTCCGCGGGTCATCGTCGCAGCAGGCGAGTGCGTGCGCCGCGTGGCCCCACGGTGGATCGGCCCCGCATTGCCACGTGGCAATGCCACGTGGCAACCTGCTGGGAGCCGTGGATCCGAGGAGGAGCCGAGCCCATGAGCCTGACCGTCACCCGCGCCGGTGAGCCGCCCGTTCCCGCAGGTGCCGACGAGGAGGCGCGGGAGATCCTCGCCGGCCTCTACGGCGACGGCATCATCGCCAGGAGGGGCGCCTTCTCCCGGGAGTGGGCCGCCCGGATGGGCGAGGACATCGAGACCGCCTTCGCCGAGGCCCGCGGCCGGGAGGGTGGCGCCGTGGGGCGCGGCCCCAACCGCTGGTACGTCGAGATCCACCCCGAGCAGTTGCGCGGCTTCGTCGACCTCGTCGACCACCCGTGGGTCCGCAAGGTCTGCGAGACGGTGCTCGGGCCGCAGTACCAGATCGTCGAGGTCGGCTTCGACATCCCCTTCGCCGGTGCGGTCGACCAGCCGTGGCACCGCGACTTCCCCATGCCCGAGGAGACCCGCACCACCGGGCGGCTGACGTCGCTGGCGTTCAACCTCACCGCGGTCGACACCGAGGAGGACATGGGTCCCTTCGAGATCGCCCCCGGAACCCAGTGGGACCACTCGGAGGAGTTCGGCCACGGCATGTTCCCGCCGAAGTCGATGTGCGCCCGCTACGAGGAGCGCGCGGTGCGCAGGTACCCGCAGATGGGCGACGTCTCGGCCCGCTCGGCGCTCACCATCCACCGCGGCACGCAGAACCGCTCGGAGAAGGCGCGTCCGGTGCTCGTGCTGGGTGTCGACGCCCCGGGCGCGGGCAACGCCGAGCACCACGACCTGGCCGTCACCCGCTCCTACTACGAGCAGCTGCCCCGGCGGGTGCGCGACCACCTCGTCTGCCCCGTCGTCGACGAGCTGCGGCCGATCACGCAGAAGCACAGCATCGAGGGCCTGGTGATGGGCGAGGCCTGACGCCCGCCGCCGCCGGGACCGGCCGCGGCCACCTCCGGACCGGAGGTGGCCGCGGCTTCGTCGGTCACGACCCCGTAACACTCGCCCCCGGCCGCGGGTCCGGCCGCCTTCCTGTCGTAGGCTGTGATGGAAACGTTTCCAGCAGCCTTCGCCCGCAGGAGGGTGGTGCGCCGTGGCCGGACCGGCCGACGTCGCGCCGCCCGCCCGGCGGGGGAGGGGCTCCCGGGCGTCCGGCGGCCCCTGAGTCCGCCGGTGCGCACCGGTGCGCCGGGGCGGCCGCGCGGCGGCCCGTCCTCGGGTCGCCGCGCCCTGCGCCGGTTCCCGCCGGCGCGCCGGGATCGCCTGCCCCGCGGGCGATCTCACCCGAACAGCCCCCTCCCGGGGAGTTGACAGCTCGCCGGGAGGGGTGGAGTCTTCGACCACCGCGATGAGACCGGTCCCATCAGGGACGCGGCCTCACCGGCCCGCGAATGGGACCGGTCTCATCGCCTCTCGAACGCCCGCTCTGCCCTTCCGGGACCCCCGGTGGCCGGCAGTGGTGACCGGCGGCACCGGAGCCGCCCAGGAGTTGAAGGAGTCGACGTGCGCAACACCAGGAAGCCGTGGCTGACCCTCGTCGCGGGCATCGCCGGGACCGCGCTGCTCACCGCGTGCGGCGGCGGCGGGGCGGGGACCAGCGGCGAGGACGGCAAGACCACCCTCACCATCGCGACGTTCAACGAGTTCGGGTACGAGGAGCTGCTGAAGGAGTACGAGGCGTCCCACCCCGACATCAAGATCGAGCACCGCAAGGCCGCCACGACCAACGAGGCGCGCGACAACATGAACACCCGCATCGCCGCGGGTGGTTCCGGCCTCGCCGACATCGAGGCCATCGAGGTGGACTGGCTGCCCGAGCTCATGCAGTACCCGGACAACTTCGCCGACCTGTCCGACCCGGAGGTCGAGGGGCGCTGGCTCGACTGGAAGGCCGAGCAGGCCACGACCGAGGACGGCAAGCTCATCGGGTACGGGACCGACATCGGCCCGCAGGGCATCTGCTACCGCGCCGACCTCTTCGAGGCCGCCGGCCTGCCCACGGACCGCGCCGAGGTCGCCGAGTTCCTGGGCGACAGCTGGGAGTCCTACTTCGCGGCCGGCGAGAAGTTCACCGCCGCGTCCGACGCCGCCTGGTACGACTCCGCCGGCGCCATCTACCAGGGCATGATCAACCAGGTCGAGGCGGCCTACGAGAAGCCCGACGGCACCCCGATCCCCCTGGACCAGAACGCCGAGGCCGAGAAGGTCTACGAGACCGTCCTGAACGCCTCGGTGGACCGCGGCCTCTCGGCGGGGCTCACCCAGTGGAGCGAGGACTGGACGAACGCGTTCCAGAACGACGGCTTCGCCACCATGCTCTGCCCCGGCTGGATGCTCGGCGTCATCGAGGGCAACGCCGCGGGCGTCCAGGGCTGGGACATCGCCGACACCTTCCCCGGCGGCGGCGGCAACTGGGGCGGTTCCTTCCTGACCGTCCCCGCGGCCGGCAAGAACGTCGAGGCCGCCCAGGACCTGGCCGCCTGGCTCACCGCACCCGAGCAGCAGCTCAAGGCGTTCGAGGCGCAGGGCACGTTCCCGAGCCAGGTGGAGGCGCTGGCCAGCGACGAGCTGCTCAGCCAGAAGGACGCGTTCTTCAACGACGCCCCGACCGGGCAGATCCTCGCCAACCGGGCCGACGCGGTGGAGGTCACGCCCTTCAAGGGCCCGAACTACTTCGCGATCCACGAGACCGTCGCCGACGCCATCACCCGCGTCGACACGGACAAGACCGACGACGCCGCCGGCTCCTGGGCCAAGGCCGTCCAGGCGTACGGCGAGCTCGGCCTCGACTGATCCGGCCCGCGGGCCGGGCGGGTGATCCTCTCCCCGCCCGGCCCGCGTCCCACGTCACCAGGCCCGGAAGGAGCCCCATGGCCGACGTCACCACCCGACGGGACAGCCCCGAGGCCGTCGCAGCCGAGAAGCCCGGTCGCGCGCCGTCCCCGGCGCCCGCGCCTCCCGACCGGGCGCGCGAACTGCGGAGCCTGCTCGCCAGGGCGGACGTGAAGCTCTCGCCCTACCTCTACATCGCGCCGTTCTTCGTGCTCTTCGCCCTCGTGGGCCTGTTCCCCCTCGCCTACACCGCCTACGTCTCGGTGCACGACTGGCACCTCATCGGCGGGCAGGGCGAGATGGTCGGCCTGCAGAACTACGCCGACGTCGTGCAGCAGCCCAAGTTCCTGACGGCGCTGCGGAACACGTTCAGCATCTTCCTGCTCTCGGCCGTTCCGCAGCTGCTGGCGGCCCTCGTGATCGCCGCCGTGCTGGACGCCAACCTCCGGGCGAAGACGTTCTGGCGGATGGGGGTGCTGCTGCCCTACGTCGTCGCCCCCGTCGCCGTGTCCCTGATCTTCTCCAAGCTGTTCGCCGACCAGTCGGGCATGGTGAACACGCTGCTGGGGTTCGTGGGCGTCGACCCGGTCCGCTGGCACGCGGACGCCCTCGCCAGCCACGTCGCGATCGCCACGATGGTGAACTTCCGCTGGACCGGCTACAACACGCTGATCCTGCTCGCGGCGATGCAGGCCATCCCGCGCGACCTCTACGAGGCTGCGATCATCGACGGCGCGAACCGGGTGCGGACGTTCTTCTCCGTCACCGTCCCGATGCTGCGGCCCACGATGATCTTCGTCATCATCACGATGACCATCGGCGGCCTGCAGATCTTCGACGAGCCGCGGCTGTACGACCAGCAGGGCGACGGCGGCGCCGACCGGCAGTGGCTGACGATGACCATGTACCTCTACGAACTGGGCTGGGGCGCGCAGAAGAGCTTCGGCCGCGCGTCCGCCGTCGCCTGGATCCTGTTCCTCCTCATCGTGGCCATCGGCCTCGTCAACTTCGCCATCACCCGGCGGATCGCCTCCGACGGGTCGTCCTCGGGAGGGAAGCGCCGATGAGCCGCTCCGAGCTCTCCCTGGCCGCGGTCCAGCAGACCGCCGGCGCCGGTGCCGCCCGTTCCGCGGCACGCCGCCGCGGAGGCGCCGGCATGGGCGCGAACCGCCGGCCGGGCCGGGTCACCTACGCCCTCCTCGCCGTCGTCCTCGCCCTGTCGGCCTACCCGCTGTACTACGCGGTCCTGCTGGCGTCCTCGGACGCGGTGACGATCGCGCAGACCCCGATCCCCTCGCTGCTGCCGCAGGGCCACCTCACGGAGAACCTGCAGCGGGTGCTGGGCTCGAACATCGACTTCCTCCTGGCGTTCCGCAACAGCCTCGTCATCGCCGTGGTGACCAGCGTGTCGGTGGTCTTCTTCGCCACGCTGGCGGGCTTCGCCTTCTCCAAGCTGCACTTCCGCGGCCGCAAGCCGCTGCTCGTGTTCGTCATCGCCACCATGGCGGTGCCGACCCAGCTCGGCGTCGTGCCCCTGTTCATCCTCATGAGCGAGCTGGGCTGGGTCGGGAAGCTCCAGGCCGTCATCATCCCGGGCCTCGTCACGGCGTTCGGCGTGTTCTGGATGACCCAGTACCTCGAGGGCGCGCTGCCCTACGAGCTCATCGAGGCGGCCCGCGTCGACGGCTGCTCGATGATCCGCACGTTCTGGCACGTGGCGCTGCCCGCCTCGCGCACCGCCGCGGCCATCCTCGCGCTGTTCACGTTCGTCGCCTCCTGGACGAACTTCTTCTGGCCCTTCATCGTGCTCGGGCCGACGAACCCCACGCTGCCCGTCGCGGTGCAGCTGCTGCAGGCGTCCTACTTCAAGGACATGTCGCTCATCATGGCCGGGGTGGTGGTCTCCACCGTTCCCCTGGTCCTGCTCTTCGTCCTCGTCGGTCGCCAGCTGGTGGCCGGCATCATGCAGGGAGCCCTCAAGGGATGACCACGATCCCCGCCGCGTCCCGCGCGGCGCTGACCACCGACCCGACCGCCACCGACGTCCCGGTCCTGCCCGCACCGGAGGTCGGCGACGCGGGCCTCCGGTTCCCCGCCGCCTTCGTCTGGGGCGCCGCCACCGCGGCGTTCCAGATCGAGGGCGCCGCCCGCGAGGACGGCCGGACCGCCTCCATCTGGGACACGTTCTGCCGGGTCCCCGGGGCGGTGGCGGGCGCCGACACCGGCGACGTCGCCTGCGACCACTACCACCGCTGGCGCGAGGACCTGGACCTCATGGCGGAGCTGAACCTCGGGGCGTACCGCTTCTCCACCGCCTGGCCGCGGATCTGCCCCGAGCCGGGCACGGTGAACCGCAAGGGCCTCGACTTCTACTCCCGGCTCGTGGACGGGCTGCTGGAGAAGGGCATCGCGCCGTGGCTGACCCTCTACCACTGGGACCTCCCGCAGGCGCTGGAGGACCGCGGCGGGTGGGCGAACCGGGACGTGGCGCAGTGGTTCGCGGAGTACGCCCTCACCGTGCACGGCGCGCTCGGCGACCGCGTGCGGCACTGGACCACCCTCAACGAGCCGTGGTGCTCCGCCCTCCTCGGCTACGCCGGCGGGCAGCACGCCCCCGGCCGGCAGGAACCGCAGGCGGCGGTGTCGGCCGTGCACCACCTGCTCCTGGCGCACGGCACGGCGGTCCGGGCGCTGCGCGCAGCCGACCCCAGCGCCCAGCTCGGCATCACCCTGAACATGACGGTGGCCGACCCCGCCGACCCCGACGACCCCGCGGACCGCGCCGCGGCGGACCGGCTCGACGCGCTGCAGAACCGCCTGTTCGCCGAGCCGGTGCTGCTGGGGCGCTACCCGCAGGTCGCGATCGACGCCCACGCCGCGGTGGGGGTGGCGCTGCCCGTCCGCGACGGCGACCTGGAGGTCATCTCCGCGCCGCTCGACTTCCTCGGCCTGAACTACTACACCGGGGCGTCGGTCACGGCGCACCCCCCGGCGGGGGTGGAGGTGATGCCCGGCGGTGCCGACGTGGCCCGCCCGACGTCGGAGCCGAACGTCGGCCTGGGGCAGGTCCACTCCGTCTCCCGCGGGCTGCCCCGCACGGCAATGGAGTGGGAGGTCCAGCCCGACGGGCTGCGCCGGCTGCTGGAGCGGGTGCAGGCCGACTGGACCGGCCCGGCCGACATCCCCCTCTACGTCACCGAGAACGGCGCCGCCTACGACGACGAGGTCGCCCCCGACGGGTCCGTGCCCGACGCCGACCGCGTCGCCTACCTCGTGCGGCACCTCGAGGCCGTCCACGCCGCCCGGCGGAACGGGGTGGACGTGCGGGGCTACTTCGCGTGGTCGCTGCTGGACAACTTCGAGTGGGCGTACGGCTACGACAAGCGGTTCGGCATCGTGCGCGTCGACTTCGACACCCTCGAGCGCACGCCCAAGGCGAGCGCGCGGGCCTACGCCGAGGTCGCGCGCACCGGGCGCCTGGCCCCCGGGGGTACCGTCTGGCCGTGACCACCGACGGGAACGGCGCGGGGGTGGGCGGGTCCGCGGACGCGCCCACCCCCGCGGGCCCCGTCGGCGCCCGGGGCGGCCGGCGCGCCGCGCCCACGCTGCGGCAGGTCGCGGCGGCCGCCGGGGTGTCCCGGGCCACCGCCTCGCGGGTCATCAACGGCGGTCACCTCGTCAGCGACCAGGCGCGCGCGGCCGTCGAGGCGGCCATCGCCGAGCTCGGCTTCGTCCCCCACCCCGTGGCCCGCAGCCTCGCCACCCGCCGCACGGACTCCGTGGCGCTCGTCGTCCCGGAGCCCAACGAGCGCCTGCTCGGGGACCCGTTCTTCGGGCACATCATCAACGGCCTGTCCCTCTCCCTGGAGGCCGCGGACCTGCAGATGGTCCTCGTCGTGGTCCGTCCCGGCAGCGGGCAGGACCGGGCGGTGCGCTACCTCACGACCGGCAAGGTGGACGGCGCCGTCGTCACCTCCCACCACCGGGAGGACTCCCTCAACCGCCGCCTCGTGGAATCCGGGCTGCCGTGCGCCTTCCAGGGGCGTCCGCTCGGGGTGGACTCCGCCTGCTACGTCGACACGGACAACGTCGCCGGGGCCCGCCGCGCCGCCGAGCACCTCATCGCCTCGGGGCGCCGGCGCATCGGCACGGTCGCCGGGCCGGCGGACATGGCGGCCGGCATCGACCGCCTCACCGGCTGGCGGGAGGCCCTCACCGCGGCCGGCCTGCCCGTGGACGCCGTCGAGCACGGCGACTTCACCGTGGCGGGCGGCACGGCCGCCGTGCAGCGCCTCCTGCGGCGCCACCCGGACCTCGACGCCGTCTTCCTCGCCAACGACCTGATGGCCTCCGGTGCGCTCGGCGTGCTCGCCGCCTCCGGGCGGCGCGTGCCCGAGGACGTGGCCGTCTTCGGCTACGACGACCTCGGCCTGGCCGCGACGACCACCCCGCCGCTCAGCACGGTCGTCAACCCCGTGGAGCGGATGGCCGCGAGGGCCGGGGCGATGATCGCCGACCTCCTCGCCGGCGGTGAGCCGTCCAGCGCCCCCGTGATCCTCGACGCCGAGCTGGTGCTGCGCGCCTCGGCGTGACGCGGGAGGGATGAGGGTTCGGATGGCCATCCACGTGGGCACCTCCGGGTGGAGCTACGACCACTGGGACGACGTGCTCTACCCGCCGGGCACGCCTGCCCGCGACCGGCTGGGGCACTACGTGCGGGAGTTCGGCACGGTGGAGCTCAACGCCAGCTTCTACCGCTGGCCGCGCGAGGCCTCGTTCGCGTCGTGGCGGCGGCGGCTGCCGGACGGCTTCGGGATGTCGGTCAAGGCGCCCCGCGGCCTGACCCACGCGAAGCGGCTCTACGCGCCCGAGGTGTGGGCGCAGCGCCTCGCCGCGTCCTGGCACGAACTGGGTGCCCGGCGGGCCGTGCTGCTGGTGCAGCTGCGCCCCGACCACGCCCGCGACGACGACCGGCTGCGGTACTTCCTGGACCGCCTCCCGTGGTGGATGCGGGTGGCGGTGGAGTTCCGCCACCCCAGCTGGCACGACGACGCCGTCTACGGCCTGCTCGCCGAACGCGGCGTCGCCTACTGCGTGATGAGCGGCGCGCACCTGCCGTGCGTGCTGCGGGTGACGGCGCCGTTCGCCTACGTCCGGCTGCACGGCCCCGACCACCACCACCTCTACGGCGGTTCCTACTCCGGCTCGGACCTGGCGTGGTGGGCGGACCGGATGCGGGAGTGGGAGTCGGCCGGCACCGAGGTCTACGCGTACTTCAACAACGACGGCGGTGGCAACGCGGTGCGGGACGCGCGGGGGCTGCTGGCCGCCCTCGCCCGCTGACGCCGCCCCCGGCCCGCCACGGGGGTCAGCCGACGCGCTCCGCCGGTGCCGCCCGTGCGGGTTCCACCGCCCGCGCCGGTCCGTCGGCGCGGACGACGAGGACGGCCAGGTCGTCGCGCGGCGCGGACGTGCTGAACTCCCGGACCTCCTCCTCGACGTGTCGCGCCAGCGCCTGGGCGCTGAGGTCCGCCCGCCCCCGCAGGAGGTCGAGGAGGGAGCCCTCGCCGAACTGCGTGCCGCCGTCGCGCCGCTCGGTGACGCCGTCGGTGTAGAAGACGAGGCTCTCGCCGCGCTGCAGCGCCAGGTGCGACTCCGACACGGCGACCGCGGGCATCACCCCGACCAGGTCGCCGGCCTGTCCCACGAGGGCGGCGCCCTGCTCGCCGAGGAGCGCGGGCAGCGGGTGGCCGGCGTTGCACAGCCGCACGCGCACGACGTCGCCGTCGACCTCGACGACGCCCGCGGCGGCGGTCAGGAACCGGCCGCGGTCCCCCATCTCGAGGAGCACGTCGTTGAGCCGCTGGAAGCACGCCGGCAGGCTGAACCCGTCCTGCATCGACCCGCGCAGCACCTGGCGGGCCAGGCCGGTGATCGCCGCCGCCTCGGGGCCCTTGCCGCACACGTCGCCGACGGTGAGGCCGTAGCCCCCGCCGGGCAGCGGGAACACGTCGTAGAAGTCGCCGCCGACCTGGCTCGTGCCGGCCGCGGCGTAGCGCGCACCGAAGGACAGCCCCACCGCCTGCGGCAGGGACGACGGCAGCAGCGACTCCTGCAGGGTGCGGGCGACCGCCGAGCTCTCCTCGTACAGGCGCGCGTTGTCGAGGGTCTGCGCGGCCCGGCGGGCCAGGTCGAGGAGCAGGGGGACGTCCGAGGTGGGCAGTGTGCGCTCGCCGACGACGACGAGCACACCCAGGGAACGCCGGCGCGCGACGAGCGGCACCGCCACGACGTGCGGGCCGAACTCCGCCAGCACCCCGGCCTGCGGCAGCTGCACGGCCCGGCCCGCCCTCCCGCGGGCGGCGAGGTCCACCACCAGCGCGTGGCCCTCCCTGCTCTCGAGCAGCTCGCGCAGTCGCGTCGAGCGCTCCTCGTCCCGGCAGGTGACCGCCTCCACCCGCGGTGCGCTCTCGGGCAGCGTCACCACGGCCGCGCCGGAGCCGAACCGGGGCACCAGCAGCTGCGTCGTGAGGGAGGCGGCGAGCCGCACGTCGAGGCTCTCGGCGAACAGCTCGCTCGCCTCCGCCAGCAGTGCGAGCGCCCCCCGGTCGCGCTGGCGCTGCTGCTCGCGCAGGTGGTCGACGATGAGCAGGGTGAGCCGGTCCGCCACGACGCGCGCCAGGGCACGGGCCTGCGGGGAGAGCACCCGGCCGGGGCGCAGGACGACGGCGCCGATCTGCCCGAGCCCGCCGACCAGGGGGAGGACCAGCAGCTCCCCGAGGTCCAGCACCCGCTGCGGGCCGCGTGGACCCGCGGGCACCGCGGTGACGTCCTCCTCGCGCAGCCCTTCGCCGCGCACGGCCACCTGCTCGGCCTCGCTGTCGGGGCCGAGCACCGCGAGCACCGCGGCGTGGTCGACGTGGAGCGCGTCGCAGAGGCGGTCCAGGAGCTCGCGCACGACCACCTCCAGGGGGAGGCGCTGCTCGAGGTCCGCGGGCAGGTCCACGACCCACGCCAGGTCCAGGTCCTCCACCGCGGGGGCGCCCACCGCCGGTGCCGGAGCCGGCTGCGAGGGCTCCGGCGTCGCGCCGGCCGGGGAGAACCGGCACCAGACGGCCTTGCCGTGCGAGCGGTGCGCCGTCCCCCACTCCGTCGCCAGGGCGTCGAGCAGCAGCACGCCGCGTCCGCTCTCCCGCTCGTCGTCGGGGGCGCGCAGCAGCGGCAGCACACCGGGCAGCCGGTCCGCGACCTCCAGCCAGAGCGCCTCCTGCTCGTCGCGCAGGCGCAGCTCGACCTCGGTCCCGGCGTGCAGCACGGCGTTGGTCACCAGCTCGGTGACCACGAGGAGGGCGTCGTCGAGCACCTGCTCGAGCGCGCTGCCGCCGACGGCCTCGCGCACGTGACGCCGCGCCATCGCGGCCGAGCGCACGTCGGGGGGCAGCCGCAGGCCGGGCAGGTCCCTCACCGCCGGCGCTCCTCGAGGCGCTCCCGCAGGGCGGCCAGCGGCGGCTGCAACCGGGCGGTGACGTCCGGCGGCGCGTCGGCGGTGGCGACCTCGACCCGTTCGAGCAGGGCCAGCATCTCCTCGGCGTCCCGCTGCGCCCGCCGTTGGAGGCGGTCGCGCTGGCGCTGCAGCGCGCGCCGCTGCTCGTGCAGCTCGATGAAGACGCCGACCTTCGCGCGCAGGACCCAGGGGTCGAACGGCTTGGCCAGGTAGTCCACGGCGCCCGCCGAGTAGCCGCGGAACGCCTGGTGCCCCCCCGCCTCCAGCGCGGTGAGGAAGATGATCGGGATGTCGCGCGTCTTCTCGCGCCGCTTGACGTGCTCCGCCGTCTCGAAGCCGTCCATCCCCGGCATCTGCACGTCGAGCAGGATCAGCGAGACCTCCTCGCCGAGCAGGTGCTTCAGGGCCTCCTCGCCGGAGCCGGCGCGCAGCAGCTGGTGGCCGAGGCCCTGCAGGATCGCCTCGAGGGCGAGCAGGTTCTCGGGCCGGTCGTCGACGAGGAGGATCTTGACCTGGCCGGTCGAGGCGGACTCAGACACCCGGACCCGCCGTCTGCTCGCGCCCGGTCCACGTGGCGATCAGGCTCAGCAGCCGGTCCAGGTCCACGGGCTTGGTGATGTAGTCCGACGCGCCCGCTGCCAGGCTCTTGTCGCGGTCGCCGGGCATCGCCTTGGCCGTCAGGAACAGCACCGGCAGGTCCGCGAACGCCGGCATGCTCCGCAGCACCCGCGTCGTCTCGTTGCCGTCCATGTCAGGCATCATGACGTCCATCAGCACGAGGTCGATCTCGGGGTGCTCCTGCAGCAGGGCGAGGCCGGACTTGCCGTTGTCGGCGTAGAGCACCCGCATCCCGTGCAGCTCCAGTGCGCTGGTCAGCGCGAACACGTTGCGCACGTCGTCGTCGACGACGAGGACCGTCAGGCCGGCGAGGCCCTCCAGGTCGTGGCTGGCGGGACGCGCCGTGATCAGCGGGGGAGCCGCCGGCGTCGCCTGCTCCGGCAGGGCCGGTCCGCCCGGGTTCTCGCCCTCGCCCGCGAAGGGGTACGTGGCGGGCACGTAGAGCGTGAACGTGGACCCGCGCCCGCTCTCGCTCTCGACGGTGATCGCGCCGCCGAGCAGCCGCGCGATCTCCCGGCTGATCGACAGGCCGAGACCCGTGCCGCCGTACTTGCGGCTGGTCGTGCCGTCCGCCTGCTGGAACGCCTCGAAGATGAGGCGCAGCTTCTCCGCGGGCACGCCGATGCCGGTGTCGGCGACCCGGAAGGCCAGGACCTGCTCGGCGTCGTTCAGGGAGGGGACGCTGAAGAGCACGCCGGGCGGGGGCGTGCCCACCGACAGCCGCACGCTGCCCCGCTCGGTGAACTTCAGAGCGTTCGAGAGCAGGTTCTTCAGCACCTGGTGCAGTCGCTGCTCGTCGGTGATGAGGGCCGCCGGCAGGCCCGGCTCCACCTCGACCACCAGGTCGAGGCCCTGCTGCTCGGCGAGGGGGCCGAAGGCGCTCTGCACGTGTTCGACGACCTCGCGCAGCACGACCGGGGCCGGATTCACGTCCATCTTCCCGGCCTCCACCTTGGACAGGTCGAGGATGTCGTTGATGAGCGCCAGCAGGTCGCTGCCGGAGCCGTGGATGGTGCGCGCGAACTCGATCTGCTTGTCGGTGAGGTTGCGCTGCGGGTTGTCGGCCAGCAGCTTCGCGAGGATCAGGAGGCTGTTGAGCGGGGTCCGCAGCTCGTGGCTCATGTTGGCGAGGAACTCGGACTTGTACTGCGAGGACAGCGCGAGCTGCTCCGCCTTCTCCTCCAGGCCGGTGCGGGCCAGCTCGATCTCCCGGTTCTTCGCCTCGAGGTCGCGCGACTGCTCCGTGAGCAGGCGCGCCTTGTCCTCCAGCTCGGCGTTGGTGCGCTGGAGCTCGACGGACTGCTCCCGCAGCTCCTGCGCCAGCCGCTGCGACTGGTCGAGCAGGGCCTCCGTGCGGGCGTTCGCGATGATCGTGTTGAGGACGACGCCGATCGTCTCGACGAGCTGCTCCAGGAAGGTGGCGTGGACGTCGTCGTAGCGCCGGAAGGACGCCAGCTCGATGACGCCGAGGACCTCCTCCTCGAACAGGACCGGCAGGACCACCAGCTCGGCGGGCACGCCCTCGCCCAGACCGCTGCGCACGCGCAGGTAGCCGGCGGGCACGTCGCGGACCCGCAGGGGCCGCTTGTCGAGCGCGGCCTGGCCGATGAGCCCCTCGCCGAGGGCGAAGGCGTCCTCGTCGCTGCGGCCGCTGCCGTAGCTGGCCGCCCGCCGCAACCGGGCCCGCCCGACCTCGTCGTGCTCGGCGAGGAAGAACGCGCCCTGCACCGCCTCCACGACCGGGGTGACCTCGCTCATGATGAGCTGGGTGACGGCGCTGAGGTCGCGCTGCCCCTGCAGCTGGCCGCCGATGCGGGCGAGGTTGCTCTTCAGCCAGTCCTGCTGGGCGTTCTTCTCGGTCGTCGCCCTGAGGTTGGCGATCATCTGGTTGATGTTGTCCTTGAGCTCGGCGACCTCGCCCTGCGCCTCGACCGTGATGCTGCGGGTCAGGTCGCCGCGCGTGACGGCCGTGGAGACCTCGGCGATCGCGCGCACCTGGGTGGTGAGGTTGCCGGCGAGCTGGTTGACGTTCTCCGTCAGGTGCCGCCACGTGCCGCTGACCCCGGCCACCTCGGCCTGACCCCCGAGCTTGCCCTCGGTGCCGACCTCGCGGGCCACCCGGGTCACCTCCGCGGCGAACGCCGACAGCTGGTCGACCATCGTGTTGACGGTGCTCTTCAGGTCGAGGATCTCGCCCTGCGCGTCGACGGTGATCTTCTGGCTGAGGTCGCCCTGGGCCACCGCCGTCGTCACGAGGGCGATGTTGCGGACCTGGCTGGTCAGGTTGGACGCCATGAAGTTGACGTTGTCGGTGAGGTCGCGCCAGGTGCCGGAGATGCCCTTGACCTGCGCCTGGCCGCCGAGGCGGCCCTCGGTGCCGACCTCGCGGGCGACGCGGGTGACCTCGTCGGCGAAGGAGGACAGCTGGTCGACCATCGTGTTGACGACGTTCTTCAGGTCGAGGATCTCGCCCTGGGCGTTGACCGTGATCTTCTGGCTGAGGTCGCCGCGGGCCACGGCGGTGGCGACCTGGGCGATGTTGCGGACCTGACCCGTCAGGTTCGCCGCCATGAAGTTGACGTTGTCGGTGAGGTCGCGCCAGGTGCCGGAGACGCCCTTGACCTGCGCCTGGCCGCCGAGGCGGCCCTCGGTGCCGACCTCGCGGGCGACGCGGGTGACCTCGTCGGCGAAGGAGGACAGCTGGTCGACCATCGTGTTGATGGTCTGCGCGAGGGCGGCGACCTCGCCCTTCGCGTCGACGGTGATCTTCTGGGAGAGGTCGCCCTTCGCGACCGCGGTCGTGACCTGGGCGATGTTGCGGACCTGGCTGGTCAGGTTGCCGGCCATGCCGTTGACGTTGTCGGTGAGGTCCTTCCAGGTGCCGGAGACGCCCTTGACCTGCGCCTGGCCGCCGAGCTTGCCCTCGGTGCCGACCTCGCGGGCCACGCGGGTGACCTCGTCGGCGAAGGAGGACAGCTGGTCGACCATCGTGTTGACGACGTCCTTGAGCTCGAGGATCTCGCCCCGCGCGTCGACGGTGATCTTCTGGGAGAGGTCGCCCTTCGCGACCGCGGTGGCCACCTGGGCGATGTTGCGGACCTGGCTGGTCAGGTTGCCGGCCATGCCGTTGACGTTGTCGGTGAGGTCCTTCCAGGTGCCGGAGACGCCCTTGACCTGCGCCTGGCCGCCGAGCTTGCCCTCGGTGCCGACCTCGCGGGCCACGCGGGTGACCTCGTCGGCGAAGGACGAGAGCTGGTCGACCATCGTGTTGATCGTCGACTTCAGCTCCAGCGTCTCGCCGCGGACGTCGACCGACACCTTCTGCGACAGGTCGCCCTGCGCCACGGCCGTGGTCACCTGCGCGATGTCGCGGACCTGGGCGGTCAGGTTGGCCGCCATGCCGTTGACGTTGTCGGTGAGGTCCTTCCAGGTGCCGGCCACGCCGGGGACGTCGGCCTGCCCGCCCAGCTTGCCCTCGGTGCCGACCTCGCGGGCGACCGTGGTCACCTGCTGGGCGAAGACCTGCAGGGTGTCGGTGAGGTCGTTGATCGTCTCTGCCAGCGCGGCGACCTCGCCCGCGGCGTCGACGGTGATCTTCTGCGTCAGGTCGCCCCGGGAGACGGCGGTGACGATCTGGGCGATGTTGCGGACCTGGCTGGTCAGGTTGCCGGCCATGGAGTTGACCGAGTCGGTGAGGTCCTTCCAGGTGCCGGCCACGCCGGGGACGTCGGCCTGCCCGCCCAGCTTGCCCTCGGTGCCGACCTCGCGGGCGACGCGGGTGACCTCGTCGGCGAAGGACGAGAGCTGGTCGACCATCGTGTTGATCGTCCCCGCCAGCGCGGCGACCTCGCCCTTCGCGTCGACGGTGATCTTCTGGCTCAGGTCGCCCCGGGCCACCGCCGTCGCGACCTGGGCGATCCCGCGGACCTGGTTCGTGAGGTTCACCGCCATGGAGTTCACCGAGTCGGTGAGGTCGCGCCAGGTGCCGCTGACGTCGCGCACCTGCGCCTGCCCGCCGAGGCGGCCCTCGGTGCCGACCTCGCGGGCCACGCGGGTGACCTCGTCGGCGAAGGACGAGAGCTGGTCGACCATCGTGTTGACGGTGGACTTCAGCTCCAGGATCTCCCCGCGGGCGTCGACGGTGATCTTCTGGCTCAGGTCGCCCCGGGCCACCGCCGTCGTCACCTGGGCGATGTTGCGGACCTGGCTGGTGAGGTTGCCGGCCATCGAGTTCACCGACTCGGTCAGGTCGCGCCAGACGCCCGACACGCCGCGGACCTGCGCCTGCCCGCCCAGCTTGCCCTCGGTGCCGACCTCGCGGGCGACGCGGGTGACCTCGTCGGCGAAGGAGGAGAGCTGGTCGACCATCGTGTTGACCGTGGCGCCGATGCGCAGGAACTCGCCCTTGACCGGCTGCCCGGCGATCTCGAGCGCCATGTGCTGGCTGAGGTCGCCCTCCGCGACGGCGGCGATGACGCGGGCAACCTCCGTCGTCGGCCGCACCAGGTCGTCGATGAGGCTGTTCACCGCGGCGGACGCCGTGCTCCAGTCACCCTCGACCCCGACCTCGTCGAGCCGCTCGGTCATCCGCCCCTCCCGGCCGATGACGCGGCTCGCCCGGACCAGCTCGCGGGTCCGCCGCTCGTGCAGCCCCGCCAGCTCGTTGACTCGGTCCGCGATGAGGCCGGCCGCGCCGGACCTCGGCTCCAAGCGGACGCTGAAGTCGCCGGCGCACAGGGCGGCGAGCGCTCCTGCGATGTCGGCCAGGTCGCGGTCCACCGCAGCGTCGGTGCTGGGCGGGGCGTCGAGGGTCATGCTGGCTCCAGCCACTCGGTCCAGGGTCGGAACCAGTGTGGGGCAATCCGGGCCCGCACTCCCTGCCCGGCGCCGTTCTCCGTCTGCTCCGTGCGGGTGGCGCCGGGCGGCGCCCCAGCTCGGGAGGGCTCGGGAGGGGGCGGGTCGTGGGCGCTCGTGCTCGGCGGAGGGCCGGTGAGGCACCGCCGATGACCGGGGGAGCGGCCTCCGCGCATCGCGTGAGGGGCCCCGCGGCCCTGTGGGCAGCCGCCGCGGCTCCCGGGCGTCAGCGGGCACACTGCTGGGGGAACCGGCTGCGACAGCTCACGGGATGGGGACAGCGCGTGGACGACCTCGAGGACGACGTCTACCTCGTCGGAGCACTGGGCCCGCCCCAGGTCATCGACGGAGCCGACCCCGACCGTCGCTACTGCGTCGTGCAGCAGGGCAGCACGGTGCGCGGCCACAGCGAGGAGAAGTACGAGATCCTCGACCGGCTGCGCCACGGCATCCTCGTGCGCGAGCTGCTGCCGCTGCTGGGTCCCGACGGCCAGCGGCAGCTGGCGGAGCTGGTCCGTGAGCGCCTCGTCGTCGTCGACCCACTGCGCCGCCCCGAGCTCCTCGACGAGCTGCTCCTGGTGTCGGTGCTGGAGGACCTGGGTCCCTACGAGGGCTCGGAGCTGATCCACACCGTGCGCTTCGGCGACGGCACCGAGGCCCGCATCAGCGTGCACACCCTCGCGATGATCGAGGAGTGCGACGCCGGGCGCACCCTCGGGCAGGCCGTCGCCCTGGCCGAGGAGCACGGGACGGACCGCGACCTGCTCATCGCCATGCTGGACAGCGACCTCGGCCACCTCTTCGCCCAGCGCGTCGCCATGTTCGACTGGCTCGAGGAGCAGGGGTGAGTGCGCCTGGCGCCAGTGCCGCGGGCAGGTCGTGGTCCGACGACCTCGTCCGTGACACCCGGCGGTTGGGACTCCCCACCGCCGTGGGGCTGGCCCAGGACGCCGTCCTGGCCGACCGGAGCACCCGCACGCGGTCGCGGAAGGTCGCCCTGGGCGTCGGGGCCCTCAAGATCGGCCTCGGTGTGAGCCGGCTGGTGACGCTGGACGTCGGCACCGGCTTGCGGCAGATCAGCAGCGGCGGACGGCAGATCCTCGAGGCCGCCGGGGCACTGAAGAACGAGACCGCGGAGCGCGAAGCCCGGTTGAACATGACGCGCACCCAGGTCGAAGCAGCCGCTGCGCGATGGCCCCGGGAGATCGACAACATCTTGATCGGCATGCGCCACCAGCGGGAGCTCTACTTCACGCAGAACCCGTCGAAGAACCCGTCGCCGTCGCCGGTGGCCACCGGCCGGCAGTTGACCTGGCAGATCTACAAGGTCTTCCGCGGCAAGGGGGCCGCCACGGAGGCCTACCGGGAGGCGCGCGCCCACCTGGAGCAGCTGCGGGCGAGCGAGGCAGCCCCGCAGGCGCTCGCCGCCCACGTCACGCGGGCGCGGCCGACGCAGGAGGTCGCCACGGCGCACGTCGTCCGCACTGCGCTGCTGAGCCGGCCTCCCCGGGGCGTCACCCCCGGACTGCCCGTTGCCACCCGAGACCCCCGGAGCCATCTCGTGCGCGGCCGGAGCGCCGACCAGCCACGACGTCCGGGCCGGGAGCGCTGAGGGCCGGAGACGGCTATCGGTGCACCGGCCGAGGCCCGGCGTCGACGCCCGCCGGGCGCGATCACGCCCGGCGGATCGTGCGCGGTCTGCGTGAGGCCCCTGAGGGCGGCATGCGAAAGGCCCAGGTCCAGCGATCATGCCGCTGACCTGGGCCTTCGTCTCTGAGCGGGTGACGGGAATCGAACCCGCACTATCAGCTTGGGAACTGAACAACCCCAGTGCTCACCACAGGGCATCCGTGCTCAGACGGGTGGTCGTGAGCGGCCTGGAGTGGCCCCTCGTGGTCTCCCCGTGTGGCCCGTGTGTGGCCCGTGGCCGCGGCATCGGACGCTGCAACACCCGGGTTGTTCCAGCGTCGTATCCATGGAGCGGGGACAGCGGGGACAGCGGGGACAGCCTCAAGGGCTGACATGCCGATTCAGCGTGGCAGCCATCGCGGTGCGGCAGTTCTTCCGCACGTCTTACTAGGGTGAGCCGTACAAGAGACCGTGTGCGACCGTCCTCGTTAGGCGGCGATTGTCGAGCGCCGATCCGCAACCGTTGGTCTCATGTAGTGCCACGTTGGTCGTCTGAGATCAAGAAAAGGCAGTGGCACGGAGGTGACCAGTCCACGCAGATGCTTCCAGACGCAGACCCGACCGGTTGGCACATCGACCAACCTCGCCGCGGCCACGAGGATGCAGTCGCGCTCCGAGGCACGCATGCACCATGCTGGGCCAGTGGCCGACCCCACCGAAGTTACTCGCCTTGAAGAGGAGGCTGAGACACAGTGGCTAACAAGGCTGGTTGCTGCGCCCGATGCATGGCGTACACGCGGAGCCACCGCTGGCGGACTTTTAGGAGCGGCAACGGCAGCAACGCTTGCTATTGCGCTAAATAGTCCATCCCTCGAGGATAACGTTCTATTGCGGTCCGCCGTTGCGGCCGCACTGCTGTTCTTTACGTTGGCCGTCGTTCTCTTTCTGGTGGCCAGCGTTTATCCAAGCCCGAAAGCGCCCTCAGAGACTACCAATTTCGCGGAGGAAGTTAAGACATACTGCGAGAATGAAGCGCGCCCGATACGAGGATTTGTGACGGTTGGCGCAGTCTCTGCCGTATTGGCGGTGGCGGCCACTCTCGTGGCCGCCACCATTGCGTTTTGGAAACCTTCAGACGAGTGGAAACAGATCCGGGTGTTAGGTGGGGCCGACAGGCAGGAACTGGTCGACGCATGCCCCGCCCTAAAGGATGTGGTCACAGCGCAGGTGGAAGGCGGAGTTGGCGAGCCATTCGTGCTTAAGGTGCGCCGCGGCGTCTGCGGTGAGGCCGAGACGTCATTTAGGCTTGATGATCCAGATGTTTCAATAATGATCACTGCGGTTCCATGATTATTATTGTGACCCAGTTCTCGGGTCATCCTATACATCATCAGTGGGAGCGAGCGTACTTAGGCGCTCGCGATGATGTAGAACAGTCCAGGGATGTCAGGGTTCTTGACATTCGACAAGTGCGGGAAGTGGGTGCCCAGCCGACGAGTCTGGCGATTCATGCATTGCTCACCCAAGACGTCTGGACGGGCCATGCTCAATCGTCGATCTTGGCCTCGCGGGAGCGGCAGTCCACTGATCCGACGCTGTCAATCGGCATCGCGGCATTGGGCAATGACGCTGAATTAGCTGGCCAGCGAGTATATGAGTGGATGGGTCCACCTGCGCCTGAAGCCTCATTTTGGATATTTTGCGGTCCAGTAAGTGGCCATGGGCTCCGTGAGCGGATTGTGGAGTGGCTGCTTTTGGTGATCGATCGGCAGGCTGGACGTCAGGCTTTACCTTATAGAGGCGTGAGCGCAGACAGTGGATCGCCCGAGCTGGCTAATGAGGGTAATCCGGCGAGTCGCCCCGTTCGCCCATTTTGGAGGATTCCGTGACATCGATGCGATGGCTACTTGCCGTCTTGAATCCGCACAGCGTTGCTCCGGATGCTGCCTACTACGACGCTATTTACACGGACGCGCCCGCCGTATTGGCGGGCATGTTGGTTGGGGAACGCCTCAATGAAGAGGACATAGCCGCGAAATTCAGCGAGCACTCGGACATCTTGATCGAACTCCGGCGCATGCTAGGCCCAGCTTCCAATGCCAGCGCCATAGATCGCTTTGAGCGCCTGGTGTATGAGTTCGATGCTGGCGATAGCCGACTTGCTGCTTCTGTTCTTGTCGCAGCAGTTTGTCTCTCCGATAGGGATGAGCAGCACCGTGCGCTTATGCTGCTCGATCATGCGATTTCAGTGCTTTCGCGATCAGATGATTTCACCGCGCGCCTGTCGCGCACCGCTCTTCTTTTTCAGCGCGCGTTCCGCCTTTGGGAGATGAATGAGGACTGGGTCAATGGTTTCACGGAGGGACTCAGTGCTCTGGATCGACTGAGCGATGACGCGCGCAGTATGGAGTGGGAGTCATTCCCTGTGCAATCTGAGTCAGTCATAGATTTGCTCGATGCTCTCCGTTGGTCCGGCGAAATCTCCCTTCGCATGAGGGATGACATTGCCTTCTCTGACCATCCCCAGACGCAGATGCCAGTTCCCACACTGACCGAGCATGCAACGAAACTTGCCACTCGAGGCTATGCATCGTTTGTGGATGAGCTCTTTCGCAATACAGCTGCGCCGCAGACCGGCGTGAGCTGGAGACGTGATCCAATTGATACGCCTTTTTGGGAAGCGCTCTGGCACTTTGAATTGCTAGGCAATATCCGCCTGGCGTGCCTATATCGCGAGCGTTTGGCGAAGTTGCGTCTCCTGCGAGGGCAAGGGGCCGCGGTTGGGGGCGTCTATTATGACGTCATCCGGCTTTTGCGACATGCCGAGAGAATGAAGGAACTGGACCAGGCGCTTCGGTACGTTCGTGAGAATGGTCCCTTGGCGGAGCTTGCCGAGAATGCGAGAAGGGTTATTTCGCGAGGTCGGCACTTCCGGCGACATGGCGACGCTGATCTGTCAGTGTTGCGTGCAGGTGCGAGCCTCCTTGATGTCGAATCCGCGGCGGAGGGATATGAGCAAGTAGTTGCTAGCCTTCAGCTGACTCCGAAGGACAGGCGAACCTTTACACATAGGAGTGTGCGGCTTGAGCGCCTCTGGAGCGCGGCGGTCGGGCTCGCCCTCACATCCAACCGGCTTGACCACTTCCTAAGTGACTTTCTTGCGCACGTTTCGGGGTTGCCCCAGAGTGATGAGCTACTTGATCGCTCCTATGCCCGAATCGTCCATGGGTTGGACTGGGATGGAGTGCCAACCGGCATTCAGTCCACCTGGCGTGATTGGTCTCAAGGTCAGGGTGTTACCTGGCCTCAGTTGAGCAGCGCAGTTTCGGTGGCGCTCGGTGGTTTTGAGGTGACATCCGCTGCAGGTGAGCTAACGGTGGGTTCGATTGCGCAAGAGGTCAACGATGCTATGGCCGGGCGCTTGCCTACATGGTCACCCAGCGAGGTCTCTGCGAGACGGAACCTAATAAGTGATCGCCTGGCTGCAATCCGACAAGATGCGGCGAATCGCTCCTATGCCGTAGGAAGCTTCGACCCATGCGATATAGCGGTCGGGTTGGCAATCTATTGCGATGTGAGCGAATTATGGTCGCCGATCACCTCATTCCTGTCGGATCCCTTGGTTGCCCGACAAGACAAAGGGGCAGCGCTCAATCGACTCTCTCGCGCAGCGGGTAGCATCCCGCAAGAAGTGCTCGATGCGCTCAGGGAGAATTACGACATCGTCCTGTCTGGCGGATTCTCGGGCCCATTCAGAGCACAAGTGAATCCATTCCCGGAAGCGGTTCGGGCGGCGGCCGTCTTGGGCTTGCGATCGCTAGATGAGTCACTCACGGATGTTTCACGTCTGTTAAGTGGATCTTCACCTCTCGCTCGAATTGAAGGAGCGCGCACGCTCGCTACGATGGCGCGGTTTTTGCAGCCAATCCCTGATTGGGTCCCTGCCCTCGCGTTGCAAATGACGAGGGATACTTCCGGGCAGGTGAAGGGTTATGCGAGTAGTGCCCTCGCTTCGATGCTTGCTGAGCGTGGGCCGCTTCATGTCAGCTTGAAGCTTCGCCTTCTCGAAATGATGGGTGAGGACGGGATGGCATCTCCCTTGCTGACATTAGGTGGGATGCAAGGGGTTGATGCTTTGCCTGGAGATGTCTATGAGCGCATCGAATCCATTGCTGCCCGACATCTGGCGCGCGAAGTGCGTAGCGCTGCCGAGGCGGTTCTTAAGTCCTGTGTGCCGCTTCCCGCCGAGGGGTGAGTTTGTATTCTCGTCGCTAGGTGCCCACAAGCGCATCCTGGGGCTGAGGATGTATGTACGGCCGGCACGTTGAGACGTGCCTATTGGGGTTCATGGCATGGCGGCAAGAAGCCCTTCAGGTTGCGGCCACTGATGATTCTTCAACGTCGTGGAAGCGGTCGTTAGGCTTGAGGTGCGGCTACGGCCAGGTCATGAAGTTGGCCGAGGTATATCTGTGTGGCAGCTTCATTCTCATGCTGTTCACGGAGTGCGGAAGTCAACTCTCGGCTAACCATAAGTAGGGAAGGTAGGGACTGCCGTTGAGAGGTCAGCGCCTGCCTTCCATAAGCCAAGGCGCCGTCGAGGTCGCCTGAGTGGACGGCGGTTACGCCTAGAGTGATGCGAGCTTCGGCGATGCGCATGGGCGATCGCTCCGTACCGTCGAAGTCAGTGCCTGCCCGTATGACTTCATGTGCGAGGGCTTCGGCCAAGGCGTCCTCGCCGAGCGTGCGGTAACAGTCCATGGCGTAGAAGTCGAACTTCGACGGGTCCACGACGAAGTGGTGATCGAGGTTGTCGGGGTGGTCCTGGCCTTCCAGTAGCTTGCGGCCGCGGTCAAGGGCAACCTCGGTCTGGCGCCGGTCGCCGATGCGTGCCCAGGCTTTGGCCTCCTGGGCGGCGAGCTGCACCGCGACGCTGCGGTGCGGGGCGATGTCCGTGCCGGTGCGGGCGGCGACGATGACGCCGCGGTAGTCCCCGCGGGTGAGGCAGGACCACGCGCGCATCTCGTGCGCCCAGCCGAGCACGTCGGCGTTCTCGGCCTCCGAGCCCAAGGAGAGGGCGGCCTGGCGAGTGGCCTCGAAGGATCGCCGATCGCCCAGGTCGTTCTCGACGCAGCCGACCAGCAGGGCCAGCCAGCCAGCCAGGTTGATGACCTCCCGGTGCTGCGACAGCGTCAGTCGCTGGGAGCGGAGGTTGGCCAGTCGTTGCAGCCACTCGCGTCCTTCGCTCAGGAGCTGCTCGCCGGGCAAGTAGGCGTACTCCGAGCAGAGTCGGTCGACGGTGATGCGCAGCGCTTCGAGCGTCGGGGCGTCGAGGTCAGAGGAGTGCAGTCGCTGGATGATCTCCAGGGTCTCCATGCCGCTGACGGCGGAGACCTCTGCGGCGCCGTCCCGATGGCCCGGCTCAGGAAACAGGGCCCGGGTGACGGTGCCGAGAGCGGCGGCGATGAGGGACTGGTAGTAGGCGCTCGGCGTGTGCTCGCCCGCCTCCCAGCGCTTCCACTGCCGCACGAGGTGGGGCTGGCTGGGCAGCGGCTTGGGCGCATGAGCGCGCAGGGCCTTCACGACATCGCTCTGCGACCAACCGCGGGCGTTGCGCTCCGCAGTGAGTCGCTGCGCCCATGCTGGGCGGTCGTCAGACACTCCGTGGCCTCCTCGCTCGCCTGCAGGTCGATGCCCAGCATGCGCGCTGCCGCTGGTGACAACCAAGGGGTGACAAGCAGCTGTCCGCGGACTGTCACCCCTCTGTCCCCACTAGATCACTGTTGGCGGACCGTCACTGTGGGCAACCGTTGAGTCATGCGCACCCGTCGTTTCCCTCTCGGCCAGCAGGCGCTCGATCGCGACCACTCGCGCGGCCAGGCGATCGACCTCCTCGCGCAGCGTCGCCAGTGCTGGGTCGTGCCCAGGGGCGGCCGTGCTGCGCTGGCCGGCGTCCTCGGCCACGAAGCTTCCGCGGTTGGGTGTCGTGACGGTCATGCCCTCCTCCCGCAGGAGACGAAGGGCATTCTGGACGGTCATCGGCGCGACGCCGAAGCGCTCCGCCAGGCTGCGGATCGCCGGAAGTCGCTGACCTGGGCGCAGCAGTCCGGCCGCGATGTCAGCACGAAGGGCATCGGCGACTTGCACGTAAGGCGGCCGAGGATCGTCCGCAGACAAGCTCATGCGCCGAGGGTAGCCATCAGGGCGCTCTAGCACGAGCTAGCGCATCTGTTGCATCAAGCTGATGTGCTAGGGCACACTGACACATGCCAGAACACCGCGCGGGGACGGCGCCCTACCGCCAAGCCAGTCGCCGTCCCCCGCCCCAGTGAAGGGACCCCCATCGTCATGCAATCCAACCGCATCCACACGCCCGATCGCCGGATCGAGCGAAGGACCGAGGAGCCGACCGCCAGCGACCTGCGGGCGATCGAGGCTGAGTGGCCGCTGATCGCGGCCGAGGTAGAGCTGGTCAACGCCGAGGTGGCCGCCCTGTCGGCGCCTTCGGCGATGAGTGAGCTGGCGCGGCGGCGGGTGCGCCGCGCCGAGGGCCGCGTGGTGGAGGAGGCCCGCACCTGGGCCGCCTGCCAGCAGCGACCCCGTCACACCCGTCGCCAGGCGCCGGAGGTGGCGGCATGAGCCTCGCCATCTTCGGTCTGTTCCTGCTCGGCGCGCTGGTCGCCGTCTGCTGGAAGGACACCCGTGCCACCTTCGTCGCCGTCGTGGCAGTCATGCTCGGACTGACCGTCGCGGGCTCCGACGGCGCCCTGGCCGGAGTGTCGCAGTCGCTCGTCAGTGGGGTGCGCGCTGCCCTGGACGGACTCGGCGGCAGTCTGTTCGGGGCGTGAACGCCATGACCACGATCCCAGCGACGAGCAGCGACGCGACCATGGCGTCTGCGGTGGTGGTGTGCCTGGTCTGCCGCTTGGCGGGCCGCGCAGGAAGCGGCGCGGAAGCGGCCTTCCTGGCCGCAATCCACGACGGGCTGCACCACGCTGCCCGGCCTACCGCCACGCCTGCCCCGCTCGCCGGGGATGGCGCGGCGCTGGGGGGTGCGGCATGACTTTCCAGCGCATCGAGACCCGAAGGCCATTCGGTGCGGTCGCCGCTCCCGAGGTCGAGGCAGCGGGGTGGGTGTCGTACCGGTGGGGGAGTGCCCCGGCCGGGTACGCCACCCGCCGTCAGTTGCGGATGGCCGGGCTGTGCCCGGGGGGCAAGCCGCCGCGTGCAGAAGTGCGCTGGGGGCGGCGCCTGGAGCGGGTGGCCTACCTCTACCGCCTGGCCGACGCCCAGCCCAAGCGGGTACCCAGCGCCGCGCAGCTCACAGCACTGGGCAAGGCGATGGCCGCACGTCGTACCTGCACCGCTTGCGGGCGGGATGCGGGCTACTGCGTGCCCACGTCCACGCGCGTGTGCGTGAACTGCATGTTCTCCGACAGTGGCAGCGCCGCTGTGACCTCGACGCGGAGGGAGGAGGCGGCATGAACCAGCACCACGACAAGAGTGCGCCGGGCGAGGAGAACAGGTGGCTCGTGGATCTACGCAAGAACGACGGCCCGGTCCGAGGCCTGGTGCGCGGTGAGGTGGTGGACCTGGGGGCGGCCCGCGCCCGCCGTCATCCCGACGACGATCTGCGTGACGCTGGGGCGGCGCCGAGTGACGTGGTCGAAGGTGTCGTCCTCGACGCCGATGCCGCGGTGCGGCGGGCAACGGTGGTGGACGTGCAGACGCGGCGGGAGGTGGTGCCCTCGTGGTGGTTCGACCGCGAGGCGGTGACTGGCCTGGTCCGCGAGCGAGTCGACGCGGCATGGCGGACCACTGCGTTCCACGCGCTTCGCCTGCCGCTGTACTGGCTGCGGCTGGCGCAGCGATCCCCGCGCGGGACGTGGCGCATCACGCGGGCGCTGTTCTGGTGGGCCAGTGACGGCAACGGCCGGCACGTCCGCCGCGCCATCGCGCTGGGGCAGGTCATGGGCTCGGCGGAGGCCACCGCGTTCCACCGGGTGAGCGAGCAGCACCGAGACCGGGTGCGCTGGCGCGTCGTGCTGCTGGGCGCCGCGGTCCTCGCCGCGGTGGTGGTCGCCTACGTCCTCGCTACGTCGCTGGCGGCGTGGGTGCTGCTGCTGGTGGTGGGTACCGCGCTTGCGGGGATCGGTGCGCTCGGTCGCCAGGCGGATGAGCGGATCACCGGTTCCGCGGTCTCGGCGTCGTCGGTGCCGAGGTTCACGTCCGAGCTGATCCTGACCGCGCTTGGCTCGCTGGGGGTGGCGGAGCTGAACAAGCACCTGCGCACCGGGGACGGGGTGCGCTTCGTCGCCCCGATCCACCGCGACGGGCCGGGCTGGCGCGCCGACTGCGACCTCCCGCCGGGCGTGACCGCGGGCGACGTGATCGAGCGCCGGGACCGGTTGGCATCGGGGCTGCGCCGGCCGCTGGGGTGTGTGTGGCCGGAGCCGGACTCCGAGCAGCACGCCGGACGCCTGGTCCTGTGGGTCGGTGACAGGGCTCTGTCCGCGGGCAAGCCGGTGGCGTGGTCGCTGGCCAAGACGGGCAAGGTGTCGCTGTTCTCCCCGTTCCCGGTCGGGGTGGACCAGCGGGGCCGCCCGGCGACGCTGACGCTGATGTACGCCTCGATGGTCATCGGCGCCACGCCTCGCATGGGCAAGACGTTCACCCTGCGCCTGCTGCTCCTCGCTGCCGCACTGGACCCGCTGGCCGAGCTGCACGTCTACGACCTCAAAGGCTCCGGGGACCTCTCCGCCCTGGAAGCCGTGGCCCATCGCTACCGGGCAGGGGATGAGGACGAGGACCTGGCCTACCTGATGGCGGACCTGCGGGCGCTGGTGAAGGACATGCGCCGCCGCTACACGGTGGTCCGCACCCTGCCCCGCACTGAGTGCCCCGAGAACAAGGTCACCCCCGACCTGGCCGCGAGGAAGGAGCTGGGCCTGCACCCGGTGGTGTTCGGGCTGGATGAGTGCCAGTTCCTCTTCGAGCACCCCGTCCACGGCAAGGACGCCGAGACCCTGGTGACCGACCTGGTCAAGCGCGGTCCCGCCGTCGGGATCGTCGTCCTGGTCGCCACCCAGCGCCCCGACGCCAAGTCCCTCCCGACCGGGATCAGCGCCAACGCCACCCTGCGGTTCTGCCTGCGGGTCATGGGCCAGACCGAGAACGACATGGTGCTGGGCACCTCGATGTACAAGGCCGGCATCAGGGCCACCACCTTCACCCGCTCCGACCTCGGCATCGGCTACCTCATCGGCGACGGCGCCGAGCCCGCCATCGTCAAGACCGCCTACCTCGACGCCCCCACCGCCGCCACCATCACCGCCCGCGCCCGCACCGCACGCCTCGCCGCCGGGCGCCTCACCGGCCACGCCGCAGGCCTCGACCCCGACACCGACGACACCGCCCCCGTGCCCACCGTCCTCGACGACCTCGCCGAGGTGATGGCGAACACCGCCGATCGGGAGTGGTCGGAGACGCTGGTGGAGCGCCTGGCCGAGCACCGCCCAGACGTCTACGCCGGATGGAGCGCGGCCGACCTGGGCGGAGCCGTCGCGCCCTTCGGCGTGGAGACGGTACAGATCGGCCGGCGCGACGGCGGAAAGGTCGTCAACCGGCGCGGCATCACCCGTCAGCAGATTCACAACGCACTCACTGAGCGTGACCAACGACGCAGTAGTTGACCATTTCTTGGGAAAGCTCGCGGGGCCGCTAACGCAAGGCCACTCGTCGCTAACGTTAGCGGCCCCGCTAACGCCCCCATGCCCGTCTTGAGCTGCCCGTTAGCGCGTTAGCGCCCCATTCGAGGGCATGAGCGAAACCGCAGGTCAAGTCGCCTTCTCGGGCTCCCGCTCGGCCCGCTAACCCAACGCCCTCGGGCATTCCCATGCCCGCGTGCGACTACTCCAAGTAACGAACTAGATGTGGAGGAACCCCCGTGTTCCAGCCCTCGACCGCACCGCTCGACCGACCGGCCGCGCCTGCGACCGATGTTCTGGCTGCTGCCCTCAACTACGCCGCCGCCGGATGGGCAGTGTTCCCGCTGCGCCCCGGAGACAAGCGCCCTGCCTTCCCCGACCACGCCGCCGACCGCTGCGGCGGCACCGACCTTCGCTGCGCCCGCGCCGGGCGCCACATGACATGGGAGGAGCGCGCCACCACCGATCCTGACCGCATCCGCGCCGCCTGGACCGGGCGCCGCTTCGGCATCGGCATCGCCTGCGGACCCTCCGGTCTCCTCGTCCTTGACCTCGACGTGCCCAAGCCGGACGAGGAAGCTCCCGGCTGCTGGGCTGACCGCAACGTGCGCGACGGCGCTGGAGTCCTCGCCGCACTGTGCGCCGAGCAGGGACGCGGCTTGCCGCGGACGTGGACGGCACGCACTGCCCGCGGCGGCTGGCACGTCTACTACCGCCAGCCCGAGGACGTGACTCTGCCGAACACGGGGCCGGGCAGCCCCAACCGACTGGGGTGGCTGATCGACACCCGCGGACGCGGCGGCTACGTCGTCGCGGCCCCCACCCGCACGACGAGCGGCGCGTACCGAGTCGTGCGGGCCGAGCCGCCCGCGCCACTACCGGAGTGGCTCACCGAGCGGCTGCGCCCGGCCCCCCTGCCGCCGAAGGAGCCCGTCAGGGTGCGGCTCGGCGCAGGAGGCGACGCCCGCCGCCGTGCCTACCTGCAAGCCGCCATCGACGGGGCCGTGCGGTTGGTGCTGACCTCCGGTCCCCACGCGCACAACGTCGCCCTGTTCGGCGCGGCGGTGCAGCTCGGGCAGCTCGTCGCCGGGGGCGAACTCGACGCGGACACCGTCCGCGCCGTCCTGCTGACGGCCGGGCAGCAGGTTGGGCAGTCCGAGACGGAGGCGCGCAAGACCATCGCCTCCGGTCTGCACCGCGGGCAGGACCGGCCCCGCACCTTCCAGAGCACCGACAGCAACGAGCGGAGCGCGGCATGAACAACGGGCTGGAACACCCCGCCGGGCAGCTTTCGCGAGGACAGCACGACCGGCAGCAAGCCGAACCAGACGGTCCTCGGCTGCGCCCGGTCCGTGACGGTGAGCCCGCCCCCGCCTGGACACCGCGACTGTGGGACGCCGATGCCCTCATGGCTACGGAGTTCCCCGAACCGAAGTGGGCCGTGCCCGGTGTCCTGTGCGAGGGCGTGTCGCTGCTGGTGGGTGCGCCGAAGGTCGGCAAGTCGTGGCTCTCCCTGGGGCTCGGCCTCGACGTCGCCCGCGGTGGGGCGGCGTTCGGGCGCATCGGGGTACAGCCGGGACCGGTGCTCTACCTCGCGCTGGAGGACACCCCCCGCCGGTTGCAGTCCCGCATGGGCAAGCTCCTCAACGGGGTCTCTGCGCCCGGCGGGCTCCAGATCGCCACCGACTGGCCGCCCCTGCCGGCCGGAGGGGATGCCGCGATAGCTGCGTGGCTCAGGGCGCACCCTGACGCCCGGATGGTCGTCCTCGACGTGTTCGCCAAGATGCGCGGGCCGTCGCCGCAGGGCATGAGCGCCTACGACGCCGACTACGCCGCGGTGGGTCGGGCCAAGCGCGTTGCGGATCACTTCGGCATCGCCGTCGTCCTCGTGCATCACGTCCGCAAGGCCGGGTCCGAGGACTTCCTGCAGGAGGTCTCCGGCACCAACGGCATCGCCGGGGCCGCCGACGCCACGCTCGTCCTCAAGCGGGCGCGCGGCCAGCACGACGGCGTCCTGCACGTCACCGGCCGCGACGTCGAGGAAAGCGAGCACGCCCTGGCCTTCGACCCGGCGACCGGGCACTGGCGGATGCTCGACCGGCCCGCCGACGAGCACGCCCTGGGCGACACCCGCGCCGCGATCCTGCGCCACCTGCGCACTACCGGAGCGGCCAAGCCCGCCGCTATCGCCACCGCGCTCGACGTGAGCCGCGACAACGCCAAGCGCACCTGTGCCCGCATGGCCGAGGACGGCCAGCTCGCCGTCGACCACACCGGCACCTACAGCGCTCCCGGCGACTGGCACCAGAGCACTGTCCCCGCTGTCCCCCTTGTCCCCGCAGTCCCTGAACAGGAGAACCGGTGAAGCCCGCCACCACGCCCGTGACCGTTGCTGCGCCCTTCGGTGAACTGCTCACGATCGAGGAGGCCGCAGCCCGCATCGGGATGAGCCCGCGCTATATCCGGCGACTGATCGCCGAACGGCGCATCGTCTTCTACCGACTCGGCCGGGCAGTGCGCCTTGACCCGGCCGACCTCGCCGCCCATGTCGCAGCCGGACGGGTGGAGCCGATGAGCGGGACCGGAGTCGGCGCCACGATCGGGAGGGCCGCCTGATGGTCAACCGCCCCGGCAGGCGTCGCTTCGGCAGCATCCGCAAGCGCGAGTCCGGTCGCTGGCAGGTTCGATACCGCGGTCCGGACGGTGTCATGCGCAGCGCCCCGCAGACCTTCGCCCGCAAGGAGGAGGCGCAGCGCTGGCTCACCCTCGCCGAGGCCGAGCTGATGCAGCAGGACTGGATCGACCCGCAGCGCGGCCAGGTTCTTGTCAAGGACTACGCGCAGCAGTGGATCGCCCAGCGCCCCGGCCTGCGACCGCGCACCGTCGCCCTCTACGAGTGGATTCTCGGCAAGCACATCACCCCCTACGTGGGGACGGTGCCGGTCGCGCGGCTGACCACGCCGATGGTCCGGCGCTGGCGCGCCCAGCTCCTCACTGACGGCGTCTCCGTCAACGGCGCGGCCAAGGCCTACCGGCTGCTGCGGGCCGTCCTCATGACCGCGGTCAAGGAAGACGAGATGATCCGCAAGAACCCCTGCCGCATCCCGGGCGCAGATCAAGAGCGGGCCGAGGAGCGGCCAGTGCTCACCGTGCCCCAGGTCTTTGCCCTGGCCGACGCGGTGCCCGAGCGCTTCGCCGCCCTCATCCTCGTGACGACCTTCGGCTGCCTGCGCTGGGGCGAGGCGGTCGCCCTGCGACGGCGCGACCTCGACGCCGACCTGGGCGTGGTGCGAGTGCGGGAGGCCTTCACCGAGCAGCGAGGCAAGGGCATGGTCCTCGGCCCGCCTAAGTCCCGCGCGGGCGTGCGCACCGTCGCCCTGCCGGCCGCGGTCCTGCCGAGGCTGCGCCATCACCTCGACACCTACGTGGGCGCGGAGCTGGAAGCCTTCGTCTTCACCACCCAGTCGGGCAGCACCATTCGGCGCGGCGGCTTCAACAAGCTCACCCGCTGGCAGCCCACCGTCGCCGCTATCGGAGCGCCCGGCCTGCACTTCCACGACCTGCGGCACACCGGCAACACCTTCGCCGCCCGCGCAGGCACGAGCCTGCGCGACCTCATGGCCCGCATGGGCCACGACAACCCCCGCGCGGCGCTGATCTACCAGCACGCCAGCACCGAGGCGGACCAGGCGATCGCGGCGGCCGTGAACGTTCTAGTGCTGCAGTTCCCCGGCGCTGTTGGAGGTATGGCGGCCGGAAGTCCGTACAGCATGATTGCTGAAGGTGACGTGTCGTAGTCGCGCTAGGCCGCCGGATGGATGCTGGCGGATTGCGGCCCGCCGGGGGTTGCCAGTATCCGTCTGGATCCGTAGAGTCTGTCTTGCAGGCAAGCCGGCACCCCGCCGGCTGGTCCCTCACCGGAGGTATGACATGACTACGACGTTCAGCTCTGAGCCGTGGCGCGAGCACATCGACCGCAACCCCCGCGGGGTGATCGAGGTCAGTGGGCACTCCTGGCGTGATCTCTCCCTGGGTAGCAGGGCGCGGGCGGCCCTGTTCCTCGCCACCGAGGTGGGTGAGGGGGGCGTGTTCACCGGCCTGGCCCTGCGCTACGCGATTCCCGACGTCACCGAGATCGACCGCCGTGCCCGCGAGCTCAGGCCCCTGCACGCCTGGAAGACCGCGTCCTACAAGACGGACCGCACCCTGCGCCCGGAGCAGCACCGTCTGGAGGTCATCGGAGACCACCTGTGGCTCCCCGGCATCCGCGCCCGCAGGCCCAGTGGCATCTCTCGTGTCCAGGTCCGCCGGGTCGTCGAGCGCGACGGGTACTGCAAGGTCTGCGGGGCAGTGGCCGGGATGAAGGACCCCTTCCCGCCCTATGGCTCGGTCGTGCTCACCGCCGGGCACAAGGAGCCGGCGATGCTGGCACAGGAGGGCTCCCGCCTGCACGACGACGACCTGCAGGCGGAGTGCGCCGGCTGCAACGAGCAGGCCCAGCAGTACACCGGCACCCCGGAGGACCTGCCCCGGCTGGCGCAGGACACCCGCCGCCTCAACCGCGCTGACCGCCAGCAGCTCAAGCGCTGGGTGCAGGCCGGCAAGCGGGACTTCACCCTGGCCGACACCCTCTACGCCCGCATCCACCGCCTCACCGCACCGGAGCGGGCAGCCTTCCTCGCTGAGATGCGCCGCATCTACGGTGCCGCCGACGGCTGGGCTGCCTGACCACCTGAGGCAGGTGAGCCCGGTCATGACCGGGCTCACCTGCCTCGCCGATCGCTGCGCCAGGAAGCGGCCGATGAGCCGCTGCCCAGTAGTACACGTAGGAGATGCTCATGAGTAGTGACCTGCACGCCCCTTCAGCAAATCGACAAAGGGCGACGCCGCTGATCGTGCCCGGGAAGCGGATCAGCGCGCCGGGCTTCGACTACCGCGACGAGGCCCTCGGGTCCCGTGCCCGGGTAGCTCTCTTCCTGGCGACTGAGGTGGGGGAGGGCGGCCGCTTCCTCAAGCAGGCCCTGCGGCAGGCCTTCCCCGGCATCGAGCAGGTCGACCGGCGCATGCGCGAGCTGCGCAGCATGGAGTGGGTCTTCACGTACGACGCTGACCCAGAAGACCAGCGTGTGCGGATCACCACACTCACCAAGATCGGCCTGTACATCTGGGACCCGGACGTTCCTCGCCCGACCTTGGGGCGGATCAGCGCGGTGCAGTCCCGGCGCATCTTCGACCGGGACAGGGTGTGCACCATCTGCGGCATCGCTGCCGGGGAGAGGTACGCCCCTGATGACGACCGCACCGCTCAGCTGATCATCCAGCACATCGTCCCGCTGTCTGTAGGGGGCAGCGAGGACGACTCCAACCTGCACGTGGTGTGCCTGCGTCACAGCGGAGGCCAGTGGGCTGCGCCCGAGAGCAGGGAGCAGGTGCAGCGCATCCTCACTCGCTTCGATGGCGAGCTTGATCCCAGGGCCCGCACCCAGTTCCTGTCCTGGGTGCTGCGCGGGCAGCGCACCTTCACCCCGGCCGAGCAGCTCTGGGCGACTTACCAGGCGCTGAGCCCCGCCGAGCGCGAGTCGGTGCGCGATGAGCTCGCCCGCAGGCTCGAGAGCCAGGACTGATCTGTTGCGCTCCTGGTGGGGCAGCGGCCTGCGGGAAGCCATCTCGGGCCACACGCGCATGGACCAAGCAGGCGCCCGGCCATGCAGCCAAGAGAGCCCGTCGGGTACGCCGGGGTGATGGCGGTCATGTGACTCATGGCCCGGGTGTGGCCCGCAGGCCACTGCAGCGGCACATGCGAAAGGCCCAGGCTCAGCGATCATGCCGCTGACCTGGGCCTTCGTCTCTGAGCGGGTGACGGGAATCGAACCCGCACTATCAGCTTGGGAAGCTGAAGTTCTACCATTGAACTACACCCGCAAGCCCGTTCCGGGGAACGTGCGCGACCTACTGTAGCCGAGGCCGCGGCGTGCTCCGAGCCCTTCCCCCAGTCGGCTGTCGGTGCGTGTCCCGCGCGGCGTCGGCCCGGTACCGTGATCGTGTGCTGCTCTCCGACCGCGACATCCGTGCCGAGCTGGCCAGTGGGCGCGTCGCCCTCGACCCGCTCGACGAGTCGATGGTGCAGCCGTCCAGCGTCGACGTGCGCCTCGACCGCTACTTCCGGCTGTTCGACAACCACAAGTACGCCGTCATCGACCCCGCCGTGGAGCAGCCGGACCTGACCCGGCAGGTGGAGGTGGAGCGGGGGGAGCCCTTCGTCCTCCACCCGGGCGAGTTCGTCCTGGCCTCCACCCTGGAGCGGGTCACCCTCCCCGACGACGTGTCGGCCCGCCTGGAGGGCAAGAGCAGCCTGGGACGCCTCGGCCTGCTCACCCACTCCACCGCCGGCTTCATCGACGCGGGCTTCTCCGGGCACGTGACGCTGGAGCTGTCCAACGTCGCCACCCTCCCGATCAAGCTGTGGCCGGGCATGAAGGTCGGTCAGCTCTGCTTCTTCCGGCTGTCCAGCCCCGTCGAGCATCCCTACGGCAGTCCGGGGTACTCCTCCCGCTACCAGGGGCAGCGCGGCCCGACACCCAGCAGGTCGCACCTGTCCTTCCACCGGACCGAGATCTAGCCAGACCGAGATCCAGCCAGCAGGTGCGCGCCGGTCGCCGCACCGAGAGGGCGACGAGGAGCAGACATGGGTGTGCTGGGCCAGTGGTGGCGGCGCCCCGGCGGGGGCCGGAGGCTGACGGCGTCGGAGCTCGCGGGCGCGCACCTGCTGCTGCTGCCCTCGGACGTGCCGCAGGCCGAGGTCTCGGCCGCGGTGCGCTGCCGCTGTCCCGACGCGCCCTCCCGCTCCGGTGCCCTCGTGCTCTCCGAGGACGGCCCCGCGCTGCTGCACCCCGCCCTCGACCTGTCCCCGCGTGCGGCGGCCCGCGCGGGCGTGACCGGCCCGTGGCGGCGCGCCCTCGCGCTGGCGGTGCCGCCGCAGCGCGAGGCCACGCACCCCCTGGGTCCCGACCGCGACGGCCTGCACCGCGCCTTCCCCGCCGGCCTGCCGACGGGCAGCGAGGCGGAGGGGCTGCGGCTGCTGCTGGGGCTGGCCCGCCGCTTCGGCGGAGCGGTGCGGATCGCGGGCAGCGGCGAGGTGCTGGAGCCGGACCCGCTGCGCGCCGTGGACCACCTCGTGCGCACCACGACCTGGCTGGAGCCGGAGGACCTGCTCGAGGCGCTCGGCGACCTCCTGCCCGACGCGGAGGCCGCGCGCTCCGGTGACCTGGAGGAGCTGGTGGACGGCGGGCCCGTCCCCCTCGACGTGGACCACCTGGTCGACCTGGGTGACGCCGACGCCGACGCGGGCGGCCCCGTGCCCGAGCCCTACGTCGTCTCCGCCGCCCTCGACGGCATCGACGTCCTGCTGCTCGTGCACCCGGAGGAGGAGATGACCGTCCCGGCTCCGGCGGACGCGGCGACCACCACGACCTACGAGGTCCGCTGGGACAGCACCGACGGCGGTGCGCGCCTGGCGGAGGAGCCCGACGAGCGCCACCGGGCCGAGCGCGCCCGTGCGCAGGCGGTCGTGGCCCGGGTCAGCGCCGCCGTGCTCGACCGCACGGGCGGCATCATCCTCGACGAGGACCTCCTGCCGGTCCTCGCCGCCGGTCCACCGCCGGGCCGGGGGCCGCGGTGACGTCCGGGGACCCCGCCGTTGAGCGCACAGCGGCATCCCGGCCGGCTTCGGCCGACCCCCTCACCGCCGCTCCCGACCCGTCCCGGCAGCCGCCGGTCCACGTGCCCGTGCGGATCGGGCGGCAGGGCATCTACGACGCCGAGCGCGAGCTCGCCGCCTACGAGCTCCTCTTCCGCGCCCACGGCGGCCTGCACGCGGGCCTGACCAGCGAGCGGGAGCAGGAGAAGGCCACCTCGCAGGTCATCAGCGCCACCTTCGGCGACTTCGGCGTCGAGCAGATCGCCGGCGACCTGCCGCTCTTCATCAACCTCACCCGCAGCTTCTTCACCGGCGACCTGCCCATCCCGTGCGAGCCGGGGCAGGTGGTCCTGGAGCTGCTGGAGGACATCCTCGTCGACGACGAGGTGATCGCCGGCGTGCGCGCCCTCGCCGGGCGCGGCTACCGCATCGCCGTGGACGACTTCGCGGGGGAGGAGCACCGCTGGCCGGCCGTGCGGCTCGCGGACTACGTCAAGATCGACATCAGCCAGACCGGTGACCGCTTCCCCGACGTGCTGCGCCTCGCCCGCGGGCTCAACCCCGACGCGCCGATCGTCGTCGAGCGCGTCGAGGACGAGGAGACGTTCGACGCCTGCCGGGACCAGGGCGTGGACCTCTACCAGGGCTACCTGCTGCAGCGGCCGGTGGTGCTGGAGTCGGTGAGCCTGTCCCCGTCGCAGGTCATCTGCCTCAAGCTGGTGCGGGCGCTGACCGGCGACGAGGCACCCATCGAGGAGATCGAGCGGCTCGTCGCCTCCGACCCCGGCATGAGCGTGCGGGTGCTGCGCACCGTGCGGTCCGCGGCGGTGGGGACGAGCCGCCAGATCACGTCGCTGCGGCAGGCGATCGCGCTGCTGGGGCGGCGCCAGCTCTGCTCCTGGGTGGTGCTCATGCTGCTCGGCGGCGTCACCCGCTCCGACCCGGAGGCGCTGACGCTCGTGCTGGCGCGCGCCACCGCCTGCGCCCGGCTGGTCGAGCCGGGCGGGCAGGTGGACGTCGCCTACACCGTGGGGCTGCTCTCGGGGGTGGCGAGGGTGCTGCGGATCAGCGACGAGGAGCTGATCGAGACCACGGGCGTGGCGCCCGTCGTGCGGGCGGCCCTGCTGAACCACGAGGGCCCGGCCGGCCGGGCGCTGGCCGCGGTGCTCGGCTACGAGGACGAGGACCTGCCGAGGGTCTCCGGCGCCGGTCACGAGCTCTACGAGGTCTCGCGGGCCTACCTCGCGGCGCTGAGCGGGGCGATGGCCACGGTCAGCCTGGTCACCCGGGGCAGCGCGGCCTGATCCGGTGCGGGCGTGCGCCGGCCCCGGCGGATCGTCCCACCGGGGCCGGGTGCGGTGCTCGTGGCGCGGGCGCCCGCAGGCTCAGCGGCCGCCGCCGCGCAGGCCGGGCGGGCGGGTGCCCACGGCCTTGCGGTAGTACGCCGCGGCCTGGCGCTCCGCCAGCAGCCGCGCGATGCCGATGACGGCGCCGGAGGCCAGCGCCCACAGCACCGCCTCCTTCCAGCCGACGTCCGGGTCCTCCGGGTTGTCGGGCGGGTTGCTCCCGGTGAGGAACTTCCAGCCGCCCTTGGTGACCGCGTTCGCGAGAGCACCCGCGCCGACGGCAGCGCCCGTGCCGATGAGCTTCCAGACCATGGGGTTCATGGTCCGCACCCTGCCCTAGAGGACATCCAGGAGCCAGCGCAGCACCGGCGTGAGGGCCGTGGCCGACACGGCGAGCAGTCCGACCACCACGAGCAGGGCCACGAGCCGCACCGCCCGGGAGGGAGCGCCGCTGGAGTCGTCGCGCAGGAGCCTGAGCACGGGCACAGCCTCGCAGGTCATCGCCCGGGACGTCGCGCGAGCGGACGGGCGATCCGCGTGGCGCCGGGGGGCCCGCCCCGTCCGGTACCGTCAGCACCACGACAGGGGAGCGCCGCGTGGCGCTGAGAGTGCGGGCAGCCGCAGACCCTCGAACCTGACCCGGCTAGCACCGGCGTAGGGAGTCGGGCCGTCTCGACGGGACCCACCGTGGGCACCCGTCCCCCTCCTGCTCGTCCGGGAGGAACCCATGACCACGCCCAGTCCAGACCCCACCAGGACGGACGCCCTGCAGCCGCACGGCCACGTGGTGGAAGGCGCCGTCGTGAGCCGGGCCGCGGGCACGCCCACCGCTGCGCCGGTCGCCGGGTCCGTGCCGGCCCGCCGGCCGCTGATGCGCTGGCGCAGCATCGACCTGATCACCGCCGCCATGCTCGGCGTCGTCTTCGGCGTCATGTTCTGGGGCTGGAACAACCTGTTCTACGTCATCCAGCCGGGCTGGGCCGCGTTCCCGCCGGCCGGCGGTCTGGTCTCCGGGATGTGGCTGCTGCCCGCGGTGGTCGGCGCGCTCGTGATCCGCCGCCCGGGCGCCGCCCTGTTCGTGGAGATGGTCGCGGCGCTCGTGGAGATGGCCATCGGCAGCTACTGGGGCCCGATGGTCCTCGTGTCGGGCCTGATGCAGGGCCTCGGCGTGGAGATCGCCGTCGCGATCTTCGCGTGGCGTCGGTTCAACCTCGGCGTCGCCGTCCTCGGCGGTGCCCTGGCGGCCGTGCTGGAGGTCGTGGCCTGGGAGTGGTGGTTCTACTGGGCCGACTGGGCGTGGAGCTGGAAGCTCGCCTACCTCGGCGCCTTCTCCCTCTCCGGCGCGCTGATCGCCGGCCTCGGCGGCTACGCCCTCGTGCAGGCGCTGGCACGTGCCGGTGCGCTGCGGTCCTTCCCGGCGGGTGCGGAGGCCCGCCTGGCGCGGGCTCGTGCCTGACACCTCCACCCCCCTCACCGGGGGCGCGACCGTGCGGGTGCGGGGCCTGACCTGGCACCCGCACGGCGCCGCGACCCCGGTGCTCGCCGACCTCGACCTCGACGTCGAGGCCGGCGAGCGGGTCCTCCTCGCCGGCCCCAGCGGCGCCGGCAAGTCCACCCTGTTGCGCGCGCTCGCGGGCCTGCTCGGCGCCTCCGACGGTGGCGACCCCGACGACGGGCAGCTCGCGGGGGAGGTGCTGCTGGACGGGCGGCCGGCCACCGGGGGCGGGGCCGGGCTGCTGCTGCAGGACCCCCTCGACGCGGTCGTCGCCGCCACCGCCGGGCGCGACACGGCCTTCGGCCCGGAGAACCTCGCCCTGCCCCGTCCGCGGATCGCCGAGCGCGTCGCGGCCGCGCTGGCGGCGGTGTCCTTCCCCTACGGTCCCGCCCGCTCCACCGCCGAGCTGTCCGGCGGTGAGCTGCAGCGCCTCGCCCTCGCCGGCGCCCTGGCCCTGCACCCCAGGCTCCTGCTGCTCGACGAGCCCACCTCGATGCTGGACACGGCGACCGCTGCGAAGGTGCGCGACGCCCTGCTGGCCTCGGTGGGGGAGCGCACCCTCGTCGTCGTCGACCACCACCTCGGCACCTGGGTCCCGGTCGTGGACCGGGTCGTCGTCCTCGACCGCACCGGCGCGGTCGTCGCCTCCGGCCCTCCCGGTCCCGTCCTCGGCCGCGACGCGGACTCCCTGGCCCGCGACGGCATCTGGGTGCCGGGCCTGCCGGCACCGGAGGCGCTCGCGGTGCCGGCGGACCTCGTCGGGCCCTGCCACGCCCCGCCCACCGGGGAGGCGGCGTTGCGCGGCCGTGGGCTGGGGGTCGTCCGCCGCCGCCGCGGCCTGCGCCCCGCCCCGCCCGCCCGCGTCCTCACCGGCGTCGACGTCGACGTGCGGGCAGGGGCGCTGACCGCACTGACGGGGCCGAGCGGCGCGGGCAAGTCGACGCTGGTCGCGGTCCTCGCCGGGCTGCTGCGCCCCAGCGAGGGCGACCTGGTCCCCGCGGCCGGCTTCGCCCGGGGAGCGGGCCCGAGGCCGTGGCGGTGGAGCTCGCCGGAGCTGGCGGCCCGCGTCGGCTGGGTGCCGCAGCACCCCGAGCACGGCTTCGTGGCGCGCACCGCCCGGGAGGAGGTGCGGGCCACGCCGGAGGTGCTGGGGCAGGGGGAGCGCGGGCGGCGGCGGGCCGACGCGCTGCTGGAGCTGGTGGGCCTGTCGGCCCGGGCGGACGTCGAGCCGCACCTGCTCTCGGGCGGGGAGCAGCGCCGCCTGGTGCTGGCCGCCGCGCTGGCCGCGGGTCCCGCGCTGGTCGCGGCGGACGAGCCGACGGTCGGGCAGGACCGGGGCACGTGGGCGGTGGTCGCCGGTGCGCTGCGGGGGGCGGCGGGGGCCGGGGCGGCCGTCGTCGTGGCCAGCCACGACGAGGTCCTCGTGGATCGCGCGTCGCACCGCCTGCGACTGGAGGCCGGGCGGGCGGTGGCGCCTGACGCACCGCCGGACGCGCGGGTGGTCGGGCAGGGGGTGCGCCCGTGAGCGCGGTCACCGCCGGGTCCACCGCCGAAACCGCCGCCGGGGCCGTCGCGGGGCCGGCGCGCACCCGCCTCGTCGCGCGCTGCGGACCGCTGTCCCTGCTCGCGGTGTCCTTCCTGTCGATCGTGGCCTCCCTCTTCGTCGACGACTGGCGCACGGGGGCCGTCGCGCTGGGCGTGCAGCTCTCGCTCGCGCCGTTCGCCGTCTCGGGGCTGCGGGCGGCCGCCCTCCGGCTCCTGCCGGTGTGCATCGCGGCGCTGTCCGTGGCCTGGTCCACCTGGTTGCTGGGCGAGGGCGGGCCGCAGCGGCTGGAGGTGGCGGTCACGGCCGCGCTGCGCATCGTGGTGCTCGTGCTGCCGGGCGCGCTGCTGGTGTCCTGGATCGACCCGAGCCGGCTCGGGGACCACCTGGCGCAGCGGCTGCACCTGCCCGCGCGGGCCGTGGTCGCGGCGGCGGCGGCCCTGCAGCGGTTCGAGTCGCTGCACGAGACGTGGGACTCCCTGGCCCGGGCGCGGCGGGCCCGTGGCCTGGGCCCGGGGCGCTCCCCGGCGGGGCGGGTGCGCTTCTTCGCGGGCATGGCGTTCGGGATGCTGGTGGGGGCGCTGCGCTCGGCGGAGCGGATGGCGGTGGCCATGGACGCGCGGGGGTTCGCGGACTGCTCGCGGCGGACGTGGGCGGAGCCGGCGCCGTGGACGCGGGCGGACTCGGCGCTGGTGGCCGTCGGTGCGCTCGTCGCCGCGGTTCCCGTATGCGTGACCCTCTGGTTGCGCTGAGTCAGTTCTGTGGCACCGGTGGGGTGCTCCCGCGCAGGAGCGGCACCCGGACGGTGCAGTGGGCTCCGGAGAACGGGCCCGCGGGCCCGGACCGGCGCCTAGGGTGAGCACCGGTTCCCCGCCGTGCACCCCGTCCCGGTGTGCCGGCCCCCTGCGCCCGCCCGGCGGGGGTGCCCAGCTCGTGCCCGTCCCCCTCGGGAAGGGTGCGGACCGTCCGCAGCCGAAGGAGGCGACCGTGACCGCGACCACCCCGGCACCGCGCCAGCCGGTGATGTCGGACGTGGCCCGCATGGCCGGGGTCTCGCACCAGACGGTGTCCCGGGTCCTCAACGACACCGGCCCGGTCCGCGAGGAGACCCGGCGGCGGGTGCTGGAGGCCATCGACGCCCTCGGCTACCGGCGCAACCCGGCCGCGCGGGCGCTGGTGACCCAGCGCTCCGGCCTCCTCGGCGTCATCACCCCCTTCGGCATCCACCACGGCCCCGTCCACACGCTGCTCGGCGTGGAGGAGGCGGCCCGCGCGCGGGGGATGTCCGTGGTGCTGTGCAGCCTCGCCGAGGTGCGCAGCGGCACGATGAGCGCCGCCATGCGCCACCTCGCCGGGCAGAACGTCGAGGGCATCGTGGTCGTCACGTCGGTGACGTCGGTGGTGGGCTCGCTGCCCGTGCCGGAGGGGCTGCCGGTCGTGGTGGCCCAGGCCCGTCCCGGGGGTCACCTGCCGAGCGTCTCCGTGGACCACGAGCTGGGCGCGCGGCTGGCGACGCGGCACCTGCTCGAGGCGGGGCACCGCACCGTCCTGCACGTGCGCGGGCCCCACGACTGGCCGGAGGGCGACCGCCGCGTGCGGGGCTGGGAGGAGGCCCTGGCGGAGGTCGGCGCGCCCGTGGAGGAGCCGCTCCTGGGGGACTGGTCCGGGGACAGCGGCTACCAGGCGGGGCAGGAGGTCGTGCGCCGGTGGCGGGAGCTGCCGGCTGGGGAGAGGCCGACCGCGGTCTTCGCGGCCAACGACCTGATGGCCTTCGGCCTGATGCACGCCCTGCACGAGGCCGGTCTGCGGGTGCCGGCGGACGTGGCGGTGGTGGGCTTCGACGACGTGCCCGGGGCGGCGCACTCCTGGCCGCCGCTGACGACGCTGCGGCAGGACTTCCGCGAACTCGGCAGGCAGTGCGTCCACGCTCTGCTGGCACGCCTCGACGGGGGGCAGCAGATCGAGCCGGTCGACGCTATACCACCGCAGCTGGTCGTGAGGTGCAGTTCGGGCGCTCCGTGACCTGAGCGATGCCCTTCCGCAGCATCCCCGTTGCGGCGTCGTCACCACTTCGCGACCTTTTGTTGCCCGGTGCTGCAAATGGGCGGGTCGCCCTTCGTGCTGCCTCCGTGAGCGTTAACATCGAAGGGCACGGTGCACCGCGACGGTCGCGGTCATGACCGCTGGGCCAGTACTCGCCCCGGTCGCGTGCAGGCGTCGATGTCGACGACGAATGGAGATGATCACGTGCTCAGCAAGAAGCTCGGGGCTGCCCTGGGGATGTCCGCCCTCATGCTGACCGCCTGCGGTGGCGTCGGCGACGCCGCCAACCAGGGTGACGAGGGCGACGGGGGCAAGGGTGTCGTCGGGATCGCGATGCCGACCAAGTCCTCCGAGCGGTGGGTGGGCGACGGCAACAACATGGTCAAGCAGTTCAAGGAGGCCGGTTACGGCACCGACCTGCAGTACGCCGAGGACGACATCCCCACGCAGGTCAACCAGATCGAGACGATGATCACCAAGGGCGTCGACGTCCTGGTGATCGCCGCGATCGACGGCAAGCAGCTCGGCGACGTCCTCCAGCAGGCCAAGGACAACAACATCCCGGTCATCTCCTACGACCGCCTCATCCTCGAGTCGCCGAACGTGGACTACTACGCCACGTTCGACAACTTCAAGGTCGGCCAGCTGCAGGGCGGCTACATCAAGGACGCCCTCAAGCTCGACGAGGCCCCCGGCCCCTTCAACATCGAGCTCTTCGGCGGCTCGCCGGACGACAACAACGCGTTCTTCTTCTTCGACGGCGCGATGGACGTCCTCCAGCCCTACATCGACTCCGGCAAGCTCGTCGTCAAGAGCGGCCAGACCAGCATGGACACCGTCGCGACCCTGCGCTGGGACCCCGCCACCGCCCAGCAGCGCATGGACAACCTGCTCAGCTCGTACTACGCCGACGACAAGGTCGACGCGGTGCTCTCGCCCTACGACGGCATCAGCATCGGCATCATCTCCAGCCTCAAGGGCGCCGGCTACGGCACCCCGGAGAAGCCGCTCCCCGTCATCACCGGTCAGGACGCCGAGCTGGCGTCGGTGAAGTCGATCATCGCCGGTGAGCAGACCCAGACGGTCTACAAGGACACCCGCGAGCTCGCCAAGGTCGCCGTGAACATGGCCACCGCCGCGCTGGAGGGCAAGAAGCCCGAGGTCAACGACGAGGAGACCTACGACAACGGCGTGAAGGTCGTCCCGTCGTACCTGCTCGACCCCGTCTCCGTCGACAAGTCCAACTACGAAGAGGTCCTCGTGGCCGGCGGCTACTACACCGCCGACCAGCTCACCAGCTGACGATCGACCTGCTGGTTTCGCGCCCCGTGCCCGCCACCGCGGGTGCGGGGCGCACCCGCAGCGGTCGTCGCAGACCGCTGCTCCCGGACCGACGGACACGATCCAGGGGCCCCTTCAGGGGCCGGCCAGGAGGGCCGCTTGCCTGACCTGATCCTCGAGATGCGCGGCATCTCCAAGACCTTCCCCGGCGTCAAGGCGCTGGACGACGTGAACCTCGCAGTCGAGCGCGGTGAGATCCACGCGCTGATGGGCGAGAACGGCGCGGGCAAGTCGACGCTGATGAAGGTGCTCAGCGGCGTCTACCCCGCCGGTGACTACGAGGGCGAGATCTACCTGAACGGCAAGCTCGCCGAGTTCAGGGGCATCAAGGACTCCGAGCACGCGGGCGTCGTCATCATCCACCAGGAACTGGCGCTCATCCCGCAGATGTCCATCGCCGAGAACATCTACCTCGGCAACGAGCGCGCCAAGGGCGGTCGCATCGACTGGGGCGAGACCACCCGCGCCACCATGGAGCTGCTCGCCAAGGTGGGGCTGAAGGAGGACCCGTCCACCCCCGTCTCCGCCATCGGCGTCGGCAAGCAGCAGCTCGTCGAGATCGCCAAGGCGCTGTCGAAGGACGTGAAGCTCCTCATCCTCGACGAGCCCACCTCCGCGCTCAACGACGAGGACTCCGAGAACCTGCTGGAACTGCTGCGGCAGCTCCGCACCCAGGGCATCACCTCGATCATGATCTCGCACAAGCTCAACGAGATCGTGGCCGTTGCGGACCGCCTCACGATCATCCGCGACGGGCGGACGATCGAGACGCTCGACGCGGCGACCGGGGCGACCGACGAGGACCGCATCATCCGCGGCATGGTCGGGCGCGACCTCGACCACCGCTACCCCGAGCGCACCCCCGAGATCGGGGACGTGCTCTTCGAGGTGCGGAACTGGAGCGCGTACCACGCGACCGCGCACGACCGGAAGATCGTCGACGACATCAACCTCACGGTCCGCCGCGGGGAGATCGTCGGCATCGCCGGCCTGATGGGCGCCGGTCGCACCGAGTTCGCGATGAGCCTCTTCGGCCGCAGCTACGGCACCGGGATCTCCGGCACCGTCCTGAAGGACGGCCGGGAGATCAGCACGAAGACGGTCGGCGAGGCGATCGCCCACGGCATCGCCTACGTCAGCGAGGACCGCAAGCACTACGGCCTCCACCTCGAGGAGGGCCTGTACTGGAACATGACGCTGGCGAACCTGAAGAAGGTCACCTCCGGCATGTCCATCAACGAGCACGAGGAGGTCGTGCAGGCCGAGCGGCTGCGCAAGACCCTCCACGTGAAGGCGCCGACCGTCTTCGTCAAGGCGAACACGCTCAGCGGCGGGAACCAGCAGAAGGTCGTCCTCGCGAAGTGGATGTTCGCGGAGCCGGACCTGCTGATCCTGGACGAGCCGACGCGCGGCATCGACGTCGGGGCCAAGTACGAGATCTACACGATCGTGCAGGAGCTGGCCGCCCAGCAGAAGGGCGTCCTGCTCATCTCCTCGGAGCTCCCCGAGCTGCTGGGGATGTGCGACCGCATCTACGTCATGAGTGAGGGGCGTTTCACCGGTGAGGTGCTGCGCAGCGACGCTTCGCAGGAGGGCTTGATGAGACTGATGACCCAGGGCCGGACGAAGACCGAGGCGGCGGTGCAGTGAACGCGCTGCTGACCGCGATGCGCGGCAACATGAGGCAGTACGGGATGATCATCGCCCTGGTGGCGATCGGCATCCTGTTCCAGATCCTCACCGGCGGTCTGCTGCTGAAGCCGCAGAACGTGTCCAACCTGATCCTGCAGAACTCCTACGTCTTCATCCTCGCCATCGGCATGATGCTCGTCATCATCACCGGGCACATCGACCTGTCGGTCGGCTCGGTCGCGGCGTTCGTCGGCGCGGTGGCGGCGGTCCTGATGGTGAACCAGGGCTGGAGCACGATCCCGACGATCATCGCCGCGCTGGCGATCGGGGCCCTGGTGGGCGTCTGGCAGGGGTTCTGGATCGCCTACATGCGGATCCCGTCGTTCATCGTGACCCTCGCGGGCATGCTCATCTTCCGCGGTCTGACGCTGACCCTGACGGACGGCAAGGCCATCGCGCCGTTCCCGGAGGACTTCCGGGCGATCGCGACGAGCTTCATCCGCGACTTCGCGGGCGGCTCCACGCTCACCACGATCATCCTGGGTGTCGCGGTGTCCGTGTTCCTCGTCGTGTCCGAGCTGCGCGGGCGCGCCCGCCGCGCCAAGTACGGCCTGCCGTTGATCCCGATGGGCCTGTTCGTGGCGCGCCTCGTGCTCCTCGTCGCCGCGATCAACGCGTTCACGGTGCTCCTGGCGCAGCGCAACGGCCTGCCCACGGCCGGCCTCATCGTGATCGTGCTGGTGGTCGTCTACTCCTACGTCATGTCGCGCACGGTCCTCGGCCGCCACGTCTACGCGGTCGGCGGCAACGAGAAGGCGGCGCTGCTGTCGGGCGTGCGGACCCAGCGCGTCACCTTCCTGGTGTTCGTGAACATGGGCGTCCTGTCCGCGATCGCCGGCCTCATCGTGACCGCCCGCCTCAACGCGGCCGGCCCCCGTGCGGGCACGAACTTCGAGCTCGACGCCATCGCCGCGGCCTTCATCGGCGGCGCCTCCGCCGCCGGCGGGGTCGGCACCGTCGTCGGTGCGATCATCGGCGCCATGGTCATGGGCATCATGACCAACGGCATGCAGATCATCGGCATCGAGGTCGACTGGCAGTCCACGATCAAGGGCCTCGTCCTGCTCGCCGCGGTGTTCTTCGACGTCTACTCGAAGAACAAGTCGGGCAAGACGTCCTTCTTCGTGAAGATCTTCAAGCGGCAGCCGAAGGACGAGCCCGACTCCGTCCTGAAGCGCACCTCCTCCGGCTCGGGGGAGAAGGTCGGGATCTGACCTCCGCACCCGCACGACGACGCCGGCCCCCCTCCTGTCGCAGGAGGGGGGCCGGCGTCGTCGTGCCCGGGGGGCGAGTCGGTGCGGGGACGTTCGGCCGGGGGCGCGCCGGTGTGTCGCGGCGCAACGTCCCCGCCTCGCCGGGCGCACACGTGGTGGGCGGGGGCGCGGCGGGGCGTGGCCGGGAACGATCGGGTCGCCCGCGGCGTTGACTTGAGCGACACCGGCTCAAGACCAGTGAGGCCCCACTTGACAAGGTGGGCGGCCCGTGGAGACTTGAGCCAGAGACACTCAACAGGCGCCCGGAGCCGCACGGCGACCGGGCGGGGCCCACGGGCCCGGCAGACGCTGAAGGAGCACGCACCATGGCACGAGCCGTCGGCATCGACCTCGGCACCACCAACTCCGTCGTCTCCGTCCTCGAGGGCGGCGAGCCGACGGTCATCGCCAACGCCGAGGGTGGTCGCACCACCCCCTCCGTCGTCGCCTTCGCCAAGAGCGGCGAGGTCCTCGTCGGTGAGATCGCCAAGCGCCAGGCGGTGACGAACGTCGACCGCACCATCCGCTCGGTCAAGCGCCACATCGGCACCGACTGGAAGGTCGGGATCGACGAGAAGAAGTACACGCCGCAGGAGATCAGCGCCCGCATCCTGCAGAAGCTCAAGCGGGACGCGGAGAGCTACCTGGGCGAGTCCGTGACGGACGCCGTCATCACCGTGCCTGCGTACTTCAACGACGCCCAGCGCCAGGCCACCAAGGAGGCCGGTGAGGTCGCCGGCCTCAACGTCCTGCGCATCATCAACGAGCCCACCGCGGCCGCGCTGGCCTACGGGCTCGACAAGGGCAAGGAGGACGAGCTCATCCTCGTCTTCGACCTCGGCGGCGGCACGTTCGACGTGTCCCTCCTGGAGGTCGGCAAGGACGAGGACGGCTTCTCCACCATCCAGGTGCGCGCGACCTCCGGCGACAACCACCTCGGTGGTGACGACTGGGACCAGCGGATCGTGGACCACCTGCTCCAGAAGGTGAAGCTCACCACGGGCATGGACCTGTCCAAGGACAAGATCGCCATGCAGCGCCTCCGGGAGGCCGCCGAGCAGGCGAAGAAGGAGCTGTCGAGCTCCACCGCCACCGGCATCTCGCTGCAGTACCTGTCGATGACGGAGAACGGCCCGGTCCACCTGGACGAGCAGCTCACCCGCGCCCAGTTCGAGCAGCTCACCGCCGACCTGCTGGACCGGACCAAGGCCCCGTTCCACCAGGTCATCAAGGACGCCGACGTCTCCATCAAGGACATCGACCACGTCGTCCTCGTGGGTGGTTCCACCCGCATGCCGGCCGTGGCCAGCGTCGTGCGCGAGCTGACCGGCGGCCGTGAGCCCAACAAGGGCGTCAACCCGGACGAGGTCGTCGCCATCGGCGCGGCCCTGCAGGCCGGCGTCCTCAAGGGTGAGCGCAAGGACGTCCTCCTCATCGACGTGACCCCGCTGTCCCTGGGCATCGAGACCAAGGGCGGGATCATGACGAAGCTCATCGAGCGCAACACGGCCATCCCGACCAAGCGCAGCGAGGTCTTCACCACGGCCGAGGACAACCAGCCCAGCGTGCTCATCCAGGTGTTCCAGGGCGAGCGCGAGCTGGCCCGCGACAACAAGCCGCTGGGCACCTTCGAGCTGACCGGCATCGCGCCCGCCCCGCGCGGCGTGCCCCAGATCGAGGTCACCTTCGACATCGACGCCAACGGCATCGTGCACGTCAACGCGAAGGACCGCGGCACCGGCAAGGAGCAGTCGATGACCATCTCGGGCGGCAGTGCGCTGTCCAAGGAGGACATCGAGCGCATGGTCAAGGACGCCGAGGAGCACGCGAACGAGGACAAGAAGCGTCGCGAGGAGGCCGAGGCCCGCAACCAGGCGGAGAGCCTCCTCTACCAGACGGAGAAGTTCCTCGCCGACAACTCCGACAAGCTCCCGGAGGACGGCAAGTCCGAGGTGCAGTCCGCGATCGCCGACCTGAAGAAGGCCCTCGAGGGCAGCGACGCGGACGAGATCAAGGCCAAGTCCGACGCCGTCGCGCAGGCCAGCCAGAAGCTCGGCGCCGCGATGTACGCGGCCCAGTCCGAGGGCGGCGCCGGCTCCGAGGGTGCGGGTGCCGGTGCGACCGGTGGCGCGAGCGCGGGCGCCGACGACGACGTCGTCGACGCCGAGGTCGTCGACGACGAGAAGGACAAGTGATGCCGGAGGAGACCGGGGCCCGCGACGAGCGGGACGAGAACGGCCCCGTGGTCCGCGACCGCCGTCGCCTCGACCCGCAGACCGGCCAGCTCCGCGAGGAGCCGGCCGGCGCGGGCGAGGCCGCGGAGGAGGGCCTGCCCTCCTACCCGGCCGACGTGAGCGCCGCGGGCGAGGCGGGCTCCTCCGAGCTGCTGGCGGCGCAGACCCTGGCGGCGGAGCGGCTGGAGGACCTCCAGCGGCTGCAGGCGGAGTACGTCAACTACCGCCGCCGGGTGGACCGGGACCGCGACGTGGCCAAGGACGCGGCCATCTCGGGCGTCGCCGAGGCGCTGCTGCCGGTGCTGGACGACATCCACCTCGCCCGCCAGCACGGCGACCTCTCCGGGCCGTTCGCGGCGATCGCGGACAAGCTGGAGGCGACCCTCGGCCGCTTCGGGCTCGTCCGCTACGGCGAGAACGGCGAGCCGTTCGACCCGGCGGTGCACGAGGCCCTGATGCACGCGCACTCCGACGAGGTCGAGGTGGCCACCTGCACCCAGGTGCTCCAGCCGGGGTACCGCTTCGGGGAGCGGGTGCTGCGGCCGGCCCGCGTCGCGGTGGCCGACCCGCAGTGACGGCCGGCGCTCCGAGGGCCGCGAGCACGACGACGACCAGCAGCGAGGGGAGGGGACGCCGGTGAGCATGCACGACTGGGCCGAGAAGGACTTCTACGACGTCCTCGGCGTGCCCCACGATGCGGACGCGTCGACGATCAAGAAGGCGTACCGGAAGAAGGCGCGGGACCTGCACCCCGACGCCAACCCCGGCGACGCCGAGGCGGAGCGCCGCTTCAAGGAGGTGGGGGAGGCGTACTCCGTCCTCTCCGACCCGGAGAAGCGGCAGCAGTACGACGGCATCCGCTCCATGCTCGGCGGCGGGGCCCGGTTCACCGCCGGCTCCGGCGGTCCCGGGCCCGGGTTCGAGGACCTGCTCGGCGGGCTGTTCGGGCAGGGCGGCGGCGGTGGCGGCCCGCGGATGCGCTTCGGCACCCCGGGTGCCGGCGGCGGTGCGCCCGGTCCCGGGTTCGAGGACCTGCTCGGCGGGCTGTTCGGGCAGGGCGGCGGTGGTGGCTTCGGTGCCCCGGGCGGCTTCGGCGGCCCCGGCGGCGGGGGGTTCGGCACTCCCACCGCGACCCGCGGCACGGACCTGGAGGCCACTGCGCGCGTGGGGTTCCGGGACGCGCTGGAGGGCGCGACCGTCACCCTCCGCGTGCCGGACCCCCGCGGGGGTCCCGTGCGCACCGTCAGCACCCGGCTGCCCGTCGGGGTGCGCGACGGCCAGCGGGTCCGGCTGCGCGGCAAGGGCCTGCCGGGCCCGGGGGGTGCGCCCGCCGGGGACCTGCTCGTCACCGTCAGCGTGGAACCGCACCCGGTGTTCCGCCGCGACGGCGACGACCTGCGGATGACCCTGCCGGTCACCTTCCCGGAGGCCGTGCTCGGCGCGACCGTGGAGGTGCCGACGATCGACGGGACCACCGTGCGGGTGAAGGTGCCGCCGGGCACGCCCTCGGGCCGCTCCCTGCGGGTCCGCGGGCAGGGCGCCCGGCAGGCCCGTGCCGACGACGCCCGGGGGGACCTGCTGGTCACTCTGGAGGTGGCCGTGCCGAAGCACCTCGACGACGCGGCGCGCAGGGCGGTCGAGGCCTTCGCCGAGGCCACGCGCGGCGACGACCCGCGCGCCGGGCTCCTGGAGCGCGCCAGGAGCTGACATGCCTGCGATGCTCACCCCGGAACCGCCCCCCGCCGGGCGAGGGCTGCGGGTGGGCCTGCGGGGCCGTCCCGGGCGGGACGGCCCCGCAGCCGTCGGCGGAGCGCAGGAGGAGCAGCGGAGGGAGGAAGCCGTGCACGACGACGACGCACCCGTCTTCGTCATCTCCGTCGCCGCGGAGCTGGCGGGCATGCACCCGCAGACCCTGCGGCAGTACGACCGGCTCGGCCTCGTCTCACCGCAGCGGGCACCCGGGCGCGGCCGCCGCTACTCCGCCCGGGACGTCGCCCGGCTGCGGGAGGTGCAGCGGCTGTCCCAGGAGGACGGCGTCAACCTCGCCGGCATCAAGCGGATCATGGAGCTGGAGAAGCAGGTCGAGACGCTCACCGACCGCGTCCAGCTCCTGGCCGAGGAGGTGCACCGGCTGCGCCAGGTCTCCGGCCGGGTCTTCGCGGCCGGGGCCGGTGGTGACATCGTCGCCACCTCCGTGGGGCGGCGCCCCCCGTCGCCGTCGCGCTCTCGCGCCCTCGTCCTGTGGCGGCCCGGCCGGGGCTGAGCCCCGGGCCGCGGGCGTCGCGCGCGAGGCGGGGACGTTGCGGCAGCGACACGTGGGCGTGTCGCTGCCGAACGTCCCCGCCCTGACGCGTCACGGGCCGAGCCCGCTCCTCGCCGGGGGGCCGTCCGTCAGAAGTCGAACTGGTCGATGTTCGACGCGTCGAACGTGGTGGGCGGGCCGAGCACGACCTCCCCGTCGGCGCCGATGGTGTACTCCCCGAGGCGGCCGGCCTCGAAGGTCTCACCCTCCGCGCCGGTGATCTGCCCGGCCTTGAGCGCGGCCCCGGCGTAGCCGGCGAGGTAGCCGATGTCGGCGGGGCTCCAGAGCGCGAACTCCTTCACCGTGCCGTCCTTGACGTACTCGCGCATCTGGTTCGGGGTGCCGAGGCCGGTGACGGCCACCTTGCCCTTGTAGTCGCTGGAGGAGATGTAGCGGGCCGCGGCGGCGATGCCGACCGTGGTGGGGGAGACGATGGCCTTCAGGTCCGGGTACTTCTGCAGCAGCGCCTGCGTCTGCTGGAAGGACTTCTGGTCGTCGTCGTCGCCGTAGGCCACCTCGACGAGCTCCACCCCGGCGTACTCCGGCTTGGCCAGCTCCTCCTTCATCACCTCGATCCACGCGTTCTGGTTCGTCGCGTTCGCCGTGGCCGACAGCACCGCGACCTTGCCGCTGCCGCCGGACAGCTCCAGCGCCTGCTCCGCGAGGGTCTTGCCGATGCCCTCGGTGGTGGCCTGGTTGATGAACACGTCGCGGCAGTCGGGGTTGGCGTCGGAGTCGAACGTGACGACCGGGATCCCCTTGGCGCGCGCCTGGTTGAGCGACGGGCAGACCGCGTTCGGGTCGTTGGCCGCGATGTTGATGACGTCCTGCTGCTGCTGGATGAGGGTGTTGATGTAGCTGACCTGGCTCGAGGCGCTGGCGTCGTTGGGGCCGACGAGGCTGTACTCGCCACCCAGCTCCTCCACCGCCTCCTTGCCACCGGCGGCCTCGATGTCGCTGTAGGGGTTGTTCAGCTGCTTCGGCAGGAAGGCGATCTTCAGGCCCTCGGGGATCTCGGCCGAGGGGTCGGCGGAGGCGGCCGCAGAGGACGACGGGGCGGGCGCCGCCGGCTGCTGGGCCTGGCTCTCCCGGGTGGTGCCGCCGCCGCAGGCCGTGAGGGCCATCGTCAGCCCGAGGCTGCCGGCGAGGACGAGGGAGAGGCCACGGCGAGAGGACATGGGAGTTCCTTCCGGGTTGCGCCCCGAGGGGCGGGGGGCCGGGAGTCGTCGGTGACCCCGGGTGGTGCGGGTGGAGGGAGGTGCGGGAGGCCTCAGCGGGCGCGTGAGGCCCGTGCGGAGGCGCTGCGCCGGCGGACGGCGCGCAGGACGTTGGGAGCCAGGACGGAGGCGATGAGGAGCCCGCCGGTGACGACGGTGAGGGCCTCGTTGGAGACGTTCTCCAGGCGCAGCGCGTTCTGCAGCGACGCCAGGAGCACGACGGCGGCGACGACCCCGGGGAGGCTGCCCTTGCCGCCGAAGATGGAGACCCCGCCCAGCAGGACGGCCGCCACCACCGCCAGCTCCAGTCCCGCCCCGTTGTCGGCGCGGGCGCTGGAGTAGCGCAGCGCCCAGAGCACGCCGGTCAGGGCGGAGACGACCCCCGAGAGGACGAACAGGGTGAACTTGATGCGCAGGGTCGCCAGGCCCGCGAACCGGGCGGCGGTGTCGGAGGCGCCGGTGGCCACGATGCCGCGGCCGGCGGGGGTGGCGTGCAGGGCGATCCCGAACGCCACGACGGCGACCAGCAGCGGCAGCAGCAGGTTCGGCACGACACCACCCCCGGCGGTGCCCGTCACCCAGCCCGTGTGGGCGAACGGGAAGTCCGCCACCGCGTTGCTGCCGAGGACGACGTAGGCCAGGCCCCGGTAGAGGGCGAGCGTGCCGATGGTCACCGCCAGCGACGGCAGCCCCAGCACCGTGACGAAGAACCCGTTCACGGCCCCGAGCACCGCGCCCAGCACCAGGCACAGCGGGATGATCGTCTCGATCGCCATGCCACCCACCCACAGCGAGCCCATCACCGCACCGGTGAGGCCCAGGATGCTGGCGACCGAGAGGTCGATCTCCCCGGTCATGACGATGAGGGTCATCGGCAGGGCGATGAGCAGGATGGGAGTGATGTCGAGCAGCAGGAACACCGCGTTGCCGGCGTCGCCGAACCCGTCGACGGTGAGGGAGGCGATCACGAGGACGAGCACCGTCAGCGCGATGATCGTCGCCTCCCACGAGGCGAGGGCGCCGAGGCGGCGGGCGGGTGCGGGTGCGGCGGCTCCGGCGGTTCCGGTGCTGCTCGGGACGTCAACGGCCATGGGAGTTCCTCCTCCGCAACTGCGCGGCGAGCCGGGTGGTGAGCACCCGGTCGGTCGAGATGGCCAGCAGGATGAGCGCGCCGACGATGGCCTGCTGCCAGAACTGGTCGATGCGCAGCACCGGCAGGGCGGAGTTGATGACCGTCAGCAGCAGCGCGCCGAGGGCGGCGCCCCAGACCGTTCCGCTGCCGCCGGTGACCACGACCCCGCCGACGACCGCCGCGGCGACGACGTTCAGCTCGTAGCCGGTGCCGGCCGCCGCGTCGACGGTCCCGAACCGTGCCGCGTACAGGGCGCCCGCCAGGCCGGCGAGGGCCCCGGAGACGACGAACGCCGCGAGGAGGCGGCGGCCCACGGAGATTCCGGCGAGGACGGCGGCGTCCGGGTTGGAGCCGATCGCGTACAGGTCGCGGCCTGCGCGGTAGCGGCCGAGGACGATGCCGGCCACCACGAGGACGACGGCGGCGATGAGCACGAGGACGGGCACCCCGAGGACGGTGGCGGTCCCGAACCCCAGGTAGTTCCCGGGCATCTCGTCGGCGTTGATCTGCTGCCCGCCGGCCCAGAAGAACGCGATGCCGCGGTAGATGTAGAGCGTGCCCAGCGTCACCACCAGCGCGGGGACGCCGCCGAAGCGGACGAGCACGGCGTTGACGAGCCCGCACGCCGCGCCCACCAGCATGGCCAGGCCGATCGCGACGACGATCGGGGTTCCCGGTGCGGCCTGCAGGAGGCTGCCCGCGGCGTAGGCGGAGAGCCCGAGGACCGAGCCGACGGACAGGTCGATGCTGCGGGTGATGATGACGATCGTCTGCCCGACCGCGAGGATCGCGAGGATCGCGGTGCTGAGGGCGATGTCGCGGAGGCTCTGGCCGGAGACGAACAGCGGGTTCGCCGCGGCGGTCACCGCCACGAGGACCACCAGGGCCAGGACGATGCCGAGGGAGCGGGCCTTGAGGACCCGCTCGACGGCCGAGGTCGGGGGTGCGGGCGGGACGGGGGTCTCCTGCGTCCGCTGCGCGGTGGCGGCGCTCACGCGGCACCTCCCAGGAGGGCGTCCTGCCCGGTGGCGGCGAGCATGATGCTGCGCTCGTCGGCGTCGGAGCGGGGGATGTCGGCGCTGATGCGGCCCTCGTGCATGACGAGGACCCGGTCGGCCATGCCGAGCACCTCGGGCAGTTCGGAGGAGACCATCACGACGGCGAGCCCTTCGGCGGCGAGGGAGGAGATCAGGCGGTGCACCTCGGCCTTGGTGCCGACGTCGATGCCGCGGGTCGGCTCGTCGATGAGGAGCACCTTGGGGTTCGTCGAGAGCCACTTGGCGAGGACGACCTTCTGCTGGTTCCCGCCGGACAGCGTGCCCACGGGGTCGCTGAGGCGGTGGAACTTCGTCTGCAGCCGCCGGGTCCACTCCGCCGCCGAGGCGCGCTCGCGCCCGCCGGTCAGCAGTCCGAAGCGGGCGAGCTGGCGGGAGCGGGGCAGGGTGGTGTTGCGCTCGATCGACATGTCGAGGACCAGGCCCTGCTGGCGGCGGTCCTCCGGCACCAGCGCCACCCCGGCGGCCATCGCGGCGCGCGGCGAGCCGAGTTTGAGCGGGCGACCGGCCACGCGGACCGTTCCCGCGTCGGCCCGATCGACGCCGAAGACCGCCTGCACGACCTCGGAGCGACCGGCTCCGACCAGGCCGGCGAGGGCGACGATCTCGCCGGCCCGCACGCTGAAGGACACGTCGCGGAACCACCCGGCGCGGGTGAGACCCTGGACCTCCAGCACGACCTCGCCGGGCTCGACGTCCTGCTTGGGGTAGAGGCTGGTGATGTCGCGGCCGACCATGCGGCGCACGATCTCGTCCACCGTGAGGTCCGGCATGGGGTCGCTGGAGACCCAGGCGCCGTCGCGCATCACGGTGACCCGCTGGCACAGGGCGGTGATCTCCTCGAAGCGGTGGGAGATGAACAGCACCGCCGCGCCGGCCGCCGTCAGCCCGTGGGTGACGCCGAAGAGGCGCTCGACCTCGTGGCCGGACAGCGCCGCGGTCGGCTCGTCCATGACGATCACGCGCGCTTCCAGGGAGATGGCCTTGGCGATCTCGACGAGCTGCTGGTCGGCGATGGAGAGGCCCCGGGCCTGGCGGGAGGGGTCCATGGGGGTTCCGAGGCGCCGGAACAGCTCGGCCGCCGCGGTCTCCATCGCCCGCACGTCGATGGCGCCGCCCCGGGCACGCGGCTGGCGGCCGATGAAGATGTTCTCCGCGACCGAGAGGTCGGGGAAGAGCGTCGGCTCCTGGTAGATGATCGCGATGCCGGCGGCGCGGGCGTCGGCGGGGCTGCCCAGCCCCAGCGGCGCGCCGTCGAGGACGACCTCGCCGGTGTCGGGGCGGTGGACGCCGGCCAGCACCTTGACGAGGGTCGACTTGCCCGCGCCGTTCTCGCCGACGAGCGCGTGCACCTCGCCGCGGAAGAGGTCGAGCCTGCCGTCGCGGAGGGCCTGCACCGCTCCGTAGGACTTGCTCACTCCCCGCAGCGACAGCACGGGAGAGGAATCGGGTGCGGCCACGCTGCCTCCAATGAAACGATTCACTGGGGGGAACAGTAGCCATCCGCCTGGGGCGCGTCAAGGAACTGGATTCCGTTCTGCCCGAGCGGTTGCCGCGGTTCCGCGCGACCGGGTTCAGGAAACCGCTCTCCGAAATTCGGCGGCGCAGCGGCGACGACGTCCGGCGGGTCGGGGGTCGACGAGGGGACGGGTGCGGGCGGAGTTTTCCGCCCGCACCCGTCCCCGTCCGCGCCCGAGGTGCGTCAGAAGGAGGCGCGTTGGCCGAGGCCGATGGCGTAGTCGGTCCAGAAGGTGCCGGCGGTGGGTCCGCCGTTGCAGGTGCCGTCGGACTCGCCCGGGCGCTTGATCCAGGTGAAGGCGTCGGCGCGGGCGCTGCCGGTGGCGGTGGTGAAGCGCTGTCCGAGGCCGCGGCCGGTGGGGTTGCACCAGGTGTCGCCGGGGCCGCGGCCGTTGCGGGAGGTGTCGACGAGGAAGGTCTTGCCGCCGAGGCGGGTGGACAGGTCCTCGCCGTAGGCGAGGGTGGAGGCGTCGGTGGCGAAGTTGCTCACGTTGAGGGAGAACCCGCGGGCCTGGGTCACGCCCGCGCTGCGCAGGCGCGCGGCCATCACGTCGGCGGCGATCCAGCCCGGTCCGCCCGCGTCGAGGTAGACGGCGGTGGCGGGGCTGGCGGCGAGGATGCCCACGGCCTCGGCGAGCAGGGCCATGCGCGCCTGCTGGTCGGCGGGGGAGAGGCAGTCCTGCATCTGCGCCAGGGCGTCGGGCTCCAGGACGACGACGGCCCTGCGGCCTGCGATGCCTGCGGCGAGCTGGCGGATCCACTCGCGGTAGGCGCCTGCGTCGGCCACTCCGCCTGCGGAGTAGAGGCCGCAGTCGCGGTGGGGGATGGCGTAGGCCACCAGCACGGGCAGGGCGCCGGCGCTCGTCTCGGTCCCGACCCGGGCGGAGACCTGGGAGGCGAGGGTCGAGGCCGGGATCCAGTCCCCGAACCAGGTGGCGCTCGGCCCGGAGGCGATCTTGTCCAGGGCGGCGGCCCCGGCCGGGTCCCAGGAGCGGCGGGCGTCGGCGGCGCGGCGGGCGGAGGAGGCGGGGTCGACGTAGCCGCGGGCCCCGGCGAACGGGTTCCCGCTCACCGGCTCCGGCACGGGCACGGGTGCGGGTGCGGGTGCGGGGAGGGACGCGTGCCGCGCGCTGACCACGTCGACACGCAGGTTGCGGTCGCAGGTGGAGGTGCGGAGATCGTTCGCGAAGGAGACCGCGACGCGGTGCGCGCCGTCCGGCCAGGACCCCGGGAAGGAGTAGTCCTGCCAGTCGGTCGAGGTCACGGTGGCGCTGCCGACCTCGCGGCCGTCCACGCTGACCTGCAGCGTCGGGCTGCCTGCGCACTGGTCACCCCGGGCCCGCAGCACCAGGTGGCTGACGGAGCCGCCGAGGAAGTAGCTGCCCGCGGCGGTGCCGTTGCCCCAGAGGAGCAGCCCGGCCCCCGCGGAGGCGGCGCTGTCGGAGAACGAGCGACCGGCGTCGGCCTGGAGGGACATGGTCTCCGCCTCCAGCGGCCCGACCGGTGCGGGGCGGCGGGTGCCCCGTTCGAGCGCCGCGGACGCGGCGGCCGGGGACAGCATCGCGCCGACGGCGAACGCGGTGCTCAGAGCGGTGACCAGGAGGACGCGCGGCATCGCACGGGGACCCATGGGGGGAACATCGGCAGGTGCCCGCCCGGACTTGAGCCGTTCGGGTGAACTTCTTCCCCTCGGTGGCCGGCCGGGCCAGGTCGGCGCCGGGCCGGCCACCGGGGGTGGCGGGATCAGAAGGAGGCGCGTTGGCCGAGGCCGATGGCGTAGTCGGTCCAGAAGGTGCCGGCGGTGGGTCCGCCGTTGCAGGTGCCGTCGGACTCGCCGGGGCGCTTGATCCAGGTGAAGGCGTCGGCGCGGGCGCTGCCGGTGGCGGTGGTGAAGCGTTGTCCGAGGCCGCGGCCGGTGGGGTTGCACCAGGTGTCGCCGGGGCCGCGGCCGTTGCGGGAGGTGTCGACGAGGAAGGTCTTGCTGCCGAGGCGGGTGGACAGGTCCTCGCCGTAGGCGAGGGTGGAGGCGTCGGTGGCGAAGTTGCTCACGTTGAGGGAGAACCCGCGGGCCTGGGTCACGCCCGCGCTGCGCAGGCGCGCGGCCATCACGTCGGCGGCGATCCAGCCCGGTCCGCCCGCGTCGAGGTAGACGGCGGTGGCGGGGCTGGCGGCGAGGATGCCCACGGCCTCGGCGAGCAGGGCCATGCGCGCCTGCTGGTCGGCGGGGGAGAGGCAGTCCTGCATCTGCGCCAGGGCGTCGGGCTCCAGGACGACGACGGCCCTGCGGCCTGCGATGCCTGCGGCGAGCTGGCGGATCCACTCGCGGTAGGCGCCTGCGTCGGCCACTCCGCCTGCGGAGTAGAGGCCGCAGTCGCGGTGGGGGATGGCGTAGGCCACCAGCACGGGCAGGGCGCCGGCGCTCGTCTCGGTCCCGACCCGGGCGGAGACCTGGGAGGCGAGGGTCGAGGCCGGGATCCAGTCCCCGAACCAGGTGGCGCTCGGCCCGGAGGCGATCTTGTCCAGGGCGGCGGCCCCGGCCGGGTCCCAGGAGCGGCGGGCGTCGGCGGCGCGGCGGGCGGAGGAGGCGGGGTCGACGTAGCCGCGGGCCCCGGCGAACGGGTTCCCGCTCACCGGCTCCGGCACGGGCGTCGGGGTCGGCGTCGGCGTCGGGGTCGGCGTCGGGGTCGGGGTCGGGGTGGTGGCGGGCAGGACGCTGACCGCGTCGACGCGCAGGTTGCGGTCGCAGGTGGAGGTGCGGACGTCGTTGGCGAAGGAGACGTCCAGGCGCCGGGTGCCGCCCGGCCACGCCCCCACCACGTCGAGGTCGCGCCACGTCGTCGACCCCACGCTCTGGGTGGACACGGCGCGCCCGTCCACGCCGACGGTGACCTGGGCCGAGCCCTGGCAGTCGTCGCTGCGCACGCGCAGGCGCACGGTGCCCGCGGGGGCGGTCAGGGTCGCGGACGCCGTGGCGTTGGACCAGATCAGCAGCCCCCGGCCCCCGGCGGCGGAGGAGTCGGCGAAGGACTGGCCGGACCCGCTCGGCAGCGACATCGCCTCCGCCTGCTGGGACACCGCCTCTGCCGCCGCGGCCTCGAAGCGCACCTGGTCGACCAGCAGGTTGCGGTCGCAGGTGGAGGAGCGGAAGTCGTTGGTGAAGGCCACCTCGATGCGGTGGGCGCCCGCGGCCCACTGGCCGGTGAAGGCGTGGTCCTGCCAGCCCGTGGTGGGCACCGCTGCGGTGCCGACCACCTGGCCGTCCACGCTGACCCGGAGGGCCGGCGCACCCGAGCACTGCTCACCCCTCGCCCGGACGACCAGCCGTCCGGCCGGCACGTCGGCGGTGGCGCTGCCGGTGGCGGTCGCGTTGCTCCAGATCAGGAGCGCGGCGCCACCGGACGCCGCGACGTCGGCGACGGTCCGGCCGGAGCCCATGGGCAGGCTCATCGCCTCGCCCTGCAGGGGCGGGGCGGCGGCGGCCGCCGTCATCGCCCCGGAGGCCGCCACGAGGGTGCCGGAGGCCAGTGCGCAGACGCCGGCCAGGACGGCCGCTCGCTTCGAAGTTCTCAACATGCCCGTCCCTCGACACGTGGGCGGGGAGCCTTGAGGCTGCTCGTCGGACCAGAGTGATGAGGCACCGGCAGAAAGTAGCTGGCTGGGCCGAACGGGTGAGGCAGGGCAACGCAGCGTCACCGCCGACGTGACGTGCTCACCCGACCGGAGCACCACGTTCGGGGGAGGTCCCGAAGCGGCGCTAGGTTGTGCACTGCCGGCGCGAGTGTGCCGGCACCCACCCCCGACGCCGGCCCCGCCGCTGTCGCGCGCCCACGAAGGACTCCCGTCGACGCACCCCAGGACTGGGGGCGCCTCGGCCGGGACACCGGGCGCCGGGTGGCCGAAGTCACGTCGATGCCGCCGTGGGCAGACGCGCAACCGATCGCAGCGACCGGTCGCGTGCTCCCGGCCTCGGCCGGGCTCTGCCCACTCCCGCTCGAGCCGTGCCCCGCGAGGCGCACGGCAGGAGCGGGAGGCGCACCCAGCACGAGGAGCAGTTCCGCCCATGACGCTGATCCACGAGGACCCGACCCGCGCCCAGGGGCTGCGGCTCCTGCCGTCGCCCGTGGACGCCGGGGCGGTGCCCGCTCCCCACTCGGTCATCGCCGGACCCGTCGTCGCGCCCGTGCAGGCCCGGGGCCGGTTCGTGCCCCGCTGGCGCAACGTCCCCCACCGCCACGGCCGCCTCGGCCGCACCATCCTGCTGGCGGCGGTGAACATCACCTTCGAGCTGGCGTTCGCCGTGTGGCTGCTCTGGCCCAGCCACTACCCGCAGCACCTCACCGACACCCTGCACCTCGTCGCGAACGTGCTCGTCATCGCCTCGATCGCGGTGGTGGAGACCCTGCGCCTCGTGAACGTCATCTCCCTGTCCGTCGCCTCGGTCATCGCCTGCGACCCGGTGCTCGTGGAGCCCGAGCGCGGCACCCGGCTGGCCTTCGCCACCAGCTTCGTCCCCGGCAAGGAGCCGCTGGAGATGCTGGAGGGCACCCTCGCCAGGATCTGCGAGGTGCGCGACCCCAGCGGTCTCGGCATCGACGTCTGGGTCCTCGACGAGGGCGACGACGAGGGGGTCCGCCGCCTCTGCGAGCGCCTCGGGGTGCACCACTTCTCCCGCCACGGCATCGAGCGCTACAACCAGCCCAGCGGGACGTTCAAGGCGCGCAGCAAGCACGGCAACTACAACGCGTGGCTCGACGCCGTCGGCTACGAGCGCTACGACGTGCTGATGTCGGTCGACACCGACCACCAGCCCGAGCCGAACTACGCCGAGCGGATCCTCGGCCCGTTCCGCGACCCCGACGTCGCCTACGTCGTCGGCCCGCAGGACTACGGCAACGCCGGTGACGGCTTCGTGCCGATGGGCGCCGAGAGCCAGCAGTTCCCCTTCCACTCCGTCATCCAGCGCGCCGCCAACCGCTACGGCGCGGCGATGCTCGTGGGCACCAACAACGCCTTCCGCCTCTCGGCGCTGCGCTCCATCGGCGGCCTGCAGGACTCCGTCACCGAGGACATGGCGACGGGGCTGGAGTTCCACACCCGGCGCAACCCCGCCACCGGGAAGCGCTGGTCCTCCGTCTACACGCCCGACGTCCTCGCGGTGGGTGAGGGCCCGATGACGTGGGGCGACTTCTTCAGCCAGCAGGACCGGTGGTCGCGCGGCACGTTCGAGGTGCTGCGCAACGACATGTGGCGCAAGGCCTGGCGCCTGCCCGCGGGGCACCTGCTGCACTACGCCCTGATCACGACCTTCTACCCCTCCATGGCGATCGCGTGGCTGCTCGGCGCCGTCAGCGTCATGCTCTACGCCGTCCTGGGCGCCGGTGGGCTCGTGGTTCCGGCGCACGTCTGGATCGCCCTCTACGTCGACGCGACGCTGTTCCAGATGTGGATCTACTTCTCCAACCGCCGGTACAACGTCAGCCCGTTCGAGCGCGAGGGGTCGTTCGGCTTCTCGGGGATGCTCATGTCGATCTTCGCGACGCCCGTCTACGCCGGCGCCTTCCTCAAGACGCTGCTGCGGCTCCCCGCGAAGTTCGCCGTCACCCCCAAGGGCAGTGCCTCCAACGCCGACGGCCTGTTCGCCTTCCGCCTGCACCTGTTCTGGATGGGCTGGTTCGCGGTGGCCATCGTCGTCAGCGCCCTCAACGGCCACGCCGCCCCCGCCAGCCTGCTGTGGCCGGTGATGTCCCTCGTCATCCTGTCGGCCCCCATCCTCCTCAGCCGCCGGGAGCAGCGCGCGAACCGCGTCGCCGACCTGAGGGAACCCCTGCACTCCGTCCCGACGCTCGAGAGGGCCGCATCGTGAGGTTCGCCCGACGCTTGACCCGCCACCCCCGCCGCGCCGCGGTCGCCCTCGCCCTCGCGGCCGGCGTCGTCGCGCTCAACGCCGGACCCGCCATCGGTGGCGCCCGGTACGGCTACCACGAGTGGCAGGTCCGCACGCCCGAGTACAAGGCCGAGCGCGGGTCCTGGTCGACGATGGAGCTGCCCGAGGAGTACCGGGTCAACGCCATCCACGCCGCGCTGCTGAAGACCGGGAAGGTCCTCGTCATCGCCGGGTCGGGCAACGACGAGGAGAGCTTCGACGCCGGGACCTTCCGCAGCATCCTGTGGGACCCCGCCACCGACCGGTTCACCGAGATCCCCACCCCGGCGGACATGTTCTGCGCCGGCCACGCCTTCCTGCCCGACGGCCGCCTCCTCGTGGCCGGGGGAACGCAGCGGTACGAGCTCCTCGGTGACGACGTCGTCCGCGCCGCCGGTGCGGTGAGCGTGCGCAACGAGGACCCGGACGCGATGGTCCGGACCTTCCCCAAGGGCACCCGCTTCACCGGTCCCAACGGCAAGGCGTACCAGGCCACCAGCGAGTTCACGCTCCCGCCCGCCACGAAGGTGGAGTTCCACGGCGGGGCGACGGTGACCGCCAGCGAGGTCGTCGTCTGGGCGGAGGCCCTGGAGGCCGGCGAGGAGTCCGTGACGGAGAAGCCGGGGCAGTTCACCGTCGAGGGCCTGGAGGGTTCCGACGCCCGCAACATCTACGGCATGGCGGAGGACATGACCCTGGACAAGCAGGACTTCCAGGGCACCCGGCACACCTACGTCTTCGACCCGGACACCGAGCGCTACGAGCGCGTCGAGGACATGGCCTACGAGCGCTGGTACCCCAGCCTCGTCCCCCTGGCCGACGGCACCGTGCTTGCGTCGTCCGGCCTGGACGGCACCGGCCGGATCCTCGAGGGCCAGACGGAGGTCTTCGACCCGAAGACCATGACGTGGGGCGAGCGCATCGACCTGACGCGCTACTTCCCCACCTACCCGTGGCTGTTCCCCGCCGCCGACGGCCGCCTCTTCTACTCCGGCTCCAACTCCGGGTACGGGCCCGCCGACGAGGGCCGCCGCCCGGGTTTCTGGGACCTGACCGACAACTCGTTCACGACCGTCCCCGGCCCCAGCGACGCCGACCTCCTCGAGACCAGCGGGTCCATCATGCTCCCGCCCGTCCAGGAGCAGCGGGTCATGGTCGTCGGTGGCGGCGGGGTCGGGGAGTCCCCGCGGTCCACCACGCGCACCGCGACGATCGACCTCGACGCCCCCGAACCCCGCTACGTCGACGGCCCGGACCTGCAGGCGCCGACGCGCTACCCGCACGTCGTGAACCTCCCCGACGACACCACCCTCATCTCGGGCGGGTCCTCGGACTACCGCGGCAAGGGCGACAGCGACAACCTGGTGGCGAGCCTGTACGACGCGCGGACCGGCACCCTGAGCCCCGCGGCCCCGCCCCGCACGGCGCGGAACTACCACAGCGAGGCGCTGCTGCTGCCGGACGGACGCGTCGTCGTGCTGGGTTCCGACCCGCTGTTCGCCGACGCCCGCAACACCATCGACGGGACGTTCGAGCAGCGCCTCGAGATCTACTCGCCGCCGTACCTGTTCCAGGGCGAGCAGCCCGTCGTGGTGGACGGCGACGAGGAGCTGGTGCGCGGCGGGCGGGCGACGTTCGAGCTGGGCGGCGCGGGGGACGTCGCCTCGGCGAAGCTCATGCGTCCCAGCGCGGTCACCCACGCGACCGACCTCGAGCAGCGCACCGTCGCCCTCGACTTCACCGTCTCCGGCGGCGAGCTGAGCGTCGAGGTGCCCGCCGCTGCGGGCATCGCCCCGGACGGCTGGTACATGTTCTTCGTCACGGACTCCCACGGGGTCCCCTCCCGTGCCCGCTGGGTCCACGTGTCCGGTTCCTGAGGACCCGCCGGCACGAACGCCCCGGTCCCCCTCGCGCGAGGGGGACCGGGGCGTTCGCGTCCCCGGCGGTGCCGGCCCGCCGCCCGCGCCGGAGGGCTCCGGCGCGAGGCGGCTGCGGCGGTGGGCGCCGGGTCAGGGATGGCCGGTGTAGGGGTGCCCCATGCGGGTGTTCATCACGAGGTCCAGCGCGTACTCGGGCCACCAGGCCCCGGCGGTGGGCTCGCCCGGCCGGCAGGACCCGTCGGAGTCGCCCGGCTGCTTGACCCAGAGGTAGGCGTCGATGCGCGGGTCGCCCGTGGCCAGGGTGGGCTCGGCCCCGAGGTGCCGGCCCGGGGGGTTGCACCACTCCGTCCCGCTGCCGTCGGGTTCCGCCGGGCCGGCACCGTTGCGGCTGGTGTCGATGACGAAGTGCGCACCGCCGGTGCGGTCGGACAGGGCCCGTCCGTAGCTGGCGCTCGACTCCGTCGTCTTGAAGTTCGACACGTTCAGCGCGAAGCCGTCGGCCTCCTCGAGGCCCGAGGCGCGCAGCGCGGCGGCGAGGGCGTCGAGGTCGTCGATCCAGCCGGCGTTGCCCGCGTCGAGGTAGACGCGGGTCGCGGGGTTGCGCTTGAGGATCCCCGTCGCCTCCCGCAGCGCGGCGTAGCGCTGCTCCGCGGTGTGGTGGGAACCCTCCAGGCAACCCTCCAGGGCGTGGGGGACCGCGTCCGGCTCGAGGACGACGATGGCGTCCGCCTCCCCGATCCCGTCGGCGAGGCGGCGCACCCAGTCCAGGTACTCCTCGTGGGTGGCGAGTCCGCCGGCGGAGTGCAGGTTGCAGTCGCGTCCGGGGATGTTGTAAGCGACGAGGAGGGCGGTCCGGTTCCGGGCGGCCGCGGCCGCGGTGAGCTCCGCCGCGGCAGGCCGCGGGTCGGCGTGGGGGTCACCGAACCACGTCGCGACGGGCTGCTCCGCGATCTGCCGCAGCCAGAACGCCTTCTCCTTCTCGCCGGCCGCGTTCCACGCGCGCAGCTGGGCGGCGGCGGGGCCCTCGGGGTCGACGTGGAGCCGCGGCGCCTCGGGGGGTTCCCCGCGGGGTGTGGCGCTGTCGGAGCAGGCCGCGAACGCCGTGGCGCTCAGGGTGAGCAGTGCGGTCGCGAACGCCGTCCGCAGGGTTCGGGTCCTCGGTCTCGGCCGGTCGGCAGGCAGGGTGAACTCCTCGATCCGCAGTCGAACCCACAGGTTAGGCCGTCTTCCGCGGGGTCTCCCGCCGTGGTGGCGGCCGACTCACCCGTTCAGGTGACGCGCGCGCCGCGCGGTTCAGCGCCGCGGCGGCACCTCGACGACGTCCAGGTCGCCGGCGACGACCACCTCGGTGTGCCCGCCGGCGTCGGCCACCGCCCGGGTGGCCTCGGCCAGGAACTCCGCCGGATCGGTGTAGCGCTGGGAGAAGTGCGTCAGGACGAGGCGGCGCACCCCGGCCGTGGCGGCCACCGTGGCGGCCTCCCGGGCGGTCATGTGGGCGTAGCGCTGCGCCAGGTCGGCGTCGCGGTCGAGGAACGTCGACTCGCAGACCAGCATGTCCGCGTCGCGGGCCAGCTCCGCCACGGCGGGGCAGAGCCGGGTGTCCATGACGAAGGCGAAGGACTGGCCGCGGCGGCGCTCGGAGACGTCGTCGGCCCGCACCCCGCGCAGCTCCCCGCGCTCGGCGAGCAGCTTCACCTCCGGTCCGCTGATGCCGGCGGCGGCGAGCAGCTCCGGGACGAAGCCGCGCCGCTGCGGCTCGTCGAGGCGGTAGCCGACCGCGGGGACGCGGTGGTCGAGGTAGCGGGCGGCGAGCCGGGCGCCGCCCACGACCGCGACCTCCACGTCACCGCCTGGGGGCGGGTCGCAGGGGAGCACCTCCACGTCGAGGTCCACCGCCGCGACGCCGACGAGGGCGCGCAGGTGGTCGGTGGCGGCGGCCGGCCCGTGCACGGGGACCCGCCGGGTGACGCCCTCGAGGTGCATGCGGGCCAGCACGCCGGGCAGGCCGAGGCAGTGGTCGTTGTGGGCGTGGGTGACGCAGATGCGTCCGACCCGGGTCACGGACACCCCGGCGTGCACCACCTGGCGCTGGGTGCCCTCGCCGGGGTCGAACAGCACGGCGTCGCCGTCCCAGCGCAGCAGGTACCCGTTGTGGTTGCGCGTGCGCGTGGGGGCCTGGCTGGCGGTGCCGAGGACGACGAGCTCGCGTGCGGACACCCCCGAAGCATCGCAGGAGCCGGCGCCCGGGGCGCGGACGCGGGAGCGTCCGGCCGCGCCGCGCCCCGGGCCGGTGCGGTCGTCCCCGCGCCGGGCGCGCCCCGGGCTGGGAGGGTCGGCGCGGGCGACCAGCGGGTCGCCGCACGAGAGGAGGGGCGCTGTGGACGAGTTGTGGTGGGGCGGCTGGGACCCCGTCGTCCGGCTGCTGGTGGTCGGGACCCTGGGCTACGTCTGGCTGGTGGGCGTCCTGCGCGTCACCGGCCCGCGCAACCTGGCGAAGATGACGCCGTTCGACTTCGTGCTGACGGTCACGCTCGGATCGGCCTACGGGCGGGTCCTCACCGCCACCGAGGTCCCCCTCGTCGTGGCGCTGCTCGCACTGACCCTGCTGGTGGCGCTGCAGTGGGCCTTCGCGGCGCTGCGTCGGCGCTCCTCCGGCTTCCGTCGGCTCGTCGACACCGGCCCCGTCCTGCTCTTCCACGACGGGGAGTTCGTCGAGCCCGCGATGAGGCGGCACCGCTTCCTCGAGTCGGACGTCCACTCCGCCGCCCGGGAGAACGGCTTGGGCAGCCTCGACGACGTCGCCGCGGTCGTGCTGCAGGCCGACGGCAGCTTCGCCGTGATCCAGCGCAGCTCGATGGGCGACGCCTCGGCGGTGGCGCCCTACATGTCGCCCCGCAGCGGCTGAGGCGGCCCGGCCCTCGGGAGGTGGGTGCGCAGGTGGGTCCTGACGCCGCTCCGTGTTGACCCCGTCACGCATGATCACCTAGGTTCCCGTTCCCGTGGCGCTCGGCCGAGTCCGCCACCCCCGTCGTCGGGGAGGAGTTCGACCGGTGGCACCCCGCCGCCGCGGGGAGGTTCCGTGCCCACCGACGTGCCCACCGACGTGCCCACCGACGTGCCCACCGACGTGCCCACCGACGCGCCGACCCGGACGCGACGCCGCGACGTCGGCAGTGCGCTGGCAGCCGTCGCGCTCGCCGCCTCCGGCCTGGTGGTCTCGGCGGCTCCGGCCAGCGCCGACACGGTCTGCGAGCGCTACGGCTCGGTCACCCCGTTCGGCAAGTACTGGCTGAACAACAACCTCTGGGGCGCCGACGCCGGCAGCGGGTCGCAGTGCCTCACCAGCGGCTCCGTCACGGGATCGACGATCTCGTGGAGCACGAGCTGGAACTGGTCGGGCGGTCCCACTGCGGTGAAGTCCTACGCCAGCGCCGTCATGGGCTGGCACTGGGGCACGAAGGTCCCCGGCAGCGGCCTTCCCGTGCAGCTCTCCGACGAACGGCCGATCGACACCCGCTGGCAGTACTCCGTCACCGAGAGCACCCCGGGCGCCATGAACGTGGCCTACGACCTCTGGCTGCACGACGTGGCCGACCCCACGTGGCAGAACCAGCCCACCGACGAGGTGATGGTCTGGACCCACCGCAGCGGAGGCGCCGCCCCCATCGGCCCCCGCGAGGCCACCGTCGAGTTCGGCGGCGCGACGTGGGACCTCCACCGGGGCAACATCGGCTGGAACGTCTACTCCTTCGTCCGCACCAGCAACACCGGCTCGGTGTCCCTCGACCTCGACGACGCGCTGGACGTCCTCGAGGCGCGCGGCTGGCTCGACGAGTCGAAGTACCTCACCAGCGTGCAGGCGGGCGCCGAGGTCTTCACCGGCGCCGGGCGGCTGGACACCACCGCGTACTCCGTCGACGTCGGCGCACCCGCCCCCGCCCCGACCCCGGCCCCGTTCCCGGGCGCCGTCCGCGGGAAGCAGTCCGGCCGCTGCCTCGACGTCCCCGGCGCCCAGCGCGGGGACTCGATCCCCCTGCAGATCTGGGACTGCAGCGGCGCGGTGAACCAGCGCTTCACCCGCACGGCGGCGCGGGAGATCCGCGTCTACGGCGACAGGTGCCTCGACGTGCTCAAGGCGCGCACGGCCCCCGGGGCCGTCGTCGGCACCTACCGGTGCAACGGCCGCGTGAACCAGAAGTGGGACGTCCGCGCCGACGGCACCATCGCCTCCGCCCACACCGGCATGTGCCTCGACGTGGAGGGTTCCGGCACCGCCAACGGGGCGCGGGTGCTGGTCTGGACGTGCATCGGGGCCGCCAACCAGCAGTGGGTCCTCGGGTAGGGGCGGCGCGGGGACGTCGCACCGGCGACGCGCGTCGTGTTGCCGGTGCGACGTCCCCGCCCCGAGGCGTGGAGCGGCCCTGACGCACAGGTTGAGCGGAACAAACTCAACTCTGGTGCGTTGTACCGGGCAGCCGTCCACACCACACCACAGGAGGGAGCACCCGTGGACCTGAAGCTCACCACCCGCGCCCAGGAGGCGCTCTCCGACGCCGTCAGCCGCGCCACCAACGGCGGTCACCCCATGGTCGAGCCCCTGCACGTCCTCGCCGCGCTCCTGGAGCAGGAGAACGGCGTCGCGGGCGTCCTGCTCGACAAGCTCGGCACCGACCGCCGCACCGTGCTCAACCGCGTCAAGGGCGCCCTCGCCTCGCTGCCCAGCGCCTCCGGCTCTAGCGTCGCCCAGCCGCAGCTGTCCCGTCCCGCCCTGCAGCTCATGCAGGCCGCCGGCGACGAGGCCCGCTCGCTCGACGACGCCTACGTCTCCACCGAGCACCTCCTCCTCGCCGCCGCCGCGGGCACCTCCGCCGCGGGCGAGGCCCTGCGCGCCGTCGGCGCCACCCGCGACGCGCTCCTCGACGCCCTGCCGTCCGTCCGCGGCGGCGCCAAGGTCACCTCGCCCGACCCTGAGGGCGCCTACCAGGCGCTGGAGAAGTACGGCGTCGACCTCACCGCGGCCGCCCGCGAGGGTCACCTCGACCCGGTCATCGGCCGCGACTCCGAGATCCGCCGCGTCGTGCAGGTGCTGTCCCGGCGCACCAAGAACAACCCCGTCCTCATCGGCGAGCCCGGCGTCGGCAAGACCGCCGTCGTCGAGGGCCTCGCGCAGCGCATCGTCGCCGGCGACGTGCCGGAGTCGCTGCGGGACAAGCGGCTCATCTCCCTCGACCTGGCCGCCATGGTCGCCGGCGCGAAGTACCGCGGTGAGTTTGAGGAGCGCCTCAAGGCCGTCCTCGCCGAGATCCAGCGCAGCGAGGGCCAGATCGTCACCTTCATCGACGAACTCCACACCGTCGTCGGCGCCGGTGCCGCCGAGGGCTCCATGGACGCCGGCAACATGCTCAAGCCCATGCTCGCCCGCGGCCAGCTCCGCCTCGTCGGCGCCACCACCCTCGACGAGTACCGCGAGCGCATCGAGAAGGACCCCGCCCTGGAGCGCCGCTTCCAGCAGGTCTACGTGGGCGAGCCGAGCGTGGCCGACACCATCGCCATCCTGCGCGGGCTCAAGGAGCGGTACGAGGCGCACCACAAGGTCGCCATCGCCGACTCCGCCCTCGTCGCCGCCGCGGCGCTGTCCGACCGCTACATCAGCGGCCGCCAGCTCCCGGACAAGGCCATCGACCTCGTCGACGAGGCCGCCTCCCGCCTGCGCATGGAGATCGACTCCTCGCCCATCGAGATCGACGAGCTGCGCCGGGCCGTGGACCGGCTCCTCATGGAGGAGCTCGCCCTGGAGAAGGAGGGCGACGACGCCTCCCGCGACCGGCTGGAGGCGCTGCGCGCCACCCTCGCCGACAAGCAGGAGCAGCTCGCCGCCCTCACCGTCCGCTGGGAGCAGGAGAAGGCCGGGCTCAACCGCGTCGGCGAGCTGAAGCAGCAGATCGACGAGCTGCGCTCCCAGGCGGAGCGGCTCCAGCGCGAGGGCGACCTCGGCCGCGCCAGCGAGATCCTCTACGGGCGCATCCCCGCCCTGGAGGCCGACCTCGCCGCCGCGCAGGCCGCCGAGTCCTCCGGCGGCACGCACAAGCCGATGGTCGCCGACGAGGTCGGCCCCGACGACATCGCCGACGTCGTCGCGGGCTGGACCGGCATCCCCGCCGGGCGCCTCCTCGAAGGGGAGACCGAGAAGCTCCTGCACATGGAGGACGTCCTCGGCTCCCGCCTCATCGGGCAGCACCGGGCCGTGGGCGCCGTCTCCGACGCGGTGCGCCGCTCCCGGGCCGGCGTCAACGACCCCGACCGCCCCACCGGCTCGTTCCTGTTCCTCGGGCCGACCGGCGTCGGCAAGACGGAGCTGGCGAAGTCCCTGGCGGACTTCCTCTTCGACGACGAGCGCGCCATGGTCCGCATCGACATGAGCGAGTACTCCGAGAAGCACGCCGTCGCCCGTCTCGTCGGCGCGCCCCCCGGCTACGTCGGCTACGAGGAGGGCGGTCAGCTCACCGAGGCCGTGCGCCGCAGGCCGTACTCGGTGGTCCTGCTGGACGAGGTGGAGAAGGCCCATCCGGAGGTCTTCGACATCCTCCTGCAGGTCCTCGACGACGGCCGGCTCACCGACGGGCAGGGCCGCACCGTGGACTTCCGCAACGCGATCCTGGTGCTGACCTCCAACCTCGGCTCGCAGTTCCTCGTCGAGCCCGGGCTGACGCGGGAGCAGAAGCACGAGGCCGTGATGGCGGCGGTGCGGGCGTCGTTCAAGCCCGAGTTCCTCAACCGCCTCGACGACGTGGTCGTCTTCGACCCGCTGTCGACGCAGGAGCTGTCGCGGATCGTGGAGCTGCAGGTCGAGCGGCTGGCGAGGCGGCTGGCCGACCGGCGGCTCACCCTGCGGGTCACCGACGCCGCCAAGGACTGGCTGGCGCTCACCGGCTACGACCCCGCCTACGGGGCGCGGCCGCTGCGCCGCCTCGTGCAGCGGGAGATCGGCGACCGCCTCGCCAGGGCGATCCTGTCCGGCGAGGTCCGCGACGGCGACACCGTCGAGGTGGACGTCCAGCCCGGCGCGCTGGAGCTCACCGACGGCTCCGCCGACGGGATCGACCTGTCGAAGGCGCACGTCGCCGGTGCGCAGGGCCTCGTGGTCCGGCGCGCGGAGGAGCCCGTCACCGTCTGACGGCCCGACGGGACCGGGCGCCGTCCGACGGCCCGACGGGACCGGGCGCCGTCCGACGGCCCGACGAGACCGGGCGGGGGCCGACTCCTACGAGTCGGCCCCCGCCCGGTCCGGCGCGCGGTGTCGAACGGTCAGCTCAGCACGTCCTGCCTCCGGCGATCCACGGCCGGCGCGCCCGCGTCGCGCACGTCGACCGTCGCGGGGAGCAGGGTCCGCACCGAGCGCAGCCAGACCCACAGGAACCAGCAGAGGATCGCCGCGAACTTCGTCGACTCCTCGTGCAGCCACATCGCCCCCACCGCGGGCACGGCGTCCGCCAGGAACGAGTGCGCGAACCACACGCCGGCCAGCGCCAGCAGCGGCAGGGTCCGGTCGGCGAGCAGCTCGCGCCGGAAGGTGAGGGCCCACACGCCCGCCAGCACCACCCAGGTCCCCATGATCGCCTGCTCGGGGATCTGCCCACCCAGGGGGCCGTCGTGCAGCATGAAGAGGTCGTCCGCCGCGAGGATCGCCGACAGCCCGCCCACGCCCAGCAGCAGCCCACCCGCTCGCCGCGACCCGCGCCGCAGGGCGACCCAGCCGGCCAGGACCGCGGCCGCGGCCGCGGCGATCCACCCCACGCACCCGGCGAAGGTGACGTAACCGGTGAAGAAGGGCAGCTGGTCACCGGAGCGCGCGACGGCGAGGACATCGCGCACCGCCGCCGTGAAGTACGCCGGGTTCGACTGGATCACGGCGCTCAGGAGCACCGCGATCGCCGTGCTGGCCACGGCAGCGACCAGGGTGAGGCGCACCTCCCAGCGTCCGTGCCCGACGGCGGATGCCGGTCGGGTGACCAGACGGTGAACGTGGGGTAGAGAGGCCATGGCCGTCAGTGTTGCACTGATCATCACCCGTTCGGCCTAGAGCCCGTCCTGCGGATCTCGGCGAGGGCTAGATGATCTTCCGCTCATGTCGATTTGAGGATGTGTTCTGTGGTGTGGAGGAGCTGCGCTAGTCCCACCACAGGCGCCAGGAGGCGGCGCCGATGAGGTCGGGCGCGTAGGGCCGCATCAGCGTGTGCTCCTGGTTGGCCGTCACGTGCTCGGCCGCGATCGCCATCGCCTCCTCCCAGGTCCGCGGCGGTGCGGCGACGCTGAGGTGGAGGCTGGCGAAGCCGACTCCGACGACCCGGGCACCGAAGCGGTCCTCCCACGAGCGCACCACCGACGAGAGCTTGCCGGTGTCCCACTCGAACTGCCCCGGCCCGTTCCAGCCGACTGCGGTGAGGGCGTCCGCTCCTCGGGCCGCGGCCACCAAGCCCAGCCGTGGCCTCGGCTCCGGGCTCACCAGCAGCTCCTCGGCGTGGGCGTCGGCGGCCTGGTCGGGGTCCTCGCGCAACGGCAGTTCAGGCGCCAGGCCCGGCCAGGTCGGGCCGTAGGGGGCCGCGTCGTCGAGGAAGTCGGGGTCCTCCCAGTCGTGCCAGCGCCACCACTCGGCCAGCACCGCCTCTGCTGAGTGCTCCCCCGGGACGGAGTACTCCGCGGGCGGGTTCAGCTCACCCACCGCCCACGGGCGCTGCTCGTGCTCCCCGCTGCCCAGGCCGTGCAGCAGTAGCGGCCACAGCCCGGTCCGGGGGTGCTGCGTGCGCAGCGCCGCCCAAGCGCCGGCCTCGGCCGGGCCACGGCTCAGCCACAGCACCGGCGCATGAGGCTCCTCCAGCGTCGGCCGCACGAGGTCACCGGCCTGCAGTTGCACACCGAGTCCCCCGGCCGGGCGCTGCTGCTCGGGCAGCAGATCCAGCGGATCCGCCGGCGGCCCCGACGGCGTTGGTGCCTCCTCGACGGCCGGCTCGGGCTCCTGTCGCCTCCTCCTCAGCCGCCACCACGCCATCACCCCATGCTGGCACTCAGCCCCACGGAGCGAGGCTTACGAACATCCGACTTCGCCGCGCTGCGGGCGCGGTCATGGGGGTGGAGGGTGTCGCCCCGCCTCAGGAGTCGGGGCGGAGGTGGGCCTGGAGCTGGCGCGCTGCCTGGTCGAGGTGGTCACGCGGTTCCGGCGCTGCGGGGGCGGCGCTGATGCGTAGCGGGTCGCCGGCCCTGCGGGGGATGACGTGCAGGTGAGCGTGGGGCACGCTCTGATCTGCCGCCTCGCCCTCAGAAAGCAGCAGGTTGATTCCCTGGGTCTCGGGAAAGGCGCTGCGCATGACTCCGGCGAGGCGGTGCGCGGTAGACCACAGCTGCAGGCCGACGTCCTCGGGCATGTCCGAGACGCCGAGGCAGTGCCGTCGGGGGACGACCATGACGTGTCCGGGGTTGACCGGCTCGATGTCCATGAAGGCGACCACATGGGTGTCCTGCACGACTATCGAAGCCGGGATGTCACCGGCGATGATCCGGCAGAAGAGGCAGCGGTCCGACGCCTCCCCTTGGATCACCGAGGGCTGCTCCTGGCCAGTCCGCTGATCTTCACCACGCTGCACATTGCGCAGCGTGCCACGTCCGCCGCCCCCAAGCGGCGACCCAACATCCGACCATGACGCCGTGCGGGCGCGATCATGTCGATCTGCGGATGTCCGCTCAGCCCGGCGTGGGGTGAGTGGCGGGACCCTGGAAGAGGTCGTGCGCCTCGCTCCAGGCGACGATGCGGCTCACCTGAGCAGGCGGGGGCGGGGAGGTGGCCGAGTCAGGCAGGCCTCCGGTGAACCAGTAGCGGTGATCGACGGTCTCCAGGAGCGCGAGAACGTCGAGGCGGTCGTCGACGAAGTGGGTGACGCCCAGCCGTTCGCACACCTGCGCCTTGTCCCGCCGCTCCCGTACGAAGTGCAGGTGGGACGCGTCGATGCCCGTGCGGTCGAAGAAGTGGTGGTGGGCGAGCCAGGCGCGGGTGACGGCTTCGATGCGGGCCGAGGCCTTGGAGACCAAGTGCACCCGGCCGCAGAAGGGGCCTGAGTGGAGATGAGCCAGAGCCTCCAGCGCTCCGGGGACTGCCGGCGTCTGCAAGGGGCGCGACCCGAAGAAGGAGGTGTCATCGTCGTGGTCGGCCCTAGCGACGATGACACCGCCGATGTCGACGCCGAGAGTTGAGGGACTACGCACCGCCTCAGCCATGAGCATCAGTGTGCCCAGGCGGGCCCGTTAGGGGCGCCGATGAAGGCTCGTGACTGGAGTCGGGTGGCGCCAAGATCCGCACGACGAACGTCCGCCTCTGCCGCGCTGAGTGCGCGATCCTGGGCGGTCGGCGGCGCAGTCACATGCCGATGAGCGAGCGATTGGGGTGTGGACACTAGAGGCGTGACGACGGACTCCACGCCCTACCGACCGAGCGTCGTCGAGGCCAGACCGCTGCTCAGCCTGCTCCTGCAGGTCAGCCGCAGCGGTCACCTGGGCCCACTGGTCTGCGGCATGCCGCTGCAGCCTTTGGAGCAGATCCTGGGACCCGCTCATGACCGCCAGAGACAGACCCGACCTCGCCGCTGGCGGCCCCGGTTGCACTACTGGGACGACCTGGAAGTCCTCATCTGCCACGGCATGGTGATCGCCTTCACCATCCCGACCTGGGGCGAAGAGCTGACCTTGCCCACCGCACTGACCGGCTGGGCCACGTCTACCCAGCCCAGCTTGCTGTCTCGCACAGAGATGCTGACCGCCTTGGCGGCGGCGGGGCTCACCTGCCATGCCGAGCCCCGCCTCGTCCTCGACGACGACGCGGAAGGGATTCACGTGCTCAACGGTGGCGTTGACCTCGTCTTCCTCACCGAAGGGGGTGAGAGCAGGCTCTCCACGCTCAGCAAGCGCCGGTACGACCTCGACACCAACGACCACTCGCCCCGGCAGGGGCGTCTCCCCGCCTAGTCACGACCAGAAGCAGCACGCGGTCGACATCCGCACACGCCGCCCTCAGGGCGCGATCCTGGGCGGTCGGCGGCGCAGTCACATGCCGAAGAGCGGATGGCGTGCGGCATGCTGCACCCCCGCGTCGATGCGCCCAGGAGGACCGCCCGTGGACTTCTTCCCCGATCCGCCCACCCCCGCTGAGGACGAAGTGGAGGAGAGCCCGCCGCAGCCGGTGTGGCAGAGCGCACCGGAAGACGTGGTCCCCGGGGTCGTCCCGGTCGAGCTGGTCCTCGGCCGCTCCGAGACCACAGTGGTCATGCTGACCGGCTTGCGTGCCTTTCCCACCGGGCTGGCCATGAACCTGGGCGTGCGGGTCCGCGGACGGGTGCGGCGCCGCGACCTGAACGCGGAAGTCTTCGACGGTCCCTACACCCACGACATGGAGCCCGACTGGCACGCCGGGCGGCTGAAGTGGGGCTTCGAGCTGGCCGACGGCCGCCGCGTCACCAACGTCGACCCCTCCCCCTGGGACGACCAACCTGACGACGGTCCCGGGGCCCCCTTCCGGAAGCCGGACCGCCCGATCCTCCACGGCGGTGGCGGTGGCGGTGGCTCCCGCTCGGTCGACCGGGACTACTGGATGTGGCCGCTGCCGCCGGCGGGCCGGCTCAAGGTGGTCTGCCAATGGCTGGACCAGGGCATCGAGACGACCGTGCACGAGCTGGACGCCCAGCCCTTCCTCAACGCCGCCGCCCGAGCACAGCCGATCTGGCCCGCCCCCTGACCAGCCAGGACATCAAGCTCACAAACATCCGACTTCGCCGCGCTGAGGGCGCGATCATGGGCGGCCAGCGGACGTCCGCCCATGTCGAAGAGCGAGCGGTGTGCATCTGACGCGGCATGCCGGGGTGGGCCGCGCGAGCCCGTTCGAGTGAGTAGGTTGCTTTCCTAGCTAGATAGCTGCACCATCATCTCGTGCCTACCGCAAGCACTGCTGTCGATGCCTGGCCCGCGCAGTGGTTGCGCGGAGTGTTGGACCTTGCCGTCCTCGCGGTCATCGCTCGTGGCGAGACCTACGGCTACCGGATCAGCGCCGACCTGCAGGAAGCCGGCCTTGGCAGCGTCAAGGGCGGCACTCTCTACCCCTTGCTGGCGCGACTGGAAGAGACCGGCGCCGTCGTGACCACCTGGCGAGAGGGCGAGTCCGGTCCCGGCCGCAAGTGGTACGCGATCACCCCGGAAGGACGCGCACGACTGCACGACGACGGTGAGCGATGGCACGCCTTCGCCTCCCTGACCACCACCCTGATCCCCGACGCCGTCGCTACCGGAGACCCCCGATGAGCAAGCCCACCGCCCCTGAGCACCACCCCGGTGCCGACCCTCGCGCCGCCGCCCCTCAGACGGTCGAGCGCTACTGCGAAGACTTGGTGGTGGCGCTGCGGATGAGGGACGTCTCCGGACGGCGCATCGGCGAGATCCTCGCCGAGATCCGGGACCACCTCCGCACCAGCGGCGAGGACCCCGCGGAAGCCTTCGGCACACCTCAGCAGTACGCCGCGGACCTGACCGCCGACGTGCCGGCACCCTCCCGCGCCTCCAAGCTGGCGCGGTGGGTCGGCTTCACCGCATGCGCGGTGGGCATCGCCTGGACGGACGACAGCGGGCGCGCTCTGCTGACTGGTGGGCTGGCGACCCTGACCGAGGCCGACCTCATCATCCCCGCCGTCGTCGGCGCAGCGATCACGCAGGCGTTCGACGCTTCGGCCGCCAAGCGCCGCGGCGCTGCACGGGGCTGGGTTGCAGTCGCCGTCGCGGTGTTCGTCGGCCTCCTGGTGGTTCAGTCGCTGCTGGGCCCGCTCGTCAGCGTCGACGTCCCCGCGCTGGCTTTGTTCATCCCTGGCCTGCTGCTCATCGCGGGCGCCATCGCCTACACCGTGCGCAGCGCGGACCCGGTCGTGGACCCGCTGCAAGATCCGGCCACGACCCGGGCGAAGCGCCGGCGGGACAGGGTGCTGCTGACCTTGCTGTGGCTGCCGCTCCTTGCCGCCATCGCCCTGCTCATCGCAGCCTCGCCATCCATGAGCTGACCAGCGCAGCACCCAATGCATCCATCCTTGACCGACAACCAGGTCAACAATCATGGGAGCAGAACGCGCGCCTTTGCCGCGGTGAGTGCGCGATCATGGCGGCCGCTGGACGTCCTCAGCCGCCGATGAGCGCGGCATCCAGGCGGTGCCGCCGGCCTGGCTAGCGTGGCTGCATGGGGATGCACTGGACGCTGGGATGCGACGCCGCCGACCCACACCGGCTGGCCGCCTTCTGGGCCACGGCCCTGGGCTACGAACCCGAGCCCGGCTACGACGAGCCCGACGGCGCCTCCATCATCGATCCCGAGGGCAAAGGGCCGGCCCTGAGCTTCCTGCGGGTCCCGGAGGCGAAGTCGGCGAAGAACCGCATGCACATCGACCTGCGGGTGGCCGGTGAGCCTCCGTGGGACGTGCCTGCGCGCGAGCAGCTCATCCACGCCACGGTCGAGCGACTGGTCGCCATCGGCGCGAGCACCGTGCGTGAGGTGCGCTACGAGCAGCAGCTGGGCCACGTCGTGATGCTGGACCCAGAGGGCAACGAGTTCTGCGTCGCCTGACACGCGCACTCATGACGCGCTGAGTGCGCGATCACGATGGTCACCGTGACGCGCTTGCCGATGAACGGCCAGGCAGGTGGAGGTACGCGCTCGATGCTGCGGCAGCCGAGTGCTCATCGCCTTGATCGAACGGGTCGTGACGACGACAGCTCCTACCGTTGGTGCGCTGAGCACCAGGCAGCTCCCCGAGGAGAGGTGTCGTGACAGACGCAGAGACGAGCCGCGAGCACCGGCAGCCCCGCATGGCGTCAATGCTGGGTGCGGGCGTCGGCGGCTTGCTCCTGCTCATGGTCGCGCTGCCGATCGCTTTCATGACCACGCTGCCGCTCGTCCTGGATCCAGAGGTCCCGGCCCGTGACCACCCCACGGCGCTGACGCTCATCGCGGTCTGCGCGCCCATCGCCGCTGCCGGCGCCATCGCCCTCAGGCAGCGAGCCAACGTCCGCGTGACCGTGCTGCTGGTGGCCGTGCCGGAGGCGGTCATCTGTGTGCCGCTGCTTCTGCTGTGCCTCTTGGGACGGCCCTGACCAGCCCTTCAACCAGCGCGACCGTGCACCTGCGTAGTGCTGGCGCCCGCGCATCGGCGTCACGACCGAACATCCGCAATCGCCGCTGGTCAGGCGCGATCATGGCCGCTGTGAACGACGCTGAGCCGCTACCGACGACGGACCCAGCCCTCCTGTCCGTGCTGGCCGAGCTACGGGCACGGGAGCCGCTCTTCCACCATCCCGAGCTGGGCACAAGCGCCGAGGACCTGGAGCAGCAGATGGCCCCCGACTTCTTCGAGGTCGGCGCCTCCGGCCGCCGCTACAGCCGCGACTTCGTCAAGGACGCTCTGCTGCGCCGCTACGCCGCAGGCGGGGAGGACCCGTGGGAGACCTCCGACTTCCACTGCCGTGACCTCGGCCGGGACACCTACCTGCTCACCTACGCCCTGCGCCAGGACCAGCGCCTCAGCCGACGCGTGACGGTGTGGCGACGCGCCGCGACGGGATGGCAGGTGCTCTACCACCAGGGCACCCTCGTCACCGACTGATCCACCAGGCGGAACATCCGACTTTGCCGCCCTCACTGCGCGATCATGGGTCGCCAGCGGACGTCCGACTTTGTCGATGAGCGAGCGATCGTCAAGCCGCTCCTATGCCTGCAAGTCGCCGCGGTCTTCGAGCCACTTCTTCTCCGCCAGCTCGTCGATCAGCCGTTGGCGACGGCTGACAGCTCGGCGCTGATGGCGAACCGTGCTCACGCAGGGTCCTTGTGCGGGTCATGCCGGGTCGCACGGTTGGGTCTGCCACGTCCCTGCGTACTTCATCACGACGACGTCACCGCTGGGCCGGTACACCGCCCAGCTCGCAATGTTGTGGTCGCCGTCGGGGCGGGTGCAGACGCTGAACGTGCGCAGGAGGAGCCCGCCGAAGTCGAAGGTCGTGTCCAGCGCGGGGCCGTCTGTGCTCACGCCGGTCAGCGTCCGGTCCTGCAGGCGTGTCAGGACCGCCTCGACGACCGGCACCTCGTCCCCTTCAGCGGCCAGGATCTGACCGTTCTCCTCTAGGCGCCAGGAGGCGGCCCAGACGATGAGGAACCAATCCTCCTCACCGTCACCACCGGCTCCGCCCCTCGAGGCCACCAGCTCCAGGCTGAGGGCACCGTGGCGGCGCCTATGCACCTGCGCCGCCAGCAACCCGAACGCCCCGCGCAGCAAGTCGGCGAAGGGCGCCTGAGCCGGCGACATGGTCGCGCCCAGGACCGCCACGCCCGACGCCGCAGCGGCGTGTCCGACTTGCATCCCGCCGGACTGGGCCTGGGGCCCGCCTCGTGGACGGTCGAGCGACTGCTCCACCATGTCGGAAGCGTCCAAGGACCAGCGCTCGTCCTGCCCCACCACGAGGACTCGACGATCCGGGCAGAAGAACATCCAGTTGTCGTACGGCTCACCGTCCTGGGCGGGGTGGGCGTAGATACTGAACGTCTTCAACCTCACCCCCTCGAAGTCGAACGTCGCATCCAGCACCGGCCCGTCCGCGCTGACGCCGGTCAGCCGGCGGCCGCAAATGCGATCCAGCGCCTCGGCGATGACCTCCCGGGAGTCCTCCGAGCCCGCCAGCAGCTCCCGGCCGGCCTCGATCCGCCACGAGGCCATCTGCACCCACAGCGACCAGCTCCCCCGCGCGTGCCCCGCCGCGTCCTCCGGCTGCGGTTCCCCGAACTCCAGCGTCAGCATGCTGCCCACGCCCTGCCAGGCACTCCACGGAGCCAGACCCACCACGCCGGCGAGCAGGCTCGCGAACGGCACACCGGCCTCTGCACCCGCCTCCACGTCTCGACTCTCTCAGGCGCGGCAGCCCCCTAGCGAGGCGCGCAGATGTCAGCACGCACGCCCGCACAAGACCCCGGCGGAACACGATCATGGTTGCCGCTGGACATCCGCCTTCGCGGTCTCAACCGGTTGTTGCAACGCCGTGGTGATGGGGTTGGGAGGGTGTGCCGATGCCGATGCCGATGCCGATGCCGATGCCGATGCCGATGCCGATGCCGGGTGCGCGGTTGGGTGAGTCGGAGCGGGTGCGGATCGAGGCGTGGTGGGTGGCGGGGTGGTCGATCCCGCAGATGGCGACCGCGTTGGGCCGTGACCGCAGCACGGTCTGGCGGGAGATCAAGCGCAACAACAGTGCCCGTCATGGGCCCAAGCACGGTGGCCGGGCGCTGCGTGAGCGTCTGGAGCGTCGACGCACCCGGCGAGGCGGGGACGGGCTCTACCGCTGGGGATACCAGGCCCGGCGGGCGCAGATCCGAGCCGACGCCCGCGCCCGGCGCCCGCGCGGGTGCAAGCTCGGCTTCGAGCCCAACAGCCGGGGGCGGGGCTGGTGCCCGCAGTGGGGAGTGGGCACCTCCACCCTGCTGCGCCGCACGGTGGTCAACAAGCTGGCCCGGCGCTGGTCACCGCAGCAGATCTCGGCATGGTTGAGGGAGAACTTCCCCGACCAGCCGGAGCTGCAGGTGTCCCACGAGACGATCTACCAGGCCATCTACGTCCAGGGCCGGGGCAATCTGCGGGCGGAGCTGACCCGCCAGGTCGCACTGCGCAGCGGACGGGCCGTGCGCCGCCACCAGAGCGAGGTCGCCGGGGTCGTGCACTCCCGCCGGCCTTGGGCAGCCGGCTTCAACATCTCCACCCGACCACCCGAGGCCGCGGATCGAGCCGTCCCCGGCCATTGGGAAGGTGACCTGATCATCGGGAAGAACAACGCCAGCGCCGTCATCACCCTCGTCGAGCGCAGCACCCGCTACGTCCTGCTGGGTCAGCTGCCCGCCGGGCGCGGCAGCGACGCTGTCGTCGAGGTCCTCTCCACCTTGGCCCAGCGCCTGCCCGCGCACCTGCTGCGGTCACTGACCTGGGACAACGGCAGCGAGATGGCCGCGCACGCCGGATTCACCATCGCCACCGGCTGCCCGGTGTTCTTCGCCGACCCCCACCACCCCTGGCAGCGAGGCTCGAACGAAAACACCAACGGGCTGCTGCGGCAGTACTACCCCAAGGGCAGCGACCTCAGCCGGCACACCCAAGCCGACCTCGACGCCACCGCCGCGGAACTCAACGACCGACCCCGCCAGACTCTGTCATGGCAGACTCCCCGCCAAGCGCTCCACAAGGTGCTCGTTGCAACAGCCGGTTGAGACCGCGCTTTGTCGATGAGCGAGCACTCAACGGCGGGATCGCCCGCTTCGGCGGCTGGCATGTTGGCAGGCGCATTGACAGCTCTCAGTGGTGTGTCGACCGGCGTGATGAGCCGATCGGTCAGCGCCCGTGAGCCGAGGGGGTGACGCGCTGTAGTGGTCGGCGCTTAACGCCTTACCTGGTCGAGCCGGTGCGGCACCATGGACGACGTGCGTGCGTGGACCGTGGGTCGAGGCCAGCCTTCTCGGCGATGCTGGCCCCGCCGGTGACCGGCCACGACCCGCGACCGGCTGGATCCTCCCACGTCCGTTCGGGCCGGGCCAGGAGCCCGCGCCATCGCGCCTCCCCTGGCCATCCGCACGTCCCCAGCCTCGACCGGCGCCCGCCGGAAGACGACGATCCCGCCTCCTGGTCGAACCGACTTGAGAAATGGGGCGCACACACCTTCTTCGCCGTCGTCGTCGCCGCCTCACTCGCCTTCGGGGCCTTGTTCACATATGAGGCCGTGACGCTCAGCACCCGGGGCGTTGAGACCACCGCGACCGTCACCTCCCTGTACGTGAGCGAGGGGGCTCGCACCAACTTCGCCCTCGCGGGCATCACCTTTCGCCTAGCCGATGGGACGTCGGTGGCCTCGGAGGTCGGCAACGAGGGTTACCGCGTCGGTCAGCAGGTCCCGGTCGTCTACGACCCCGCCTCCCCGCAGTCGGTCGACAACGTCGCCCACCTGATCACTCGCATGCTGTGGCCCCTGGGCGCGTTCGGCTGCGCCGTGCTGTGTTCCATCGTGTGGCTGCGGTGGAGTCGCGAGGCGTCGATGACGCCGGTGGAACCGGCTCCTGCCGTATGAGCGGGGTGGATCGGCTCGGGGTGCGAGGAAGCACCCTGGTGGGGATCGCGTCCATCGTGACCGCCTGCACCGTGCTGGGCGGGTCCACCTTCGCGCTGTGGTCTGCAGCGCAGGAGCAGTACGCGCGGGCTACGGCAGTCGCCGCCGGTGGGGTCGTCGACGTCTTCGGCGAGGACGAGCTCGACGTGACGGTGGAGTGGACCGACGCGGGCGGGGACGCGCACCGCGACGACTTCTACGTCCACGCCGAGGCCGACGCCGCGGTCGGTGTGCCCTTCGCGGTGCGCTACGACCCCGCCGACCCATCCGGGGAGGTGTTCCCCGCCGACCTGGAACGAGCGTCCGGGCCCGGCGAGGATGCGATGTTCACCGGCTTCCTCGGGGTGTCGACGGGGCTGGTGTGGCTGCTGGGCTGGGCGGTCCGGCTCGGGCGCAACCGCTGGGCTGCGGCAGCAGTGGGAACCTCGACCGGAACACCGATGGAGCTGATCGTCATGGGCGCTCAGTACAAGCGCGGCAGGCGCACCTTCGCAGCCCTCATGCCGCCCTCCTCCCTCACCGAGCCTCCCCTGCCGGCGCGCCGCAAGCTCCTGCACCGGCTCAGCTCGGGGCGGAAGGCGCAGGTGAGCTCCATCCAGGACCGGTACTACCAGGCGGTGGTGTGGGAACCGGTGCTCGACCAGATCGCGGGAGCCCTCACGCCCGTCACCGTCTACCCCTGCCGCGGCGGCAGGGCCGTCATCGTCCTGCCCGACGGGCACCGCCTCACTCCCGCCGGCCGGCTGCTGGCGCACGAGCCGGGTTCGTGGACGCTCACCCCCCGGGGAACGCCGAGGAAGCCGGCACGCCGCACCATCGCCACGCCCTTCGGCCTCACCTGGTTGATCCTGCTACCCGCCGCGTTCATAGGCGTCACCAGCGCCGGACTCCTCGGCGTCGCGATCGCCGTTCCCTGCTTCGCCCTCCTCGGTTCCGCCTTCTGGGCGTGGAACGGCGCCGAGCCGACACGCCAGTGACCCCCATGAGACGTGCATGCTCATGACGCGCTGCGTGCGCGTACGCGCCCTCGTCAGCCCTTGGCAGAAGCCATCCGCTCCGGGCCGGGCTCGGGGGCGGCAGCGTTGGGGTCCGCGCCGTGCAGCCGGAGCAGCCCAAGCTGGCCGTCGTCGAGTGCTTCGACATACACGACAGGGGTGCGGCCCTCGGCATGCTTCCGCGCCCACTGGAGGACCTCGTGGGCATCCTGCACGTCATGCAGCCGGTGCTCGTGGCAGGACCATCCACTCTGCGGGTCCGACGGCGACCGCTCCCAGAAGTAGACGCGGTAGACCGGCCGGTCGACCTCCCAGCTGGCGTCACGGGGGCCGCGTCCTCTACGCGCATCCAGCAACGATGTCAGGCACTAGCTGGCGAACGCACGACTTTGACGCGCTGAGGGCGCCATCGCGGTGGCTGAGCACACCGTGTCCAAGCTGCTGCTCGCGGTCTGCCCTACTGACTAGCGTCGGAGTCTTCGCACCAGCAGGGAGACGACGTGACCGAGCCCGACCGTCAGGACATCAAGTCCTTGGTCATCCCCACTTGCGACTGGGTGCTGCAGTGGCGCGGCGACGGCTACTGGCGCGAGACGCACCTGCAGCTCCACCAGGAGGAGCTCGCCGGCCGCAGCACCGCCGACGAGCTGGACTGGGGGAAGTGGACCGGGCAGGCAGCCATCACCGGCCGCGGCGGGTCATGGGACGGCTCACCCACCGGCTGGTCTCTGTTCGGCGAGGTACCGGAGGGAGGCGGGGTCGACGTCCATGTCCGTCTCACCGATGGCACCGAGCCCACCATCCACCACATCGGCTGGCTCTGGGCGTGCTGGTGGCACGGGCTCCCGCAGGCCGCGTCCGTCGAGGTCGGCCCGCGAACGATCAGCCTCCCCTTCACCAAGCCGCACTAGCACCGCTGAGACATCCGACTCCGCCGCGCTGAGGGCGCGATCATCGCCAGCTTGAGGTGGCTCCCTGATCCGCAGGACACGTCCTGGCCCGGTACACCCAGGGCCCCTCGACCGGCGTCAGTGGGGGACGCGCTGGCCCGGCAGGTCGTCCAGGTCGATCCGGCCGGAGCGGGCCGCCCGGGAGCGGCGCCAGGCGCCCAGCAGCGACTCCACCGCCTCGCTGTCGCCGGCGCAGCGGAACAGCCCCCGCCCGAAGACCTGCGCCGCCGCCGCCGCCTCGCCGTACCAGCCGTACGTCTCCCCGAGGAACAGGTACACCTCTGCGTCCGCGCGGACGTGGTCGGCCATCACGCGCTCCGTCAGGACCCACGCCTCCTCGCCGCGCCCGCAGGCCAGCAGCGCGGAGACGACGTAGCAGCGCGCGTCCGGCGGCACGTCGTCACCGGTCTCCACCGCCCGCTGCGCCAGGCGCAGCGCGCCGTGGGGGTCCCCCGCGTAGACGCGGTGCTCGCTCGCGGCGATCAGCAGGCGCCCGATGGAGACGGTGTCGCCCGGTTGGGGCGTGTAGGCCCAGGTCTCCAGGAGGTCGGCGACGGCCTGCTGCCCCCGGGCGTCGAGGGCGGCGGTCACCTCCGCCTCCTCGACGTCACGGCTGCTCACGGGTGCTCGCACGCCAGGGACAGTAGTGAGCGCCCGCCGCCGACGTCGCGCCGCGATACCCGTTCGGACCAGTGGCACGAGGGTGAGTTCCGGGCCCCCGGCCGTGCCGGCCGGAAGGGCTCAGTCGTCCAGGTCCACGACCACCGGCGCGTGGTCGGAGGCGCCCTTGCCCTTGCGCTCCTCGCGGTCGATCAGCGCCCCGCGCACCCGCGCCGCCAGCGCCGGGGACCCCAGGACGAAGTCGATCCGCATGCCCTGCCGCTTCGGGAAGCGCAGCTGCTGGTAGTCCCAGTACGTGTAGACCCCCGGGCCCGGGGCGTGCGGGCGGACCACGTCCGCGAAGCCGGTCTCGGTGAGGGCGCGGAAGGCGGCCCGCTCGGGCTCGGTCACGTGCGTCGAGCCCTCGAAGACCGAGACGTCCCAGACGTCCTCGTCGGTCGGGGCGATGTTGAAGTCCCCGCAGAGGGCCACCGGCGCCTGCGGGTCCTCCGCCAGCCACCGCTCGCCGCCGGCGCGCAGGGCCTCCAGCCACGCCAGCTTGTACGGGTAGTGCGGGTCGTCCAGGCCGCGGCCGTTGGGCACGTACAGGCTCCACACCCGCACCCCGCCGCACAGCGCCCCGATCGCGCGGGCCTCCACGACCGGCGGGTCGCCGAACGGGGGGCAGTCGGCCGCGAACGTCGTCCGCACGTCCTCCAGCCCCACCCGCGACAGCAGCGCCACCCCGTTCCACTGCGACAGCCCGTGGTGCGCGACGGCGTAGCCGAGGTCCTCGAACGGCTGCGCGGGGAACTGCGCGTCCTTGCACTTCGTCTCCTGCAGCGCCACCACGTCGACGTCGCTGCGCTGCACCCAGGCCAGGACCCGGTCGAGGCGGGCGCGGACGGAGTTCACGTTCCAAGTGGCCAGGCGCACGGCCGCGAGGCTACCCGCGCGTCCCGACACCCGGCCCCGCGGCCGCGCCGGTCCCGCTCACGCCGTCCAGGTGCCGGGGCGCTCCCGGCGGCCGGCGCGCCCCTGCGCCGGCCGCAGCTGCTGCGCCCACTCGTGCAGCCGCCGCACCAGCGGGGCGTACTCCTCCTCGGCGAGGGTGAACGGCAGCCGCAGGAACCGGTCGTGCGTGCCGCCGAGCCCGAAGCGGGGACCCGGCGCCAGCCGCACGCCCCGCGTCGCGGCCAGCTCCGCCAGTGCCGTGCTCACCGACTCGCCCAGGTCGATCCACGCGACCATCCCGCCCTGCGGCGGGTCGATCCGCCACGTCGGGGCGTGCTCGGCGAGCGCGGCCAGCAGGGCCTGCCGGCGGCGGCGCAGCAGCTCCCGGCGCTCGGCGAGCACCGTCCCGCCCCGCGCCAGGACCGCGACCGCCAGCAGCTGCTCGAGGACGGGGGAGGCGAGGTCCTGCCCGCCCCGCGCCGTCGCCAGCCGACGCACCACGTCCGCGGGCGCCCGCACCCAGCCGACCCGCAGCCCCGGCCAGACCGACTTGCTCAGCGAGCCCACGGTCAGCACCCGTCCCGGCGGTGCCAGCGCGGCCAGCGGCGGCGGCGGGCCGGCCTCCACGACGCCGGGGTCCAGCAGGTCCGCGAACGTCTCGTCCGCCACGAAGGTCGCCGACGGCAGCGCCGCCAGCAGCTCCCGCCGCTGCTCGGCCGAGGCGATGAGGCCGGTGGGGTTCTGCGCGTCCGGCGTCACGTGCGCCAGCCCCGGCAGGTCCGGTGCGGCCACGAGGTCCCAGCCGTCCGCGCTGACCGGCAGCGGGACGGGGCGCAGGCCGCGCGCCAGGACGGCGTCGAGCACGGAGGGGTAGCTGGGCTGCTCCACCAGGACGCGCGCGCCGGGACGGGCCAGCGCCCGCAGCACCAGGTCCCAGCCGTGCAGCGCGCCGGACGTCACGAGCACCTGCCCGGCGTCGGTGCGCAGGCCGCGCGCGCTGAACCGCTCGGCGACGGCCTCGCGCAGCGCCGGCAGCCCCAGGGGGTGCAGCCCGTGCCCGCCGAGGACCGCGGGCAGCGCGTCGGCCGCCTCGTGGGCGAGCTCGGCCAGCACGGAGGGCGCGGGCAGGGCCGCCACCGCCAGGTCGAGGACGTCGTCGCGCTCGGCGGCACCGGCGGCGGGGTCGAGCGCCGAGCCGGGCACCAGCGGGCGCACCGCCCGGGAGTCGGGGAGCAGCAGGGTGCTGCCGGCGCCGCGGCGGCTGCGCACGAAGCCCTGCTCGCGCAGCAGGTCGTAGCCGGCCGTCACGGTGGTGCGGCTGGCGCCGAGGGCGGCGGCGAGGTCGCGCTCGGAGGGCAGGCGGCTGCCGGAGGGCAGGCGCCCGTCGAGCAGCAGGGAGCGCAGGCCGGCGGCGACCCCGGCGTAGGCGGGGCCGCTGACGAGGTAGGGCCGCAGCAGCGTCGCCACCTGGCGGGGGGGCAGGACCGGCACCGCGGCCTCCTCCGGGGTCGGCCAGGCCAGTGCGACCGGCTTGGCTATGTCGAGACCAGGCCAATCCTGCCACCCTCGACCCATGTCCCGCTTCCTGCTGCCCCTCCCGGGAGACCGCCTCCTGCTGCGCATCGGCCTGCTCTACGCGGGCCTGCTGCTCTTCGGGGCCAGCCACGGGCTGATGCTGCTCGCCGGGCTCGGCGTGCCACCGTGGGACGTCCTGCACCAGGGCCTCAGCCGCACCTTCGGCCTGCAGGTCGGGACGTGGTCCATCCTCGTCGGCGCCGTCGTGCTGCTGCTCTGGCTGCCCATCCGGCAGCGACCCGGCCTCGGCACCGTGTCCAACGTCCTCGTCATCGGCCTCACGATCAACGCCACCCTCGCGCTGGTGCCCGCCCCCACGGGAGGCGCCGCCCGCGTCACCCTCCTCCTCGCGGGCGTCGCGCTGGCGGCCGTCGCCAGCGGCGCCTACATCGGCGCCGGCCTCGGCCCAGGCCCCCGCGACGGGCTCTCCACCGGCCTCGCCGCGCGCGGGCACTCCCTGCGGGCGGTCCGCACCACCGTCGAGGTGTCCGCGCTGGCCCTCGGCTGGCTCCTCGGCGGGAGCGTCGGCGCCGGCACGGTGGTCTTCGCCCTCGCCATGGGGCCCCTGACCCACTGGACGATCCCCGCGATGAACCTGGCCGAGCGCCCCCGCCCCGCCGGACCGGCACCGCTGGCCGCCTGAGCACCCCGCCACCGCCCGGGCGCGAGCACGTCCCGGGCCGGGCCCGCCGGGAACTACGCTTCGGCAGCGTGAGCGCCTCCTCCCCGACCCCCGCGAGCCCTCCCGCGACGACCTCCGCCACCGGCGCCGCCCGCGAGCGCCTCGCCGCCCTCATCACCGAGCGCGCCGTCGTGCGCGGCCGGGTCACCCTCGCCTCCGGCAAGGAGGCCGACTACTACGTCGACCTGCGCCGCACGAGCCTCGACGGGGAGGCCGCCCCCCTCATCGGGCCCGTCATGCTCGACCTCGTCGCCGGCTGGGACTTCGAGGCCGTCGGCGGGCTCACCCTCGGCGCGGACCCCGTCGCGCTGTCGATGGTGCACGCCGCCAACGCCGCGGGCTGGGCCGACTCCCACGGCGGGCGCCCCCTCGACGCCTTCGTCGTCCGCAAGGCCGAGAAGACCCACGGCCTCCAGCGGCGCATCGAGGGTCCCGACGTCGCCGGGCGCCGCGTGCTCGCCGTGGAGGACACCTCCACCACCGGCGGCTCCGTCCTCACCGCCGTGGAGGCCCTGCGCGAGGCCGGCGCGACCGTCGTCGGCGTCGCGGTGATCGTCGACCGCGACACCGGCGCCCGCGAGCGCGTCGAGGCCGCCGGCCTGGAGTACCGGGCCGCGTTCGGGCTGGCCGACCTCGGGCTGGAGGGCTGAGCGCCGTGGGCACCACCGGGATCGTCGTCCTCGTCGTCGTGCTGCTCCTCGTCCTCGCCCTCCTCGCCTGGGGCTGGACGACCCGCACCGCGCTGCTGCGCATGCGCGACCTCGCCACCACCGCCGGGCAGCAGGCCGACCGCCAGCGCGCCCGCCGCGACGAGCTGCAGACCGCGGCCGCCGACGACGCCGGTGCCCGCCGCGCGCTCGCCGACAGCCAGCGCCGCCTCGACGGCGACGTCGCGTACCACGTCGCCGGGGTGCGCGCCTACAACACCCGCATCGCCAAGGCGCCGGCCTCCCTGGTGGCCTCCGTCGCCGGCCTGCACCCCCTGCCGGAGCCGTCGCCCCGGCAGGCGCCCGCCGTCCTGGCGGAGGACACCGCGGCGGGCGAGGCCACCGGCCCGCGCGCCGCCGGCGCCACCAGGGCCGAACCGCCGCGGGACTGAACCCGGACCGCACCTGAGCCCCCGTCGGGGTGACGGGGGCTCAGGTGCACCCCGCGTCGGGCCGATGTCGTCTTCCGGGTCTCCCGCCAGGGGAGGCGGGCGGGGAGGCGATCATGGGCGAGGCGGTCGTCGTCGCACTCGCCGCCGCGCTCCTCGTCCTCTGCTGGTCCGTCGCGGGCGTCGCCTGGCACCGCCGGGGCAGGGCGCCCGCCGCCGTCCCGCTGGCCGTCGCACTCGTGTGCGTGGGGGTGTGGGCGGGCTTCGACGCCGCACTGAACGTCGCCCGCGCCCACCACGTCGGCGCCGCGACGCGCACCCTCCTCCTGGTGCTGGACTACACCGCCGTCCACGCCAGCATCGCGGCCGCGTTCGCCTTCTGCCGCAGCGTGCTCGACCCGGCCTGGCGGTTGCGGCGGCGCATCGGCGCGCTCCTCGCGGTGGCCCCGGCGCTGGTGCTCACGGCCGTCGCCACCAACTCCTGGCACGGCGCGTTCTTCACGCCCGCCACCGCGCCGGGGGGTGACATCGGCTTCGGGTCCCTCTTCTGGGTGCACGTCTCCTACTGCTACCTCCTGCTCGGCGGAGGCCTGGCCTGCCTCGTCGCCGCCCGCCGCCGCGTCGGGCCGGTGTTCCGGCGCCAGCTCGACAGCCTCCTCGTCGGGGCGTCGGTGCCGTTCGTGGGCGCCGCGACCGTGCTCTCCTGGGAACCGGAGACCCACGGGGTCGACCCGCTGCCCTTCCTCTTCGCCGTCTCCGCGCTCGTGCACTTCCGCGCCGTCTTCCGCCAGGGCCTGCTCCAGCTCGTCCCCGTGGCCCGCGCCCGGGTGATGGACACCATCGGCGAGGCGGTGTTCGTGCTCGACTCCACCGGCCGCGTCGTCGACGCCAACGCCGCCGCCCGCGTCCTCCTGCCGCGGCTGCGCCCGGACCTCTTCCACGCCGGGGCCGACGCCGACGCCGTCGGCCTCGGCGTGGAGGAGGTGCTGGGCGAGGACGTCATCCGCCCGCTCGGCGACGAGGGGCACCGGGTCGTCGAGGCGGCCCCCGGCGTGCACCTGGACGCCCGCACCACCGTCGTGCACGGCCACCGCGGCGAGGTCCTCGCCCGCGTCGTGGTGGTGCGCGACGTCAGCGATCTCGCCCGCGCCAACCAGCGCCTCCAGGAGCAGATCGTCGTCATCGAGCGCCTGCGGGAGCGGCTGCAGGAGGAGGCCGTGCGCGACCCCCTCACCGGCCTGCACAACCGCCGGCACCTCCTCGACGTCCTGGACTCCGCCCTCGTGCGCGCCCACGAGGAGGACGAGCCCTTGGCGCTCGTGCTCGTCGACGTCGACCACTTCAAGGCGGTCAACGACACCCACGGCCACCTCGCGGGCGACGAGGTGCTGCGCCGGGTGGCGCGCGTGCTGGTGGCCGGGGTGCGCGACGGCGACGTCGTGGCCCGCTACGGCGGGGAGGAGTTCCTCCTGCTGCTGCCCGGCATCGACGGCGAGGCGGCGCAGCGGCGCGCGGAGCAGATCCGGGAGAACTGCTCCCGGCTGCGGGTGCCCCTGCCGGCCCTGCGCCCCGTCGGCGGCGGCGACGGGGTGATCGTGAGCGGGGCGGCGGCCGTGCGCGTCACCGTCTCCGCCGGGGTGTCGGTCCTCCACGTCCACGGCCACGACGCCGACGGCCTCATCGCGGCGGCCGACGAGGCCCTGTACGCGGCCAAGCGCAGCGGCCGCAACCAGGTCGTGCTCGCCTGCTGAGCGGAGCCGCCTACCGGGCCTGCCCGGGGGGGTCCTCGAGCACGGTCGCGCCCAGCAGCTCCAGCCGCGGATCCGGACCTCCCGAGCGCAGCGCCGCCACCACCTGCTCCAGCCCCGGCAGCGACCCCGCGGGCACAGCCGCCTCCGCCCGCCACCCCTGCGCCGCCCACGTCGCGTCCAGCAGCACCCCGCCGGAGGCGGCCAGCCAGCGGCGCAGCTCCCCCTCGGTGCGCCCGGCCGCGGCGTGGCCCGCGGTGAGCAGCACCCGCTCCGCCGCCCGCCGCCGCAGCACCGGCGCCTGCTCCAGCGCGTGCGAGACCGCCCCGCCGTAGGCGCGCACCAGGCCGCCCGTGCCGAGCAGGGTGCCGCCGAACCAGCGGCTGACCACCGCCACCAGCCCGGACAGCCCCGACGCCCGCAGGGCCGCCAGCATGGGGGCGCCCGCCGTCCCCGCCGGCTCCCCGTCGTCGCCGCTGCGCTGCTCGGCGCCGTCGAGGCCGAGGACCGCGGCGGTGCAGTGGTGGCCCGCGCCCGTCAGCTCCGCGCGCACCGCCGCCACCGCGGCATCGGCCGCCGCCGCGTCCAGGGCGGGCAGCAGGGTGCACACGAAGCGGGAGCGCTCCACGACGGTCTCCGTCCGCACCGGTGCCGCCAGGCCGTCGCGCAGCGAGCTGTCGACCCTGCCGTCGCGCAGCGGGCCGGTCACGGCAGCGCCCGCCCGGCCCGACGCTGCCGCAGCCGCCGGACGCCCGCGGCCACCGGCCCGGCCAGCGACGCGGAGATGGCGACGACCGCCACCGCGTAGGCCGCGTGCTTCACCCACGGCACGGAGGCCGCGGCGTAGCCGGTGAGCACCAGCCCCGCGCCCCACAGCAGGGCGCCGGCGACGTTGGCGGTGACGAAGCGCGGGTACGGCATCCGCGCGGTGCCCGCCACGATCGGCGTGAAGGTGCGGATCCAGGGGAAGAACCGGCAGGCGACGACCGCCCCCCACCCCCAGCGCTCGTAGAAGGACTCCGCCGCGGGCAGGTGCCGCGCCATCCGGCCCGCCCGCCGCAGCAGCCACGGGCGGCCGAGGCGGCGCCCGCACCAGTAGCCGACCGCGTCGCCGAGGACCGCCGCGAGCGTCACCCCCGCCACCAGCACGGCCAGCGACAGGGGGCTGCCCTCCGCAGCGGCGAGCAGGCCGGCGGTGAAGAGGACCGTGTCACCGGGGAGGAAGAAGCCGAGCAGGATCCCCGACTCGGCGAAGACGATGCCGAAGACAACGGCGTAGACCGCCGCCGCCCCCAGGGAGGCGAGGTCGGGGGAGAAGATCCCGGCCAGCCACTCCGACACGTGCTCCTCCCGGGCGTCTCAGCCGGCGGCGGGGCCCGCGTCGGCGGCCGCCTCGGGTCGCCTGCCGCCGCGGCGCAGCACGGGCGGGGCGTCCCGCAGCCCCTCCAGCGCCGCGCGCTGCTCGTCGTCGAGCCGGCGCGGGCGGCCGGTGGTGAAGTCGTAGGAGACCAGCGACGTCGTGGCCCGCAGGTAGACCGGCCCGCCGTCGGGCTCGAGGACCTCGTAGCCCACGTCGAAGCTCGCCCCGCCGACCGCGTGCACCCACAGGTCGACCGCCACCGGCTCGGGGCGGTAGTCGAGGCTCGCGAGGTACTCGACCTCGTGGCGGGCGACGACCATGCCCGTGCCCAGCATGGAGTCCCCGCCGCGTCCCAGCGGCTGGCTGAAGACCCGCACGCGGGCCTCCTCCAGGATCCGCAGGAGCTCCACGTTGTTCACGTGGCGGTAGGCGTCCATGTCCGCCCAGCGCAGGGAGATGAGGAGTCGCTGCCGTGCCACGCAGCACATCCTGCCCGGTCCCCCGGAGCGGACGGAGGCCGCCCGCCCCGGTGGGGGGCGGGCGGCCTCGGAGTCTCGCGGGGCGCGGCGGCGCGCGTCAGGGCCTGCGGGCGTCCTCGGGCTCGTCGGTGACGTCCGCGATGTCGTCGGCGACGACGTCGGTGATGGTGCTCTCGCCCGCCGCGGTCCCGGCGCGGCCGCGGTCGCGCAGACGGGCGCGCAGCACCTCGATGACGATCGGGAGCACCGACACCGCCACGATGAGCAGCAGGCCCGCCTCGATGTTCTCCTTGACGACGGGGATGCCGCCGAGGAAGACGCCGAGCAGCGTCACCCCCGTCGCCCACAGCACCGCACCCACGGCGCTCCACAGGAAGTACGCCTGCCGCGGCATGGCGGCGGCCCCGGCCGTGACGGTGATGAAGGTCCGTACGATCGGCACGAAGCGCGCCAGCACGATCGCCCGGGCGCCGTACTTGGCGAAGAACGCCGACGTCTTCTCCACGTGCTGCTTCTTGAAGAAGCGGGAGTTGGGCCGCTCGAAGACGGCGGGCCCGGCGCGCCGGCCGATCTCGTAGCCGCAGACGTTGCCGAGGAAGGCGGACAGCGTGAGGATCGCGCACGCCAGCCACACCGGGTGGGTGATGTAGCCGCTCTCCAGGAACATCCCCACCGTGAAGAGCAGCGAGTCGCCCGGCAGGAAGAAGCCGATGAGCAGCCCGCACTCCGCGAAGACGATGAACACCGCCGCCCAGAACGCATGATCGCCGAACTCCTGCAGGAGGTTCTGCGGGTTCAGCCAGTCGGGCAGCAGGGCCGGAGCGGCTGCTGGGGCGGCGGCGGCCACGGAGGCGGCCAGGTCTGCGACCGGCAGCGCTGAGAGGAAGGGCACGGGTCCAGGGTAAGCGGCGCGCCGGAGGGCTCGTGTGGGGTTCCTGGGCAGATCGCCGGGATGGCAGGTGGCCGGGCGGCGTCCGGTCAGGCGTGCGCGGGCCGGGGAGGGGCGCCGTCAGGAGCCGTCGGAGGGCAGGGCCTCCAGCCGGGGCAGCTCCACCAGGTCCAGCACGAACGCCGCGGCGCTGCCCGTGGGCGCCACCAGCCGCAGGGACCGGTCGCCGGCCCCGGTGAGGGTGAGCAGGTCCTCCAGCACCCGCACCCCCGCGCTGGCCAGGTGCGTCACCTCCCGCAGGTCCAGGACGAGGTCCACCGCGCCGCCGCGGCAGGCGTGCAGCAGCTCCAGCCGCAGCCGCTCGGCGCAGCCCTCCTCCACGGCCCCGCGGACGTGCACCGCGTCCCGCGCCGCCACCACCCGCAGCGCGGCACCCGCCACGGGCGGCGCGGCCCGCCCGGGAGGAGCGGCCGCGGCCGTGCGCGGGTGGCGCACCCGCCGGGCGAAGGAGACGGTCGTGCCGGTCTCGCTCCGCTCGACGAACGGCCCCGACCCGACCTCCGCCAGCATCCCCAGCCCCCGGCCGGAGTCCCCGGGCAGCGGTGACGGTGAGCGCCACCGCCCGTCGTCGGCCACGCCGACCCGGAGGCAGCCGTCGTCAGCGAGCTCCGCCACCACCCGGACCCGCCCGGGCGCCCTGCCGCGGTAGGCGTGCACCACCGAGTTCGCCAGCGCCTCGCTCACGCCCAGCCCGACCGCCAGCACGTCCTCCTCGCTGCAGCCCAGGTGCGTCAGCCACCAGCGCAGCTCGTCCCGCGCCAGGGGCAGCGAGGCGGGCGCCGCGGGCAGGTCCAGCCGCAGCGGCGGCACCCGGTCCCGGACCTGGGCGGCGAGCACCGTCACGTCGTCGCCGTAGCCGCGCCGCGTCAGCAGCTCCACCACCTGCCCGCAGACGCGCTGGGCGGCCGAGCCGGGCGCCCCCACCGGCAGCGCGCGGCCGGCGACGACGTCCACCGCCACCCGCGCCAGCTCCGCCAGGGAGTCCCCGCGTGCGACGCCCGGCCGTTCCACGAGGCCGTCGGTGAAGAGCACGAGCACGTCGCCGGGGTCCAGCTCGGCGGTGCCCACCGCGCCCGGGCGGCCCGAGCCGAGCGTCCCGCCGCCCGTCCCGGGCAGGTAGCGGCCGCGGCCCGCCGCCACGACGAGCGGTGGCGGGTGCCCGCGAGTGCAGTACTCCAGCCGCCCGGTGGGCGCGTCCAGCACCGCCACGCACACCGTCGTGCCCGCCGCGCCGGGGATGCGCCGTGCGGCGCCGTCCAGGGCGGCGAGGGCCTCGGCGGGGGGTGCGCCCGCGTGCAGCCGCTCCGCGAGGACCGCCCCCAGCCGGCTCATCGTGCTGGCGGCGGCCAGGCCGTGACCCACGACGTCGCCGACGACCAGGGCCACCCGTCCCGAGTCGAGGACCACGGCGTCGTACCAGTCCCCGCCGGCCGCCTGCTCCTCGCCGGCCACCAGGTAGCGGGCGGCGAGGTCGACGCACGGCAGCACGGGCAGGCTGGGGGGCAGCAGCGCGCGTTGCAGCTCCGCGACGACGTCGAGGGTGCGGCGGTAGCGGGCGCCGGTCACGGCCGCGTCGTCCTCGGCGCGCTGCCGGGCGCGGACGGCCGCGGTGACGTCGGCGCCGAGGGCCATCACCCCGCGGCGGGTGCCGTCGCGGCCGTGCCAGGGCGCGACGGTCCAGCTGAGGACGTGCTCCTCCAGCGTCCCGTCGCCGTCGGAGTCGATCTGGACGCGGAACTCCTCGGCGGTGGAGGGGGTCCCCGAGCGCAGGGTGTCGTCGAGCAGCCCGAAGAGGTTCTGGCCCTCGATCTCGGGGTGGGCCTCGCGGGCGGTCAGGCCGATGAGGTCCGCGCGCGGGGACAGGGCGCGGGCTCCGGCGTTGGCGGCGACGATGCGGTGCTCGGGGCCCGCGAACACCCACCAGAACCCCGGGGCCTCGTCGAAGGCACGCAGCGCTGCGGCGAGGTCGTCACCGACGGGGTCGTTGCCCGGGGACGCCGCCTCGCCCGTCGTGCCGTCCACCGCGCCCACCTCCGGACGTGTCGGCCGGCTCGGGGGGTGCCGGGGTCAGACCCCCAGCGCCGCGACGGGGGAGGGGAACAGCGCGAGGCCGTGCCCCGGGACGAGGCTCAGACTGGCCGTCCCCGGCGCGACGACGATGCGCAGCGGGGTCGACGCCGCTTCGCACCGCCGGTTCGCCACGATCAGCATCGTGACTCCCACCGACCCTACGTGCGTGGCGTCCCGCAGGTCCACCACCACGGGACCCGGGACGCGCCCGGCGCTGACGAGCCGGTTGAGGGCGGAGGAGAACTCCGGGGCGGTGGCGAGGTCCACCTCGCCGCTGACCCGCAGCACGGGCGTGCGGCCCTCGAGGACGAGGGTGGTGCGCAGGCGCTCGTGCCGCTCGGGGGCCCGCTCCGCGGCGGGGCGGACGCCGTCCAGCGCGGCCGTCGCGCCGTCCAGCGTGCCGTCCTCCGCGTGGCGCCCGTTGCGCGTGGTGAGAAGGGCGGAGATGACGTCGTCGACCCGCTGGCGGGCGGTCGGTCCCAGGTCGAGGCCGCCGCGGACCGCGTCGAGGAGCTGACCCGCGAGCACGGTGAGCTTGACGTTGCCGCGCTGCGACGCCCAGCGCAGCAGGCCGAAGGCGTCGTCGCTGCTGGTCTGGTACACCACCATGAGGACGCCCTTGGCCTGGTCGATGACCTCCCGGGAGGCCAGCGCCCGCCCGACGTGCCAGTTGGCCTGCTCGGCGACCGCGCGCTCCTGCTGGTCGGTCACGTCGACCGCGTGGCCCTCCACCGTGCCGGAGGCGCTCGTCCCGTCGGCGGTGTCGGTGCCCTCGCCGATCCAGGTCACCCAGCGCTGCCGGCCGCTCGCGTCGAGGAGGCGGTTGAGGCAGCCGAACGCCCTGCCGCCGTGGAGCTGCTGCTCCAGCAGGCGCGCGAAGCGTGCGCGGTCGTCGGGGTGCTGGTGGTGCGACATGAGCGCTGCTGTGGGCACGACCTCGCCAGGGGCGAAGCCGAAGATGGCGTAGAGCCCCTCGGACCACCACCACTGGTCCGACGCGCGCGTGTACCGGTACCGCCCCGTCGGCGCCGACGACTCCGCCTGCACCCCCGCCTCCCCTCAGGCCTCCCGCACATGGGGAGCCGAACCTCCGCGGGAGCCGCGTGGGCAGCCGTTGGAGGGGGTGGGTGCTGGTTCCTCAACGCCCGTCGCTGCGACCGGCCGGGCTGGTGGTACCAGCCCGGATGACGCATTCCCGACCTTAGGGCATGGCCGTGACCGCTCACCGCTGCTCATCCACAGCCGTGACCCGGTCGGGTGATCTAGGGCCAACGACCCTGAGTGGCGGGAGGGGTCCGCAGCCGGTCACCGGGGGCGGGCGACAGGGTGCCGGCGGCGCCGGTGGTGGGCGGGCCGCGCGGGGGCAGGGGGAGCACGCCGCGCGGCCCCCGGGGACGGGGCGGAACGCCACCCACGCCCGGCTGCCCGGCCGGTACGGCTGGGCCCGGCCCTTGGCGACCAGGCCGTCGACCCGCGCCGCGGCGTCCGACAGCCACGCCCGTGCGCAGCCCTCGTCCCCCGTCGCGGGGGTCAGGTGCAGGGGCGCGCGGACGCGGGTGAGGAGGTCCTCGAGCAGGCCGCGGCGCACGTGCCAGGGCTGCTCGCGCACGTCGCGCCCGCCCGGCGCCGCGAGCAGGTCCACCGCCACGTAGTGGGGCTCACCCGCACCGTCGCCACCCGCACCGCCGCCCACGGCCCGCGGCCACCGCTGCGGCACGAGGTCACGGCACGGCGCCGGGGCGGCCAGCGGCAGCGCCCCCGTCTCCACGAGCGCGCCGTCGAGCACGGTGCCCGCGGGGAGCTGCGCCACGGCCGCCGCGAGCACGTCCTCCCGGCCCGGCCCGAGGTCCTCACCGGTGCGGGAGCGCAGCAGGCACGCGCGGGCACGGCCGGGACCGGCCGGCGGGAGCAGGAAGAGCAGGGCGCGCCGTCCCGCCCAGCGCGGTTCGTACACGCAGCCGCCGGGCAGGTCCGCCCCCGTGGGGAGGTCCGGGGCCGTCCGGGTGCGGGCGACCACCACCGCGTTCGGGAGCACGAGCCCATCGTGCTCCCCGCCCCGGACACCCCGCCCCGGACACCCCGCCCCGGACACCCCGCCCCGGACGACCACCGCGGGCGGCCCCGCGCGGGCGTGCGAGCATCGCCGGGTGCCCCCTGCGACCGGCTCCGCCCCGTCCGCGGCGGTTCGGCAGGGCGTGTGGGTGGGGGCCGCCACCGGCCTCTACGGCATCTCCTTCGGGGCGCTGTCCGTGGCGGCCGGGCTGTCCGTCGCCCAGACCTGCGCGCTGAGCCTGCTGATGTTCACGGGCGGATCCCAGTTCGCCTTCGTGGGCGTGGTCGCCGCCGGGGGCACCGGGCTGTCCGCCACCGCCGGGGCCGCGCTGCTGGGGGTGCGCAACGCCTTCTACGGGTTGCAGACCAGCCCGCTGCTCGGGGCCCGCGGCCTGCGGCGGCTGGCGGCGGCGCAGCTGACGATCGACGAGTCCACGGCCGTGGCCGTCGCCCAGGACGAGCCGGGCGAGCGGCGGCGCGGGTTCTGGGCGGCGGGGCTGGCCGTGTTCGGCTTCTGGAACGCCATGACGCTGCTGGGGGCGCTGCTCGGCGACGCGCTGGGGGATCCGCGCCGGTGGGGGCTGGACGGGGCGGCGGCCGCCGCGTTCCTGGCGCTGCTGTGGCCGCGGCTGCGGCAGCGGCGGGCCCGGGCGGTGGGGGCGCTGGCGGCGCTGGTGGCGGTGCTGCTGGTCCCGGCGGCACCGGCCGGGGTGCCGGTGCTGGCCGCCGCGGTGGTGGCGGTGCTGGTGGCGCTGCTGCGGCGGCCGCGTCCGGAGGGCACGGCGGGGGAGCGCGGCGGGGGGCCGGCGTGACGGGCTGGCTGCTGCTGGCCTGCGCGGCGTGCTTCGCGCTGAAGCTGGCCGGGTACCTGGTGCCGGCGTCCGTGCTGGGCGACGCGCGGATGGCCGACGCGGCGGCGCTGGTGACGGTGGCGCTGCTGTCGGCGCTGGTGGCCGTGCAGACGGTGGGCGGCGGCTCGGCGGGCGCGGGGGAGGTCGTGCTGGACGCGCGGCTGGCGGCGCTGGTGGCGGCCGCGGTGGCGCTGCTGCTGAGGGCGCCGTTCGTGGTGGTGGTGCTGGTGGGGGCGGCGGTCGCGGCGGGCTGCCGGGCGCTGGGCTGGGGATGACCCCGCGGGGACGGCGTGAGCGGGTCGCACTCCCGGGTCACGTCCATCGTCCGATCGGGTGAGGCGCCGCGCCAGGGCCCGCTCCTAGGGTCGATCGCATGCTGATCGCGGACGTCCCATGTTGATCGTCGACGGGGTGAGCCGGCGCTTCGGGGACCGCGTCGCCCTGGACGCGGTGAGCCTGAGCGTCCCCGAGGGCCGGATGGTCGGCTTCGTCGGGGCCAACGGCGCGGGCAAGACGACGACGATGCGGATCGTGCTGGGCGTGCTGGCGCAGGACTCCGGCACCGTGACCTGGCGCGGGCGGGTGCCGGACCTGGCGGTGCGGCGCCGCTTCGGGTACATGCCGGAGGAGCGCGGCCTCTACCCCAAGGCGCAGCTGGCCGAGCAGCTCGTCTACCTGGCCCGGCTGCACGGGCTGGACCGCGCGGCGGCGCAGCGGCGCACCGCCGACCTGCTGGAGCGCCTCGGCCTGGCCGCGCGGGCGAAGGAGCACCTGGAGTCGCTGTCGCTGGGCAACCAGCAGCGCGTGCAGATCGCCGCCGCCCTCGTCCACGACCCGGAACTGCTGGTCCTCGACGAGCCGTTCAGCGGGCTGGACCCCCTCGCGGTCGACGCCATGGCGCAGCTGCTGCGGGAGCGCGCGGCGGCCGGTGTGGGGGTCCTCTTCTCCAGCCACCAGCTGGACCTGGTGGACCGGCTCTGCGACGAGCTGGTCGTGCTGCACGCCGGGCGGGTCGTGGCGGCGGGGGAGCCGCAGGAGCTGCGCCGCGCCGGCGCGGGGTCCCGCTACCGCCTGGAGATCGGTCCCGAGGTCCCGGGCGGGCTGGCGTGGCTGCCGGCGGTGCCCGGGGTGCGGGTGCTGCACGTGGACGGCCCGGTGGCAGTGCTGGAGCTCACGGAGCCGCGGGCCGGGCAGGAGGTCCTCGCCCGGGCCCTGCGCAACGGCGAGGTGCGGGCCTTCTCCCCGGTCGTGCCCACGCTCAGCGAGCTCTTCTCGGAGGTGGCCCGGTGACCGCGACGACGACCGCAGCCACCCCGGCGGCGCCCGGTGCCGACCTGCGGGGCCTGTGGCGCCTCGTGGCCCGGCGCGAGGTGTCGGTGCGCCTTCGCGACAAGGGCTTCGTGGTCTCCACGGTGCTGCTGCTGCTCATCGTGCTGGCGTCGATGTTCCTGCCGCCGCTGCTGGCCGGCGGTCCCGACCGCTACGAGGTGGCGGTGACGGCGCGGACCGCGCCGCTGCTGGCCGCACCGGGGGCGGACGGCGGCGCCGCGGCGGGGACGGAGGGGACGGTGGTGGTGGCGCGGGAGGTCGCCGACGCCGCCGCGGCGGAGGCCCTCGTCCGCGACGGTGCCGTCGACGCCGCGCTGCTGCCCGGTGCGTCCGCTCGCGCGGAGATCGTCGGCGGCACGTCGGTGCCGCAGGGGTTGCTGGAGGTCCTCACCGAGCGGGTCGCCGCGCAGCAGCTCGTCTCGGGCCTCGTGGAGGCGGGCGTGCCGCCGCAGCGGGTGGGGGAGCTGCTGGCCACCCCGCCGCCGGCGACGAGGCTGCTCGACCCCGACGCGGTGGACCCGGTGACGGCGATGCTGCTGGGCATCGCGTTCGCGGTGCTGTTCTTCCAGGTGGTGCTGATCTTCGGGTTCTCCATCGCGCAGAGCGTCGTGCAGGAGAAGCAGACCCGGGTGATCGAGCTGCTGGTGACGGCCGTGCCGGTGCGCCAGCTCCTCGTCGGCAAGATCGTCGGCAACGGGCTGCTGGCGTTCGGGCAGATGGCGCTGCTGGTGGGCGTCGGCCTGGCCGGGTTCGCGCTCAGCGACCGCGAGGCGCTGGCGTCCCTGCCGAGCCTGCCGCTGGCCGCCGGCTGGTTCCTGGTGTTCTTCGTCTTCGGCTTCGCGATGCTGTCGTGCCTGTGGGCGGCGGCCGGGGCGATGGCCAGCCGGCTGGAGGACCTGCAGTCGACGGCCACGCCGGTGCAGTTCCTGGTGATGATCCCCTTCTTCGCGGCGGTGTTCGTGCGGGACCCGGGGCCGGTGCTGACGGCCCTGTCGTACGTGCCGCTGTCGTCGCCGCTGGTGATGCCGCGCCGCGTGCTGGCCGGGGACGCGGCGGTGTGGGAGCCGTTCGCGGCGCTGGCGCTCATCGTGGTCACGGCGCTGGTGCTGGTGGTGGTGGCGCGGCGGCTGTACGAGAACTCGCTGCTGCAGACGGGGCGCACGCTGGGGTTCCGGGCGGCCTGGCGGCGGCCGGTCTGACGGCTGCGTGCCCGCCCTGACGGCGGCGCGCCGGGGGTGCGGCAGGCTGGGGGGATGCTCGAGGACCCGACGCGCGCGCCCGCTCCGGAGGTCGCGGACGACGACCAGCCCGACCCGAGGGCGGGGCGCGTCGTCGGGGTGGGCCCGTGGCCGGGGGGGCGGGAGTGCTGGCCGGACGATCCCCGCCTCGACCCGGAGCTGCTGGCCGAGGGCGACCGGCGCAACGTGGAGGACCGCTTCCGCTACTGGTCGAACGCGGCCATCGTGGCGGAGCTGGACCGCACCCGGCAGCCCCTGCACGTGGCGGTGGAGAACTGGCAGCACGACGCCAACATCGGCTCCGTGGTGCGGACCGCCAACGCGGTCAACGCGGCCGGCGTGCACGTGGTGGGGCGCAGGCGCTGGAACCGCCGCGGCGCGATGGTGACCGACCGCTACCTGAGCGTGCACCACCACGACGGCGTCGCGGGGTTCGCGGAGTGGGCGCGGGCGGCGGGCCTGGTGGTCGTCGGCATCGACAACGTGCCCGGCTCGGTGCCGCTGGAGACGTACGACCTGCCGCGGGAGGCGGTGCTGCTCTTCGGGCAGGAGGGGCCGGGCCTGTCGGAGGAGGCGCTCGGCGCGTGCGTGGCGGTGCTGTCGATCGCGCAGTTCGGCTCGACCCGCTCGATCAACGTCGGCGCGGCGGCCGCGGTGGCGATGCACGCGTGGGTGCGCCGCCACGTCTTCGGGCAGTCGCCCGTGCGGGATCCCGGTCTCTGAGCCGAGGTCCCGGACGAGCCGACGTTCCCGACGAGCCGGAGTCCGTCGACGGGGACGTCGCCCGCGCGGTGTGCGCGGGCGACGTCCCCACCCCGAGGAGTCGTGCGGGGCCGCGTGCCGAGCCGGCCCGGAGGCGGTGCCGGCCTCAGGGGAGGCGCAGCACCTGGCCCACGCGGATGGCGCCCGGGTTCGGGCCGATCTCCGCGTGGTTGAGGTCGTACACGTGGCGCCAGCCGCCGGGCACGCCGTTCTTCACGGCGACGCGGTAGAGGGTGTCGCCGGGCACCACGGTGTAGGTGCGGGTGGCCGCGGGCGCCGCGGGAGCGGGAGCCGGGGCGGGGGCGTGCAGGCGGGCCTCCGCGCCGACCGGGTCGGCCGCGCCGCGCAGGCCGAGCTTGCGCGAGCACGCGGGCCACGCGCGCCAGCCCTGGCGGGCCAGGACGCGCTCGGCGACGACGATCTGCTGCTCGCGGGTCGCCTGGTGGGCGCGGGGGGCGAACTGGCCGCCGCCGAAGCCGCTCCAGGTGCGGGGGTGGAACTGCAGGCCGCCGGAGTAGCCGTTGCCGGTGTTGATGTTCCAGCGGCCGCCGGACTCGCACTGCGCGAGGCGGTCCCACTCGGAGACGGGGGCGGCGCTCGCGCTGCCGGCGGAACCGACGACCATCGCGGCACCGGCAGCGCCGGCGACGACGGCGAGGGCACCGCGCCGGGCGAGGGCCGCGGCGGTCGAGGTCGGCTCCGCGCGGTGGCGGGGGGCGTGCTTGGGCGTGCGGGTGCGCAGGGTCGTAGGCATGCGTCGTGACCTCCAACGCCTACGAGGTGAGCTGTCGGGTTCGGGTCGGAAGTTGACCCGGCCGCTCGGAAGCGGCTTCACCCCGAGGACGCACCGCGGTGCGTCCGAGGAACTGTGGGTCCCCCGCTCCTGCCCGTGAGGTAGAGGCTCCGGTCGCGGCGGGCAGGACTCGGCGTTCCGCGACGTACCCCCATCGGCCTGGGGGCGAGCCGACCGTAACAAGACAGACGCCCGCGTGACATGTTCGAGACATTCGTCACACCGGCGGCCGGGACCCTTGACAGCCCGCGGGGCCCGGCCTCACCACCGGGGCCGGTGGGGCCGGTGGGACGTCAGCGCGGGCGGCGGCGCAGCAGGGCCCGGCGCGGAGCGCCCTCCGGACGCGGCCCGACCTGCGCACCCGCCGCCTGGTCGGCCGCCTCCGCGTCCGCGAGCAGCTTCACCACGGCGTCCTGCACCCGCGCCGTGAAGGCGGCCGCCTTCTCGCCCGGCAGCCCCCGCAGCGGCTCGCCGAAGTGCACCGTGACGCGCGGGCGGCCGGGAGCCGGCCAGTTGCGCTTCTTCGGCGGCATCGCCTCGTGCGTGCCGCGCAGCGCGACGGGCACGATGGGCACGTCGTTCTCCAGCGCGATGTAGGGGGCGCCCTTCTTGAACTGCCGCAGCTTCCCGTCGTAGGAGCGCCCGCCCTCCGGGAACCACAGGAGGCTCCAGCCCTGCCGCACCAGCTCGCTGGGGATGCTCGACACCCCGCCGCGCCGCTCCAGGGGGAAGGCGCCGATGACGAGGCCCGAGGGGACCGCGCGCCACCAGACGTCGAAGAAGTAGTCCGCCGCCGCCGCGGCCGCCGTGCGCCGGCGCCGCTTCGGGGGCAGCGCCTGCAGCAGCACCGCCGTGTCCAGGTGGGAGGAGTGGTTCGCGACGATCACCGCGGGCCCGTCGATGCGGTCGAAGACGTCCGCGCCGTGCACCTCCGTGCGCAGCTCCGCCCGCAGCACCGGGATGAGCAGGCCCCGCTGCAGCGCGGAGCGGAGCAGCGTCGCCGGGCCGCTGCGCACCCAGTCGTTGGAGTGCATGCCGCGCTCCGGGGATCCGCCGGGGGAGCCGGCGGCACCGCCCGGGGACGGCGAACCGCCCGCGCCCGGGCGCCGCAGCAGCCCCGACAGCCAGCGGGAGGGCCGCGACGTCGACATCAGCAGGGTCATCGGCGGACCTCCTCGCCCACGGCGGCCGGCGCGGCCGCTGTCGTCATGCGAAGCCGGGCGCGGAGCCCGGCGGGAACTGCGGCAGGGGGCACGCCGCGCATCCAATCACGCCCGTGCCCGGCCGACCGGTCGAGCGCGGCGGGCCCGTTCAGCCCCGGCCCGCTCAGTCCCGGCCCGCCAGGATCCGCTGCGGCAGCCGCAGGCGGCTGGTGGAGGCCTCCGCCGCCCAGTCCGCCACCGGCCACCGCGCCGCCCGTGCGGCCCGGAACAGCGGCACGTCGGGGGAGACGGCGGTGGGGGAGCCGACCGCCCGCAGCAGGGGCAGGTCCGAGTGGGAGTCGGCGTAGGCGTGGCTCGCCCCCAGGTCCGCGCCCTGCAGCTCTGCGTAGCGGCGCAGCCAGGCGGCGCGGGACTCGCCCACCAGCGGCGGGGAGGTGAGGAAGCCCGTGGCCAGGCGGCGCCCGGAGTCGATGCGCTCCTCCAGCTCCGTGCACACGACCTCGTCGAAGAGGCCCGTGAGGGGGCGGGTGATCTGTCGCACGTCACCGGTCATGAGGATCGTGCGGTGCCCCGCCTCGCGGTGGGCGGAGATGCGGCGCAGCGCCTCGGAGCTGATCTGCTTCAGCAGCTGCGGGCCCACCACCTCGTCGACGTACTCCTCCAGCTCGTCGAGGTCCACGCCGTCGTAGCCGCGGAACAGCGAGCGCAGGAAGCTGCCGCGGTCGCGGCGCTCGGCGGCGATCCACCGCGGCACGCGGCGCATGATCCGGGAGAACTCCCGCACCCGGTCGGCGGCGTCGAGCTGGGACAGGCGCAGCTGCAGGTAGGTGTCCACCACGGTGCCCGGCTTGAGGGTTCCGGCGAGGTCGAACACCGCCAGCACCGGCGCGTCGCCCTCGGCCACCGGCTTCAGCTGCCGCGGTGCGGCGGCGGACTCGTTCTCCTTGCGGCGGCGGCGGATCTCGTCGTACTTGCGCATCTGCGCCGTGACGCTGGGGCAGTGGATGTCCTCCACGTACTCCCGCCAGTCGATGACGGCCGTGTCGAAGCCCCACGCGTCGACGTCGGCCGGGTCGAGGGAGCGGTGCAGCGCAAGGGTGTTGTCGTCGACGAAGCGCAGCTCCGCCTGCGTGTACACCTGGTACAGGTCCATGTAGCGGCGCAGGAACTCCAGCTGGCGGCGCTGCTTGTCCAGCTTGCGGGCGGTCTCGCGGGCCCGGTCGCTGCGGGGAGCCAGGCTCAGCGCCCGGTCGGCGACCTTGATCGCGAGTTCCCCGCGCACGAGCTTGCGCTCGATGCGGTCGGCGCCGGGGAAGTTCCACACGGGCAGCTCGGCGGGCGCGCCCTCGAAGGGGTGCTGGCGGAAGTGCTCGCGGATGTGCTCGTAGAACGTGCGGAACGTCGCGGGGTTGCGCGAGCCGGAGGCGACGTGGAAGTAGCCGGGCCGCGACGGCGGCGGCGGGGTCGCGCAGACCTTGAGGATCGCGTTGACGACGTGGTCGATCGGCACGACGTCGAGGACGGAGTCGGGGGCGGCGGGGAACTCCGGCATCTCACCGCGGCCGTAGGCCAGGATGATCGGCTCGGCCATCTTGAAGCCCTCGATCCAGCCCGGGTGCGGGTGCTTGAGGGCGGACTCGATGATGCTGGGCCGCACGATGCTCGTGGGGATGCGCGGCGCGGCCAGCTCCTCCACGACCCGCTCGCCCATGGCCTTGGTGAACGTGTAGACGTCCGTCCAGCCGAGGGTGCGGGCCCGCTCCTTGCCGGCGGCCTTCTGCTGCTCCACGACCCACTCGCCGCGGCGGCGCTCGGCGTCGGCGGCGGCGGTCAGCGGCCCGGCGTGGCCGTGCTCGCGCTCGGCCTCGCGCAGGAAGCGGACGAGGTGCTCCTCGGTGCGGGAGAGGTCCTCGATGCGGGCGGCGACGCGCTCCCCGGCGGCGGCCTCGACGCGCCAGTCGACGGTGTGCTCGACGGCGCGCTCGGGGATCGCCCCGCGGCGGCGGCCGCCGACGTAGGCGGTGGAGACGTGCACGTAGTGGATCTGCGAGGTGGTGCGCCCGTTCGCCTCCAGCACCCGCTGCACGAGGCGCTCGGTGCCGTGGACGTTCGTCGAGAACGCCTCCTGGATCACCGGGTCGAAGGAGACGTCGCCCGCGCAGTGGACGACCACGTCCAGGTCTCCGGGCAGCTCGGGGACGTCGTCGAGGTCGGCCTCGAAGACCTCCAGGCGCTTGGCGAGCACCTCCTCGGCGTCGAGGCCGGAGAAGATGGGCTTGCGCAGCAGCTTGCGCATGCGCTCCTCGCCCGACTGCCCGGGCTTGGGGCGCACGAGCGCCACGACCCGCGTGCCGGGCAGGTCGACCAGCAGGCGCTGGAGCAGGGCCTCCCCCACGAATCCGGTGACCCCAGTCAGGAAGAGGCGCTTGCCGTCGAGCTCGTCTGCCAGTCTCACGAGGAGGAATCCAACCACGTCATCGCACCGCCGCCGTCCCTCCGCGCCGCCCCGCGCGCACCGCGCCCACCCGCCGTCGGCCGTTCGAGGGACCGCGCACGGCCTGTCCGAGTGACATCGGGGCCACGGCGGGTGAGGATTCGCGGCGGGGCGCCCCTCTGCGGCGCCCCCGCCAGTGCCGGCGGGGCCGTTCGCGGACGGTGACCGCCGGCCGGCGTGGATCTCGCGAGGAGGCCCGCTGTGCCCTCGACGTTCGCGCCCCCACCGGGCGGAACCACCCCAGACCCCGGCGACGCCCCCACCACGGGCCGGCGTCGCCCCACCCCCGCCTCGATCGCCCTCTGGGTCGGCGTCGCCCTCGTCGGCGCCGTCGCCTGGAGCGTGCTCGCCATCTCCCGCGGCGAGCAGATCTCCGCCCTGTGGATCCTGTTCGCGGCCCTGGCCTCGTACGCGATCGCCTACCGCTTCTACGCCCGCTTCATCGCCACGCGCGTGCTGCGCGTCGACGACCGCCGCGCCACGCCGGCAGAGCGGCTGGAGAACGGCCTCGACTACGAGGTGACCGACCGCCGGGTCCTCTTCGGCCACCACTTCGCGGCCATCGCCGGCGCGGGCCCGCTGGTCGGCCCGGTGCTGGCGGCGCAGATGGGCTACCTGCCCGGAACCATCTGGATCGTCGTCGGCGTCATCTTCGCCGGGGCGGTGCAGGACATGACCGTGATGTTCTTCTCCATCCGGCGCGACGGCAAGAGCCTCGGCCAGATGGTCCGCGAGGAGATCGGGCCGGTGGGTGGTGCCGCCGCCCTGGTCGCCGTCTTCGCCATCATGATCATCATCCTGGCGGTGCTCGCCCTCATCGTGGTGAACGCCCTCGCCGAGTCCCCCTGGGGCGTGTTCTCCATCGCCCTGACCGTCCCCATCGCCCTGTTCCTCGGCGTCTACCTGCGCTACCTGCGCCCGGGGCGGGTGCTGGAGGCCACGGCCATCGGCGTCGTGCTGCTGCTGCTGGCGATCGTCGGCGGCGGCTACGTGCAGCAGATGGGCCTCGCGGAGTCCCTGACCCTGTCCAAGGAGACGCTGGTCGTCGCGCTCGTCGTCTACGGCTTCATCGCCTCGGTGCTGCCCGTCTGGCTGCTGCTGACCCCGCGCGACTACCTCTCCACCTTCATGAAGATCGGCGTCATCGTCCTGCTGGCGCTGGCCCTGCTGATCGCCCGTCCGGTGCTGGCCAACGACGCCGTGACGACGTTCGCGCTGGAGGGCAACGGCCCCGTCTTCGCGGGATCCCTGTTCCCGTTCGTGTTCATCACGATCGCCTGCGGTGCGCTCTCGGGCTTCCACGCGCTGATCGCCTCGGGCACCACGCCGAAGATGATCCAGAAGGAGAGCCAGGTCCGGCTCATCGGCTACGGCGGCATGCTCATGGAGTCCTTCGTCGCCATCAGCGCCCTCATCGCCGCCTCCGTCATCGACCAGGGCGTCTACTTCGCGATGAACTCCCCGGCGGGCGCGACCGGCGGCACCCCCGAGTCGGCCGCGGAGTTCCTCGCCGGCATCGGGATCTCCACGCCGCCGGAGACCATCGCCGCCACCGCCGCCGCCGTGCAGGAGGACATCGTCTCCCGCACGGGTGGTGCCCCCACCCTGGCGCTGGGCATCGCGCAGATCTTCAACTCCGCCTTCGGCGGCAGCCTGATGGCCTTCTGGTACCACTTCGCGATCATGTTCGAGGCGCTGTTCATCCTCACCGCGGTGGACGCCGGCACCCGGGTCGGGCGGTTCATGCTCCAGGACACCGTCGGCAACGTGTGGAAGAAGTTCGGCGACCTCTCCTGGAAGCCGGGCACCTACATCGCCAGCGCCGTGGTCGTCGGGGCGTGGGGCGGCTTCCTCTACCTCGGGGTCACCAACCCCCTGGGCGGGGTCAACCAGCTCTTCCCGCTGTTCGGGATCGCCAACCAGCTGCTGGCGGCCATCGCGCTGACCCTGGTCACCACGCTGCTCATCAAGCACGGGCGCGCGAAGTACGCCTGGGTGCCGGGCATCGCGCTGGCGTGGGACCTCACCACGACCATGACGGCCAGCTGGCAGAAGGTCTTCTCCGACAACCCCAAGCTCGGCTTCTTCGCCCAGCGCGACGCCTACGCCGACGCCCGCGCGAACGGTGAGCTGCTGGGCCCGGCCAAGGACATGGACCAGATGGACCAGATCATCACGAACTCCACGATCAACGGCTTCCTCCAGGCGTTCTTCGCCGTGCTCGTGCTGGTCGTCCTGGCCAACGCGCTCGTCGTCATCGCCCGCGCCCTGCGCGCCGGCGGCCTGCCGACCACGGAGGTGCCGGCGGTGGAGTCGCGCATCGTCGCGCCGTCGGGGCTGTTCGCCACCGAGGAGGAGAAGCGGGCGATGGCCGAGCACGAGCAGGCGCTGAGCGGTGCGTCGCGGTGAGGCGGGCGTGAACCCGCTCGCGGCGCTGGGCCGCGGCCTGCGCGGCCTGCGCTGGTACGTGCGCGCCCTGGCGGGGGAGACCCGCTGGGACGACTACCTGGCCCACTGCGCCGAGCACGGCCACCAGCCGGTGTCCCGGCGGGAGTTCGAGCAGTGCCGGGCCGACGCCCGGGCCAGCAGCCCGCAGTCGCGCTGCTGCTGAAGGTCGCGCCGGGCCGGGTGGCGTATCGTCGCCACCCGTCCCGGCGTGCCCCGTCGACCGGCCCCGGTCGGGCCCTGCCGGGTGTTCGACGACGGCAGGAGGACAAGGCAGTGAAGGTCGAGGCGACGCCCCCGCGCGGCTTCCGGGACCTGCTGCCCGCCGATGTGGCGCTGCGCGCGGAGGTCCTCCGCGCCATCACCCGCGCCTACGCGACGGCGGGCTTCCAGCAGGTGGAGACCCCGGCGGTGGAGTCCCTGCACCGGCTGCAGTCCGACTCCGGCGGCGAGAACGAGAAGATGCTCTTCCGCATCCTGCGCCGCGGCCTGGAGGAGGACCAGCCCGTCCTGCCCCACGACGCGTGCGACCTGGGCCTGCGCTACGACCTGACGGTCCCCCTGGCCCGCTACTACGCCAACAACCGGGCGCAGCTGCCCACCATGTTCCGCAGCCTCCAGATCGGGCCGGTGTGGCGCGCCGAGCGCCCGCAGAAGGGCCGCTTCCGTCAGTTCGTGCAGTGCGACATCGACGTCCTCGGGGAGGCGTCGGTGCTCGCGGAGGTCGAGCTGTGCGTCGCGACGCTGCGCGTCCTCGGCGAGCTGGGCCTGACCGGCTGCGTGCTGCGCGTCAACGACCGCCGCATCCTCACCGGCATGCTCGCCGCGGCCGGGGTGCCCGAGCAGCTGCACGGGCGGGTCCTCGTCGCCGTCGACAAGTTCGACAAGGTCGGCGCCGAGGGTGTGGCGGCGGAGGTGCGGGGCCTCGCGGGCCTGGAGCCGGCCGCCGCAGAGGCGGTGGCCGCGCTGGTGGCGGGCTTCGGCGCCCCCGGCTCCGACGCCCCGATGCCCGCGGGCGCCCCCGAGGACGCCGCCGAGGGCATCGCGACGATCTCCGACGCCGTCCGCCGCCTCGTGCCGGGCGCGCAGGTCGTCTTCGACCCCAGCCTGGTGCGGGGGATGGGCTACTACACCGGTGCGATCTTCGAGGTGGCGCACCCGGCCTCGCGCAGCTCCATCGCCGGCGGCGGCCGCTACGACGGCCTGATCGGCAAGCTGGGCGGCGTCGCCACCCCCGCGTGCGGGTTCTCCCTCGGCTTCGAGCGGATCATGGAGATCGTCGACCCGGACGTGCTGCTGCCCCAGCAGCGGGTGGTGGCGCTGCTGCACCGCGACGCCTCGCCCGTCACCCTCGGCCTGCTCCAGCAGCGGCTGGTGACCGAGGGCTGGACCGTGCGCGCGGTGCGGCGGGGGCGCAACCCGCGCCGGCAGCTGGAGGAGCTGCGGGCGCAGGGCGCGACCCACCACGCGTCGGTCGACGGCGACGACCCGGACCGGGAGCTCGACGTCCGGGAGCTCACCGCGGACTGAGCCCGGCCCGCGCCTGCGGGCGCCCGGCGCAGCCTGTCCGGGCCGCCCGCTAGCGTCCGCGCGGTGCTCGGCCACTCCCACGCCACGACCGGTCTCGCCGCCGGTGCCGCGCTGCTGCCCCTCGCCCCCGTCGCCGGCACCGCCGAGCAGCTCGCCTGGGTCGCGGCCTGGGGTGGCTTCGCCCTGCTGCCCGACCTCGACCAGGGCGGGCTGCACTGGCGGCGGGCGCTGCCGCGGCTGTCCGGCTCCACCGTGGCGACGATGTGGGGGCCGGTCACGACGGGGCTGTCCTCCGGTGTCGCCCGTCTCGCCCGCGGGCACCGGCAGGGCACCCACGACGTGCTGCTCGCGCCGCTGGTCTTCGGGGCGGTCACGGCGCTGGCGTCGCTGTGGCAGCCGACGGCGATCGCCGCCCTCGCCCTCGCCCTCGGCATGGCGCTGCGGGCCTGCCACGTCGTGATCCCCGGGCGGCTGGAGACGACGGTCGTGGGCAACGCCGTGCTCTCCTGGGGCGGCGCCTGGTGGCTGACGACGCGGGAGCTGGGTGACGTCCGGTGGCTGCCCCTGGCGGTGGCCGGCGGGGTGGTGGTGCACATCCTGGGCGACTGGCTGACCCGCGGCGGGGTGCCCGTTCCGTTCACGTGGCTGCGCCGGCGCCGCAGGCGCGTCTCGCTCGACCTGTTCCGCACCGGCTCGCCCGTCGAGCACTACCTGATCGTCCCGGTGGCGGGCTTCGCCGCGCTCGCCCTCGTCGCCCTGCACACGGGGCTGTGGGCGCGGATCACCGGCTGAGCGGGCGGGCCGGACGGGGCGGGGCGCGGGGCGCCGGAACGGGCGGGCAGAGTGGTCGCCGTGGTCGAGATGACGCGGGAGGACTTCGAGGAGGCGGTGGCCGACGCGCTGGACGCCGTCCCGCCGGAACTGGCGCGCGCGATGGAGAACGTCGTGGTCCTGGTGGAGGACGTGCCCCCGCCGGACGCGCCGCAGGACCTGCTGGGCCTCTACGAGGGCGTGCCCCTGACGGAGCGCGACTCCTGGTGGGCCGCGGGGGCGCTGCCCGACCGGATCACGATCTTCCGGCTGCCGACGCTGGCGATGTGCGAGGACGCCGACGAGGTCGTCGACGAGGTCCGCACCACCGTCGTCCACGAGATCGCCCACCACTTCGGCATCGACGACGAGCGCCTGCACGAGCTGGGCTGGGACTGACCGGGGCGGGCGGCGCGGGCTGGTGCGGGCAGGGCAGGATCCCGTCCGTGACCGACCCGAGCCCCGCCGGCCCCGAACAGCCGCCCGTCCCCCGCAGGTGGCTGCTGGCCGTGGCGATGACCGCGGAGGCCGCCGCCCTGCCCCGGGAGCACCCCGCGGTGCTGGACGTGCTCGTCACCGGCATCGGCAAGGTCAACGCCGCGGCCCGCCTCGCCCACCGCCTGGCCCGGCTGGCGGGCGAGCGGGGCCTGGACGGGGTGGGCGTGCTCAACGTCGGCACCTGCGGCGGGCTGCGCGACGGTGTGGCCGGGGTGGTCCGCCCCAGCGAGGCGTGGGCGTGGGACGTGGGCCGGGTGGCGGTGCGGGCGCAGCCGGGGGAGGTGCCGCGGGAGGCCTACCCGCTCGTGCTGGGGGACGGGGGGACCATCGCGACGGGGGACTCCTTCGTCGCCGACGAGGCCCGCCGGGCGCAGCTCGCGGCCCGGGCGGTGGTGGTGGACATGGAGTGCGCGGCGCTGGCGCAGACGTGCCACGGCCTCGGGGTGCCGCTGGCGGCGCTGAAGTGGGTCAGCGACGGGGCCTCGGAGGGCGCGCTGCGGGACTTCGCCGGCACCCTCGACCGCGGTGCGCGCGAGCTCGGCCGCGCCACCGCAGCCTTCCTCGACGCGCTCTGACGCTGCCCGCCTCCCGACTCCCGCGCCCCCCTCCGACCCCGGAAAGGGTCCTTTCCATGCCCGGAGTGCCCTCCTCGACCCCGGAAAGGGTCCTTTCCGGGGCGGGATGGGACGGTCAGCGGCGGCCGGCCACCTTCGAGATCGCCTTCACCTCGTACATGTGGGCGTCGGCGCGGGCGAGGATCTCCGCCGGGTCGACGGTGCAGCGGTCGCTGATGCCGATGCCGATGCTGACGCCGACCCGGACCTCCTCGCCGCTCGCGATGGTGTGCGGCACCCCCACGGTGGCCCGGATGCGCTCGGCGATGGCCTCGGCCACCGACGGGGCGTCGAGGTCCTCGCAGAGGATCACGAACTCGTCGCCGCCGAGGCGGCAGACGGTGTCCGCGGGCCGCACGCTCTCCCTGATCCGGCCGCCCACGACCTTCAGCAGCTCGTCACCGGCGGCGTGCCCGTAGGTGTCGTTGATCGGCTTGAAGCCGTTCAGGTCGCAGAACAGCACCGCGAGCGGGCGCATGCTGCGGCTGGCCCGGTGCACCGCCAGCTTCAGGCGGTCCTCGAGCAGCACCCGGTTGCCGAGCCCCGTCAGCGGGTCCCGCAGGGCCAGCGCCGCCAGCCGCTCCGACTCCGCCCGGCGGGCCGTGATGTCGTCGGCCTGCGTGACGGCGTAGTGCGGGGTGCCGTCGGCGCGGGCGACCATGGCGGTGTTGACCTCCACCCAGACGACGTGCCCGGCGGCGTGCCGGTAGCGCTTCTCGTAGGTGGCGCTGCTGTCCTCGCCCTGCGTCAGCCGCTCGACGGCCGCCCGGTCGTTCTCGACGTCCTCGGGGTGGGTGAGGTCCTGCTCGCGCATGGTGAGCAGATCCGCGGCGCTGCGGCCCAGCAGGGAGCAGTAGGCGTCGTTGACCCGCAGGATCCTGCCCTCGTCGCCGGGGGTGAGGTCGGTGAGCACCATGCCGACGGGGGAGCGGTCGAAGGCGTGGCGGAAGCGCTCCTCCGCCTGCCGCAGCTCCTCGGCGGCCTCGCGGGCCGCGGTCGCGTCGCGCAGGACGCTGATGGTGCGGTCGAGGCGGCCGGTGTGGTCGCGCACGGCGACGGTGACGCACTCGGCGATGTGGGTGCTGCCGTCGGCGTGCAGGAACGGCACGTCCCCGTGCCAGCTGGGGTGTGCGACGAGGTGCTCCTGCGCCGCCCTGCGCCGGGCCTCCTGCGCGGCCGGGTCGCCGAGGTCGAGGCTGGCGTCGGCGCGGCCGAGGAGCAGCACCTCCTGCGGGTAGCCGGTCATGGCGGCCATCGCGGGGTTGCAGTCGACGAGGGTGCCGTCGGCGTCGTTGATGAGCACGGCGTCGTGGATGACGTCGAAGACCGCCGCCTGGCTGCGCAGCTGCTCCTCGACGTAGCGCTGGCGGGTGATGTCCTGCAGGTGCATGACGATGTGCAGGGCCTCGCCGTTCTCGTCGCGGACCATCGCGACGGAGGAGTCCACCCAGACGACGTACCCGGCGGCGTGCAGGTAGCGCTTCTCCAGCGCGTAGTCGTCGATCTCCCCGGCGAGGAGGCGCTTGGCGAGGACCAGTTCGCCCGCGAGGTCCTGCGGGTGGGTGATGTCGCGCCAGGTGCGGGTGCGCAGGTCGGCCTCGCCGTAGCCGAGGATGCGGCGCAGGGCCTCGTTGGTGTGCAGGAACCTGCCGTCCAGGGTGGCCAGCACGATGCCCGTGGGGGCGTGGTCGAGGGTGAGGCGCCAGCGGGTCTCGGCCTGCTCGAGCTGGCCCTGGCTGCGCTTGCGGTCGGTGATGTCGGAGAAGACCGCCACGGCGCCGTGCAGGCCGGCACCCGCGCCGAGGGGGCGTCCGGAGACGGACAGGACGGTGCCGTGCTCCTGGTCGGGTCGCTGCAGCAGGACCTCGACGTCGTCGGTGCTCTCCCCGGCCAGTGCCCGCGCCAGCGGCGTCTCCCGCATGGGGAAGCGGCTGCGGTCGGGACGGAGGATCCGGTAGCTCGACAGCCACTGCGCGGGGTCGTCGCAGGTGTCGTCGGGGTCCAGCACGGCCTTGGCGGCCTCGTTGTGCAGGAGCGGGTCGCCGTTCTCGTCGATGACGACGACGCCGTCGCTGATGCTGTTCATGACGGCGCTCATGAGGGCGCTCTGCTGACGGGCCTCGGCCTCGGCGGAGCGCAGGACGGTGTTGAGGTGCTCCAGGGTGCGCTGGTGCTCGCGGCGGTGGGAGATGTCGCGGACGAAGGCGTGGCACCACCAGCCGCCCTCCACGGCGAGGGTTCCGAGCGCCATCTCCACGGTGAGCCGGTGGCCGTCGCGGTGCACGGCGGGCAGTTCCATCGCGGAGCTCGGCAGGGCGCGCTCGCCGGTGGCGGCGAAGCGGGCGATGCCCTCGCGGTGGGAGGCGCGCAGCTCCGCGGGGATGATCAGCTCGGCGAGCTCGCGGCCGGTGGCCTCGGCGCCGCTCCAGCCGAACATGCGCTCGGCGGCGGGGTTCCAGTGGGTGACGAGGCCCGCGGAGTCCGTGGCGATGAACGCGTCGGGGCTGGCGGTGAGCATCGCGGCGAGCAGGTCCCCGCCGGGGCGCGGCTGCGCGACGGGGGCGGCCGGCGCCTCGGCCCGGTGGGCGGGCGCCTCGGTGGGGCGGCCCGCCAGCAGCAGGTGCCGCACGACGACGCCCGCGAGGGCGAGGTAGGCCAGCAGCAGCACGGCCAGCGGCCCGAGGCCGCCGGAGCCGTCGGCGCCGGGCAGGCCGGTGGCGGCGACGGCGACGCCCACGGCGGCGGCACCGGCGAGGGCGGCCAGCAGGAGGGGGCGGGCGCCACCTGGGCCGCTGCCGGGTGTGCAGGCGGGCTGCGTCCCTGGCATCGGTTCGTCCGGCATGGTGTGCTCATCGACCTGCCCGGAGGGGCACTTGACGCAGTGACCTTCCGACGGCGCAAGCACCCCGGCCGCCCACCACGGAGCGTCACGTGCCCGGCCGGCACCCTGCTGGGCCGGGCGAGCGGTGCGCTGCTCCGGTGGGGAGCGGTGACGACGGCGGTGCAGCCGCGGTGCGGCGAGGGCGCCGTCGGCGGGCTGCTCGCCGCTCGGTCAGGGAGCGCCGGGGCCGGGCGGCTGCACGGCGCGGGCGGCCTCGACCATCCGCTGCAGGTCGGCGAGGTGGCCCCGGAGGGCGCGCTGCCCCGCCCCGGTGAGCTCCGCCCACGTCCTGCTGCGCCCGCCGAGGCCGGGGATCCTGCTGAGGCGGGCGTAGCCGGCGTCGACGAGGACCTTCAGGTGCTTGCTGGTGACGGAGTCGGCGACGGCGAGGTGGTCGCGCAGCACGCCGAACTCGACCTGGTCGGCGCTGCTGAGGAGCGCGGCGATCCGCAGGCGGTGGGGGGCGTTGAGGACCTCGTCGAAGCGGGGTTCCACGTCCACGGCGCTCATCTGACCGCTCCGGCGGCGAGGGCGCGCAGGTCGGCCTGCAGGGCGCGCTCGTGCCGGCGGCCGGAGACGGTCATGCCGACGACCGTGGCGAGCGCGACGGGCAGCGCCGGCCAGGAGGGCCCGCCGAGGACGGGGGACAGCAGGCCGAGGACGACGAAGAGGGACAGCATGCTGAGGTAGTCGTCGAGGGCGCGCCGTGCGCCGTGCCTGCGGTCGCTGAGGACCGCCGTGCCGGTGCGGGAGCGCGCGGCGAGGGACAGCGCCATCAGCGCCACGAGGGTCGCGGCGGCCGCGGCGATCATCACGGTGGCGTCGGCGGTGGCGAAGCTGGCGACGAGTGCGCCGAGCACGACGGCCCGGGCGGGGGAGTACCAGGAGGGGTGCACCGGGCGCTCGGCCAGTTGAGCGCGGGCGTCCGCGACGGCGGCCAGGGCCTGCTGGGGGGTGAGGGAGGCGCCGTTCGTTTCCATGCCGGAAAGGTGCGCCTTTCCGGCATGGAAAGGCCATCGTGGTGGTCCTGCCGCTGGGCCGTCCGGGGAGCGGCGTCGCCCACGGTCACCCCGACGGCCCTCCGGGGGCCCGACCGGGTGGAGGGGCCGCTGCGCTGCGTGAGGTGGGTCGGCCGACAGCGGGCCCGCAGGCGGGCTGTCAGCCGACCCGGCCCTCAGACGAGCTGGACGAGGTCTCCGACGGAGTCGACGACCCGGTGCGGCCGGAACGGGAAGCGGTCGACCTGCTCGCGCTTCGTGGAACCGGTGAGGACGAGGAACGTCCGCAGCCCCGCCTCCATGCCGGCGACGATGTCGGTGTCCATCCGGTCGCCGATCATGGCGGTGGACTCGGAGTGCGCCTCGATGCGGTTCATCGCGGAGCGGAACATCATCGGGTTCGGCTTGCCGACGAAGTAGGGCTCCGCGCCGGTCGCGCGGGTGATGAGCGCGGCGACCGAGCCCGTGGCGGGCAGCGGTCCCTCGGCGGAGGGGCCGGTGGCGTCGGGGTTGGTGGCGATGAACCGGGCCCCGGACTGCACGAGCCGGATGGCGCGGGTGATGGCCTCGAAGGAGTAGGTGCGGGTCTCCCCGAGCACGACGTAGTCGGGGTCGGTGTCGGTGAGGATGAACCCGGCCTCGTGCAGCGCGGTGGTGAGGCCGGTCTCGCCGATGACGTAGGCGGAGCCGCTGGGCATCTGCCGGGCGAGGAAGTCCGCGGTGGCCATCGCGGAGGTCCAGATGGACTCCTCCGGCACGTTGAGCCCGCTGCGGGCGAGGCGGGCGGCGAGGTCGCGCTGCGTGAAGATCGAGTTGTTGGTGAGGACGAGGAAGCGGCGACCGGATTCCACGAGCCGGTTCAGGAACTCCGCCGCTCCCGGCAGGGCCCTCTCCTCGTGGACGAGCACGCCGTCCATGTCGGTGAGCCAGCACTCGATCTCGGGCTGGTCTCCCTGGGGGTGGGACACGGGTACCTCCTGCTGCTGGTGGGTGGGGTCTCAGGCGGTCCAGCCGTCGAGGACGGCGCGGCTGCCGGACAGGCCGAGGCGGGTGGCGCCGGCGTCGATCATGGCGCGGGCCTGCTCGGCGGTGCGGATGCCGCCGCTGGCCTTGACGCCCAGGCGCCCGCCGACGGTCTGCGCCATGAGGGCGACGGCGTGGGTGCTGGCACCGCCCGCGGGATGGAAGCCGGTGGAGGTCTTCACGAAGTCGGCGCCGGCGGCCTCGGCGGCACGGCACGCACCGACGATCGCCTCGTCGCTCAGCGCGGCGGACTCGATGATGACCTTGAGGACGCCGGGGGCGGGGACGGCGGCACGGACGGCCTCGACGTCGGCGCGCACGGCGTCGAAGTCGCCGCTCTGGGCGGCGGCGATGTCGATGACCATGTCGACCTCGGCGGCGCCGGCGGCCACGGCGGTCGCGGCCTCGACGGCCTTCACGGCGCTGGCGTGCTTGCCGGAGGGGAAGCCGCAGACGGTGGCGACGACGAGGCCGGTGCCGTCGACGGGCAGCATGTTCGGGGAGACGCAGACGGCGAGGACCCCGAGGTCGCGGGCCTCGTCGCAGAGGGCGGCGACGTCGGCGGGCGTCGCCTCCGGCTTGAGGAGGGTGTGGTCGACGAGGCGGGCGACGTCGTCGCGGGTGAGGGCGGAGGCGGTGGTCACGGCGCGATCCTGCCAGGAGCGCCGCCGGCCGGCCGGGAGGGCGTCCGGTCGCCGGTGCGCGGCACGCCGTGCCGCCGGATCAGCGACCGGTCGCTGCGGGGCCGGTGGACTCGCGCACCACGAGGGTGCAGTCGTGCAGCCGGACGCCGTGGCCGACGCGCTCGCCGTCGATGATGCCGAACAGGTCCCGCACGGCCGCCGCGCCGAGGTCCTCGAGGTTCATGTCGACGGTGGTCAGCGGCGGGTCGGTCTCCAGGGCGAAGGGGGCCCAGTTGTCGTAGCCGGTGACCGCCACGTCGTCGGGCACCCCGCGTCCGGCTGCCTGCAGGCCGGTGACGACGCCGTAGGCGATCTGGTCGGAGCCGCAGACGATGGCGTCGACGTCGGGGACCTCGGTGAGGAGGCGCTCCACCGCCTGCCGGCCCCAGCGCTGCGACCACGGGCCGTAGGCGATGGGGGCGGCCAACTCCAGGCCCGCGGAGCCGAGCGCGCTCTGCACCCCGGCGGCGCGCTCGGTGACGGCGCGGGTGCCGGCCGGGCCGCTGACGTGGGCGATGCGCCGCCGGCCGGTGTCGAGGAGGTGCTCGGCCAGGAGGTGGCCGCCGTAGCGGTCGTCGGGGACGTGGGCGATGTCGCGGGGCTGGGTGGTCTCGCCGTGGACGTAGACGACGGGGACGTCGATGTCGGCGGACAGGGACGGGGTGACCGCGTTGTCGTCGCCGAGGACGAGGATCCCGTCCACCTTGCGCTGGCGCAGCATGTCGAGGATCGCCTTGAGCCGCCCCGCGTCGCCGCGGGCGTCACTGGTGATCATCGTGAGGTCGATCTCGCTGAGCGCTGCCTCGGCCCCGAGCATCGTCGGGACGACGAACCGCTGGGAGAGGCTGTCGACGATGACCAGCCCCACGGTGCCGCTGCGGCCGCTGATGAGGCTGCGGGCCATCGGGTTCGGCGTGAAGGAGAGTTCCCGGGCCGCCTTGAGAACCCGTGCGCGGGTCTCCTCGGAGACGCGGCTCTGCCCGTTGATGGCCTTGGAGGCCGTGGTGAGCGAGACCCCGGCCCGGGCGGCGACCTCGGTGAGCGTGGATGCGCGGCGCGCCGTCACGCGGCGCATCATGCCAGAGCGCGACGCGCCGGAGGTGGTCCGGCCGTCGGCCGGTGCCCCGTCGCGTGTCGGCCGGGGGAGCGCGAGGACGCGCCCGGCGGTGCGCTCCGCGTGGTCCTCTGCGCGGTCCACCGGCTCAGTCCTTCACGGAACCCGCGGTGATCCCGGCCGCGACGTAGCGCTGGGCGAGGACGAGGAGCACGGCGGCCGGGACGGAGGCCACCACCGCCGTGGCCATGATCGCGTCCCACTCCTGGTTGTTGTTCCCGATGTAGCGGTAGATCCCGAGGGTGATGGGCTGGTGCCTGCCGCCGCCGTCGAGGGTGGAGGCGAAGATGAAGTCGGACCAGGCCCACAGGAAGGCGAACAGCGACACGGTCACCACGGCGTTGCGGCTGACGGGGAGGACGACGGAGACGAACGTGCGCAGCGTCCCGGCGCCGTCGATCGTCGCGGCCTGGATGAGCTCGTCGGGGATGCCGCGCATGAAGGCGGTGAAGAGCAGGACACCGAACGGCACGGCGATGGTGGAGTCGGCGAGGATCAGGCCGGGCAGGGTGTTCAGGACGCCGAGGCTGAGGTAGATGGCGTAGAAGCCGCTGGCCATGATGATGCCGGGGACCATCTGGGCGACGAGCATCGTGAAGGTGAGGGCCCGGGCGCCGCGGGGGCGCAGCTTGGCCAGGGCGAAACCCGCGGGCGCGGAGACGAGCAGCGTCAGCAGCACCGTGCCGAGCCCGAGGACCAGGCTGGTGCCGAGGAACGGGAGCTGTTCGTCCAGCACGCTGCGGTACCCGTCCAGCGTGGGGGTCAGCGGCAGCAGCTGCGGCGGGGTGCGCCGCATGAGCGCGGCCGGTGTCAGGGAGACGTTGACCATCCAGTAGACGGGGAAGAGCATCACGGCGGTGAGCAGCACGCCGACGACGGACTTCAGCAGCTGCGACCTGGTGCCCGCGGGATCGTTGCCCGCGACGCGGGTGTTCACGACTCCGTGCTCCGTCCGGCCGAGCGGATGTACAGCAGCCCGCAGAGGAGTGCCATCACGATGAGGAGGTTGCTGATCGCCGCGCCGGGCCCGAACTGCGGCAGCAGGGATCCGAAGCTCTCGCGGTAGGACCAGGTGGCGAGGGTGGTGGAGGCGTCGCCGGGCCCGCCCCGCGTCATGATCCAGATGATGTCGAAGACCTTCAGCGTGTACACCAGGCCCAGCAGCAGGGTGATGGCCGAGACCGGCCTCAGCAGCGGGAAGGTGATGAACCGGAACCGTTGCCAGGCGCCGGCGCCGTCGAGGGAGGCCGCCTCGTAGACCTCGCCGGGGATGGACTGCAGGCCGCTGTAGAGCACGACGAGGTTGAACGGGATGCCGATCCAGATGTTGGCGATGATGACCGACACCAGCGCCCACTGCGGCGACGTGAGCCAGTTCACCGGCTCCACCCCCACCAGCGACAGGGCGTGGTTGACGACGCCGGAGTCGCTGTTGAGCATCCACGCCCACGTGGACGAGGACACGATGAGAGGCAGCAGCCACGGGACGAGGAACAGCGCCCGCAGGGTCGTCGACAGGCGGAAGTTCTGGAAGAAGAAGACGGCGAGCGCGAGGCCCAGGACGAACTGGAAGAGCAGCGAGACGCCGGTGAACAGCAGGGTGTTCAGCAGGGCGGTGCCGAACGTCGCGTCCTGCACGACGGCCCGGTAGTTGTCCAGGCCGGTGAACTCCGCCCCGCCCTGCACGAAGGAGCGCACGGTGTAGTCGCGGAGGCTGAGGTCGGCGTTGCGCGCCAGCGGGTAGGCGTAGAAGGCGACCAGGTACAGGGCCACGGGCGCCAGGAACGCCCAGGCGGTCCACTGCCCGGAGCGGGGCCGCCGCACCCGCCCCGCGGGTGGCGGTGCGGGCGCACGGCCCGCACCGCCCTCCACGGCGTGCTCGGTCATCATCGGTGTCGTCACCAGGGTGTCCTCTGCGGTGGGGGTGCGGCGGCGGGGTCCGTCAGGAGGTCGCGGCGGCCGCCGCGTCCTGCGCCTCGGCGAGGGCAGCGGCGGGGTCGGCCGCGCCGCTGAGGGCCTTCTGGAAGGCCCCCCACATCGGCTCGGAGATCCGGGGGTACTTCGTGCCGAGGTTGTCGCTGGTGCGTCCCTTGGCCGCCTGCACCGCCTCGACCCAGACCTCCAGGTCGGGGTCGGCCTCGACCTGCTTCGCCTGGACCTCCTCCGTGGGGGCGACGTAGGAGAGGGTCGTCGTGGTGGTGAGGCTGTTCTCCCCGCTGGTGAGGCAGTCCACGATCTTCCCGGCGGCCTCGTAGGTGGAGGTGTCCTCCTGGACGGGGACGGAGACGAACTCCCCGCCGGTGGGGGCCGGGGCGGGACCGCCGTCGCGCGCCGGGATGGGCATGACGCCCCAGTCGATGCCCGACTCCTTCACGTTCCCCAGCTGCCAGGTGCCGTTCTCCGCGAACGCGTACTCGCCGGTCTCGAACTCCTGCCAGCTCGTGGTCTGGGTGTTGTTGAGGACGGAGTTGGGCGCGTAGCCCTTGTCGAGCCAGTCCTTCCACAGGGACAGTGCGGCCAGGCCCTCCGGGGAGTCGAGCTCCTGCAGGTCGGCGCCGGCGCCCCAGAACCACGGCAGGAACTGGAAGCTGCCCTCCTCGGTGCCGATGGCGGAGAAGGTGATGCCCTTCTTGCCCGCGGCCTTGACCTTCTCCAGGGCGGCGGTGAGGGAGGCCCAGTCGGTGACGGAGGCGGGGTCGACGCCGGCCGCGTCGAGGACGGCCTCGTTGTAGTAGAGGGCGAGGGTGTTCGCGCCGATGGGCACCCCGTAGGCGTCGCCGTCCACCTCGCCGGCCGCGAGGAGGTTCTCCGCGATGGCGGAGGTGTCGCCGCCGAACTCCTCGGCCGTCGTGAGGACGCCGGCGTCGGCGAGGGTGGAGACGACGGGGTTGTCGACGACGAGGATGTTCGGGGCGCCGCCCTGCTGGGCGGCGAGGAGCGCCTTGTTGGTGAGGTCGGAGGTGTCGAACCCCTGGCGCTCCAGCGTCACCCCCGCCTGGGTGCCGCACTCCTCGACGAGCTTCGTCCACTCCGAGGTCTCGTCGAACTGGGGGTAGGGGTCCCAGAGCGTGAACTCCCCCGCTGCGCCGCCGGCGGCGGCCTCGCCCGTGGTCCCTCCTCCGCCGCAGGCGGAGACGGACAGGGCGGTGGCGAGGAGCAGGGCGGCGGTGCGGCCGCGGCGTGGTGCGGGGGAGGGGAGCACGGTGTTTCCTCTCTGAAACAGGTGGCGGGGTGCGGGGGCGGGGCTCAGGACGCGGTGGGGATCCAGACGCGCATGGCGCCGGGGCGCCGGTTGCCCCAGCGGTGGTACGGGACGAGGTCGACGTCGAAGGGTGCGGAGGTCCGCCCGGTGCCGGGGGTGGAGGTGTACAGCTCCCCGGGCTGCGACGACGTCTCCACCACGGCGCGGATCCGCACGCCGGGCCGGGTGCCGCTCCCGTCGTCGGCGAGGCCGACGAGGCGGACGTCCTCCAGGACGACCCCCTCGGGCAGGTCGGCCTCCTCCAGTGCGAAGAGGAGGGGGCCGCGGGCGAGGGCGACGCACCCGCGGACCGCGTCCACCCGCGGGTGCGGGGAGACGGTGCGGGCGGGGGCGTCGAGGTGGAGCAGCACCTCGTGGCCGCCCCGCCAGGACCTGCGGAGGCGGGCGTAGCCGTCGGGGGCGGTGGCGTCGACGCGTTCGCCGTCCACCGTCAGCGACCAGTTCGTGCACCAGCCGGGGACGCGCAGGGCGAGCTCCCAGGGCGCGTCGGTAGCCGTCTCCACGCGGATCGCCACGGCCCCGTCGAGGGGGTACTCCGTGGTGACGTCCAGCCGCACGGCGTGCCCGCCGTGCAGGTCGAGGACGGCGCTCCCGGCGCTGGGGTGGTGGACCTGGACGCCGGCGGCGGAGGTGGTGAGGCAGTAGTCGTGGATGCTGGTGAGGAGCCGCGCGAGGTTCGGCGGGCAGCAGGCACAGGTGAACCAGGGCAGGCGCTGCGAGGGCGCGTCCTCGTGGGTGCCGTCGTGGCCGGAGCGCAGGTGCAGCGGGTTGGAGTAGAAGAACGCGGTGCCGTCGGTGGAGGTGGAGACGGCGATCGCGTTGTGCAGGGTGGTCTCCATGGCGTCGGCGTAGCGGGCCTCGCCGGTGGCGAGCAGGAGTCGCCAGGCGAGCTGGAACGCGGCGATCGCCGCGCAGGTCTCGGCGTAGGCGCGGTCCGGCGGCAGCTCGTAGGGGTCGCCGATGGACTCGTCGCGGTGGCGGGAGCCGTGGACGCCGCTGAGGTAGGTCTTGCTGGCCGCCAGGTCGTCCCAGATGCGGACGGCGTAGGCGAGGAGTTCCGCGTCGCCGGTCTCCACGGCCACGTCCACCGCCCCGGCGAGCAGGTAGAGCTGGCGCACGGCGTGTCCGGTGGCGCGGGTGGCCTCCCGCAGGGGCACGTCGTCCTGGAAGTAGCCGGAGCCGAAGTGGCTCTCGCCGAGCCAGCGGTGCCCGCGCCGGTCGAGCTGCCGGCGGGCGAAGTCGAGGTAGGCGCGGTGGCCGGTGGCCCGGTACAGCTCCACGAGGGCGGTCTCGACCTCGGGGTGGCCGTCGACGTGGGGGTTCTCCTCGTCCCCGAGGGCGTCGAGGACCAGGTCGGCGTTGCGGGTGGCGACGTCGACGAGGCGGGGGAGGACGTCGCAGCGGGCGGCGGCCACGGCGGCCTGGAACAGGTGCCCGGCGGTGTAGAGCTCGTGGCCCCACTGCGGGTCCGACCAGCGCGGGACGCCCGGGTCGCCCTGGACGCGGGAGTTGAGGTAGCCGTCGGGGTCCTGGGCGCGCTGGAGCAGGTCGACCAGTCGCTCGGCCTGCTCCAGGCGCTCGTCGCCGGCGGGCAGGTCGTGGGCGGCCCAGGCGACGGCCTCGAGGGTCTTGTAGACGTCGCTGTCGGTGAAGAGCATCCCCGTGAAGGGGGCGTCGGACTCCCCGGTGAGCCGCGCGAGGTTGGTGAACGCCTCGCCGTCGAGCACGTGCCGCAGGACGTGGGGGAGGGTCCGCTCGACCGTGGTGGCCTGCCAGGACCCCAGCCAGCCGTGGCGGCCGAGGCGGAAGCTGCGGTGGGGGAGGGGCTGCAGGGTGCAGCCGGTCCCGTCGGAGGGCAGGACCGGCCCGCCGGGTCGGCAGGCGGTCACGGCGTGGAGCGTCATGGGTCGTCCTTCCAGGGAGCGTCGCTCGCCGTGGAGTCGGAGGGGTGCGGGCCGCGCCGGCCCGGAGGCGGTGCGGCGAGGTGGGGAAAGGTTTCCCCACTCAGGCCTCTGCGGTCAAGCACTGCCTGCCGGTCACTTCCCAGGAGATTGCCTGGCTTGACGCTTGACGCCGCCCGCCGAGTGGGGGAAGGTTCCCCCACCCGCAGCCCCGGCCCGGTGGATGCCCCCCGTCCCCGGCGGCCGCTCCCCTCGCCGACGAGCGGAGCGCCCCCGCGGGCGGCACCACCGGCACGACGGCGCACGCGACCCGCACCGAGGCACCCTCCCCGCGCGCCGCCCCCACCCCCCGACCTGGAGCCCTCGATGACGCCCCGACGGACCACCCGGATCCTCACCGGCCTGCTGCCCGCGACCCTGCTCCCCGTGACGCTGACCGGCGCGATGGTCGCCGTCGCCCCCGCCGCGCCGGCGCTGGCCGCGACGCCCGCCCCCGCCCTCCACTACGAGTTCGACGCCGACGACGTCGGCAGCGGCGAGGTGACCGACTCCTCGGGCAACGCCCGGCACGGCACCCTCGTCAACCCCGCCACCGCCTCCCTGCTCGACGGTGCGCCGGGCGGGGCGGCGCTGCGACTGCCCGGTGGCGCACCGACCTCCGACGGCGCGTACGTGCGCTTCCCCGGCGACGTCGTCGACGGCGCCGCCGACGTGACCGTCTCCGCCCGCGTGCGCTGGGACGGCACCGCGGCGCCCTGGCAGTGGCTGTTCGCCCTCGGGGAGGACACCGACCGCTACCTCTTCACCACCCCCTCCAGCGGCGAGGGCAGGCTGCGCACCGCGGCCACGACGACCGCCGCCGGCGGCGAGGCCCAGGTCACCGGCTCGGCGGCCCTGCCCGCGGACGGCTGGCGCACCGTCACCGTCACCCTCGACAGCACCACCGACCGCCTCACCACCTACCTCGACGGCGCCGAGGTGGCCTCCGCGCCGACCACCGTCACGGCCGCCGACCTCATCGCCGGTCCCCGTGCCGCCACCGGGTTCATCGGCCGCTCCTTCTACCCCGACCCCCTCTTCGCCGGCGCCGTCGACGACTTCCGGGTGTGGCGCTCCGCGCTCACCCCCGCCCAGGTCGCCGAGGTGGCGGGCGGCGCGACCCCCACCCCCGTCGCGCTCGCGGACACGGACGTCGACGTGCGCACCCCGATCGGGACGGCGCCGCAGCTGCCGCACGCGCTGCCCGCCTCCTTCACCGACGGCTACCAGCGTCAGGTCCGCGTCCAGTGGCAGCCCGTCGACCCGGCGAGGTACGCCACCCGCGGCAGGTTCACCGTCGAGGGCGCCGCGGCGGGGCTGCCGGTCACCGCGACCGTCACCGTCATCCGCGAGGGCGAACTCACGATCGACCTGGCGAAGACCACGGGCGCCTTCCACGGCGGCGCCTCCGGAACCCTCTACGGGCTGTACGGGCAGGGCGTGCCCACGAACAACCTCATCGAGGGCATGCACGTGCGCACCGTCTCCACCAAGGCGCAGGACGGGCCCCAGCACCCCGGCGCCGACGCGCTGGAGGTCGTGAAGCCGCTCGCGGACAGCACCGACGGTGACGTCTACATCTACATGACCGACATCCACCGCGGCTTCCCCTACCAGTGGCCGGGGCGGACGCCGGAGGAGAAGCTGGACCTGTTCCTGGACAAGATGTCCGTGCAGGTGGACCAGGTCCTCACCCTCGAGCCGCGCTACCGCGACAACATCGTCTTCGTGCCCTTCAACGAGCCCGAGGGCAACATGTTCGGCACGGGGGAGTGGAGCTACGACGGCACGAGCTGGCTGAGCGACCCCACCGACTACTTCGCCGCCTGGGACCGCGCGCACCGGCTCATCAAGGGCAAGATGCCCGACGCACGCATCGCCGGGCCCAACACGAGCATCCTGTTCGGCCAGGTCAAGGGGTTCCTCGCGCACACCGTCGAGGCCGGCACCGTCCCCGACGTGATGACCTGGCACGAGCTCAGCCACCCGCAGCAGATCCGCGACAGCGTCGCGACGTACCGGGAGTGGGAGGCGGAGGTGTTCGCGGGAACCCCGCACGCCGGGCGACAGCTCCCCGTCAACATCAACGAGTACGCCTTCAACTACCACACCTCCGTCCCCGGCCAGATGGTCCAGTGGATCTCCGCGATCGAGGAGTCGAAGGTCGACGCGGACATCGCCTACTGGAACATCGACGGGAACCTGTCCGACTCCGCCGTCGAGGCGAACCGCGGCAACGGCCAGTGGTGGCTCTACAACGCCTACGGCAGCATGACCGGCCAGACGGTGGCCGTCACCCCGCCGTACCCGGGCCGCAACTACTCCCTCCAGGGCGTCGCCACCCTCGACCGCGGCAAGGCGCAGGCCCGCGCCATCCTCGGCGGTTCCTCCGGTGCGGGGCACGTCCGCTTCGAGAACGTCCCCGTCGACGTGTTCGGCACGACGGTGCGCGCCACCGTCCGCGAGATCGCCTGGACCGGCCAGATCGGCGACTCCGCCCAGCCCGCGGTCGTCGCCGAGCGCGACCTCGCCGTGCGCGACGGGGCCGTCGTCCTCGACTTCGGCAGCGACCTGCCCGCCCTGCAGGAGTCCTCCGCCTACGAGGTCGTCCTCGTCCCCGGCGGCGGTTCCGCGCCCGCCAAGGCGTCGCCGCGGCTGTGGCAGGAGAGCTACGAGGCCGAGGCCGCGCGCTACACCGGCGCCGGGTACAGCAGGAACGGGCCGGAGGGTTCCCCGGCCGACGTCTCGAAGTTCTACACCTCGGGCGGTTTCAACGTCGGGGGGCTGCGCACCGGCTCCGACGGGGTCCTCGAGTTCACCGTCGACGTGCCGCAGGACGGCCGCTACGACCTCGGCGTCTTCGCCAGCACCCTGAACACCTTCCCGCTGGTGCGCGAGCAGGGGCCGACGAACGTGTTCGTGCGCGTCGACGGCGGCGCGGAGCAGGAGCTGTTCCTGCCGCTGGCCTACAAGTGGGTGGTGTGGGACCACGCGGACACCACCGTGGAGCTGAGCGAGGGCCGGCACACGATCTCCCTCGCGGCGCGCAGCCTCGACGGCAGCCGGGCCACGAAGGGCGACGCGATCGTCGACCGGATCACGCTGTCGCTGCCGAACCCGGCCGCGGCCACCTCCGTGTACGAGGCCGAGGTCGCCGACCTGCGCGGCGGGCGCACCGTCTACACCCGCGACCTGAAGGGCGCGGCCAAGGACGCGGTGCTGTCCGGTGCCGGCGCGGCCGCCCTCGCCAAGGGCGAGACGGCGACGTTCTGGGTGTACTCCGCCCGCGACGCCGAGGCCACCCTCGCCGTGCACACCGTCAGCGGCGGCAAGGTGCGCCTCACCCTCAACGGCGTGGACGTGGCGAGGTCGGGGAAGTCCCTGTCCGTGCCCGTCTCCCTCTCCGGCGGCGTCAACAAGGTCACCCTCACGGGAGAGGCCGCCACCACCGTCGTCGACCGGATCGAGGTCCGTCCCACGTCGGGGAACCTGCCGGTCGCGACCTACGAGGCGGAGGCCGCGCAGCTCCGCGGCTCCGCGGCGGTGACGCCCCTGTCCCTGGCCTCCGGCGGCTCGGCGGTCACCGGGATCGGCGGCGAGCCCGGCAACGGCAACACCCTCACGTTCACGGTGACGGCAGAGCGCGCGGGCCGGCACGCGGTGCGGATCCGCTACTCCAACCCCGAGCAGTCGCCCGCCACCCACTACAACCCCGACCCCCTCGCCCGCCACGCCGACCTGACGGTCGACGGCGGGCCCGCGGGACGGATCCTGTTTCCGCACACCTTCCACGAGAACAGCTTCGAGGAGCTCACCGCCGTGCTGGACCTGCGGCAGGGAAAGAACACCGTCACGTTCGCCGCACAGGAGCTGCCGAACTTCGACGGCAGGACCTACGCCTCGGAGACCGTCCCCGGCGTCCTGCTGCGCTCGCGGTGGGCGCCGGTGATCGACCGGATCGCGGTGTCGCCGCTCGCGGGACCGGTCACCGGGCTGCGCTGAGGCGCGGCTCGGTGCGCGCCCCCTCCTGGACCGTCCGGGAGGGGGCGCGCACGTCCCCGGTCCGCCGGCCGGCCCCGGTTGGCGGGCGTAGACTCGCCCCGTCCGCCGCGCTGCGCTGGATGCTCCGCCGCTTCCGGCAGGTCCCGGACGGGGCCCGTCCCGATCCGGGAGCGGCCGTGCACGAGCAGGGAGCACCGGGCGCATGACGTCCGCGCGGAGCGCCCGGATCCTCGGCGGGCTGCGCGCCACCTCCACCGGCGGTCTCGCCCCCGAGGTGTGCGCGGCGTCCATCCGTGCGACGGGCGTCGACGGCGCGGGGCTCAGCCTCGCCGGGAACCGCGGCCCGGTCGTCGTCGTCGCCGCCACGGCGGGGCTCGGGCGGACGCTGGAGGACCTCCAGGTGCACCTCGGGGAGGGGCCGTGCGCCGACGCGTGGCTGTCCGGGGAACCCGTGTCGCACCCCGAACTCGCCCGCTCGGCCCACCGGTGGCCGGCGCTCGGGCCCGCCGCCCTGGAGGCCGGGGCGCGGGCCGCCTTCGCCTTCCCCGTCACCGTGGGCTCGGTGCGCCTGGGCACGCTCAGCCTCTACCGCTCGCACCCCGAGGACCTCGGCCCCCGCGAGGTCGACGAGGCCATCGCCCACGCCGGCGCCGCCGGCAGCGCCCTGCTGCAGCTGCGCCCCGCTGACGACGGTGCGGGCGCCGACGGCGAGGCGGACGCCGTCCGGCGGGCGGTGCGGGCGGACCGCTACGTGCACCAGGCGACGGGGATGGTCAGCGAGCAGCTGCACTGCTCCCTCGACGACGCCCTCGCCCGCCTGCGCGCCCACGCCTACGCCGGCGGCCGGACGGTGGCCGAACTGGCCCGCGACGTGGTGGCACGGCGGGTGCGCTTCTCGCCGGAGGACCCGTGACGCCCGGCGCGGGAACGGGTCCCAGGTCGGCGCGAGGAGGAGGGAAGACCCATGGGGACGGCTGAGCGGGTGGTCGAGGTCCTGGTGGAGCTGGCGGACACCCTCGTCACGCCCTTCGACGTCATCGAGATGCTGCACGTGCTCGTCGAGCGCAGCGTGGAGCTCCTCGCCGTCGACGCCGCCGGACTGGTGATCGCGGATTCCTGCGGTGCGCTGCAGGTCGTGGCGGCCTCCTCCGAGGAGGCGCTCGTCCTCGACCTGCTGGAGCTGCAGGGGAAGGAGGGCGGCCCCTGCGTCCTCTGCTTCACCACGGGCGAGCAGCAGGTCAACCTCGGCGCCGCGGTCGTCTCGGCCCGGTGGCCCGAGTTCGCCGCAGCCGCGCTCGCCGCCGGGTTCGGCTCGGTGCACTCGCTCCCGCTGCGGTTGCGCGACGACGTGCTGGGGGCGGTCAACCTCTACGCCGCGGCGGAGGTGCGGTTGTCGGCGGAGGACGTCGCGGTCGGGCAGGCGCTGGCGGACATGGCGACCATCGCGATGCTGCAGGAGCGCGCGGTGCGCGAGCAGGAGGTGGTGGCGCAGCAGCTGCAGATGGCGCTGAGCAGCCGGATCGTCATCGAGCAGGCGAAGGGCGTGCTCGCCGAGCGGTACGGCCTCGGCGTCGAGGAGTCCTTCGGCGTCCTGCGCACGCACGCCCGCCGCACGGGGCAGCGCCTCACGGACGTGGCGCGCAGCGTCGCCGTCGGCGGGGAGCTGCCGCTCGGGATCGTGCGCCCCTGACCTCGTCCCCGATCTCGCCCGCGAGCCCGGCGCGGGGGCCCGCCGGGCTTCCCGTCTGCGTGAGCATTGATTACGATACGTACTGAAAGCTGCCCCAGACCCGGTGGCGCCCGCTCGTCGCACCCCCGGGGGAGTTCCATGTCCAGCCGTCCAGCCAGCCCCGCCGAGCGCCGGTTCCCCGCGGGGGCCGTGCCCCGGTGAACCAGCAGCGGCTCACGGCCGTCCTCGCGGAGTTCGCGCGGACGCTCGTCACCGACTATCCCGTGCAGGCCATCCTCGAGCACCTGGTGCGCCGGGTCGTGGAGGTCCTGCCGGTCAGCGGTGCCGGGGTGATGCTCACCGAGGGGCGGGGCCTGCGCTTCGCCGCGGCCTCCGACGACGTCCTCCTGCGCATCGAGTCCCTGCAGGACGAGGTCGGCGAGGGGCCCTGCCTGGAGGCCTGCCGGACCGGGCAGCCCGTCCTCGTGCCGGACCTCGCGGCGGACGAGCGCTTCCCCCGCTTCGCGCCCGCCGCGCTCGAGGCCGGCATGGCGGCGGTCTTCACCTTCCCGCTGCGCTGGCAGAGCGGGCAGATCGGGGCGCTCGACCTGTACAGCGACGTCCCGTACGAGCTCAGCGGCGCGGAGTTCGGCGCGGCGCAGATCCTCGCCGACGTGGCGGCGGCGTACGTGGTGAACGCGCGCTCCCGCGACGAGCTCAGCGCGAGCGCCGCCGAGATGGAGCACCGCAGCCTCCACGACCCGCTCACGGGCCTGGCCAACCGCGCCCTCCTGCTCGACCGGCTCACACGGGCGCTGCTCCTCGCGGAGCGCTCGGGAACCTCCGCCGGGGTGCTGTTCCTGGACCTCGACGCCTTCAAGGCCGTCAACGACGCCCACGGCCACCGGATCGGTGACCTGCTCCTGCTGGCGGTCGCGGAGCGGATGCAGAGCGTCCTCCGCCCGGGCGACACCCTGGCCCGGCTGGGGGGTGACGAGTTCGTCGTCGTCTGCGAGGGCCTGAGCGGGCCGAGCGAGCTGGCCCGGGTCGCCGAGCGGGTGGCGCTGGCCTTCCGCTCCCCGTTCCTGGTGGAGGGCCGGGAGGTCGGCGCGGGGGCCAGCATCGGAACGGCGATGGGCAGCGGCGCGGGCGAGCTGCCGCAGCACCTGCTGGAGGCGGCGGACCGGGCGATGTACCTCGCGAAGCGGCCCGCCCGCTCCGGTGGGGCCCGCGGAGGCGCTGCGGGAACGGCCGGGGCGCGCTCCTGGGCGTCGCTGGAGCAGGAGCTCGCGGTGGTGGTCGCCGAGGGCTCCCTGGAGGTGGCCTACCAGCCGGTCGTGGACCTGGCCACGGCCTCCTGGGTCGGGGTCGAGGCGCTGGTGCGCTGGCCGCAGCGCCTCGGTGGCCACGTCGACGCCGCCGCGGTGGTGGCCGCGGCGGAACGCGCCGGCCTCATCGTCCCCCTGGGGGCGTGGGTGCTGGGGCGCGCCTGCGCGGACGTGCGCAGCTGGTCCGCCGCGGACGGCGTTCGCCGCAGCGTCGCCGTGAACGTGTCGGGGACGCAGCTGCGGCACCCCGCCTTCGCCGAGATCGTCGAGGACGTCCTGGTCCGCACGGGCACACCCGCGGCGGACCTCTGCCTGGAGATCTCACCCGCGGAGTCGGCGGACGGGCCCGACCCGGCGGCCCTGCGCAACGTCCACCGGCTGCGGGACCTCGGGGTCCGCATCGCCGTCGACGGCTTCGCCAGCCGCCACAGCGCGTTCGGGCCCGGCGGGGAGGCGGGCGTCGACGTCGTGAAGATCGCCCGTTCCTACGTCGGCGACCTCGGGCGGGAACCCGTGGGGGAGGGGGTCGTCGCCTCGATCCTCGGTCAGGCCGCCCGGATCGACCTGCGGGTCGTCGCGGAGGGGATCGAGACGGCCGGGCAGCTGGAGCGGCTGCGCGGCCTGGGCTGCTCGGAGGGGCAGGGCTTCCTGCTGGGGCGGCCGCGGTCCCTCGCGGAGCTGCGGCTCGGCCCGGTGGTGGCCGCCCGCTGACGCGGTGGGCGCGGCGTGACGCCGGCGGCCGCCCCTCACCCCTCGTCGTGCGTCGGCTTCGTCCCCGCCGGGCGGTAGCGGACGGTCAGCGTCCGCACCGTCCAGATCCCGATGCCGACCAGGTAGACCACGACGAGGACGAGGGCGCCCCAGGGCAGCCGCTCGGAGCCGGAGACCGCGGTGCGGGTGACGAGCGCGGTGAGCGCGGCGAGCAGCAGCAGGGTGGCCGCGCCGATGCCGTAGAGGTCGTCGCGCAGCCGGCGGCGCAGCTCGGGTGCGCGCTCGGGGGTCTTCCAGTGCTCGGGGTGCGGGACGTTGACCAGGTCCAGGGGGACCCGGCGCATCCAGGCCGCCAGGCCGGCGAACAGGGCGGTCAGGGCCGCGCCGAGGACGACGTCCACGGTGACCGCCCAGGCCCTGCTGCTGTAGGAGTCCGCCTCGCCGCCGGGGCCGAAGTGGACGGGGACCCGCTCGGGGAGGACGACGGCGCTGACGGCGACCACCGCGGCGTACAGCAGGGCGGCGGCGAGGAAGGCGGCCCGGGCCATCCCCGCACCCTGCCACAGCGGCGCGGGTGGCTTCCGGGTGCCCGGCGCGCCGGACGGGGGCATGGTGGTTCAACGTCGAACCAGTCGAACCAGTCGAACCAGTCGAACCAGCCGGATCGCGTCGGGTCCGGCCGGACCGGGAGGACCGCCATGAGCACCGCGCAGCCCCACGGCCTGCACCACGTCACCGCCGTGGCCGAGGCGCCGCAGCGCAACGTGGACTTCTACTGCCGCGTCCTCGGGCTGCGCCTGGTCAAGCAGACCGTCAACTTCGACGCCCCCGGCGCCTACCACCTGTACTACGGCGACGGCGCCGGGCGGCCCTCCAGCCTCATCACGTTCTTCGCCTGGCGGGACGTCCCCCGCGGCAGGCTCGGCACCGGCCTGGCCACGGCCACCGCCTTCAGCATCCCCGAGGGCTCCGCCTCCTGGTGGCGCGACCACCTGCGCGCGCAGGGCGTGGAGGCCGACGTCACCACCCGGCACGGCGCCGACGTCGTGGCCTTCCGCGACCCGGACGGCATGGTGCTGGAGCTGGTCACGGCGGCGGGGGACACCCGCTCCGGCTGGGACGGCGTCGCCGGGGTGCCCGCCGAGCACGCGCTGCGCGGCCTGCACGCCGTCACCCTCACCGAGCGCGCCCTCGACCCCACGGCGGAGGTGCTCACCTCGCTGCTCGGCATGGGCCTGGACGGCGAGGACGGCGGGCGGGCCCGCTTCGCGATGGGCGACGGCGGCTCCGGTGCCCTGGTCGACGTCCACGGCACGACGAGCGCCGAGCGGGGCCTGCAGGCGGGCGGCACCGTCCACCACGTCGCCTTCCGCGCGCCGGACGAGACCGCCCTGGCCCGCTGGCGCCAGGGCCTCGTCGACGCCGGCCTGGAGGCCACCGAGGTGCTGGACCGCAAGTACTTCCGCAGCGTCTACTTCCGCGAGCCCGGCGGGGTGCTGTTCGAGATCGCCACCGACGCCCCCGGGTTCGACGTGGACGAGCCGCTGCTCGAGCTCGGCCGGCGCCTGCAGCTGCCGCCGTGGCTGGAGCCGGACCGGGAGCAGATCGCCGCCGCTCTGCCGCCGCTGCACGTCCCCGATGACCAGGATGCCGGTCTAGTTCCGACTGACTAGTCAGAACGGGTCATCCTGGCGCACACTCCTGTACATCCCGGTGGCGGAGAGGCCGCCACTTCCCGTCCGGAGGTGCCTGTGTCCCAGGACGCCCTGGCGCGGCGACGAGCGCAGAGCCGCCCGTCGCTGCCCCGCCGAACCAGCGCGGTGGCCGCCATCGCCCTCGCCGCTGCCGCGTTCACCGCGCTCCCCAGCGCAGCCGAGGAGACCGTGCCCGCGGCCCAGCTGGTGCGCGTGTCCACCCCCACCTGGGCCGAGCGCGACCTGCTCACCGGTCTCGGGCTCGACCTGACCGAGCACGGCGGGCCCGGCTTCGTCGAGGTCGTCCTGCACGGCGCCGGGGACGCGGACGTCCTGCGGGAGGCGGGGCTCGACTTCACCGTCGAGATCCCCGACCTCGCCCTCGCGTGGGCCAGGAGCAACCAGGCCAGCGCCGCCTACGCCGCGAGCGTGGAGTCCTCCCCCCTCCCCAGCGGCCGGGACACCTACCGCTCGCTGGAGGACTACGAGGCCGACCTCGACCGGCTCGCGCGCGCGCACCCCGGACTCGTGAAGCCGATCACCCTGCCGCACAAGACCCTCGAGGGCCGCACCGTCCGCGGGGTGGAGATCACCGAGAACGCGGCCGCCACCGACGGCAAGCCCGTCTTCCTCCTCATGGGCCTGCACCACGTCCGCGAGTGGCCCGGCGGCGAGCACGCCGTCGAGTTCGCCTTCGACCTGGCGCAGAACTACGGCCAGGACGAGCGCATCACCCGGCTGCTGCGCTCCGCGCGGGTCGTCGTCGTGCCCGTCGTCAACCCCGACGGCTATGCGACCTCCTACGCCGACGGCGCGCTGCTGGACCTGCGGGAGAGCGACGACGGCGGCACCGTCACGATCCTCGGCACACCCGGCAACGCCTACAAGCGCAAGAACTGCCGCCCCGCCGACGGCGTGACCACCAGCCCCGCCGGGGCCTGCGCCGCGGCCAAGAGCCAGGGCGGCTTCGGCATCGGCGTCGACCTCAACCGCAACTACGGCGGGTTCTGGGGCGGGCCCGGGGCCAGCTCCACCCCGGCCGACCCCACCTACCGCGGCGAGGCGCCCTTCAGCGAGCCCGAGACGCGCAACGTCCGCGACCTCGTCTCCTCCCGGCAGGTCACCACGCTCATCTCGAACCACACGTTCTCGAACCTCGTGCTGCGCCCCCCGGCGCTGCGCTCCGCCGGGGACACCCCCGACGAGCCCGCCTACGCCGACCTCGGTGCCCGGATGGCCGCCAACAACGGCTACACCAACCAGAAGTCGTTCCAGCTCTACGACACCACCGGCGGCACGGAGGACTGGTCGTACTACGCCACCGGCGGTCTCGGCTTCACCTTCGAGATCGGCGAGGAGTTCCACCCGCCGTACAACAGGGTCGTCGACCACTACCTCGGCGCCGGGGACTTCGCCGGCAAGGGCAACCGCGAGGCGTACCTCGTGGCGCTGGAGAGCGCCGCCAGCCCGGCGCTGCACTCCGTCATCGCCGGCAAGGCACCCGCCGGGGCGACGCTGACGCTGGAGAAGTCCTTCGCCACGCTCACCTCCCCGGTGGAGTCCCCCACCGGCACGGGGCAGCCGATCGCCCTGCAGGACCGCCTCGCCACCACCATGACGGTCCCCGCCGGCGGACGCTACGAGTGGCACGTCAACCCCTCGACGCGCCCGGTGGTGATGGAGCGCCGACTGAAGACCACCGCCTCCGAACCCACCGCGTCGCAGACCTTCAGCGGCGTCGCCCCCACGCCCGTCATCGGCCACGTCGACCACGAGTTCACCGTCACGGCTGCCGACCAGGCGCTCCTGCAGGTGGACCTGACCTGGCCGACACCGGACGACATGGACCTCGAGGTCTACCGCAAGGCCGCCGACGGGACCCTCACCCGCGTCGCCTCCTCCGGGAACTTCCTCGGCGAGAAGGAGACGGCGGTGCTGGAATCGCCGGAGCCGGGGACCTACGTGCTGCGGGTGATCAACTTCGCGTCGGCCTCCCCGACCTACGAGGTGACGGCGGCCGTCTACGGCGCCGGCCCCGACCAGGTCGTCGGCGGGCTCGTGGAGAACTGGACGCTCAGCTGCGCCGGCCCCGACGGGACCGTCCACGAGCGCGTGCCCGTCGTGGTGGACCGCGGCCAGCAGGCCAAGGTCGACCTGAAGAAGTGCGCGACGGCCCTGGGTCGCCGCTGACCGTCCACCCCGCGCACAGGAGGGGCCGTCCCGCACCCGGGGCGGCCCCTCCGCGCGCGTGCGGGCCCGTGGCGCCGGCGCGCGGCGGGCCTACAGTCCTGCCATGCCCGAGGCAGCCCCGCCCGCAGGTGCAGCGCCCGACGACGCCGAGGACTGGCGCCGCCGCCGGAGCGAGGACGCCGAGGCCCGCGCCGCCGTGCACGAGCGGGCGCGGGCCGAGGAGCACCGCCGGGCCCGCGACCTCCTCGCCGGTTTCGTCGCCGAGCTGCACCGCCGCGGGATCCCGCCCGTCGCGCTGCGCGCCGGGGCCGACGGCCCCCGCCACCGCACCGGCCTGCAGGGCTGGTACCTCAAGCGCAACGGCTCCCTCGGGGTGAGCACCGAGGGGGACTACTACGTCCTCGCGGTGGTGCCCAGCCTGCGCGAGCGCCTGACCGGGATCCGGCTGCAGCCCGGCGACCCTCCGCTGCAGGTCGGCCGCGGCGCCCGCGACGGGGAGTCCGTCGCGCTCGCCGAGCTCCTGCGGCAGCGGCTGGCGGAACTGGGCGGGGAGTCCCCGGAGCACCCCGGGCACTGAGCCGCGGCCGGGGCCCGGCACGTCCCACCGGTGGGCCGGGCACCGCGGGGCGGGGTGGGGCCGGCGGACGCGGTGGTCGATGCTGGGGGCCGCAGATCCCCAGCCCGAACTCCGGAGGACGCCGTGCCCGTGTTCGTCGCCACCTACTCCTACACCGAGGACACCGCCGCCCGCGACGCCGTGCGCGCGGAGCACCGGGAGTACCTCGCCGGCCTCGGCGAGCGGCTGGTCCTGTCCGGGCCGACGGACGCGAACGGGGCCGTGCTGGTGTTCGACGTGCCCGCGGCGGCCGACGTGGAGCGCATCCTCGACGCCGACCCGTTCACCCGCGCGGGCCTGGTCGCCGCCCGCACGGTGGTGGGCTGGACGCCCGTGCTGGGGCGGCTGCTCCCCTCCCTGTGAGCCCGGCCCGCCGCGCGGATCGTCACCCCCGGTGACGATCCGCGGGGTGGGCGGCCGAACGGGTGCCGCCGTCCGGCTGGACGGGTGACGGAGCGCATCGGGCCGCGGGCGCGCTGCCAGGCTCCCCGGGTTCCCGAGCCCGCCCGGAGGAAGTCCCCGTGATCCGCCAGCAGCGCCCCTCCCCGGACGAGGGCCTCTCCCTCGTCGACCTGACGGTCGCCGCGGCCGTCCTGGGGGTCCTCGCCGCCGCCGCGGTCCCCGTCCACGCGGCGGTGGTGCGGCAAGCGCAGGCCACCGCCGCGGCGAGCGACGCCCGCCACGCCGCGCTGCTCAGCCGGATCGCCGCCCTGGAGACCGGCTCGTTCCGCGACGCGGACCTCACCGACGAGGCGGCGATCGCCGCGCTCCCGGGCGAGCTGGCCGCCTTCCGGCGCAGTCCCCGCGTCCGCACCCGCGTCTGGGGGATCCCCGAGGCAGCCGCGGGCACGGCGCCCGCCGGCTCCTGCGCCCTCGCCCACCACGACCAGGCGGGCCTCTTCGCGATGCACGACAGCTCGCACGGCGCCGTCGCGGCGGGCTTCACCGCGACCGACGTGCCCCGGCTCGTCGCCTCCCTGCCCGCCTCCGCGCCCTGCAGGCGGCTGTCCGGCCGCTGGCACGCAGCGGTCACCGGCACCGGCTGAGCGGGGCGGACGGGTGACATGCGCTGCAGGTGCGCGGCCCGACCGCCGAGGAACCAGGGACGACCCCCACCATCCCGAGGAGAGCAGTGGACGTCTCGCACCGCCGAGGCGGTGACGACGAGGGCTTCACCCTCGTCGAGCTCCTCGTCGTGATGATCATCATCGCCGTCCTCGCCGCCATCGCCGTGCCCCTGTACCTGAACCAGCGCCAGGCGGCGTGGGCCACCGCGGTCTCCAGCGACGCCCGCGAGGCCGCGACCGTGATCGTCACCCACTCCGACGACAGCGGGCACTTCACCGACGCCGTCTTCCGCGACGACGCCGCCATCGCGGCCCTGCCGAACCCCCTCAACGAGTTCAAGCGCAACCGCGACGTCGGCACCGCGGTCCGGGGCATCGCCCAGAACGCCGGCGGCCCCGGCCCGGCGGGGTTCTGCATCGTCTCGTACCACGACCGGGCGCAGGTCTGGGCGATGTACGACAGCGTCACCGGACCCGTCAGCCGCAGCTTCACCGACGCCACGACCGCCGCCGTCGCCGCCGGGCTGGCGGCCGCGCCCACCTCCGCGTGCGGGCGCATGACGGCCGACTGGGCGACGCTGAAGAGCGACTCCCGGGGCTACTGACCCGCACGGCCACGACCGCCCGCCCGGCTTGCGACACTGGGGGAGTGACGACCCACCCCTCCACCACCCCTCCCAGCGCCCCCGGCCCCGTGGAGGTCCCCGTCGCCCCCCGCGCCGCCGCACCCGCCCGCGCCGGGCTGGGGCCCACCGCTGGAGCGGGGCGCGAGCTGGAGGACCTGCGCCGCCGGCTCGCCGCGGCCCTGGGCCCCGGCGGCCAGGACCAGGTGGACGTCTCCTCCCGCCGGCGCGCGGAGTACACCACCGACGCCTCCAACTACCGCGTCGTGCCCCGCGCCGTCGTCTTCCCGCGCTCCGCGGACGACGTCGAGGCCGCCTTCGCCGCCTGCCGCGACCTCGGCGTGCCGCTGACCAGCCGCGGCGCCGGGACCTCCGTGGCCGGCAACTCCATCGGCCCCGGCGTGGTCCTGGACTTCTCCCGCCACCTCGGGCGGGTCCTCGACCTCGACCCCGCCACCCGCACCGCCGTCGTCGAGCCCGGCGTCATCCTCGACACCCTCCAGCGCCACGCCCGCCCGCACGGGCTGCGCTTCGGCCCGGACCCCTCCACCCACGCCCGCTGCACCCTCGGCGGCATGATCGGCAACGACGCCTGCGGGCCGCACGCCCTCGCCTCCGGCCGCACCAGCCACAACGTCGTGGGCCTGGAGGTGATCGACGGCCACGGCCGGCGCTTCTCCACCGACGCGCCCCCCGCCGAACTCGTCACCGCCCTGGAGGGGATCGCCGCGCAGCACCTGGCGACGATCCGCACGAAGTTCGGCACCTTCGGCCGGCAGGTGTCCGGCTACGCGCTGGAGCACCTGCTCCCCGAGCACGGCGGCCCCCGCGGCACCCGGCTCGCGCGGCTGCTCACCGGCTCCGAGGGAACCCTCGCGACGATGCTGCAGGCCACGGTGCGGCTCGTGCGGGAGGCCCCCGCCACCACCTTCGTCGTCCTCGGCTACGCGACCATGGCCGACGCCGCCGACCACGTCCCCGCCCTGCTGTCCCACTCCCCGCAGGCCGTGGAGGGCATCGACCGCCGCCTCGCCGACATCGTGGTGCGCCGCGGCGGCTCCGTCGACGGCCTGCCCCGCGGCGACGGCTGGCTGTTCGTGGAGATGGGCGGCGAGACCCCCGAGGAGTCCCTCGCCGCGGCCCGCGCGATGGTCGCCGGCTCCGGGGCGCTCGACTCCGTCGTCATCCCCAGCGCCGCCGACGCCCGCAAGCTGTGGCGCATCCGCGAGGACGGGGCGGGGCTCGCCGGCCGCTCCCCGGACGGGCAGCCCGCCTGGCCCGGCTGGGAGGACGCCGCCGTGCCCCCGGAGCGCCTCGGCGCCTACCTGCGCGAGTTCGACGCCCTCATGGCGTCCCACTCCGTCGACGGCCTCGCCTACGGCCACTTCGGCGACGGCTGCATCCACGTCCGCATCGACTTCCCCCTCTACGAGGACGGCGGCGCGGCCCGCACCCGGGCGTTCCTGGAGGACGCCGCCCGGCTCGTCGCCTCCCACGGCGGGTCGCTGTCCGGCGAGCACGGCGACGGCCGGGCCAGGGGCGCGCTGCTGCCGCTGATGTACGACGCCGACGCCATCGCCGCGTTCGAGCAGGTCAAGGACGCCTTCGACCCCGCCGACCTGCTCAACCCCGGCGTGCTGGTGCGGCCCAACCCGCTGGAGGCCGACCTGCGGGTGCCCGCCGCCCGCACCGCCGTCAGCATCGGCAAGCGGCCCCTGCAGTTCGCCTACTCCAAGGACGAGGGCGACCTGACGCGGGCTGTGCACCGCTGCGTCGGCGTCGGCAAGTGCCGCGCGGACTCCGGCGGCGTCATGTGCCCCAGCTACCTCGCCACCCGCGACGAGAAGGACTCCACCCGCGGCCGCGCCCGCCTGCTGCAGGAGATGGCGAACGGGACCCTCGTGCAGGACGGGTGGCGCTCGCCGGAGGTGCGCGACGCCCTCGACCTGTGCCTGTCCTGCAAGGGCTGCTCCGTCGACTGCCCCGCCGGGGTGGACATGGCGACCTACAAGGCGGAGTTCCTCGACAAGCACTACGCGGGACGGCTGCGGCCGCTGTCGCACTACTCCCTCGGCTGGCTGCCGCGCTGGTCGAAGCTCGTCGCGCTGGCCCCGAAGGTCGTCAACGGGCTGCTGGCGCTGCCCCCGGTGGCGCGGCTGGCGAAGCTCGGCGCGGGCGTGGACCGGCGCCGGCCGCTGCCGAGGTTCGCGGAGCAGACGTTCCGGGCCTGGTTCGAGGCCCGCCCGCCGCGCATGGACGGCGAGCCCGTGCTGCTGTGGGTGGACACCTTCACCGACCACTTCACCCCCGACGTCGGCAAGGCCGCGGTGAAGGTGCTGGAGCACCTCGGCTTCGCCGTCCGCATCGCCGAGAAGCGCGTCTGCTGCGGTCTGACGTGGGTGTCGACCGGGCAGCTCGACGGCGCGAAGAAGCAGTTGCGCGCCAGCCTCGACGCCCTCGGCGACGACCTCGACGTGCCCGTCGTGGGCCTGGAGCCGAGCTGCACGGCGCTGCTGCGGGAGGACGCCGCGGAACTGCTGCCCGGCGACGCCCGCGCGCGGGCCCTGCACTCGCGGGTGCGGACCGTCGCGGAACTCATCGCGGAGCGCCGCCCCGACTGGCAGCCGCCGGCCCTCGGCACGTCCGCGGTGGTGCAGCCGCACTGCCACCAGCACGCCGTCATGGGGTTCAGCCCCGACCGGGCGCTGCTCGCCAAGGCCGGGGTGGAGGCGGAGGTGCTGTCCGGCTGCTGCGGTCTCGCGGGCAACTTCGGCGCGGAGGCCGGGCACTTCGACGTCTCGGAGCAGGTCGCGGAGCACCAGCTGCTGCCGGCGCTGCGCCGCAACCCGGAGGCGCCGTTCGTGGCGGACGGGTTCTCCTGCCGCACCCAGGCGGAGCACCTCGGCGGACGCACCGGGACCCGCTACGGCAGGCACCTCGTGGAGCTGCTGGCGGACGCCCTGCCGGACTGACCGGGGCGGGTGCTGACCGGGGCGGGGACGTTCCGCACGCGACACGCGGGCGTGTCGTGGCCGAACGTCCCCGCCTCAGCGGGCCGGCACCGGGGCGGGGACGTTCCGCACGCGACGCGCGGGCGTGTCGTGGCCGAACGTCCCCGCCCGGCCCCGCGAGCTCCCGCCGCGGGGATCAGGAGGGGGAGGGGTCCGAGGACTCCGCGGCCTCCCGCAGCGCCGGGAGGAGCCGCTCCTGCGCGGCCCGCAGGAACGGCTCCTGGTGCTCGCCGCCGATCTGCACCAGCGCCAGGTCCGTGAACCCCGCGTCGAAGAACGCCCGCGCCGCCTCCACGACCGCGTCGACGTCGTCGCCGCAGGGGATCTGCTCCGCCACGTCCTCCGGCCGCACGAACTGCGACGCCCCCGAGAACCCGGCCGTCGTCGGCAGGTCGGCGTTCACCTTCCAGCCGCCCGCGAACCAGCGGAACTGCTCGTGGGCGCGCTGCACGGCCGCGTCGCGGTCGGCGTCCCAGCACACCGGCAGCTGGCCCACCTTGCGCGAGGGGCCCATGCCGCGGGCCTCGTCCCACATCCGCCCCAGGGACGGGTCCGGCTCCACCGCGACCATGAAGTCGCCGTAGGGGGCGAAGCGGGGCGCCGACTGCTCCCCGGAGACGGCGATGCCGATGGGCACCCGCCGCGAGGGCAGGTCCCACAGCCGCGAGGAGTCCACCCGGAAGTGCTCCCCGGCGTAGGTGACGAGGTCGCCGTCGAAGAGCGCGGAGATGATCTCCAGGGCCTCCTCGAGCATGTCCTGCCGCTCGTCCACGCCCGGCCAGCCCAGGCCCACGGTGTGCTCGTTGAGGTTCTCCCCGGACCCGAGGCCGAGGCTGAAGCGCCCCTCGGACAGGATCGCCGTGGTCGCCGCCTTCTGCGCCACCACGGCGGGGTGGTAGCGCATCGTCGGGCACGTCACGTACGTCATGAGCTCCACGCGGGACGTCACCTGCGTCGCCGCGCCCAGCACCGTCCAGACGTAGGGGGCGTGGCCCTGCGACGTCAGCCACGGCGAGTAGTGGTCGGAGAAGACGACCAGGTCGAAGCCGGCCTCCTCCGCCGCCGCGGCGTCACGCACCAGCGCGCGCGGGTCGGACTGCTCGCTCATGCAGGTGTAGCCGATCCTCACGTCCGCCACGTCAGGACACCCCCGCCCGCTGCTCGGCGGAGGCCGCCACGTGCTGCACGAGCGCGGCGCAGAACGCGTCGAGGTCGCCGGGGTTGCGGCTGGTGATGAGGGGCCCGGGGCCGCTGGTGTCCACCACGACCTCCTCGTCCACCCACTCCGCGCCCGCGTTGCGCAGGTCGGTGGCCAGGCTCGGCCAGGACGTCATCCGCCGACCCCGCACCGCGTCTGCCTCCACCAGCGTCCAGGGCGCGTGGCAGATGGCGGCGACCGGGCGGACGGAGGCGGTGAACTGCTTCACGAACGCGACGGCGTAGGAGTCCGTCCGCAGGGCGTCGGGGTTGGCGACGCCGCCGGGGAGCACGAGGGCGTCGTACTCGCTCACGGAGGCGTCGGAGACGCGGAGGTCCACCTCGAAGGTGTCCGCCTTGTCGAGGTGGTTGAAGGCCTGCACCTCACCGGTGTCGGTGGAGAGCAGCACCGGCTGTCCGCCGGCCTCCCGGACCGCCTCCCAGGGGGCCGTCAGCTCCACCTGCTCGATGCCCTCGGGGGCGACGAGGAACGCGACCTTCCTGCCGTTCAGCTGCTGATCGCTCATGGCCCCCCACGCTGGCACGGGCGGGGCGCGGCGGCATCCGGACGCCGTGCTGCCCGGGGGCGGCGGGCGCGCGGAGCGGAATCCTTGCGCGCACCTGCTGTCGGGTCGTGCGCCGCTCGTGCCAGGATCGACCCGCCGTTAGCCGCCGTCAGCAGGAGCTGTGACATGCCCATCGCCACCCCGGACGCCTACGCCGAGATGATCGACCGCGCGAAGGCGGGTGCCTTCGCCTACCCGGCGATCAACGTCTCCTCCTCCCAGACCCTCAACGCCGCCATCCGCGGCTTCGCCGAGGCGGAGAGCGACGGCATCGTCCAGATCTCCACCGGCGGCGCGGAGTACGTCTCCGGCCCCACCGTGAAGGACATGGTCCTGGGCTCGCAGGCCCTCGCCGAGTTCGCGCACCACGTCGCGAAGGGCTACGGCGTCACCATCGCCCTGCACACCGACCACTGCCCGAAGGACAAGCTCGACACCTTCGTGCGCCCGCTGCTGGCCATCTCGCAGGAGCGCGTGGCGGCCGGGCGCGACCCGCTGTTCCAGTCCCACATGTGGGACGGCTCCGCGGTGCCGCTGGAGGAGAACCTGCGCATCGCCGAGGAGCTGCTCGCCGAGTCCGCCAAGGCCAAGACGATCCTGGAGATCGAGGTCGGCGTCGTCGGCGGCGAGGAGGACGGCGTCGCCCACGAGATCAACGACAAGCTCTACACCACCGTCGAGGACGGCCTCGCCACCGTGCGCGCCCTCGGCTCCGGGGAGAAGGGCCGCTACCTGACGGCGCTGACCTTCGGCAACGTCCACGGCGTCTACAAGCCGGGCAACGTCAAGCTGCGCCCCGAGATCCTCAAGCAGATCCAGGAGGAGATCGGCCGCGAGGTCGGCAAGGAGAAGCCCTTCGACCTGGTCTTCCACGGCGGCTCCGGCTCGCTGCTGGAGGAGATCCAGGCCGCCGTCGACTACGGCGTGGTGAAGATGAACATCGACACCGACACCCAGTACGCCTTCACCCGTCCCGTCGCGGACCACATGCTCCGCAACTACGACGGCGTCCTGAAGATCGACGGCGAGGTCGGCAACAAGAAGCAGTACGACCCCCGCTCGTGGGGCAAGTCGGCCGAGGCCGGCATGGCCGCCCGCATCGTCGAGGCGTGCCAGCACCTGCGCAGCGCCGGGACCAAGATGTGACGAGGCCGACCGGCGCGACGGGCTGAGCCCGGCGGTCCACGGCCAGGAGGGGCGGGTGCGCTGCGCACCCGCCCCTCCTGCCGTGTCGCGGCTCCGGCTGCGCCCTGAGGTGTCGCGGCCCCCGTCGCGCCCCCGAGGGACGCCCGGCCGGCGCGCGGCCCGCAGAGCGGCTCCTGTGCCCCGTTGCGGGGGTGCCTCAGGCGGGCTCGGGCCCCGGATCGCCGTGCTGGGCCAGGGACGGCTCCTCGTCGACCACGTCGAGCAGCTGCACGATGTTCGTGGTCTCGATGAGGAAGCGCACCACCGCCGGCGGCCGGATCAGCGTCACGCGCCGCCCGCGGGAGCGGGAGGCCAGCCGCGCCAGGAACGCCAGGCCCGTGGAGTCCATGAACGTGACGTGGTGGGCGTCCACCTGCACCGGGCGGCCGGAGGACAGCGCGTCCTCGGCGGCCTCCAGCAGGTCCGGGCCGAGCTCCGCGTCGATCTCGCCGGTGAGGACCACGCGGGTCGCGCGGGGCTCGTACAGCACGTGGACTGACCCCGGGTCGACGGCGCGGATGTCCGGCTGGCGGTCCGCGCTGCTCTCGCCCGGCGGCGTCGTGTCCCTCGCCATGTCCCCTCCGACCCCCCTCGCGACGGCGGGCGCCGAGCTCGAAGCACTCCCGCCCGGCCCGCGCACGAACGCGCGAGCCGCAGCCGCACGGTAGAACATGGGAGCCAGTCCTGGGAAAGCGGCCGCCCCCGCGGCCGTGCGCGCCGCTCCCCGGACCCCACCGACGAGGAGTGACCGACGCATGGCCGAGCGCAGCGACGCGCCCGTCGAGGGCGTGTCCTCCGGCGTCGCCTCCGCCCTCCGCCGGCTCAGCGAGCTGGCGGTGGAGGCCGCCGACCTCGCCGTCGTCGTCACCGACCCGCACCAGCCCGACAACCCGCTCGTGTGGGCCAACGAGGCCTTCACCCGCACCACCGGCTACGCCGCCGCCGACGTCCTGGGCCGCAACTGCCGGTTCCTGCAGGGCCCCGGCACGGACCCCGCCGCCGTGGAGGCGCTGCGCCGCGCCGTGGAGCGCAGCGAGGCGGCGGTGGTGACGCTGCTCAACCACCGCGCGGACGGGACGCCGTTCTGGAACCAGGTCTCGCTGGCGCCCGTGCGCGACGAGCGCGGAGAGCTGGTGAGCTTCGTGGCGGCGCTCAGCGACGTGACCGAGCGCGTCCGCACCGAGGGGGAGCTGGAACGGGCCTACGGCGCGGAGCGGCAGTCCCGCGCGCGCCTGTCGCTGCTGCTGGAGCTGAGCGACGCCGTGGCCCAGCTCGACGCCCCCGAGGCGCTGCGCACCGCCGCGGGGCTGCTCACCCGCGACGTCGTGGACTGGGCGCTCGCGCTGCGGGTGGAGCCGGACGTCGAGGTCGGCGCGGTCAGCGGGACGCTCGCCGCGGCCGCCGAGCAGCTGCACGGGGCGCGGCTGCCCGCCGCCGCCCGGGAGCGCTGGAGCGCCGACCCCCTCGCCGGGCTCCTCACCGTCCCCCGCGAGCGGGAGGGGGCCCCGGCCGCCGTCGCCCCCGTGGAGGTCGACCTCGCGGACGTGCCCGCGGAGGCCGAGCAGCCGCTGGCGCACTGGCTCGGGGCGCTGCTGGCGCCCCACGCGGGCGGGCGCGCGGTCGTGGTGCCCGTGGCGGGTGGCGGCGAGGTGTTCGGGCTGCTCGTGGTCGGCGCCCACCGCGGCCGGCGCCGCTCCGACGGCCCCGCCGGGCCGCCCGGGCCCCCGGGACCACCCGGGGCCGTGGAGCGGCGCTCCGCCCCGGTGCTGGCCCCGGACGACGCCGCGCTCGTGGCCGAGGCCGCCCGCCGCACCGGCCTGGCGCTGGGCAGCCAGCGCCTGCACGCCCGCGAGCAGGCGCTGGCGGAGACCCTGCAGCGCAGCCTGCTGCCCGAGGTGGCCCGCGTCGAGGACCTCGACGTGTGGGCGCACTACGAGCCCAACCGCGAGCACGCGCAGCTCGGGGGGGACTGGTACGACGTGCTGCAGCTCGCCGACGGCGTCGCGGGTGTGGTCATCGGCGACGTCGTCGGGCACGACGTGGAGGCCGCCGCGGCCATGGGGCAGCTGCGCTCGGTGCTGCGCGCCTACGCCCACGACCTGCACGACCCCGGCAGCGTCCTGCAGCGGGTGGACTCCCTGGCCGCCGCGATGCGCATCCCCCGCATGGCCAGCGCCGTCTACGCGACCCTGTCCCGCCTCGACGACGGGGAGTGGGAGCTGGCCTGGTCCAGCGCGGGGCACCTGCCGCCGCTGCTGCGCCGCCCCGCCGACCCCGGCGGCAGGGCCCGCGTGGAGGTGCTCAGCGAGGCCACCGGCACGCTCGTGGGCCTGGGGGACCGCCCCCGCCCCACGCGGGAGCGCTCCCTGTCGCCGGGTGACGTGCTCGTCTTCTACACCGACGGCCTCATCGAGCAGCGCCGCCGCCCGATGCGGGACGGCTTCGGCGACCTGGTGGCGGCCCTGGAGGCCGCCACGGCCGAGGACGCCGCCGGCATCGGACGGGAGCTGCTCGCCGCGCTGGGGGACGCCCCGGAGGACGACACCGCCCTGGTGGTGGTGCGCGTCCCGTCCGTGCCCGCCGCGGTGGAGCAGCCGGAGCTGCCGCGGCGTCGGCGCTGGCGGCTGCCCGGGGAGGCCTCCTCGATCGGGAAGGCGCGCCACGCCACGCTGCGCGCCTGCGCGGTGTGGGGGCTGCACTGCGGCCCGCAGGCGGAGATCGCCGTCTCCGAGCTCGTGGCGAACGCCGTCCTGCACGGCGGTGGGGAGGTGGACCTGCGGCTGTTCGAGACGGACGCGGGGCTGCGCATCGAGGTCGAGGACGCCAACCCGGTGGGGCCGCAGGTGGTGGAGCCCCGGCCCGACGGGGGCGGCGGCCACGGCATGCGGCTCGTCGCCCGGCTGGGGGAGTGGGGCTGGGCGCCGACGCGGCGCGGCAAGCTCGTGTGGGTGGAGCTACGGTCGTCCCCGCCGGGGGAACCCGGCGCCCCGACCTCCTGACCCGCCCCTCCCGACCCGCTCCCTTCCGACCCGCCCCCTTCCGAGAGGACACGACGGTGGCCCACCCGCCGCACGGCAACCTCCTGCCGACCCCGCCCACGCACCTGCCCGCCGACCCGGCCGTGACCGACGCGCTGGCCGCGGGCACCGACCCCGAGGAGGTCGCGGCCGCGCACCCGGCGGCGTCGCTGGCCTGGGCGCTGCTGGCCGAGCGCGCCCTCGCCGACGGGGAGACGATCACCGCCTACGCCTTCGCCCGCACCGGCTACCACCGCGGCCTCGACGCGCTGCGCCGCTCGGGCTGGCGGGGGGCGGGCCCGGTGCCGTGGTCGCACGAGCCGAACCGCGGGTTCCTGCGGGCGCTCGCCGTCCTCGGCCACGCGGCCGGCGCGATCCGCGAGGAGGAGGAGGCGGCGCGCTGTCGCACCTTCCTCGCCGACTGCGACCCCGAGGCCGCGCGGGTCCTCGGCCTGGCGTAGCCGTGGTGGGTGCCGCCGCCGCGGCCGCCGCGGCCGCCCCGGTCGCGGTGGTCGGCGCGGGGATCTCCGGGGCGGCCTGCGCGCGCGTCCTGCACGACGCCGGGGTGCCCGTGCGCGTGCTCGACCGGGCCCGGGTGCCCGGCGGGCGGATGGCGTCGCGGCGGCTGCCCGTCCCCGGTGGGGAGGGCGTGCGGCCGGTCGACACCGGCGCGGCGTACTTCACGGTCTCCGACCCGGCGTTCGCGGCGGTCGTGGACGCCTGGCGCGCCCGCGGCCTGGCGCGGGAGTGGACACAGCGCCTGCACGTGGTCTCCGGGGCCGCGGCGGACGGGGCGCGGCTGGACCCCGGCAGCACCTCCACCGGTCCGGTGCGCTGGGCCGCACCGGCGGGCCTGCGGTCCCTGGTCGCGGACCTGGTCGCGGGGCTGGACGTGGTCCAGCAGCACGAGGTGGAGGCGGTGGTGGCCGGGCCCGGCGCGCCGCGCGTGGAGGGCGCCGGTCGAGCGGGCAGCGCCGCCGCGGTGGTCCTGGCGATGCCGGACCCGCAGGCGGCGGACCTGCTGCCCGTGGACGTGGCCGCCCGCCTCGGCGTGCTGGGCGGATGGGAGTGGCAGCCCGCCGTCGCGGTGTGCGCCGGGTGGCGGCAGCGCTGGTGGCCGGAGCTGGACGGCGCCTTCGTCAACGACTCCCCGCTCCTGTCCTTCGTCGCCGACGACGGCCGGCGCCGCGGCGACGGCGCCGCGGTGCTCGTCGCCCACGCCGCGCCCGGCCTGGCGGCGGGGCACCTGGAGGACCCCGAGGCCGTGGTCGAGCCGGTGCTGGCGGAGCTGGGGCTGCTGCTGGCCGGGTGCGCCGCCCCGCCCCCGGAGTGGACGTACGCGCACCGCTGGTCCCTGGCCAGGTCGCCGAAGCAGCACGGGCGGCCCTTCGGCTACGACGCGGCGAGCCGGGTGGGGGTCTGCGGTGACGCGTGGGGCCCGGCGTCGAAGGTGGAGGGGGCGTTCCTGTCCGGCCGGGCGCTGGGCCTGCACCTGCTCGAGCGCCTGGCGGGCTGACGGGCTGACGGCGCGGGCGGTCGGCTGCGCCGGGAGGGTGCCCCCGTCCACAGCGGGGCGGGGTGAGGGCCACGCAGCGGGTACGCTCTGCGGCGGTCCGTCGCGGCCGTCCTGTCGAGGAGCTGTCCGTGCCGCAGGAGCACGGCCCTGCCGCAGGCGGGTGGCGGCCGTCGCGCGGAGACGCCCAGCGCGAGCAGCAGCCGGAGAGGGAAGCAGGGGATCTGATGCCCGCGATCGTGCTCGTCGGGGCCCAGTGGGGCGACGAGGGCAAGGGCAAGGCGACCGACGCGCTCGGCGCGCGGGCCGACTACGTCGTGAAGTTCAACGGCGGCAACAACGCCGGGCACACGGTCGTGGTGGGCTCCGAGAAGTACGCGCTGCACCTGCTGCCGTCCGGCATCCTCACCCCGGGCGTCACCCCGGTCATCGGCAACGGGGTCGTCGTCGACCTCTCCGTGCTGTTCGAGGAGCTGGAGGGGCTGACCGCACGCGGGGTCGACTGCTCCCGCCTGCTCGTCTCGGCCAACGCGCACGTCATCGCGCCGTACCACCGCACGATCGACAAGGTCACCGAGCGCTTCCTGGGCAAGCGCCGCATCGGCACGACGGGCCGGGGCATCGGCCCCACCTACGCCGACAAGATCAACCGGGTGGGCATCCGCATCCAGGACCTCTTCGACGAGGGCATCCTGCGGCAGAAGCTCGAGGGCGCCCTGGACCAGAAGAACCACCTGCTGGTGAAGGTGTACAACCGCCGGGCCATCACGGTGGACGAGGTGGCCGAGGAGCTGCTGGCGTACGCGGAGCGGCTGCGGCCGATGGTCCGCGACACCGCGCTGGAGCTGACGAGCGCCCTCGACCGCGGCGAGATGGTGCTGTTCGAGGCCGGCCAGGCCACGCTGCTGGACATCGACCACGGCACCTACCCGTTCGTGACGTCCTCCAGCGCCGTCTCGGCGGGCGCCTGCACGGGCAGCGGGGTGCCGCCGAACCGCATCGACCGGATCATCGCCGTCGTCAAGGCGTACACGACCCGCGTCGGCGAGGGCCCGTTCCCGACGGAGCTGCTGGACGCGGACGGGGAGAAGCTGCGCGCCGACGGCGGCGAGTACGGCACCACGACGGGCCGGCCGCGCCGCTGCGGCTGGTACGACGCGCCGATCGCCCGCTACGCGGCTCGCATCAACGGCGTGACGGACTTCGTGCTGACGAAGCTGGACACCCTCACTGGCTGGGAGCGCATCCCGGTCTGCGTGGCGTACGACGTCGACGGGGTGCGCCACGACGAGATGCCGATGACGCAGACGGACTTCCACCACGCCAAGCCGGTCTACGAGTTCCTCGACGGCTGGACCGAGGACATCACGGGCGCGCGCAGCTTCGACGAGCTGCCGAAGGCGGCGCAGCGCTACGTGGAGCGGCTGGAGGAGATCAGCGGCGCGCGGATCTCCGCGGTGGGCGTCGGCCCGGACCGCGAGCAGACCGTCGTGCGGCACGACCTGCTCGGTGGCTGACGACCCGCAGCGGATGACGGGGCCGCGGCCGGTGGCGGGGGTGCAGCCGGTGGTGGACGCCGTCCTGCGGGAGGCCCCGCTGGCGGCGATGGACCCGACCACGCTGTACGCCCTCCTGCGGCTGCGGGTGGACGTGTTCGTCGTGGAGCAGGAGTGCGCCTACCCGGAGCTGGACGGTCGCGACCTGGAGCCGGACGCGCTGCAGCTGTGGGCGGAGGCCGGCGGGAGCGTGGCCGCCGCCGCCCGGCTGCTGCGCGACGCGGACGGGCGCGCCCGCATCGGCCGGGTCGTGGTCGCCCCGGGCGCCCGGGGGGCGGGGCTGGCGGGGCGGCTGCTGCGGCGGGCGCTGGAGCTGGCTGGGGACGTCGACGTGGTGCTCGACGCGCAGAGCCACCTGGAGCCCTTCTACGCCGGGCACGGCTTCGTCGTGGACGGGCCGGAGTTCGTCGAGGACGGCATCCCGCACCTGCCGATGCTGCGGCGCGCCTGAGGGAACCCGGACGGGGCCCGCGAACTCGTGGCGCGTTCACCCATCCGGGGGGCGTCCGGCGCCGAAGAGGGGGCGCGAGGACAGGCCTCGCACGGATCGCAAGGAGCGCCCTCATGCGCAAGCCCCTCACCGCTCTCCTCACCGCCGGCGCTGTCCTGGTCGCCGGCGCCGGCGCCACCGTCCTCACCGCGGGTCCCGCGATGGCCGGCCACGAGGTGACCGTCCTGACGACGAAGCTGGACGGGAAGAACGAGGTCCCCACCAAGGGCGACCCGAACGGGCGGGGCAAGGCGACGGTCTTCGGCGTCGACGGCAACCCGGACCGCCTCTGCTACACCCTGAAGGTCAGCAAGATCGACACGGCGACCGGCGCGCACATCCACGAGGCCGCCGAGGGCGTGAACGGCCCCGTGGTCGTCAGCCTCGCCCCGCCCTCCGACGGCGACTCCGCCGGCTGCGTCGACACGCCGCTGGCCCAGGAGATCCTCTCCAGCCCGCAGGACTACTACGTCAACGTGCACAACGCGGAGTACCCCGGCGGCGCGCTGCGCGGCCAGCTCGGCTGATCCCGCACCACCTCGCCGCCGCCCCCGGAAAGGACCCTTTCCGGGGGCGGAGCGGCACCCAGCACCCCGGAAAGGGTCCTTTCCGGGGTGCGCGTGGTCGCGGGGGGCGGCTCAGGCCTCCGGGGCGACCTGCACGGGCAGCGCGTCGAGGTAGGAGCGGACGTTGGCGCGGACCTGCTCGACGCTGTCGCCGCCGAACTTCTCCAGCACCGCGTCGGCCAGCACCAGCGCCACCATGGCCTCCGCCACGACCCCGGCCGCGGGGACGGCGCAGACGTCGCTGCGCTGGGCGATGGCCTGGGCCTTCTCGCCGGAGGCGGTGTCGACGGTGTCGAGGGCGCGCGGGACGGTCGAGATGGGCTTCATGGCCGCCCGCACGCGCAGGGTCTGGCCGTTGGACATGCCCCCCTCGACGCCGCCGGCCCGGTCGGTGCGCCGCCGCACGACCATCCCCTCCGCGCCGGTGCCGCCGTCGACGCGCTCGATCTCGTCGTGGGCGGCGGAACCGCGGCGGCGGGCCGTCTCGAACCCGTCGCCGACCTCGACGCCCTTGATGGCCTGGATGCCCATGAGCGCCGCGGCCAGTCGCGCGTCGAGCTTGCGGTCCCAGTGCACGTACGAGCCCAGGCCCGGCGGCAGGCCGTGCACGACGACCTCCACGACCCCGCCGAGGGTGTCGCCCTCGGAGTGGGCGGCGTCGACCTCGGCGACCATCGCCGCGCTGGTGGCCGGGTCCAGGCAGCGCACGGGGTCGGCGTCGATGCGCTCCCGGTCCCCGCGGGCCGGGACGGTGCCCGCCGGGACGGCGACGGCGCCCAGCGACACGACGTGGCTGACGACCTCCGCGCCGACGGCCTGGGCGAGGAACTGCCGGGCGACCTCGCCGAGGGCGACGCGGGTGGCGGTCTCGCGGGCGCTGGCGCGCTCGAGGACGGGGCGGGCGTCGTCGAAGCCGTACTTCTGCATCCCCGTCAGGTCGGCGTGGCCGGGGCGGGGGCGGGTGAGGGCCGCGGAGCGGCCGCGGTTGGGCAGGCGGCCGGGCTCGTCGTAGCGGCGGCCCTCGGCATCGGTGGGGTCGGCGGCCATGACCTCGCTCCAGCGGGGCCACTCGCTGTTGCCGATGCGCAGGGCGATCGGGCCGCCCTGGGTGCGGCCGTGCCGGACGCCGCCGATGATCTCCAGCGCGTCCTGCTCGAAGCCCATGCGGGCGCCGCGGCCGTGGCCGAGGCGCCGGCGGGCCAGGGCGGTGGAGATGTCGGAACTCGTGACCTCCACCCCGGCGGGCATCCCCTCGAGGATGCCGGCGAGGGCCGGACCGTGGGACTCACCTGCAGTCAGCCAGCGCAGCACGCACCGAGTCTCCCAGACGGGTGGGGGTGACCCGGACGGCGCCCCGCCCCTAGAATGGGCGAGTTTTGCTCGATCCGATTTCCCTCGCTTCCCCGACTTTATTCTCCCGCGTTTTCCGGGGAGATCGCAACGTTGTTTCCCCGGACAATTCGGGGCAGCATTTCCGGGTGATGTCGACCGCTCCTCCCGGGGAACCGGGCCCCGCCGACCCCGATCCGGTCCTCGCCGCCGAGCAGCGCCACCTCGACGCGGCCCGCGCCGAACTGGCCCGCATGCGCGCCCACGTGGAGTCCCTCGTCCCCGACGGCGGGGACGCCGTCGCCGACGCACAGCTCGCCTGGACCCTGCACCGGCGCGCGCTCAGCCTGGCCGACGACCCCGCCACCACCCTCTTCTTCGGCCGCACCGACCACGACGGCGGCGAGCGCTTCTACATCGGCCGCCGCCACGTCACCGACGCCGCGGGCGATCCCGTCGTCGTCGACTGGCGCGCCGACGTCTCCCGCGCCTTCTACCGGGCCAGCCGCACCGAGCCGCACGGCGTCCGGCTGCGCCGCCGTTTCGGGGTGGAGCGCGGGCGGCTGTCGGCCTACGAGGACGAGCACCTCGTGGCGGCTCCCGAGGAGGACGCCGACGCCCCCAGCCGCATCCTGGCGGCGGAGATCGAGCGGCCCCGCTCCGGGCCCATGCGCGACATCGTCGCCACCATCCAGCCGGAGCAGGACGCCCTCGTGCGCGCCGACCTCGCCACGAGCGTCTGCGTGCAGGGCGCGCCCGGCACCGGCAAGACCGCCGTCGGCCTGCACCGGGCGGCCTGGCTGCTCTACGCCCACCGCGAGCGCCTCACCCGGCAGGGCGTCCTCGTCGTCGGACCCAACCGGGCCTTCCTCTCCCACATCGGCGCGGTCCTGCCCGCGCTGGGGGAGGTGGAGGTCGGGCACACCACCGTCGCCGGGCTCGTCCCGCCCGGCACCCGGGTGCGCGGGGCGGACGATGTGGCCGTCGCCGTGCTCAAGGGCGAGGCCCGGACGGCGCAGGTGCTGCGCGCGGCGGTGTGGTCGGCCGTCCGCGACCCCGCCGAGGTCCTCGACGGCGGTGCGCTCGTCGTGACCCGCGGCTCGCGGCGCTGGCGGGTGCCCGGCTACGAGCTGCGCGACCTGCTGGACGAGCTGCGCGGGCGCGGCGTGCGCTACGAGGCCGCCCGGGCCCTGCTGCCGCACCGCCTCGCCCACGCCGTCCTGCAGCAGATGGAGGCCGCGGGGGACTCCCCCGACGACCGGGTGGCCGACGCCGTCGCCCGCAGCGCCGAGGTGCGCCGCGCCGCGAAGGCGCTGTGGCCGCCGCTGGACCCCGCGAGGGTGCTGCACCGGCTGCTGTCGGAGCCGGAGTTCCTCCGCGGCTGCGCCGACGGGGTGCTCGACGCGGACGAGCAGGAGCTGCTGCGCTGGCACCGGCCGTCCCGCACCCCCGGCGCGGCCCGGTGGAGCGCCGCCGACGCGGTCCTCCTCGACGAGCTGGCCGACCTGCTGGAGCGCACCCCCTCGGTGGCGCACGTGGTGCTCGACGAGGCGCAGGACCTCTCCGCGATGCAGCTGCGCGCCGTGGCCCGCCGCTGCTCCACCGGCTCGGTGACGGTGCTGGGCGACATCGCGCAGGGGACCACCCCCTGGTCGGCGCGCGAGTGGCCCGAGGTGCTCGCGCACCTGGGGAAGCCGGACGGGCGGCTGGAGGTCCTCGACCGCGGCTTCCGCGTGCCCTCGGCGGTGCTGGACTACGCGACGCGGCTGCTGCCGCACATCGCCGCGGGCCTGTCCCGCCCGCGCTCCGTGCGGGAGGACCCCGGCTCCCTGGAGGTGCTGGCCGCGGGGGCGCTGTGGCCGGCCGTCGCGGCGGCGGTGGAGCGGGCCGCCGCCGTGGAGGGGTCGGTGGGGGTGGTGGTCGCCGACGCGGACGTGCCCGCCGCCGCCCGGGCGCTGGGCGCCGTCCCGCACGCGATCCTCGGGGAGGACAGCGCACCGGCGCGGGTCCAGGTGGTGCCGGCGTCGCTGGCGAAGGGCCTGGAGTTCGACCGCGTCGTGGTCGCCGAGCCGGCCGCGATCGTCGCCGCCGAGCCGGACGAGCGCACCGGCCTGCGCCGCCTCTACGTGGTGCTGACCCGCGCGGTGTCCGGGCTCGTCGTCGTGCACGCCCGGCCCCTGCCGCCGGCGCTCGCGGGGGGCGACGGCTGACAGCAGGCCTGCCGCGGCACCTCGAGGAGCTGCCGGACCTCGGCACGCACCATCACGTGCGGGGAAACCTCGGCGTCCAGGGCGTGCCTCAACCGGGGGAGGTCCACGACGCGGTCCAGCATCCCGACGACCGGTCCGGCCACCTGCTGCGCGACGGCGTCCCGCCACGCCTGGGCGCCCACGGCGGCCAGCGCCTCGCCGTCCAGGAGGCGGATGCCCTCCAGCGGCACCTCCAGAATGCGTTCCGCCCGGAACCTCACCATGCACTTGCGTTCGGGAAGCCAGTCGCCCACCACGGAGGCGGCCGGGGAGAACCCCAGGTTCAGGTAGACCGTCGAGTCCCACTCGGACGCCTGCAGGTTCAGCACCGAGTACAGGGCCGGCCCGAGGCGGTACCAGGAGCGCCTGCGGCGGCGGAAGCCCAGGTCCTTCAAGGGCTTCCCGAAGACCGCGGAGAGTTCGCCGACCACTGCCGCCGAATCCCGCGGACCGTCCGTCGACCCGACCACCGGCCACGTCGGACCCGGTTCCATGGACCTCTTCCCTTCCCGGGAACCCGCAGGGCGCGCCTCAGCCGACCGGGCTGCTCACTCCACCAGGCCCCGGAGCAGCGGGGTGATGCGGTAGGGGACGAGTTCGCGCATCGCCAGCGAGGTGCGGGTGCGGGTGACGCCCTCGACGGCGAGGATCGCCTGCCCGACCAGGTAGAGGTGGTCGGCGTCGCGGGCGGCCACGTGGCACATCAGGTCGCTCTCGCCGGTGATGCCGTGCACCTCGAGCACCTCGGGGATCTGCGACAGCCCCTCCAGGGCGCGGTCCTGGCGGATCTGGTGGATCTCCACCATGACGAACGCGGTGACCGTGAAGCCGAGGGCCGCGGGGGCCAGGCGCCGGGTGAAGGAGTCCAGGACCCCGTCGGCCTCCAGGCGTTCCAGGTGGGCCTGCACGGTGCCCCGGGCCAGGCCGAGGAGGCGGGAGAGCCCCAGCACCGTGGCGCGCGGGTCGGAGTCCAGAGCCAGGAGGATCCGGGCGTCGGTGGTGTCGAGGCGGCGCACCCGGCACATTGTGTCGGACGCCCTGCCGGGTGGTATGGACGTTCTGCCCATCCACGGGTCTCGATCCTGCATCGGCGCAGGGCCGGCGGGAGGGGCCCGGCGACGACCTGGCGGTGGTGGCGGACCGGAGGGGGCGACGTGGCGGGCGGTGCGCGGCAGCCGGGGCGCTCGGTGACCTCGCGCGTCCTCGCGGTCCTCGGCGCGTTCGACGCCGACCACGCGGAACTGCCGCTCACCGCCGTGGCCGAGCGCAGCGGGCTGCCGCTGAGCACCGCCCACCGCCTCGTCGCCGAACTCACGGCGTGGGGGGCGCTGACCCGCACGGCCGGGGGGAGCTACCGGGTGGGGCTGCGGCTGTGGGAGCTGGGACAGCTCGCCCCGGGGAGTTGGCGGGAGCTGGCGCACCCGTGGCTGCAGGAGCTGTCGGCGGCCACTCGGGAGAACGTGCACCTGGCCGTGTGCGACGGGACGGAGGTCCTCTACGTGGAGAAGGTCCACGGCCGGCGGGCGGTGCCGATCGCCTCGCGGGTGGGCGGGCGCCTGCCGCTGCACACCACGGGCGTCGGCAAGGTGCTGCTTGCGTGGCGGGGCGCGGAGTTCGTGCACACCTACCTGGCGCGGGAGCTGGAGCGGCCGACGCCCTACGCCCTCACCGAGCCGGGGCGCCTGCACCGGGAGCTGGAGGAGGTCCGCCGCCGGGGGTGGGCCTCGACGGCGGAGGAGATGACGCTGGGGTCCTGCTCCCTGGCGGTGCCGGTGCGCCGGGGCGGGGGTGCGTCGGGCCGGGTGGTGGCGGCGGTGGGGGTGGTGGTGGCCGCCTCGCGCACGCAGGAGCTGCCGCGGTTGCTGCCCGCGCTGCTGCGCACCGCCGAGGGCATCGGGCGCGGGGTGGCGGGCGGCGCCTGACCGGGTTTCCGCTGGGCGGAAGCGGGCCGGTGCGCGGCGCCCGCCCCGGGCCCACCCTCGGGAGGCACCGGGCCGGGAGCGGGCCGGGCCGCCGAGTCGAGGAGGACGCGTGCGCACCCAGGTCGGGATCGTCGGGGCAGGGCCCGCGGGGCTGGTGCTGTCGCACCTGCTGCACCTGCACGGCATCGAGTCGGTCGTGCTGGAGGCGCGAGACCGCGCCTACGTGGAGTCGCGGGTCCGGGCCGGGGTGCTGGAGCACGCCACCGCCGACCTGCTGCGGCAGGCCGGGCTGGGGGAGCGGATGGACGCCGAGGGGCTGCCCCACGAGGGCATCTCCCTGCAGTTCGAGGGGGAGCGCCACCGCATCCCCATGACGGCCCTCACCGGCCGCCGCATCACCGTCTACGGGCAGCAGGAGGTGGTTCGGGACCTCATCGCCCGCAGGCTCGCAGACGGCGGACGCATCGTGTTCGAGGCCGCGGAGGTCCGCGTCGACGGCGTCGAGGCCGACGACCCGGTGGTCACCTGGACCGCGGCGGGGCGGCGGGAGGAGCTGCGCTGCGACGTCGTCGTCGGCTGCGACGGCTTCCACGGCACGACGCGCTCGGCCGTGCCGGCGGGCCTGCTGCGCACCCACCAGCGGACCTACCCCTTCGCGTGGCTGGGCATCCTCGCGGAGGCGGAACCGGCGGTCGACGAGCTCGTCTACTCGCTGCACGAGCGCGGCTTCGCCCTCTACAGCATGCGCTCGCCCGCGGTGTCGCGCCTCTACCTGCAGGTCCGCCCCGACACCGACCTCGCGGACTGGCCGCACGAGCGGATCTGGGCGGAGCTCGAGACCCGCCTCGGCGGCAGCGACGGCCCCGGGCCGAACCGCGGGCGCATCGTCGACGTCGGGGTCACCCCCATGCGCAGCGTCGTCACCGAGCCCCTGCAGCACCGCTCGCTGTTCCTCGCCGGCGACGCCGTGCACATCGTGCCCCCGACCGGCGCGAAGGGCATGAACCTCGCCGTCCACGACGTGCGGGTGCTGGCGGAGGGGCTGGAGGCGCACTTCCACCGCGGCGACCGCTCGCACCTGGAGCGCTACACGCAGACGGCGCTGCGCAGGGTCTGGCGGGCGCAGCACTTCTCCTGGTGGATGACGTCCATGCTGCACCGGATGGACGAGGGCGAGGGGAGCGCCGGCGACTACGGCCACCGCGTCCAGATCGCGCAGCTGCGCAACGTCGTGGAGTCCGAGGCGTACGCGCGGGCGCTGAGCGAGAACTACGTCGGCTGACCGGGGAGCCCGCGCGGACCTCGACCCCGGACCGTGGTGGGGGGAGGATCGGGTGCCGTGCCGCTCTACCGCACCGCGCTGGTCTTCGCGATCCTCACGGGTCTGCTGGTCCTCGACCGCCTCGAGGCCGGCCTGGCCCGGATGCACGGCGAGGAGCACCCCTCCGGCGGGTTCGGGACGGTGGCGTCCCCGGGCAGCGTGGTCGCCCCCTCCGACGGCTTGGCCGTGCTGCGGGGCTGGCGGGCCTGGGCGGCGGACCCGCCCCTGGAGTCGCTGCAGCCGCCCGGCCCGCTGCTGGGGGCCTACGCCCTGGTGGACCTCGCGCTGGTGGCGGTCCCGCTCTTCCTGCTCCTGCGGTGGGCGGCCCGGCGCAGCCCCGCCGAGCCGGGCGGCGGGGTGGTGGCCGCCGTGCTCGGCGGTGCCCGCACGGCCGCCGCGGTCTACCTCGCCGCCGACGTCGTGGAGACCGCGTCGCTGGCCCTGCTGTGGCACAGCCTCAGCTCGTTCGGGGTGGGTCTCCTGGGGGCGGTGTCGCTCCTGAAGCTCGTCGCGCTGGGGCTGGCGCTGGCCGGGATCGCCGTGGCGTGGCGGGAGCGCGCCCGTGCGGCCGGACCGCGGGTGCCCGCGGTGCCCGGCGGGCGTGCTCGCTCGCGCTCGGTGGCGCTGCGCGGGCAGGCCGTGGTCCTCGCCCTCCTGCTCGGCGTCCTGGTGGCGCTGTCGGGGAACATCGGCTTCCAGGTGGACGACGTCGTCGTGCGGGCCGCGTCCTCCCCCCTGGCCGCCTCCGCCGCGACGCTCGCGGCGGCCGGGCTGGCCCTGGTGCAGTGGGCGGGGGGCAGGGCCGCCCTGCGGGCCTACGCCGACGCGCCGGGGCAGTGGGCGCTGACGGAGCGGGCCGCGCGCCGGCTGCTGGCGGGCGGGGCCGCCGTGCTGCTCGCCGGGGTGGGGGTGACGGCGCTGACGGCGCTCGACGGGCCGCTGTCCGCGTGGGCGAGCCTCGGCGCGCCGCTGGCGGTGGCCGGGGCCGGGGTCCTGCTGCTCGCGGTGCTGTGCCGCTCGGAGGGCCTGCGCACGGCCCGGTACCCGCAGCAGCAGGTGGTCCCGGAGGAGGAGACCCCGGAACAGGAGGAGGCGCGCCTCGGCGTGGAGCGCACGCTCCTGCTGGTGCTGGCCACCGCGGGCCCCCTGGCGCTGGTCGCGGCGATCCTGCGTGCCGTCGTCAGCCTCGCGGTCGGCGGCCGGTTCTCCGGGGGGCTGCTGCTGTGGGCGCTCGTCATGCTCGCCGTGGTCGTGCTGGTGGGCCGCCTGGCGCTGCGGCACTCGGCGCCGGCCACGGCCCCGGACCCGGACGTGCCCCTGCTGCGGTGGGGAGCCGCCGCCGGCGCCGTCGTCCTGCTCGGCTTCCTCGCCGACCCGGTGTGGACGATGCCGCTGGGCACGGTGACGGTCCTCTTCGCCGGTGCGCTGGCGCTCTCCGTCGTCGTGACCGCGCTGGTGCTCCTCGGCGACCGCTTCGCCCCGCCCCCGCCGCTGCGGGTGCTGCGGCTGCGCCGGATGCCGGTGCTGGCCCTCGTGGTGCTCTTCGTCGCGGCCACCAGCGTGGCCGACCGCGAGGCGCCGTACTACGACGTCCGCCTCCGCGGCGACGCGGCTCCCGCGCTGCTGCCGCTCACCGATCCCCCCGGGGCCACGGCACCGGCCGGCGGCGTTCTGCCGGCCTGGCTCGCGGAGCAGCAGCCGGGGCCCCGGGCGGTCCCGGCCGGCACCCGGCCCACCGTGCCCCTCGTGCTGGTCGCCGGGTCCGGCGGCGGCATCCGCGGCGCCTACTGGACCGCCCTGACCATGGAGTGCCTGTTCGGCGCCCACCTGGCCGGCGACGCCCAGCTCGGCCCCGTCTGCCCCGCCACCCCGCGCGCCTCCGGGGTCTTCCTCGCCTCGGGCGTCTCCGGCAGCAGCGTCGGCCTGGCCATGCTGCGCGCGGAGGAGCTGCGCCGCGACGCCCTGCCGGACGCGGAGCGCGCCGCGGAGTCCGAGGCGCTCGCGGACGGGGACCGCGCGCCCTGGCTGCGGCCCGCCTTCGACGCCGACTACGTCGCCCCCGCGGTGGCGGCCACCCTGTTCCGGGACCTGCCCAACAGCGCGCTGCGGCTGCCGCTGCCGGCGTGGAACCGGGCCGCCAGCCTGGAGCGCGCCTGGCAGGAGCGGAACCCGCGGCTGGTCGCGGGAACGGGGGCCAGCGGCGTGGACGGCGCCGGTCCCCGCTTCCCGCTGCTGCTGTTCAACGGCACCTCCGTGGAGGACGGCTGCCGGGTGGCGGTGTCCCCGCTGCGGCTGGCGCCGAGCAGCGTGCCGGGCCCCGACTGCCTGACGGCCGGCCAGTTCAGCGCCGCCGGCGCCGCGGGGCGTGCTCCCGACGGCGTGCTGGCCGCCACGGAGGACGCGCTCACCGCCACGTGCCCGCGCGGCGGGGGTTCCGCCCGTGACGTGCGCCTGTCGACCGCCGCGCTGCTGTCGGCGCGCTTCCCCTACGTCTCGCCGTCCGGGGCGCTGCTGACGTGCACGGAGGGGACGACGTCGGACGAGCGCCGCACCTACGTGCTGGACGGGGGGCTGCTGGAGAACTCCGGCGCCGACGCGCTCGTCGAGGTGTGGGCCGCGCTGGAGCCGCAGGTGCGCGCGGTCAACGCCGACGCCACGCAGCCGTTCTGCGTGGTGCCGCGCCTGCTGCTGCTGGACAACTCCTTCGCCGACGCCGGGCCGTGGCAGGCCGCCGCCCGCTCCCCGCAGCTCCTCGCCCCCGCGGCGGGTGCCCTCGGCGTCCTCGGCGGCCAGGCCTCCACCGCGCAGCAGGAGGCGCAGATCGCGGTGACCCGGGCGGTGGCGGAGTTCGACGCGACCGTGGCGCTGCCGAGGGCGGGGACCCGCTGCGCCCCCGCCGGGGGTGAGGCCGTGGCGCACCTGTTCCCGCGTGCGCGGCCGGGTTCGCAGGCGCCCCTGGGGTGGACGCTCGCCGAGCCGTCCCGGCTGGCGCTGCGCACCGCCCTCTGCGGGGAGCGCAACCTGCGCCAGCTCGCGGTGGTGGACGGCTGGTTCGGGGGCGGGTCCGGCCGGCCGGGTGGGGTGCGGCAGCAGGAGCGGGAATGCGCGGAGCGAAGCCCCGGCGAGCACTACGGTTGACGGGGTGTCCGACGTCCTGCCCGAGCAGCTGCTCCCTGAGGGGGGAGCGCCTCTCGTCCTTCCCGAGGAGGCCTGGCGCGCCCGCGAGGCCGCTCACGCCGAGCGGGCGGAGCGCCTCACCGCCGCGGCCCGTGAGCGCCGCGAGCGCGGGGAGTCCCACGCGGTGGAGGACTTCCTCTACACGTACTACCCGTGGGCGCCTGGACGGCTGCGGCGCTGGCACCCGGGCACGGGGGTCGTGCTGGCCGGGCCGGCCGCCGTCGGGCGAGCCGGCTGGGCGCACTACACCCGCACCTGCGCCGGGGTGGCGGTGGACGCCGCGGGGATCGCGGCGGCCCGCACCGCCACGGTGCGGCTGGCGGCGTCGGTGCTGTCGGCGACCCTGACCCGCCCGGCGCAGCTCGGCTGCTTCGGCCTGCACGAGTGGGCGATGGTGCACCGGACCCCCGCGCCGGAGATCCGCCACTCGCGGCTGCCCCTGCGCCTCGGCAGCGCGGGCACCGACGCCGTCGTGGAGGCGCACCGGATCCGGTGCAGCCACTTCGACGCCTTCCGCTTCTTCACGCCCACCGCCGTGCCGCGCAACGAGGTGCAGCCGCGGCGGGAGACCCAGGCGGCGCTGGAGCAGCCGGGGTGCCTGCACGCCACGATGGACTGCTACCGCTGGGCGATGAAGCTGTCCCCGGCGGTGCCGGGGGAGCTGCTGCTGGACTGCTTCGAGCTGGCGCGCGACGTGCGGGTGCTCGACATGCGGGCCTCGCCGTACGACGTCAGCGGTTACGGCCTGAGCCCCGTCGCGATCGAGACCCCGCAGGGCAAGGCCGAGTACGTCGCCGCGCAGCGGGAGTTCGCGCAGCGGGCGGAACCCCTGCGCCGGAGCCTGCTCGGGGTGTGCGAGGACCTGCTGGCGGCACTGCCCCCGGACGGGTCGCGGGATTCAGCCGGCGGCTGAGGCGTCCTGCTCGTCCAGTTCGACCGCGCGGTTCCAATCCTGCTTCTCCGCGCGCCAGTCCTCGTCGCTGCGCCCGCACCGCCAGTAGCCCGACGCCGAGAGCAGCTCCTTCGGCACCCCCAGTTCGAGTCGGGCCCAGCGGCGCAGCTGCCGCACCGCATCGGCCTCGCCGTGGAGGAAGGCGTGGGGGGTTCCCTCCGGGCGGGGGAGTTCCCGCGCGGCCCGGACGAGCGCGTCGCGGCCGCCGCCGGCGCTGCGGTGCACCCAGCGGACGAGGGCGTCGGCCGCGGTGGGCAGGGGCTGCTCGTCCTCGGGCCCCTCGACCTCGACGACGACGCGGGCGGGCACCCCCGCCGGAAGCTTCCCGAGGATGACGGCGATGGCGGGCAGGGCGCTGTCGTCGCCGACCAGCAGGTGCCAGTCCGCCTCGGGGGCGGGGGTGAAGGCGCCGCCGGGGCCGAGGAGGTGGATGACGTCGCCGGGGCGGACGGCGGCCGCCCAGGGCCCGGCGAGGCCCGCGTCGCCGTGGACGACGAGGTCCAGCGTCAGCTCACCGCGCTCGGCGTCGAAGGCGCGCACCGTGTAGGTGCGAGGCCGCGGCCACTCCTCGCGCGGGTGGTCGCGCCGCACCGCCGCCATGTCCAGGGGGTCGGGGTAGCTCGCGCCGGGCACGCCGAAGAGCAGCTTCACGTAGGAGTCGGTGAAGCGGGGTTCGAAGTCGTCGAACTCGCCGCCGAGGACGACGCGCACCACGTGCGGGGTGAGGCGCCCGGCGCGCAGGACGACGGCGCGGCGGGTCGGTCCGCCCTTGGTGCTCTGGCCGGTCGTGCCGGTGACGGCCGACGCGATGCGCCCGCCGGCCTCTGCGACCTGTCCCGCCACCTGCCGCAGCACGTCCCCGGCGCTCATGCGTGCTCCGCCCGTCCCCGTCGCCAGTAGCCCATGAAGGCCACGCTCTCGCGCGGCACGCCCACCTCGCGCACCAGGTGCCGGCGCAGCTCCTTGACCATGCCGGCCTCCCCGGCCAGCCAGGCGTAGAGCCCGTCCTGCCCGCACGCGCCGGGGGCGTCGGGGACCTCCCACAGCAGGCCCGCGTCGACGTCGACGTCCTCCAGCACCGGCACCTGGGCGCCGGTGGCGCCGAGGCCGGCCGTGTGCCGGCGGACCGCCTCGGTGAGGAGGCGCCCGTGCGGGGCGCGGCTGCCTGCGCGGGGCATCCACTCGATGCGGGCGTCGGCGGCGGTGGTCAGCGGCAGGATGTCCGCGGCCTGCGGCACCTCCAGCAGCGCGGTCACGTGCAGGTGCTGCGGCAGGGCCTCGAGGATGGCGGAGATGGCGGGCACGGCGGTCTCGTCCCCGGCGAGCAGCACGGAGCGGGCGGCCGGCGGGGGAGCGAACTCCACGCCCCACATCCGGCCGGTGCCGGGGGCGCTGGGGCCGATGACGACGACGCGGTCACCGGGGGTCGCGGTGGCGGCCCAGGTGGCGGCGGGCCCGGCGTGCTCGGGGCCGGTGCGCTGGAGGCCGGCCTGCGCGGTGTCGACGTCGTGCAGGACGAAGTCGACGTCGATCTCCCCGGCGGCGGGACGGGCGGCGCGCACCGTGTAGGTCCGCATCGGGGGGCGCGTCTCCTCCGGCAGGGCGCGCCACCAGCCGAACCAGTCCTCGGGGGCGTCCTGCCAGCGCCGGCCCGCCACGGGCGGCACGACCTTGATGCGCTGGTCCCACCCGGCGGCGCCGAAGTCCGCGAGGTCCGCCCCGCCGAGGGTGATGCGCACGAAGCCGGGGGACAACCGCTGCCGCCGCACGACCTGGAGGTGGAAGGGGCGGTAGCGGGGCGCGGTCACCACGACGGGTGCCGCGCCGGCTGCCAGGACGCTCACGGGGACCCCTCTGCTCGGTGCGCGCGCCGGACGGCGTGCTTAGGCAAGGCTAACCGATGTGGGGGTCGGTTCGTCCAGACGGGGACCCCGGAGGTGCGCGACCCGGCCGGCGCGGGGGCCCGGAACGCGGAGAGGCCACCCGGGATCCCGGGTGGCCTCTCCGATCGGACGGGAGTGGGAGTCGCTCAGGCGCGGGTGCGACGGTCGCGGCCGCCGATGAGGCTGAGACCGATCATGGCGACACCGAGCACCAGGTGCAGCCAGTTGTCCGCGGTGTTCAGCGGGACGAAGTTGGCGGGGGAGTCGTGGCCGATGACCAGGCCGTACAGCCACAGCACCAGGTAGATCGCGCCGCCGATCATCAGGTAGCTGCGGGCGGCCGCGGCGGTGCGGGACATGGCCAGGCCCGCCACGCCGAAGAGGAGGTGGACGACGTTGTGCAGGACCGAGACCTGGAACAGGCCGAGCAGGAACGCGTTGGACTCGTGACCGGCGAAGGTCATCTGCCCGAAGTTGGTCGTGATCCCGGGGATGAACCCGAGGACGCCCACCAGGAGGAAGACGGCCCCGACGGCCTTCGCGATGGTGGGCAGCGGGCTGCGGGTGTGCAGCGAGGTGTCCGAGTAGGCGCTCATGCCGTCCAAGTACCCCCGTCGGCCGGAATCACTCCTGTTCCCGGCTCTTCGTTACCGTCTCGTGTCGAAATGCTGAGCCGTCCGGGGGAAGCCCCGGGGCAGGCTGCGCCGAACGGGTGATCTGCGGTGGCGTCAGGGCAGGCGCCGGTCCCCGGGGCGCACCCACCGCAACCACCGGTGGCCGTAGCCGTCGAGCGGCAGTTCCACCGAACCGCCCTCGCCGAGGGGGGTCTCGCCGTCGCCGAGCAGGTCCACCAGCCGGTCGCCCGGCCCGGCGCCCTCCAGGGTCAGCGGCACGGTGCAGGCGTCGGGGCCCAGGTTGTGCACGGCGACGGTGCAGGCCTCGTCCCACGTGACGCTGTGCGCCAGCACGGCGGGGACCGGCTGCTCCAGGACGGCGAAGCGGCCCCAGCCCAGTTCCGGGCACTCGCGGTAGCGGCGCACGAGCTGCCGCACGAAGTTCAACAGCGAGCCGGGGTCGCGACGCTGGTCGGCCACGTTGACGTGCTCCGGCCCGAACGGGCCCTCGACCACCGGGCCGGGCAGCTCCTCCGCTGCGGCAGAGGAGAAACCGCCGTTCTCCCCGGACGTCCACTGCATCGGGGTCCGCACGGCCAGGCGCCCCTCCGCCTCCAGGTTCTCCCCCATGCCGATCTCCTCCCCGTAGAACAGCACGGGGGTCCCCGGCAGGGAGAACAGCAGGCTGTACACCATCCGCACCCGCCGCGGGTCGCCGTCGAGCATGGGCGGCAGCCGCCGGGTCAGGCCGCGGCCGTAGACCTGCATCCGCTCCTCGGGGCCGAAGGCGGCGAACACCTCCTGCCGCTCGGCGTCGGAGAGCTTGTCGAGGGTGAGCTCGTCGTGGTTGCGCACGAACGTCGCCCACTGGCAGTCGGAGGAGGTCTCCGGCCGCGCCAGGAGCGCCTCCGCGAGCGGCCCCGCGTCCGCCCGGGCCAGCGACAGGTACATCTTCTGCATGGCGATGAAGTCGAACAGCATGGTCAGCTCGTCGCCGTCGTCGCCGCCGAAGAACTCCAGCTGCTCCTCGTGCGGGAGGTTCACCTCGCCGAGCAGCACCCCGTCCCCGACGCGCCGGCCGAGGAAGGACCGCAGCGACCGCAGGTAGGCGTGGGGGTCGGCGAAGTCCTCGCCCTCGCCGTCGGCGGCCCCCTCCACCCCCATCGTCTCCAGGAAGAACGGCACCGCGTCGACCCGGAACCCGGCCAGCCCGAGCTCCAGCCAGAACCCCATCATCTTCGCGATCTCGTCGCGGACGCGGGGGTTGGTGACGTTCAGGTCCGGCTGCTCCTTGTAGAAGCGGTGCAGGTAGTACTGCCCGGCCTGCTCGTCGTACGTCCAGACGCTGTCCTCCTGGTCGGGGAAGACGGGGTCGGGCTGCTCCTCGGGCGGCTCGTCGCGCCACACGTAGAAGTCGCGGAACGGCGAGTCCGGGCTGGAGCGCGCCGCCTGGAACCACGGGTGCTGCCGGGAGGTGTGGTTGACCACGAGGTCGGCGATCACCCGGATGCCGCGGTCGTTGGCGGTGCGGATCACCTCGACCAGGTCCCCGAGGGAACCCAGCCGGGGGTCGACCGCGTAGAAGTCGGAGATGTCGTAGCCGTCGTCGCGCTCGGGCGTGGGGTAGAAGGGCATCAGCCACAGGCAGGTGACGCCGAGGTCCGCGAGGTAGTCGATGCGCTGGGCCAGGCCCTCCAGGTCACCGATCCCGTCGCCGTTCCAGTCGAGGAACGTCTCCACGTCCAGGCAGTACACGACCGCCGTCTTCCACCACAGGTCGCTGGTGTCGGTGATCCGCACCGGGTTCACCCGACCTTCGGCGTGACGCCCAGCTGCGGCAGCACCCGGGAACCGAAGACGTCGATGAACTCGTCCTGCTCCTTGCCGACGTGGTGCAGGTACACCTCGTCGAAGCCCACCTCGATGAGCTCCTGCAGCCAGGCGGTGAGCCGGCCCGGGTCGGAGGAGACGAGCACGGCCTCCCGCACGGCCTCCGGGGGCACGTGCTTGGCGGCCTCGTCGAAGGCGTGCGGGGTGTCGAGGTCCCAGCACACCGGCGGCTGGAACACGTTGGTGCGCCACTGGTCGTGGGCGATGGCGAGGGCGGTGTCCTCGTCGGCGGCGTAGGACACGTGGACCTGCAGGACGAGGCGACCGCGCCCGCCGCCGCCCCGGTACGCCTCGACCATCCGCCGCAGGTGGTCCAGGGGCTGGTTGATGGTGGCGAGGCCGTCGGCCCAGCCCGCCACCCAGCCGGCGGTCTCCACGCTCACCGCGGTCCCGATGAACGGCGGCGGCTCCTCCGGCAGGGTCCACAGCTTCGCCCGGTCCACGGTCACGAGTCCGTCGTGGCTGACCTCCTCACCGGCCAGCAGCGCCCGCATGACGTCGACGCACTCCCGCAGCCGGGCGTTGCGGAGGCTCTTGCGGGGCCACCCGCCGCCGGTGACGTGCTCGTTGGCCGCCTCCCCGGAGCCCAGGGCGACCCAGAACCGGCCCGGGTACATCGCCGTCAGGGTCGCGGCCGCCTGCGCGATGATCGCCGGGTGGTAGCGCTGGCCCGGGGCGTTGACCACCCCGAACGGCAACGTCGTCGCCTGCAGCGCGGCGCCCAGCCACGACCACGCGAACGCCGACTGCCCCTGCCGCTCGCTCCAGGGCACGAGGTGGTCGGAGCACATCGCCGCGGTGAAGCCGGCCTGCTCGGCCCGCTGGGCGGCGGCGAGCAGCGCGCTCGGGTGGACCTGCTCGTGCGAGGCGTGGAACCCGATCACGGTCATGTCGGCAGAGCCTCCCGCTGCGGCGGCGAGCCCGCCACCGGAACGGCTCACCGCGGCATGAGCCGGCGCGCCTCCTCCAGGGGGATCCCGTGCGCCTCCAGCAGGTCCGCCACCGCGGAGCGGACCTGGGCCACGACGACCGTGGCGGAGAGGCCGTCCGCGCCGAGGGTCCTGGGGCCCAGCCGCACGGCGAGCTCCTTCAGCCCGCTGACGACGGGGGGCTGCGTCTCGCCCTCCCACGCCGGCGCCCCCAGCGTCCGCACGACGGCCGCGAGCTCCTCGAACACCCCGGCGAGGGAGTCGGGCATCTGCTCCCCGAACTCCAGGGCGGTGCGCACCCGCCGGACGGCGACGCGGAGGTTGCGGGTGGCCCGGTCCACCCCGGCCTCCAGCCGCTCCTGCGCCGAGACCTCCTCCCGCCCGCCCCACCGCAGCGGCGAGATGCGGTTGACCTCCTGGCCGGCCGTGACGGACTCCGCCCACGCGTCCAGCTCGGCCTGCGTGCCGCGCACCGCCTCCAGGGCGCGTGCCGCGAGCGCGGCGTCGTGCTCCCGGACGGCGCGGGCGGTGTCGTCGAGCACCGCGGCCAGGCGCTCGACGTAGGAGGCGGTGCGGGCGCGCAACTCCCGGCGCGGGTCGGAGGGCAGCAGCGCGGCGATGAGCAGCGCCACCACCGCGCCCGTCATGGCGTCCAGCCAGCGCGCGGAGTTGCCGCCCGGCTGCGGGGGCAGGGCCAGGACGAACACCGCCTGCAGCGCGGTCTGGTTGACGATGAGGTTGCCCGCGTCGAGGAAGCGGGCCACGGCCATGCCGAGGACGACGATCAGCCCGATCTGCCAGCCGCCGTGGCCGATCCACTGCACGATCAGCGACCCGAGCAGCACGCCGACCGTCACGCCGACGCCGAGCTCCCCGACCCGGCGCAGCCGCTGCCCGTCGGTGACGCCGAGGCTGATGACGGCGGCCACGGCGGCGAACACGGGCGCGGGCTGGTCCCACAGCGCCCGCGCGAGGTGCCAGGCGACGGCGGCGCCCAGGCCGCACTGCAGGATCTGCCACCAGGAGCCCTTCCAGCGCAGGGCGCCCGAGCGCACCCGCGGCCCCAGCACGGGGAAGTGGATGCTGAACCGGCTCACCGCCCGATCCTGGCGCACGCACTAGGCTCCCGGCCCGTGGAGGTCCTCGTTCTCGGCTCCGGTGCACGTGAGCACGCCATCGTCCGCAGCCTGCTCGCCGACCCGGAGGTGACCCGCGTGGTCGCCGCCCCGGGCAACGCGGGCATCGCCACCGTCGCCGCGTGCGAGCCGGTGGACGTCTCTGACCCGGAGGCGGTCGCCGACGTGGCGCGGCGCACCGGGGTGGACCTGGTCGTCGTCGGCCCCGAGGTGCCGCTGGTCGCGGGGGCCGCCGACGCCGTGCGCGCGGCGGGCATCGCCTGCTTCGGCCCGTCGGCGGAGGCCGCGCGCCTGGAGGGCTCCAAGGCCTTCGCCAAGGAGGTGATGGCCGCGGCCGGGGTGCCGACCGCGCTGGCGCACCTGTGCACCACCGAGGACGAGGTCGCGGCCGCGCTCGACGCCTTCGGGGCCCCGTACGTCGTCAAGGACGACGGCCTCGCCGCCGGCAAGGGCGTCGTGGTCACGGACGAGCGGGACGCCGCGCTGGCGCACGCGCGGGCGTGCCTGTCCCGCGAGGGCGGCGCCGTGGTCGTGGAGGAGTTCCTCGACGGCCCGGAGGTCTCCCTGTTCTGCGTGTGCGACGGCACCGACGTGGTGCCGCTGGCCCCCGCCCAGGACTTCAAGCGCCTCGGGGACGGCGACGAGGGGCCGAACACGGGCGGCATGGGCGCGTACTCGCCGCTGCCGTGGGCTCCGGCGGACCTGACGGAGGAGGTCCTGGAGCGGGTGGCGCGCCCGGTGGTGGCCGAGATGGCCCGCCGCGGCACGCCGTTCAGCGGCGTCCTCTACTGCGGCCTGGCGCTGACGTCGCGCGGGGTGCGGGTCATCGAGTTCAACGCCCGCTTCGGCGACCCGGAGACGCAGGTCGTGCTGGCGCGGCTGGTCACGCCGCTGGCGGGGCTGCTGCGCGCCGCCGCGGAGGGCGGCCTGGCGCAGGTGCCGCCGCTGCGGTGGCGCCCGGAGGCGGCGGTGACCGTGGTGGTGGCGGCGCCCGGCTACCCGGGGACGCCGCTGACGGGTGAGGTCGTCGGCGGGCTGGAGGCGGCCGACGCGGTGGCGGACGCCTACGTCCTGCACGCGGGCACCGCCGTGCGCGACGGCGCGGTGGTCAGCGCGGGCGGGCGGGTGCTGTCCGTGGTGGGCACCGGCGCGGACCTGGCGGCCGCGCGGATGGCCGCCTACACGGCGGTCGACGCGGTCGAGCTGGTCGGCGGGCAGTTCCGCCGCGACATCGCCGCGGCGGCCGCCGAGGGCTGAGCGCTCCTCAGGCCTCGCCCGGCTCCCGGAACCGCGGCGTCAGCGGGTCCTCGCCCCCGTCCGCGGCGGACGGGAGGACGGAGGGTGGCAGGACGGCGTCGTCGTGGGCGGCGGAGGCCGCCTCCGGGGTGTCCTCCACGGCCTCGGCCGCGTCGCCGCTGTCGAGGTCCGGCGGTGCGCCGTCGCTGTGGTCGCCGGGTGCCCCCTCGTCGCTGCCCGTCGCCATCGCGCTGTCCAGCACCGGCTCGCTGGGCTCCTGGTCCGCTGCCACGTCGACCTCCTGCGCTCGGGCGTTCGTGCCGTCCGGGTACCCCTCGTCCGCGGGGCGAAACCCCGGGCTGGTGACAGCGGGCCTGCGGGCTGTGCGCGACGCGCCGGTGGAACCGTTCCCGGGGCGGCGAGTCGCCGGGTGCCCGCAGGCCCACTGTCACCGCCCCGGCCGTCTGGGACGATGGCGCCCGTGACGACGGCTCCGCTCCCCGCCTCCGCGCCGGCCCTCGACGGCTGGCGGCACGTCTACTCCGGCAAGGTCCGCGACCTCTACGAGCCGGTGGACGGCCCCGCCGACCTTGTGCTCGTGGTGGCCAGCGACCGGATCTCCGCCTACGACCACGTCCTGTCCACGCCGGTGCCCGACAAGGGCGCGGTGCTGACGGCGCTGAGCCTGTGGTGGTTCGAGCGCCTCGCCGACCTCGTGCCGAACCACGTCGTCTCCACCGACGTGCCCGCGGCCGTGGCGGGGCGGGCGATGGTGTGCCGGCGGCTGGAGATGTTCCCCGTGGAGTGCGTGGCCCGCGGCTACCTGACCGGTTCCGGGCTGGCCGACTACCGCGCCACCGGCTCGGTGTGCGGGGTGCAGCTGCCCGCCGGTCTGGTGGACGGCTCCCGGCTGCCCGAGGCGGTCTTCACCCCCGCGACGAAGGCCGCCCTCGGCGAGCACGACGAGAACGTCTCCTTCGACGCGGTCGCGGCGACGGTGGGGGCCGGGGCCGCGCAGGAGCTGCGCCGGCTCACGCTGGCGGTGTACGAGCGCGCGGAGGGCGTCGCCCGCGAGCGCGGGATCGTGCTGGCCGACACGAAGCTGGAGTTCGGCCGCGCCGGGGAGGCGACGGTGCTCGGCGACGAGGTGCTGACGCCGGACTCCTCCCGCTACTGGCCGGCGGACTCGTGGGAGCCGGGGCGCTCCCAGCCGAGCTTCGACAAGCAGTTCGTGCGCGACTGGCTGGCCTCGCCCGCCTCCGGCTGGGACCGGGCCTCCGACGCCCCGCCGCCGCCACTGCCGGACGACGTCGTGGAGCGCACCCGCGCCCGTTACGTCGAGGCGTACGAGCGGTTGACGGGCCGCCGCTTCGGCTGAGACGGCGCCGGCACCGCGCCGCGCAGGAGGACCGGGCTCGTGGCGATGAGCGCGACGGCGACGGCGCCGCGGGTCAGGAACTCCCACGGATCCGCCATGCCGGTGGCGAACCACGAGCCCACCACGCCCACCGTCGCGACGACGGGGACCCAGGTGGCCACCAGCCGCGCCCGGCGCAGACCCCAGAACAGCAGCGGCAGGCCGAGGTAGTAGCCGGGCAGCATGAGCAGGAAGGGGATCACGAGCCCCGGGGCGCTCTCCATGCGCTCGACGGCGGCCACCACGTCCGGTGGCACGGGCAGCGTCGGGCCGGCCAGGACGGGCAGGTCGGCCTCCCTGGTGCCCACCAGGACCATCCCCACCATCCCGGCGCCCGCCAGGCAGGCTCCCGTGACGGTGAGTGCAGCGCCGCGCCCGGTCGCGGCCCGGCCGAGCGCGGCGATGCCCGGCAGCAGCACGAGGCCCGTCGCCGCCAGCGCGAGCGCCCAGGCGGTCCAGCGGCCCGGCTCCGTGACGACGTGGGTCAGCAGGTCGTCCAGCGTGTCGCCCAGCAGGGGCGGGTCGAGGGCGCCGGTGGTCAGCAGCAGCAGCGCGCCGGCGACGAGGCAGGCGCCGGCGAGCCGGGTGCGGGTGAGCGGTCGGTCGGGATGTGCGGACACGGCTCCTCCTCGGAAGGTCGGGGGCGGCCGGACGGCGGGCCCCGACCGGGACGCTAGGCAGCCGCGGGCGGCCGGGCGTCGCCCGCGCGGCGGAGCGGCCTCCCCCGCGTGGGGGAGGAGCGCGCCGCCTCCCCCGTCCGGGGGACGCCGCAGGACGGATGACGCGACGCCGGGAGCGGCCTACCGTGCTGTGCGTGTCCGGCCGGGTGCTGCAGCGGTGGGACGTCGCCCTGCCCCTCCTGCTCGCCGCCGCGGCGCAGGTGGAGCTGCACCTGCCTCACAGCACGGAGGCCGCGCCCGCCACGGCGGGTCACGCCGCGCTGCTCGCGGTGGTGGTGCTGCCGCTGATGGCCCAGCGCCGGGCTCCGCTCCTCGCTCCGGCGGCGGCCGCCGCGGCGTGGGCCGTGGAGCCGCTGTTCTTCCCCGTCGCCAACACCTTCGCCGTGCCCCTGGCCGTGCTGGGGCTGGCGCCGCTCGCGGCGGCGCGGTGGGCGCCCACGACGGCCCGCGCCTGGGCGGCCTCGGTCCTCGTCGTCGCGCTGCTCGCCCTGCAGGGAGCGACGCACGGGGTCTACGGCGTCGGGGGCAGCGTCGCCAACGCCGTCTTCGGCTCGGCCCTGGCGGTCGTCGGAGGGGTCTGGCGGCGCCACGCCGAGCAGCGCCGTCAGGCGGAGGAACGGGCCGCGGCCGAGCGGGTCGCGCGGGAGGAGGCGGACCGGGCGCTGGCCGCCGAACGCGCGCGCATCGCCCGCGAGCTGCACGACGTCGTCGGGCACGGCCTCAGCGTGGTGGTGCTCCAGGCCCGCGGCGCCCGGCGCGTCCTCGACGCCGACCCCGACCGGGCCCGGGAGGCCCTCGACGAGGTGGAGCGGATCGCCTCGCGGTCGCTGCACGAGATGCGGCTCCTCATGGGGGTGCTGCGGCTGCCCGCCGGCGCTCCGGTGCCCCAGCCGGGCCTCGCGGACCTGCCCGAACTGGTCGGGGGAGTCCGTGCGGCGGGCACCCCGGTGGTCCTGCGGCTGCCCGCGCCGCTGCCCGACCTGCCCGCCGCGGTGGGGGTCTCCTGCTACCGGATCGTGCAGGAGGCGCTGACCAACGCGCTGCGGCACGCACCCGGCGGCGCGGTGCGGGTCGACGTGTGCTGCGCCGGTGGCTCCGTCGTGCTGGAGGTGCTCACCGCGGCGCCCGCCGCCTCCGCCGGAGCGCCCGTCGACCACGGCGGCTCCGGGCTGCTCGGGGTCCGGGAGCGGGTCGAGCTCTTCGGTGGGCGCCTCCACGCCGGCCCCCTGCCCGACGGCGGCCACCGCCTGCACGCCTCGCTGCCCCTGCCGTGCCCCGGGCAGGTGGACGGGCCGGCCCCCGCGCAGGCCCGCGACGGCGCCGGGCGGGTGGTGCGGTGAGCCTGCGCATCCTCGTGGTGGACGACGAGCGGCTCGTCCGGGCCGGATTCCGCATGATCCTGGGCTCCGAGCCGGGACTGGAGGTCGTCGGCGAGGCCGCCGACGGTGCGGAGGCGGTGGCCGCGGCGCGGGCCCTGCGGCCCGACGTCGTGCTCATGGACGTGCGGATGCCGCGCGTGGACGGCATCGAGGCCACCCGCCGGATCGTGCGGCTGGACCCGGCACCGGCCGTGCTGGTGGTCACGACGTTCGACCAGGACGAGCACGTCTACGCCGCCCTGCGCGCGGGCGCCGGCGGGTTCCTCCTCAAGGACGCTCCCGAGGCGCAGCTCGTCGCGGCGCTGCGCACGGTCGCCGAGGGGGTCTCCCTGCTCGCGCCCTCCGTGACGCGCCGGCTGGTGGAGTCCCTGGCTCCCCCCGCCGCCACGGGCCCACCCGTCGTCGCGGCGGGCGCGTTGCACGACCTGACCCCGCGCGAGCTCGACGTGCTGCGCCTGCTGGCGGCCGGGCTGACCAACAGCGGCATCGCGGGGCGGCTCGGCGTCGGCGACGCGACCGTCAAGACGCACGTGTCGCGGGTGCTGGCCAAGCTCGGCCTCGTCAGCCGGTCCCAGGCGGTCGTCGCGGCCTACGAGAGCGGGCTCGTGCGCCCGGGCGGCGGCGGGGAGGCGACCGGCGGGCCCGGGGGCCACGACGGCGCCCGTTGCTGAGTCGCGCTGTCGCGGTCGCGGTCAGGAGCGCGGGGGAGCCCCGGGCGGCGCCTGCCGTTCGAGCCCGTGCCAGCGGCTCTCGTCGGAGGCGCGGCGCAGCGCGAACACCTCGGGGACGGAGAGCTGCCCGATCCCGTAGCGGCCGGCGGCGGGGGCGACGAGGGCGTACTGGTCGGAGGCGACGAGGTAGCGGCCCGTGGTGGCGCGTTCGGTCTGCAGCGGCGGGCGCTCGCGCTCGACCTCCCACTCGTCGGGCTTCACGTAGAACCGGACGTCGGCGGTGGGCGGCGCGAGCTCGCGCAGGGCGGAACCGAGGGCGGCGTGGTCGCGGTGGCCGTCGGTCCAGGTCATCGTCCGGAACCGGCCCGCGGGGAACAGGCCGATCCAGGTGGCGACGACGGCGCGGGCGAGTTCGGGGCTGAGGCCGCCGTCGGGGCAGTGGGCGAAGAACACCTGCGTCTCGGGAACCCCGAGCGCGGCGCAGGCGGCGAGGAACTCGCGGTCGCGGGCGGCGGAGAACTCCTCCACGGACAGGCCGGTGAGGTGCCGCGCCGCGGAGGCGTGCCCGTCGGTGACGAGGACGACGATGACGTGCGCGCCGGCGTTGACGTGCTCCTCGATGGCGGGCCCCATGGTGAGGGTCTCGTCGTCGGCGTGCGGGACGAGGAAGACGGCGGGCTCGCGCACGCCCGCGGGGGCGGCCATGGACTGCGTCCGCAGGATGATCGGCACGGCGGCACCGTAGCGGGCGGCGGGGACGGGAGCGCCTCGGCGCCGGTGACGGCCGCTGTCCTACCGCCGTCCCGCAGCCCGGGTGTGCTCGAAGATCAGGCTGGTCTCGGTGAGGGCGACGTCGGGGTCGCGGGAGAGGTGCTGGGCGACGAAGACCCGCAGGTCCTCGGTGCTGCCGACGGCGACGTGCACGAGGTAGTCGTTGGCGCCGGCGACGAAGTACACGTCGAGGACCTCGGGCTGGCGGCTGATGCGCTCCACGAAGGGGCCCATGCTGCCGCGGGCGTGCGCGGCGAGCTTGATGGAGATCATCGCCTGGAGGTCGCGGCCGAGGGCGCGGGGCTCGATGTCGGCGTGGAAGCCGCGGATGACGCCGCCGGCGCGCAGCGCGCGCACCCGGCCGAGGCACGTGGAGGGGGCGATCCCGACCCGCTCGGCGAGGGCGTTGTTGGGGATGCGGGCGTCCACGGCCAGCTCGTGCAGGATCGCGCGGTCGACGTCGTCCAGCACCGGCCGAACGTTCTTCGGCTGCGGGGGCTCGGAGGTGCCGCGTCCCGAACTTTCAGATGCCACAGGCCGACTGTAGCGAATCTCGTTCGCGGCTCTTGCGGTGCCTTGGGCAGATCTTCATCCTGAGCAGGAGTGCCAGGTCGTACATCGGAGTGCGCCCCTGGGCGCCGCAGCTGAGGAGAGCGCCGTGAAGGTCGGAGTCCCCACCGAGGTCAAGAACCGCGAGTACCGCGTCGCCCTGACGCCGTCCGGGGTGCACGAGCTGGTCGAGCAGGGGCACGAGGTCCTCGTGCAGGCCGGTGCCGGCCTCGGCAGCTCCCTGCCGGACGAGGAGTACGTCGCCGCCGGTGCCCGGATCGTCGCCGAGGCCGACGACGTCTGGGGCGAGGCCGAGCTGCTGCTGAAGGTCAAGGAGCCCGTCGCCGAGGAGCACCACCGCCTGCGCAAGGGCCAGGTCCTCTTCACCTACCTGCACCTGGCGGCCTCCCGCGAGTGCACCGACGCGCTGCTCGCCTCCGGCACCACGGCCATCGCTTACGAGACCGTGCAGCTGCCCGACCGCTCCCTGCCGCTGCTGGCCCCCATGAGCGAGGTCGCCGGCCGGCTCGCGCCGCAGGTCGGCGCCTACCACCTGATGCGCGCCGGCGGCGGGCGCGGCGTCCTCATGGGCGGCGTCCCCGGGGTGCGGGGCGCGAACGTCGTCGTCATCGGCGGTGGCGTCTCGGGGCAGAACGCCGCGCAGATCGCCCTCGGCATGGGCGCCGAGGTCACCCTGCTGGACCTGTCCATCCCGAAGCTGCGCGAGGTCGACGCCCGCTTCGGCGGGGCGGTGCGCACCGTCACCTCCAACGCCTTCGAACTGCGCAGCGCGGTGCTGGCCGCCGACCTCGTCATCGGCGCCGTGCTGGTGCCCGGCGCCCGCGCGCCCAAGCTCGTGACGAACGAGCTGGTGTCGCAGATGCGCGCGGGCTCGGTGCTCGTCGACATCGCCATCGACCAGGGTGGTTGCTTCGAGGCGTCGAAGCCCACCACCCACGACGACCCCACGTTCCCCGTGCACGAGAGCGTCTTCTACTGCGTGGCGAACATGCCCGGCGCGGTGCCGAACACCTCCACCTACGCGCTGACCAACGCGACCCTGCCCTACGTCGTGAAGCTGGCGCGGCAGGGCTGGCGGGAGGCCCTGCGGGCCGACGCCGCCCTGGCGCACGGGCTGTCCACCCACGAGGGGCAGCTCACCAGCCCCGAGGTCGGCGAGGCGCACGGCCTCGACGTCGTCGACGTGGCCTCCCTGCTGGCCTGAGCCCCTCCGCGACGCGGCGGGACCACCGCGAAACGCACCGCAGCCGCCCGGGACGGTCCTCGGGCGGCTGCGGTGCTTCGGGAACGCGTGCTCGACGTTCCGGTCAGGGGAGCAGGAGGCGGACCTCCTGCGTGGTGGAGCCGTTGCCCAGCGTCCAGGTGCCCTCGTCGGTCGGCGTCAGCGTCCACGAGCGCGCGGCCAGGGCCACCTTCTGCGGCTTGGCGAGCACGATCTCCGCGCCGCGGTCGTGGCCGCGGTTGTGCGCCTTCGTCGACAGCTGCAGGCCGTTGGCGGTGTTGGTCACCGTGTACGTCGCGGTGCCGGGGACGACGTCGAAGCGCCACTCCTGGCAGTTGCGGTCCGCGCTCTGCTCGAAGCCGACCTTCGTGTGGCCCTTGCCGCCGTCGGTGCAGCCCGCGGCGGCGAGGACGCCCTGCAGGTCGGTGGTGCTGCCGAGGAGGACGTCCCCGACGGGCTGGAAGCGGAACTGCTGGGCCGCGGTGCCGGCGGGGGTGCTGATCTCGACGTTGGCGCCGTCCACCGTCCAGGCGCGCTCCCCGGGCAGGACGCTGTGGATGCTCGTCCAGCCCTCGCCGGCGGTCTCGAAGTCCCAGCGCTGGCAGTCGTTGTTCGGCAGGAACCCGACCCAGCCCCACTGCGCGACGTTGCCGCCGTCGACGTTGTCGCACGCGGCGACCTCGGCGACCTTGTTGCTGTAGCGGTTGAGGATGCGCGAGCCCTCGCCGCGGTCGTCGACCTGCCACTGCTGGCAGGTGCTGCCGCTGTCCGCGGCCAGGTCGATGTTCGCGCCCTCGAACCCGCAGCCGTCGTTCTCGACGACGGTGCTGCCGCCGCGGGGGAGGATCTGCACATAGGCGGAACCGTGCCCGGCGGAGCGGCTCGGGTTGATCGGGTCGCCCAGGGACGGCCAGCCGTCCTCCCAGGTGATCGGGCGGACGTTCAGCCGCGGGGTGCCGCCGTCGGTGGTGTCGTAGTAGTGGTTGGCGAAGTACGTCGTGCCACCGTCGGTGAAGGTGTCCCCGTGGCCGGTGCCGGCGAACTCGTTGTACCCGCGCAGCAGCTCCGTGCCGCCACCAGCGAGCAGGGACACACCCTCGCGGTCCACGTACGGGCCGGTGATCTCCTTGGAGCGGCCGACGATGACGCGGTAGTCGCTGTCGACGCCGCGGCAGCAGAAGTCGAACGAGGCGAAGAGGTAGTAGTAGTCGCCGTGGCGGAGGATCGAGGGGCCCTCCACCGCGTTCGGCGGGAACTGGCGGTTCACCAGGTCGTAGGTGGTGGTGTCCTCGGTGGACAGCATGCCGGTGGCCGCGTCGAGGCGGCGCATCTTCAGGCCCGTCCAGAAGGATCCCCACGTCAGCCAGGTGCGGCCCTCGGCGTCGGTGACGACGTCGGGGTCGATCGCGTTGTGCTCCTGCGGGTCCCCGGGGGCCGGCTTCGACTGCAGGACCAGCCCGCGGTCGGTCCAGCCGAAGTCGGGGCTCGACGGGTCGAGCGTCTTCGTGGTCGCCAGGCCGATGACGGAGTGGTTCTGCCCGAACGCCGCGGAGACGGCGTAGTAGAGGCGCCACTCTCCGTGGGAGTAGCTGAGGTCGGGCGCCCACAGGTCGGTGATGGGCCGGTTCACGGCGCTGCCCAGGATGGGCAGCACCCACGAGGGGAGGGTCGAGAACACCGGGTCGAGCTCGGTCCAGTTCACCAGGTCGCGGGAGCGCTTGACCGGCAGGTAGGTGTCGGCGCGTCCGGCGTCGCCGGTGATGACCATGTAGTACCAGTCGCCCTCCTTCACGATCGTGGGATCGTGGGCGATGGTGTCGGCCGGCCGGGGGGCGACCGCGGTGGGTGCCGGTGCGGCCGACCCCACGGGCACGGGGGGCGCGGCGACGGCGGGCACCGCTGCGAGCGTGCCGGCGGCCAGCGCGGCCCCGGCGAGCGCGGGCACCCAGGCCCTGGTGAGCGCAGACTTGATCACGGGCGCACCTCTCTGGTGAACGCGTCCACCACTCTGGGGACAGCGTGCCGCGCCGAGCCCGAGAGGGGCGCGGAGCGGCGCTGGGAGGAGTGTGCATCGTTGAATACAACGATGCAATAGGCAAGCGCTGGACGATCTCCACTCGGGATCCGGGGACGGGGACGTCCGGCCGGGCGGCAGCCGCGCGTCGCCCGGCCGGACGTCCCCGCCCGCGGATGCGGACGGGGACGTCGTGCCGGTCAGGCGGGCAGCGCCGCCGGGGTGGGCCGCTCGCCACGGGCCGGCGCTGCCGGCGTGCGGAAGCCGCGCAGGACGAGGAAGCCGGCCAGGGCGATCTCCCAGGCGAACACCGGGACCGCCGCGAGGGCCCCGGGGGTGGAGACCTGCGGGTACAGGCCGAGCAGCACGGCGATCGCCGACGTGAAGATGAGCGTCCCGCCGGCCAGGCCGAGGAGCGCGATGGGCCGGGGGACGAGCCCGGAGCGGCGCATCAGCAGAGCGATCAGCACCGTGTTCGCGCCGAGGACGAAGTTGGGGCCCAGCAGGAACGTCCAGTCGTGGACGGCGATCAGCGCGCGGACGGCGGTCGGGTCGACGGCGTCGGCGCCGGGCTGCCGGTGCAATGTGACGACCGCGAGCAGGCTCGCGATGCCGACGGTGATGACGGCCGCCTCGAGGGTGCGCAGCGCGACGTACCCGAGGGCGAGGCCCTCGCCGTGGCGCTTGACGACGGGGAAGAGCGCCACGGCGGTGCCGATGACGGTGAGGGCGAGCAGGACCTCCAGCAGCGCGCCCAGGAGGACGCGCAGCTCGCCGCCGGTCGTGAGGCCGTGCTCGTCGCCGAGTGCGGAGGTGTAGAGCGCGAGGGCGCCGATCGAGGTGACGTGCGTGGCGAAGTACAGGACGCCGACGGTGGTGGCAGTCCTCCTGGGCGGGGTCATGGAAAGCCTTCCGGCGCATCGGTGTACGGCGTACACCAGGGATGCGGGAACCGTAGGTGTACTCTGTACACCTGTCAAGGCGCGGCACCTCGGGAGGCGGACCGGTGGCCCAGCGGGACGGTGCGGGCAGGGCTCCGCTGAGCAGGGACCGAGTGCTGCGCGCGGCGGTGGTGCTCGCCGACCGCGCCGGCCTCGAGGCCCTGAGCATGCGCAGCCTGGCTCAGGAGCTGGGCGTGGTGCCGATGGCGCTGTACAAGCACGTGGCGAACAAGGAGCAGCTCCTCGACGGCATGGTGGACGCCGTCGTCGCCGAGATCGAGCCCCCCGCCGACGACGCCGACTGGCGCACGGTCGTCCGTGGGTGCGTCCTCTCGGCCCGGCGCGCACTCCTGCGCCACCCCTGGGCCGTCCGCGTCATCGAGACCCGCTCCTCCCCGACCCCGGGCGTCCTCGCCCACCTCGACTCCGTCGTCGGCACCTTCCGTGCGGGCGGCTTCTCGGTCGACCTCACCCACCACGTCATGCACGCCCTCGGCAGTCGCGTCTGGGGCTTCACGCAGGAGGTCTTCCCCAGTCCGCCGCCACCGGACCCGGAGGCCCGGACGGCCGCGCTGCGGGAGCTGTCCGGCCGCTACCCCCACATCGCCGAGATCGTGCTGCGTGGCGGCGGCCACGAGGACGCCTCCGTCGTCGGGCGCGGTTGTGACGACCAGTTCGAGTTCGAGTTCGCTCTCGACCTGCTGCTCGACGGCTTCGAGCGGCTGCGCGCGCAGGGATGGAGCTCGGCTGCGCGCAGTGCCGGGGAATCTCGCGCGCAGGGCGCCTGAGCGCCTGCTGCTCCGTCGCCCGCGCGGAGCGGGAACCTGACCCGCGCGGGTCCCTTGTCGCCCCGAAACGCTCTCGATAGCGTTGTCAGACGGCGCGAAAACGATATCAAGGACGCTGACGTCCGCCGTGCACGCCGCCGGGCACCACCTCGACGCGCCCGCCGCGCGACCCCCAGCCATCCGAGCACCGACGGCGTTGAACGGAGAACCATGCCCACCACGCGTGTTCCGCGGTTCCTGGCGCCACTTCCCGGAACCATTCTCCTCGTCGCCCAGCGCCAGATCATCGCCCGAGCCACCTCCGGAGCCGTCACGTGAGCGCCGGCACGGCCGTGGCAGGCGGGGTGCTGCGCCTCGCGCACGCCGGCCTGGAGGTGGTCCTCGCCCACGACCCGGACGGGCCCGTGCGCATCGCCCGGCTCGGGGTTCCGGGCGCCGCCGCGGAACTGCCCGGGGACCAGCCGGCCGTCGAGGTCGTCACGGTCGACGCCGGGCGGGCCCCCGCGACGAACCGGCTCGCGGGCGGTGCGGTCAGCCGCCGGATGCGCTACGCGGGCCACCGCCTCGAGCGCACCGGAGACGTGCAGGCCCTCGTCGTGGAGCAGGTGGAGCAGGGCGGTTCGCTGCGCACGCAGCTGCGGCTCGAACTGCACGACGGCGCCGCCGCCGTCCGCGCCCGGGTGACGACGAGCGTCGACGCCGGTGCGGACGCCCCCCGCCAGCTGCTGGCCGTGGCGCCCCTGGCCCTCGGTGTGGCCCTCGGCCCGGCGGCCTGCGGGGACCCGCGCGACCTCCTCGTCTCCCTCGCCGAGAGCCAATGGGTCGGTGAGGGGCGCTGGCGCACCCTGCCGCTGCGGGAGGCGCTGCCCGACCTGCGGCTGGAGAGGCACGAGACGGGCGCGCGCGGCTGCCTCTCCCAGGCCTCGCAGGGACTCTGGTCGACCGGCCGGGCGCTGCCCGTCGGCGTGCTGGCCACGGCAGCGCCCGGCGACGGCGCCTGGGCCTGGCAGGTGGAGAGCACCGCGGGGTGGCGCTGGGAGGTGGGGGAGCACCACAGCGGTGCCTACCTGGCGGCGTCGGGGCCCACGGACGTCGACCACGGCTGGAGCGTCGGGCTCGAACCCGGGAAGTCGCACACCACCCCGGCGGTGGCGCTGGCCGTTGGGGCCGACCTGGAGGGCGCCGCCGCGGCGCTCACCGACCTGCGTCGCGCGACCCGGCGCCCGCACCCCGACGCCGCCGCGCTGCGGGTCGTCTTCAACGACTACATGAACACCCTCATGGGCGATCCCACCACCGAGCGCCTGCTGCCGCTGATCGACGCAGCGGCTGAGGCCGGGGCGGAGGTGTTCTGCATCGATGCCGGCTGGTACGACGACACCGACGGCTGGTGGTCGAGCGTGGGGGCCTGGGAGCCGTCCACGACCCGGTTCCCCGGCGGGCTGCAGGCGGTGCTCGACCGCATCCGCGACCGCGGCCTCGTCGCCGGCCTCTGGCTGGAACCGGAGGTGGTGGGGGTGGACAGCCCCGTGGCGGACCGGCTGCCCGCGGACGCGTTCCTCGGCCGCCGCGGCCAGCGGGTCGTCGAGCACGGCCGGTACCACCTCGACCTGCGCCACCCGTCCGCACGGGCGCACCTGGACGCGACCGTCGACCGGCTCGTCGCCATGGGCGTGGGCTACCTCAAGCTCGACCACAACATCAACCCCGTCGCCGGGACCGACGTGGGCGCCGACAGCCCCGCCGAGGGGCTCGCGGGACATGCTGCGGCGCACCGGGACTGGCTGACGGGAGTCCTCGACCGCCACCCGGGCCTCGTCCTGGAGAACTGCGCCTCGGGCGCCATGCGCGCCGACCCCGAACTGCTGTCGCTGCTGCAGCTGCAGTCGACGAGCGACCAGCAGGACCCGTCGGCGTATCCGCCCATCGCGGCGTCGGCGCCGCTGGCGATGCTGCCCGAGGTCGCCGCGAACTGGGCCTACCCGCAGCCCGCGATGTCCGAGGAGGAGGCGGCGTTCACCCTCTGCACCGGCCTGCTCGGGCGGCTGTACCTCTCCGGGCACGTCGACGAGATGAGCACCGCGCAGCGCAGCCTCGTCGCCGAGGCCGTCGCGGCGCACAAGCGGATCCGCGCGGACGTCGCGGCCGGGCACCCGCGCTGGCCCCTCGGGCTGGAGCAGTGGAGCGCGCCGTGGGTCGCGCTCGCCGTCGACGGCGGCGAGGCCACCCACCTCACCCTGTGGCGGCGGCCCGTGGCCGGCGCTGCGGCGCCCGCCGTGGTGGAGGTTCCGCTGCCGCAGCACGCCGGGCAGGACCTCGTGGTCACGACGACGTTCCCGACGCGGCTGGCGCCGTGGCGCACCCGCTGGGACGCGGAGCGGGCCGTGCTCGTCGTGGAGGTGGAACCGGGTGTGGAGGTGGAGGGGCCGGCGGCGCGCACGCTGCGGCTCACCCGGGGCCGGCCCGTGCAGCGGGTCCTCGTCGACGCGGGGCGGCGGACGGGGGCGGTGCACGGCGGGGCGACCGGGATGCTCTACGGGCTCGTCGAACCGGGCGTCCCGACGCCGGCGCTGCTGGCGGGCGCCCGCCCGCGCACCGTCGCGCAGAAGTCCCCCGGAGGGGCGCAGCACCCGGGCGGGGACGCGGCCGTGCTCGCGGAGGGCTTCGCCGCCGCCGGTGGCGAGGACGTCTACGTCTACGTGCAGGACGCCCTGGCGTGCTGGCCCTACGAGGACGTCGGCATCGACGCCTACCTGCCGGTGCTGCGCGACGCCGTCGCCGCGGTCGCCGGCCGGGAGGACCGGCACCGGTTCGTCTGGGTCCCCTTCAACGAGGGGGACTGGATCTGGTACCCGGACTGGTCCTCGCAGGGGCGCGACCGGTTCCTCGCGCACTGGGACGCTGCGGTGGCGCAGATCCGCGCCGTGGACCCGCAGGCCCGGATCGCGGGGCCGAACGAGGCCGCGTACCACCCGGGCCGGATGCGCGACTTCCTCCGCCACGCCCGCGACAGCGGAACCCTGCCCGACGTCGTGACCTGGCACGAACTGCAGCCGTCCTCGCTGGAGACCTACCGGAGCCACCACGAGCACCTGCGGGAACTGGAGCGCGAGTTCGGGCTGGAACCGCGGCCCGTCTGCATCGACGAGTACGGCAACAGGCGCGACATGTCCGTGCCGTCGCAGCTGCTGCAGTGGGTGGAGGCGTTCGAGTCGACGAAGGTGGACGCCGACCTGGCGTTCTGGACGCTCGCCGGGAACCTCGACGACCACGCCGTGGGTGCGGCCGCGCCCAACGGCGGCTGGTGGCTGCTGCACTGGTACGCCTCCCTGCGCGGGGAGACGCTGGAGGTGCGGGTTCCGCACCCGGGTGTGCGGGACTCCCTGCGGGCGCTGGCCGCCCTGGACCGCGCGGAGGGTTCGGCCGTCGTGCTGCTCGGCGGCACCGCCGACGACGTGGAACTGCGGGTGGAGGGCCTGCCGCCGGGGCGGCGCTACCGGGCACGCACGAGCGTCGTGACCTGGAGCGGGTACCAGGGGATCTCGGAGGGGCCGTGCATCACGGGGGACGCCGTGGTCACCGCCACCGACGGCTGCCTCGACCTGCGCGTGGACGGCGGTGACCCCACCGCCGTGAACCGGGTCGACCTGCTGCCCGCGGAACTGCTGCCCGCGGAACCGCCACCCGGCCCCTGGCAGGTGACCGTCGGCGTCGACCCGGCCCGCACCGTCGACGCCGAACTGGTGCGGCACGGTGACGACCCGCAGCACTACCACGGCACGGGGACGAGTTCCGTGCTCCGCCTGCCGCTGCCCACGAGCCGGGTGGACTTCGAGGTGACCGTCCCCGCCGAGGGGGAGTACCTCCTCGGGATCGGCTACGGCACGGACGCCCGCCCGGGCACGGTCGCGCTCGCGGTCGACGACGGCCCGGTGCGGGAGGTCCCCCTCGCCCCCACGCTGGAGCGGCGCTACACCGCCCGCGCCGACGTGCCCGTGCGGCTGGCAGCCGGCCGGCACCGCGTCAGCGTCGCGGCGTCGGGCCCGTCGGGGCACCTCGCGGGCAGCGACGTGGCCGTCGACCACCTGCGTGTGCGGGCCGTGACGGCGGCTGTGCGGCACGAGGCGGTCCTCGCCCGGCGGGGGGCGGGGTGCTGCGCCCGGGACGGCGGCGGTGTGGTCGTGCCCGCCGGGGAGCGGGTGACCTTCTTCGCCGTCGCCGCGCGCACCGGCGCGCACCGGCTCTCGCTGCGGGCCGACGCGCCCGCGGATGCCGCCGTCGAGCTGCGCGTCGACGGCCGCCCCGTGCCCCTGTCCACCACCGGCGGCGGCGCGGTCGCCGACGTCGCCCTCGGGTTCGGCGTCGCGCAGGTGGACGTCGTCGCCCGGGGCGGCCCGGTGCTGGTGCACCACCTGCTCGTCGCCGCCCTGGCGGAGGAACCCGGCGACGTGCGGGTGCTCGACGCGCCGGGCCTCCGGCTGCGCGGGGCGGCGCACCTGACCGACGGGCCGGTGCCCGCCGTGGCGGGGTTCGGCGCGGGCGGTGCGGCGGTGGTCCCGCTCGACGGCACGGCGCGCGGCCCCCACCTCGTCACCCTCCTCGTGAGCAACGCGCACCGGCTGACGGGGCACGACTACAACACCGACGCCGTGGTCCAGCACCTGCGCGTCGGGCAGGTGGGGGCCGAGGTCGAGGTGCCGGTCCACCACACGGTCCACTGGGACGGCTTCCAGGAGGTGAGCGCCGTCGTCGACCTCGACCCCTCCCGCGGCCCCCTGCTCGTGGCCGGGCGCCCCGCCGAGGACGGCCCCGGGGCGCGGCTGGCCGGGGTGCGGCTGCGGGCCTCCTCGCCCGCGCGCACGGAGCAGCGGGTGCACCGGTGACGCCGCCGCGCGGATCGGTGACGATGCGGGGATGAGCGAGCAGCTGGTCGTCCCGCGCGAGGAGCTCCCGGCCGGGGCGGGGGAGGCCGACGAGCGCCCCCGCGGCCGGCAGGTGAGCATCCGCGACGTGGCGCGGGCGGCAGGGGTGTCGGTGCCCACCGTCTCCCGGGTGCTCACCGGGGCCGCCCGGGTCAGCCCGGAGCGCCGCGACCGGGTGCTGCGCGCCATCGAGTCGCTGAACTACCGGCCCAGCAGCACCGCGCGGGCGCTCGTCAGCGGCCGGGGCGACCAGGTCGCGGTCATGACGTCCGAGACCGCGGTCCACGGCTACTCCACGACGCTGAAGGGCGTGGAGACGGCCGCCCGCGCAGCCGGTCACCCGGTCGTCATCTCCGTCGTGGAGAGCAGCGACCCGGACGAGCTGGAGCGGGCGGTGCAGGTGGTGCTGTCGCTGCCGCTGGCGGGTGTCGTCGTGCTCAGGTTCGACGCGGTCGGCGTGGCCGTGCTGGAGGCGCTGCCGCCGGACGTGCCGGTCGTCGCGGTCTCCGGCGAGGTCGACGGCCGGTGGTCGCAGGCGGTGCTCGACGAGGAGTCCGCCGGCGCGGAGCTGACCCGGCACCTCCTCGGCCTCGGGCACCGGACCGTGCACCACGTGGCGGTTCCGCCGTCGCGCGGCGAGGACGGCCGGACCACCGGGTGGCGCACCGCGCTGGAGGAGGCCGGCGCCCCCGTCCCGCCGGTGCTGGTCGCGGACTCCTTCGAGGCCACCTCCGGTGTCGGACCGGGCCGTCGCCTCGCCGCCGACCCCGACGTGACGGCCGTCTTCTGCGGCAACGACGAGGTCGCCATGGGCGTGATCGCGGGCCTGGAGGGTGCGGGGCGGCAGGTGCCCGGGGACATCAGCGTGGTGGGTTTCGACGACCACCCGCTCGCCGGGATCTGGCGGCCCGGCCTCACCACGGTCCACCAGGACTTCCAGGCCCTGGGGGAGCAGGCGTTCGCCCTCCTGCAGGCCCAGCTCGACGGCGACCCGCGCCCCGCGCTGTCCTCGACGCGCCCGCACGTGGTGCTGCGCGCCAGCGCCGCCGCCCGTCCCGGTGCCGGGGACCCCCGGGCGATGACCGGGCGGTCGCAGCACCTCGGCGTGCACATCGCCCGGCCGGCCGCGGAGGTCTACGCGTTCGCCTCCGACCCCGCCAACCTTCCCCGGTGGGCGCCCGGCCTCGGTGGCCCGGTGGTGCAGGAAGAAGGGAGCTGGTTCGTCGAGACGCCCGCGGGCCGGGCGCGGGTGACCTTCGTCCCCCGCAACGAGCACGGCGTGCTCGACCACGACGTGGTGACGGCCCCCGGCGAGACGGTGCACGTGCCGCTGCGGGTCCTCGCCGACGGTGAGTGCTGCGAGGTCGTCCTCACGCTGCGCCGCTCCCCGGGAACCGGCGACGCGGAGTTCGAGCGGGACGCCGCGCTCGTGGCCCAGGACCTGGCGCTCCTCAAGGAGGTGGTGGAGGGCCCGGCGGCGTGAGGCCGCCGTCCCCCTACCCCTCCAGGGCCTCCACGAGCAGCACCGCGACGTCGTCGGTGAGGGTGCCGCCGACGTGCGCCCGCACCTTCTCCAGCAGCCCCTCCAGGTCCGCGTCCAGCGCCTCCGCCGGCGCGCCCCCCGACGGCACGAGCGCCGAGGCCGCGCGCAGCACGTCGAAGAACCTGCCCTCGGCGTCGCGCGCCTCCACGAGCCCGTCGGTGTGCAGCAGCAGCCGCTCGCCGGCGCGCAGGACCGTCGACTCCACCACCGGCTCCACGCCCAGCCCCAGCGGCGGGCAGGAGTGGTTCCCGACCTCCTCCGGCGTCCGCCCCGCCACCAGTCGCAGCGGCGCGGGGTGACCGCAGCGGACGATGTCCAGGCGCCCCGACGGGTGCAGCTCGCACAGCACCGCCGTGACGAAGTCCTCCTCCGCCAGCCGGGGGGTGATGGCGGCCTCCAGGTGCCGGGCCACCTCCTCCAGCGGGACGTCGACCCGCGGTGCGGAGAGCCGGAAGGCGGACAGGACCGCGGCGGCGACGTGCACGGCGGGCAGCCCCTTGCCGCGGGCGTCGCCCACGATGAGCCGCACCCCGCCGTCGGCGGCGACCACGTCGAAGAGGTCACCGCCCACGAGGGCGTCCGCGCTGGCGGAGACGTAGCGCGACGCCAGGGCGACGTGGCCGACCCGGGCCGGCACGGGCGGCTGGATGGCGGCCTGCGCCACCGTCGCGACCTCTGTGACGGCCCGGATGTGCGCCTCCCGCCGCACCCGCACGTGCGCGCTGAAGACGGCGAAGGCGGACAGGGCCGCGCCGCCGGCCACCCGGATCCCGCCGAAGCCCGTCCACAGGTCGCCGGTGGCGGCGCTGAGCTGGGTGACCGCCAGCACCACCGCGGCGGCGACGGCGGCGGTGCCGCGCCACGTCAGGACCAGGGACGCGGCGAGCGGGGCGAGCGCCAGCCACGGCACGACCACGAGGCGGCCCCCCACCGCGGCCTGGCAGGCCCACAGCACCAGCACCCAGGCGAGGGCGAGGAGCAGGGCCGTGCCGCGGCGCACGGACGCCCGCCGCTGCTTCCGGCCCCGGGCTCCGTCCACCCGCGCAGTATGCGTCACGCCGCAGCGCCCGGGCCGGTCACGGCGCGGGGTCCTCCCGCAGCTCCGCGACGAGGCTGTCCACGACCGCGACGAGGTCCCCGCCGGTCGCCGCGGCCACGGCCCGCTGCCGCTGGTAGCTGGCGCCCCGGCGGGGGATGTCCGCCACGGCGGCCAGCTCACCCGCGCAGCCCAGCCGCCGGGCCACGGGGTCCAGGCGCTCCAGCAGGTCGTCCAGGTCGTCGGTGACCAGCCGCTCGCGGCCCGCCGCGTCGAGGATGATCTCCGCCTCCAGGCCGTAGCGGGCGGAGCGCCACTTGTTCTCCTGCACGTGCCACGGCGGCATCGTGGGCAGTTCCTCCCCGGCGTCGAGGCGCGCGTCGAGGTCCACCACCAGGCAGTGCACGAGGGCGGCCAGCGCACCCAGCTCCCGGACGGTGGGCACGCCGTCGCACACCCGCGTCTCCAGGGTCCCCAGGACCGGTGAGGGGCGGATGTCCCAGCGGACGTCGCTGAGGGCGTCGATGACGCCGGTGGCGCACAGGTCGCCGATGTAGGACTCGAACTCCGGCCAGGAGCCGAACTGGAAGGGCAGGCCCGCGGTGGGCAGCTGCTGGAACATCAGCGCCCGGTTGCTGGCGTAGCCGGTGTCGGTGCCCGTCCAGAACGGCGAGGACGCGGACAGCGCCTGCAGGTGCGGGTAGTGGTTGAGCAGGGTGTTCAGGATGGGCAGCACCTTGTGCACCGAGCCGACGCCGACGTGGACGTGCACGCCCCAGATGAGCATCTGCCTGCCCCACCACTGGGTGCGGTTGATCAGCTCGGCGTAGCGGGGGTTCTCGGTGACCTGCTGCGCGCTCCAGCGCGCGAAGGGGTGCGTGCCGGCGCTCAGGAGGTCGATGCCCAGGGGGTCGGTGACGCGCCTGACGTCCCGCAGGCTGGCGCGCAGGTCCTCCACCGCCTCCGGCACGGACTCGCAGATGCCCGTGACGACCTCCACGGTGTTGCGCAGCAGTTCCTTGTGGATGCGCGGGTGGTCCTCGCCGTCCTCGTTGCGCAGGGCGGCCAGCACCTCCCCGGCCCGGCTGGTGAGGTCGCGGGTCGTGCGGTCGACGAGCGCGAACTCCCACTCCACCCCCAGGGTGGGGCGGGGGGACGGGGTGAAGTCGACGCGCACCGTCCGAGCCAACCACAGCGCAGCCCGCCGTGCGCCCTGCGCGACCACCTCCGCGATCCGCCTCGTGAGCAACCCCAGCGCACCCGCTCGCGCCGTGGTCGCCGGGCCGCCGGGGGCGTAGCGTCCGGGCATGGCTGGGGTCTCGGAGCGCGAGGTGGACGTCGTCGTCATCGGGGCCGGGGCGGTGGGGGAGAACCTCGCCGACCGGGCCGGCCGGGGAGGTCTGGACGTCGTGCTGGTGGAGCGCGAACTCGTCGGCGGGGAGTGCTCCTACTGGGCGTGCATGCCGTCGAAGGCGCTGCTGCTGCCGGGGCACGCCCTGGCGGCGGCCCGCAGGCTGCCCGGCGCGGCGGCGGCGGTGACCGGCGGTCTCGACGCCGGCGCGGTGCTCGGTCGCCGCGACACCTTCGCGAGCGGCTGGGACGACTCCTCGCAGGCGGAGTGGGTGGCCTCGGCGGGGATCGGGCTGCTGCGCGGCTCGGCCCGACTCACCGGTGAGCGCCGGGTGGAGGTCGACGGCGACGACGGCGGCACGACCGTCCTGACCGCCCGGCACGCGGTGGCGGTCTGCACGGGGTCGGTGCCCTCCCTGCCCGACGTCGAGGGCCTGGCGGGCACGCCGCACTGGACGAGCCGGGAGGCCACCAGCGCGCAGGAGGTCCCCGCCTCCCTGGCCGTGGTCGGCGGGGGCGTGGTGGCGGTGGAGCTGGCGCAGGCGTGGCAGCGGCTCGGTGCCCGGGTGAGCGTGCTGGCCCGCAGCGGCCTGCTCGGCGGTGCGGAGCCCTTCGCGGGCGAGCTCGTGGGGGAGGCGCTGGCCGCCGACGGCGTGGACGTGCGCACGGGCACCTCCCCGCGCAGCGTTCGGCAGGACGGCGACGGGGTGGTCCTCGACCTCGGCGACGGTGCGACGCTGCGCGCGGAGCGCCTGCTCGTGGCCACCGGCCGCACCCCGGCCGTGGACGGGCTCGGGCTGGAGTCCGTGGGCCTGACCGGTGACGGGCCGCTGGAGGTGGACGACTCCGGGCGCGTGACGGGCGTGCCGGGCGGCTGGCTCTACGCCGCCGGTGACGTGACGGGGCGCGCCCCGCTGACGCACCAGGGCAAGTACGCCGCCCGGGCCGCCGGCGACGCGATCGCCGCCCGCGCCCGCGGAGACCTGGGCGGGGAGGTCGCGGCGTGGTCGAGGTTCGCCGCGACCGCCGACCACCGCGCCGTGCCGCAGGTGGTGTTCACCGACCCCGAGGTGGCGTGGGTGGGCCTGACGGCGGCGCAGGCCGGCGAGCGGGGCCTCGACGTGCGGGCGGTGGACGTCGACCTCGCCGGTGTCGCCGGGGCCGGCCTGCTGGCGGACGGGTACGCGGGGCGGGCCCGCCTCGTCGTCGACGAGTCGCGCCGGGTCGTCGTGGGAGCCACCTTCGCCGGGCAGGGCGTCGCGGAGCTGCTGCACTCCGCGACGATCGCCGTGGTGGGGGAGGTTCCGCTGGACCGGCTCTGGCACGCGGTCCCGAGCTACCCGACGGTGAGCGAGGTCTGGCTGCGGCTGCTGGAGGGGTACGGGTTGTGACGACGACCGCGACGACGACCGCTGCGACGGCGGGCGAGGAGGGCCTCGGGGTGGCGGAGGCGGCGCAGCTGTGCGGCCTCACCGCGCACACCCTGCGCTACTACGAGCGCGACGGGCTGCTGGTCGCCCCGGTGCGGCGCACCGCCTCCGGGCACCGCTCCTACACGGCGGCGGACCTGCGCTGGATCACGATGGTGACGAGGCTGCGCGCCACGGGGATGCCGATCCGGGAGATCCGCACCTACGCCGAGCTGTGCCGCCGCGGCGGCCACGAGGAGGAGCGGCTGGCGATCCTGCACGCCCACCGCGAGCGCGTCCGCGCGCAGCTCGCCGAGGTGCAGGGCCACCTCGGCGCCATCGACCGCAAGATCGACCTCTACGAGCAGCACCTGGCGGCCCGGTGAGCCCCGTGCGAGGACGTCGCGCCGCGGGGCTGGGGCGGGGACGTTCCGCCGCGACTCGCCCGCGTGTCGCCTGCCGGACGTCCCCGCGCCGGGAGGTCGCGCACGTGGGCGGGGACGTTCCGCCGCGACTCGCCCGCGTGTCGCCTGCCGGACGTCCCCGCGCCGGGGCGGCCCACCTTGACTTCGAGCGCGCTCGAAGCGGGAGCGTGCGGGCATGACGACGACCGGACCCACCCGAACCACCGTCCCCACCGCCCGCCGCCGCGTCCTCGGCACCGGCGCCGCCGCCCTGGAGGTCTCCGCCCTCGGGCTCGGCTGCATGGGCATGTCGGAGTTCTACGGCCCCGGCGACGAGCAGGAGTCGCTCGCCACGATCGGTGCCGCCCTCGACGCCGGCATCACGTTCCTCGACACCGCCGACATGTACGGCCCCTTCACCAACGAGGAACTCGTCGGCCGTGCCGTCGCCTCCCGCCGCGACGAGGTGCAGTTGGCCACCAAGTTCGGCAACGAGCGGTTCCCCGACGGCACCCGCCGCGTCAACGGCCGCCCCGAGTACGTGCGCTCCGCGTGCGACGCCAGCCTGCGCCGGCTCGGCGTCGACGTCATCGACCTCTACTACCAGCACCGCGTCGACACGACCGTGCCCGTGGAGGAGACGTGGGGCGCGATGGCGGAACTCGTCGCGGCGGGCAAGGTCCGCCACCTCGGCATCAGCGAGGCCGCCCCGGAGACGATCCGCCGCGCCCACGCCGTCCACCCCGTCACCGCCCTGCAGACGGAGTGGTCGCTGTGGAGCCGCGACGTGGAGGTCGACGGCGTGCTGGACGCCGTGCGGGAGCTGGGCATCGGGTTCGTGCCGTACTCCCCGCTGGGGCGGGGTTTCCTCACCGGCGCGATCCGCAGCGTCGACGACCTCGCGCCGGACGACTTCCGCCGGCACAACCCGCGGTTCCAGGGGGAGAACATGCAGCGCAACCTCCGGCTCGTGGAGGAGGTGCGCTCCCTCGCGGCGCGCAAGGGCGTCACGGCCTCCCAGGTCGCGCTGGCGTGGCTGCTGGCCAAGGGTGGTGACGTCGTGCCGATCCCCGGCACGAAGCGGCGCACCCGCCTGGTGGAGAACGTCGCGGCGCTGGACGTGGACCTGACCGCCGAGGAGGTCCGCCACCTCGACGACGTGCTGCCCGCGGGCGCCACCGCCGGCGACCGCTACCCCGACATGAGCCCCCTGCGGCGCTGACCCGAGGAGGAGACCGACCTGGACGGCCTGGTGCGGGTGCGCGGCGCCCGGGAGAACAACCTGTGCGACGTGGACGTCGACATCCCGCGCGACGCGTTCGTGGCGTTCACGGGGGTGTCGGGTTCGGGGAAGTCCTCCCTGGCGTTCGGAACCCTCTACGCGGAGGCGCAGCGACGCTACTTCGAGTCCGTGGCGCCCTACGCCCGCCGCCTGCTGCAGCAGGTCCCCGCCCCGCACGTCGACTCGGTCACGGGCCTGCCCCCGGCGGTGGCGCTGCAGCAGAACCGCGCCGCGCCGTCCTCGCGCTCCTCCGTCGGCACCGTCACGACGCTGTCGAACTCTCTGCGGATGCTGTTCTCCCGCGCGGGGGACTACCCGGCGGGGGCGCGGCGGCTGGACTCCGACGCGTTCTCCCCCAACACCACCGCGGGGGCGTGCCCGGGCTGCTCCGGCGTCGGCGCGGTGTTCGGGGTGAGCGAGGCGTCGCTGGTGCCGGACCCGTCCCTGAGCATCCGCGAGGGGGCGGTGGCCGCCTGGCCGGGCGCCTGGCAGGGCAAGAACCTGCGCGACATCCTCGCGGTGCTCGGCCACGACGTCGACCGGCCCTGGCGCGAACTGCCGCAGGAGGAGCGCGACTGGATCCTCTTCACCGAGGAGCGTCCCGTCGTGACCGTCCACCCGGTGCGGGAGGCGGGGCGGATCCAGCGCCCGTACCAGGGGATGTACCAGAGCGCGCGGCACTACGTGCTGACGGCGTTCGCCGGCTCTTCCTCCGCCGCGACCCGCAACCGGGTGCGGCGGTTCCTGGACGCGCGGACCTGCCCGGAGTGCGCGGGGCGGCGGCTGGGGCGCGAGGCGCTGGCGGTGACGTTCGCCGGCCGCGACATCGCGGAGCTCTCCGCGCTGCCCCTGGCCGGCCTGGTGGCGGTGCTGGCGGGCTCGGGCCGGGAGGGCGGCGACGACGCGGCGGGGCTGGTGGTGCGCGACCTGCTGGCCCGCACGCGGGTGCTGCTGGACCTGGGGCTGGGGTACCTGGCGCTGGACCGGGCCGCGCCGACGCTGTCGGCGGGGGAGCTGCAGCGGCTGCGGCTGGCGACGCAGCTGCGTTCGGGCCTGTTCGGCGTCGTCTACGTCCTCGACGAGCCCTCCGCGGGGCTGCACCCGGCGGACACCGAGGCGCTGGTGGGGGTGTTGGAGGGGCTGCGCGAGGCGGGGAACACGGTGTTCGCGGTGGAGCACGACATGGCCGTGGTCCGCCGCGCCGACTGGCTGGTCGACGTCGGCCCGTGCGCCGGGGCCGGTGGCGGACGCGTCCTGCACAGCGGTCCCGTGGCGGGCGTGCACGACGTCGCGGAGTCCCGCACGCGCCACCACCTCGACCCCGCTCCGCCTCCCGGGCGGCGCCCCCGCCCGCCGGTGGGCTGGATCCGGCTGCGCGGCGTCACCCACCACACGGTGCGGGGGCTCGACGTGGACGTCCCCACCGGCGTCCTCACCGCCGTCACCGGGGTGTCGGGGGCGGGGAAGTCGACGCTGCTGCAGGCGCTGGCCGACGTCGCCGCCCGCCACCTGGGCGTCGCGGCGGAACCGGAGCCGGAGGAGGACCCGCCCGGCGACGAGCCCGGGGGCGAGCCCGGAGACGAGCCCGGCGCCGCCGCGGAGGGGCCTGCGAGCCCGGTCGGCGCGGTCGACCAGCGCCCCGTGGTGGCCGCCGCCGAGGGCCTGGAGGCCCTGGCGCGGCTGGTGCGGGTGGACCAGCGCCCCCTCGGGCGCACCCCCCGCTCCAACCTCGCCACCTACACGGGGATCTTCGACGCGGTGCGCAGGGTGTTCGCCGCCACCGAGGAGGCGAGGCGGCGGCGCTGGGGTGCGAGCCGCTTCTCCTTCAACGTGGCTGCGGGGCGCTGCCCGACCTGCCGGGGGGAGGGGTTCGTCGCGGTCCGGCTGCTGTTCCTGCCGGGCACGTACGCCCCGTGCCCGGACTGCGGGGGTTCCCGCTACGCGCCGGAGACGCTGGAGGTGCTGCACCGCGGCCGCAGCGTCGCCGACGTGCTCGCGCTGTCCGTGGACGAGGCGCTGGAGGCCCTCGACGACGTGCCCGCGGCGGTGCGGGGGCTGCGGGCGCTGCAGCGGGTCGGCCTCGGCTACCTGCGGCTGGGGCAGCCGGCGACGGAGCTGTCCGGCGGGGAGGCGCAGCGGGTGAAGCTCGCGACGGAGCTGCAGCGCAGCGGGCGCGGCCGGACGCTGTACCTGCTGGACGAGCCCACCACGGGCCTGCACCCGGCGGACGTGGAGCTGCTGCTGGGGCTGCTGCAGGAGCTGGTGGACGCCGGCGGCACCGTGGTCGTCGCCGAGCACGACCTGGACGTCGTGGCCGCCGCCGACCACGTCCTCGACCTCGGTCCCGGTGCGGGTGACGCCGGGGGGCGGCTGGTGGCGGCGGGCGCTCCGCGGGAGGTGGCGGCCACGGCGGACGCCCCGGGAACGGGCCCGACGGCACACCACCTGGCCCGGTTCCTCGGCGGCTGAGCGACCGGGGGCGCGGGGACGGCTGACACTCCTGCTGCACCGAGGGGACGGCGCGCTGGTCGGCGCCGGGCTCGGAGCGGCGTGTCGCGTCCCCGGTGCAGCAGGAGTGTCAGCGGGGCCGTCAGAACTCCCCGGGCCCGTCCGCCGCGAGGTCGCGGACCTCTGCGCCGCCGAGGGCGCGCACGTGCTGGAGGTAGATGCCGCGCCCGGGCGGCTGCAGCAGCCCGTCGTGCACGGGCACCGCGATGCGGGGGGCGACCGCGCGGACGAACTCCACCGTCTCCTTCAGCGCCGCCCACGGCGCGTTGAGCGGGACCGCGAGGACGTCCACGCCCTCGGGCGCCGTGCCGTAGGAGTCGCCAGGGTGCAGCAGCGTGGTGCCCGCCGCGTCGCGCACGAGGAGGCCGACGTTGCCGACGCCGGGCAGGTCCTCGTGGATGACGGCGTGCTGGCCGCCGACGGCCTCCACCCGGGTGCCGCCGAGCTCCACGACCTGCCCGGGGCGCAGGATCTGCGCGCCGACCCCCGCCCCGGACAGGTTCGCCGCGGTCTGCAGCTCCGCGTGGACGCCCGCCCGCGGGTTGCGCTCCAGCAGCGCCGCCAGGCGCTCGGCGTCGACGTGGTCGGGGTGCTGGTGGGTGACGAGGACGGCGTCGAGGCCGGTGAGGTCCTCGAAGCCGGTGGAGAAGACGCCGGGGTCGATGAGGACGCGTGCGCCGTCGGTCTCGACGAGCAGGCAGGCGTGGCCGAGGTGGGTGATGCGCATGGGGCGATCCTGGCGCGCGGCCGGGCGCGGCGCAGCGGGGCGGTGCGGCGGTGCCGGACGCCCGCGGCGCCCGGGCGCGGCACCCGCCTCGTCCGCAGCGTCTTCCGAGGCGGACGGGGGCCCCCTGTGACGCAGGTAACCTGGGAGGTGCCGGTGCAGCGCGCCAGCACCCTCGCGGCTCCGTCCGCGGGGATCCCTGCAGAAGTCCCTTCGAGACCACAGGAGCGTCGCGCATGGGCCGCGTCGTCATCGACGTCATGCCGAAACCGGAGATCCTCGACCCGCAGGGCAAGGCCGTGGTCGGCGCCCTGCCCCGTCTGGGCTTCACCGGCTTCACCGGCGTCCGCCAGGGCAAGCGCTTCGAGCTGGAGGTCGAGGGTGAGGTCACCGACGAGGTGCTCGCCGAGGCCCGCAAGGCCGCCGAGACCCTGCTGTCCAACCCCGTGATCGAGGACGTGGTGTCCGTGCGGGCCGCGGACGGCGCCGCGGGGGCCGGCGCGTGAGGATCGGCGTCGTCACCTTCCCCGGCTCCCTGGACGACGGCGACGCCCGGCGCGCCGTCCGCCTCGCCGGTGGGGAGCCCGTGGCCCTCTGGCACGCCGACGCGGACCTGCACGGCGTCGACGCGGTCGTCCTGCCCGGCGGCTTCTCCTACGGCGACTACCTGCGGTGCGGGGCGATCGCGCGCTTCTCGCCGGTGATGTCCGAGGTGATCGCGGGCGCCCAGCGCGGCCTTCCCGTCCTCGGCATCTGCAACGGCTTCCAGGTGCTGTGCGAGTCGCACCTGCTGCCCGGGGCGCTCGTGCGCAACGACCACCAGAAGTTCGTCTGCAAGGACCAGCGGCTGCGCGTGGAGTCCGCCTCGACGCTGTGGACGTCGGCCTTCGAGGCGGGCCAGGAGATCGTCGTCCCGCTGAAGAACGGCGAGGGCGGCTTCGTGGCCGACGAGGACACCCTCGACCGGCTGGAGGGGGAGGGCCGGGTGGTCTTCCGCTACCTCGGCGGCAACCCCAACGGCTCGCTGCGCGACATCGCGGGCATCGCCAACGAGCGCGGCAACGTGGTCGGCCTCATGCCGCACCCGGAGCACGCGGTGGAGGTCGGCTACGGCCCCGGCACCGACGGCCTGGAGCTGTTCACCTCGGTGATCGCCTCCGCGCTGGTCTCGGCGGTGGGCGCGTGAGCACCGACACCCCCGCGCGTCCGTCCGGCGCGGCCCTCGACACCGTCGAGCGCGCCGCCGCCACCCCGGAGCACGAGCTGCCCTGGGAGGCCCTCGGCCTCAAGGCCGACGAGTACGAGCGCATCCGCGAGATCCTCGGCCGCCGCCCGACCGGCGCCGAGCTCGCCATGTACTCGGTCATGTGGAGCGAGCACTGCTCCTACAAGTCCTCCAAGGTGCACCTGCGGACCTTCGGGCGGCACACCACCGACGAGATGAAGAAGCACCTCATGGTGGGCATCGGCGAGAACGCCGGCGTCGTCGACATCGGCCAGGGCTGGGCCGTCACCTTCAAGGTGGAGAGCCACAACCACCCCTCCTTCATCGAGCCCTACCAGGGCGCGGCCACCGGCGTGGGCGGCATCATCCGCGACATCATGGCGATGGGCGCGCGGCCGGTCGCGGTGATGGACTCCCTGCGCTTCGGCACGATCGACCACCCCGACACCGCCCGCGTGGTGCCCGGCGTCGTCTCCGGTGTGGGCGGCTACGGCAACTGCATCGGCCTGCCCAACATCGGCGGCGAGGTGTTCTTCGACCCCAGCTACCAGGGCAACCCGCTCGTCAATGCGCTCTGCGTGGGCGCGATGAAGCACGAGGACGTCCACCTCGCCAACGCCCGCGGGGTGGGCAACCTCATCGTGCTGTTCGGTGCCCGCACGGGCGGCGACGGCATCGGCGGGGTGTCGGTGCTGGCCAGCGAGACGTTCGAGGACACGGGCCCGTCCAAGCGCCCCGCGGTGCAGGTCGGCGACCCGTTCCAGGAGAAGGTCCTCATCGAGTGCTGCCTGGACCTGTTCTCCGCCGGTCTGGTGGAGGGCATCCAGGACCTCGGTGGCGCGGGGCTGTCCTGCGCGACGAGCGAGCTGGCCAGCGCCGGCGACGGCGGCATGCTGATCCACCTCGACCGGGTGCCGCTGCGCGACTCCTCGCTGTCGCCGGAGGAGATCCTCATGAGCGAGTCGCAGGAGCGGATGATGGCGGTCGTCACCCCCGCCAACGTCGACGCGTTCCTCGCGGTCACCGCGAAGTGGGACGTCGAGGCGGCGGTGCTGGGCGAGGTCACCGACGGCGACCGGCTCCTCGTGCAGTGGCACGGCGAGACCGTGGTGGACGTGCCGCCGCGGACCGTCGCCCACGAGGGTCCGGTCTACGAGCGGCCCTACGCCCGCCCCGCCTCCCAGGACGCGCTGCAGGCCGACGCCCCGACGGCCGAGCGGCTCCCGCGCCCGGCCACGGGGGAGGAGCTGCGCGCCACCCTGCTGCGGATGACCGCCTCCCCGAACCTGTGCAGCCGGGCGTGGATCACCGACCAGTACGACCGCTACGTCCTGGGCAACACGACGCTGGCGACCCCGGACGACGCGGGTGTGGTGCGCGTCGACGAGGAGACCGGCCTCGGCGTGGCGCTGTCGCTGGACGGCAACGGGCGCTTCACGAAGCTCGACCCGGCCACCGGTGCGCAGCTGTCCCTGGCGGAGGCGTACCGCAACGTCGCCACCGCCGGGGCGCGCCCGCTCGCGGTGACGGACTGCCTGAACTTCGGGTCGCCGGAGGACCCGGGCGTGATGTGGCAGTTCGCGGAGGCCGTGCAGGGCCTGGCCGAGGGCTGCGAGGCCCTGGGCGTGCCCGTCACGGGCGGCAACGTCTCGCTCTACAACCAGACCGGTGACCGCGGCCTGGACTCCGCCGTGCTGCCGACCCCCGTCATCGGGGTGCTCGGCGTCCTCGACGACGTCTCCCGCCGCACGCCCTCGGGCTGGCGGGAGCCCGGGCAGGTGCTGTACCTGCTGGGGACGACGCGCGACGAGCTGGGCGGGTCGGAGTGGGCGTGGGTGGAGCACCGCCACCTGGGCGGGCTGCCGCCGGCGCTGGACCTGGAGCACGAGAAGCTCCTCGCGGACGTGCTGGTGAACTGCTCCCGCGACGGCCTGGTGGACGCCGCGCACGACCTGTCCGAGGGCGGGCTGGCGCAGGCGCTCGTGGAGGGCTCGCTGCGCTTCGGCGCCGGCGCGCGGGTGTGGCTGGACGAGCTGTGCGAGCGCGACGGGATCGACCCGTTCGTGGCGCTGTTCTCCGAGTCGGCGGGCCGGGTGCTGGTGGCCGTGCCGCGCGAGGAGGAGGTGCGGTTCAACGACATGTGCACCGCACGGGGCCTGGCGCACCTGCGCATCGGCGTGACCGAGGAGGTGTCGCAGGAGACCCGGCTGGACGTCCAGGGGCTGTTCGCGGTTCCGCTGGCGGAGCTGCGCGAGGCGCACACGGCGACGCTGCCGGCCCACTTCGGGGGCTGAGCACCCGCGGCGCACGGGGGGCGGGGACCGCGACGGTCCCCGCCCCCCGCCGTTCCGCACCGGTGCGCGACGATGGGGGCAACCGCACCGACCGAGGAGGACGATCGTGGCCGTCGACGATGACGGGCGTCCCGCAGGGACCCCGCCCGAGCCGCCGAGCGAGGAGCTGCTGGAGTTCCTCCTCGCAGCCCTCGCCCAGGCCACCGACTGCGTCGTCCCCCGCCGGGGGCTGCCGCTGCCGTTCGCGGTGCTCGAGCAACCGGACGGGCGCCACCTGCACCGCTTCGCGGGGGAGATGGTCAGGGCGCAGGAGACCGCGCGCGGCTGGATCCGCGAGCAGCCGGACGTGCGGATGGCCTGCGTCGCCTGGGACGGCTACCTGACCCTGGAGGGTGTGCGCACCGACGCCGTCTTCGTCGACGGCTGCGACGACGGCGACGGGGACGGCTACGTCTTCGTCCAGCGCTACGTCCCGGCCGAGGGCTCCCGCGGGCCGATGGTGGCGCTGGGGAGGCCGGGGCTCGTCCGCCGCTCCGAGCGGCTGTTCGACCGGTGAGCGGGCGCGGGCGCCCCCGCGCCGGGTGCGCCCGGGTCAGCGGTCGACGAGGGTGACCTCGAAGGCGTAGCGGCTGGCGCGGTAGACGTGCCGGCCCCACTCCACGGCGCGGCCGGAGTCGTCGTGCGTGGTGCGCTCCATGGTGAGCAGCGGTGAGCCGCGGCGCTCCCCGAGCAGGTGGCACTCCTCCGCGGTGCCGCGGCGGGCGCCGATGCGCTGCTTGGCCACGCGCATCCCGACGCCGCGGCTGCGCAGCAGCTGGTACAGCCCGCGCAGGGCCAGGTCGGCGGGGCTGAGGTCGCAGAACTCCGGCGGCAGGTAGTTGTCGAGCACCGCCAGGGGTTCCTCGCGGGAGTAGCGCAGCCGGCGCACGTGGAGGACGTCGGTGCCGGGCGCGAGGGCCAGCGTCACGGCGACCTCGTCGGGGGCGGGTTCGATCCGGTGCAGCAGCACCTCGGTGCGCGGTGCCTGCCCGGAGCGGGTGAGGTCGTCGAAGAGGCTGGTGAGCTCCACGGGGCGGGTGACCTGCCCGTGCACGACCTGGGTCCCGACGCCGCGCTTGCGCACCAGCAGGCCCTTGTCGACGAGCTGCTGGATGGCGCGGCGCATGGTGGGGCGGGACAGGCCGAGCTGGTCGGCGAGGCTGATCTCGTTCTCCAGCCGGGCTCCGGGGGCGAGCTGCCCGGACTGGATCGCGGCCTCGATGGAGCGCGCGACCTGGAAGTACAGGGGCACGGGGCTGGACCGGTCGAGGTCCACGAAGAGCTCGCTCACACCGTCTCCTCCGCCCGGGTCGCCGCGGCGTCGTCGCCGAGGGGCTGCACGGCCGAGAGCATAGTTCGTGGACGTGCTCACGTCAGCATGCCTATTTGTCCTGACATTCTCTTGACAGCGGCGGTGGCGTGGAGGATCGTCTCGCCCTGCCCCGCGCGCGGCGGGGCGGGCGGGCGACGCTGCCGCCGCCCACCGGAGAGCGCCGAGGAGGGCCCGTGCAGACCGCCGAGCGGAGGAACCCGGGAACAGCGAGCGCGGAGGGCGCGCGGCCGGCGGGGCGCATCGCCGGCGCCCCCATCTCCTGGGGGGTGTGCGAGGTCCCCGGCTGGGGGTACCAGCTCCCCGCGGCGACGGTGCTGTCGCAGATGGCCGCCCTCGGGTTGCGCGCCACGGAGTTCGGGCCCGACGGCTTCCTGCCCGCCGACCCGCTCCGGCGCGCGGACGTGCTGGCCGGGCACGGCCTGGCCGCCGTCGGCGGTTTCGTGCCCGTGGTGCTGCACCGGGCCGACGCCGACCCCCTGCCCGCGCTGGAGGGCGTCCTCGACGGGTTCGTCGCCTCCGGGGCGGACGTGCTCGTCGTCGCCGCCGCCACGGGGCTCGACGGCTACGACACCCGCCCCGAACTCGGCGAGGACGAGTGGGACCTGCTGCTGCGCAGGCTGGACCGCATCACCGAGCGCGCCGCCGAGCGGGGGCTCACCGCCGTCCTGCACCCCCACGTCGGCACCCTCGTGGAGTCCGGGGAGGACGTCGAGCGCGTCCTCGACGGCGGTTCCGCGGCCCTGTGCCTGGACACCGGCCACCTGCTCATCGGGGGCGCGGACCCGCTCGCGATCGCACGGCGGGCGCCGGAGCGCATCGCCCACGTCCACCTCAAGGACGTCGACGCGTCGTGGATCGCCCGCGTGCGGGCGGGGGAGCTGACCTACTCCGAGGCCGTCGCGGCGGGCATGTACCGCCCGCTGGGCGCCGGCGACGCCGACGTGGCCGGGATCGTCGCCGCGCTGGAGGGCGCCGGCTACGGCGGTTGGTACGTCCTGGAGCAGGACACCGTCCTCGCCGCCCCGGCAGGGGAGGAGGACCCCTCGGCGCCGGTCGTGGCCGACGTGCGCGCGAGCATCGAGCACCTGCTGGGGCCGGCGTGAACGACGGCGGCGTCGCGGCGCCGTACGACGTGCTGACGATGGGCCGGGTCGGCGTGGACCTGTACCCGTTGCAGGACGGGGTCGGCCTGGAGGACGTGGAGACGTTCGGGAAGTACCTCGGGGGCAGCGCCACCAACGTCGCCGTCGCGGCCGCACGCCACGGCCGGCGCTCCGCGGTCGTCACCCGCACCGGCCCGGACGCCTTCGGCCGCTTCGTGCACAAGGCGCTGCGTGGGCTCGGCGTGGACGACCGCCATGTCCACGAGGTGCCCGGGCTGCTGACGCCCATCACGTTCTGCGAGATGCACCCGCCGGACCACTTCCCGCTGCTGTTCTACCGCCTGCCCACGGCGCCGGACCTGCAGATCCGCGCGGACGAGCTGGACCTGGACGCCGTCCGCTCCGCAGGGGTGTTCTGGACGACCGTGACCGGGCTGTCGGAGGAACCGAGCCGCTCCGCGCACCACGCGGCCTGGCGGGCGCGGGGGCGCCGGCCGCTGACGGTGCTCGACCTCGACTACCGCCCGATGTTCTGGAAGGACCCGGCCGAGGCCGGGGAGCAGGTGCGGCGCGCGCTGCCGCACGTCACCGTCGCGGTCGGCAACCGCGAGGAGTGCGAGGTGGCGGTGGGGGAGAGCGACCCGCACCGCGCTGCGCGTGCCCTGCTGGACGCCGGGGTCGAGGTGGCCGTCGTCAAGCAGGGGCCGGAGGGGGTCCTCGGGATGAGCCGCGGGACGACGGTGCGGGTTCCCCCGACCCCCGTCGCGGTCGTCAACGGCCTGGGGGCCGGCGACGGGTTCGGCGGCGCCCTCTGCCACGGCCTGCTGGCCGGCTGGGAGCTGGGGCGGGCCCTGGAGTTCGCCAACGCCGCCGGGGCCATCGTCGCCACCCGCCGGGAGTGCTCCACCGCCATGCCCACGACCGCCGAGGTCGAGGCGCTGCTGCGGGAGGTGGCCGGTGCCTGAGGCGGCGCGGTTCCCCGGCCCGCCCCGCCCGCCGGCCCGCGACTACGCGGAGGTCACCGAGGTGCGGGCACGGCGCCCGCAGGCCGTCGCCGAGGCCGCCCGCCGCAGGCGGCGCCGCCCGCTGCTCGGGCCGGACGGCCGCCTGATGATCATCGCTGCGGACCACCCGGCGCGCGGTGCGCTCGGCGTGCGGGACCGCCCGATGGCGATGGGCAGCCGCCGGGAACTGCTCGACCGGCTGCGCGCGGCCCTGGCCCGGCCGGGCGTCGACGGGTTCCTCGGCACACCCGACCTCGTCGAGGACCTGCTGCTGCTCGGTGCGCTGGAGGGCAAGGTCGTCCTCGGGTCGATGAACCGCGGCGGGCTGCAGGGCGCCGCGTTCGAGCTCGACGACCGCTTCACCGGCTACGACGCCCCCTCCCTCGCGGCGGCCGGCCTGGAGGGCGGCAAGCTGCTCGCCCGCATCGCCCTCGACGACGCGGGCAGCCTCGCGACCCTCACGGCCGCGGCCGACGCCGTCAGCGCACTCGCCGAGCGCGGCCTGATGGCGATGGTCGAGCCCTTCTGGTCGCGGCGGGAGGGGAGCAGGGTCCGCAACGACCTCGACCCCGACTCGGTCATCCGGTCGGTGGCCGTGGCGCAGGGGCTCGGGCGCACGTCCGCGCACACCTGGCTGAAGCTGCCCGTCGTCGAGGAGATGGAGCGCGTCATGGACGCCACGACCCTGCCGACGCTGCTGCTGGGCGGGGACCCCACCTCCTCCCCGGAGGAGGTCTTCGCCTCCTGGCGGACGGCGCTCGCGCTGCCCGCCGTGCGGGGCCTGGTCGTCGGGCGGACCCTGCTCTACCCGGCCGACGACGACGTCGAGGCGGCCGTGGACACCGCGGTGTCGCTGGTCCGCCCGGCCCCGGCGACCCGCTGAACAGCGAAACGGCACGAGGAGGTCACGGATGGGTTCGCAGCACCACCTGCCCGCCGGCAGCGCGGCGGGCGACGGGTTCGACGTGGTCGTCACCCCGGAGAGCGCGGGCTGGGGCTTCTCCAGCCTGCGGACGCTCACGCTCGCGGCGGGGGAGGAGTTCCGCTTCCCCTCCGGCGAGCACGAGGTGCTGGTGCTGCCGCTGGGCGGGGGCTGCACCGTGGAGGTCGACGGGGAGGTGCTGGAGCTCGCCGGCCGCCCGGGCGTCTTCGACGGGGTCAGCGACTTCGCCTACGTCCCGCGCGACAGTTCGGTCCTGGTGCGCAGCGCCGGTGGCGGGCGCTTCGCCCTGCCCGGGGCGCGGGCGTCGCGGCGGCTGCCGTTCCGCTACGGCCCGGCGTCGGCGGTTCCGGTGGAGCTGCGCGGTGCCGGCACGTGCAGCCGCCAGGTGAACAACTTCGCCACCCCCGAGGCGTTCGAGACGGACAAGCTCATCGCCTGCGAGGTGCTGACCCCCGGCGGGAACTGGTCCTCCTACCCGCCGCACCGCCACGACCGCACCAGTGCGCAGGAGGCGGAGCTGGAGGAGGTCTACTACTTCGAGTTCCGCTCCGGGGCTCCCGAGGGCGCCCCGAGCGTTCCCGGCGGGGTGGGGTACCAGCGCGTCTACGGCGACGGGGACCGGCCGATCGACGTGCTGGCGGAGGTCCGCTCCGGTGACGTGGTGCTCATCCCGCACGGCTGGCACGGCCCCTCCATGGCGGTTCCCGGCTACGACATGTACTACCTCAACGTGATGGCCGGGCCGGAGCCGGAGCGGTCCTGGCGGATCTGCGACGACCCCGCCCACGGCTGGGTGCGCGCCACCTGGGCCGGCGCGCAGGTCGACCCGCGCCTGCCGTTCTGCGGGCCCCGGCCGCAGGCCCGCACGAGCTGAGCGCCGCACCCGATCCCCGAGGAGAGGACCCGACGATGAGCACCCCGACCACCCGCGTGGCCACCGGCGGCACGGTCCGCCTCACCGTGGCGCAGGCCACCGTGCGGTTCCTGCAGGCGCAGTCCTCCGAGCGCGACGGCGAGCGGCAGCCGTTCTTCGGCGGGGTGTTCGGCATCTTCGGCCACGGCAACGTCGCCGGGATCGGCCAGGCGCTGCTGGAGGCGGAGCTGGGGGTGGACGCCGGTGACGGGTGGGTGCCGCCCGCGCCGCTGCCGTACATGACGGGGCGCAACGAGCAGGCGATGGTGCACGCCGCGGTGGGCTACGCCCGCCAGCGCGACCGGCTGCAGGCGCTGGCGGTGACCGCCTCCGTCGGGCCGGGCTCGACGAACATGCTCACCGGCGCCGCGCTGGCGACGATCAACCGGCTCCCGGTCCTGCTGCTGCCCGGTGACGTCTTCGCCACCCGCGTCGCCACGCCGGTGCTGCAGGAGCTGGAGCAGCCCTCCGGCTGCGACGTCTCCGTCAACGACGCGTTCCGGCCGCTGTCGCGCTTCTTCGACCGGGTCTGGCGCCCGGAGCAGCTGCCGGCGGCCCTGCTGGGGGCGATGCGGGTGCTGACCGACCCGGCCGAGACGGGTGCGGCCGTCATCGCGCTGCCGCAGGACGTGCAGGCCGAGGCCCACGACTGGCCGGTGGAGCTGTTCCGGGAGCGGACGTGGCGGATCGCGCGGCCCGCGCCGGAGGCGGCGCTGGTGGAGGAGGTCGCCGCCCTCGTCCGGCAGGCGCGCTCGCCGCTCGTGGTCGCCGGCGGGGGAGTGGTGTACTCCCGCGCCACGGAGGAGCTGCGGCGCTTCTGCGAGGCGACGGGCGTCCCCGTGGCGCAGTCGCAGGCGGGCAAGGGCTCGCTGCCCCACGACCATCCGCTGTGCCTGGGCGCGGTGGGGGCGACGGGCACGACGGCCGCGAACGAGATCGCCGCCGAGGCGGACCTGGTGATCGGCATCGGCACGCGCTGGTCGGACTTCACCACGGCGTCGCGCACGGCGTTCCAGAACCCGGACGTGCGGTTCGTGAACATCAACGTCGCGGGCCTGGACTCGGTCAAGCACGCGGGCCTGCCGGTTCTCGCGGACGCGCGGGAGGCGCTCACCGTGCTCACGGCGGCCCTGGAGGGTTTCTCCCTGCCGCCGGAGCACCGCGAGCGCTGCCACCGGCTGAACGAGGAGTGGGACGCCGCGGTGGAGCGCTGCTACTCCTCCGGCATCGGCGAGGAGACGGGGCTGCTCGCCCAGGGGGAGGTGCTGGGGGCGATCGAGGAGGTGGCGGATCCGCGCGACGTCGTGGTGTGCGCGGCGGGTTCCCTGCCCGGCGACCTGCACGCGATGTGGCGCGTGCGGGACCCGAAGGGGTACCACGTCGAGTACGGCTTCTCCTGCATGGGTTACGAGATCCCCGGCGGGATCGGGGTGCGGATGGCCGCACCGGACCGGGACGTCTTCGTCACAGTGGGGGACGGCTCCTACCTGATGATGCCCACGGAGCTCGTCACCGCCGTGCAGGAGGGCGTGAAGATCATCGTCGTCCTGTTCCAGAACCACGGCTTCGCCTCGATCGGGGCGCTGTCGGAGTCCGTGGGTTCCCAGCGCTTCGGGACGCGGTACCGCTACCGCGACGCCGCCGGCCGCCTGGAGGGGCCACCGCTGCCGGTGGACCTCGCGGCGAACGCGGCCAGCCTCGGCGTGCGGGTGCTGCGGGCGGGCACCCGCACGGAGCTCGTGGCGGCGTTGCGGGAGGCGAAGGCGGCGACGGAGACCACCGTCGTGCACGTGGAGACCGACCCGCACTCGCAGGCCCCGCGCGGCGGCGGCTGGTGGGACGTGCCCGTCGCGGAGGTCTCGCACGTGGACTCCACCCGGGCGGCGCGGGCGGAGTACGAGGCCGGCAGGGCCCGTCAGCGGCCCCTGCTGTGACGTCCTCCGGGGCTCCGCGGACAGCACCCGGGGGACGTCACAATGTACTGACAATCTCTTGACAGGGCAGAGGGGCAGGGCCAGAGTTCGTCCCCACCGCGGCGCCCGGCGACGGGCTGCGGCTCGCGCAGCACCCATGAGGGACCGACGTCCCCCGACGAGAGGATGAGGATCGATGAGGACTCGCTCGCGCAGGACCGTGGCCGCCACCTTCGTCGCGCTGGCGGCCCTCACGCTCTCCAGCTGCAGCAGCAGCGGCGGCAGGCAGGAGGACGAGGCGCCCGCCGGGGGCGCCGCCGGCAAGGCCGACACCCCCACCATGAAGATCGCCATGATCACCCACGCGGCGCCCGGCGACACCTTCTGGGACATCGTCCGCAAGGGTGCGGAGGCGGCCGCCGCCAAGGACAACGTCGACCTCAACTACCAGGGCGCCCCCGAGGCCGGCGACCAGGTCAACCTCGTCCAGCAGGCCATCGACGCCGACGTCGACGGCATCGCCGTCACCCTCGCCAAGGCCGAGGCGATGGCCCCCGTCGTCAAGGCCGCCACCGAGGCGGGCATCCCCGTCGTCGCCTTCAACGGCGGGTTCGAGGAGTGGCAGGAGGCCGGTGCCCTCGGCTACTTCGGCCAGGACGAACGGACCGCCGGGGAGGCGGCCGGTCAGCGGCTCACCACCGAGGGCGCGAAGAAGGCGCTCTGCGTCATCCACGAGCAGGGGCACGTCGGCCTGGAGGCCCGCTGCGCCGGCGTGGCCGAGACCTTCGGGGGCCAGACCGAGAACCTCTACGTCACCGGCACCGACATGCCGGCCGTGCAGCAGGCCATCACCTCCAAGCTGCAGCAGGACCCGGCGATCGACCGCGTCGTCACCCTCGGCGCCCCCTACGCGCTGACCGCGGTGAAGTCCGTCGCCGACGCCGGCAGCAGCGCCCAGATCGGCACGTTCGACACCAACGCCGACCTCATGGCGGCGATCGAGGGCGGCGACATCCAGTGGGCGATCGACCAGCAGCCCTACCTCCAGGGCTACCTGGCCGTCGACTCCCTCTGGCTCTACAACACCAACGGCAACACCATCGGCGGCGGGCAGGCCACCCAGACCGGCCCGGCCTTCGTCGACGCGAGCAACGTCGACCGCGTCGCCGAGTTCGCGGCGGGCGGCACCCGGTGAGCCAGGCCGTCCAGGCGGCGCCCGCTCCACCCGGCAGCGTCGACGACCGGGTGCGGCGCAGGAGCCTCCTCGCCAGCGTCCTGTCCCGTCCCGAGGTCGGATCCCTCGTCGGCGCCGTCGCGGTGTTCGCGCTGTTCTTCGCGGTGGCGCCCACGTTCCGCCAGGCGGCCTCGTTCGCCACCGTCCTCTACGCGGGCTCGACGATCGGCATCATGGCGCTCGCCGTGGCGCTGCTCATGATCGGCGGTGAGTTCGACCTGTCCGCCGGGGTGGCGGTGACCACCTCGGCGCTGTTCGCCTCGACGTTCGCCTACCAGCTCAACCTCAACCTCTGGGTGGGCGTCGCCGCGGCGCTGGTGGTGTCCCTGGGGATCGGCGCCTTCAACGGCTGGCTCCTCATGCGCACGGGGCTGCCCAGCTTCCTCATCACCCTCGGCACGTTCTTCATCCTCCAGGGCGTCAACCTCGGCGTCACGAAGCTGCTCACCGGCAACGTCTCCTCCACGAGCGTCTCCGACATGGACGGCTTCGAGCAGGCCCGGGCGGTGTTCGCCTCGACGGTCCCGATCGGCGGCGTCTCCGTCAAGATCACCGTGTTCTGGTGGCTCCTCTTCGTCGCGATCGGCACCTGGGTGCTGCTGCGCACGAAGACCGGCAACTGGATCTTCGCGGCCGGCGGGGACAAGGCGGCCGCCCGCGCCGTCGGCGTCCCCGTCCGCGCCACCAAGATCGGCCTGTTCATGACCGTCGGGTTCATGGCCTGGTTCGTCGGGATGCACCAGCTCTTCTCCTTCAACGCCATCCAGTCCGGAGGCGGCGTCGGGCAGGAGTTCATCTACATCATCGCCGCCGTCGTCGGCGGGTGCCTGCTCACCGGCGGCTACGGCTCCGCGGTCGGCTCCGCCATCGGCGCACTGATCTTCGGGATGACGAGCCTCGGCATCGTCTACGCCGGCTGGGACGCCAACTGGTTCAAGGCGTTCCTCGGCGTGATGCTGCTGCTGGCGACCATCGTCAACATGATCGTCAAGAACCAGGCCGCGAAGAGGTGACCGCCGTGAGCACTCCGGAGCTGGACGCGGGGGCGGGGCACTCCCCGAACCAGGAGATCCTGCGCCTGGAGGACGTCGGGAAGAGCTACGGCAACGTGCACGCCCTGCGGGGGGTGTCGCTGTCGGTGCGGCAGGGGGAGATCACCTGCGTCCTCGGCGACAACGGGGCCGGGAAGTCCACCCTCATCAAGATCATCGCGGGGCTCCACCAGCACACCGAGGGCAGGTTCACGGTGAACGGGGAGGCGGTCCGCTTCGGCTCCCCCCGCGAGGCCCTCGACCGCGGCATCGCCACCGTGTACCAGGACCTCGCCCTCGTCCCGCTGATGTCCATCTGGCGCAACTTCTTCCTCGGCTCGGAACTCACCAGGGGCTCCGGTCCCCTCCGGCGCCTGGACGTGGAGCGCATGAAGCGCGTCACCGAGGAGGAACTGGTCAAGATGGGGATCTCGGTCCCCGACCTCGACCGCCACGTCGGGGCCCTGTCCGGCGGCCAGCGCCAGTGCATCGCGATCGCGCGCGCCATCCACTTCGGCGCGAAGGCGCTCGTCCTCGACGAGCCCACCGCCGCCCTCGGGGTCAAGCAGTCCGGCGTCGTCCTGAAGTACATCGCCAAGGCGCGCGACGCCGGCCTCGGGGTCGTCTTCATCACCCACAACCCCCACCACGCCCACCTCGTCGGCAACCACTTCGTGATCCTCAACCGCGGCAGGGTGTCCCTCGACGCCGGCCGCGGCGACGTCTCCCTCGACCGGCTGACGAACGAGATGGCCGGCGGCGCGGAGCTGGAGGCGCTGAGCCACGAGCTGAGCAGGCCCGGCAGCACCCCCGAACCCGCCGCGGCGGGACGCACCACCACCGAGAACTGACGAGGGAAGGACCGGGAGCCCCATGAGCACGGCGACCACCACGGCGACCGCCACGGCCACGGCGGCCGCGAGCCGCGGCGGCGACCTGCGCGTCGCCGTCCTCGGGGTGGGGGTGATGGGGCAGGACCACGCCCGGCGCCTGTCCACCCGCACCGCCGGAGCCCGGCTCGTCGCCGTCAGCGACGTCGACGCCGCGCGCACCCGTGCCGTCGCGGACGAGTTCGGCGTCCGGGCGGTCCACGACCCGTTCGCGGCCATCACCGACCCCGACGTGGACGCCGTCGTCATCGCCACCCCCGGGTTCGCGCACGAGGAGCAGGTCCTCGCCTGCCTGGAGCACGGGGTCCCGGTGCTCTGCGAGAAGCCGCTGACCACCTCGGCGGAGACCTCCCTGCGCATCGTCCGCGCCGAGCGCGAGCTCGGGCAGCAGCTCGTGCAGGTCGGCTTCATGCGCCGCTTCGACGCCGAGTACCAGCAGCTGCGCGCCCTCGTCGCCTCCGGGGAGCTCGGCCGTCCGCTGTTCCTGCACTGCATCCACCGCAACGCGAGCATCCCGCCCCACTTCACCAGCGAGATGCTCGTCCTCGACTCGGTGGTGCACGAGGTCGACGCCGCCCGGTACCTCCTCGGCGAGGAGATCACCGCCGTCACGGTCCTGCGCCCGCGGGCGAGCTCCGAGGCGCCCGAGGGGCTGCAGGACCCGCAGTTCGTCCTCCTGGAGACGGCCGGCGGGGCGCTGGTCGACGTGGAGGTCTTCGTCAACGCCCGCTACGGCTACGAGGTCCGCACCGAACTGGTCGCCGAGCGCGGCACCGCGCAGATCGGCCTCGGCGTCGACCTCGTCCGCCGCTCCGCAGCAGGCTGGGGCGGCAGCATCCCCAGGGACTTCCGCGAGCGCTTCGGCGCGGCCTACGACACTGAGGTCCAGCGGTGGGTCGACGCGGTGCGCCGCGGCACCGTCGACGGCCCGAGCGCCTGGGACGGCTACGCCGCCGCGGCCGTCTGTGCCGCCGGGGTGGAGTCCCTGCGCACCGGCCGCCGCGTGGAGGTCGACCTGTCCTGAGCCGCCCACGGGTGGCGGGACCTCCGGCGTTCGCGCCTCGCGCGGGCCGGGACCGGCGCCGGGCCGGGCGGGGTGCGACGATCGGGGCGTGCCCCCGCGTCGCCGCACCGACCCCACCGCCGGCCTGGCCGGCCTGCAGCGGGCGCTGGCCCCCGACGCCGCCCGCACCGACGTCGCCACCGCCGTGCGCTTCACCCTGGAGGAGCTCGCGGCCCGGGCACCCGGGGGCAGCGTGGAGGTCCGGGTGCCGCCCTTCGGTGCGGTGCAGTGCGTCGAGGGGCCCCGGCACACCCGGGGCACGCCGCCCAACGTCGTGGAGACCGACCCCCGCACGTGGCTGGAGCTCGCCGTGGGCGCGCTGACCTTCGCCGACGCGCAGGCCGCCGGGCGGGTCTCGGCCAGCGGCGCCCGCGCCGACCTGGGCGACCTGCTGCCGCTGCTGCCCGCTCCGGAGCCGCCGGTGGGCGGTTCGGGGACCGGCGCGGCGTCCCCTACGGTCGGGGCATGAGCGACGGACCCACCCCCCGCAGCGAGGACGGCACCCCGGGGCAGCCCCCGTCGCCGTCGGCGGTGGGCCGGCCGGTGCACGTGCGCCGCGCGCCCCGCTACCGGGCCTTCGTGCTGACCGGGCTGGCCGCGGCCGTGGCCGTCGCCGCCGTCATCGCGCTGCTCACGCCGGCCAGCGGCGGGTACAGCAGGCTCGCCCTGCTCGGCTACCTCGGAGTGACGCTCGGGCTCGTCGGGGGAGTCCTCGGCGGGCTCGTCGCGGTGCTGGTCGACCGGCGCGCCGACCGGCGGCGCTGACCCGCCGCCCCGCGCCCGGGGCCCTCCCCGCGGCGCCGTGGCCGCGGCGGTGCTCCGAAGGGGGTGCGAGTGCGCCCTGCGACTCGCGGGACCCCTCGGCTGTGCGACACTCGTGCCGTGGCCCGTGGCGACGGACGACTGAACCACGACCTCCTCCCAGGTGAGAAGGGTCCCCAGGACGCTTGCGGCGTCTTCGGGGTCTGGGCTCCCGGCGAGGACGTCTCCAAACTCACCTACTACGGCCTCTACGCCCTGCAGCACCGGGGGCAGGAGGCGGCCGGCATCGCCGTCAGCAACGGCCGCCAGATCCTCGTCTACAAGGACACCGGGCTCGTGGCCCAGGTGTTCGACGAGCGCGCTCTGGAGGCCCTGCAGGGGCACGTGGCCGTCGGGCACGCCCGGTACTCCACGACGGGCGGCAGCACCTGGGAGAACGCCCAGCCCACGCTGGGCGCCACCGCCGGCGGCACGATCGCGCTCGCCCACAACGGCAACCTCACGAACTCCTTCGCGCTGCGCGAGCTGCTCACCGAGCGCCACCCCGAGCACTCCGGTGGCGAGCTGAAGCAGGGCAACACCACGGACACCGCCATCGTCACCGCCCTGATGGCCGGCGACCCGGACCACACCCTCGAGGCGACGGCCCTAGAGGTGCTGCCACTGCTGGAGGGCGCCTTCAGCTTCGTCTTCATGGACGAGCACACCCTCTACGCCGCCCGCGACCCGCAGGGCATCCGCCCCCTCGTGCTCGGGCGCCTCGAGCGCGGCTGGGTCGTGGCCAGCGAGACCGCGGCCCTCGACATCGTCGGCGCCAGCCTGGTGCGCGAGATCGAGCCCGGTGAGCTGGTGGCCGTCGACGCCGACGGGCTGCGCTCCACCCGCTTCGCGGAGGCGAAGCCCAAGGGCTGCGTCTTCGAGTACGTCTACCTCGCCCGGCCCGACACCACGATCAGCGGCCGCGTCGTGCAGGAGGCCCGCGTCGACATGGGCCGCGCCCTCGCGCGCGAGCACCCCGTCGACGCCGACCTCGTCATCCCCACGCCGGAGTCCGGCACCCCCGCGGCGATCGGCTACGCCGAGCAGTCCGGCATCCCCTACGGCCAGGGCCTCGTGAAGAACGCCTACGTGGGCCGCACCTTCATCCAGCCGAGCCAGACGATCCGCCAGCTCGGCATCCGGCTGAAGCTGAACCCGCTGAAGAGCGTCGTCCACGGCAAGCGCCTCGTCGTCGTCGACGACTCCATCGTGCGCGGCAACACCCAGCGGGCCCTCATCCGGATGCTGCGGGAGGCCGGGGCGGCGGAGGTGCACGTGCGCATCTCCTCCCCGCCGGTGACGTGGCCCTGCTTCTACGGCATCGACTTCGCCACCCGGGCGGAACTCATCGCGACCGGCCTGGGGGTGCAGGACGTCTGCACCAGCATCGGCGCGGACTCCCTCGGCTACATCTCCATGGAGGGCATGATCCAGGCCACGCGCCAGCCCGAGGAGCGGCTCTGCACCGCGTGCTTCTCCGGCAGCTACCCCATCCCGCTGCCCGACGTGGAGCGCCTCGGCAAGCACGCCCTGGAGCGCCCGACCCTGCCGATCACTCCCGTGGGACCCCGCCCGTGAGCGCTGCGCAGACGCAGGGCACGACGTACGCGTCGGCCGGCGTGGACGTGGAGGCCGGCGACCGCGCCGTGGAGCTGATGAAGGCGTCGGTGGCCCGCACCCACGGCCCCGAGGTCGTCGGCGGCTTCGGCGGCTTTGCGGGCCTCTTCGACGCCAGCGCGCTGCTCGGCTACCGCCGCCCGCTGCTGGCGACGAGCACCGACGGCGTCGGCACGAAGGTCGCGATCGCGCAGGCCCTGGACCGGCACGACACCATCGGCGCGGACCTCGTCGGGATGGTCGTCGACGACATCGTCGTCTGCGGGGCGCGCCCGCTCTTCATGACCGACTACATCGCCTGCGGCCGTGTGGTCCCGGAGCGGATGGCCGCGATCGTCGCGGGCATCGCGCGGGCCTGCGCCGAGGCGGGTACCGCCCTCGTCGGCGGGGAGACGGCCGAGCACCCCGGCCTGCTGGGGCCCGACGAGTACGACGTGGCCGGTGCCGTCACGGGCGTCGTGGAGGCCGACGCGGTCCTGGGCGCCGAGCGGGTCCGGGAGGGCGACGTGCTCGTCGCGCTGGCCTCCTCGGGGCTGCACTCCAACGGCTACTCCCTCGTGCGGCGCGTCGTGGCCGACGCGGGCTGGCAGCTGCAGCGCCACGTCGACGACTTCGGCCGGACGCTGGGCGAGGAGCTGCTGGAGCCGACGCGGATCTACGCGCGCCCGGTGCTCGACGCCGTCGCGGCGCTCGGCCACGGCGAGGACGGCGTGCACTCGCTCACCCACGTCACGGGCGGCGGGCTGGCGGCGAACCTGGCGCGGTGCCTGCCGACGGGTCTCACGGCGGTCGTGCAGCGCGGGACGTGGACGCCCGGGGCGGTCTTCGCGATGGTCCGCGACCTCGGGCGCGTGCCCGCGGCGGACCTGGAGCGGACCCTCAACCTGGGCGTCGGCATGGTGGCCGTGGTCGCACCGGAGTCCGCGGACGCGCTGCGTCGCCTCTTCGACACCGCGGGGATCCCGGCGTGGGTGTGCGGCGAGGTGCGTGCCCGGCGGGACGAGGACGGGCGCAGCAACGCCAAGGGTGTAGACGGCGGAGTGGCCCTCCTCGAAGGTGAGCACCAGGGCTGGTGACCTTCGGGGAGGGCCTCGGCCCCAGCGTGCGTGAGCGGGTGGAGGGGACGGCGGGTCAAGCCCGTCGCTTCGCCGCCCACGCCTCGTAGTCGTCGTCGACCTCGTCGTCGTCCACCGCGTAGCGGGTGGAGTCGAACTCGTCCTCGTCGTCGGCTGACTCGTCCTCCTCGGCACCCTCGGCGTCAGCCTCGGGGCGCGTGGAAGCGCTGTAACGGTCAGGCCCGTGCAGTTCGCGCTGGAGCGCCTCGTAGTCGGTCTCCGGGCTGAAGTACTTCAGCTGACGGGCGACCTTCGTCTGCTTGGCCTTCGCACGGCCGCGCCCCATGGCGTCGACCCCCTCGCACGTCGACCCGGGGTCGGCGCATGCGGACCCCGGAGTTCCTGGTCATCTCTCCGTGACCCAACGGTACAGGCTCGCCGAGCCTTCCGGCATTCTGGTCCCCGCTGAGACACCCGGACGCCCCAACCGCCCTCCGGCGGGGCTCCGGACGGGCCTCCGGTGGGCGCCCGGGAACGGATCGCCGCCGTCCGGGACGGCCGTCGGCGCCCAGTGGTTGGCTGCAGTCGTGCCGACCGTCGCGGGGATCGACTCCTCCACCCAGTCCTGCAAGGTCGTCGTGCGCGACGCCGTCACCGGGGAACTGCTGCGCGCCGGCCGGGCCGCCCACCCCGAGGGCAGCGAGGTGGACCCGCACCGGTGGTGGCGGGCGCTGGAGGAGGCCCTCGCCGACGCGGGCGGCCTCGCCGACGTCGACGCCGTCGCGGTCGGCGCCCAGCAGCACGGCATGGTCGCGCTGGACGACGCCGGGGAGGTCGTGCGCCCGGCGCTGCTGTGGAACGACGGCCGCTCGGCGGGGGCGGCCGAGGACCTGGTGCGTGAGCTGGGCGGTCCCGGGGAGTGGGCGCGGGCCGTCGGCTCCGTGCCGGTGGCCTCCTTCACCGTCGCGAAGCTGCGCTGGCTGGCCGAGCACGAGCCGGACCGGGCGGCGCGGGTGGCCCGGGTGTGCCTCCCGCACGACTGGCTGACCTGGCACCTCGGTGGCCGGGAGCGGCTGACCACCGACCGCGGCGACGCCAGCGGCACCGGCTACTTCAGCGCCGCGACGGGGGAGTACCGCCGCGACCTCCTGCGGCTGGCGATGGGGGCGGACGGCGCCGAGGTGGAGCTGCCGCAGGTGCTCGGGCCCGCAGAGCAGGCCGGGCGGCTCCGGGTGGGTGGGCGGGAGGTGGTGCTCGGCCCCGGCACCGGCGACAACATGGCCGCCGCCCTCGGGGTCGGTGCCGTCCCCGGCGACGTCGTCGTCTCCGTCGGCACCAGCGGGGTCGTCAGCGCCCTCAGCCCGACCCCGTCCGCGGACCCGTCGGGAGCCGTCGCGGGCTTCGCGGACGCCACGGGCCGCTACCTGCCCCTCGTCTGCACGCTCAACGCCGCCCGCGTGCTGGACGCGGCCGCGCGCCTGCTCGGGGTGGACCACGAGGAGCTGTCCCGCCTCGCCCTCTCCGCCCCCGCCGGCGCGGAGGGGCTCGTGCTGGTGCCCTACCTGGAGGGCGAGCGCACGCCGGTGCGCCCGGACAGCACCGGCGCGCTGCACGGGCTGACCCCCGCGACGTCCACGCCCACCCACCTGGCCCGCGCGGCGGTGGAGGGGCTGCTGTGCGGGCTGGCCGACGGGCTGGACGCCCTGCTGGCGCAGGGGGTGGAGGTCCGCCGGGTGCTGCTGGTCGGCGGCGGGGCCCGCTCGGAGGCGGTGCGCCGCCTGGCCCCGGCGCTGCTCGGGCGCCCGGTGCTCGTCCCGCCGCCGGGGGAGTACGTGGCCGACGGGGCGGCCCGGCAGGCGGCGTGGGCGCTCCTCGGCGGCGAGGAGCCGCCGCCCTGGGAGCCCGGAGCGGCCGGGACCCATGAGGCCGAGCCGCAGCCCGAGGTGCGGGAGCGCTACGCGCAGGTGCGCGACCTCACGGCGCCGCGGCAGTAGGGCCCCGGCCGGACCCGGACAGTAGGCTGCCCGGACCAGTCGTCCGGCAGCCCGCCACCGCGCCGGGCCGGGCGCCCACAGGAGGACCCGCAGTGACCCGCGTCACCATCGCCGAGATCGCCCGCCGCTCCGGCGTCTCCAAGGGGGCCGTGTCCTACGTCCTCAACAACCGCCCCGGTGTCTCCGACGCCACCCGCGCCCGCGTCCTCAAGGTCGCCGAGGAACTGCAGTGGGTGCCGAACCGGGCCGCCCGCATCCTCTCCGGATCGCGCACCGACACCTTCGGCCTCGTCGTCACCCGAACCGCCAGCACCCTCGGGCACGAGCCGTTCTACATGGAGTTCATGTCGGGCCTGGAGAGCGTCCTCAGCACCCGCGACTGCGCGCTGCTCCTGCAGGTCGTGCCCAGCCCCGACGCCGCCGCGGCCACGTACTCCCGCTGGTGGTCGGAGCGGCGGGTGGACGGCATGGTCATCGTGGACGTCCGCGTGGACGACCCCCGCATCCCCCGGCTGCAGGCGGACGGCGTGCCCTCCGTGGTCGTCGCCGACCCCTCGCTGGCCGGTGGGCTCACCTGCGTCTGGACCGACGACGCCAGCGGGATCCGCGAGGCCGTGCAGCACCTCGTGGACCTGGGGCACCGCCGCATCGCCCGCGTCGCGGGCCTGCCCGACCTCGGCCACGTCCGCATCCGCGACGAGGCCCTCGCGGCCGCCGCGGCGGAGCACCGCATCGAGGCGCGCATCGTGCACACCGACTTCTCCGGCGACGACGGCGCGCGCGCCACCCACGACCTGCTGACCGGTGCCGACCCCGTCACGGCGATCGTCTACGACAACGACCTCATGGCCGTGGCCGGGTTGTCCGTCGCCACCGGCCTCGGCCGGCGGGTGCCGGAGGACGTCAGCCTCGTCGCCTGGGACGACTCGGCGCTCTGCCGGGTGACCCACCCCCGCATCACGGCCGTGGGGCACGACGTGGCCGCCTACGGCGCCGCGGTGGCCGGGCGGCTCTTCGGCCTGCTGGAGGGGGAGGCCCCGGCGGCCCACCTCGCCGCCACCCCGACCCTGCGTGCCCGGGGCAGTTCGGCCCCTCCGGCGCTCGGCTGAGGGCCGGCCGGACGGCCCGGCGAAGAACTTCCCTCAGATGTGTAACACCTCCGGGCGAGGCCGCGATGGAGCCGGTGAGTCCGGGGGGACTCGTGCCGTCGTCCGGGGGGACCGGCGGCGCGCAGGGGGTTCACAGGGGGGTGGCACGTCGCGTCTGGCGGCAGGCGGGGGGTCTGCCGCCAGACGCAGTGCAGCTACCCGGGCGCGCAACGATCACGTGCGCGCGGCGGGCCCGCTGACGCGGAACGGCCCCGGACCGCACCTCGTGTGCGGTCCGGGGCCGTTCGTGCGTCCGCTCCCGGACCGGTGGGCTCCCGGCAACGGGACCGCCGGGTGGCGTTGCTCGCGCTCGAGCCCGTGCGGGCACCGGCCGACGGGATCGTGATGTCGTCGGATCGACGAGGCACCCCACCGGGCGGGGCCGGGTCGTGCTCGACACCGGCGAGGACGGTGCCGAGGGCAGGGTCGACGCCCCACCGCTCCTGGTGCCGCACGCCCCACCCGGCCGCGAGGTGCGCTGAAGCCTGCGGCGGGGGCCGCGTGGGGGTCGGCTGACACTCCTGCTGCACCGAGGCGGCGACACGCCGGTGCGGAACGCTCCCGGTGCGGTCCGTCGCAACCTGGGGGCAGCAGGAGTGTCAGGGTCGGACGGCTCCGCCCACGGGTGATGCCCGCTCAGGGCCTCCGCCGGGGAGGTCGAGCATCAAGCGCGGCACTGCCGAGGGGGACCGCGCTTCTGACGCGTCGCGCGGGGGCGACCAGCGGTGATGACCCCGGCCAAGCTGAGCACGGCCCGGGCGATGTCGGCCGACGGCAGTCGGAGCGGTTGACGCGGCCCCGTGGGTCGCCCCGCCCCGATCGGATCACGCAGGTGAGTCGACTGAGGCTCCCCTGCGAGGGGCGGCCATCGAGGGCGCTCCGCAATGCAACGTTTACCCGTGGTGGGTCGGGGGAAGTCTGCCCGGAGCGCGGGCCGCCGGAGACGTGGAGCGGGCCCGCAACCCGAGCGCACGAGGGTGGGTGCATCCGGTGGGTCACGACGAAGACAGCAGCCCCTCCGCGCCGGCCGGTCCACCTGGAGCCGGTGAGGAGCAGACGGGGCGCGGAGATGCGGCGAGCCAGGCTGCTCGCCTCGGTGTCGGGCTGCTGCTGGCGGCCCTCTCCGACGACGCCGACGCCCAGAGCGTCCTGATCGCCGACGTCCCGCCGCGGCAGGGGGCCCTCAGCGCGGTGTTCTGCGCGCAGTTCGCCGCCAGCGTCCTCGATGAGCTGCCCCCGGCACAGCGGGCGGCGGCGCAGACGCGGTTGCGGACAGCCGCGCTGCTGTTGCAGACCGACCCTCCCGTGGGGGACTTCTCTGCTGCGCCGACTCCACCGGGCCGGTCACCTGCAGGTCACGTCGGGCAGCAACCGCCCCGCCCGCCTCGCCAGACCCACAGGTAGCGCCCCCGCCGCGAGACTTCTGCGGATCGCTGACGTGCAGTGAGCTGGCGGGTGCACGCTGTGGAAACGGCTTGAACTCCGTGCAGACGGGTGGCGGTGGGCATGAGGCAGGTGGGCTCGGCGCGGGTGCGGGTCGGTGTGCCCGCGGTTCTCCTGGCGTGGGCGGTCTTCGCCGGCGTCCTGCTGCTGGTTCCGAATCGCTCCGGGGCCTCCAGCGTGGCCGGTAGCACCGGCCTGTTCCTCGCGGCGGTGGTCTTCACGGTCGTGGCGTGGCAGCGAGCTGCCTGGCACCACGCGGCGGAAGCCGGCCGCTGGCCGGGGCGGGGGTGGCGGCTGCTGGCAGCAGGCGGCGCTGCCTTCGCTGCGGGGCAGTGCGCCTGGGCCTATCAGCAGGTACGGGGCTGGCCGGTGCCCTTCCCGTCCTGGGCGGAGGCCCTGTTCCTGCTGGAGTTCCCCCTGATCGCAGCAGGCGTCCTGTGCCTGGCGGATCAGTCGATGCGCGCGGTGTCGCGGGTACGGATCATCGTGGACGGTCTGCTCCTGGTCACCGCCCTGCTGATCCTGTTCTGGGACGTGGCGCTGCGGCCGGCCTACCTGGAACAGGCCGGCGCAGGCCGGGTGGCGCTGCTGGTGGGGTTGGCCTTTCCGCTGGCGCACGTGGTGGTGCTCTCCCTGATCGGTGCGGTGGCGGTCCACAGCAGCGCGCGGAGCCGGGACTTCGCCTTCCTCGCCGCCGGTTTGCTCACCTCGGCGCTGGCCTATGCGGTCTTCGGGTGGCTGGCCGCCCGGCAGAGCTACTTCACCGGCCACCTCGTCGACTCCCTCTGGGTCCTGAGCTTCGGCCTGATGTGCCTGGCGGCGTGGAGCCCGCAGTCCGTCGCGGTGCGGGCCCAGGGCGGGACCGCGCTCCACGAGGAGGCCGGCGCGCAGGAGGTGGCCGCTCGCCGCCTGGGGTGGGGGGTGCGGGCGGGGGCGGCGCCGGCGGTCGTGCCGGTGCTGCTGGCCGCGGGCGCGGTGGCGCTGCTGGCGGTGCAGTTGCTGTGGTGGGGGGATCTGGACCTCGCGCACACCGGGCTGGGCGTCTGTCTCGGGATCATGCTGCTGGGCCGGCAGTGGCTCTCCCTGCGCGAGCACGCACTGCTCAGCCGGAGCCTGGAGCAGCGGGTTGCCGAGCGCACCGCGGAGCTGACCGCGCGCACCGCCGACCTGGCCGCCCGCTCCAAGGAGCTGACCGCGAGCCGGCAGCGGTACCAGTCGGTGCTGGACAGCGTCCACGAGGTGATCTTCCAGGCCGACCTGCACGGGGCGATCACCTTCGTCAGCCGCGCCTGGCAGGAGCTGACCGGGGCACCCGTCGACCAGGCCCTGGGACGGCCGCTGGCCGCTCTGGTCGACCCGAAGGACGCCTCCGCCGTCAACGAGGCGGTAGGGCGGGCGCTGATGTCCTCCACCCCGGTGCAGGTGCAGCTGCGCCTGCTCCACCGCGACGAGGCCCCCTGTTGGGCGGAGGTCGGCGTCCAGGTGCTCAACGACGAGCACGGCGCCCCGGTGGGCCTGGCGGGGACCCTGCGCGACATCAGCGACCGCCACCGCGCGGAGGAGGCACTGCGGCACAGCGAACGGCGCTGGCGGCTGCTGCTGGAGTCCACCAGCGAGGGCATCTTCGGCCTGGACCTGGACGGGCGCTGCACGTTCGTCAACACCGCCGCAGCGGCGATGGTGGGCCTGGACCCGGTGGAGCTGGTGGGACGCAACGTGCACGAACTCGTGCACCACAGCCACGCCGACGGCAGCCCGTACCCGCTCTCGGAGTGCCCGGTCCTGCCTGCGGTGCGGGCCGGGCGCGGCTGCCACCTGAGCGAGGAACTGCTCCACCGCGCTGATGGCAGCAGCTTCCTCGCAGAGGTCAACGCCCGTCCCGTCTACGGCGACGGCCAGGTGGAGGCTGCGGTGAAGACAGTCGTCGACATCACCAGCCGTCACGCCGCCCAGCAGGAGGTGCGCCACCGCGCCTTGCACGACCCGCTCACCGACCTGCCCAACCGTGCGCTGCTGAGCGATCGACTGGAGCAGGCCATCGCCGGCACCTCCCGCAGCGGCGAGCCGACCGCGTTGATGGTGCTGGACCTGGACGGCTTCAAGGACGTCAACGACCGCTTCGGCCACCAGGCCGGGGACGAACTGCTGCGGGAGATCGCCACCCGTCTCAGCGCCTCGGGGCTGCTCCGCGCCTCCGACACCGTCGCCCGCCTCGGCGGCGATGAGTTCGCCCTCGTCCTGCCCGGCCTGCGCGACACCACCGACGCCGCCGCGGTCGCACGCAAGGTCCTCGACACGATCGGGGAGCCGATCCTGACCGGCACCGGGACGCTGCAGGTGGGGTGCAGCCTCGGCATCGCCATCGCCCCCGACGACGCCCGCGATGCCTTCACGCTGCTGCAGCGAGCGGATGTGGCGATGTACCTGGCCAAGAGCGGCGGGGGAGGGATCGCCCGCTACCACGCAGAGCACGACCGGGCCCGCCTGCACCGGCTCGAGCTGGCCGACGACCTGCGCGCTGCCGTGGACGCGGCCCAGCTGTACCTGAACTACCAGCCCGTCATCGACCTGCGCACCGGCGACGTGGACCACGTCGAGGCGCTGTGCCGCTGGCAGCATCCCCGCCGGGGCAACGTCTCAGCCCAGACCTTCATCGACATCGCCGAGCAGGCCGGGCTCATCGGCGACCTCACCCGCCACGTCCTCGTCCTGGCGCACCAGCAGAGCCAGGCCTGGCGCAGCGCGGGGCTGCACGTGCCCATCGCGGTCAACATCTCTGCCACCACCCTGCACGACGCCGAGCTGCTGCAGGCCGCCTACGACTGGCACCACAGCGACCCGCCGGCCGGTCCCTTGGAGATCGAGGTCACCGAGAGCGCCGTCATGACCCACCCCGCCTTGGCCATCGAGCAACTGCAACGGCTGACCAACCTCGGAGTCCGGGTCTCCATCGACGACTTCGGCACCGGCTACTCCTCCTTGGCGCACCTGCGTGACATGCCCGTGCACGCCGTCAAGATCGACCGGAGCTTCCTCGTCGGCACTCACCAGGACCCCTCCGTCGAGCACCCCGCCGAGCGCTCCGTCGAGCATGGCGGGCAGCATCCGGGGGATCGGCGACGGCAGCGGGACCACGCCCTCGTGGAATCGATCATCCAGCTCGGACACACCCTGGACCTGACCGTCATCGCCGAGGGCGTGGAGAACGCCCAGACCGCCCAGCGACTGCGAGAGCTCGGCTGCGACGAAGCCCAGGGCTTCCACTTCGGCCGCCCCCAACTCGCGCAGCAGCTCACCGCCGCCCTCCGCCCCCTGCGGGCAGAACCCACCCCACCCGCCTGACCCGCGCGTCCGCACGGGCGGCAGCCGGCGACACCGCCCCCAGCCCCGAACGGCAAGGGGCAGCCGCGCAGCAGCCACGCGTCGAAGACGCAGGTGACGTCCTTCGTCCGGTGGTCGCGACGCTTCGTCGAGTGCCCGCGAACACACTCGATCGTCGCTGGGTGAGCAGGTGCGGAGGCGTTCACCGCTACCGGAGGCGGCGGCCCTCCTCGCCGCGGGGATCGAGGCTCCGGAGGTCCTCGTGCAGCGCGTCCACACTCCGGCCGGTGAGCTGATCGTCCCCTTCCTCGTCCTGCCGGGTCTGGCTCAGGACCCCTCCGGGCTCACCCGGTGGCGTCCCGCCGGGCACCTCGGCCCCAGCCTGGCCAGGCCCGGACCGTAGGTCCAGCGGACAAGGAGCCGACGTGCGGATGGGGTCTCGCTCGACCGCGCCCCCTGTAGCCGCTGGTGTGCGACCAGCCGGGTGAGGCAGGGGCGGGCGGTTCAGGTCTTCGCGGGGAGTGCCGATCCATCGAGTGTCGATCGCTCGAATCTCGATACGCCCCGGGAGCCCCGCATGGCACTCTCCCTCGCCCGCCGCCCCGCTCGGCGTCGGGACATCCCAGTGCAGCCGCTGCGGATCAGCCTGCTCATCGGGGTGTTCAGCGTGTTCGGGATCTTGTCGTTGCTCGTCGGGGTGGGCGCCGCGGTGATCGCCACTGGGCAGTCCGGGACGCCGATGCACCTGCCGGTCCGCCTGGCCGGCTCTCCGACCTTCTGGGTGCAGCATGTCGCCCCCCAGCCGGTGCAGGCCCTGGCCCTGGACAACGCCGACACCGCCCTCTACGAGGGCGACGGCCAGGACGCCTCCGCCGGGATCACCGCCGGTGCAGGTGGCTTGCGGGCGGAGGTGGCGTTCCTGGACCACCCCGTGGATGCGGGTGTGGCGCTGGCTGCACATTCCGGCGCCGCCGTGGCGGGGCTGAGCGTGTTCATCCTGGTGGCGCTGCTGGTGCCGCTGGTGCGCACCACCGCCGCCCGGGAGCCCTTTGCCCCCGGCAACGCCGCCCGCCTGGCCGCTGCCGCCGGCGTGCTGGTGCTGGCCTCGATCGCAGCGTCGGTCCTGCCCTACCTGGGTGCGCAGCGGCTGCTTCAGATGCCCTTCATCACCGAGAAGGTGTGGGTGGCGGACCTGCAACCGGTGCTGTGGCCGCTGCCGGCTGCGGTGCTCCTACTCGTCCTGGCCGCCGCCGTGCACGCGGGCGCCCGCCTGCGCGAAGACACCGAGGGCCTGGTCTGAGCCCGATGGCAGCACCCACCACCCCCGCTGCTCCTACACGCGAGCCCGTGACGCAGGCGGGAGCCGACGTCGACAGCGGGGCGGAAGCGCCGCACCGCATCCGCTGCCACCTCGACGTCCTGCTGAAGCAGCGCGGGATGACCATGGCCCAGCTCGCCGCCCGCGCCGGGATCACCGTGGCCAACCTCGCGGTGCTGAAGAACGGCCGGGCCCGCGCGATCCGCTTCTCCACCCTCAGCGCCCTGTGCGACGCCCTGGACTGCACGCCTGGGGACCTGCTCAGCCTCGACAGCTGACCCACCACCGCCCGTGACCGCTTCGCCCAGTGCGCCCGCCCCTGCCTCTGCTCCACCTCCGCAGACCCTCTGGAGTTTCCCTGTGGCTGACACCTCGCTCGGCTCCGACCCTGACCTCGCCCCGCACTTGGGCGCCGGCAGCCGCCGCCACCAGATCAGGATCGTCCTGGCCGCCGGCGCGCTGGCCCTGACTGCGGCGTCCGTTGCCACCCACGCCGCACTGGCCGACGACGGCCAGCCCAAACCGCAACCGTTGGCGCCCACTACGGCCTTCGCGGTCCTGGCCGCACCGCAGCAGCCCAGCGACGTCATCGACAGCCCGCACCTGCGCTACCTGGTCCGCCCCGACACCACCCGCTTCCTCGGCGAGACCCCCATCGGCCCGGCCTACCTCGGAGTCGGGATCACCGGCGACGCCTGCCTGGTGACCCTCAGGGCTCAAGGCGCCGAGATCGTCCCTGACACCGGCTGCACGCCGTGGCCCTCGGACTCCTCCACCGCCGTCATGAGCGGCGACGGACCTCGTGACGAAGACGTGCTCCTCGTCCCCGACGGCTACCAGCACGACGAAGCCTGGCGTGGCATCCACCGCAACCTCCTCATCAAGGTCATCTGACCGAGCCGACCACCACGCAAACGCACGACTCTGCCGAATTGAGGGCGTTCGTGCAGGAGATGACTGCCACCCTGTACCCATGGCTCAGCACCGGCGCCAGTACACCCGGCAGCAGGAGGTCGCCCGCTGGGCCGGGACGCTGCTGCTCGCGGTGATGCTCGGCGTCGGCGCTTGGTTCAGTGTCGCCAGTGCAGTCAGAGGAGACGCCGGCCCTCTGCTCGCCGGACTGCTTGTCGGTGCTACTCCGATCCTTCTCGAGGCATGGCGCAGTCGCCGCTCGCCACAGCCACCAAGGGACTAGCCGACGGGCGCCAAGGAAAGGGCACTGGACAGCGACTGGAGCCCGATGGCCTTCCAGTCGCCATGGAGCCGGACCCACCGTGGAGGCAAGTCCGCACGCCCGCCCATGCCGCGGGGACTGTCTGATCAACGGTGTAAGTGATCGGGCCTGACGCGCCGAGCCGGCTGGCTTGGCGGGAAGGACCCCGCATGACCGACATGATCACGCCCATGACCGAGGAGCAGGCTCAGGAGCAGGAGACGCAGCGGCCGGCCGGGCCGCTGGGCGCTGCGCAGCAGCGCCGGCTGGCTGAGGAGCTGGTGGAGACCGCCAGGGCGCAGGGCATCGAGCTGGTCGGGCCCGGTGGGCTGCTGACCGGGCTGACGAAGACGGTGCTCGAGACGGCCCTGGAGGCGGAGCTGAGCGAGCACCTCGGCTATGACAAGCACGAGCCAGCCGGGCGCAACCGCGCCAACAGCCGCAACGGGACCCGGACCAAGACGGTGCTGACCGATGTCGGCCCGGTGCAGATCGAGGTGCCGCGGGACCGAGAGGGGACCTTCGAGCCGGTCATCGTGCGCAAGCGGCAGCGCCGCCTGGACAGCATCGACGAGGTCGTCCTCTCGTTGACCGCCCGCGGCCTGACCACCGGTGAGGTGTCCGCGCATCTGGCAGAGGTCTACGGAGCCCAGGTGTCCAAGGACACCGTCTCGCGCATTCCCCCACGCTTCGCGCGGGAGGTGCCCCCACCGACAAGGTGATCGCGGAGATGACCGAGTGGCAGCAACGTCCCCTGGACCGGGTCTACCCGGTCGTGTTCATCGACGCCATCAACGTGAAGGTCCGCGACGGCCAGGTGACCAACCGCCCCATCTACGTGGCCATCGGCGTCACCCTCGCCGGGGAGAGGGACATCCTGGGGCTGTGGGCCGGTGACGGCGGCGAGGGCGCGAAGTTCTGGCTCTCGGTGCTCACCGAAGTGAAGAACCGCGGAGTGCAGGACGTGTGCATCCTCGTCTGCGACGGCCTGCGCGGCCTGCCCGATGCCATCGCCGCGGTCTGGGAGCAGACGGTGGTGCAGACCTGCATCATCCATCTGATCAGGAACACGTTCCGCTACGCATCACGGGCGGACTGGGACCGCATGTCCAAGGACCTGCGCCCCGTCTACACGGCCCCGAGCGACGCCGCGGCGGAGGCGCGGTTCGACGACTTTGCCGAGGTCTGGGGCACCAAGTACCCGGCCATCGTGCGGCTGTGGCGCAACGCCTGGAGCGAGTTCATCCCGTTCCTCGCCTACGACGTGGAGATCCGCCGCGTCATCTGCTCGACCAACGCCATCGAGTCCCTCAACGCCCGCTACCGCCGCGCCGTCCGTGCTCGGGGGCACTTTCCGACCGAGCAGGCGGCAATCAAGTGCCTGTACCTCGCGACCAGGGCGCTGGACCCCACTGGCCGGGGCAGGGCACGCTGGGCTGCCCGCTGGAAGCCCGCCCTCAACGCCTTCGCCATCACCTTCGAAGGACGCATCACCCACTAACCGCCCGGCCAGTTACACCGAAGATCGGACAGTCCCATGCCGCGGGGTGGAGCGCGATCATGATGCGCTTCGCACGCACCGTCGCCGATGTCTGGCCGGTCCCTGTCAGGTGAAGAGATCGCTGGCGGCCAGCATTCGTACGGCCTCTAGAGGTGGCCGCCCGGTGTAGACCTCGATGTTGTAGCCGGCCTCAGGTCGTCGCAGCACCCAGGCGAGCCTGGTGAGGCCACCTGGCCTGTGTTGAACACCGACGTGGTGACCGCGCAGGTCGACGACCGTGGAGTCTCCCGACGCGGGGGCTCGACGAGTCCTGGGCGCTTCATCCGGCCAGGGGGCGCCGGAGCCGTAGACCATCGTCAGGGTGGTCATGCCGTGGTGGTAGCCCTCGTCTTCCGTCAGGTTCAACGACTGCTCGTCAGGGACGTAGGCGACGCGGACAGCGTTACCCCCGCTGGGGTGCACCTCGGAGGGACGCTCAACCTCGTCGCACCCCAGCGTGGCGTAGAGCTCGTGCAGTCCCTCCTGCCGCAGCACGGAAAGGGTCGGCATCGTGAAGCCGAGCCGTTCCCGCACGACGTCGGGTCGCTGCCACGTGTAGCTCGAGGCCATGGGTTGATGGCTGGGTACCCGTCCGCCACGCCCACCGTCACCGGGCTGTAGGGAGCGAAGCAGCAGCTCCAGTCCAGGCGGCAAGGGCAGGCCGGTCACCGTCCCGAAGTCAACGCCTATCGGCTCGTCACCCTGCATGACACCACCATGGGACATCGGCCCCCACCTGTGCGGTTCGTACACCGCCCAGATGTGCGCTCACGCCGCTGGTGGGGCGCGATCATGAGCGGCTGGTGACGTCCGACCATGTCTTCGGACTCACGCCGTCGCACGAGGGGTGAGGTGCGCGGCGCCGCCCGGTGGCAGCATGAGTCGGCCGATCCGATCGGGAAGCCCGCGGATGGAGGTCGACGGTGAGTCGGTTGCACGTGCGCCTGCTCGCCAACGCCTACCACCGCGCCTTCCCCGCCATGGTCGCGGAGCTACGGCGCTACGTGCCCGACGTCGACCTTACGGAGCCGGAGTGGCTGCCCCTCCTGGATGCGATGGGAGACGGTGATGTCGACCTGGGATGGCCTCGCTGGTCCGAGGCCGGCCGAGTACGGGTGCCACTGACCCGGCTGCGGGTGGATGAGGGGCCACTCGATGAGCACGTCGAGCAGTTGGGCTCCTTCATCGCAGGCTTCCCCGGCTGGCTGGTGCAGCTCCTCGCACCACACTCCGGGATCGACGTCCGGGCGATGCCACTGCCCATGACGTCCTCGCAGCTGATCGCGCTGCTGCCGCACGTGCTGCGCCGTGACATCGCCGTGGAGCAGGCGTGCACCTGGCCGGACACCACACAGGCAGCGCTGGACCTCACCGATCTCGACGCTTGTTGTGACGGGGTGGACGGCTACCTGGTGGAACTCTTCAGCGGACTGCAGCCGGCTCCTGCGCCCGGGCCCTGGCAGGGGCAGGTGGCGTGGGAGGCGATCAGGACCGCGTTGCCGCTCGGAGCAGTGGTCACTGCCAGGGTCATCGCCACTCGCCGCGACGGAGCGCACGTCGAGGTGGACGACTGCCCCGAAGCCGTCGCCGTCTTGGACGTCGAGGCCGGCGACGCTGCAGTACCGGCCCTGGCGCGCGGCTGTCGCGTCGAGGCCCGGGTCATGGACCACCGCAGGGACAACCGGCAGGTGCGGCTGCGCCTGACCAGGCTCCTGCCACCCACCTGAGTCGACACCCAGCACCCGGCGCCTGACGCGCTCCACCCGCAACGGCGACCGCCCCGAACATCCGCCCACGCCGCTGATGGGCCGCGATCATGGTGGTCACTGGACGCGCTCTGCGCTGGGGCGGGCTGCTGCTATGGCTCGTCTTCCAGCCGCCTGAGGTAGCGGGCCAGGATTCGAGCGGAGGAGTAGGGGCCATCGTCGGACATATCATCCTGAGCCTCGTCGAAGCAGACTTGGTACTCCAGCTCCCCTTGGGGTGAGTCGATCACCTCGACGATGTTGGGCACGTCCCAGGAGTCGATCGTGCCGGTGAACTCCTGACGCCAGGGCCCTGACCACTGTGGGTCCTGCACGACGCGGACGCGGGTGCCCGCCGGCCAGGCGCCTTCCGGCCATGCCTGTCCCGAGCGCCAATCAGGGTCGCCCGAGGGCTCACTCTGCTCTTTGGAAGGCCCGCCCCGCATGCGCTAATCATCGAACACCTCACCCGGGAGGCGAACATCCGCAAACGCCGCCCTGTGGGTGCGGTCGGAGCTCATCGCGGTTGTGTCAGCGGTTCGCGAGAGCTGACGTTAGGCCCGCCAGCGGGCGCGCAGGACGCCGTCGGTGTCGGGGACGGCTGCCTGCATCAGATGCCCGTCGAGGAGCGCACCGCCCACCTCCTGCCAGGCGGCGGCGACGGCCCCGCCGGACAGGGCAGCGACGTCGGTGTCCTCATCGTTGAGGAAGCGGTGATGCACCGACCCGTCGCGCAGCGCCCAGACGAGCCTGCCCATGTCCCCGTCGGCCAGGGCGCTGACGGCCCCGTCGGTGACCGTCGCGACATCGGGAAGCAGCGCCGGCCAGACGGTGACCAACGACCGCGGGCGGATGCGGGGCTGCAGGGCGGCGCTGGGCAGCTCTGCTGACCGCAGCCGGTAGTGGGTGACGCCCCAGTTCCCGGGCAGCGGTTGGGTCTCTACCAGCACCTCCCCGCGGTCCAGGGCCAGGTCGTCCACCCGGCGCCAGAACCGCTCGTCGGCCCGTTCCTGCACGTAGGGCCCCTCATCCTCACCGGAGCAGGGTTCCTCGCGTTCCACGGACAGCCCCTGGGCCCTGGCTCGCTCGACAGCGTGAGTGCAGGGAAAGGTGCTGCTGACGTGGAGGTCCTGGTCCCAGCCGACGCTGACGATGAGGCGGTCCTCGGCCTCCAAGGTGGCTGCCAGGGCGCCGTCGCGCAGCCGCTGCCGAACCAGCTCCACCGCCTGGTCGAGACTGACCTCCACCCCGTCGAACAGGTTCTCCAGGTCAGGCCCAAACATGCCCGTGAGCACCCGCCAGGTCGCTTCGCCACCCGGGTACGGACCCGTCACCCGTGGAGAGCGCACCTGCAGATGGCTGACACCGGCCTCGACGGCGAAGGCGGCCACCGCCTGCAAGGAGGCGGCCTCCAACGGACCCCGGTCGTTCACCGGCGGCAGCGCGGGGCCGCGCCGAGCCTGGCGGTGGCTCCGCGGCGGGTCGCCAGGGCTGATCACGTAGGCGTACGGCAAGCACATCCCGGTCGGTCCTCCACAGTCTTCAACAACCGGGCTGCTTCCACCCTGCGCCACCGCAACATCACTCAAAGCCACTCTAAGTTCGTCAGTACCCGCGCTGGAGCCGTCATCACTCGCACGGCGGACCCGACCCCTGAACCGCCCCGGCGAGTCCGGAGACTTCCTACTCTGAGGCTCCGACCGGTGTCGGGGTCTGGTGGTGAGCGTAGTGAGCCTGCTCGGCCTCGAC
>NZ_PTJD01000001.1 GCF_002934625.1 Kineococcus xinjiangensis | reverse complement strand
TCACGCAACTCCGCGGGGTAACGCTTGGACGTGCTCCCTGACATGACTCCATCCTTCCCAAGGAACGGAGTCTCCGGACTCGCCGGGGCGGTTCAAGGTGACGCTCGTGGTGGTGTCGCTCACGGTGGCTCCTGTGCTCGTCTTCTCGGTGGGGCGGTGGACGGGGCGTCCTGGGAGGCGTCGCGCGACGGGTGCCGTCCGGCGGTGCGTCGCTGACCGCCGTGTCCTCGTCGTGCCCCCGCGCCGTTCGGCCCTCCGGCGGCCCTGCACGGCGGAGTCGCCCGGTCCGTGGGAACGGGCCCGGGCGACTCTGGTAAGCCGTCGAGGGTACTGCGCCGCGACGGCCCTCCACCACCTCGAACTCCCCGGCGCGGCCCGTGGTTCCCGCCGCCGCCCGGGGCGGGGGACGTCAGGGCACGACGGAGCAGGTCCGCACGACGGCCGTCACCGGCCGCCCGGTGGTGCGGATCAGGGTCGTGTGGTCCACGAGGTCCTCGGTGCCGGGACCGGTGACGTCCTCCACGACCCCCACCTCCGCGTGCCGGGCGTCCAGCGCCTGCAGGACGCAGTGCACCGTGGAGCCCGGGTCCTTCGCGAGGGTGTAGCGCAGCTCGACGCCGCTGTCGCCCAGCACCCGGTAGGAGATCACCGTCGGCTCGGCCCGCTCGGCCGTGCTCGCCAGCGCCACCCACACCAGGTACGCCACCGCCAGCAGCCCGCCCAGCACCGCCGCCGCCCGCAGCGCCCGGCGCCTGCCCGGGGAGGGGACCCGCCCGTAGCGCTCGGCCAGCCGGTCGCCGCCCGACGCGGCCGGGGACGGGGAGGGGGGCGTCGGCACGGGTGCTCCCGGTGGTCGGGGCCGATGCGGCATCGGCGAGGATGGACGCCCGGGCCCGGCGCGACGGCCGTGCCGGGGAGGACAGCCGGCAACCGGCCCGGTGGCCGGGAGGGGCCTGCAGTGCCATGGTCGCACCGCCGTGCGGGTGGGCGGCGTCCAGGGCGGCGGGCAGTGGGAGGAGCAGCGGTGACGGAGAGGCTGCGGCTGATGGCCGTGCACGCCCACCCCGACGACGAGTCCAGCAAGGGCGCGGCGTCCATGGCGAAGTACGCCGCGGAGGGCGTGGACGTGCTGGTCGTCACGTGCACCGGCGGGGAGCGCGGGGACGTGCTCAACCCCCGCCTGCAGGGCAAGCCCGAGCTGCTGCGCGACATGGTGGAGTACCGCCGCCGCGAGATGGCCGAGGCCGCCCGCATCCTCGGGGTGCGCCAGACGTGGCTGGGCTTCGTGGACTCGGGGCTGCCCGAGGGCGACCCCCTGCCCCCGCTGCCGCCCGGCTGCTTCGCGCTGGAGCCGCTGGACGTGCCGACCGAGGCCCTCGTGCGGGTCGTGCGGGACTTCCGCCCGCACGTGATCACGACGTACGACTCCAGCGGCGGGTACCCGCACCCGGACCACATCCGCTGCCACGAGATCAGCTACGCGGCCTTCGAGGCGGCCGCCGACCCGGCCCGCTTCCCACAGGCCGGGGCGGTGTGGCAGGCGTCGAAGCTCTACTACCACGCGACGTTCTCCCGGAACCGGATCGTCGCCTTCCACGAGGCGATGCTCGCGCGCGGGGTGGAGTCGCCCTTCGGGGAGTGGATCCAGCGCCTGGAGGAGGGCCGCGTGCCCGGCCGCGCCGACCTGGAGATCACCACTCGGGTGCCGTGCGCGGAGTGGTTCGAGACGCGCGACCACGCCCTGCTCGCGCACGCCACGCAGATCGACCCCGACGGGTTCTTCTTCAAGGTGCCGATGGAGATGCAGCAGGACGTGTGGCCGACCGAGGACTACTCCCTGGCCGTGTCGCACGTGGAGACCTCGCTGCCGGAGGACGACCTGTTCGCCGGCCTGCGCGGGCAGGTGGCGTCGTGATGCCGCACGCGGTGGGCGCCGGCTCGTTCGCCGCGCTGCCGGCGACCGCCACGCCCAGCCCGAGCACGAGCGCGACGACCCAGGCGCAGACCCCGCCGAAGGAGCTCGTCACGCCCGGCGTGCCCGGCTTCCTGGCGCTGTTCTTCCTCGCGGCCGCGGTGATCGTGCTCGGCACCAGCATGGTGCGCAGGGTGCGGCGGGTGAACTACGAGGGCCGCCTGCGCGAGGAGCAGCGGCGGGACGAGGAGCCCCCCGCCCCCGACAGCACCCCCTGACCTCGCCGGCCCTCACCGGAACGGACCCTTTCCGGGGTCCGCCCCGGCCCCCGGGGCACGGAAAGGACCCTTTCCGGGGTGGACTGACCTCGCCGGCCCTCACCCCACCGGGGTGCTGCGCTCGGCCGCCGGCCGGTCGAGGTGCAGTTGCGCCGCGGCGAGCACGGCCACGACGTCGCGGGCGTAGGCGGCGTCCAGCGGGTGCGGGCGCCCCTCCTCGGCCGCGCCGCGCAGCTGGTCCACCGCCCGGGCGAAGCCCTCCTGCGGGGTGCCGGAGAAGCGCGGCAGGTCGTGGCGCCCGGCCGGGCCCCAGACGGACGCGAACGAGCCCCCGGCGCCCTCCGGCGCGGTGAGGGTCAGCGACAGGGCGCTGCCCGCCCCGCCGCGGTGCTCCAGCGCCACGTTCACCGCGTCGCGCACGCCGCGGGCCGCCGTCACCCGCTCCACCGGCGGCAGCAGCGACAGGACGATCGAGAGGGCGTGCGGGCCGCAGTCCCACAGCCCGCCCCACTCCCGCCGCCACGCCGAGGCGGCGTACGGGCTGCCCGGGACGTCGATCGTGCCGCCCCAGCGGGCCAGCGCCCCCTCCCACGGCCCCTGCTGGTCCGCCAGCGCGGACATCCGCGCCAGCCACGAGGTGATGTCCGGCTGGAAGAGGTACGTCATGTAGACCACGGAGGCGACGCCGCTCTCGCGGGTGGCGGCCACCACGTCGTCCGCGGCGCGCAGGTCCAGGGCGAGGGGCTTGTCCACCAGCAGGTGCCTGCCAGCGCGGGCCGCGCGCGCGGCGAGCGGGGCCTGCACGTGCGGCGGCAGCGCGATCGCCACCGCGTCCGCCGCCTCCAGCGCCTCCTCCACCGTCGCGAACCCGCGCCCGCCCACACGTGAGGCCACCGCCTGCGCCCTGCCGTGGTCGCGGCCCCAGAAGCCGGCGAGCTCGACGTCGGGGTGGTCGGCGAGGGCCCGGCCGTGGCAGTGCTCGGCCCAGTGGCCGGTGCCCAGGACGACGAAGGTGCGGGGGGCTGCCATGCGCCCATCCTGCCGGGCGGCACCCGGCCCCCCGCACACCCGTGGCGGGGACGTTCGGCCGGCCGCCACCGGCGCGTCGCCTGCGCGACGTCCCCGCCCCGGCCCGCGCCACCCCCGGCGGCGCCCGCGCGGCCGGTGTGCCAGCGTGGGCGGGTGGCCAACCGACTCGCCCACTCCACCAGCCCCTACCTGCAGCAGCACGCCGACAACCCCGTCGACTGGTACGAGTGGGGCCCGGAGGCGTTCGAGGAGGCGCGGCGCCGCGACGTGCCGCTGCTGGTCTCCACCGGCTACGCAGCCTGCCACTGGTGCCACGTGATGGCCCACGAGTCCTTCGACGACCCCGCCACGGCCGAGCAGATGAACCGCGACTTCGTCTGCGTGAAGGTCGACCGCGAGGAGCGCCCCGACGTCGACGCCGTCCACATGCAGGCCACGGCGGCCCTGACCGGGCACGGCGGCTGGCCCATGACGACGTTCTGCACCCCCGACGGGCGCATCTTCTACGCCGGCACGTACTTCCCGCCGACGCCGCACCCGAAGGTGCCTTCGTTCCGGCAGCTGCTCGCCGCGATCGCGGACGCGTGGGGGCAGCGGCGGGAGGAGATCGAGCGCTCCGGCACGACCATCGCCGAGCAGCTCGGCAGGAACAGCGTGCAGCTGCCGGAGGGGGCCGCCGCCCCGGGGGAGGAGCGGCTGGCGCACGCCGTGCGGGTGCTGGCCGCCGGGGAGGACCGCGAGCGCGGCGGCTTCGGGGACGCGCCGAAGTTCCCGCCGTCGGTGCTGCTGGAGTTCCTGCTGCGCCACGCGGCCCGCACCGGCTCCGTCCACGCCGTCCAGATGGTCCAGCGGACGCTGCGGGCGATGGCCTCTGGGGGCCTGTACGACCAGGTCGCGGGCGGTTTCGCCCGCTACGCCGTCGACGCCGCCTGGGTGGTGCCGCACTTCGAGAAGATGCTCTACGACAACGCGCTGCTGGCCCGCGTGTACCTGCACGCGTGGCGGCTGACGAGGTCGCCGCAGTTCCGGCGGGTGGCGCTGGAGACGTGCGAGTGGATGCTGGCGGAGCTGCGCACCCCGCAGGGCGCGTTCGCCTCCTCCCTCGACGCCGACACCCCGGTGCCGCAGCCGGACGGCACCACCCGCGCGGTCGAGGGGGCCACCTACGTGTGGACCCCGCAGCAGCTGGTGGACGTGCTCGGCGGGGAGGACGGCATCTGGACGGCGGTGCTGACGCGGGTGACGGAGGTGGGGACCTTCGAGCACGGGACGTCCACGCTGCAGATGAGCCGCGACGTCGACGGCGGACCGGACACGCAGCGGTGGGCACGGATCCGCCCGCTGCTGGCCGAGGCCCGTGCGCACCGGCCGCAGCCGGGCCGCGACGACAAGGTGGTGGCTGCCTGGAACGGGCTGGCGATCGCGGCGCTGGCGGAGGCGGGTGCGCTCCTGGAGCGGCCGGACCTGCTGGAGGCGGCGCGCACCGCCGCGGACTTCGTGGTGCGGGTGCACCTGGAGGAGACGGCGGACGGCTGGCTGCGGCGGGTCTCCCGCGACGGCGCGGTGGGGGAGCCGGCGGGGGTGCTGGAGGACCACGGCGACCTCGCCGAGGGCCTGCTGGCGCTGCACGCGGCGACGGGGGAGCGGCGCTGGTTCGACGTGGCGCGCCGCCTGCTGGACGCGGTGCTGGAGCACTTCACCGCACCCGGGGGCGGCTTCTACGACGTGGCGGCGCACCGGGCCGACCCGGGCCTGCTCGCCGCGCGCGGCCCCGACGGCGGGCGCCCGCAGGACCCCACCGACGGGGCGACGCCCTCGGGGTGGGCCGCCTCGGCGGGGGCGCTGCTGACGATGGGCCGGCTGACGGGCGAGGCGCGCTACAGCGAGGCCGCCGAGGCCGCACTCGGGGTGGTCGACGCCCTGGCCGCGCGCGACCCGCGCTTCGTCGGCTGGGGCCTGGCGGTGGCGGAGGCGCTGCGCGACGGGCCGGTGGAAGTCGCGGTCGTCGGCGCGGCGGGCGACCCCGCGGCGGACGCGCTGCACCGCACGGCCCTGGCCGGCACCGCCCCGGGCATCGTGGTCAGCCGCGGGGAGCCGGGTACCACCGAGCCGGCGCTGCTGGCGCAGCGGCCCCTGGTGGACGGCGCGGCGGCGGCGTACGTGTGCCGCGGGTTCGTGTGCCAGGCGCCGACGACGTCGGTGGAGGAGCTGGCGGCGGCCGTGGGGGCGCGGCTGGAGTGAGGGCGGGCCCCGCGCCCCGGAGGGGGTCCGCTCCGGGGCGCGGGCCCTCAGCCGGTGGGCGCGGCGGCGTAGGTGGCCAGGGAGACGCCGACGTAGTGCGCGGCGAACCCCAGGACGGTGAAGGCGTGGAACACCTCGTGGAAGCCGAACCAGCGGGGGCTGGGGTTCGGCCGCTTGGTGCCGTACACGACCGCTCCGGCCGTGTAGAGCAGCCCGCCGCCGAGCAGCAGCGCGGTGACGGCGACGCCGCCGTTGCGGAGGAAGTCGCCGACGTAGCCGACGGCCACCCAGCCGAGGGCGGCGTAGACGGGGGTGTAGAGCCACCGCGGCGCGCCGACCCAGAAGACGCGGAAGGCGATGCCCGCCATCGCCCCGACCCACACGAACGTCAGGAGCGTGCGGGCCGTGCCCTCGGGCAGCAGGGCGACGCTGAAGGGCGTGTAGGTGCCCGCGATGATGAGGAAGATGTTGCTGTGGTCGAGGCGGCGCAGCACCGCCTCCCAGCGCGGCGACCACGTGCCCCGGTGGTACAGGGCGCTGGTGCCGAACAGCAGCACCGCCGTGACGGCGAAGACGGCGGCCGCGGCGCGCGGCGCACCGGCGGGCGCGAGGACGACGAGGACCGCCCCGGCGACGAGCGCCACGGGGAAGGTCCCGGCGTGCAGCCAGCCGCGGAGCTTGGGTTTGACGGCTTCGACGGCGGCCGCTGCGGAGTCCAGGCTCATGCGCCGAGGCTACGTTACGGAACCGTAGGTTGGTGCCGGGGCCGCATGCTCGGGGAGGGCGGCCCCCGCGATGTAGCGTGAGCGGCGATGGGCCTCCGCGATCTGCTCTACGGCGCGTACGGGCGACGCCTCGAGGCCTCGCTCGATCCCTCGTCCCTGCCCCGGCACGTCGCGATCATCCTGGACGGGAACCGGCGCTGGGCGAAGGCGTTCGGCGCGACCTCCGCGCAGGGCCACCGCGCGGGCGCGGACAAGGTCCTGGAGTTCCTCGGGTGGTGCGACGACGTCGGCGTCGAGGTCGTCACCCTCTACCTGCTCTCCACCGACAACCTCAACCGTCCGGCGGAGGAGCTGGCGCAGCTCATCGCGATCATCGAGGACACCGTCTCCCGCGTGGCGGCGACGGGGCGCTGGCGGGTCCACCCGGTCGGCGCGCTGGACCTGCTGCCGGAGGCGACGGCCACCCACCTGGCGGAGATCGGGCGGGAGACGGCCGCCAACGACGGCTACCTGGTCAACGTCGCGATCGGCTACGGCGGGCGCCGGGAGATCGCCGACGCGGTGCGCTCGCTGCTCACCGAGCACGCCGCCAAGGGCACCTCGATCGAGCAGCTCGCCGAGGTGCTGGACGTCGACCACATCGCGGCGCACCTCTACACCCGCGGCCAGCCGGACCCCGACCTCGTCATCCGCACCTCGGGGGAGCAGCGCCTGTCGGGCTTCCTGCTCTGGCAGAGCGCGCACAGCGAGTTCCACTTCTGCGAGGTGCTGTGGCCGGACTTCCGGCGCGTGGACTTCCTGCGGGCGCTGCGCTCCTACGCCCAGCGCGAGCGCCGCTACGGCAGCTGAGCCGCCCCGCAGGGGCGGCCCGGCGTGCACGGAGGGGCGCGGCCGGCACCCGCTCGTGACCGCGACACGCTGAACGGGGGACGACACCGCGCGGCGCCCGGGGCCGTGTCGTAGCGTCGGCCGGGCCAGGCGGCGCCGGCCGCCGGCTCGGGAGGGTCCGGTGCCAGCAGCGACGTGGGGGAGCTGTTCCTCACCGCGCCGCTGCCGCGTGCCGGCCCGGGTCCCGGTCCACCGCTGAGGGGACCGGGCGGGGGCCCGGTCCCGGGACGGGAGACGCTCGTGCAGATCGAACCCAGCCCCGCCGCCCGCAGGAGCGCACCCGCGCCCACCGCGTCCGCCGACCCCGGTCCCGTCCCCGCCGCGCAGCGGCGCACCTTCGTCCTGGACACCTCGGTCCTGCTGGCCGACCCGGGCGCCCTGACCCGCTTCGCCGAGCACGAGGTCGTGCTGCCCGTGGTGGTGGTGGGGGAGCTCGAGGGCAAGCGGCACCACCCGGAGCTGGGCTACTTCGCCCGGGAGTCGCTGCGCCGCCTCGACGACCTGCGGGTGCTGCACGGGCGCCTGGACGCCCCCGTGCCGATCGGGGACGAGGGCGGCTCGCTGCGCGTGGAGCTGAACCACTCCGACCCCTCGTCGCTGCCCGCGGGGCTGCGGCTGGGCAGCGGCACGAACGACACCCGCATCCTCGCGGTGGCGCGCTCGCTGGCCGAGGAGGGCTGCGACGTGACGGTGGTCTCCAAGGACCTGCCGCTGCGGGTGAAGGCGGCCGCGGTGGGGCTGGCCGCGGAGGAGTACCGCGCCGGCGAGGTGGTGGACACCGGCTGGACCGGCGTGGCGGAGCTGGGTGCGAGCGCCGAGCAGGTCTCGGAGCTGTACGAGGCGCACCGCGTCGACCACGACGAGGCGCGGCAGCTGCCCTGCAACACGGGGGTGGTGCTGTCGTCCTCGCGCGGGTCGGCCCTGGCGCGGGTGACGGCCGACAAGCAGCTGCGGCTGGTGCGCGGGGACCGGGACGCGTTCGGCCTGCACGGGCGCAGCGCCGAGCAGCGGATCGCCCTGGACCTGCTGCTGGACCCCGAGGTGGGGATCGTCTCGCTCGGCGGGCGGGCGGGGACGGGCAAGTCGGCGCTGGCGCTGTGCGCGGGGCTGGAGGCGGTGCTGGAGCGGCGCCAGCACCGCAAGGTGGTGGTGTTCCGGCCGCTGTACGCGGTGGGCGGCCAGGACCTGGGCTACCTGCCGGGGACCGAGGCGGAGAAGATGGGCCCCTGGAGGCAGGCGGTCTTCGACACGCTGGAGGCGCTGGTCAGCCCGGAGGTCGTGGAGGAGGTCCTCGGCCGGGGCATGCTCGAGGTGCTGCCGCTGACGCACATCCGGGGTCGCTCCCTGCACGACGCGTTCGTGATCGTGGACGAGGCGCAGTCGCTGGAGCGCAACGTGCTGCTCACGGTCCTGTCGCGCATCGGGCAGGGCAGCCGGGTGGTGCTGACCCACGACGTGGCGCAGCGCGACAACCTGCGGGTGGGCCGCCACGACGGCATCGCGGCGGTGATCGAGGCGCTGAAGGGGCACCCGCTCTTCGCCCACGTGACGCTGACCCGGTCGGAGCGCTCGCCGGTGGCGGCGCTGGTGACGGAGCTGCTGGGCGGGCTGGAGGTCTGAGGCGGACGGTCTCCACGTCCGGCCTCGCCACCACGCCAGGGGAAGCGCGACACGTGTGAGATGTCCCACAAAGATCGACAGCGTGTAGACACGCGGTTCCCGGTGAGTCACCTCCAGTCAGGTCCGGAGTTGAGTGTTCGGGAAGTGGTTGGCAGCGTGACGGCCTGACAGGCACCCCGCGTCGGGGCGTCCGGCGCCCGCGGGGTGGCCGGACGCCCTCGGCGGGTGCCGCCCCGGCGTGCACGGGGCGGCGTCCGCGGGTCACCACGGTCGTCGTGCTGCCGCGAGCGCCGCCCCCGGGCGGTCGCCTGCGGCGGGACGCTTCGGGCCCGGCGTGGGGTGCGGCAGGACGTCCGGACGTGGCCGGGCCTTCGAGGAAGGTCCTCCTTGACGCTTCGCCCCCGCCCCCCGCGCACGTCCGTCCCGCGGCACCGGGTCCCGCCCGGCCGTCCGGCTCGCAGGGGGAACGCTGGGCGCGCTGTGCCCGTGCTCCTGGCCTTCGCGGCCGTCGGGCTCGTGGGGGCGGCCACGCCCGGTGGCCAGACCGGTGGCGTCCGACTCGCAGGGCAGGCCGGCTCCGCCGACCACCGGGTCGACCCCGAGGTCGCCCAGGCCCAGCGCGACGAGGCCCACCGCGTCGCGGTGATCGTGGAGCAGCAGTACCGGGCCGCGGAGGCGTGGAGCCAGGGCACCCGCGACCGGCAGGTGCGGGCCGCGGTGCTGGCCGAGCAGGCCCGCCTGGCCGAGGAGGCCCGCCGCGCCGAGGAGGAGGCCCGCCGCCTGGAGGCCGAGCGCCTGGCCGAGGAGGCCCGCCGCGCCGAGGCGGAGGAGGCCACCCGCAACGCGGTCCGCGACCCGCGCGGAGCCGCCCGGGTCCTGGTGGCCCAGCACGGCTGGGGCGAGGAGCAGTTCTCCTGCCTGGACTCGCTGTGGATGAAGGAGAGCGGCTGGAACCCCGCCGCGGACAACCCCACGTCGAGCGCCTACGGCATCCCGCAGGCCCTGCCGGGGCGCAAGATGGCCTCCGCCGGCGCGGACTGGGAGACGAACCCGCTCACCCAGATCCGCTGGGGCCTCGGCTACATCGAGGGCCGCTACGGCTCCCCGTGCGCCGCGTGGGCGCACAGCCGCTCGCACAACTGGTACTGACGGACCGGCCGCCGCCCGCCCCCGCCGGGGGTCTCCCCGGCGGGCGCCTGTGCGAGCGGGCGCCGCGTCAGTGTGCGCTCGCGCCCTCGCAGGGGCAGGCGAAGAGGCCGCACAGCGCCCGCGGCAGGTGGTGCTCGGCGGTGACGGGCGTGGCGAACGCGCCGCGCAGGGTCACCGTGGTCTCGGAGAGGGTGCAGAGCACGTCGATGCCGTGGCGGTCGGCCCCCACGACCGCGACCTCGCGCACCTGTCGCGCCTGTTCCCGCGGCAGCCGGTGCAGCACCCAGCCGATGAGGCGGTCGCGGTGGTGCGCCTCCAGGTGGGCGACGATCTCGTGCTCGTCGCCGTAGAGCGGGTCCGGCGTCGCCGCGACGTAGTCGTCGTCGGTCACCAGGTGCACCCCGCCGCCCGTCGTCACGCGCAGGTCGGCCACGTCGAGGCGCAGCAGGTGCCTGCCCCGGCCGATGTCGAGCAGCGCGGGGGTCGGGGAGGTCGCCGTGGCGGCCAGGCGCCGCTGCTCGGCCGCCGGCACCGCGTCGATCCAGCCGGTGACGCAGAGGCGGGCGCGGGGGAGGCCGGACAGCCCCGGCGGGACGTCCAGCACGTCCAGCACCGCCGGCACGTCGTGCCCGTCGGGCAGGCCCGCGCGCAGCTCGTCGAGCCGCGTCGCGAGCGGGCTGCCGTCGTCCACGAGGAGGAGCAGGTCGCCACCGGCGCCGCTGAGGTGGCGCACGGGGAAGGGCTCGGTGCGGCGGGTGGCGGCGCAGCCGGCCTCCTCGGTCTCGGCGGTGCGGGCCAGGTGCAGCGTGCCCGCCACCGTGCCCGCGGCGAGGGTGCGCGCCCACTCCGCCGGGGAGGTCGCCGCGGGGCGCGGTGCGCGGGTCCCCGGCACCTCGGCGGAGGAAGTACGATGGTCTGTGGCGTGGACCGAGCCAGCGCTCGTGGTGATCCGTGGAGACATGGTGAGACCTCGGGGCTCGGAGAAGCGTCGGCCTGGACGTTGTCGGGGTACTCGGACATCTCCTGAGTGGAGACCTCCTCGGCTAAGGTCAGGGTAACCTAACCGATCTGGAGGTGTTGTGAACAACGCTCGACCGAAGGTGCGGATCAGCCGCGCTCTGGGGGTGGCCCTCACTCCCAAGGCGGCTCGCTTCATGGACCGCCGTCCGTACCCGCCGGGCATGCACGGTCGCAAGCAGCGCAAGCAGTCTGACTACGCGATGCAGCTGCGGGAGAAGCAGCGGCTCCGCTACCAGTACGACATCAGCGAGACCCAGCTGCGTCGTGCGTACGACCTCGCGAAGCGCAAGCCCGGCAAGACCGGTGCGAACCTGGTCACCCTGCTCGAGACCCGTCTCGACGCCGTGGTGTGGCGTGCCGGCTTCGCCCGCACGATCTACCAGGCCCGCCAGATGGTCGTGCACCGCCACATCGTGGTCGACGGCCGCCGCGTGGACCGCCCGTCCTACCGCGTCGTGCCCGGGCAGATCGTCGAGATCGCGCCCCGCAGCAAGACGAAGACCCCGTTCATCGTCGCGGCCGAGGGTGGCTGGTCGGACAACGAGATCCCCGGCTGGCTCGACGTGCAGCGCCAGGAGCTCTCCGCCCGCATCCTCGCCCAGCCGGTGCGCGAGCAGATCCCCGTGACCTGCGACGAGCAGCTCGTCGTGGAGTTCTACTCCCGGTGAGTTCCCTCCCCGCATCCGGCTCCGCGCCGGACCTCCAGCCGAAGAGCTTCCAGGAGTTGCTCGGCGAGCAGGTCGTGGCCGAGTTCCACGCCTCCCAGCAGTACGTCGCGCTGGCGGTGTGGTTCGACTCCCACGACCTCAAGCAGCTCGCCAAGCACTTCTACGCGCAGGCGCTGGAGGAGCGGAACCACGGGATGATGTTCGTCCAGTTCATGCTGGACAGGGGCATTCCCGTGCGCATCCCCGGCGTGGCCGAGGTGCGCAACGAGTTCGGCAGCGTGCGGGAGCTCATCGCCCTCGCGCTGGAGCAGGAGGGGGAGGTCACCCGCCTGATCGAGGGGCTCTTCGCGGCGGCTCGCCGCGAGGGGGACTTCATCGGCGAGCAGTTCGTGCACTGGTTCCTCAAGGAGCAGGTCGAGGAGGTCGCCTCCATGTCGACCCTGCTGACCATCGTGGACCGCGCCGGTGACGACCTGTTCCGGGTCGAGGACTGGCTGGCGCGGGAGAGCGTGGACGAGGCCGAGGACCCCTCGGCCCCCGCGGTCGCAGGCGGAGCCGCCTGAGCACGCAGTTCGAGAACGCCGAAGGGCGCCGCCCCCCACGGGGAGCGGCGCCCTTCGGCGTTCCCTGACCGTCGACCTCCGGCGGGTCGCCCGCCCCCACCCGGGGCGCGGGCGGGCGACCCGCGGGAGAGGGGCTCAGGCCTTGGGAGCCGTCATCGACAGCACGTCCAGGGCGGCGTCGAGCTGCTCCTCGCTGACCTGGCCGCGCTCCACGAACCCGAGGTCGAGCACCGCCTGGCGCACCGTCGTGCCCTCCGCCACGGCGTGCTTGGCGACCTTCGCCGCCGCCTCGTAGCCGATCACCCGGTTGAGCGGCGTGACGATCGACGGCGACGACTCCGCGAAGCGCCGGCACTGCTCGACGTCCGCCTCCAGGCCGTCGACGCAGCGGTCCGCCAACAGGCGCGCGGCGTTGCCGAGCAGCCGGGTGGACTCCAACACGTTGCGCGCCATCACGGGGATCATCACGTTCAGCTCGAAGTTGCCGCTGGCGCCCGCCCAGGCGACCGTCGCGTCGTTGCCGACGACCTGTGCGCACACCATGAGCACGGCCTCGGGAACCACCGGGTTCACCTTGCCCGGCATGATCGACGAGCCCGGCTGCAGGTCCGGCAGGCGCACCTCCGCCAGCCCCGTGCGGGGGCCGGAACCCATCCATCGCAGGTCGTTGCAGATCTTGGTGACGCTGACGGCGACAGTGCGCAGCGCCCCGGACAGCTCCACCAGCGCGTCGCGCGCACCCTGGGCCTCGAAGTGGTCGACGGCCTCCGTCAGCGGCAGGCCGGTGTCCTCCGCCAGCAGGGCGATGACCCGCTGCGGGAAGCCCTTGGGCGTGTTGATGCCCGTGCCGACCGCCGTTCCGCCCAGCGGCACCTCCGCCACGCGGGGGAGGGTGACCTGCACGCGCTCGACGCCCCGGCGCACCTGCGCCGCGTAACCGGCGAACTCCTGCCCGAGCGTGACCGGGGTCGCGTCCATCAGGTGCGTGCGCCCGGACTTCACGACGTCGGCGAACTCGTCGCGCTTGCGCTCCAGCGACGCCGCCAGGTGCTCCAGCGCGGGGACGAAGTCCTGCACGACGGCCGCGGTCGCGGCGACGTGCACCGAGGTCGGGAAGACGTCGTTGGACGACTGCGAGGCGTTGACGTGGTCGTTGGGGTGCACGGGCCGGCCGAGGCGCTCGGTGGCCAGCGTCGCGATGACCTCGTTGGCGTTCATGTTCGACGAGGTTCCGGAGCCGGTCTGGAAGATGTCCACCGGGAACTCGCCGTCGTGGGCGCCGCCCGCCACCTCGGCCGCGGCGGAGGCGATCGCGTCCGCGACGTCCTGCTCCAGGACGCCGAGCTCGGCGTTGGCGAGCGCGGCGGCCCTCTTGATGCGGGCGAGCGCGGCGATGTGGGCCTTCTCCAGGCCCGTGCCGCTGAGGGGGAAGTTCTCCACGGCGCGCTGCGTCTGCGCCCGCCACTTGGCGGCGGCGGGGACGCGCACCTCGCCCATGGTGTCGTGCTCGATCCGGAAGTCCTGCCCGGACTGCTGCCCGGACTGCTGGTCCTGCTGCTGAGCGTCGTCGGCCATGGCTCCCATCCTGCCGTGCGGGCGGGTGGCGGAGTGCAGGTGGTAGTCGAGGTCACGTGCACCCCGCCGGACCACCACCTCCACGTGGGCGGAGCGGCCGCCGCCGACCCCGGCCAGCGCGGCGTCGAGGGCGGCGGCGAGCGCGTCGGAGCGCTGCGCCGACCAGACGGAGAGCACCCCGCCCGGCCGCAGCCTGCGCACGGCGAGCGCGAGGAAGCCCTCCCCGTAGAGGGCTGCGTTGTGCTCGGAGACGAGGAAGTCGGGTCCGTTGTCGACGTCGAGGAGGACGGCGTCGAGGCACTCCTCGGGAAGGTCGCGCACCACGGCGGCCACGTCGCCGACGGTGACGGTGGTGCGCGGGTCGGCCAGCACGGGGGCGACGGAGGGCAGGAGGCCCCGCCGGGCCCACTCCGGCAGGGCGGGTTCGATCTCGACGACGTCCAGGGCCGCGGTGCGGGGGTCGGCCAGTGCCTCGGCGGCGGTGAAGCCGAGGCCGAGGCCGCCGACGAGCAGGCGCAGTGGGCGCCGGGGGAGCTGCGCGAGCGCCTCGGCGGCCAGCGCGCGCTCCGTGCTTGCGTCCCCGGTGTCCATGAGCAGGACACCGTTGACGAGCAGCTCCCGGCCGTCCGGGTCGTCCGCGCCGAAGTCGCGCAGGACCACCTCACCGAGCACTCCCTCCGCGCGCGCCAGGACGGCCACCGCGCACCTCCTCGGGTTCCGTGCCGCCCCCGCCGGTCGCAGGAGCCGTGCGCGCACCACCCTGGCGCACCGGCCGCCGGGTGCGGACGGCCGGTTCCCGACGCCGTTTCGCGCACACCGCGTGGTCGCCGATCAGCACTGTGTCGCGGATCCGCGGGAGGCGGGTGACACGACGCCGACGCGGTGGACGAGAAGGGGCCCGGTGCCTCCCGCCTCGCTATCGTGCCCAGCGCGGAGCGGCCCCGGTCGTCCCGTCGTCCGGGTCGGAGGAGCGAGAGGCGGGCCGTGGTGGGTGACGCGCTGCTGCAGGCGCGCGGGTGCCACGACGCGGCCTGCGCATCGCCCGCCGTCGAGGTGGGCCCCGCCCGGCAGGTCGACACCACCCCGCTGCCCGCGGTCGGACCGGCGTTGCGCACCGGCGTCCACCGGGACCTGACGGCGGTGTCCTGGGAGGAGTGGCGGCGGTTGCTGGCCGCCAGCGGCGCCTCGTTCTTCTCCGGGCCCGACTGGCTGCGCGCGGTCGCCCAGCACCTGGGCGGCGCCGCGCCGCTGCTCGTGACGGTCCGCTCCCGCGGACAGCTGCTGGCGGTCGGTGCCTTCGCCCTCGCCGGGACCTCCCGCCGTCCCGTGGTGACGTTCCTGGGCAGCGGGGCCAGCGACTACGCGACGGTGCTCGTGGGCGGTGCCCGCGTCGTGCAGGGCGAGGCCCTCGTCGACGCCGTCCTCGACGCGGCCGTCGCGGCGCTGCCGGGCGCCCTCTTCGACCTGGAGCAGGTCCGCTCCGACGACCCCCTGCTGCCCGACCTCCTCTCGTGGGCGCAGCGGCGCGGCTACGGGCTGCGGGCCGTGGAGCAGGCCGTGTGCACGTCCGTCCTGCTGCCGCCGACGGTGGCCGAGCACGACGAGCAGCTCCCGGCCGGGGTGCGCCGGGGTGAGCGCCGTCAGCGCCGCCGCCTCGCCGAGCGGGGGAGCGTGCGGCTGGTCGCGGACCTGCTGAGCGGCGCGGACCTGCCCTCGCTCGTCGCGGAGCTGGCCGCCGTGGACGACGAGCACCCCCACGCCGAGCGGCGCCACCGCCCGTGGCGCGGGGCGTCGGGGGCGCTGCTGGCCCAGGTGTGCGCCACCGCCCCGCGCGAGCAGGTCTGGCTGAGCGGCCTGCGGGTGGACGGGGAGCTGGTCGCCTACAACCTGGGGTTCGCGGGGGAGCGCGTCGTCCACGGCTACCTGCAGTCCTACCGGGCCCGCTACGCCGCCAGCGGCCCCGGCTCGCTGCTGCTGCTGCACCTGCGCCGCCGCAGCATCGCCTCCGACCGCCTGGAGCTGGACATGCTCCGCGGGGAGGAGGACTACAAGCGCCGTCTCGCGCCGGGCACCGTGCGGACGCGGACGAACGTGCGGGTGACGATGGCGCCGGGCGGGCGCGGGCCGCTGCCCGCCGTCCTGGACCGCGCGAGCCTGCTGCGCCGCACCTTCCGCGACGAGGTCCGCGCGAGCGCCGTGCTGAGCCGCTGCGCCGACGGACTGGCCGCGGGGTCGCAGGGCGTGGCCCGCGGGGTGGAGGCCGCCCTGCGGGAGGGCCGGCGCCTGCGGGGCGCTGCCTCCACGCTGCGGCTGAGCCGCTCCGCCCCCTGAGGTCGCCCCGGCCACGACGACGGCACGCCGCCCCCGGTCGCGACCGGGACCGGCGTGCTCGGTGACCGGCGTGCCGGCCGCAGGGGTCAGGAGCCGAAGGCGTCCAACTGCTCGCGGGTGGGCGGGTTGGCCCCGGCCCGCGTGCACGTGGAGGAGGCCGAGCGGATGGCGCGCGCCACCACCCGGCGCAGGGCGTCGCCGTCGAGGTCGCGCAGCCGCCCGGCGCCCGCCCCCAGGACGCCCTCCAGTGCGAGGGCGTCCAGCAGACCCGACATGAACGCGTCGCCCGCGCCGACGGTGTCGACCACGTCGATGCGCGGTGCCGGCTCCTCGTGCAGCGCCCCGGCCGCGGTCACGCCGACCGCGCCCTCCCCGCCGCGGGTGACCACCACGAGCGCGGGCCCGAGCGCCGCCCACGAGCGGGCCACGTCCACGACGTCCTCGCCGGGCGCCAGCCACGCGAGGTCCTCGTCGCTGGCCTTCACCACGTCGGAGAGGGCGACGACCTGCTCGACCTGCTCGCGGGCCTGCGCGGGCTCGGGCAGGAAGGCGGCGCGCACGTTGGGGTCGAAGGTGACGGGCACCCGGCCGCGGGCGGACTCCAGCAGCGCCCGCACCGCGCCGGCGCCCGGTTGCAGGGCGGTGGCGATGGAGCCGGTGTGCAGGACGTCGGCGTCGCCGGGCAGCTCCACCGGTGGCAGCGCCCACTCCAGGTCGAACTCGTAGGTGGCGCGGCCCTCGGCGTCCAGGTGGGCGTGCGCGAGCGAGGTCGACCCGTCGTCCACGGCGCCGTCGGGCAGCCGCACCCCGGCGGAGCCCAGGTGGGCGCGGACCGCGGCGCCGTGCTCGTCGTCGCCGAGGCGGGTGACGAGCACCACGTCGGCGCCGAGGCGCGCGAGGCCGTACGCGACGTTCAGCGGGCTGCCGCCCGGGTGCTCGGAGACGCTGCCGTCGCTGTGGTGCACGACGTCGACGAGGGCCTCGCCGACGACGACGGCGCGCAGCGCGGGGGGCGAGCCGGCCTGCTCGGTGACCCGCTCCGTCATCGAGCCCCGCTGAAGTCGACGGAGGCGTAGGCGCGCAGCTTGGAGAGCTGGTGCTCGGACTCCACCCGGCGGATCGTGCCGGACTTGGAGCGCATCACCAGGCTGGAGGTGTGGATGGAGTCCCCGTCGTAGCGCACGCCCTTGACGAGCTCCCCGTCGGTGATGCCGGTGAGCACGAAGTAGCAGTTGTCGCTGCGGACCAGGTCGGAGGTGGACAGCACCGCGTCGAGGTCGTGACCGGCGTCGATCGCCTTCTGCTTCTCGTCGTCGTCGCGCGGCGCCAGGCGGCCCTGGATGGTGCCGCCGAGGCACTGCAGCGCGCAGGCGGTGATGATGCCCTCCGGCGTGCCGCCGATCCCGAGGAGCAGGTCCACGCCGGTGTCGTCGCGGGCGGCCATCACCGCGCCGGCGACGTCCCCGTCGGAGATGAACTTGATGCGGGCACCCGCGTCGCGGACCTCGCGGGCGAGCTGCTCGTGGCGGGGGCGGTCGAGGATGCAGACGGTGATGTCCTCCACCCAGCGCCGCTTGGCCTTCGCGAGGCGGCGGATGTTCTCCTTCACGGGCAGCCGGATGTCGACGTGCTCGGCGGCGTCCGGCCCCGTGACCAGCTTGTCCATGTAGAACACGGCGCTCGGGTCGTACATGGTGCCGCGCTCGGCGACCGCCATGACGGCGACGGCGTTGCTCATGCCGCGGGCGGTCAGGGTGGTGCCGTCGATGGGGTCGACGGCGACGTCGCACTCGGGGCCGCTGCCGTCCCCGACGCGCTCGCCGTTGTAGAGCATGGGCGCGTTGTCCTTCTCGCCCTCGCCGATGACGACGACGCCGTTCATGCTGACGGTGCCGATGAGGGTGCGCATGGCGTTCACGGCGGCGCCGTCGGCGCGGTTCTTGTCCCCGCGACCGACCCAGCGGCCGGCGGCCATCGCGGCGGCTTCGGTGACGCGGACCAGCTCCAGCGCCAGGTTCCGGTCGGGAGCCTCCCGGCCCACGGCCAGGGACGGAGGAAGCAGGGGCGTGGGGCTGTTCGTCATCGTTGACCCTCCAGGTCGGCAGCGGCCCGCCCGATCGTAGCCACCGCCGTGGCGGCCCCGTCGCAGATGCCCGCCGGCATCGGCGACGATGGGGACGTGGAACCCGTGCGCCCCGACCAGCCCGTGCAGCCCGAGCCCGGCACCGCGACCCCTCCCGCCGCGACCGCGACGGCCCCGGCGGCGTCCGGTGCGACCGCAGCCGACGCGGCGACGGCGACCGGCGCGGTCGATCCGGCGGCGGGCGCGAGCGAGGAGCACGGTGCGCCTCCGCCTCGCGGTCGTGGGCGTACGCCGCTGGACATGGTGCGCTCGATGGTGGTCATCCTGGCGCTGGTCTTCGTCGTGGTGTGGCTGCTGCCGCGGCCGAACGGCATCGAGCAGCCGCCGGTGGACGTGCGCTCCGCCGCGACCGCCGCCGCCAGCACGCTGCCCTTCGAGCCGGTCGTGCCGGCGGCGCTGCCGCAGGGGTGGAAGCCGACGTCGGCGTACTCGAGGCGCTCCACCGACGACGTCATCACCTGGCACATCGGCTACCTCACCCCCGAGGGGAAGTACGCGGGGGTGGAGATGGCGGCCGACGCGACCCCGAAGTGGGTGCAGGCGCAGACCGCGGCTCCGCGACCGACGGACGCGGGCAGCCGCACCGTCGGCGGCGTGGAGTGGGAGGAGCTGTACCGGCAGGACCGCAACCGCAGCACGCTGAAGCGGGAGGCCGACGGCATCACGACGCTCGTGACGGGCGGGGCGGGCTTCGACGAGCTGTCCGTCCTCGCGGAGGCGGTGCTGGCGGGGGAGCCGGTGGCCGCCGCGCCCGGCACCTGAGGCCGACGCGGCCGAGCCCGACCCGGCCGAGCCCGACCCGGGCCCGCCGGTTCAGCCGGCGGTGTCCTCCGTGCGGGCGCGCGCGGCGTCGAGGCGCTGCCGGGCCCCGTCCAGCCAGCGCTGGCAGTGGTCGGCGAGGGCCTCACCGCGCTCCCACAGCGCCAGCGACTCCTCCAGCCCCTTGCTGCCCGACTCCAGCGCCCGCACCACGGTGCCGAGCTCCTCGCGGGCCTGCTCGTAGCTGAGGGCCGCGATGGACGGGTCGGCGCTCGCGGCGGGGGTCTGGGGAGGCTGCGTGCTCACGGGAGCCACCCTAGGCGCCGCCTCCGACGCCTCCGTCACTCCGCGCGGGCGCTCAGCTCCCCCTCCGCCACCCGCAGCCGCAGCATCTCCCCGGGGGTCACGTCCTCCGGGGCCCGCACCACCCGTCCGGCGCCGGTCTGCACGACCGCGTAGCCGCGGGTGAGGGTCGCGGCGGGGGAGAGGGCCGCGACCTGCCGGCGCAGGTGCCGCACCTCGTCGCCCGCACGGTCCAGGCGCGACGCCACGGCCGTGCGCATCCGGCCCCGGGCGAGGTCGAGCTCCTGCACGCGCGCGTCCAGCATCTGCTGCGGTGCGGCCAGGGCGGGGCGGGAGCGCACCGCCGCCAGCGCCGACTCCTCCCGGGCGAGGCGGCCGGCGACGGCCGTGCGCATCCGGGTGCGCGCCTGCCCCAGCTGCCTCGCCTCCTCCGCGACGTCCGGCACCACCCGGCGGGCGGCGTCGGTCGGGGTGGAGGCGCGCACGTCCGCGACGAAGTCCAGCAGGGGGGAGTCCGTCTCGTGGCCGATGGCGCTGACCACGGGGGTGCGCGCCGCCGCCACCGCCCGCACCAGCGTCTCGTTGCTGAAGGCCAGCAGATCCTCCACGCTGCCGCCGCCGCGGGTGATGACGATGACGTCGACCTCCCCCTCCGCGTCCAGCTCCTGCAGCGCGGCGGTCACCTGCTCCACCGCCTTCACCCCCTGCACGGCCACGGCGCGGATGTCGAAGCGCACGCCCGGCCAACGCAGGCGGGCGTTCTCCACCACGTCGTGCTCCGCGGCGCTGCCCCGCCCGCACACCAGCCCGACGACGCGCGGCAGGAAGGGCAGGCGCTTCTTGCGGGAGGCGCTGAAGAGGCCCTCGGCCTCCAGGCGGCGCTTCATGCGCTCCAGCTGGGCGAGCAGCTCGCCCTCACCGACGGGGCGGATGTCGCTGGCCTGGAGGCTGAGCATGCCCCGCTTGGCGTAGAACGACGGCTTGGCCCGCACGACGACCCGGGCGCCCTCGCGCAGTCCGTCCGGCAGGTTCTCGCGGAGGCTGTTCATCACGTTCTGCCAGACGGTGACCTGCATGGACATGTCCACGTCGGCGTCGCGCAGGGTGACGTAGACCGTGCCCGCCGAGGGGCGGCTGTTGACGGCGATGACCTGCCCCTCCACCCAGACGGGGCTCATCTTCGCCACGTAGCCGTCGATCTTGGTGAGCAGCAGCCGCAGCGGCCACGGCCGCTCCGCCGTGGTGTCCGCGGCCAGGTCCGGCAGGGGCCCGAGCCGCGCCGGTCCGTCGAGTCGTGCAGGTCCCGTGCCGTTCTCGGTCGTCACCGGGCGATCGTAGGAGGGCCGTCGGACAGCGCACCTACCATGGAGGGCGTGACCTCCCCCGTGCTGCCCGCTCCCGCCGACGTCCCCACCGCCAGGGGTCGTGTGCTGCTGGCCGCCCCGCGCGGCTACTGCGCCGGAGTGGACCGCGCCGTCGTGGCGGTCGAGCAGGCGCTGGAGCTGTACGGCGCCCCCGTGTACGTCCGCAAGGAGATCGTCCACAACAAGCACGTGGTGCAGACCCTGCAGGAGCGCGGGGCGGTCTTCGTGGGCGAGACGGACGAGGTCCCCGAGGGCGAGACGGTGGTCTTCTCCGCCCACGGCGTCTCACCGGCGGTGCACGCGCAGGCGGCGGCGCGCTCCCTGAAGACGATCGACGCCACCTGCCCGCTGGTGACGAAGGTGCACAAGGAGGCCGTCCGCTTCGCGGCGGACGACTACGACATCCTGCTGGTCGGCCACGCGGGCCACGAGGAGGTCGAGGGCACCGCGGGGGAGGCGCCGGAGCACATCCAGCTCGTCGACGGCCCCGGCAGCGTCGACGCGGTGCAGGTGCGCGACCCCGAGAAGGTCGTGTGGCTGTCGCAGACCACCCTCAGCGTCGACGAGACGATGGAGACCGTGCGCCGGCTGCGGGAGCGCTTCCCGTCGCTGCAGGACCCGCCGAGCGACGACATCTGCTACGCCACCCAGAACCGCCAGGTGGCCGTGAAGAAGATCGCCCCCGAGGCGGACCTCGTCATCGTCGTCGGCTCGGCCAACTCCTCGAACTCGGTGCGCCTCGTCGAGGTCGCCCTGGAGGCCGGGGCGGGCGCCTCCTACCGGGTGGACAACTTCCGCGAGATCGACGAGGCGTGGCTGGCGGGGGTGCGCACGGTCGGCGTGACCTCGGGCGCCTCGGTGCCGGAGATCCTCGTCCGGGAGGTGCTGGAGTGGCTCGCCGCGCGCGGCTACGGCGACGTGGAGGAGGTCACCACGGCGCAGGAGGACCTGATGTTCTCCCTGCCCAAGGAGCTGCGCCGCGACATCAAGCAGCGCAAGCAGATCCCCGTCACCCCGGTCTGACACGTCCTCCCGGTCTGACACGTCATCCCGGTCTGACCCGTCCTCCCGGTCCGGCCGGGGCGGGTCAGCGGCTCCCGGAGGAGTCCTCCAGCAGCTCGGGCGCCGTGAGCGGGCGGACGGCGTCCTCCAGGGGCTCCACGGGCGGCAGGTCGGTGTCGCTGAGCTCCAGGTCGCGGATGCGGCGCGCCGAGACCAGCACTCGCCGCTCCAGGGTGCCGACGAGGCGGTTGTAGTCCTCCACCGCCCGGTGCAGGGTCCGGCCCAGCGCCGAGGCGTGCCCGCCGAGGGTGCCGAGGCGGTCGTACAGCTCCCGGCCCACGGCGAACAGCTCCTTCGCGCTGCCCGCCACCGCCTCCTGCTGCCACGTCAGGGCGACCGTGCGCAGCAGCGCCAGCAGCGACGTCGGGGTGGCCAGCACCACGCGCCGGCCCATGGCGTGCTCCAGCAGGGCCGGGTCGGCCTCGCACGCCGCCGCGAGGAACGACTCCCCGGGGATGAAGCAGACGACGAACTCCGGCGACAGCTCGCACGCCGTCCAGTACTCCTTGGCGGCCAGGGCGTCCACGTGCTGCCGCAGCGCCTTCGCGTGGGCCGCGCGCAGCGCCTGCCGCCGGTCCGGGTCCGCGACCTCGGCGGCCTCGAGGAACGCGGCCAGCGGGGCCTTGGCGTCGACGACGACCTGCTTGCCGCCGGGCAGGTTCACCAGCAGGTCCGGGCGCACCGTCCGCCCCTCCCGGGTGGTGCCGGTGGACTGCTCGGTGAAGTCGACGCGGTCCAGCATCCCGGCGTGCTCCACCACCCGCCGCAGCTGCACCTCGCCCCAGGCGCCGCGCGCGCTGGAGGAGCGCAGCGCCCCCGCCAGGCGCGCGGTCTCCCCGCGCAGGGCCTCCGAGCCGGCCTGCACCGCGCTGAGCTGCTCCGCCAGCCGCGCGTACTGCGCCACCCGGTCCCGCTCCAGCACCCGGACCTGCTCCTCCACCCGGCCCAGCGTCGCGGCCACGGGGGACAGCGCGGACTCCAGCTCCCGGCGGCCCTCCGCACCGGCCTCCAGGTCCGCCACCCGCCGCGCCAGCAGGTCCCGCTCCACGCTGAGCGCCGCCTGCGCCGGTGCCGTGCGGGCACGCAGCGCCAGCCAGCACAGCAGCGCCCCCAGGGCGAGGCCGAGGAGGAGGGCGGTGAGCAGCGCGACGGAGGAGGCGGGCACGCACGGCACTGTGCCAGCCCGCACCGACGGGACCCCGCAGCGACGGGCCGGGCGGCAAGCTCCGGCGGCGACGCGGGGGAGGCCCGCGGACGGTAGGCTCCTGCGCCCGTGGCCCTCACCATCGGCATCGTCGGACTCCCCAACGTCGGCAAGTCGACGCTCTTCAACGCGCTGACGAAGAACAACGTGCTCGCCGCGAACTACCCGTTCGCGACCATCGAGCCCAACGAGGGCGTCGTGCCCCTGCCGGACGCGCGGCTGGAGAAGCTCGCGGGGATCTTCGGCAGTGCCCGGATCCTGCCGGCGACCGTCACCTTCGTCGACATCGCGGGCATCGTGCGCGGCGCCAGCGAGGGGGAGGGGCTGGGCAACAAGTTCCTCGCGCACATCCGCGAGGCCGACGCGATCTGCCAGGTCACCCGCGCCTTCGCCGACCCCGACGTCGTCCACGTCGCCGGGGCCGTGAACCCGGCCGACGACATCTCCACCATCCACACCGAGCTGATCCTCGCGGACATGCAGACGCTGGAGCGCGCGGTTCCCCGGCTGGAGAAGGAGGTCAAGGGCAAGAAGGCGGACCCTGCGGTGCTGGCCGCCGCCAAGGCCGCCCAGGCCGTCCTCGACTCCGGCCGCACCCTGCGCGCGGCCGTGCCCGCCGACGGGGTCGAGGCGGAGCACCTGAAGGAGCTCGGCCTGCTCACCACCAAGCCCTTCATCTACGTCTTCAACCTCGACGAGGCCGCGCTGGTCGACGACGCCCGCAAGCAGGAGCTGGCCGACCTCGTCGCCCCGGCCGAGGCCGTGTTCCTCGACGCCAAGCTGGAGTCCGAGCTTGCGGAGCTGGACGCCGAGGAGGCCGCGGAGCTGCTGGCCAGCGTCGGGCAGGAGGAGTCGGGCCTCGACCAGCTCGCCCGCGTCGGCTTCAACACCCTGGGGCTGCAGACCTACCTCACCGCCGGGCCGAAGGAGTCGCGCGCCTGGACGATCCGGCGGGGCTGGACCGCCCCGCAGGCCGCCGGCGTCATCCACACTGACTTCCAGCGCGGGTTCATCAAGGCGGAGGTCGTCAGCTTCGACGACCTCGTCGACGCCGGCTCCATGGCCGAGGCGAAGTCCCGCGGCAAGGTCCGCATCGAGGGCAAGGACTACGTGATGTCGGACGGCGACGTCGTGGAGTTCCGCTTCAACGTGTAGTTCGGCGCACCGGGCGACCGGGGCCGCGTTCCCGTCGCCTGGTGCTGTCGCTCGGCGCTGCCCTTCCACGGGGGCGCTGTGCAGGCTCGCGTCCCCGTGCCCGGCCGGGTCTCCGCCCGCGCCGCTCCGGGACCGGGATGCTGGGATGGTGAGCGACGAGACCTGGGAGCCGCGCGACGTCCACTGGACCGACGAGGAGATGGCGCACGGCTCCTCCGGCCTCAGCAGCACCGTCATGGGCTGGTGGGAGGCTCTCCGCCGCGGGGTGAGCGAGGTCGTCTGGTGGGCCATGGACCCCGACTTCCGGCTGGTCGTGGCGCAGCAGTGGCTCCACGACAACCCTGCCGCACTCCAGGACCCCGCAGCCGGCGGCCATGGTCGTGACGAACTCGCCGCGGCCCTCGCCGTCGAGCGCCCCGACCATGCGCTGTGGCCGCACCTGGAGCGGTTCGTGCTGCGGGCGCTGCGTGAGGCCACCGATCTGGGCGATCGAGAGGTGGGCGCTCCGATCCGCAGTCGCATCGTCGCCCCCGGTGTCGAGGTCGTGGACCTGATCCCCCTGGACCAGCTCCCGGTCGACGAGAGCGGCACCCACATCTGACTGCCCGGCACCCCGGTGGAGAGCCTCGGCGTCTTCGTGCGGCTGCGGGAGGGCACCTGGCGCATCGCCGGTCTCGGGTGGATCGCCGTACCCGGCTGGCCTCCGCGCTACGAGCCCCTGCCTCGGGAGGTCCTCGACTGAACCCCGGACGGCGCTCACCGGGGGGCAGGGACTGCTGTGCCCCCGGTCCTGCTCCGGTACCTCTGCGGACGGATGTTTGACGTGTGCTCCGCGTCACCTTAGGGTTCCGGCCAGACCACTTACATCGATGCACAATCGCGCGGCGCCTCTGTACAACGATGTAAAGACTCCGTTCAGCTCGGACCGACAACGCTGTCGAACAATGGGAGATCCTCCGTGGCCTCGTCACCGTTCCGCTTCCCAGGTCGGGCGAAACTCGCTGTGCTCGCCAGCCTCGGGCTCGTCCTCACCGCAGCCCCGGCCGTGGCGGCGACGCCGGCGCCTGCGCCGTCCGGCCAGCTCGCCCTGACGGGCGACGTCGGCATCCACGACCCGACCATGGCCTACGACCCCGTCGCCAAGCTGTACGTCGTCGCGGACAGCCACAACGCGATCCGCACGGCACCCACCATGAACGGGCCGTGGACGGTCGCCCCCGGGCGCGTCCCGCGTGCCCAGTGGACCTTCGGCGTCCCGAACTCCTCGACCCTGTGGGCGCCGGACCTGACGAAGGTCGGTGACACGTTCTACTACTACTACTCCCAGTCGAGCTTCGGTTCGTCGAACTCCGCGATCGGCGTGAAGACGACGAAGACTCCTGCGGACCCGAGCAGCTACGTCGACCTCGGTCGCCCCGTCGTCACGTCGGGGACGCTCGGCCCGGCCGACCCGGCGATCGAGTTCAACGCCATCGACCCTGACCTGGTGCAGGCCGCCCACGGCAGCCGTTGGTTGGTGTGGGGCTCGTTCTGGGACGGCATCGTCGTGCAGGAGCTGGGCGCGGACCTCGTCAGCCTGGTCGGCGAGCCCACGCTGGTCGCCTCTCGCCGCGCCGACGACAACCCCGTCGAAGCCCCGACGATCTTCCACCGCGACGGCTACTACTACCTCCTCACGAGCTGGGACAAGTGCTGCTCCGGAGCGGCCTCCACCTACAAGGTGACGGTGGGCCGCTCGAAGAGCATCACCGGCCCCTACGTCGACCAGACCGGGAAGCGGCTCGACGAGGGTGGCGGCACCGTCATCCTCGACACCCGCCAGTCCGCTCCCGGGGTCACGCCCGCCGGGCTCTACCGTGCGCCCGGCGGCGCCGACGTGTACACCGAGGGCGGCGTCAACTACCTCGTCCACCACGCCTACCGACCGGCCAACACGCTGGGGATCCGGCCGATGGTGTGGCGCGACGGCTGGCCGTCCTTCCCGGAGACCGGTGGGGGCAGCTACGACCTGACCGACGGCAGCCACGTCCGGCTGGTGAGCGAGGCGAAGCCCTTCACGGCGCCCCCGATCGGCCGGGTCGCCGGACCCACCCCCGAGTTCGGTTCCGCGGTCCAGCTCAACGGCGGCAGCCCGGTGGCGTACGTGGACATGCCCGACGGCATCGTCAGCGGTCTCGACGGCGACTTCACCATCTCGACGTGGCTCAAGCGGGGATCCACGCTCGGCAACGACTGGGCCCGGATCTTCGACTTCGGCGACGACACCCGGAACTTCATGTTCCTGACCCCCGCCTCGGCGGCGCCGCCGACCGGCCTGCGCTTCGAGGTCGCCACCCGGGACAACGGCGGCGGGACGCTCCCGGGCGCCGGGGACAGCGTGCAGGTCTCGACCGACTGGACGCACATCGCGGTCTCGGCATCGGGGACGACCGCCACGCTGTGGGTGAACGGCGAGCCCGTGCGCACCAACACCGACTTCACGGTGCGGCCCGCCGACCTCGGGATCACCAAGAACAACTGGATCGGTCGCTCGCAGTTCAGCGCCGACCCGGGGCTCAACGGGTCGATCGACGACTTCAACATCTTCAGTCGCGCACTGTCCCCCGTGGAGGTGCAGGCGCTGACGACGGCTCCCGGTGGAGGCGAAGCGGTCGGCGGCGGCGACGTCGCGTGGTACCGGTTCGACGAGTCCGGCGGCGCGCAGGTGACGGACTCCTCGCCTGCGGGCAACACCGCCGAGGCGGTCGTGCCCGTGACGACAGAGGACCAGCTGCAGAACCCGGTGCGCGGCACGCAGTGCCTCACGTCGGTCCCGGGCAAGGTCGTCCAGTCGACGTGCGCCGACGGGAACGAGGCGCAGACGTGGCGCCTCGACGAGGCACCCGGCGGGCTCCACCGACTGGTGAGCGCGGGCAGCCGCAACCCCAAGTGCCTCGCGCTGGCCGACGCCTCGGGCGCCGTGGGCACGCCGGTGCGCGTCACGCCGTGCGACGAGGCTCCTCGCAACCCGAACTCGAAGTCGACCAGGGGCGCGCTGCAGCTGTGGTCGATCGAGGACACCGGCCACGGGTTCCTGCGCTTCTCCAACCCGGTCACCGGGCTCGCCCTCGAGATCGACAACGACGGCGGAGCCATCCGCACCGACGTCGTGGGCGCCGCCCGGGCGATCCGCCCGATCGCCAACCTCGACCCGCCCCAGCAGTGGCAGCTCGAGCACGTCGACGCGACGGCGCCGGCCCGGCCCTGACCGGTTCCGGTCCGTCGGTGGCCGGCGGCCGGTCACCGTGCAGACGCCCGGGCGCGAGCGTAGGACGAGGGCGTCTCCCGCGCCGTGCCGGTGGGCTCGCGGTCCGCCCGGCGACTCAGGGCGGGGTTCCGTAGCGGGTGGCGATGGCGGCGGCGCGCTCGCGCAACGAGTCGCGCAACCACTGCGGGGCCAGCGCTTCGGCGTTCGTGGCGAGCTGCCACAGCGCCCACTCGGCGTGTCTCGCGTCCTGGAAGGCCACCTCCATCCGGAGCCAGCCGTCCGGGTCGGCTCCCTCGGCGCTGACGGCCAGGGCGGTGCCCACCAGATCCTCCCGCCGCGCCGGGTGCAGCCGGAGCAGCACGGTGACCTGGTCGCCGCCGGTCCGGAACCGCGTGCTGCGCTCCCGCCAGGCCCGGTCGAGGTCGACCCGCTCCGCTCGCTCCGCCGGTTCGGCGAGTTCCTCGGCGGCCGACACCCGCGACAGCCGGTACGTGCGGTCCGCGCCGGACCTCGTGGCCAGCAGGTAGCCCAGTCCCCGTGCGGTGACGAGGCCGATCGGGTCGACCGTGCGCCACGTGGGAGGCTCACCCACTGCCGCGTAGTGGATGCGCAGCTTGTGCCCGGCGAGCACCGCGCGCCGCACCTCGGCCAGGACGGCGTCGGGAACCTCCTCGGCGGCCAGCCGGCGCGAGAGGAGATCCGTCTCCGGGTCCACGAGCAACCGCTGGGCCGCACCCGCCGCGGTGGCCCGAGAGGTCTCCGGGAGCGCGTCGACCACCTTGAGCACGGCCGAGGCGAGCGCCGAGCCGAGGCCGAACACCTGCACCCCGCGCCGCGATCCGGCGATCAGCAGGGCGAGGGCCTCGTCGTGGTGCAGCCCGGTGAGTTCGGTCCGGAAACCGGGCAGCAACGCGAAGCCGCCGTGCCGACCGCGTTCGGAGTAGACGGGGACACCGGCTGCGGACAGCGCCTCGATGTCGCGCAGCACGGTGCGGGTGGACACCTCCAGCTCGCGCGCCAGCGTGGCCGCGGTGAGCCGGCCGCGCTGGCGCAGCAGCAGCACCAGGGAGACCAGCCGGTCGGCGCGCATGCGCGGAACCGTACCGAGATACGTGACAGAGGGTGTCGTCATTCCCCGGCAGCCTCGGCACCACGACGTCAGAGCCCGGAACCACCGGGCCCGCGGCTGTGCGGAACGTCGACGACTCGGATGGAGCTGGGCCAGTGGTGGAGCGAACTGCGGTCAACCCGTGGACGTGGTCGGTGGAGCTGGGGTACGACCAGGGAACGGTCGTCTCCGGGCACACCCGGACCCTGTACTGCTCGGGGCAGGCCGCGATGGGCGGCGACGGCCGGCCCCGGCACGAGGATGACATGGCGGCGCAGCTGGCGCTCAGCCTCGACAACCTCGAAGCAGTCCTCGCCGGCGCGGGCATGTCCCTCGCGAACCTCGTCCGGCTCGACGTCCACACCACCGACGTCGACCTGCTGTTCCAGCACTACGGCGTGCTGGCCTCGCGCCTGGGCGCCGCAGGGGTGGCGCCGGCCACCACGATGCTCGGGGTGGCTCGGCTGGCGCTGCCCGCCCTGATGGTCGAGCTCGAGGGGACAGCGGTCGCATGAGCCGGCCCCGTCCCCTCCGGCGGGGCGTCCGGTCGGCCCGCCGGAGGGGACGGGCGGGGGGTTGCCCGTGCTGAGCGCGGTGACGGTCGGCGTCTACGGCTCCACGGCCGGAGCGTTCCTGGAGGAGCTCACCGGCCGGGGCGTGGAGCTGCTGCTCGACCTCCGCCAGCGCCGCGGCGTCCGGGGCCCCGACCACTGCTGGGCGAACTCGGCGCGGCTGCAGCGCGCACTCGCCTCGGCGGGCATCGGCTACCGGCACGTGAGGGGCCTGGCGCCGACGACCGAGCTGCGCCGGTTGCAGTACCGCGAGGACGACCGCCTGGGCGTGGGCAAGCGCAACCGCGTCGCGCTCGCACCCGAGTATGCCGAGCGCTACGAGCGGGAGGTCCTCGACCGCTTCGACCTCGACGGGCTCGTGCTGGAGCTCGCCGGCCACTCGACGCTCGCCCTGTTCTGCGTCGAGCGCGACCCGGAGGCGTGCCACCGCTCGCTCGTCGCCGAGCGCCTGCGCGCCGGGCACGGCCTGTCGGTCGCGGACCTCCGCCCCGGTCCGGCCGGGCCGTCCCTGCGGGGGCGTCGGGATCTGCCCGGACTCCTTGTGCCGGGGCGCGCACAGGGGGACGCTGGTCCGGCATGAGGACACAGCGAGTTCGAGCCGCCACGACGGTGGCGGCTTGCGCGATCACCGCGCCGATGTGGGTCCTGAGCGGGCCCTCGGCGCTGGCAGCGGAGGGTCCCGAGATCCTCCACCTCTGGCTTGTCGACGCCACCACCGACACCCGGCTGGTCGAGCTCGAGGACTACCAGACCATCGACCTGGCCTTCGCGCCGGAGCAGCTCAGCGTGGAGGCCGAGGTCGACTCGGAGACCGGCAGCGTCGTCTTCGAGCTGGGCTACGTGGCCGTGCGCACGGAGAACGTCGCCCCGTACGCGCTCAACGGCGACGCGGCCGGAGACATCCACCCCCATCCTGCCCTGAGCACCCCGGGCTGGATCACCGTCGGGGCCCAGCCCTTCGCCCAGGACGCTGCAGGGGGAGCGGCCGGAGCGGAGGTCGTGCGCAACCTGTACCTGCGCCAGCCCGACTTCGTGGTGAGCAGCACCGCGGACCGGCGCGACGCCTGGCCGGGTGACGGCTCGTGCCGGGCCGCGCGCCCGGGGACACCGGCCTCCGCGGAGGCTGCACCCCCGGACTCCGGGCCCGACGCCCCGGCCTCCCGGCTCTCGACGCTCGATGCGGTCGGTGCGCTCCCGGAGGCCACCCCCACCGTCCGGCCGGGCCGCCCGCCCTTCCGGCCGCTGCCCGTCAAGCGGACCGGCTGCGCCCTCCGTGCCGCCCTGGAGGAGGCGAACGCCCTGCCCGGGCGGCAGACGATCTCCGTCGACGGTCGTGTCGGCCCCTACCTGCTGACCCTGGGAGAACTTCGGATCACCGACGACGTGGCCCTCCACGGTCACGAACGCCCGGTGGTCGACGCGGAGCTGCGCTCCCGCGTCCTGAGCGTGAGCGGCACGGCCGCGGACGAGCCGATCGTCGACGTCGACGGGGTCGACCTCGCCAACGGCCGGGTCGGCACCAGCGACCGCGGCGGCGTGCTGCACGTCGAGGCGGCCCTGCTGCAGCTCTCGAACAGCGTGGTGCGCGGTGGCTCCGCGAACTTCGGCGGCGGGATCTACCTGCAGAGCGGCGGAGACCTGACGCTCACCCGCAGCGTCGTCCGTGGCAACTCCGCCGGCCACCCGGAGAGCTTCCGCGGCGGGGGCTTCACCCAGCGGGGCGGAGGCATCTCCAACCTGGGCGGTCACGTCGTGGTGCGCTCCAGCGCCGTCGTCGACAACGTCGCCGTGCGGGGCGGGGGGATCTCCAACTTCGGCGGCACGCTGCGGGTGGAGAACAGCACCGTGGCCGGCAACGAGGCGAAGACCCACGGCGGCGGCATGGAGAACCGCCCCAATGCAGGCGCCGCGGGCGTGCTGCACGTGAGCTTCTCGACGATCGCGCACAACCGTGCCGGCACCTCACCCCACGCGGGCGTGGAGGACCGCGGCGGCGGGGGCGTCTACAACCGCAGCACAGCGTTCATCGCCAGCTCGGTCCTGGCGCGCAACACGGATCCGCTGCCGACGGTCGACGCGCGGCACGCTCCCGACTGCTACAGCCCGCAGGAGCACGCCTTCACGAGCTTCCGCGGCAACGTCGTCGGCGTCCTGTCCGCCACCTGCGACCTCGGCGACTACTCCTGGGGCGACACCCGCTTCCTCAGCCACGGGACGCCGGGCGCTCCGCTGGATCCCGGGCTGGCGCCGTTCCGGTCGGACTCGCCCCTCCCGCACTACGAGCTCCTCGCGGGCAGCGTCGCCGTCGACGTCGGGGCGCGCCCCGACGCGACGCTCTACCCGTGCCCGGACCTCGACGTGCGCGACCGGCCGCGGCCGGTGGGGGCGAGCTGCGACGCCGGCTCCGTCGAACGGGGGTAGGTGCCGGGTCCGGACGCTCGTCCGGGCGCCTCCCGGACGAGTCCCCGGCCCACCGCGGGCGCCCCGCGGTGGGCCGGGCGGGGCCCGCGAGACACCCGCGGTCCGCCGCGCCGACACCCCCGGGAGCGCGGAGGAGGGCCCGTCGGCGAATAGCATCCGGCCGATCAGGCCGGTGGGGAAGCCACCGGCGCAGGCGGCCCCAGGAGACTCCGATGAGCACAGCGATGAGGACGAAGCGCGCCCGGACCGGGGCGGTGGCGGCCCTGGCCGCACTGCTGGTGGCGGCGTGCTCCCCGCCGCCGGCGCAGCCCGCGGACGGAGGCGAGACGAGCGAGGAGGGCGCCACGGTCGCCACGGCCACCTCCGCGGAGGAGGCCGGCGGCTTCGACGCCCTCGTGAAGGCCGCCCAGGAGGAGGGTGAGCTGAACGTCATCGCGCTGCCGCCGGACTGGGCCAACTACGGCGAGATCATCGAGACGTTCAGCGAGAAGTACGACATCAAGGTCAACTCCGCGCAGCCCGACGGCTCCAGCCAGGACGAGATCAACGCCGTCAACCAGCTGAAGGGGACCGACCGCGCGCCCGACGTGCTCGACCTCGGCGCCGCGGTGGCCCTCGCCAACACCGACCTCTTCGCCCCCTACCAGGTGCAGACGTGGGACACCATCCCGGACGCGCAGAAGGACCCCGACGGTCTGTGGGTGCAGGACTACGGCGGCTACATGTCCATCGGCTACGACTCCGCGAAGGTCCCGGAGATCACCGCCCTGAGCGACCTGACGAAGCCGGAGTTCAAGAACAAGGTCGCCCTCAACGGCGACCCGACGCAGGCCAACGCGGCGCTGCACGGCGTGATGATGGCCTCCCTCGCCAACGGCGGCTCCCTCGACGACATCGGCCCGGGCATCGACTTCTTCGCGAACCTGCAGGACACCGGCAACTTCATCCCGGTCCAGGCCTCCTCCGCCACCGTCGAGAGCGGTGAGACGCCGGTCGTCTTCGACTGGGACTACCTCTCCGCTGCGGCGGCCAAGAACGTGCCGACGTGGAAGGTGTTCGTGCCCTCCGACGCCGTCCTCGGCGGCTACTACTTCCAGGCCATCAACAAGGACGCCCCGCACCCGGCGGCCGCCCGGCTGTGGCAGGAGTTCCTCTACTCCGACGAGGGCCAGAACCTGTGGCTGGAGGGCGGCGCCCGGCCCGTGCGCATGGAGGCGATGCGCGAGGCCGGCACCCTCGACGAGGACGCCGCCGCGGCGCTGCCCGAGGCCGACGGCGAGCCGCAGTTCCTCAGCGAGGAGCAGGCGCAGCAGGCCAAGGACGTCCTCGCGAAGGACTGGGCCGGAGCCATCGGGTGACGTCGTCCCGCGCCACGGGCTCGCGGCTGTCCTGGATCGGGGCCGTCCCGTTCCTCGGCTACGTCGCGCTGTTCCTCCTGCTGCCCACCTCGCTGGTGGTGGTGCAGTCGTTCGCGGACGCGCAGAACCGCCCCACGCTGGCGAACGTGCGGTTCCTCGCGGAGCCGTACGTCGTGAGCGCCTTCGGCAACAGCATCGCCCTGTCGGCGGTCAGTGCCGTGATCGGGGCGGTGCTGGGGGCGGTCCTGGCGTGGGTGGTGGCCACGGGGCACCCGGACGGGACGCTGCGCCGGATCGCCACCGCGGTCTGCGGTGTGCTGGCCCAGTTCGGCGGCGTCACGCTGGCGTTCGCGTTCATCGCGACCGTGGGTACCCAGGGGCTCCTGACGCTGCTCCTGCAGGACCTGGGGCTGGACCTGGCCGGGCCGTGGCTGTACCGCCTGCCCGGTCTCGTCCTCGTCTACAGCTACTTCCAGATCCCGCTCATGGTCCTGGTCTTCCTGCCCGCCCTGGACGGGGTGCGACCCCAGTGGCGGGAGGCCGTGGAGACGCTCGGGGGGAGCACCTGGCAGTACTTGCGCCACGTCGCGGTGCCGCTGCTCACCCCGGCGTTCCTCGGCGCGCTGCTGCTGCTCTTCGCCAACGCCTTCGCGGCCTACGCGACGGCCGCGGCGCTCATCAGCCAGGGTGGCGTCATCGTGCCGCTGCAGATCCGCACCGCGCTGACGAGCGAGGTGCTCCTCGGGCGGGAGAACGTCGGCAAGGCGCTGGCGCTGGGGATGGTGCTGGTGGTCGCCGTGGCGATGTACCTCTACGCGCGCGTGCAGGCCCGCGGTGCGAGGTGGCTGCGGTGACCGCGCCGCCGCACCTGGGCCCCGCGGCCACCTCCCTGGCCACCGCACCGGAGCGGACCGGGGCCGGTCTGCACGCCCGCCGCCTCCGCCGCCGGAAGATGGTGCGCGGCGTGCTGCTGGCCGCCTTCGCGGCCTTCTTCGGCATTCCGCTGCTGGCGCTGGTGGAGTTCAGCACCCGGGAGCGCGGCGCGGGAGGCGGACGCACCCTGGAGGCCTGGAAGGCGATCCCGCAGTACCCGGGGCTGCCGGAGGCCATCGTGGCCTCGCTGCAGCTCGCGGCCCTCACCTCCGTGGGGGCCCTGTTCCTGCTCGTCCCCACCATGGTGTGGGTGCGCCTGCGCCTGCCCCGGCTGAGCAGGCTGGTGGAGTTCCTCTGCCTCCTCCCGCTGACGATCCCGGCGATCGTCCTGGTGGTGGGCTGGGCGCCGCTCTACCTGTGGATCAACTACTTCACCCCGCGCACCTACCAGTCCACGCCGCTGGTGCTGACGTTCGCCTACGTCGTGCTGGTGCTGCCGTACGCCTACCGCACGCTGGACTCCGGGCTGTCGGCGATCGACGTGCGCACCCTCAGCGAGGCCGCCCGCAGCCTCGGGGCGAGCTGGGCCACGGTGCTGCTGCGCGTCATCGCCCCGAACCTGGGGCCGGCCATCCTCAACGCGGCGCTGCTGTCGGTCGCGCTCGTCCTCGGGGAGTTCACCGTCGCCTCGCTGCTCAACTACGTCAACGTCCAGGTGGCCATGAACGCCATCGGGCAGGCCGAGGCGCGGGTGGCCGTCGCGGTGGCCGCCGGCGCCCTCATGTCCGTCTTCCTGCTGCTGTTCCTGCTCTCGTTCGTCGGACGAGGCCCCCGTCGCGTGAGGAGCACCCGGTGACCACCTCGACCACCCCCGCCTCCGCCGGCACCCGTGCCGGTGCCGAGGTGCGCCTGGAGTCGCTGCGGCGCAGCTACGGCGCCGTCCCCGCACTGGACGGACTGGACCTCGTCCTGCACCCGGGGGAGCTGGTGGCCCTGCTGGGCCCGTCCGGCTGTGGCAAGACCACGGCGCTGCGGCTGGTCGCGGGGCTGGAGGACGCCGACTCCGGCAGGGTGGTGGTCGGGGGCCGGGACGTGACCCGGCTGCCGGCCAGCCGCCGCGACATGGGCATGGTCTTCCAGGCGTACTCCCTGTTCCCGCACATGACGTCCCTGGAGAACGTCGCCTTCGGCCTGCGGCTGCGCGGGCAGGCGGCCCGGGAGCGGCACCGCCGGGCGGGTGAGGTGCTGGAGCTGGTGGGGCTGTCGGCGCAGGCGGACCGCTACCCCCACCAGATGTCGGGCGGTCAGCAGCAGCGGGTGGCGCTGGCCCGGGCGCTGGCGATCCAGCCCACCGTCCTGCTCCTCGACGAGCCGCTGTCGGCGCTGGACGCGAAGGTCCGCGCCCAGCTGCGCGACGAGATCCGCCGGGTGCAGCTGGAGGTCGGGATCACGACGCTCTTCGTGACCCACGACCAGGAGGAGGCCCTCGCCGTGGCCGACCGGGTCGGTGTCATGAACTCCGGGCGCCTGGAGCAGGTGGGCAGCCCCACGGACGTCTACCACCGCCCCGCCACGCCCTTCGTCGCCGAGTTCGTCGGCCTCAGCAACAAGCTGCCGGCGACGGTGGCCGACGGGAGCGCCGAGGTGCTCGGGGTCCGGCTGCCGCTCGTGGACCCGCGGGCCGAACCGGGCGCGGCGCTCGCGGTGGTGCGGCCGGAGTCCGTCGGGCTGACCCCGGCCGAGGGGGACGGCCCGCTCGTGGGCACCGTGGTCGCAACCTCCTTCCTCGGCGCGGTCAGCCGCGTCAGGGTCGACCTGGGCCCGGTCGGGACGGTCCTGGCCCAGCTGCCGACGGCCGAGGCGGGCCGCTTCGCCCCCGGCGCCCGTGCCCGGATCGGGCTGCGGCCGGAACCGGTCGTCGTGGTGCGGCCGCACGAGTGAGCGGCACCCACCCCCACGGCGGGTCGATCTCCACCCTGTCGAGGCGCCTCGGACCCGGCGACGTGCTCCGCCGGGGAGCGCTGCGGCCCTACCGCCGCATCGGGGTCCTCGACGGGGAACCGCACCGCTGGCGGGAGGACCTGCTCGGCGCGGGCGCCGGGCGCTGGCTGCCCGCCGACGGCGCGACGGCGAGGCCGCTGCTCACCGTGGCCCACGTGACGGACCTGCAACTGCCGGACGTGGGTTCCACCGCGCGGTTCGAGTTCTTCAACCGGGAGTTCGGCGATCCCCTGTTCGCGAAGCTGGTGCCGGTGCAACGCCCGCAGGAGGCCCTCACCGCGCGCGCGATGCACGCGATGGTGTCCACCCTGAACCGGCTGAACGCGGAGGAGGGCGCACCCGTGAGCGGCCGCGGCCTCGACCTCGTCGTGACCACGGGCGACGCCATCGACAACGCGCAGTGGAACGAGCTGCGCAACTGGATGGCGCTGATGAGCGGCGGCCGGGTCCGTCCCGGCTCCGGCGGGGCCGGCTACCAGGGCGTGCAGGGCCCGTCGTGGCCCGACGACATCTTCTGGTGTCCCGACCGCCCCGGCGGTGACCTGTGGCAGACGCAGTACGGGTTCGGGGTCCGCCCGGGCCTGCTGACCGCGGCTCTGGCGGACTTCGACTGCCCGGGGCTGGAGGTGCCGTGGCTGGCGTGCTTCGGCAACCACGAGGCGCTCATCCAGGGCGTCGGCGTCGTCACCGCCGAGCTGGCCGCCGCCATGACGGGCGGGGTGAAGCCGTCCCGGCTGGTGCCGGGACTGGACCGCCGCAGCGCGCTGGAGGTGTTCACCGCCACCGGGCACGAGTTCTTCGGCGAGGGGAGCGCGCCCGTCGCGGTGTCCGCGGACACCGACCGGCGCCCCGTCGGGCGGCGCGAGTTCGTCGAGGCCCACTTCGGCGCGGGGGAGCGGCCCGACGGGCACGGCTTCACCGCGCGCAACCGACGCGACGGAACCGCCTACTACTCCCACGACGCCGGTGCGGTGCGGATCATCACCCTGGACACCACGTCGTCGGCGGGGGGTGCCGACGGATGCCTGGACGCGACGCAGGCGCGCTGGCTGGCGGCCGAGCTGGCAGCCGTCCACAGCCGCCACACGGCCGCGGACGGCACCGTCGTGGAGACGGCGAACGAGGACCGGCTGGTGGTGCTCCTCTCGCACCACGGGCCGAGCACGCTGACGAACACCCGGGGCTCCCTGGTGGACGGCACCGGCGAGGCGGCCGTGACCGCCGCGGAGCTGGTGGCCCTGCTGCACCGCTTCCCCAACGTGGTGCTGTGGCTCGACGGCCACACCCATGTCAACGCGGTGCGCGCCCACCCGGGCCCGGCCGGGCCCGGTTCCGGCTTCTGGGAGGTCACGACCTGCGCGGTCATGGACTGGCCGTGCCAGGCCCGGGTGGTGGAGCTGCTGGACGCCGGGGAGGGGCTGCTCGCCCTGGCGTGCACGATGGTCGACCACGAGGGGCGCGTCGTCCCCGCCGAGGGGGAGCTGCACTCCACCGCCGACCTGGCCGGACTGCACCGCGAGCTGGCGGGCAACGTGCCGTGGCTGGGCTTCGACTCGCCCACCTCCGGGACCGCGCTGGACCGCAACGTCGTCCTCGGCCTGCGCGCCCCGTTCGACCTCGGGCGGCTGCCGGCGTCCGCGCCCTGACGGGGCGGCGCCTCCCGGTGCGCCTCCCCGCGCGCCTCAGCCTGCGCGCCGCCGCTGCGCCGCGCTGCTGCCGCGCACCACGAGCTGCGGCTGCAGCAGCACCGAGCGGTGCCGGTGGGTGGCGCCGTCGGCGTCCTCGCGCAGCAGCAGCTCGACCGAGCGCCGGCCCATCTCCTCCTGCGGCTGGGCCACGGTCGTCAGCGACACCGCGGCGGAGCGGGTGAAGGGCATGTCGTCGTAGCCGACGACGGCGACGTCACCGGGGACGGACAGGCCCCGCGCCGCGCACTCGGCGAGCGCCTCCAGCGCGATGAGGTCGTTGGCGCAGAAGACGGCCGTGGGGCGCCGCGCCGCCGGTGCCGCCAGCAGCTCGGCGAGCGCCGGCAGCCCGCCCCCGGGCTGCCAGCCGGCGACGTCCACGGCCGTGACCTGCGCCTCCGGCACGGCTTCCACCAGGCCCTCGAAACGCTCGCGCACGTGGTGGACGGCAAGCGGGGTTCCGGCGTAGGCGACACGGCGGTGCCCGGCGGCGGCGAGGTGCTCGCCGACCTGGCGGCCCCCGGAGCGCTCGTCGATGGACACCGAGCAGAAGCCGCGGCGCCCGAAGGCGGGGCCGATGAGGGTGAGGGGCGTGCCGCGCCGCTGCAGGGCGCGCACGCCGTCGAGGGAGGCGTCGACCGCGGGACTGAGGAGGACGCCGCGCACCCGGCGCTGCTCCAGCGTCTGGAGCTGGCGCTGCTCGCGCTCCAGGTCGTGCTCGCTGCTGGCGACCATCAGCTCCGCGCCGGCGAGGAGGGCGGCCTGCTGGGCGCCGTCGACGACGTCGAGGAAGAACACGTCCGTGATCGCCGGGATGATCATGGCGATCAGCTCGCTGCGCCCGCGCAGGGCGAGCTGGCGGGCGGGTTCGTTGCGGACGTAGCCGAGCTCGTCCATCGCGTCCCGCACCCGCTGGGCGGTCTCGGGGGTGACCAGCTCGGGATGGTTGAGTACGTGGCTGACGGTGCCGACCGAGACGCCCGCGAGCCGGGCCACGTCCTTGATGCCCTTGCGCACAGCTCCCCGCAGACGGTCGTGGCGTCGCGATCTCGACGCCGCTGCCGCTCATCCTGCCACGCCGGTTCCCACGTCCTGCCCGCGTCCATGTCGGCGGTGCCCGCGTCCGAGGGAGCGCGAGGCACGTCACCGGATCGTTATGAAGCGTTTCAATCGATCGGAGCGAAGCGCGTTGACAGTGCGGGCAACGCCTGCCTACCTTCGGTTGAAGCGTTTCAAGGCGCTCCACACTTCGAGGAGGAACTGTGATGGCAGGACAGGTGCGCCGCGGGCGTTCCCGCACGGCCCCCCTGGTCGCGGCCCTGGGCGTCAGCGCACTCGCGCTGACCGCGTGCGGTGGCGGCGACAGCGAGACGAGCGGCGGCGCCGCCGGTGGCGCGGGGAGCTTCGACTTCCTGGTCAACACCGAGAACGCCACGGTGCCCGCGATGCTGGAGACGCTGAGCCAGGCCGAGTGCAAGACGGCCGACGACGCCGCCCCGCTGAAGATCGAGACCGTTCCCCAGAAGCAGCTCGACCAGAAGCTCCAGCTCCTCGCCGGCCAGAACGCCCTGCCGGAGCAGTTCGCCGCCGGCAGCTCCCCGGCCCTGACGAAGCAGCTCGCCGAGAACGGTCACGTCGTCGACTTCGAGAAGGCGCTGACCGACCTCGGCAAGCTCGACAAGGTCCAGCCTGCCGCGATCGCCACGATCGAGTCCCTCTACGGCGGCTTCAACGCCCTGCCGTACGAGTACAACGTCGAGGGCATCTGGTACAACAAGAAGATCTTCGCGGACAACGGGATCGCGGTCCCCACCACGTGGGACGAGCTCGTCGCCGCCTCCGAGAAGCTCCAGGCCGCCGGTGTGCAGCCGTTCGCGGCCTCCGGCGAGCAGGGCTGGCCGATCACCCGCATGATCAGCGGCTACCTCTTCCGCTCCCTCGGCCCGGACGCGATGGACGAGGTCGCCGCCGGCGAGGCGAAGCTCACCGACCCCGAGTACGTCGCCGCGGCCCAGGCCGTCGCGGACCTGGGCGCGAAGGGCTGGTTCGGTCAGGGTGTCGGCAGCATCGACTACGACACCGCGATGGCGCAGTTCCTCGGCGGCGAGACCGGCATGATGTACATGGGCAGCTGGGCGCTGGGCAACTTCACCGACCCCGAGCAGAACCAGATCGGTGTCGAGAACGTCGGCTTCATGCCCTTCCCCGCGGTCGCGGGCGGCAAGGGCAGCATCGACCAGCTCCCCTCCAACGTCGGCCTCCCGATGACCATGTCCGAGAAGGCCTACGACGAGAACGCGGGCGCCTGGCTCGGCTGCATCGCCGACAACTACGGCTCCGCCCTGCTGGAGGAGAAGCAGTCGATCTCCGGCTTCGTCGCGGACAGCGACGCCCCGGTCGACGACCTGACCAAGATGGTCCAGGACAAGATCGCCTCCACCGACGAGACGGTCCTGTGGTTCGAGGCCCACTTCCCCACCAAGGCCACCGACACCAGCCAGACCAACGCCGCCCCGCTCGTCAGCGGCACCCTGTCCGCGCAGGAGTTCATGGAGCTGGTGCAGACCGACCTCGACGCCCGGTGAGGCACTGAGACAGAGAGGGGGTGCCTGCCGCGACGGCGGGCGCCCCCGCACCATGGAGCGAAAGGTTCCGCACCGCACATGAACGACATCCTCGGCGACAGGAAGGCGATCGCCGTCCTGCTCGGCCCCGCCCTCCTCGTGTACTCCGTCGCCATGCTGCTGCCGGTGCTGTGGTCGCTGGGGTACACGCTCTTCAGCGGCAACGCCATCATCGGCTTCACCTACGTCGGTGCGGACAACTTCGTGAAGCTGGCGAACGACCCGGCCGTCCGGCAGGCGCTCTGGTTCACCGTGAAGTACGCCGCGGTGGTGACGGTGGGCCAGATCCTGCTGGGCTACCTGCTCGCGCTGCTCTACGTCTTCGTCCTGAAGAACGGCTCCAGCGTCATCCGCACCCTCGTCTTCTTCCCGGTCGTCCTGCCCACGGTGGCGGTGGCGCTGCTGTTCCAGAAGATGTTCCAGATCGCGCCCCAGGAGGGGCTGGTCAACTCCCTCCTCGGAGCGGTCGGCATCGGCGCCGTGGACTGGTTCGGCACCGCCGGCACGTCCTTCGCCGTCATCGTGCTCATGGACCTGTGGCGCTCGATGGGCTTCTACGCCGTGCTGCTCTACACCGGCCTCCTCGACATCCCCGAGGAGCTGCTGGAGGCCGGCCGGCTGGACGGGGCCACGGGCCTCACGCTCATCTGGCGCATCGTGCTGCCGCTGTCCCTCCCGGTGCTGCTCTCCTCGCTCATCTTCAGCATCAACGGCACGCTGAAGGTGTTCGACACGATCGTCGCGCTCACCGGCGGCGGCCCGGGCAACGCCACCACCCCCCTGACGCTGTACATGTACCAGACGTCGTTCAACTACGGCGAGTACGGCTACGGCAGCACCATCGCGCTGCTGCTGACCGTCCTGTGCCTGCTGGTCACCGTCTTCGTCTTCCGCTCCTCGCGCCGCGACCTCACGGAGGCCTGAGCATGTCCGCAGTCCTCGCGCCGGAGCGCAGCGTGCGCCCCGTCCCGCCGCCCGCACCCGTCCGCCGCAGCCGCGGGTTCCTGCGGCGCCTGCCCGTCCGGGCCCTCATCGCGGTCATCCTCGTCATCGAGGTCTACCCGCTGGTGTGGCTGCTGCTCAGCTCGTTCAAGACCCGGCGGGAGTTCGTCGAGGAGCCCTTCTGGTCGCTGCCCTCGTCGCTGGCCTGGGGGAACTACGCCGAGGCGTGGACGACCGGCAACATCGGGCTCTACCTGCGCAACAGCGTCCTCGCCGTCGCGCCGTCCCTGGCACTGATCATCGTCCTGGGGGTGGCGGCCGGCTTCGCGCTGGAGGTCCTCGTCTGGAAGGGCCGCGGCACCGTCCTGCTGATCTTCCTCGCCGGCATCATGGTGCCGGGCCAGATGATCCTGCTGCCGCTGTTCAGCGCCTACTTCCAGCTCGGGCTCACCGGCTCGCTGTGGCCGCTGATCATCACGTACACCGCCACGGGCCTGCCCCTGACGGTGTTCATGATGGCGACGTACTTCCGGGCCATCCCGCGCGAGGTCTTCGAGGCCGCCGCGATCGACGGGGCGACGGTGCTGCGCGCCTTCGTGTCCATCGGCTTCCCGATGGTGCGCAACGCCGTGTTCACCGTCGCACTGGTGCAGTTCTTCTTCATCTGGAACGACCTGCTGATCGCGCTGACCTTCACCAACTCCACCGAGCTACGCACCGTTCAGGTCGGGCTGCTGAACTTCAACGGCCAGTTCGGGGCGACCGACTACGGGCCGCTGTTCGCCGCGATCTGCATGAACGTCTTCGGGCTGCTGGCCATCTACCTCGTCCTGAACAAGCGCATCATGGCCGGCCTCGCCGGCGGCGCGGTCAAGGGCTGATCCCCTCCTGCACCGGCGGCGGCCGTGGTCGGCCGCCGCCGGTGTCCTCTTCCGACACGTGAGGACCCCTCCGGCATGAGCGCCGTTCCCGCACGCCCGACGTTCGAGCACCACCGCGAGCCCCTGGGGACCGGCGAACCGTGCCCGCGCATCTCCTTCAGGACCACGGCGCCCGCCGGCTGGCTGCCCGCCGCCCACGAGTTCGAGATCACCCGCGGCGGTGCCACCGAGTCGACCGGGCGCACCGCCACCCCGGACTCGGTGCTCCTGCCGTGGCCGTGGGCACCGCTGCGCTCCCGCGAGAGGGCGTCGGTGCGGGTGCGGGTCTGGGGCGCGGGGGAGGAGGACCCGTCCGGGTGGTCGGAGCCCGCGGCGGTGGAGGCGGGTCTGCTGCTGCCCGAGGACTGGCGCGCCGCCGCGGTGGGCCCGGCGTGGCCCGAGGACCCCGACTCCGACCGCCGGCCGCCGCTGCTGCGCAGGAGCTTCGTCCTCGACCGCCCCGTCCGCTCCGCGCGCCTCTACGCCAGCGCGCACGGCCTCTTCCGCCTCGAGGTCAACGGCCGTCGGGTCGGCACCGACGAGCTGGCCCCCGGCTGGACGGTCTACCCGCAGCGGCTGCGCTACTCCACCCACGACGTCACCGACCTGCTGCGGGAGGGCGGCAACGCCATCGGCTCCTGGCTCGCCGACGGCTGGTTCCGCGGGCGGATCGGCTTCGACGGCGGGTACCGCAACCTCTACGGCACCGACCTCGCCCTCATCGCCCAGCTCCACGTCACCTTCGACGACGGCACCGAGGCGGTGCTCGCCACCGACGGGCACTGGCGCGCCGCCCACGGCCCGATCCTGTTCAGCGGCCTCTACGAGGGCGAGCGCTACGACGCACGGGAGCTGCCGCACGGCTGGTCCGAGCCGGGCTTCGACGACTCCGCCTGGACGCCCGTGCGCAGCGCGCCCGTCGACGCCTCCCGCCTGGTCGCGCCCACCGGCCCGCCGGTGCGGTGCACGCAGGAGCTCGAGCCGGTGCGGGTGGAGCCGCGCGGTGAGGGCCGTTTCCTCCTCGACTTCGGGCAGAACGCCGCGGGCCGGCTGCGCATCCGGGTCAGCGGCGAGGCCGGCCGGGTCGTGACCCTCACCCACGCGGAGGTCCTCGAGGACGGCGAGCTGTGCACCCGGCCGTTGCGGGAGGCCGAGTCGCGCGACACCTACGTCCTGCGCGGCGGCGGGACCGAGGAGTGGGAACCCGCCTTCACCATCCACGGCTTCCGCTACGCGCAGGTGGAGGGCTGGCCCGGCGAGACCCTGCAGCCGGGCGACGTCGTCTTCCGCGTGCTGCACACCGACCTCGAGCGCACCGGCTGGTTCAGCTGCTCCGACCCCCTCGTGGAGCGCCTGCACGAGAACGTCGTCTGGAGCACCCGGTCCAACTTCGTCGACATCCCCACCGACTGCCCCCAGCGCGACGAGCGCCTCGGCTGGACCGGGGACATCCAGGTCTTCGCGCCCACCGCGGCGTTCCTCTTCGACGTCACGGGGATGCTGTCGTCCTGGCTGCGCGATGTGGAGGCCGAGCAGCTCGAGGACGGCACCGTGCCCTGGTACGTGCCCGTCATCCCCGGCGGCGAGGAGTGGACGCCGATCCGCCCCGGCGCCGTCTGGGGCGACGTCGTGGTCCTCACGCCGTGGACGCTGTTCGAGCGCACCGGCGACCTGGGCCTGCTCGCCGCCCAGTACGGCAGCGCCCGGCGATGGGTGGACCTCGTCGAGCGGCTCGCCGGGCCGTCGCGGTTGTGGAACTCCGGCTTCCAGCTCGGCGACTGGCTCGACCCCGCCGCCCCGCCGGAGGACCCCGCCGACGCGCGCACCGACCGCCACCTCGTGGCCACCGCCTACTTCGCCTGGTCGGCGCGGCACCTGGCGGAGACGGCGCGCATCCTCGGCGAGGACGGCGACGCGGAGCACTACGCGGAGCTGGCTGAGGAGGTCCGCGAGGCGTTCCTCGCCGAGCACGTGCGCCCGGACGGGCGGCTGACCTCCGACGCGCAGACCGCCTACGCCCTGGCGATCCGCTTCGGCCTCGTCTCCGGCGAGGAGCAGCAGGCCGCCGGTGCGCGGCTGGCCGAGCTGGTCCGCGACGCCGGCAACCGCATCGCGACCGGCTTCGCGGGCACGCCGGTCATCTGCGACGCGCTGACCCAGACCGGGCACGTCGAGGAGGCGTACGCGCTGCTGCTGGAGCGCGGCTGCCCGTCGTGGCTGTACACCGTCCTCAGCGGGGCCACGACGATCTGGGAGCGCTGGGACAGCCTGCTGCCCGACGGCACGGTGAACCCGGGGGGCATGACCTCCTTCAACCACTACGCCCTCGGTGCGGTCGCCGACTGGCTGCACCGCGTCGTCGCCGGTCTGGCGCCCGACGCGCCCGGGTACCGCTCCATCCTGTTCCACCCGCGTCCCGGGGACGGGATCACCTCCGCCACCGCCCGGCACGAGACCCCCTACGGCACGGCCTCGGTGAGCTGGACGCTGGCGGCGGGCCACTTCACCGTCACCGTGCAGGTCCCCACCGGCGCCACGGGCCGGGTTGTGCTGCCGGACGGGCGCACCGAGTTCGTCGGGTCCGGCGCGCACCGCTTCACCGCGGCCTGCGCGAGCGGCGCCGGCCGTCGCCACGTGGAGGTCCCGGGCCGGGGCTGAACCCCGCACCCGCTGCCCGCGCGCTCGGGGCGGGGACGTTCGGCGGCGCGACACCGGCGAGTCGTCCGCGCAACGTCCCCGCCTGGGGGGGGCGCCCCGGACCTCAGGCGGGGAGGGCGACCTCTGCGGTGTGGCGCCCGTGCCCGACCTCGCGCGGCTCGGTGCCCGGCAGGTCCAGCACGCCCGTGGCGCCCGGTGGGACCTCCACGGCGACCCGCAACAGCCCGCCGTCCAGCGACCAGCTGATGGACGCCCGCCCGTACGGCGTGAGGTGCGCGGCGGCGGCCGAGGTGAGGGTGCCGCCGGGGCGCGGGGCGAAGCGGATCCGGCGGTAGCCGGGGGCGTCCGGCGCGATTCCCGCGACGACGCGGTGCAGCCAGTCGGCGACCGCACCGAGGGCGTAGTGGTTGAAGGACGTCATGTCGCCGGGGTTGACGCTGCCATCGGGCAGCATCGAGTCCCAGCGCTCCCAGACGGTCGTCGCCCCCATCGTGACGGGGTAGAGCCAGGAGGGGCAGGCGGTGCTCTGCAGCAGCCGGTAGGCCTCCGCGACGTGGCCCGTCGAGCTGAGGGCGTCCGTGACGACGGGGGTGCCGGCGAAACCGGTGGCGATGCGACCACCCGCCTGCCGCACCAGGTCGGCGAGCCGGTCCGCGGCGGCCCGGCGGGCGTCGTCCCCGGGCAGCAGGTCGAAGAGCAGCGCCAGGGAGTGGGCGGTCTGCGTGTCGCTGCTCAGGCGCCCGTCGGCGCGGACGAACCGTCCCGCGAAGGCCGCGGCGACCTCCTGGGCCAGGTCCGCGTAGCGCCGAGCGTCGGAGGCCTCCCCGAGCAGGGCCGCGACCGCGGAGAGCCTGCGCGCGGAGTGCGCGAAGTAGGCGGTGGCCACCAGGCCGGGTTCGGTGGTGGCCTGCGCGGGGGAGTCCGGCGGCGCGGCGGGGTCCAGCCAGTCGCCGAGCTGGAACGTCTTGTCGGCGATGCGGTCCGGCCCCGCGGTGGTCGCGACCTGCTCGACCCAGGCGCGGGCGCTGGCGTACTGCCGCCGCAGCACCTCCGTGTCGCCGGTGCGGGAGTGCAGCACGTCCGGGGTGAGGACGGCGACGTCCCCCCAGACGGCAGCGGGAACCATCGGGAACCGCCCCCACAGCCCGAGGGGGATCCACGGCACGTACAACGGGACGGTGCCGTGCTCCGCCTGCTCCGCGGCCACATCCGCCAGCCAGGAGTGCAGGAAACCGCTGACGTCGTAGAGGAAGGCGGCGGTGGGCGCGAACACCTGCAGGTCCCCGGTCCAGCCGAGGCGCTCGTCGCGCTGCGGGCAGTCGGTGGGCAGGTCGACGAAGTTGGAGCGCAGGCTCCACACGGTGTTCTCGTGCAGGCGGTCCACGAGGGGGTCGGAGCAGGAGAACCAGCCGGTGCGCGCCATGTCGCTGTGCAGGACGCGGGAGACGACCGCCCCGTCCTCCAGGTCGCCCGGCCAGCCGGAGACCTCCGCGTAGCGGTAGCCGTGGATCGTGAAGCGGGGCTCCCACTCCACCGGTCCGCCGGGCAGCACGAGCACGTCGGTGGCGGCGGCCTCCCGCAGCGGGCGGGCGCACAGCTCCCCGTCCTGCAGGACCTCCGCGTGCCGCAGCGTGATCTCCGTGCCGGCGGGGCCGTCGACGCGCAGGCGCAGCCGCCCGGAGTGGTTCTGCCCGAAGTCGAGCAGGTGGCGCCCGTTCCCCTTGTCCTGCACCGCGACGGGGCGCAGTTCCTCGGTGCAGCGCACGGGGGGACCGGTCGGTGCGCCCAGGACGCCCGCGTCGAGGGGCGCGGTTCGCGCCGGCTCCCAGCCCGCGGCGGCGAATCCCGGCAGCGACCAGGCCGGGTCGTAGAGGCGGGCGTCGAAGCGCTCACCGTCGTAGAGCCCGGAGAAGAGGAGGGGGCCGGGGCCGGCCTGCCACCCGCCGTCGCCGGCGATGGTGTGGCGGGTCCCGTCCGCGGTCACGACCTCCAGCTGCACCAGGGCGGCGAGGTCGGTGCCGTAGACGTCGTGCACGCCGCCCTCGAAGCCGATGCGCCCGCGCCACCAGCCGTCGCCCAGCCAGACGCCGATCGCGTTGGCGCCCGGGCGCACGAGGTCGGTGACGTCGAAGGTGGCGTAGCGCAGGCGGTGCGCGTAGCTGGTCCAGCCGGGGGTGAGCTCCTCGTCGCCGGCGCGCCGGCCGTTGACCTCCGCCTCGGCCAGGCCGTGCGCCGACAGGTACAGGCGGGCGCGGGCGATGCGGGCGTCGGCCGGCAGGGTGAACTCCCGGCGCACCAGGAACGGACGCCGGTCGGTGCCCGCCCGCTCCGGCCAGGGGGCGGTGACGAACCGCGCGCTCCAGTCCCCGGCCGCCAGCAGGCCGGTCTCCAGGACGGCGGGCTCGCTCCACGGGCCCCACCCGTCCGGCCCCTCCACCTGCACGCGGACCCGCACGCGCTCGCGGGAGGCGAGGTCGCGGGCGGGCCAGGGGACGAGGAGCTGCTCGTTCCCGCGGACCTCGTGCACCGAGGTCTGCGGTCGCCCGACGGGCGGCTCGAACGCGACCTCGACGCGGTAGCCGAGCTGGAGGTAGCCGGCGGGTGCCTCGGGAACCTGCCACGACAGCCGTGGCCGGGTGTCGCCGACGCCGAGCCGCCCCACCCCCGGGCGCCCGAGCTGGTGGTGCTCGAAGCGGACGGAGGCGGGGCGGGGCGTCGACATGCTGGGGCCTTTCGGGAGTGCCGGGAGGGGTCAGAGCGCGCGCGAGGGCTGTGCTGCCTTGGGAGCCGGGGTGAGGGCAGGGCCGGTCGCGGACTCGGCCTTGGGCATCCGCGAGATCCACAGCAGGCCGATGAGGCAGGCTGCGAGGGTGGTGACGGCCAGGAAGCCGAACAGGGCGTTGGGGCCGACCTCCAGGATGGGGTAGGTCACCAGGGCGACGACGGCGGCCACGATGCGGGCGAAGGCGATCGTGATGCCCTGCGCTGTGCTGCGGTACAGGGTGGGCAGCAGCTCCTGCGACCACACCTTGTACATCGGCTCACCGGCGATCGCGCCGCCGAGGGCGAAGAGGACGCTCATCGTGAGCAGGGTGGCCACCGAGATGCCGCCGACGGCGGGGACGATCCACGCCGTCACGGCGAGCACCGCGCCGACGATGAAGGCCGGCCGCCGGTAGCGGGTGTCGACCAGGCGCATCAGCGTGAACATCCCGACGAACACGAAGACGAGCCCGATGAGGCTGTACATGCCCGCGGTCGGGAAGTCGAGGCCCGCGAACTGGGTGTAGAGGACGGTCTGGAACTGGCCGTTGGTGTTGGCCGCGATGTTCGCCAGGGCGTAGAAGAGGCCGGTGGCGACCAGGGGAGCGGCGTAGCGGGAGCGGAAGAGGCCCTTGAGGGAGGTGAAGTCGATCGCGTCGTGCTGCACCTCGGCCGTCGCGCCGCTGCGCGCCGCCGACCACTCGAGGGACTCGGGCAGCCCGAAGCGGAGCACGAGCACGATGAGGGAGACGACGAGCAGGTGCCCGAAGATGATGCGGGCCCCGGTCACGCCCATCGCGCCGACGCCGATCTGCAGGAAGATGACGACGACGACGCCCACCATCCAGAGGACGTGCGAGAACGCGATCATCTTCCCCTTCTTGCCGACCGGGGCGCTCTCGGCGACCATCGCCAACGACGGCGGCAGGTCCGCGCCGGCGGCGAAGCCGAGCACGGCGACGCCCGCGTAGAGGAACGCCACGCCGGGCGCGAAGGTCAGCAGTGCGGCGCCGAGGGCGAAGAGGACCATCGTCAGCCCGAAGACGCGCTTGCGTCCGTAGCGGTCCCCGAGGCGGCCGCCGATGAGGGCGCCGACCGCGATCATCGCGGTGAGCAGGGCCGCGAGCTGGGAGTACTGCGCCCCGCTGAAGCCGAACTCCTCCTTGTAGAGGGCGAGGGCGGTGGCGGAGCCTGCGATGGCTCCGGCGTCGAGGTAGGAGGCCATGCCGGCGACGACGGCGATGTACCAGGCCCGGCGCGGGGACACGGGGGCCGGCCCGGAGGCCGGTGCGGAGGGTGCGGCGCTGCTGTTCACGATTCTCCTTCGAACCAGGTGCTGGGGGCGTTCAGCCGACGAGGCCGTCGCCGAAGCGGAACAGGGGGTCTGCGGTGTCGAACGGGACGTCGCTGCGGCTGGCGGCCACGGCGGCGGTGGACCGGGGCAGGTCGAACGGGAGGCGGCCGCGGGCTGCGGCGCGGCCCGTGAGGACCTCCCAGAGGGCGGCGTCGCCGACGCCGAAGGTGGCGACGAGGGCGGCGACGACCTCGGCGATCTCGGGCAGGACGGCCGGGCGGTCGAGGTGGACGTCCACGACGGTGGGCACGGTGCGTGCGATGCGCAGGATCCGCTCCAGCTCCTCGGGGGAGTACTCGAGGGAGCCGGCGTGGAAGTGGGCCTCGAAGCCGCCCGGGCGGGGCTCGTAGGGGGCCTCGAGGCGCAGCAGCGCGACGTCGGCCTCCTCGGGGGAGGCGACGGGGACCGCGTCGTGCGCCACCACGGCGGCGTCCAGGCCCTCCAGGTAGACGCGCACGCCCGGGTTCAGGGGGAGGACCGGCCGCGTCGGCTCGTCCTCGGCGTGCGCAGGGCGGTTCGTCAGGACGGTGACGGACGCCGCCTGCGCCTCGAACCCGGCGAGGCACAGGTCGGCGCGGCCGACGGCCGACTCGGCGGCCTCGACGTCCACGAAGGGATCGTCGAACAGGCCGAGGGTGAACTTGAGGCGCAGCACCCGGCGGACGGACTCGTCGATGCGCCGTTCGGGCACGCTGCCGGAGCGCACGAGTTCGAGCACGAGGTCGGTGCGGGTCTCGCCGCCGAACTGGTCGGCGCCGGCGTGCAGGGCCCTGGCGACGCGCTCCAGGGGGGTGAGGTGCTCCACGCCCCAGGCGCGCGCGGGCAGCGGCTGTCCGAAGACCTCGGCGTCGGTGATGAGGCCCCAGTCGGTGCAGACGACGCCGTCGAAGCCGAGCCGCTCGCGGAGCAGGCCGGTGAGGACCTGGCGGTTGAAGCCGAAGGCGACCTCCTCCAGGTCCGTCCCGACGGGCATCCCGTAGTACGGCATGATCTGCGGGGTTCCGGCCGCGATGGCCGCGATGAACGGCTCCAGGTGGTGCTCGAAGTTGCCGCCCGGGTAGACCTGCTCCTTCCCGTAGGCGAAGTGGGGGTCCTCGCCGTCCTTCTGCGGGCCGCCGCCGGGGAAGTGCTTGGTCATCGTGGCCACGGACGCCGGGCCGAGCCGCGGGCCCTGGAAGCCCTCGATGTAGGCGGCGACGAGCTCACCGGTGAGCTTCGCGTCCTCCCCGAAGGTCTGCCCGATGCGGGACCAGCGGTACTCGGTGGCCAGGTCGACCTGGGGGTGCAGCGCGCAGCGGATGCCGAGGGCCAGGTACTCCTGGCGGGCGGCGTCGGCGGCCCGGCGGACGAGGTCGGGGTCGCGCACGGCGGCCAGCCCGAGCGGCTCCGGCCACTGTGACAGGGCGCCCGCCCGCGCGGCGGTGCCCGGGTTGGAGGCGAAGGCGTTGCGGGGGTCGGAGGAGACCGTGACGGGGATGCCCAGCCGCGTGCCGAGCGCGAGCGCCTGCAGCCGGTTGTGCCACTCGGCGGCCTCGCGGGCAGAGGTGACGTCCCCGACGAGGTTGAAGTGGCTCAGGTGCTGCTCCCGCACCATCTGCTCGGTGCCGGCCATGCCGAAGGCGGGCACCGGCCCGGCGAGCCGCCCGCCCTCGCCGATGGTGACCATCGTGTGGAAGAGCTGACCCGCCTTCTCCTCCAGGGTCATGCGGGAGAGCAGGTCCTCGACGCGCACGTCGACGGGCAGGGCGGCGTCGCGGTAGGGCGCGCCGGCTGGGGGCTCCTCCCTCCCCGGGGAGGGGGACACCGGGGAGGGAGGGGTGCGGGGGTGGCTGTCCACGCTCATCGGGGACCTCACTGCTCGGGCGGTCCACGGTGGCCGCGTCCTGATCGACGGTAGGCGCAAAATGTCCAGACGGTCAATATTCGTACCCCGGTCGGCGGGGTACCGTCGCAGGGGCGCGTGCGGACGCCGCCCGCGGGGAGGGGGACGCCGGCGATGACGGCACGCAGCGAGGCCACGCCCGCCGGGGCGCAGGCCCCCGCACCGGCCAGGTCGGGCGGGCGGCGCGGCCCCTACGCCAAGACCGCGCAGCGCCGCGAGGAGATCCTCGACGCCGCGTTCGAGGTGTTCGCCTCCCAGGGCCTGCGGGGCAGCTCGCTGCGCGAGATCGCGGAACGGGTCGGCGTCAGCCACACCTCCCTGCTGCACCACTTCGGCTCCAAGGACGAACTGCTCGTCGCCGTCCTCCTGCGCCGGCGACAGGTCCAGACCCCCGGCATCGAGCGGATCGCGAGGGAGCAGGGCGTCGTCCCCGCGGTCGTGGCCAACGTCCGGGAGAACACCACCACGCGCGGGATCGTCGCCCTGCACACCACCGTCGCCGCCGAGTCCACCGACCCCGGACACCCGGCCCACGAGTTCTTCCGCTCCCACTACCAGGGCTACGTCGAGGTCATCAGCGCGGGCATCGCCGAGGACCAGCGGCTCGGGCGCATCCGCGGGGACGTCGACCCTCGACTGCTCGCGCGGCAGTTCGCCGCCCTCCTCGACGGCCTGCAGGTGCAGTGGCTGCTCGACCCGGAGATCGACATGGTCGCGGAGGTCGAAGCGTTCGCAGAGCTGCTGCGCCCGCCCGCGCCGCCGCGCTGAGAGCTGTCGACGCAGCCGCGGCTCAGCTCGCCCAGCTGGCCGGCGCCCTGCGCGCCGAGGTCACGCGCTTGCGCATCTGGCACCTGCACCACCCGCGCCCGGGGCGGGGACGTTGCGCACGCGACACGCCGCGAGTCGCCGACCGAACGTCCCCGCCCCGGGCGTGCCGGGTTTCGGCGGGGACGTTGCGCACGCGACACGCCGCGAGTCGCCGACCGAACGTCCCCGCCCCGGAAGGCGTCCCCGCGTCAGTCGGGGCGGTGCCGCGCCCGCGACCTGCGCCGGGCCGTCGGGACGACGGGGACCGCCCCGAGCGGTTCACCCGCGACGACGAGGTTCTCCACCGCGCCGATGCCCTCCACGTGCAGACGGACCCGGTTCCCCGGCGCCAGGGGCGGCGGCTCCTGCGCCCCGGCCCGCCCCCACAGCTCCGCCAGGCAGCCGCCGTTGCCGCAGGTGCCCGACCCGAGCACGTCACCCGGGCGCACCCACGTGCCGCGCGAGGCGTAGGCGACCATCTCCTCGAACGTCCACCCCGCGTTGGAGAGCAGGTCGTGGCCGACCCGCCGCCCGTCGACCTCCGCGGTCAGCTCCAGGGCCAGGTGGCCGTCGGAGTCGCGGAAGTCCTCCAGCTCGTCGGCGGTCACCACCCACGGGCCCAGGGTCGTGGCGAAGTCCTTGCCCTTGGCGGGCCCGAGCCCCACCCGCATCTCCCTGCCCTGCAGGTCGCGGGCGGACCAGTCGTTGAACACCGTGTAGCCGAAGACGTGCTGGCGCGCCTGCGCGGGACTGAGGTTCGTGCCCGCCGCCCCGACGATCGCCGCGACCTCGAGCTCGAAGTCCAGCACCGTGCACCCCGGGGGAACCGCGACGTCGTCGTGGGCCCCGATGAGGCTGTGCGGGTTGGCGAAGTAGAACGTCGGCGCCTCGTACCAGGCGTCGGGGACGGTTCCGCCCGAGCCGCCGCCGACGCTGCGCACCACTCCCTCCACGTGCTCCTCGAAGGCGACGAAGTCGCGCACCGAGGGCGGCTCCAGCGGCGGCAGCAGCCGCACCGCGGACAGCGGCACCGCGGGGGAGGAGCGGCGCGCCGCGGCGGCGGCCTCCCGCGCCGCGTCCAGGCCGGCGGCGGCCAGGTCGAGGACCGTCGTGCCGCCGGGCAGCGCGTGGACGACCTCCTCGCCCGGACCCCCGACGACGACGCCGCTGAACCGCCCGCCCGGCGCCTCGACGCGGGCGAGCCTCACGGTGCAGCCCTCACGCGGGGTCCGTCACGAGCTTGCAGATCCTGCCGATGAGCCCCGCCACGTCGGCCTCCTCGCGCGGGGTGTGCTCGAGCATCCACCGCCCGATCTGCACCGAGGCGTCCACCACCTGCCGCGCCCGGTCCTGCCGGCGGGCGTTGTAGCGCTCGAGCAGGTCCTCGTCGAGGCGGTCCGCGGTGAGGAGCAGCTCGGCGAGCACCGCGGCGTCCTCCAGCGCCTGCGCGGCGCCCTGCGCGATGGTGGGCGGGCAGGAGTGGACGGCGTCGCCGACGAGCACGACGCGGCCGCGGTGCCAGGGGCCTTCGACGACGTGGGTCTCGAACCACGTGTAGTTGATGTGGGTGTCGTCGCTGATCCCCTCCCTGAGGGCGTCCCAGGGGCCGTGGTAGGCGGCCGCCAGCTGCCGGAAGGTGGCGATCTTCTCGGCCTGCGACATGACGAACCGGTCCTGGGCGTCCTCGACGAGGTAGGCGTAGAGGCTGTCCTCGCTCGTGGGGCAGTAGCCGGCGATGTAGCAGGGACCGCCGTAGACCAGGTCGGTGCGGGTGATCTCGGCCGGGCGGGGTGCGTAGACCCGCCAGATGCCCATGCCGGTCGCGCGCGGCTCGACGTCGATGCCGATCGCGCGGCGGGTCCAGGAGCGGATGCCGTCCGCGCCCACGACGAGGTCGTAGCGGCCGGTGGGACCGTCGGCGAAGTCCACCTCCACGCCCTCGCCGTCGACCTCCCCGCCCTGCCGCAGCGCCACGGCGGTGGTGCCGAACCGCAGGCGCACCCCCACCTCCGCCGCCCGGTCGAGGAGGATGCGGGTCAGCACGGGGCGGTGCATCCCGACCGTGGCGGGCAGGTCGGGGCCGCCGGAGCGCACGTCGGGCAGCTCGGCGACGAGGGTCCCGACGGGGTCGGGCAGGCGGATGCCGAGGGAGTCGAAGGAGTATCCGGCGGCCTCCACCTGCGGCCACACGCCGAGGTCGCGCAGGATGCGCAGCGCGTTCCCCTGGAGGGTGATGCCGGAGCCGACCTCCGGAGGGGCGGGGCGCGCCTCGGCCAGCTCGACGGACACCCCCGCCCTGGCGAGCAGGATCGCGGTGGCGGCACCGGCGGCGCCACCGCCGAGGACGAGAACGTTGCGGACTGCGGGCATCGTCGCCACACCTCCGGGAGGACGGGTCACTTGAGGGCGATGGGGTTGAGGGGGGCGCCGACGGCCCCGGTCACGCGCAGCGGGGCCGCCACGAGCAGGAACTCGTGGACACCGTCGGCGGCGCAGTCCGCGGCGAGGGCGTCGAGGTCCCACATCTCCCCGACGAACAGGCCGATGTGCGGGATGACGACCTGGTGCAGCGGCTGGAAGGCGTCGTCGAACTCGTTGGGGCGGACCTCGAACCCCCACGTGTCCGTGGCGATCGCCGCGATCTCCGTGCCGTGCAGCCAGTCGGCGGTCGTGAACGACAGCCCGGGAGCCGGGCCGCCGGCGTAGTCGCCCCAGCCGTCGCGGCGGGCCCGGGCGTACTGCCCCGTGCGGACGAGCACGAGGTCACCGCGGCCCACGGCGGACGTGGGCCCCTGGGCGGCGATCGTCGCCTCCAGGTGCTCCTGCGTGACGGCGAACCCGTCGGGCAGCTCACCACCCGAGCTTGCCACGTCCCGCCCGAAGCGGCGGCCCACGTCGAGGAGCACTCCCCGGCCGACGATGCGCTCGGCCGCCGTCTCGATGCCGGTGACCGCGTCCCCCTGGGACGTCACCACGTCGCCCGCCCGCCGCCCGTTCCAGGCGCGGCCGTGGTCGAAGATGTGCCCGAGGCCGTCCCACTGCGTGGAGCACTGCAGCGGCATCGCGATCACGTCGTCGGCGCCGCCCAGGCCGTGGGGGAAGCCCTGGCCACGCTCGGCGTCGGTGCCCGTGTCGAGCATGGTGTGCACCGGGTTGGTCCGCCGCCGCCAGCCCCGCTGCGGGCCGGCCATGTCGAACGGCTGCGACAGGGAGAACGCCGCGCCGCGCCGCACCAGCCGGGCCGCGTCGCGGCGGAGGTCGTCGGTGAGGAAGTTCAGGGTGCCGTGCACGTCGTCGGGGCCCCAGCGGCCCCAGTTCGAGCAGCGCGCGGCGGCGGCGGCGATGGCCCCCTCGGGGTCGGTGCGGTCGGGCGCGGGGACGCCCCCCGCGGCGTCCCGGGTGGTCACGACGTCCGCCCCCCGAGGCGCTCGGCCACCCAGTCGGCGATGAAGTCCGTGGCCACCGAGCCGTTGTCGACGCTGGAGTGCTGCACGCCGCCCTCCCGCTCCGTGAAGACCTTCAGCTCACGCTCCGGGCTGTTGACGAGCTGCTCGTAGGTGCGGTGGGCGTACTGCAGGGGGATCTGCCGGTCCTGCGCCCCGTGGGTGACGAGGAACGGCACGGTGATGCGGTCCAGGACCCCGTCGAGGGTGACCCGGTCCGCCAGCGCGAAGAAGTCGTCGAGGTCCTTCGTCCCCCACACCCACTGGACGTGGTCCCAGTAGTGGGGGACCGGACGCTCGCCCTGGGCGGCGCGGCGGGCCCGCTGCACCGCGCCCCAGTCGTGGTTGGCGCCCCACGCCACCCCGAGGGCGAAGCGCGGCTCGAACGCCACCGCGCGCGGGGCGTAGTAGCCGCCGAGCGAGACCCCGAGCATGCCGATGCGGCCGGCGTCGACGTCGTCGCGGGCGGCCAGCGCCTCGTAGACGGCGCTCGCCCACTGCTCGGCCTCCACGACCGCGTGCAGGTCGTGCAGGCGCAGCGCCTCGCCGGTGCCCGGCTGGTCCAGGCAGAGGCTCGCCACCCCGCGTGCGGCGAGCTTGGCCCCGGGGCCCGTGCGGTAGAGCATCTCCTTGGTGGAGTCCAGGCCGTTGACCATCACCAGCAGCGGCGCAGGGCCCTCGGCCCGGCTCCCGTCGGGGTTGCGGGCGTGGGTGAGCAGCCCCGCGAGGTGCGCGCCCCCGTAGGGCACCTCCACCCGCTCGCAGTCCTCGCCGGCCAGCTCCACGCCGCGGCGGAACGTGTGCAGGAACTTGGCGTAGAGGGCGCGCCGGGGGGCGTGGTCGGCGGCCTGCATCCGCTCACCGGTGAGGAAGTACGTCGCCGCCCGGCCCAGCTTCTCGCCGGCGCTCAGGCACCGGCCCACCGCCTCGTCGTCCGCCGCGAGCTCCACCAGCCGGTCGCCGTGGCGCTCCCAGGAGGCCATGAAGTCCTCCGTGCCGGCGTCCTCGCCGCGCTGCGCCGCCTCCAGCAGGGGCCGGCAGATGGCGTCGACCTCGCCGACCCTGGCGCCCATCTCCATCGCGAGGTTGACGGAGAGGTTCCAGACGTAGTTGCCCGGGAAGTACTGGAACACGACGCTCCTCAGCCCTGGCCGTGCTGCGCGTAGGGGTTGGCGATGGCGGCCTGCAGCAGGGCCTCCTCGGTGCCGGGGAGCACGCCCTCCTCGGTGGCGGACGGCTTGCCGGGGTCCGGCGGGAAGCACTCCGTCATCGACATGGGCATCGCGGAGTTGCGGTAGATGCTGTTCGAGCCGAGCGAGGGCTTCCAGGTGTGGGGCTGCCAGTCGGGCACGTAGTTGCGGTACCCACCGGTGTTGAGCTCGATGCGCAGCCCGCCCGGCTCGCGGAAGTACAGGAAGGTCTGCTCGCCGATGCCGTGGATGGAGGGGCCGTACTCGATGTGCGCGCCGTTCTCCATGAGGACGTCGGCCGCGACCAGCAGCTCCTGGTGGGAGTCGGTCCAGAACGCGATGTGGTTGACGCGCCCGCCCAGGGTGGAGGAGTCGAGGACGACGCCGAGGTCGTGGGACTTCTCGTTGGTGGTCAGCACGCTGAAGACGGTGATGTCCGCGTGGTCCAGCTCGGTGAACGCCATGGTGCGGAAGCCCAGGACCTCGCTGTACCAGGCCGCGAAGCCCCTGACGTCGGCACTGGCGACGGTGACGTGGTCGAGGAAGCGGGGAGCCGCGGCGTGCGAGGAGCGCTTCTCCGGGCGGTCGGGGAAGACCGACCGCAGCTCGGCCGGCGCCTGGTGCTGCGGGACGTCCCAGTACAGCTCCATGGTGTGCCCGTAGGGGCCGGTGAACTGGAAGGAGCGGCCGTGGCCCTGGCGCTTGTCGAACCAGGTGCCGCTCACGCCCTTGGCCTGCACGCGACGGGCGGCCTCGTCGAGGGCCTCCTCGCTGGAGGTCCGCCACGCCATGTTCACCAGGGCGGGCTGCTCGCCGGGGGAGACGATGACGCTGTAGGGGTGGTAGTCGCCCCAGCAGCGCAGGTAGACCGAGCCGTCGTCGTCGCGCTCGACCTGGCGCAGGCCGAAGCCGCGCTCGAGGAAGGCGGCGGTGGCCGCGACGTCCGGGGAGGAGATCTCCAGGTGGGCGAGGTGGGCCAGCAGCTTGATCATCGTTGATCCTCTCGGGATGTGGGTCCTGCCGGACCCGCACCGCAGCGCCGGGCCCGGGGTGCGGCCGGCGCTGCGGTGCGTGTCCTCTGACGACTGTGCGACATCAGCGGGTATCAGGGAACAGCGACTTCCCGATGAGACGCATCGATGTTGCTGATGCCGCAGGGCCTCCCCTCAGTGCGTCAGGACGGGGCGCGGGTGGCGCAGCCGCACGAAGACGGCCAGGGCCAGGGAGAGGACGGCGATGGCGACCAGGGCCGCGGAGAGCCCGCCGAGGACCGCGGACATGGCGAGGACGGCCAGCGGGCAGATGAACTCCCCGATGAAGAGGCAGCCCGTCCAGATGCCGGTGGCCCGGCCGCGCTGGTCGTGGGACACGTCGGACAGCGTCCACGACAGCAGCGTGGGCAGCATCAGGCCCGTGCCCGCCGAGGCGATGATCCCGCCGGCCAGCAGCACCGGCACGCTCGGGGCGAGCGCGACGACGACGAGGCCGACGCCGGCGAGGCCGAACGCCACCGGCAGCAGCACCGCCGGACCGCGCCGGGCCATCGGGGCGAACGAGGCGGCACCCACGGCCGTCGCGACCGCTGCCAGGGCGCTGACGCCGCCGATGACCGCGACGGACTCCACGCCGAGGGCGTCCAGCGCGAAGGAGAGCTCGACGATCGGCGTGTAGAAGACGATGCCGCCGACGAACGTCACGGCCAGCGGCAGGCGCAGCCGCTCCAGGTCCAGGGGCGGCAGCTTGCCGGCCGGTGCGGCCGCGGGCTCGCGGAGCACGAACGGCACGAGGACCGCCCCGAGCAGGCCGACCGCGTACAGCCAGAACGGGGTTCGCCAGTCCTGGGCCCCGAGCGCACCGCCGGCCCCGATGAAGATCACGGCGGAGACGGACGCAGCCACGGTCTGCAGGCCGAAGTACCGGTTGCGGCGGCGGCCGGTGAAGTAGTCACCGACCAGGGCCGTGGCGCAGGTCATGATCCCCGCCTCGGCGACGCCCACGAGGGCGCGGCTGGCGACGATCGACTCCAGGGAGTCCAGCCACAGGGGCGCCGTCCCGAAGACGGCGTAGGCCACCAGGGACGCCACCAGGAGCCGGATGCGCCCGGTGCGGTCGATGATGCGGCCCGCGACCGGCGCCAGGAGCGCGATGGCCAGGGCAGGCACGGTGAGCGAGATCGGAACCAGGGCGCCGACGCCGGGGGTGTCCGCGAAGTGCCGGGCGATGCTGGGCTGGATGGGCGCGATCAGCACCGCCCCGAGCACGGCCAGGCAGCTGAGGCCGACGAGGAGCAGCCCCTGCGGGGTTCCCGGTTCTCGCCGGGACGCCGGCGAGGCCGACGAGGCGCTGGTGGAATCGGGGGACAGGGTTCCGGACACGGGACCTCCTTCGGGCCCGCACCGTCGCGGGCCGGTTTCCGGAGTTTCCCGACCCCGCCCCCGAACGGCCAACAACTCCTCGTGATGGACGGCATCCACGCCGCCGATGCGACCCCTCAGGCGCGCAGCGACCGGGCCGCGCGCAGCACCAGTCCGCGCAGGTACTCGTGCTCCGGGTCCGCGGAATAGGCCGGGTGCCACCACATCGCCTCGATGAGCGGCCCGAGCTCGACGGGGCAGGGGAGCGCCCGGACCCCGGAGTCGGCCGGCAGACGGCGCACGAGCAGTTCCTGCAGCAGGGCGATGCGCCCGCTGCCCGCCACGAGTCCCGGCACGGCGAGGAAGTGCTCGGTGACGACCTGCACGCGCGGTTCGATGCCGAGCATCCGCATCTGCCGTGCGGCCGGGGTCGAGGCGGTCGGCCCGTGGTACGTCACCACCCACGGCATCGTGCGCAGGTGCTCCGGCGTCAGTTCCCCACCCACTGCGGGGTTGTCGGCGGAGACGATGCACATCCAGCGGTCGCGGTGCAGGTCCTCGTGCGGGAGGTCCGTGAGGAACCCGTGGGGCAGCAGGAGCAGGTCGACCCCGGTCAGGACGCGCTCGGCGTTGTCCACGAGCTGAGGGGTGTTCGCGAGCAGGCGCAGGCGCATCCCCGGTGCCTCCTGCGCCAGCAGCGAACTCAGGGCCGGACCGAGGACGCTCTCGCTGTAGTCGCTGGTGACGAGCGTCGCCTCCCGGGTGGAGGAGGCGGGGTCGAAGTCGGGCTCGGCGGCGAACACGCGCTCCACGCCCGCCAGCACCACCCGGGTCCGCTCTCTCAGTTGCTGCGCCAGCGGCGTCAGGTGGTACTCGTTGCCCACCCTGGTCAGCAGCGGGTCGTCGAAGTGGCGCCGCAGCCGGGCCAGCGACGCGGACAGCGCCGGCTGGCTGAGGCCCATCTGGGCGGCGGCTTTCGTGACGCTGCGCCGCTGCAGCAGGGCGTCCAGCGCGACGAGCAGGTTGAGGTCGAGGTTCGCGAGGTGCACCGTCCGCTCCCGCCGCCGCGAATCCGCAGGGCGGGCCGCATCGACGCGGCTGATGTGCTCCATACCGACATGGTGCCTTGCGCGGGGCGCGGCGCCACCCCACGGTAGGGGCGTGGGAGTGCGCGTGGAGGCGTCGGACCCGGTGCGCCGGTACGAGGGGACCGGGCGCGACGTCGCGGGCAAACTGGTGGTCGTGACCGGAGCAGCGCGCGGGCAGGGGGCCGCTGAGGCGAGGATGCTCGCGGCGCAGGGCGCCCGGGTCGTCGCCGCCGGCACCGCCGAACGGGCGGGCCGCGTCGACGCCCTCGTCAACGACGCCGGGACCACCTGGCGCGCGCGGCTGGCCGACCTCGCCGTCGACGACCTCGAGCGGGTCCACCGGGTCAACGCCATCCACCCCGGGTTCATCGAGACCCCCATGACGGAGTCCGCGCCCGAGGGCTTCCGCGCCGCCGGCATCGCGGAGACGCCGCTGGGCCGCACCGGCACGGTGGAGGAGGTCGCGGCGCTGGTGGTGTTCCTCGTCGGCGACGCCTCCTCCTTCATCAGCGGCGCCGACATCCCCGTCGACGGGGGCATGACGGCCCACGGCGGCGTGAAGTCGATCTCCGAGGCCGCGGCGGGTGCGACATGAGCGCGCAGCCCCTGCCGGGCGGGCCGCAGCCCCCGTCCCCGGGCGCCGGGCAGGAGCGGACGGGGGAGTCCCTCGTCTCGCGCGTCGTGCGCATCCTCGAGGCCTTCGAGGCGGGTGACACGTCCCTCACCGTCACCGAGATCGCCCGCCGCTCCGGGCTGCACGTCGCCACCACCTCACGCCTGGTCGCCGAGCTGGTCGCCCACGGGCTCCTCACCCGCGGCACCGACCGGCGCGTGCGGACCGGCGTGCGGCTGTGGGAGCTGGCGATGCGCGCCTCGCCGGCGCTCAGCCTGCGCGAGGCCGCCATGCCGTCGCTGGAGGACCTCCACGACGCGGTCGGCCACCACGTGCAGCTCAGCGTCCTGGACGGCGACGAGGCGCTCTTCCTCGAACGACTCAGCGCGCCCGCGGCGGTCGTCAGCCTCACCCGCATCGCGGGCCGGCTGCCGCTGCACCTGGCCTCGTCGGGATGGGTGCTGCTCGCGCACGGCCCGACGGACCTGCTCGAGCGGGTCCTGTCCCGGCCCCTGACCGCGACGACCGCCGCCTCCGTGACCGACCCCGTGCGCCTGCGGGCGGAACTGGCCCGCGTGCGCGGTCAGGGGTTCGCGCTGTGCGCCGGCCTCGTGCACCCGGAGGCCACCGGGGTGGCGGTTCCCATCCGCGACGCCACGGGGCGCGTGATCGCCGCTCTCTCCGCCATCGTCCCCAACGACGCGGGCGCGAAGTCCGTCGTGCCGGCCCTGCACGCGGCCTCCCGGGGCGTCACCCGGCGCCTCGGCGCCGGTGAGGCCGGCGGCCGCAGCCCGGTGCGACCGGCCCATCAGCACAGGTGATGCCTCGCATCAGGTGATCGGTGCTTCCGGTGCCGACCGCGCCGGTGGCACGCTTCGAGCACTCCCAGGAGCGGCACCCCGAGCGGTGCCTCACCGAGCGACGAGCGCCGGGAGTCCTGCCACCGGACCACGGACCGAACCCCGGATGCGTTGCCGCACCGGGCCCACCACGCAGTCGTGGTGGGCGGATCCGCACGGCCCGGCAGGGCCGTCCCTCGAGGCGCTCGTGACCCGGAACGCGTTGCGGACCAGCCGGACAGACCCCGGCACCGGCCGCAGCGCCCTCTCCAGTCGATGCCCGGCGATGCCTCCTGCCACCGAGAGGAAGCGCATGATCCGCAGACGCCTGGCCGTGGCCACCGCCGCCTCGGCTCTGGTCATGTCCCCCGTCGTCCTGCCCACCGCCGCGGCTGCCCCGCAGCCGTCGGGCGACGGCTCCTACTCCTCCGGCCAGCGGGCGGACTGGCGGAGCACCACGACCACCACAACGCAGCCGTGGCGGGACCGCACCCGTTCCTCGGTGCAGCGCGCGAACGACCTGGTGGCTGCTCTCACCCAGGCGCAGCGCGTGGCACTGGTGACGGGGGACTACGCCTCCCTCTCGGCGTTCGGGGTGCCGAACATCATCGCCGCGGACACCTCCAGCGGCGTCCGCAACGAGTCGGGGGGCGCCACCGCCCTCCCCGTTCCGGAGGCGCTGGCGGCCACGTTCGACGTGGAGCTGGCGCAGCGCTACGGCGACGTGGCCGCCGAGGAGGCCCGTGCGCAGGGCAAGACCCTCATGCTGGCCCCCACGGTCGACGTCATCCGCAGCGGGCTGTCCGGCCGCCAGACGGAGTCGCTGAGCGAGGACCCGCTGCTCAGCGGCCGGATCGGCGCCGGGGTGTCCCGGGGCATGCGCAGCAACGACGTCCTCGTCGCCGCCAAGCACTTCGGGGCCTACACCCAGGAGACCAACCGCAACTACGGCAACATCAACGTCTCCGAGCGCGCCCTGAAGGAGGTGTACAACGCCCCGTTCGAGGAGCTGGTGACCAAGGGCCGTGCGGATGCGGCGATGTGCTCCTACCCGCAGGTCAACGGCGTCTTCGCCTGCGAGAACAAGGCGCTGATGGACGAGCTGCGCGCAGCCACCGGTTTCAGGGGAGCGATCATCCCCGACTTCATGGCCGGCACCGACAACGTCAAGGGCTTCAACGCCGGTGTCGACTCCACCATCCTGTGGCCCTACTTCCCGCGCGACGCCTTCACCAACGGCGCCATCTCCGCCACCCGGCTCGAGGAGGCGGCCAAGCGCGTCGCCTTCGCCATCTTCAACAGCGGTGTCTTCGACAACCCCGCACCGGCGGAGAACGACGACCACGTCAGCACGGCCACGAACAGGGCCGTCGCCAACCGGGTCGCGGAGAAGAGCTCCGTCCTGCTGAAGAACTCCGGCGTCCTGCCGCTGCGGAAGAACGTCTCCCAGCGCATCGCGGTGATCGGCCCCGCCGGTGCCGACGCGATGACCGGCGTGGGCGGCTCCTCCTACGTCATCCCCGGCACCGTGACCAGCCCGCTGGCCGCGATCCGGGCCGAGGCCGGCAGCGGAGCGACCGTGACCGCCGCCCAGGGTTCCCTCGGCGACGTGGCGCTCCCCGTGGTCCCCAGCAGCGCCCTGCGGGCCCCCGACGGCAGCGCCGGTCTCCGCGCAACCTTCTACGGCAACGGCACCTTCTCCGGAACCCCGGTCAAGACGGCGAACGTGGCGACCCTCGACCACCAGTTCCACGGCGGCGAGCCCCTCACCCAGGGGCTGCCCGCCACCTGGTCGGCGCGCTTCACCGGCAAGATCATCCCGACGCACTCGGGTCTCGTCCGCCTCTCGGCCCTCGTGGGTGGCGGGGTGACGGTGAAGGTCAACGGCCAGACCGTCATCGCCGGGCAGCGGGAGTTCACCAACTTCCTCGGCATGAGCCCGGTGAACTACCCCCTCCAGGGGAAGGTGCAGCTCACCGCCGGCCAGCCCGCCGACATCGAGGTCAGCTACACCACCCAGGGCAACGGCTTCCTGCCCCCGGAGCTGCACCTCGGCTGGCAGCCGAAGTCCCTCATCGCCGACGCGGTCGCGGCCGCGCGGGGGGCCGACGCGGCGGTCGTCTACGCCAACCAGGCCAGCGGCGAGGGGATGGACCGCGACACGTCCTTCGCCCTGCCCGGCGACCAGAACGAGCTCATCTCCGCCGTCGCGGCGGCCAACCCGAACACCGTCGTCGTCCTGAACACCCCCGGCGGCGTCACCATGCCGTGGCTGTCGCAGGTCGAGGGCGTCCTGCAGGTCTGGTACCCGGGTGCCGCCGTGGGCACCGGCCCGGCCAACGTCCTCTTCGGCGACGCCGACGCGGGCGGCCGGCTCCCCGTCACCTTCCCCACCGGCCCCGGCCAGGGCGTCGTCGCGCAGGGTGCCGCCTCCTACCCGGGCACCGGGGGCACGACCACCTACGCGGAGGGCATCCACACCGGCTACCGTCTCTTCCACAAGAACGGCCAGACTCCGTTGTTCCCCTTCGGCCACGGCCTGTCCTACGCGAGCTTCGCGTACTCGGGGGCCCAGGGCGGCACGATCAGCAGCACCGGCACGGCCCAGAGCGTGCCCGTGACGTTCACCGTGCGGAACACCTCCAACCGGGCCGGCACCACCGTCGCGCAGGTCTACGTCGGCGCCCTGCCCACCATCGTCGAGACCCCGACGAAGGCGCTCGCCGGTTTCGTCAGCCTCGACCTCGCCGCCGGTGAGAGCCGGACCGTGACCGTCCAGGTCCCGCGCCGGTCCCTGCAGTTCTGGGACACCGCCACCAAGAAGTGGGTCACGCCCAAGGGCCGGGTCCTCGCCTCCATCGGCACCTCGGCCACGGACACCCCGCTGACCACGCCCATCACGATCAGCTGATCGCGCGGTGGCGGCGCGCCCCGCCCCGCCACCCGGGCGGCCACCTCCCTCTCGCACACCGAGAGGGAGGTGGCCGCCCGCTTCCGCCCCTTCCAGACTTGCGGTCCCTGCTCGAGGAGGAGACATGGGTACAGGACGCACGGCGCAGCCGGCCGCGACGGCCACGCTCCTCGTCGCGGAGAAGGACCGCGTCGCCGACGACGTCGTCGCACTCACGCTCGTGGAGCCGGGCGGGGGGCGGCTGCGCGACTGGGCCCCCGGCGCGCACATCGACGTCGTCCTGCCCACGGGCGAGATGCGCCAGTACTCCCTCTGCGGAGACCGCTTCGACCCCTTCGCCTACCGCATCGCCGTGCGCCGCGAGGAGGGCGGCCGAGGCGGATCGGCGTGGCTGCACGACTCCGTGCGGACCGGCCGGCTGCTGCCGACCGGCGGTCCCCGCAACACCTTCCCGCTGGTGCCGTCGGAGGAGTACGTCTTCATCGCCGGCGGCATCGGCATCACGCCGCTGCTGCCGATGCTCGCCCAGGCGGAGGTGCTCGGCGCGCGCTGGACCCTGCACTACTGCGGGCGCTCCCGGGCCTCGATGCCCTTCCTCGACGAGCTCGGCCGCCACGGCGACCGGGTCCGGCTGCACCCCCGCGACGAGGGCCCGCGTCTGGACGTGGCGGCGCTCGTGGCCGCCGCGCCGGCGGAGGCCAGGATCTACTGCTGCGGCCCCGTCGCCATGGTCGAGGCCGTCGAACGCGCCGGTGCGCCGCGACCGGCTGGATCGGTCCGCGCGGAGAGGTTCAGCGCCGCGCAGCAGCCCGCCCCCGTGCGTGACGCGCCCTTCGAGGTCGTCCTGGCCCGCAGCGGGACCAGTCTCACCGTCGACCCGTCGGCCACCGTCCTGCAGGCACTGGAGGGAGCGGGGGTGCGCGTGCTCACCTCCTGCGGTCAGGGCCTGTGCGGGACCTGCGAGACGACGGTCCTGGAGGGGCGACCCGACCACCGCGACTCCGTCCTCGACGCCGCCGACCGCGCCGCGGGCGACTGCATGCTCGTGTGCGTCTCGCGGGCGTGCAGCGACCGGCTCGTCCTCGACCTGTGAACCCCTGCCGCTGAGACCTCCGGAGCGAGAGCCATGACGACGACGTCCCTCCCGGCGCACGTGCCCGTCAGCGACGCCGACCCCTTCGCGCCGGACGTCCTGGAGGACCCCGCCCCGCTGCACGAGGAGCTGCGCGAGGCCGGGCCGGTGGTGTTCCTGTCGCGGTACGGCGCCTACGCCCTGGCCCGCTACGCGCACGTCCACGCGGCGCTGGTGGACTGGCAGTCCTTCCCCTCCGGCGCGGGAGTGGGGCTGAGCAACTTCCGCCACGAGACGCCGTGGCGCAAGCCCAGCCTGCTGCTGGAGACGGACCCGCCGCGCCACGACGCCCCGCGGGTGGTCCTGGAGCGGGTGCTGAGCCCCCGGGCGCTGCGGCGCCTGCGCGAGCAGTGGGCGGCCGACGCCCACCTCCTCGTCGACGAGCTGCTGCGGCGGGTCGCGGGGACGGGGGAGTTCGACGCCGTGCCGTCGCTCGCGCAGGCGTTCCCGCTGCGGGTGTTCCCCGACGCCGTCGGCCTCCCCCAGGAGGGCCGGGAGAACCTGCTGCCCTACGGTGACCACCTGTTCAACGCCTTCGGCCCGCCGAACGAGCTCGTCGCACGTGGCAACCCGCACATCGGCCGGCTGGCCGCGTGGGTGGACGCGCAGTGCGCCCGTGAGGTCCTCGCCCCCGGGGGTTTCGGTGCGCAGATCTGGGCGGCCTCCGACCGCGGTGACATCACGCCCCAGCAGGCGCCGCTCGTGGTGCGCTCGCTGCTGTCCGCCGGAGTCGACACGACCGTGCACGGCCTCGCCGCGATCCTCCACGCCTTCGCCGCCAACCCGGAGCAGTGGCGCCGGGTCCGGGCCGAACCCCGCCTGCTGCGCGTCGCGTTCGACGAGGCGGTGCGCTGGGAGTCGCCGGTCCAGACGTTCTTCCGCACCGCCCAGGGGGACGTTCCCCTCCCGGGCACGGTCGTCCCGGACGGGGAGAAGATCCTCATGTTCCTCGGGGCGGCCAACCGCGACCCCCGCCGGTGGGAGCGGCCCGACGAGTTCGACCTGACCCGGGACCCCTCCGGGCACGTCGGTTTCGGCATGGGCATCCACCAGTGCGTCGGGCAGCACGTGGCCCGGCTGGAGGCCGAGTCGGTCCTGACCGCCCTGCTGGAGCGGGTGGAGACGATCGAGCTCGCCGGGGCGCCCGTCCGGCACCACAACAACACCCTGCGGGCGTGGGAGTCGATCCCCGTCCGCGTCCGGGTGAGCTGAAACCGGCGACGTCCCGTCGTCGTGAACCGTTGTCGAAGCGAGGAGCAGCTGTGCCGTCGACCGTGACCGGAGTCGTCTCGCGCGCCAAGGGTGTGCCTGTGGAGCTGGTGGAGATCGTGGTGCCGGATCCGGGGCCGGGTGAGGTGGTGGTCGACGTCGCGGCGTGCGGGGTGTGCCACACGGATCTGCACTACCGCCAGGGCGGGATCTCGGATGAGTTCCCGTTCCTGCTGGGGCACGAGGCTGCCGGCACGGTGGCCGAGGTCGGTGCGGGGGTCAGTGACGTGGCGGTGGGCGACCGGGTGGTGTTGAACTGGCGGGCGGTGTGCGGGGGGTGCCGGGCGTGCAGGCGCGGTGAGCCGCAGTACTGCTTCGCCACCCACAACGCGGCGCAGAAGATGACCCTGACCGATGGCACTGCGCTGTCTGCGGCGTTGGGGATCGGGGCGTTCGCGCAGAAGACGCTGGTGGCGGCGGGGCAGGCGACGAGGATCGACACCGCGGCGCTGCGTGGAAGCGATGGACAGGGTGGCTGGTGGGACCCGGCGGTGGCCGGGCTGCTGGGGTGCGGGGTGATGGCGGGCATCGGGGCGGCGGTCAACACCGCTCCGGTGCGGCGGGGGCAGACGGTGGCCGTGATCGGCTGCGGTGGGGTGGGGTGCGCGGCGGTGGCGGGTGCGGTGCTGGCCGGGGCGCGGCGGGTGATCGCGGTGGACATCGACGCGAAGAAGCTGGTGTGGGCGTCTCGGCTGGGCGCCACCCACACCATCGATTCCTCCGGTCTGGACGAGGACGGTGTCGTGGCGGCGGTGCGGGAGCTGACCGATGGTTTCGGTGCGGATGTGGTGATCGATGCGGTGGGGCGGCCGCAGACGTGGCGGCAGGCGTTCTACGCCCGGGACCTGGCCGGGACGGTGGTGCTGGTGGGGGTGCCCACCCCCGACATGCAGCTGTCGATCCCGCTGCTGGACGTGTTCGGTCGCGGGGGTGCATGCAAGTCGTCGTGGTACGGGGACTGCCTGCCCGAGCGGGACTTCCCCGCCCTGCTGGAGCTGCACCGCGCCGGGCGGTTGCCGTTGGACGCCTTCGTCACCGAGCGGATCGCGTTGTCGCAGGTGGAGGAGGCCTTCGCGACCATGGCCCGCGGTGAGGTCCTGCGCTCCGTCGTCGTCATGGACCCCACCGACGGGGACTCCAAGGACGGGAACTCCAAGGACGGGAACTCCAAGGACGGGGGTGCGGCGTGAGCGCGCGGGTCGAGCACCTGACCACCTCGGGCACGTTCAGCCTGGACGGGCAGACCTTCGAGGTGGACAACAACGTCTGGATCGTCGGCGACGACCGCGAGTGCATCGTCATCGACGCCCCCCACGACCCCGACGCCATCACCGAGGCGGTCGCCGGCCGGGACGTGCGAGCCATCGTCGCCACCCACGCCCACGACGACCACATCCGCCACGCCCCCGCGCTGGCGGCGCGCGTGCAGGCGCCGGTGCTCCTGCACCCGGCCGATGCCGAGCTGTGGCGCATGACGCACCAGGACGGCGCCGCGACGTCCGACCTGTCCGACGGGCAGCGCCTCGAGGTGGCCGGCACGGAACTGCACGTCCTGCACACCCCCGGGCACACCCCCGGCTCCGTCTGCCTCTACGCCCCCGACCTCGCCACCGTCTTCACCGGCGACACCCTCTTCAACGGCGGCCCCGGCGCCACCGGCCGCTCCTACAGCGACTTCCCCACCATCATCGACTCCATCCGGGACAAGCTGCTCGCCCTGCCCCCCGACACCCGCGTCCTCACCGGCCACGGCGACTCCACCACCATCGGCGACGAGGCACCCCACCTGCACGAGTGGATCCGCCGCGGCTCCTGACCCACCCGCACCACCCACCCACCCGCACCGACCGGGGCACGAGATGCCGCCGCGGGCGGTGGGGCCGGGTCCGCTCCCGGTGGGGAGCGGACCCACCGGGTCAGGACGTCCGCTGCCCCTGGCGCTGGGGGAGGGTGAAGCGCACGGCGGTTCCACCCGCTTCGCCCTCCTCCGCCCAGATGCGGCCGCCGTGGCGCTCGACGATGCGCCGGCAGGTGGCCAGGCCGATGCCGTGCCCGGTGCGGGCGGCCGGGTCGACCATCGCGAACATCTCGAACACCTCGTCGCGCTTGCCGGCGGGGATGCCGCGGCCGTTGTCCGTGACGGTGAGGACCCACGCCTGCTCGGTCGCATCCGGATCGGGCTCCGCGGTCACCGTGACCCGGCTGGGGCGGTCGGGATGCCGGTACTTCACCGCGTTGCCGATCAGGTTCTGCAGCAGCTGGCGCAGCAGCACCGGGTCGCAGTACAGCTGCGGCAGCTCGTCGCCCACGACGCGCGCGCCGCACGCGTCGATGGAGGTGCGCAGGTCGAGGACCGCCTGGTCGAGGACCTCGCGGACATCGGTGTGCTCGCGCGTGGTCTGGCTCGCCCCGGCGCGGGCGTAGGAGAGCAGGGCGGTGATGAGCGCCTGCATGCGCCCGACGCCGTTGAGGGCGGTGGTGACCCAGCCGCGCGCCTGCTCGTCGAGCTGCTCGCCGTAGACCTCGCCGATCAGCTCCACGTAGCCGGCGACCACCTGCAGGGGGGAGTTCAGGTCGTGGCTGGCGATGGCGGCGAACTGCTCCAGGTCGGCGTTGGAGCGCTCGAGCTCCTGCACCGCCCGGTTGAGCTGGTGCTCGCGCTCGCGGAGCCGCTCGTGCGCGGCGCTCAGCGCGGCCTCGCGGGAACGGGCCGCGGTGACGTCGCTCATCGCCACCACCGCGCCGAGGGGATCGCCGTTGCCGCGGGTCAGCGCCCGTCCCGAGCACACGACCCGCATGGCGGCCCGGTCGGCTGAGGTGACGACGATCTCCGACGCGGTGACCACCTCGCCGTGCAACGCCCGGTACATCGGGGTGCGCTGCAGCGGCAGCGGGGTGCTCCCGTCGGCCTCGTAGAGGTCGTAGCCGCCGATGATCTCGGCGGGGCTCAGGTCAGGGCCGGCGCCGGCGCCGTGCCACTCCCGGGCCGCGCGGTTGAGGCCGATCAGCTCGCCGAGGGGGTCGGCGACCACCACGCCGACGTCGATCGTCTCCAGGATCGCCTCGCTGAGCTCCCAGCGGGCCTCCGCCTCCGACCAGGCGGACTGGGCGACGTCGCGGGCGTCCTCCGCCTCGGCGCGGGCGTCCTCGGCGGCCAGTTGCAGCTCCGTGGCCTCCAGGGCCAGTTGCTCGTTGAGGCGGGCCACGCGCCGGCGCTCGAAGAGGGCGAGGACGACCTGCGCCAGGTCCTGCAGGCGCCCGATCTGCGCCTCGCTGATCGCGCGCGGCTCGGTGTCGAAGACGCACAGCGAGCCGAGCGCGTGACCGGCGGGGGTGATGAGGGGTGCGGAGGCGTAGAAGCGGACCTCGGCGAGCCGACCGTCCACCCAGGGGTTGGCCTCGTAGCGGGGGTCCCGGCTGGCGTCGACGATGTGGACGAACTCCCCGTCGGCGAAGTGCAGCGCGCACATGGAGTCCTCGCGGGAGGAGTCCGCGCCGTCGAAGCCGGCGGTCGTGAGCTGGCACTGGCGCTGCTCGTCGATCAGGTTGAGGGTCGCGTAGGGCACACCGGCCACGAGGGCTGCGACGCGCACGATGGCGGTCAGCTCGTCGTCGGCCGGGGTGTCGAGCAGTCGGTACTCGTGCAGCGCGGCGAGGCGCGCGGCCTCCGCGAGCTTCCTGCTGCTCCGCTGCATGGCATCGGTCTCGGCCATGTCTCGACGGTCACCTTCCTCCGGGCGTGGGTGCCCGGATGCGCCGTTCACCTCCGGAAGGTGTCGGCCCGCAGCGGGTGCGCCTTGAGGGTCGGCGTCCCTCCGGCGCCGGAACGCGACCTGGACGGGCGCGCTGGGCTCAGGCGGTGGAGAGGGTCTCCGTGGCGGTCGCGCTGGCGCGGACCACGCGGTTGCGCCCGCCGCGCTTGGCGGCGTAGAGGGCGGCGTCCGCGGCGCCCAGGAGGTCGCCGACGTCCGCCATGTCCGGATGCAGCTGCGCCAGCCCGGCGCTCGTCGTCAGGTGCGGGACCTGCTCCGGGCCGCTCGCGCGTTCCACCGCCTCGCGGATGCGCTCCACGACCCCCGCTGCAGCCTCCTCGTCCGTCTCGGTCAGCAGGACGGCGATCTCCTCCCCGCCGTAGCGGTAGACCCGGTCGCTGGCCCGCACCGCGGCCTGCGCGATGGTCGCGACCAGGCGCAGCCACTCGTCACCCACGAGGTGCCCCGCGGTGTCGTTGACCCGCTTGAAGTGGTCCAGGTCGAGCAGCGCGAAGCTCAGCGGGCGCCGGTGGCGCCTGCTCCGCGACCACTCCGCGGCGAGGTCCTCGTCCATGCGGCGGCGGTTGCCGAGGCCGGTGAGCTGGTCGGTGCTGGCCATCGACCGGGTCTCCGCCAGCAGGTGCAGCACCTGCAGGTGCGCCGCGGCGCTGAGCGCCAGTCCCTGGAGGGCGTCGTCGACACCCGCCCGCACCCCCATCCGGGCGTCGGGTTCGAGGTGGAGCACCCCCAGGGTCGCGCCGGCCACCCGCAGCGGCAGGCCGGTGGCTCCGGTGCGGTCCCGGCGCAGCAGGCCGTCCTCCCCGGCGCGGCTGACCAGAGCAGCGGTCTTCAAGCTGGAGGCGTGGTGCAGGGAGGCCCAGGAGGTGCAGGCGAAGCCGCCGGAGCCGTCCGGCAGCCACAGCGACGCCGTCCGGCCGCTGAGCTCGGTGGCCCGCGTCAGCAGGGTCTCCGTGAGTTCCTCGACGCTCGTGCACGCCGCCAGGGCCTGCGTCGCCAGGAGCATCTCCCGGCGCTGCTCGCTGACGCGGCGGGTCTGCTCGGCCCGGGCGTGGGTGCTGGCGCGCTCCAGGTGCAGTTCCTGGGACAGCTGCGCCAGCGCCGCGGTGGCCTCGTCGAACTCCTCCACCGCCAGGCGGGGCAGCCCCTCCAGGGTCTCGCCCCTGCGGACCCGGGCGATCGCCTCGTGCAGCAGGGCCAGCGGCCGGCTCAGGAGGTGCTCGAGGCGGCGCATCCGTGCGACGAGGAACACGACCGCGAGCACGCCGATCAGGACGTTCAGCGCCAGTTCCAGCCGCAGGGCGGTGCGCTGGCTGGCCACCGCCGCGTCGCGCTGGGCGGCGGCGTGGCCGACGGCGCGTGCGTACGCGGCGCGGTAGCTCCGGAAGCCCGACGCGCCCTCCTCGAAGAAGGCGGCGGTGCGCCGGTCGGCGTCGGTTCCCCTCGCAGTGGGGGTCGAGGCGCCCCGGACCAGGGCCCGCGATGCCCAGTCCTGGTGCCAGGCCTCCTGCGCGGCCAGCAGCGCCTCCACCTCCACCGCCAGCAGCCGGTCGTCCGCGACCATCCCGCGCAGGTTCCGCGTGTGGGTGGTGCCGGCGCGCCGGCCCGTCTCGTACGGCTGCAGGAGGTGCTCGTCCCCGGTGACGACCCACGCCCGCAGCCCGGTCTCCTGGTCGAGCATCGCCTCGTGGTTGAGGCGCAGCTCCTGGGTGACGGCCGTGCTGCGCTCCACGGTGGGTTGCGTGAACTCCAGCAGGTAGGTGGTGGCCACGAGCAGGCTCAGCACGACCGCGCCGAGGGCGAGGACGGAGACGGCGGTGCTGCGCTGCAGCAGGTGCAGCAGCCGGGTGGGGGGCGCGGTGGCCCCGGACCCCGCGGGCTGACCGCCGCTCGCGGAGAGGCGCACGACGTCGCATCGGCACGCCGTGGGCCCGGCAGGAGCGCACCTCACCCCAACGGGCCCCCGTCCCGGCCGTCGTTCGGCGGCCGGTCAGGTGCGGGAGCCGCTTGCGGTGGTCCGCAGGGCGGTCGGCACCCGCGCGGGCTCGGCGTGCCGCGGGCGGGCGGGGGAGCCGGGCCGCCGGGCGGCGGGCTGCGGGGCGGCCGACAGGTGCCGGGTGAGCAGTTCGAGGGTGCTCACCAGTTCCGCGCGCCGGCCGCTGTCGAGGTGGCCGTAGACGGGGCCGAACTCGGTCGTCGTCTGCTGCAGGACCGCCTCCACCCGCTCCCTCCCGGCCGCGCTGAGTCGCACGAGCACGATCCGCCGGTCGCCGAACGGGTGCTCGCGCTCGACGAGCCCTGCGTGCACGAGGTCGTCGGTGACGGCGGTGATGCGGGAGCGGGACACGTGCAGGGACGCCGCGAGGTCCGAGCAGCTGCAGTCGCCGGTGCTCCACAGCCTCCGCAGCACCTGCCACCGGGCCGGGCTGAGCTCCCACGCGCACAGCACGGACTCCAGCCGGGCCGTCACCGCCCGCCCGGCGTCCACCAGCGCCCGGCCGATGGCGTGGAGGGCGTCGGCGTCCAGCTCCTCGGAGGCGGCCGGGATGGCGTCGGGTGCGGCCCCGTCCGGGGTGACGCGGGGTTCGGGCAGTCCGTTCACGAGTGAACCATCGGGCGCAACGGCCGTTTCCTGAACCGTGCAGGGGATGAACGGTCCGGTCCTGCGGCCTTCCCCTCACCCGCTCGGCTCAAGGTCCGCCCCTCAACGGTCGAGAAGCCGGTCGACGCGACCGTGGGCGGAAGGGGAGATCGTGGAGGCCATCAACGGGGTGATGTCCCGCATCGCGGACATCCAGGCCCGCATCGGCGCCCTGCAGCCGCCGGCGCAGCCCGCCACCTTCGCCGGCGTGGCGGCGACCGGTTCGGGTGCGGGCGGCTCGACTCCGTACAGCCCCGTCGGCATCGGCTCCGCCGCGTCCGGCCCCGTCGCCGCCGGCGCGGGTCCTGCCTCGGGGGCGGCCTCCTTCGCCTCCTCCCTCTCGCAGGCCGTGGCGTCGCGTTCGGCGACGCCCCCCGGCCTCGTCAGCGGAACCGCTCCCGGCGCCGGCGGGGCCGCGGTGGGTGGCGCCCCGGGCGTGGTGGGCGGCGGCGCGCGCCGCGCCGACGGCGTCCCGGTGGACCTCGCCGCCTACGGCAACGGCAAGGTCCCCGCCGAGGCCCTCAGCACCATCGGCCACGGCTCGCACCGCATGTGGGCACCCGCCGCGGCGAACTACCAGCGCATGCGCGAGGCCGCCGCCCGCGAGGGGGTCACCCTGAAGGTGACCGACTCCTACCGCTCCTACGAGCAGCAGGTCGACCTCGCCCGCCGCAAGGGCCTGTACTCCCAGGGCGGCCTCGCGGCCAAGCCCGGGACCAGCGAGCACGGCTGGGGGCTGAGCCTCGACCTCGACCTCGACGGCCGGGCCCAGGCCTGGATGCGCACCCACGCCAAGGAGTACGGCTTCACGGAGAACGTGCCGCGCGAGCCGTGGCACTGGACCTTCACCGCCTGAGCCGACCGCCCCTCCCGCCGCGGCCGGCGGCCACCGGGCCCCGCGTCGGGAACACCGTCCCGCCGTGGAACATTGGAGGGGAGGAGTGCGGGCGAGCGGAGGTGACGGTGGTGCGGCGACCTGGTCGTGGCGCGTCCCCCCTGCCCGTCCTGCTGCGCCCGCTCCTGCTGGTGGTCGTCGTCGCCGGCCTGCTGGGGATGCACGTCCTCGCCGGCGGCCACGGCTCCGCGGAGCACGGCTCGGGGTTGCGCGTCACGGCGACCGCCTCGGCGTCGCACCCGCACGCCGCCGCGCAGCACGGCACCACCTCGCCCCTCGCCGCACCGAGCGGCGCCCCCGTCCCGCTGGAGCACGTCGTCGCCGGTGGGCAGGACGCCGACGACGCCCCTCCGGGGACGGTGGAGTGCTTCCTCTTCCTCGCCGCCGCCGGGCTCGCCCTGCTCGCCGCGCTGCGGCGGGTGGCGCTGCGGCCGGCGGCCTTCGTGCTCGTCGTGCCCGGCTCGGTGTGGCGGCCCAGCCTGCGGCACCGGGGTCCCCCGCCGTGGGCGTGGCCCCGGTTCGCCCTCTGCGTGCTGCGGACCTAGGAGCAGCCGGAACCGGCGTCCCGCGCGGGCGCCCCCTTCGGCACGTCCCCGTCCCTTCCGCATCCGAGGAGCACGTCCATGACCAGCACGTTCCGCACGCCCGCCCGGGCCCTGGGGGCCGCCGCCCTCCTGTCCCTCGTCCTCACCGCCTGCGGGGGCGGGGAGGACACCGCCGGTGGTGAGCACGACGGCCACGGGGCCCAGTCGTCCCCCACGTCGAGCGCGTCCTCGAGCGCGCCGCCGGCCACGGCCGAGGCCGGCGACGCGCAGTTCGCCGACGCCGACGTCACCTTCGCCCGCGACATGATCGTCCACCACGAGGGCGCCGTGGAGATGGCTTCGCTGGCCGCCGACCGCGCCGCCACCCCGCAGGTGAAGGAGCTCGCCGAGAAGATCATCGCGGCCCAGGGGCCCGAGATCGAGCTCATGACGTCCTGGCTGACGGCCTGGGGGCAGCCGACGGCGTCCGGTGGGCACGCCGGCCACGGCGACATGCCGGGGATGATGAGCGGGCAGGAGATGGCCGCGCTCGAGGCCGCGCGCGGACCGGAGTTCGACCGCCTCTTCCTCGAGGGCATGGTCGTCCACCACGAGGGGGCGCTGGAGATGGCCCGCACCGAGCTCGCGGAGGGCGCCGCCCCCGAGGCGAAGGAACTCGCCCAGCGCATCGAGGCGGACCAGACCCGGGAGATCGCTGAGATGCAGAAGCTGCTGGGGAACCTGTGACCCGCACCGGAACCCCCCCGCGCCGGACGCTCCGGGTCCTGCTCGCCGGCGGGGCCCTGGCCCTCGCGCTCACCTCCTGCGGCGCGCCCACCGCGGAGGAGGCGGCCGCACCGGGCCCGGGTGGCGGGGCTGCCGCGGAGACCGGGCCCCACGCCTCCCACGCCCCGTCCGGCGGGCCGGCAGGGGCAGCGTCCGGCCAGGTGCCCAGCTCCCACGTGCACGGCGTGGGCGTGAACCCGGCGGACGGCCTCGTCTACGTGGCCACCCACGACGGGCTGTTCCGCTTCGACGCGACCGGGCCGGTGCGGGTCGGCGGGGTGAACGACCTGATGGGGTTCACGGTCGCCGGGCCGGACCACTTCTACGCCTCCGGCCACCCCGGGCCGGGCAGCGACCTGCCGAACCCGCTGGGGCTGGTGGAGTCCACCGACGCCGGGGCCACCTGGCAGCCGCTGTCGCGGCAGCGCGAGTCGGACTTCCACACCCTCACCGCCTCCGACGCCGGGGTGCTCGGCTTCGACGGCACCCTGCGCGCGAGCCCGGACGGCGAGACGTGGACGGAACTGCCGATGCCCGCCGCGCCGTTCTCGCTGGCTGTCTCGCCCGACGGCTCCACCGTCCTGGGCACGACCGAGGACGGACCGCTGCGCTCGCAGGACGCGGGGCGGACGTGGGAGCGCGTCGCGGCGGCGCCGCTGCTGATGCTCGTGGACTGGGCCGACGGGGCCACCGTCGTCGGGCTCACCCCCGACGGGCGCACCGCCGTCAGCGCGGACGCCGGGCTGACGTGGGAGCTGCGCGGCGAGGTCGGCGGCCGGCCCCAGGCGCTCAGCGCCTCCGGCGAGGGCGACGACCTGAGCGTCGTCGCGGTGGGCGACGCGATGGTGCTGACCTCCGCGGACGGGGGACGGACGTACTGACCCCGGCCGCCGGAGGCGTCGCCCGACACGGCGGGCCGCCACCGCGGGCAACGCGAGGGGCCCCCGCTCGATGAGCGGGGGCCCCTCCTGCCTGCGGTGCGGTGCTACTTGCGCAGCCGGACGAAGGTGTGGATCGAGGAGCCGTCCTGCGTGGTGACCGTCACCCGGTAGCAGGTGTCGCCGGTGACGGTGGGGGTCTTCCAGTTCTGGATGAAGTGACCGGCCGCCGCGTCGTAGCGCAGGCTCGAGCTGCCGGCCGTCGCCAGCTCCTCGACGGCGTCGGTGGTGGTGCCCGTGCAGGAGGGGAGCTTCACCGAACCGAAGGACTTCACGTCGCCGGTCGAGGTGCTGTCGGTGCCGTTGTGGTTCGCCTTGAACTTCAGCGGGATGGTCGAGCCGCCCTTCGCGGTGTTCCACACGGTGGAGCTGCCGGCGACGGGAGCGGACTCGGCAGGGGCGCGGACGAACGAGTTGGCCTCACCGATCGGGGCGAGGAAACCGGTCAGCTTCCAGGTGTCCTGCGCCACGGTGTAGGTCAGGGTGCTGGTGCTCTCGCGACCGGCCCTGTCGGTCGCGGTGGCGGTCAGGGTGTGGGTCCCGACGCTCGTCCCGTAGCCGGTCACGGTGCAGCCGGCGAGACCCGAGACCGCGTCCGTCGCGGTGCAGCCGACGGAGCTCTGTGCGGGCAGGGACGCGGCGGTGTACTCCTTGGCGGCGATGCCCGAGAACGTGGGCGCTGAGGGAGCCGTGAGGTCGATCTTGAAGGCCTTGCTCTGCACGCCGGGGTTGGTGTTGCCTGCGACGTCGGAGACAGCGCCCGAGGCCGCCGTCACACCCTCGCCCTCGGCGGTGCCGGTGGAGGCCGTGAAGGAGGCCTGGCCGGCGTCCACCAGGCCCGAGCCGTCGTCCGTGGCGGTGAAGGTGCTGGCGACGGGGGAGGTGTACCAGCCGTTGGTGCCGGTCGGCTGAGCGGTCGGCTCGTCTGCGGTGACGGCCGGGGCGGTGGTGTCGATCAGCACCGTCACGCTCTCGGCCTGCTCCACGTTGCCGGCCCGGTCGGTGCTGCGGAAGGACAGTGCGTAGCGTCCGTCGGCGGTGAACTCCACCTGAGCGCCGGTCGTCCAGGTGGCACCGCCGTCGGTGCTGTACTCGGTGGAGGCGACCCCGGACAGGCCGGCCTGGTCCTTCGCGGTGAGGTTCACCGTCACGGGCCCGTTCTGCCAGCCCTCCGGCGCGTCGGACGTGGTGGACGGGGCGGTCTTGTCCACATTGACGCCCGTCACGGTCTCGGACCGGCTGTTGCCCGCGGCGTCGGTGGCGGAGACGGTGATGCCCTGGTTCGCGCCTTCGCCGAACGTCGTCGTCGCCGCGTCGTTGGAGGCGATGCCGGACAGGTCGTCCGTGTACGTGAAGCTGATCGTCACGTCCTCGTTGACCCAGCCCTGCGGGACCCCGGTGGTGGTGATCGTGGGCTCGACGGTGTCGATGCTGACGCTCGCGGCGTCCTCGACGTCGTTGCCGGCCCTGTCCACCGCGACGCCGCGGACGATCTGCTGCTTTCCGTCCCGTTCCACCGTGACGGGGTTGACGGCCGTCGATCCGACGCCGCAACTGGCGATGCCGGAGCCGCCGAGGTCCGCGCAGTCGAACGTGACGGTCACCGGGCCCTTGTTCCAGCCGTTGCCGTTCGCCGAGGGCGACTGGCTGTGGTTGATCGTCGGCCTCGTCTTGTCGATCTTCACGGTGGCCTTCTGGTCCGCCTCGACGTTGCCGGCGTGGTCGGTGCTGCGGAAGGTGAGCGTGTGGACGCCGTCTTCGCGGAACGCCACCTCGTTCCCCCTGGTCCAGGCGCCGCCGTTGATGCGGTACTCGGTGGACGCGACACCCGAGAGGGGGTCCCTGCCAGTGAGCAGGATCGTCTGGTCGACGTTGTTCCAGTCCGTCGAGGTGGGAGCGGTGGCCGTCGTCACCGGGGCGTGCCGGTCGATGTTCACCCCCTCGTAGGGGGCGGTCGTCGAGTTGCCCACCTCGTCCTGGACGGTCCTGCGGGCGCTCAGGCCCCTGCCCTCGCCGTCGATGACGCTGTCCTCGGGGCTGGCGAACAGGCCCGAGCCGGCGTCCGTGGCCGTCCACTCGATGACGACGTCGTCGTTGTACCAGGCCTTCGATCCGCCCTTCGGGGCCCCCGTCAGGGCAGGGGCGGTGTCGTCCAGGACGTAGGTGACGGTCTTGTTGGTCGTCTTGGTCTTGCAGCCCGTCACTGCGCCCGACTTGTTGTCGGTGTTGAAGTCGTCGCCGGCCAGGACGGTCTGCGACTGCGGGCCGTCCGGGGTGCCCTTCGCGGCCGAGAGCGACGTCACGGTCCACGCGTGCTGGACGCCCCGAGACGTCGAGAACCCGTTGCCGGCGGTGATGCACCTCGTGTCGCCGGTGGTGGTGGCCGAGAGGGTCAGCGTCTTACCGCTCTGCGCGTAGTAGGTGCCGCCGACCAGGGCCCCGCCGCCCGTGTAGGTGGCGCTGCTGATCACCGCCGCCTCCGCCGGTCCGGCCAGGAGCAGCGCGGTGGGCACGGAGAGGCTGAGGGCGGTCGCCGCGCTCAGCACCCGGCGGCGGCGCGGGGTGCGGGTCGTCGCGGTCAGCGTCTGCTCGCTGCTGGCGGGCTTCTCGAACATCAGATCCTCCATCGCCGTGCGTCCGTCGCCTGGCACGCCCCGAAGTTACGGAGCGGAGCCGCGTGGGCACATGACTAGGACGGGGGATGCAGCGTTCAACTATGTAAACGCCGGCGCCCGCCGGCCCGGGGGCCGCGAGGTCGGTCACGAAGCGATCCGACCGGCCCCACAGCGCCCCGGGCCTCTCCGGGCGGGCCCCGCTCGCCGGTGCCCGGGCGCCACGCCTGGCAGCGACCCGCACCCGGACCCCCGCCCACCGCGGCGCCCGGGTGCGTCGTCCTGCGGCGCGCCGCCGCGGCCGCCTGGCCGAGCCGGATCCTGCCCGCCACACCGGTGATGATCTTCCTCGCCGGCTCCCTGCTCGTGGACGCCGGCGTGCGCACCTCCGGCGAGCTCGTCGCCGCGCGGATCGCCCGGCCGCCCGGGCCGGGGCCCGGCGCGCTCCGCCGGCCGTGCCCCGCGCAACGACTCGATCACGGTCCGGTTACCGTTCACGTCAACCGGGCCCCGGTGGTCCCCTCCGACGCGCCGTCGTTGCAGGATGGACCCCGTTGCGTTCGTCATCGGCGACGGAGGTGTTAGCGTCCTCCGCGATCGCCGAAGGAAAACATCCTGCAACAGGCGGTCCGGACGCGGGTGGGTACCCGTGGGCCGTCCTCAGCGAAGAGGAGTTGTGTCGTGAGCATCTTCAGGAAGGCCGTGGCCGAGGCCATGTCCGCCACGTCCGACGAGGGCGCGACCCCGACCCGTCGCGCCTCGATGCGCGGCGTCCGGGGCCTCGCGCTCGCCGCCGCCACCACCCTGGCGCTCACCGCCTGCAGCGGCGGTGACGGGGGCGGGGGAGACGACGCGGGCAGCGGGGACGAGAGCGGCGGTACCGCGATCGTCACCGCGAACGGCTCCGAGCCCGAGAACCCGCTGATCCCGACCAACACCAACGAGGTCGGCGGCGCCCGGATCATCAACTCCATCTTCTCGGGGCTGGTCTACTACAAGGCCGACGGCACCCCTGTCAACGACCTGGCGGAGTCGATCGAGACCGAGGACTCGAAGACCTTCACGGTCAAGCTCAAGGAGGGCGCGAAGTTCTCCGACGGCAGCCCCGTCACCGCGAGCTCCTTCGTGGACGCGTGGAACTACGGCGCCTACGGGCCCAACGCCCACAAGTCGAGCTACTACTTCGCGCTGATCGAGGGCTACGACGAGGTCTCCGCGGAGGACTCGACCGTCAAGGAGCTGTCGGGCCTGAAGGTCATCGACGACCAGACCTTCACGATCACGCTGTCCCAGCAGGCCGCCGACTTCCCGCTGCGGCTCGGCTACTCGGCCTTCTACCCGCTGCCCGAGGCCGCCTTCGAGGACATGGAGGCGTTCGGGGAGAACCCGATCGGCAACGGCCCGTACAAGCTGGCCGGGGAGGGCGCCTGGAAGCACGACCAGCGCATCGACCTCGTCGCCAACGAGACCTACGAGGGCCCCCGCGAGGCGAAGAACGACGGCCTGAGCTTCATCTTCTACGCCTCCCTCGACGCGGCGTACACGGAGCTGCAGCAGGGCCAGCTCGACGTCCTGGACCAGATCCCGGACGGCGCCCTGACCACCTTCGAGGCGGACCTCGGTGAGCGGGCGGTCAACAAGCCGGCCGCGATCTTCCAGGACTTCACGATCCCCGAGAACCTGCCGCACTTCTCGGGCGAGGAGGGCCGCCTGCGTCGCGCGGCCATCTCCCACACGATCGACCGGGAGAAGATCACCGAGGCGATCTTCCAGGGCACCCGCACCCCGGCCAAGGACTTCACGTCCCCGGTGGTGCCCGGCTACAGCCCCGACATCCCCGGCAACGACGTCCTCGACTACGACCCGGAGAAGGCCAAGGAGCTGTGGGCGCAGGCCGATGCCATCTCGCCCTGGGACGGCAGCTTCCTGCTCGCCTACAACTCCGACGGCCCGCACCAGGCGTGGGTGGACGCGGTGACCAACAGCCTGCGCCAGACCCTGGGCATCCAGGCCGAGGCGAAGCCGTACCCGACGTTCAGCCAGTTCCTCGACGACCGCACCGCCCGCAACGTCGGCGGCGCGTTCCGCTCCGGCTGGCAGGCGGACTACCCGAGCGCGATGAACTTCCTCGCCGACATCCACGTCACCGGGGCCAGCGGCAACGACGGCGACTACTCCAACCCGGAGTTCGACGCCCTCATCGCCAAGGCCGCCGCCACCGAGGACCAGGACGAGCAGCAGGCGATCCTCAAGGAAGCGCAGGAGATCCTCTTCAAGGACCTGCCGCACGTCCCGCTGTGGTACCAGAACGTCTCCGGTGGTTACAGCGAGAACGTGGCGAACGTGGACTTCGGCTGGGACAGCGTCCCGATCTACGACCAGATCGAGAAGAAGTGACCCGCTGAAGGCCCGGTACGGGGTGGCGGCACACAGGTGCCGCCACCCCGTACCTGCATGAGGTGCGCCCGGCGGGAAGGTAGTCTCCGCGCGGGCGCTCGCGACGATGCGATCGTCCCCGAGGAGGCGAGTGATGGTTTGGTACGTCGGACGCCGTCTGCTGCAGATGGTGCCCGTGTTCTTCGGTGCCACGCTCTTGATCTACGCGATGGTGTTCCTGCTGCCCGGTGACCCGATCAGGGCGCTGTTCGGGGAGCGCCCGCCGCCCCCCGGTGTGCTGGAGCAGATCCGGGCCGAGTACAACCTCGACAAGCCCTTCATCGTCCAGTACCTGCTCTACGTCAAGGGCATCCTCACCCTGGACTTCGGCACGGCCTTCACCGGCCGGCCGGTCGTCGAGCTGATGGCCAACGCCTTCCCCGTGACGATCCGCCTCGCGCTGATCGCCCTCGCGGTCGAGGCCGTCTTCGGCATCGGCTTCGGCCTCATCGCCGGCCTGCGCCGCGGCGGGTTCTTCGACGCCACGGTCCTCATCGTCAGCCTCATCGTCATCGCCATCCCGATCTTCGTGATCGGGTTCGTCGCGCAGTTCGTCATCGGCCTGAAGCTGGAACTGCTGCCCGCGACGGTGGGCCAGGAGGAGAGCTGGCGGCAGTTGCTGCTGCCGGGCATCGTGCTGGGAGCCACGTCCTTCGCGTACGTCCTGCGGCTGACGCGCAACTCCGTCGCCGACAACCTCAGCGCCGACCACGTCCGCACGGCCACCGCGAAGGGGCTCTCGCGTCCCCGTGTCGTCAGCGTGCACGTGCTGCGCAACTCGCTCATCCCCGTCGTGACGTTCCTGGGCACCGACCTGGGCGCCCTGATGGCCGGGGCCATCGTCACGGAGGGCATCTTCAACGTGAACGGCGTCGGCGGCACGCTCTACCAGGCGGTCATCCGCGGTCAGGGCACGACGGTCGTCTCGTTCGTGACGGTGCTGGTGATGGTCTACCTGCTCGCGAGCCTGCTCGTCGACCTGCTCTACGCCGTCCTGGACCCGAGGATCCGCTATGCCTGAGCCGCTGCAGTCGAAGACCCCGCGCCGGGGTCAGGAGCGCTACGTCGCACCGCCGGACGAGACGCCGCTGCAGGCGACCGACTCCCTCGACGAGACGGCCCCGCCGGCGAGCCTCTGGGGCGACGCCTGGCGCCAGCTGCGCACCCGGCCGCTGTTCCTGATCTCCTCTGCGCTCATCCTGCTCGTCATCACCGTGGCGGTCGCGCCGGGGCTCTTCACCGACCAGGGTCCCCGCGACTGCGACCTGGCGAACACCATGCAGGGCCCCCGGGCGGGGCACCCCCTGGGCTTCACCCAGCTGGGCTGCGACATCTACGCGCGCGTCATCTACGGTGCCCGGCCCTCGGTGCTCGTGGGGGTCCTGGCCACGCTGGGCACGGTCCTCATCGGCGGCACCGTCGGCGCGCTGGCCGGCTTCTTCGGGGGGCGCCTCGACTCCCTGCTCTCGCGCGTGGCCGACATCTTCTTCGCCATCCCGCTGATCCTCGGCGCGATCGTCCTGATGCAGGTCTCGGAGGGCCGCACCTCCCTGACCGTCGCCATGGTGCTCACCGTGTTCGGCTGGCCCCAGGTGGCCCGCATCATGCGCGGCGCCGTCCTCGAGGTGAGGCAGGCGGAGTTCATCACCGCCTCCCGCGCGCTGGGGTCCTCGTCGATGTCCACGATGCTGCGCCACGCCATCCCGAACGCGCTCAGCCCGGTCATCGTCATCGCCACGGTGTCGCTCGGCATCTACATCGCCACCGAGGCCACCCTGTCGTTCCTCGGCATCGGCCTGCACCCGAGCATCGTGTCCTGGGGCGGCGACATCAGCGCCGCGCAGAACCAGCTCCGCGTCGCCCCCCAGGTGCTGCTCTACCCGGCCGCGGCGCTGTCCCTGACCGTCCTCAGCTTCATCATGCTCGGCGACGCGGTGCGCGACGCCCTCGACCCGAAGGGCCGGAAGCGATGAGCCACGCCGTCCCCGCCGGATCCGACCGTCCCGGCTGGGTGCAGCGCACCGACCGCGACGACACCCAGCCGCTGCTGGACGTCCGCGACCTGCACGTGACCTTCCGCTCCAACGGCCGCGACGTGCCCGCCGTGCAGGGCGCGAGCCTCACCGTCTACCCGGGGCAGACCGTCGCCGTCGTCGGCGAGTCCGGATCCGGCAAGTCCACCTCCGCCATGGCGGTCATGGGCCTGCTGCCCGGGACGGGCCGCGTCACGAGCGGGCAGATCCTCTTCGAGGGCAAGGACATCGCCCGCGCCGGCCAGCGCGAGATGATGGCGCTGCGCGGCAAGTCCATCGGGCTCGTCCCGCAGGACCCCATGTCCAACCTCAACCCGGTCTGGACCATCGGCTACCAGGTCCGCGAGGCGCTCATCGCCAACGGCGTCGCCTCCGGGGCGGCCGCGAAGCGCCGCGCTGCGGAGCTGCTGGAGGAGGCGGGTCTCGCCGACGCCGAGCGGCGCACCAAGCAGTACCCGCACGAGTTCTCCGGCGGCATGCGCCAGCGCACCCTCATCGCCATCGGCCTGGCCGCCCGCCCGCGCCTGCTGATCGCCGACGAGCCGACCTCTGCGCTCGACGTGACGGTGCAGCGGCAGATCCTCGACCACCTCGACGGGCTGACGAGGGAACTGGGCACCGCCGTCCTGCTCATCACCCACGACCTCGGCCTCGCCGCGGAGCGCGCCGAGCACATCGTGGTGATGTACAAGGGCCGCGTCGCCGAGTCCGGCCCGGCGCTGGAGGTGCTGCAGGACCCGCAGCACCCCTACACCAAGCGCCTCGTGCAGGCCGCGCCGTCGCTGTCGTCGCGGCGCATCACCTCCGCCGTGCGCAGCGAGGTCCTCGAGCGCGCCGAGCGGGCCGCCGAGGAGGCCCACGCGCGGGTCGAGGCCGCCGACGGGGTCCACGCACCCGTCGCGGACACCGGCCACGACGTCATCCGCGTGGAGAACCTCACCAAGGTGTTCACCCTCCGCGGCTCCGGCGTGCGCGGGGAGCAGCTCAAGGCCGTCGACGACGTCAGCTTCAGCGTCCGCCGCGGCACCACCATGGCGATCGTGGGGGAGTCCGGCTCGGGCAAGTCCACCGTCGCCCAGATGGTGCTCAACCTGCTGCCCATCACCTCCGGCCGGGTGCTGTTCGACGGGGTCGACCTGACGAAGCTCGACAAGCGGCAGCGGTTCGACTTCCGCCGCCGCGTCCAGCCGATCTTCCAGAACCCCTACGGCTCGCTCGACCCGACCTACAGCATCTACCGCTCCATCGAGGAGCCGCTGCGGGTGCACAAGGTCGGCGACGCCAAGTCCCGCGAGGCCCGGGTGCGCGACCTGCTGGACAAGGTCTCCCTCCCGACCTCCACGATGCGCCGCTTCCCCAACGAGCTCTCCGGCGGGCAGCGCCAGCGCGTCGCCATCGCGCGGGCCCTCGCGCTGCAGCCCGAGGTGCTGGTCTGCGACGAGGCGGTCTCCGCCCTCGACGTGCTGGTGCAGGCGCAGATCCTCACCCTCCTCAACGACCTGCAGGCGCAGCTCGGCCTGTCGTACCTGTTCATCACCCACGACCTGGGTGTGGTGCGCCAGATCGCCGACGACGTCTGCGTCATGCAGAAGGGCAGGCTCGTCGAGGCGGCCACCACGGACGAGGTCTTCGCGAACCCGAGGCAGGCGTACACCCGCCAGCTCCTCGACGCGATCCCCGGCGGGAGCATCGCGCTGGGGGCCTGACCGCGCTGCCGTGCCCGGCCCCCGCCCCCGACGCGTCCGGGGCGGGGGCGGGGGCGGCGCGCGGGAGGGACGTGCGACGCTTGAGGCGGCGGTCAACCGCCGGGCACACGGACGACGGCATCCAGGAGGAACGGCGGGTCATGGCGGGAACCACGGACGGGCCGGAGCAGGCAGCGCACCGCGACAGCGAGGCGGCACGGGTCCTGCGCGCCGAGCGCGTCGCGAAGATGCAGCGGGAGCAGCGCGGCAAGGAGCGCCGCAGCCGCCTGCTCGTCGTCGGCGGCATCGCGGTCGCCGCCGTCGCCGTGATCGCGATCGTGGCGGGCGTCATCGCCAGCCACCGCCCGCCGAGCCTGGACGCCGTGAAGACCTTCACGTACGAGGCCGGCGCGCACACCGAGGAAGACGTCGCCTACACGGAGAACCCGCCCGCGGGCGGCGAGCACGACTTCGTGTGGCAGAACTGCGGCATCTACGACGAGCCCGTCCGCGACGAGAACGCTGTGCACAGCATGGAGCACGGCGCCGTCTGGATCACCTACCGCCCCGACCTGGCGGAGCAGCAGGTCAGCGAGCTGAAGACCCTCGTGGCCAACCAGCAGTACGTCCTCCTCGCCCCCCGCGAGGACCTCCCCGCGCCCGTCGTGGCCACGGCCTGGAACAACCAGCTCGAGCTGGAGGGCGCGAGCGACAAGCGCCTCGACGAGTTCCTGAAGAAGTTCCAGCAGGGACCGCAGACCCCCGAGCCCGGGGCCCCGTGCACCGGTGGCACCGGGACGCCCACGTCGTGATGCCGTCGGCGGGTGGCCGCCGGTCGCAGCGCACGACGGTCCTCACGGTGGCCGCCGCCGTCCTGGCGCTGCTGGTCGGCGTGCTGGCCGGCAGGGCGCTGCCCAGCGCGCCGGAGGAGTCCTCCGTCGACGTGGGCTTCGCCCGCGACATGTCCACCCACCACGCCCAGGCGGTGGGCATGGCCACCACGGCCGTGCAGCGCCTCGACGGGGACGTCGAGGACGAGGCGGAGGTGGACACCCTGGCCCTCGACATCCTGCTCACCCAGCAGAACCAGGTCGGGCGCATGCAGTCGATGCTCATCTCCTGGGGTCGCTCGCTGGCCGCTCCCGGGCAGGCCATGCGGTGGATGCACCCGGACGGGGGAACCGGTCACGGCCACGAGGGGCGGGCCGCGGCGGGTTCGGCGACCATGCCGGGGATGGCCACGCCCGCGGAGCTGGCCGAGCTGCAGGAGCTGGACGGCCGCGCCCTCCAGCTGCGGTTCCTCCAGCTCATGCTGCGCCACCACGAGGGGGGGCTGGAGATGGCCGAGACCGCCCGCGACCGCGCCACCACCGAGCAGGTGCGGAACCTGGCCGGCGCGATCGCCGCCGGGCAGCGGCAGGAGTCGAAGGTGCTGGAGGACCTGCTGCGCGAGCGCGGCGGTGAGCCGCTGCCCCTGGAGGGCTCGTGAGCGCCCTCGCCCGCCCCTCGGGCGTGGCGGGGCTGAGCGTGCAGGGGCTGGGCGTGCAGGTCGCGCGGCAGGCGCCCCCCGCGCCCCAGGCCGGACCGGAGCTGCAGGTGCGGCGCCTCGTCGTGGCCGCGGCCGTCGTCGACGACCTCGGCGCCCCCCGCAGGCTGCTGGCCGCCCGTCGCAGCCGCCCGGCAGCCCTCGCCGGGCGCTGGGAGCTGCCCGGCGGCAAGGCCGAGCCGGGGGAGTCGCCCGAGCAGGCCCTGCACCGGGAGCTGCGCGAGGAGCTCGGCGTCCGCGTGCAGCTCGGCGCGGAGCTGCCCGCCGCCGACCCCGCCGGCTGGCCGCTCGCGCCCACGCTCGTCATGCGCGTCTGGTGGGCCCGGCTCGTGGACGGCGACCCCCGTCCGCTGGAGGACCACGACGAGCTGCGCTGGCTCGGGGCGGACGCCTGGGAGTCCGTGGACTGGCTCGCCGGAGACCTTCCGGTGGTGCGCGCGCTGCTCGCTGCGCGCTGACGGCGCGACGAACCGCCCGCGAGTGGGAGGATGGGTCACCGTGACCACTGCCGCCCCCGCCACCGCGGTCCGCGAGGACCTGCGCAACGTCGCCATCGTCGCCCACGTCGACCACGGCAAGACCACCCTCGTCGACGCCATGCTCTGGCAGTCCGGAGCCTTCCGCGCCAACGCCGACGTCGCCGACCGGGTGATGGACTCCGGTGACCTCGAGCGCGAGAAGGGCATCACGATCCTCGCGAAGAACACCGCCGTCCGCTACGCCGGCCCGGGCGCGCCCGAGGGCGGCATGACCATCAACATCATCGACACCCCCGGCCACGCCGACTTCGGCGGCGAGGTGGAGCGCGGCCTGTCGATGGTGGACGGGGTCGTCCTCCTCGTCGACGCCAGCGAGGGGCCCCTGCCCCAGACCCGGTTCGTGCTGCGCAAGGCACTGCAGGCCGGGCTGCCCGTCGTCGTCGTCGTCAACAAGGTCGACCGACCCGACGCCCGCATCGAGGCCGTCGTCAACGAGACCTACGACCTGCTCCTCGACGTCGCCGACGACGCCGCGGGCCTCGACCCCGAGTCGCTCCTCGACGTGCCGGTGATCTACGCCTCGGCGAAGAACGGGCGGGCCTCGCGCAACCGCCCCGCCGACGGCGGCCTGCCGGACTCCGAGGACCTCGTGCCCCTCTTCCAGACCATCCTCGAGGCCGTGCCCGCGCCGCACTACGACCCGGAGATGCCGCTGCAGGCGCACGTCACCAACCTCGACGCGTCCCCGTTCCTCGGGCGCCTCGCGCTGTGCCGCGTCCACAACGGCCGCCTCGTCAAGGGCCAGCAGGTCGCCTGGTGCAAGCAGGACGGCACCATCGACCGCGTCAAGATCACCGAGCTGCTCGTGACCGAGGCCCTGCAGCGGGTGCCGGGGGAGTCCGCCGGCCCCGGTGACATCGTCGCCGTCGCCGGCATCCCCGAGATCACCATCGGCGAGACGCTCGCCGACGCCGAGGACCCCCGCCCCCTCCCGCTGATCACGGTCGACGAGCCCGCGATCTCCATGACGATCGGCACCAACACCTCCCCGATGGCCGGGCGCGTCAAGGGCGCGAAGGTCACCGCCAGGCAGGTGCTCGACCGCCTCGAGCGCGAGCTCGTCGGCAACGTGTCCGTCCGCGTCCTGCCCACCGAGCGCCCCGACGCGTGGGAGGTGCAGGGCCGCGGCGAGCTGGCCCTGGCGATCCTCGTCGAGCAGATGCGCCGCGAGGGCTACGAGCTCACCGTCGGCAAGCCGCAGGTCGTGACGAAGCGCGACGAGAACGGCAAGGTGCAGGAGCCGTTCGAGCGCCTCACCATCGACTCCCCCGAGGAGTACCTCGGCGCCATCACCCAGCTGCTCGCCGTGCGCAAGGGCCGCATGGAGAGCATGTCCAACCACGGCACCGGCTGGGTGCGCATGGAGTTCGTCGTGCCCTCCCGCGGCCTCATCGGCTTCCGCACGGAGTTCCTCACGGAGACCCGCGGCACCGGCATCGCCCACCACGTCTTCGACCACTACGGCCCCTGGGTCGGCGAGCTGCGCACCCGCGCCTCCGGCTCCCTGGTGGCCGACCGCGCCGGCGCGGCGACGTCCTTCGCCATGACGAACCTGCAGGAGCGCGGGCAGATGTTCGTCGAGCCCACCACCGAGGTGTACGAGGGCATGATCGTCGGGGAGAACTCCCGCGCCGACGACATGGACGTCAACATCACCAAGGAGAAGAAGCTCACCAACATGCGCTCCTCCACCGGCGACGAGCTGGAGCGGCTCGTGCCCCCGCGCAAGCTGTCCCTGGAGCAGGCGCTGGAGTTCTGCCGCGAGGACGAGTGCGTCGAGGTCACCCCGGAGGCCGTGCGCATCCGCAAGGTCGAGCTCGACCAGACCACCCGGGCCCGCGCGACGGCCCGCGCCAAGCGCAGCTGACGGCCTGACCGGGGCGGACGCCCCCACGGCGAGCCCGCGGGCACCGGCGCACCACCGCCGGACCGCGGGCTCGCTGTCGTCGCCGCCCGGCGGACGGGCAGGATGTCCCGCATGACCGTGACGCCGCAGACGCCGGAAGAAGCAGCGGGGGGCGCCGGCCGCGCCGACGAGACCGGCGTGCTGGAGATGGCCGCGGACGTCGTCGACGAGGCCGCCCGCGACCTCGCGCCCGCCGAGCAGGCCGCCATGGAGCACCTCGACGCCCCGCGCCGGGTCCTCTTCGTGCACGCCCACCCCGACGACGAGTCCATCGGCAACGGGGCCACCATGGCCCGCTACGCCGCGGCCGGCGCCTCCGTCACCCTCCTGACCTGCACCCGCGGGGAGCTCGGCGAGGTCATCCCGCCCCATCTCGCCCACCTCGCCGCCGACCGCGACGACGTGCTCGGCGAGCACCGGGTGCAGGAGCTCGCCACCGCCATGGAGGCCCTCGGGGTGCGCGACCACCGCCTGCTCGGCGGTGCCGACGCCGCTTACCGCGACTCCGGCATGGTGTGGGCCGCCCCCGGGCGGGCCGCCGCCGGCGACGACGTCGACCCCCGCTCCCTGGTCGCCGCGGACCCCGAGGAGGTCGCGGAGCGGCTCGCGCAGGTGGTGCGCGAGGTCCGCCCCCAGGTCGTCGTCACCTACGAGCCCGGCGGCGGGTACGGCCACCCCGACCACGTCCGCGTGCACGAGGTCACCCACCGCGCCGTCGAGCTGGCCGCGAGCGCCGGGGCGGCCCCCTGGGAGGTCGCGAAGCTCTACTGGAGCGTCTGGCCCGAGGACGAGCTGCGGTCCCGGCTGCGCGCCCTGCGCGAGGCGGGCGTGGAGGACGTCGTCGACCCCGACGGGCCGATGCCCAGCATGGTGGTGCCCGACGAGCGGGTCACGACCGTCGTCGACGCCCGCGAGCAGCTCGACGCCAAGGTGGCCGCCCTGCGCGCGCACGCCACCCAGGTCGTCGTCGAGGTCGACGAGCGCGGGGCGCTCTTCCGGCTCAGCAACGGCGTGGCGCACCCCCTGGTCGCGGTGGAGCACTACGTCCTCGCCCGGGGCGTGCCCGCAGGGCCGTTCGACGGGGACGGCCGCGAGACCGACCTCTTCGCAGGCGTCGCCGCGTCCTGACCCGCTCACGCACGGTGCACCGTTGCGGCATCCGGGTGCACCCGGACGAGGTGTGCGCCGGTCCCCGCGGGCCCCGGCGGTCGCTGAGCGCGACGACTGGGCCACCCGGGTGAAGTCCGTCACCCGATCTGCCGTCCCGGTGCCGTGCCGTCGTGCCGCGGCCCCGGTGGGCGGACAGGGTGGTGGCGGGCCGCCGCGGTGCCCTCCGCGCGGGCCCCCGAGAGAGGAGCCCCCGTGCGCCGCACCCCGGCCAGCGACACCCACCCCTTCGCCCCTCCGGGCGAGGCCGCTCGCCTGCCGCGGCCCTCGCGCCGCGACGGCGCGGACGTCGGCCGGGCCCGCGAGGCGCAGCGCCGCCGGCGCGTGGCCAAGCTCGCCGCCGTCCTCGCCGCGCTCGCCGCCGTGGTCGTCTGGCGCCTGGCGAGCGGGCGCGGCCTGCTGCCGCAGATGCCGGCCGTGGACCCCATGTACGTCATCGTCGGGGTCTTCTTCGCCCTGCTGATCGTGATGATGCTCGGGCAGACGGTGCTCTCCGGCCGCTCCCCGCACGTGATGTACCGCCCGGACCAGATCGACGTCACGATGGACGACGTCAAGGGCCTCGGGCCGGTGAAGGAGGACGTCGCGCGCAGTCTCGACCTCTTCCTCGCCGCCCGGACCTTCCGCCGGGACATGGGCGGCCGGCCCCGCCGCGGCCTCCTCTTCGAGGGGCCGCCCGGCACGGGCAAGACCCACATGGCCAAGGCGATGGCGAACGAGGCAGGCGTTCCGTTCCTGTTCGTCTCCGCCACCTCCTTCCAGTCCATGTGGTACGGCGCGACCTCCCGCAAGATCCGCGCCTACTTCCGCGCCCTGCGCCGGACCGCCCGCAAGGAGGGCGGCGCCATCGGCTTCATCGAGGAGATCGACGCCATCGCGATGGCCCGCGGGGGCCTGTCCTCCGCCGCGCCGCTGGCCCAGGAGGGCTTCAGCGGGCAGATCGTCTGCTGCGGCGGGCTCACCGGGCTGCCCGGCACCGTCACCGCTCCCGCCGCCCCCGCGCTGCAGGTGGAGCGCCTCGCCAGCTCCGAGGGCGTCGGCGGCGTCGTCAACGAGCTGCTCGTCCAGATGCAGTCCTTCGACGAGCCCACCGGCGCGGAGAAGCTGTGGGGCAAGGTGGTCGACGCCCTCAACGCCTTCCTGCCGGCCCACCGGCAGCTGCGGCGCCCCCGCAGCGAGGGCGGGGAGATCCTCATCATCGCCGCCACCAACCGGGCCGACGCCCTGGACCCGGCCCTGCTGCGCCCGGGCCGCTTCGACCGGCGCCTGACCTTCGGGCTGCCCGACAAGGCCGCGCGCCGCGAGCTCGTCGACCACTTCCTGGAGCGGAAGTCCCACGAGGAGCAGCTCGACTGCACCGAGCGCCGCGACGCTCTCGCCGGCATCACCAACGGCTACAGCCCCGTCATGATCGAGAACCTGCTCGACGAGGCGCTGGTCAACGCCGTGCGCCGGAAGGCGCCGGGCATGTCGTGGGCCGACGTCGAGCACGCCCGCCTCGTGACGGAGGTCGGCCTCGGCCAGCCGGTCGGCTACACCGACCACGAGGAGCGCCTCATCGCCACCCACGAGGCGGGGCACGCCGTCGTGGCCTGGCTGGAGGCGCCGCAGCGGCGGCTGGAGGTGCTCACGATCATCAAGCGGGCCAACGCCCTCGGTCTGCTCGCCCACGGTGACGCCGAGGACGTCTACACCCGCTCGCGCAGCGAGCTGCGCGCCATGATCCGCATCGCCTTCGGCGGGCAGGTCGCGGAGGAGATCTTCTTCGGCGACGTCTCCACCGGCCCCAGCGGCGACCTCGTCCACGCCACGTCCACCGCCGCGCAGATGGTGGGCGCCGCCGGCATGGCGGGCACCCTCGTCTCCTTCGCCGCGGTGCAGGGCTCCGCCTTCTCCGACGGCAACCTCGTCTCCCGCGTGCTGGGCGACGGCGAGGGGCGCCGGATGGTCGAGGCGCTGCTGGACGAGCAGAAGGGAGCCGTGCAGGAGCTGCTGCAGCGCAACCGCCACCTCGTGGAGGCCCTGCGGGACGCGCTGCTGGAGCGGCACGAGCTGATCGGGCACGAGATCACGGACGTGCTCGAAGCGGCGCAGGCCGCCGCCGAGGCCGGCCGAGCGGAGCGCTCGCCCGAGGGGCCGCGGCACCGCGTCCTCGACCTGCGCGATCCCGCACCGGTGCGCCGGCCGGACTGAGGCGCCCCACCTCCCACCCCGCACCTGCCGGAAAGGACCCCTTCCGTGGTCAGAGCCCGCCTCTGGACCACGGAAGGGGTCCTTTCCGTGCGGGCGGGGTGGCGGGGTCAGGGGGCGACGCGGTAGCGGTACCCGTGGTGCACGGTGAAGCCCGCAGAGGCGTACAGGGCCCGGGCCGCCGCGTTGTCCTGCGCCACCTGCAGGTAGGTCGAGGCGGCCCCGCGCTCCAGGCCCCACCCGGCGACGGCGGCCAGCAGCAGCCGCCCCAGGCCGCGGCGGCGGTGCTCCTCGGACACCTCCACCGCCGTCAGCCCCACCCAGCCGGGGGAGAGGGACCCCCGCGCGAGGGCGACCACCTCCGCCCCCCGCCGCACGGAGACGAACACCTGCGCCTGCGCGGACTCCAGCAGCGCACGGCCGGCCGCCGGCAGGGGGGTGCCGCGGTAGCGGTAGGCGCCCAGCCACCCCTCGTCCGGGGTGGGCGAGAGCTCCAGCGCCAGCCCCGGCGGCGCCGGATGCGGGCGGGGCAGACGGCGGGTGGCAGCGGTCAGCACCAGCGTCGGCGTGCGCAGCCCCCAGCCCGCCCCGGCGAGGGCGGCGTCCAGCTCACCGGCGGGGCCGTCGTGCGGGGCGTCGGGGGAGTCCACCTCGTGCGGAACCGCCACGACCGCGGGCAGTCCGCGCGCGGCGTAGAACGCCCGCACCCCCGCCAGCGCCGCGGGCAGGTCGACGCCCGGGGAGCCGAGTGCGAGGCAGGAGTTCGCCCGGCTGGTGAAGCCGCCCGCGGCGCGCAGCAGCCAGTCCCCGAGGGGTTCCTCCTGCGCCGCCCGCCAGTGCGCCGCCATGACCCGCTCCAGGTCCGCGACGCCCACCGCCCGGTGCGGGCGCTCCGGGCGCTGCGGCGGCGGGGGGACGGCCTTGGCGGCGAGCACCGCGGAGCGGGCGACGCGCACGGTGCCGCGGCGGGTGGCGACCACCAGCGTCTGCGCGTCCGCCGCGAGGAGCTCCCCGAGCGCGTCGGAGGCGGAGCCGTCGTTTAGGAGGTGGCGCACCACCACGCGGGCACCCGGGCGCAGCTCCTCCTCGCGCACCTCGTGGCGCGCCCCGCCCGCAGTGCCCATCGCCGTGCTCCTCCCGTGCCCTTCCCCGCCGGTTCCCCGGCCCGTTCCGCCCCGCTCGCGCCCCGTCCACACGGGCTCTGCTCGCCCGTGAGGCTGAACGACCCGCCCTGAGCGGTCGCACGCCCCGGCGTCCGCGATACTAGGCAGGCGCGCCGCACCCGGTGCGGAGCGCAGCAGGACCCGAGAGCACCGTCGACGCGCAGCCACCGCACTGCACCGTCCCAGCCGCGCCGCCCGGCCGTCCCGAGGCGGCCGCGGAGGAGGAGGAGACCCGTGACCTACGTCATCGCCCAGCCCTGCGTGGACGTGAAGGACAAGGCCTGCATCGAGGAGTGCCCCGTCGACTGCATCTACGAGGGCAAGCGCGCCCTGTACATCCAGCCCGACGAGTGCGTCGACTGCGGCGCCTGCGAGCCGGTCTGCCCGGTGGAGGCCATCTACTACGAGGACGACGTCCCCGAGGAGTGGACGCCCTTCACCGCCGCCAACGTCGAGTTCTTCGACAAGATCGGCTCCCCGGGCGGCGCGGCGAAGATGGGCCTCATCGAGGACGACCACCCCCTCGTCCAGTCCCTGCCGCCGCAGGGTGAGGGCAGCTGAGCACGACCGCGGGCGACCGGCCGGCGGGTGTCCGCACCCGTCCCGGCCGGTCGCTGCCCGACTTCCCCTGGGACTCCCTCGCGACCGCCGCCGCCACGGCCCGGGCGCACCCCGGCGGCATCGTCGACCTGTCCGTGGGCACCCCCGTCGACCCCACCCCCGAGGTGGTGGCCGAGGCCCTGCGCGCAGCGTCGGACGCTCCCGGCTACCCCCAGACCTGGGGCACCCCGGAGCTGCGCACCGCCGTCGCGGCGTGGTTCGCGCGCCGGCGCGGCGTGCCGGGCCTGGACCCCGACGGCGTCCTGCCGACCGTGGGCTCCAAGGAGCTCGTCGCCTGGCTGCCGACCCTGCTCGGCCTCGGCCCGGGCGACCTGGTGGCGCACCCCCGCATCGCCTACCCCACCTACGACGTCGGCGCCCGCCTGGCCGGTGCCCGACCGGTGGTCGTGGACTCCGTCGACGACCTGGAGCGGGCTGCGGCCGAGGGCCCGGTGCGGCTGCTGTGGCTGAACTCCCCGTCCAACCCCACCGGCCGGGTGCTCGACGTGGCCGAGATGGCCGCGCTCGTCACCGCCGCGCGCTCGCACGGCGCCGTCGTCGCCAGTGACGAGTGCTACGCCGAGCTGAGCTGGGCCGGCGCTGCGGAGCCGTCCCCTGTGCCGTCCGTGCTGGACCCCCGGGTGAGCGGGGGGGACCTCGACGGCCTCCTGGCCGTGTACTCCCTGTCCAAGCAGTCCAACCTCGCCGGCTACCGCGCCGCCTTCGCGGCCGGGGATCCGGTCCTGGTGCGGGAGCTGCTGCAGGTCCGCAAGCACGCCGGCATGATCGTGCCCGCGCCGGTGCAGGCCGCGCTGACGGCCGCCCTGGCCGACGACGCCCACGTCAGCGCCCAGCGGGAGCGCTACCGCAGCCGCCGCGCGGTGCTGCTGGAGGCCCTCGGGCGCGCCGGCTTCCGCATCGACGACTCCGCGGCGGGGCTGTACCTGTGGGCCACGCGCGACGAGGCCAGCGCCGAATCGGTGGCCTGGTTCGCCGAGCGTGGCGTGCTGGTGGCGCCGGGCTCCTTCTACGGTCCGGCCGGCGCCCGCCACGTGCGGATGGCCCTCACCGCGACGGACGAGCGGGTGGCCGCAGCGGCAGCACGCTGGTGAGGACGCCCGCGATCATCCGCTGAGAGACCCGTCACTCCGGTTGGGCGGCCGTCCGCGGTGGCGGGTACGGTCGGCGACATGGCGGACTCCGTAACCCTCAAGCACCCGGGTGGCGAGGTCGACCTGCCGGTCGTTCCCGCGGCCGCGGGCCAGCCCGGCATCGAGGTCTCCTCCCTGATGAAGGAGACCGGGATGGTGACGCTCGACCCCGGCTTCACCAACACCGCCTCCACGACCTCCGCCATCACCTACATCGACGGCGAGGCGGGAGTGCTGCGCTACCGCGGCTACCCCATCGAGCAGCTCGCGGAGCACTCGAGCTTCCTGGAGGTCAGCTACCTGCTCATCTACGGTGAGCTGCCCACTGCCGACCAGCTCACGGCGTTCACCTCGCGGGTGCAGCGGCACACGCTGCTCCACGAGGACCTCAAGCGCTTCTTCGACGGCTTCCCCCGCGACGCACACCCGATGCCGGTGCTGTCCTCGGCGGTCAGTGCGCTGTCGACCTTCTACCAGGACAGCCTCTCGCCCTTCGACGAGACGCAGGTGGAGCTGTCCACCATCCGCCTCCTCGCGAAGCTGCCGACCATCGCGGCCTACGCGCACAAGAAGAGCATCGGGCAGCCGCTGCTCTACCCGGACAACCGGCTCGGGCTCGTGGAGAACTTCCTGCGGCTGTCCTTCGGGCTGCCGGCGGAGGACTACGAGGTCGACCCGGTGATGGTGAAGGCGCTGGACCAGCTCTTCATCCTGCACGCCGACCACGAGCAGAACTGCTCCACCTCCACGGTCCGGCTCGTCGGCTCCGGTCAGGCGAACCTCTTCGCCTCCGTCTCCGCCGGCATCCACGCCCTCTCCGGGCCCCTGCACGGCGGTGCGAACAGCGCCGTGCTGGAGATGCTGGGTGACATCCGCAAGAGCGACGACGACGTCGACACGTTCATGACGCGGGTGAAGAACAAGGAGAAGGGCGTGCGCCTGATGGGCTTCGGCCACCGGGTGTACAAGAACTACGACCCCCGCGCCGCGATCATCAAGAAGACCGCCGACGAGATCCTGCAGAAGCTCGGCAAGCGCGACGAGCTCCTCGACATCGCCATGCGGCTGGAGGAGATCGCCCTCAACGACGAGTACTTCATCTCCCGCAAGCTCTACCCGAACGTCGACTTCTACACGGGCCTCATCTACAAGGCGATGGGGTTCCCCACGAAGATGTTCACCGTGCTGTTCGCGCTGGGCCGCCTGCCCGGCTGGATCGCGCAGTGGCGGGAGATGATGGAGGACCCGCAGACCAAGATCGGCCGTCCCCGGCAGGTCTACACGGGCGTTCCCGAGCGCGACTACGTCCCGGTCCCCGACCGCGGCTGAGCCTGCCCCGGCAGGCCCGTCCCCTCCTCGCGTCGCCCGCGGCGGTCACTCGCCGTGGGCGACGCGCACGTCCACCGTCGACGGACCCAGCGGCGACTGCGTCGGTGCCCAGCCGGCGTCCGGCTCGGAGCGCTGCCAGCGCAGCTTCCCGACGCTGACCTCCTCCACGTCGAGGGCGTCGGCGCGGGCCACCGCCCAGTGAGCCACCGCCCACGCCAGCCGCTCGCCCTCGGCCCCCTCGCCGCCCTCGAACTGCCAGGCGCGCCCGAGGGCGCCGTCCACCGGTCGCACGCCCCGCTCGCTGACCTGCTCCGCGAGCTCGTCGGCCACCCGCTGCGCGCGGGGGGTCAGCCCGCCCTCGCCGGGCAGCTCGACCGCGACGTCGTCGACCGGCCGCAGCCGGCACGTCAGCGAGGCGGGGGAGTGGCCCGTCAGCGACGACGCCAGGATGCGGCCCTCCTGCTCGTGGTCGCCGTAGGCGAGGGGGAAGGCGCTGCGCTGGACCTCCTGCGCCGCGTCGGTGACGGCCATGTCCCGGTAGCCGTCGACCTTCGCCAGGCCGTCGTAGAAGGCGTTCGTGGCGTACACGGGGTCCTGCACCTGCTCCGGGCTGCCCCAGTCCATCGACGGGCGCTGCTGGAACAGGCCCAGGGAGTCGCGGTCCCCGTGGTCGAGGTTGCGCAGCGTGGACTCCTGGATCGCGGTGGCGATCGCGATCGTCGCCGCCCGCGCCGGCAGCTCCCGGCGCACCGAGAGACCGACGATGGTGGCGGCGTTGCCCATCTGCTCGGGCGACCAGTCGGTGCTCTGCCCCTCCACCGTCGCGATGCAGCGCTCCCGCAGCAGGACCGGGACCTCCTCCTCTCGCAGCATCCACACCGCGGTGGCGGTCACCGCGAGCACCGCCGCCCCGGCCACCACCCGCCGGCGCCGCCGGGCCGCCCGGCGGGCCGCCGTGTCGCGGCGGGCGGGGCGGCGGGGGGCGGACGCAGGCGTGCGGCGGCGCCGGGGGGTGGGGGAGGGCACGTGCAGCGGGTCAGTTCGCGTGCAGGGCCGCGTTGAGCTCGAAGTGCACGCCCTTGCGGGGCAGCGCCTCCACCGCCCCGGTCTGCGAGTGCCGGCGGAAGAGCAGCCCCGAGGCACCCGACAGCTCCCGCGCCGCGACGACCCGCTGCTGCTGCCCCGACTCGTCGAGGAGGGAGACCTTCGTGCCGGCCGTGACGTAGCAGCCGGCCTCCACGATGCAGTCGTCGCCCAGGGCGATGCCGATGCCGGAGTTCGCCCCCAGCAGCGTGCGCTGCCCGATGGAGACGACCTGCTTGCCGCCGCCCGAGAGGGTGCCCATGATCGAGGCGCCGCCGCCGACGTCCGAGCCGTCCCCGACCACCACACCCGCGGAGATGCGCCCCTCGACCATGGAGGCGCCCAGCGTGCCGGCGTTGAAGTTCACGAAGCCCTCGTGCATGACGGTGGTGCCGGGAGCGAGGTGGGCGCCGAGGCGGACGCGGTCGGCGTCGGCGATGCGGACGCCGGCGGGCACCACGTAGTCGGTCATGCGCGGGAACTTGTCGATGCCGAAGACCTGCACGGGGCCGACGTTGGCGCGCAGGGCCAGGCGGACCAGCTCGAAGCCCTCCACTGCGCAGGGGCCGTGGTTGGTCCACACCACGTTGGCCAGCACGCCGAACACGCCGCTGACGTCGAGGCCGTGGGGCGCGACGAGGCGGTGGGAGAGCAGGTGCAGCCGCAGGTAGGCGTCGGCGGCGTCCGCCGGCGGGGCGTCGAGGTCGATCTCCGTCGTCACGACGACCCTGCGCACGTGCCGGTGCGGGTCGCGGCCCTCGCAGGCGGCCAGCTCGGCCGGGATGCCGTAGGAGCCGGTGTGCGGGGACGGCCCGAGTGCGGGCGTGGGGTACCAGACGTCGAGGACGGTGCCGCCCTCGGTGACGGTGGCCAGGCCGTGGCCCCAGGCGCGGCGGGCCTCCGCCTGCGTGCCGGGGGTCTCTGCTGCTGCGTGCGTGCTCACGGCGCCCCACCCTAGGCGGTGGCGGGGACCCGTGAGGTTCGTCGTCCGGCCGCGGCGTCCCCCGCTCACCCGCCCGGCGTCCCCCGCCCACCGCCCACCGGGGCCGTCGGCCGGACCGCGGCTAGGGTGCATCCGTGACGCCGACGAGCCCCGCGCCCGCGGAGGCGGGCCCCCGGCTGGACCCCGCAGCCGACGTGGTCGAGCTGACCCGCCAGATCTGCGACCTCGAGTCCGTCAGCGGGAACGAGGCCGCGCTCGCCGACGCCGTCGAGGCCCACCTGCGCGGCCTCGGCTGCTACGAGGTCCTGCGCGACGGCGACGCCGTCGTGGCCCGCACGGCCCTCGGGCGCAGCGAGCGGATCGTGCTCGCCGGTCACCTCGACACCGTCCCGCTGACCGAGCCGCCGAACCTGCCCGTGCGCCGCGAGACCCACCCGGAGGACGGGGACGTGCTCTTCGGGCGCGGCACGGTGGACATGAAGGGCGGGGTGGCCGTCCAGCTCTCCGTGGCGCGCGCCGCCGCCGCGCACCTGGCCGCCGGGCACGAGCCGACGCGGGACCTGACGTTCGTCTTCTACGACCACGAGGAGGTCGAGTCCGCGAAGTCGGGTCTCGGTCGGCTCGCCCGCAACGCCCCCGACTGGCTTCGCGGGGACTTCGCGCTCCTGCTGGAGCCCACCGCCGCGGGCGTCGAGGGGGGCTGCAACGGCACGCTGCGGGCGCACGTCACCACCCGCGGCCGCGCTGCGCACACCGCCCGCGCCTGGCGCGGGGTCAACGCCGTCCACGCCGCCGCGCCGATCCTGAGCAGGCTCGCCGCGTACGAGCCGGCGGAGGTGGAGGTCGAGGGCCTCGTCTTCCGCGAGGGCCTCAACGCCGTCGCCATCACCGGGGGCATCGCCGGCAACGTCGTGCCGGACCGCTGCACCGTCGAAGTGAACTACCGCTTCGCGCCCGCGCGGGACGCGGCGGAGGCCGAGCGGCACGTGCGGGAGGTGCTGCACGGGTTCGAGCTGGAGGTCACCGACGTCGCCGAGGGGGCGCGCCCGGGCCTGGACCTGCCCGCGGCCGCGGCGTTCCTGGCGGTCGTCGGAGCGCAGCCGCGCCCGAAGTACGGCTGGACGGACGTCGCCCGCTTCTCCGCCCTCGGGATCCCGGCGGTCAACTACGGCCCCGGCGACCCGCTGCTGGCCCACGCCGACGACGAACGCTGCCCCGTCGCCCACCTGCGCGAGTGCGAGCGCGTTCTCACGTCCTGGCTGCTCGATGCGGCAGCAGATGGCCCGGAGGAGGTCCGTTGAGCACCATCTGCCTGTACGGCAGCGCGAGCGGAGCGATCGACCCCACGCACATCGACCTCGCCCGCAGGGTGGGGGAGGCGATCGCCCGCCGGGGGCACGACTTCGTGTACGGCGGCGGTGGCACGTCCGTCATGGGCGCCGCGGAGGCCGCCGCCCGCACGGCGGGCGCACGGACCATCGGGGTCATCCCGCGCGCGCTCCTCGACGTCGAGCAGCCCCCGGAAGGCATCTCCGAGCTGGTCGTCACCGACGACATGCGCCAGCGCAAGGCGGAGATGGACGAGCGGGCCGACGCCTTCATCGTGCTCCCCGGGGGGCTGGGGACCCTGGAGGAGCTGTTCGAGATCTGGGTGGCCCGGACCATCGGGCTGCACACGAAGCCGCTCGCGGTTCTGGACTCCGGCGGCCACTACGCGGGGCTGCGCACCTGGCTGGAGGACCTCGTGGCGCGCGGGTTCGCCCGCCCGCTGGTGTGGGACGTCGTGTGCTGGACGGAGGACCCGGACGAGGCGCTCGACTTCCTGGAGCAGGCGCCGCGGGAGCGGGTCATGCTGCCCTCCTCGGAGGCGGTGGGGAAGTTCAGCGACTGGCCGCGGGACCGCAGATGACGATCGTCCTCGTCCTCGTCCTCCTCGTGCTCGCGGTGGCGGCCGCTGCGGCAGCCGTCGCCACCGGTCGCATCGGCGGCGGCATGGGCCCGGCCACGTCCACCTCCCCGTACACCGGTCTGCCGGAGGGGGAGGTTCGCCCCGAGGACGTGGACGCGGTGCGCTTCTCCGTGGGGCTGCGGGGCTACCGGATGGATGAGGTCGACGCGGTGCTGGCGCGGCTGCGCGAGGAGCTGCGCGAGCGCGACGAGGAGCTCGCCGCCTGGCGGGAGGATCCGGGCGACGCGGCGGGGGACGACGCCGGTGAGCACGGTGCGTGGGCCCCGGCGCGCGAGACCCGCCCCCTGCCCAGCCGGCCCGACCCGGTGTCCGACCCGGTGTCCGGCCCGCGCTCCGGCGGGGAGTGAGGACGTCGTGTCCAGCTCCGACGCCGCAGTCGCCACGTGCCGGGTGCTGGTGCAGGCGCCCGCGCGTGAGGTGTGGGGGCGGCTGACGGACTGGCCGGCGCACAGCCGCTGGGTGCCGCTGACCCGGGTGCGGCGGCTGCCGGGGCCGGTCGCCGGCGTCGGGGAGCGCTTCTCCGGCCGCACCGGTCCGGGCCCGCTCGCCTTCGAGGACCCGATGGAGGTGGTCCGCTGGGAGCCGCCCGCGCCGGGCCGAGCGGGGCGCTGCGACATCGTCAAGCGGGGGCGGGTGCTGGGCGGTGGCGCCCAGCTCGTCGTGCGGGACGTGGGCGGCGGGACCAGCGCCGTGGAGTGGGTGGAGATCGTGAGCCTGCCCTCCCGCGCGGCCACCGCCCTGCTGCGGCTGCCGATGCGGTGGGCGTCGGCGTTCGTCTTCCGGCGCGTGCTGACGGCCATGGCCCGGGAGGTGGGGGCTGGGCGGCACTGAGCTGCAGCGCCCCGGCGCGCGGCTGCTGCCGCGGCCCCGCCGGGCCGGGCGCCACCCGCAGGCGGCCCGGGTGGTGCGCGCCTGGCCGTGGTGGGTGCGGGTGCTGCTGCTCTACACGGCGTCGCGGCTGTTCTCGGCCGCGGTGCTCGACCGGGTCGCGCGCTTCCAGGAGCCGAACCCGTGGACCGGCCCCGACCCCGGCCTCGGCGGTGTGCTGCTCATGTGGGACGCCGCCTGGTACCGGGAGATCGCCGAGCGCGGCTACCCGGACGTGGTGAGCCGCACGCCGGACGGGCGCCCGCTGCAGTCGGCGCTGGCGTTCTACCCCCTCTTCCCGTTGCTGGTGCGGGTGGTGACCGCGGCGACGGGGGTGCCGTTCGCCGTGGCCGGGCCCCTCGTGGCGGTGCTGCTGGGGGCGGGGGCGGCGCTGGTGGCGCACCGCGCGGTGCACGCGGCGCTGTCGGCGGCCGGCGCGGGGGAGGCCGCCGCGGGCCGGGGCGCGTGGGCGGCGGTGGTGCTGCTGTGCACGTACCCGGCGTCGCCGGTGCTCCTGGCGCCGTACAGCGAGGGTCTCGCGCTGCTCCTGCTGGGCGCGTTCCTGCTGCAGCTGGTGCACCGGCGCTACCTGGCCGCCGCGGCCCTGGCGCTGCTGCTGGGCCTGGCCCGGCCGGTGGCGGCGCCCCTGCTGGCGGTGGTGCTGGCCCACGTCGCGGTGCGCGCGGTGCGTTGGTGGCGCGCCGGTCGCCCGTGGGGGAGGCCGCAGGCGGCGGTCGCGGCGCGCGCCGCGGTGCTGCTGTTGGCCTCCGGGGCGGCCGGGCTGCTGTGGCCCGCGGGAACGTGGTGGCTGACGGGCCGGCACGACGCCCACCTGGCCACCATGGCCGCCTGGCGGGGCGGGGGCGAGGTGGTCCTCGTGCAGCCGTGGTGGGACGTCTCGCAGTACCTGCTCGGGGAGGTGGCCGGCCCGGTGGCGCTGCTGCTGGTGCTCGGCGGCCACGCGGCGCTGCTGCTGTCGCGGCGGGCGGCGCCGCTGGGCCCGGAGCTGCGGGCATGGTGCCTGGCCTACGTCGCCTACCTGGTGCTCGTGCAGGACCCGTTCACCAACCTCGTCCGCTACCTGCTGCTCCTGTTCCCCCTCGGCGCGCTCCTGGAAGTCGGCCCGGGGCGCGCGGCGGCTGCGTCGGGCGCCCCCGGAGGCAGCGCGGGAGGGGGCGGGCAGGGCGTCGGGGTGCTGGCCGCGGTGGCGTGCGCGTCGCTGTTCCTGCAGGTGCTGTGGGTGGCCTCGCTGTGGCACTTCACGCCCCCCGCGGACTGGTCTCCGTGAGCCGCGCGCTCACCCGCTCGGCGGCGCGCCGCACGGGTGGCGGTCGCCGATGCGCCGGGACGGGGATAATGGTCTGGATCACGCCGCGCGGGCCCGAGGTCAGGACCCGCGTCCGGCGCGCGCCGAGAGAAGGGGTTCACGCCGATGGCGGCCATGAAGCCGAGGACCGGGGACGGTCCGCTGGAGGTCACCAAGGAGGGGCGCGGCATCGTGCTCCGCATGCCGCTGGAGGGCGGTGGACGGCTGGTCGTGGAGATGTCGCCGGACGAGGCGGCCGCGCTCGGGGACGCCATCTCCTCGGTGGTGGGCTGAGCGCAGCCGAGGACGGCGGTCGGCCCCGGCGCAGCGCGCCGGGGCGCCGCCCCCTCGCCGTACGCCCGGCCACCCCAGACCCCCCTGACTCGGAGGTGCCCGTGTCCGTTGCCAAGGCGGCCCCGCCGCTCCTGCGTCGCTGGACCCCGCCCGCGGTCGAGGTCCTGCCCGGCCTGCCGGGCGCCGACCTCTCGGGCGTGGCGGTGCTGGCGGTGCCGGTCGCTCCCGCGGTGCCGGAGGCCGAGGAGCCGAACGGCGCGGACACCGCGGCCGAGGGCGCCGAGGCGGTCGTCCAGCCGCGCCCGGGAGCCGCTGACGCCGCCGTGCGCTACGGGCTGCGCTTCGCGGAGGTCTGCGCCGCCGAGAAGGTGACCGGCAGCGCCGGGCAGGTGGTGCGACTACCCGTGCAGGCGCCCGAGGGCTCGCCGCGCGCGCTCTACGCGGTCGGGGTCGGCTCCTCCTCGCCGCAGGAGCTGCGCCGTGCGGCGGCCGCCCTGGCGCGGGCGGCGCGTCCCGGCGACGACGTCGCGACCACCCTGGCCGACGGCACCGGCCCCGACGGCGTGCGGGCGGTGGTGGAGGGGTTCGTCCTGGCCTCCTACGCGCCCCCGCGGGCCGGGCAGCGCGTGGAGGAAGAGCCCCCGCCCGCCCGCCGCCTGCTGCTCCTCGGGGCCGTGGAGCGCGCCGAGGTGGAGCGCGCGCTGGCCACTGCGGGCGCCACGGTGCTGGCGCGGGACCTGGCGGCGACGCCGTCCAACCTGAAGGACCCTGCCTGGCTGGCCGGGCAGGCCCGCGAGGTGGCGCTGGCGCGCGGCCTGGAGGTCGAGGTCCTCGACGTGGAGCGGCTGCGCGCGGAGGGCTTCGGCGGGCTGGTCGCCGTGGGCGGCGGGTCGGACTCCCCGCCCTGCCTGGTGCGGGTGACGCACGTGCCGGGCAACGGTGCGGGCGGGGACGCTCCGCATGTGGTGCTCGTCGGCAAGGGCATCACGTTCGACTCGGGCGGGCTGTCGCTGAAGCCGCGCGAGTCGATGGTGCCGATGAAGACGGACATGTCCGGTGCCGCGGCCGTGCTCGGCGCCGTCGCGGCCTGCGGCGCCCTCGGCGTGCGGGCGCGCGTCACGGCGCTGCTGCCGCTCGCGGAGAACGCCCTCGGCTCGTCCTCGTACCGCCCGGGCGACGTCGTCACCCACTACGGGGGGCGCACGAGCGAGGTCGCCAACACCGACGCCGAGGGCCGCATGGTGATGGCGGACGCCCTCGCCTACGCCGACGCGCACCTGGACCCCGACGTCCTGGTGGACGTCGCCACCCTCACCGGTGCGGCCAGCCTCGGGCTGGGGAAGCGCCACGGCGCGCTGTTCACGGCCGACGAGGAGCTCGCGGCCGCCTTCCTCGCCGCCGCGGACGCCAGCGGCGAGCGGCTGTGGCGGCTGCCGCTGGTGGACGACTACGCACCGCTGGTGGACTCGGCGATCGCGGACGTCCGGCAGGTGAGCGCCGACTCCGACGCCGGGGGCGGGGCCATCGTGGCAGCGCTGTTCCTGCGGGCGTTCACCGGCGACCGGCGCTGGGTGCACCTGGACATCGCCGGGCCCGCACGCGCGGACTCCGCCGAGCACGAGGTGACCCGGGGGGCGACCGGATTCGGTGCGCGGGTGCTGCTGGCCTGGCTGCTGGCGCTCGCGGGCCCGCCCGCCCCGGCGCCCCGTGCGAGCGGACGCGCGGCCAGGACCACGACGGGGCGTCAGCCCGCCCGCAAGCCGGGTGTGCGCCGCCCCGCGGCCGAGGCCGCCGAGGAGACCCCCCAGGCGGCTCCCGAGGAGCCCGCGCCCCGCCGGGCCGCGCGTTCGCGCAGGCGCAGCGGGGACTGACCCGTCCGGTGCCCGACGGGTTCCGGCTCAGCCCCGCTTGACGGCGAGCAGGAGCCCGTCGCCGCTGGGCAGCAGCGCCGGCAGGAGGCGCTCGTCCTCCAGCACGGCCTGGGCCATCGCCCGGATCGCCACGGTCTGCTCGTCGCGCTGGGCGGGATCGGCGACCCGGCCCTTCCACAGGGCGTTGTCCACGGCCAGCACACCGCCGGGGCGCAGCAGCCGCAGCGCCTGCTCCACGTAGGCGGCGTACTCCGACTTGTCCGCGTCGACGAGCACCAGGTCGTAGGCGGCGTCCGTCAACCGGGGCAGCACCTCCAGCGCGCTGCCCGCGATCATGCGGGTGCGGCTGGAGCGGATGCCGGCCTCCGCGAGGGCCTCCTTGGCGGCGCGCTGGTGCTCGACCTCGATGTCGATGGTGGTGAGGACGCCGTCCTCGGGCATCCCGCGCAGCAGGTACAGCGTCGAGACGCCGGTGCCGGTGCCGACCTCGACGGCCGTGCGGGGGCGCACGGCGGCGGCGACGACCGACAGGACCGCGCCCACGCCCGGCTGCACGGGCGTGCAGCCCAGCGCGTCCGCCCGCGCCCGGGCGCGCTGCAGGACGTCGTCCTCGGGGACGAACCCCTCGGCGTAGACCCAGCTCGCGGGCTGCTTGGCGCTGCTCTGTGACACCACGTTGCGAACCTTAGTCGGGAAGCGACGACGCGGTCCTGCCGCACCGGGGCCGGCCGGGGGGAGATCGGGAACGCGCGCCGGGCGGCTCGCGTTGGGGAGGTTGTGGGCGCTTCGCCCCGTCCCGGTTCGTCGGTCGAGAGGACGTAGGCCACCATGGGTTCGTTGGCGGTGCCCTTTCCGGTGCCCTTCCCCGCCATCGGCAGGAGGAGAGCCGTGCGCGAACGCGGTGGCCCGGACGGCCCGGCCGCGTCCCCGGCTGCCCAGGTGGCGGAGGCCGGCGGGGATGTCGTGGAGCCCGCTGCGGTGGCCGCGACGGCGACGGTCCCCGACGTCGCGTGGGTTCCCCCGACGTGGGAGGAGGTCGTGCGCGACCACTCCGCGCGCGTCTACCGCCTCGCGTACCGGCTCACCGGCAACCAGCACGACGCCGAGGACCTGACGCAGGAGGTCTTCGTCCGCGTCTTCCGCTCGCTCTCCAGCTACGCGCCCGGGACGTTCGAGGGCTGGCTGCACCGCATCACGACCAACCTGTTCCTCGACCAGGTGCGCCGCAAGCAGCGGATCCGCTTCGACTCCCTCGGCGACGACTCCGCCGAGCGCCTGCCGGCCACCGACGCCGGGCCGGAGCGCGCCTTCGAGCACCGAAACCTCGACGACGACGTGCAGGCGGCGCTGGACTCGCTCGCGCCCGACTTCCGCGCGGCGGTCGTGCTCTGCGACATCGAGGGCCTCAGCTACGAGGAGATCGCCGCCACGCTCGGGGTGAAGCTGGGCACCGTGCGCTCGCGCATCCACCGCGGCCGGGCGCAGCTGCGCCAGGTGCTCGCCCACCGGGCCCCGGGCCGTGCGGCGGCGGCGGTGGAGCAGCCGTGGTGAAGAGCGGTTCCGGGCCCCACCTCGGTGTGCGGGTGAGTGCACTGGTCGACGGGAGGCTGCCCGCCGACGTCGCCGCGCGCGCGGAGGCACACGTGCGCGACTGCCCGGCCTGTGCCGACGCTGTGGAGGCCGAGCGCCTGGTGAAGGCCAGGCTGCAGTCGCTGCTGGGCCCCGAGCCCTCCGACGACCTCCTCCAGCGCCTGCACGGCCTCGGCGGGCCCGTGGGGCCGCTGCGTCCCCGCGAGCAGCCGATGGCCGGTGCGCCGCGCCGCCCGGTGGTGGCTCCACCGCGCGCGTCGGACGTCAACCGGCGCCCCCGCGGGCGCGCTGCGCATCCGGGGCCGGGGCGCAGGCGGCGCCGCCCCCTGGCCGCGATGCTGGTGGGCGCCTTCTCACTCGTCGGGGCGGGCCTGGCCGGTGTCGTGCTGCTGGGCGGCGCCGAGGAGGGTCCCGGCCTGCTGCCCCCGGTGGCCGAGTTCACCTGGTGGAGCCAGCCGGCCTCGAGCACCCCGGACCCCGGACCGGCCGGCTCCGGGCAGGAGGGGAACCCCCGCCCGTGAGCGGTGTGGTGGTGCGCCGCGGACGGGCCTCGGCGGGAGCGAGCGGAGCGGCATGAGCGAGCGGCAGGACCTCCCGGGCCCCGGCGGCTGGGGGGAGCCGGGTGGTCCCCGGACCCCCACGGGTGGATCCCGGCCGGTTCCCGCGCCCGCCGCGCCCCCCCGTGCGGTCCCGCCGAAGTTCGGAGCGCCCGCACACGGCGGCCCCGGACCCGCACACGGCGGCCCCGGACCCGCACACGGTGACTTTCCCCCTGCGCAGGGTGGCTTCCCGCCCGCGCACGGTGGCCCGGCGCCCGTGCGGGGCGGGGCTCCCGTCGGGCCGCGTCCGGGGGAGCCGCTGCGGGAGGCCCCGTCCGACGCCCCCTGGCCGGCTTCCCTCCCCGAGCCCGCCCCCGGGGCGGGCCCCGGTCCCCGCACACGGGCGGGGGTCGCCAAGGGCATCGCCGTCGGCACGGGACTGCTGGCCCTGTCCGTCCTCGGCGGCGTCGTGGGCGGTGCGCTGCAGGACCGGCTGGACGAGCCCGCTCCGCGCACCTACCCGGCGATCACCCTGCCGACGCCCGTCCCCGGCGCGATGGAGCGCCCCGCGGCGTCCGTCGCAGCGGTGGCGGCCGCCGCGCTGCCCGCCGTCGTCGACATCGAGGTGGAGACCGAGGAGGGCTTCGGCTCCGGGTCCGGCTTCGTGCTCGACGCGCGCGGCTTCATCCTCACGAACAACCACGTCGTCGCGGGCGCCGGCCGCGGGGACATCACCGTGGTCTTCGCGGACGGCGTGCAGGTGCCGGGGCGGATCGTGGGCGCAGACCTCTCCTACGACCTCGCGGTGCTGGCCGTGGACCGGGAGGGCCTGGTGCCGCTGCCCGTGGGCGACTCCGAGGCCGTGGTCGTCGGTGACCAGGTCATCGCGGTGGGCTCCCCCCTGGGGCTGCGGGGCACGGTGACGCAGGGCATCGTCTCGGCGGTCGACCGGCCCGTGACGACCGGCTCGGCGCAGGACCAGCAGTCCTTCATCAACGCCATCCAGACGGACGCGGCGATCAACCCGGGCAACTCCGGCGGCCCGCTGCTCAACGCCCGCGGCGAGGTGATCGGCGTCAACAGCGCCATCGCCGCCCCGGGGGGCGCCGAGAGCATCGCGGGCAACATCGGCCTGGGCTTCGCCATCCCCAGCGTCCAGGCGCAGCGCACCGCCCAGCAGCTCATCACCGACGGCCGGGCGGTCCACCCCGTCATCAGGGCGTCCCTGGACCTGATGTGGCGCGGCGAGGGCGTCCGCATCGGCGACGGCAGCGGCAACCCCGCGGTCGTCCCCGGCGGTCCCGCGGACCGGGCGGGGCTGCGGGAGGGTGACGTGGTCCTCTCCGTCGACGGCAGGCCCGTGACGGCCCCGGAGGAACTCATCGTGGACATCCGGTCCCGCGAGGTCGGGGAGGAGGTCGTCCTGCGGGTGCGTCGGGGCGGCTCCGACTTCGACGTGGCGGTGACCCTGGACGCCGACAGCTAGTCTGCGACGGTGTTCGGCATCAACGGCGGCGAGTTCGTCGTCATCCTGGTCGTGGCTCTGCTGATCCTCGGCCCGGAGCGGCTGCCCCACTACGCGGAGCAGCTCGGGCGCCTGGTCCGCCAGGGCCGCCGCATGGCCAAGGGCGCGCAGGAGCAGATGCGCGAGGAGCTCGGTCCCGAGTTCGAGGACATCGACTGGCGGAAGCTGGACCCGCGCCAGTACGACCCGCGCCGCATCGTCCGCGAGGCCCTGAGCGACGCCTGGGACGACGAGGACGAGGACCCGGCGCACAGGCCGGGCCCCGGTGCGACGGGGAAGGGCTCCGGGGTCTCCCTCGGCAAGGACGCCGCGCCCCGGGACACGGGCGAGCAGCGCACCCCCTACGACGAGGACGCCACCTGAGGCACCCCGTGCCGTCGCTGGTGCCCGTGCCGTCGGCGGGACCCGTGCCGGACCGGCGCGGGCGCCGCGCGGTCAGGGCCGCGTCGCGGGCGTGCGCTCCGGGGTCGTGCGCCGCAGCCGTGCGGCGCCCAGGGCGTTGAGCCCCGCTCCCCACCCGAGGGCGGCGGTGAGCCACTGCGCCCACTCCAGGGCGCCGCTCCGGCCGGACAGCAGGCCGCGCGCCGCGGCGTAGGGGGTCAGCCAGTCCTGCAGCGGGCGCAGCGGCCCCAGGCCGAGCAGGAACCAGAGACCCAGGGGCAGCGCCGCGGTGGCGACCGCGGCCACCGCGACCCGCCGCAGCAGCAGCCCCAGGCCGGTGCCGGTGAGCTGGGCGAGCACCTGCACCAGCACGCCGCCCAGGACGACCGCGCCGGCGTCCCGCCAGGCGCTCGCACCGGTGGCCACGGGCAGCAGGGCGAGGGCGCCGAGCAGGCTGCCGAGGATCCCGGCCCCGACCGCGAGCAGGACCGCCGCCAGCAGGGTCGGGGCCAGGGGCGCCCGCCGGGGTGCGCGCCGGACGTCGTGGGCGAGGAGCACGCCCAGGAGGGGCAGCGGCACGGACATCAGCAGCTGCGCGGGCCCGGCGACGGCGGCGAGGGTGCGTTCCGCCGGCGGCAGCCCCGCAGACGTCGCCGCCGCGCCGACCACGCCGAGGACCAGGGCCGTCGCGGCGAGCGCACGGCGCGGCCCGGTTCCCAGCGAGCGCCGCAGGGCCACGGCCGTCGCCGGGCCCAGGGCGGAGGAGTTCCTGTCGGTGGTGCGCCGAGCCATGGGCGGCCTCCGTCCGTCACCTGCGGTTCCCCGCCGTCATGGTGGGGCGCCGGGCAGCGCCCCGTCACCCCCGCCGGCGGGCGTCGCGGTGTCGCGCCGGTGAACGCGCGGTGCGCTCAGCCCGCGTCGGCGCGGGCGCCGGAGACGGTGAGCCCCAGCTTGCGGCCGGCCAGGCCGCGGCCCCGCCGGGTCAGGGCGCGGGCCACGTCACGCAGCGCCGCGGCGGCGGGGGAGTCCGGGGCGGACATCACCACGGGCAGCCCCGCGTCCCCGCCCTCGCGCAGCGCCACGTCCAGCGGCACCTGGCCCAGCAGCGGGACCTCCGTGCCGAGGCGCCGCGACAGGGACCCGGCGACGGCCTGCCCACCGCCGGAGCCGAAGACCTCCAGCCGGGAGCCGTCCGGCAGGGTCAGCCACGACATGTTCTCCACGACCCCGGCGAGGCGCTGGGAGGTCTGCTCGGCCATGGCCCCCGCACGTTCGGCGACGTCGGCCGCGGCCTGCTGCGGGGTGGTCACCACGAGGACCTCCGCGCTGGGCAGCAGCTGCGCGACGCTGATGGCCACGTCGCCGGTGCCGGGCGGCAGGTCGAGCAGGAGGACGTCGAGGTCGCCCCAGTGGACGTCGGAGAGGAACTGCTGCAGCGCCCGGTGCAGCATCGGCCCGCGCCAGGTCACCGGCTGGTTGCCCTCGACGAACATGCCGATGGAGATGACCTTGATGCCGTGCGCGGACGGCGGCAGGATCATCGACTCGACCTTGGTCGGACGTCCGGTCACGCCGAGGAGGTGCGGGACGGAGAAGCCGTGCACGTCGGCGTCGACGATGCCGACGGAGAGGCCGTCGGCGGCCATCGCGGCGGCGAGGTTGACGGTGACGCTGGACTTGCCGACGCCGCCCTTGCCGGAGGCGACCGCCAGGACGCGCGTCAGCGACCCGGGGTCGTTGAACGCGATGGTGGGTGCCGCGCCGGTGGTGCCGCGCACCTTGGCGGCGACCGCCTGGCGCTGCTCGGGGGTCATGACGCCGAAGCGGATGCCGACCCGGTGGACGCCGTCGAGGCGGGAGACGGCCGCGGTGACGTCGCGCGTCAGCGTCTCCCGCATCGGGCAGCCGGCGATGGTGAGCAGGACGTCCACCTCGACGGTGCCGTCCGCCCCGACGCGGACGTCGGGGACCATGCCGAGCTCCGTGAGGGGGCGGTGCAGCTCGGGGTCCTGGACTCCGGCCAGGGCCTCGTAGACGGCGGCGGTGGTGGGGGCGGACATGCCGCAAGGCTACGTCGGCGCGGCCCGCCCGCTCGCGGGGACGTCCGGCGGTGCCCCGCCGCGGGGTCGCCGGCGGGTTCCCGCCCGCGCGGCGTCAGCCGGCGGTGACGCGGACGACCTCCTCGAAGGTCGTCTCCCCGCGCATGGCCTTCTCCAGGGCCGCCTGGCGCAGCGTGAGCATGCCGTTGCGGCGCGCCTGCTCGGACACGGCCGTCTCGCTGGGGTCGCGCATGAGCACCGAGCGCATCTCCGCGTTGACGTCGAGCACCTCGTAGACGGCGGTGCGGCCGCGGTAGCCGCTGTTGCCGCACTCCGGGCAACCGGTGCCCTTCAGGGGGGTGGCGTCGAGGATGTCCTCGATCGTCAGGCTCAGCAGCGTCAGGGTCTCCTCGTCGGGGATGTAGCCGTCGGCGCAGGAGTCGCACGGCTTGCGCACGAGGCGCTGGGCGACCGAGGCCGTCAGCGAGGACGCCACGAGGAACGGGGCGGCGCCCATGTCGATGAGGCGGGTCAGCGCCGCGACGGCGGAGTTGGTGTGCAGGGTCGTCAGCACCAGGTGACCGGTGAGGGAGGCCTTCAGGGCCAGCTCCGCGGTCTCCTGGTCGCGGACCTCACCGATGAGGACGATGTCGGGGTCCTGGCGCAGGATCGAGCGCAGGCCGGCGGCGAACGTCATGCCGACCTTGGCGTGCACCTGCACCTGGGTGATGCCGGGCAGCTGGACCTCGACGGGGTCCTCGAGGGTGACGATGTTCTTCTCGGGGCTCATCGTGGCGTGGATGGCCGCGTAGAGGGTGTTCGTCTTGCCCGAGCCGGTGGGGCCGGTGATGAGCACGAGGCCCTGCGGCACCGTGAGGGCGCGCTCGACGATCTCCAGCTGGTCCGGCTCGAAGCCCAGGGAGTCCAGCGAGGGGACGTTGTCGCCGCGGGTGAGCAGACGGATGACGATCTTCTCGCCGTGCAGGGCGGGCAGCGTGGAGACGCGGCAGTCGATCGCGGCGCCGTCGACGGTGATGCGCGTGCGGCCGTCCTGGGGGATGCGCCGCTCGGAGATGTCCAGCCCGGAGATGATCTTGATGCGGCTCGTGACGGCCGGCGCCACCCGCTTGGGGGCCTGCATGACGTCGCGGAGGATGCCGTCGACGCGGAAGCGCACGCGCAGGCCCTCGCGCTGGGTCTCGATGTGGATGTCGGAGGTCCGCAGCCGCACCGCGTCGGAGAGGATCCGGTTGACCAGCTTGACGATCGGCGCGTCGTCCTCGCTGGTGACCTGCGGGATCGCGCTGACGTCGACGTCGTCGTCGGCGACGTCCTCGACCATGGCGTTGACCTGGGAGGAGTCCTCGGTGAGGGACCAGGCGCGCGCGATGTGGTCGCGGATCTGGCTCTCCATGCCGACGACCACGTGCAGCTCGGGGGTGCGCGTGTAGAGCTTCACGTCGTCGAGCGCGAGGACGTTGGTGGGGTCCGCGGCGGCGATCAGCAGGTACTCGGCCGTCTTGTCGAGGACGAGCACGCAGGTGCGCTCGGCCACCGTGCGCGGCAGGAGCCGCACGACGTCGGGGGCGGGCACGATGCGGGAGAGGTCGACGGACTCCAGGCCCAGCAGCTCCGCGAGGCACTCCGCCAGCTCGGACTCGGTGACGAGGCCGAGGGCGACGAGGATCTGCCCGAGGCGGCGGCGCGGGCCCTCGGCCGTGCGCTGCTCGGTGAGGGCGAGGTCCAGGTCCTCCGGGAGCAGGAGACCCTTCTCCACGAGCACGTCACCGAGTCGGCGGCGCTCGGGAGCGGGGGCCGATCCGGGAGTGGTCGCGGTGCCGAGGGTCGTCACTCAGCCGTTGTCGGCAGCTTCGGCGTCCGGGTGTAGTCCTTCAGGGGGATCGGCGCGCCCGGCCTGGGGTGGCTGGGCCTGCGGCGGCTCGGCCTGCGGCGGCTCGGCCGGCCGGCGGGTCCGGCCCGCGGCCCGCTGCGCGCCGCGCTCCTCCCGGCTCGTGCGGGAGGGGGCCGGGCGCTTCTCCAGGCTCGGGCGCTTCCCCGGGGGCTTCTGCGGGCCGGGCTTGTGCGGGGCGGTCCGCTGCGGGGCGGGCTCCGCCGGCCGGTCCTGACCGTCCCCGTCGGGACCGCCGCGCCCGGGCGCCTGCCCGCCGTCGCCCGGCCCGTCCGCGGTCTTGGGCTGACCGCTCTTGCCCTTGCCCTTGCGCTTGGGTGCGGCGCCGCCCTCGTCGCCGCGCACCTCCTCCAGCAGCGAGCGCAGCTCCGCGCGGACGAAGTCGCGGGTGGCGACGTCGCGCAGGGCGATCCGCAGCGCCGCGACCTCCCGGGTGAGGTACTCCGTGTCGGCGAGGGCCCGCTCGTCCCGGGCCCGGTCCTGCTCGGCGATCACGCGGTCCCGGTCGGTCTGCCGGTTCTGCGCCAGCAGGATGAGCGGCGCCGCGTAGGAGGCCTGCAGGGACAGCATCAGCGTCATCAGCGTGTAGTTCAGCGCCTCCGGGTCGAACTGCATGTCCACGGGGGCGAACGTGTTCCACGCCAGCCACACGGTGACGAAGGCCGTCATGTAGACGAGGAAGCGCGCGGTGCCCATGAAGCGGGCGAAGCCTTCGGCGATGCGCCCGAACGTCTCCGGGTCCACCTGGGGGCGCACCCAGCGGCGCCGGGCCTCCCGGGGGGTGTCCAGGCCCGCCGTGGGGCGGCGCTCGGTCCAGGAGCCGCGCTCAGCCACGGCGCACTCCTCGCACGACCTGGCGCGCGGTGACGCGGCCGGGTGCGCTGGGCTCGCCGAGCAGGTCCTCGTCCTCGTCGCGCCAGTCGTCGGGCAGGAGGTGGTCGAGGACGTCGTCGACGGTCACCGCGCCGAGCAGGTGCCCCTCCTCGTCCACGACGGGCGCGGAGACGAGGTTGTACGTGGCCAGGTAGCGGGTGATCTTCTGCAGGGTGTCGTCGGGGCCGAGGGTCTCGACGTCCTTGTCCAGCACCTGGCCCACGGCGATGTGCGGTGCCTCCCGCAGCAGGCGCTGGATGTGCGCCACGCCGAGGAACCTGCCCGTCGGGGTCTCCAGCGGCGGGCGGCAGACGAACACCGCGGCCGCCAGCGTGGGCGTCAGCTCCTGCCGGCGCAGGTGTGCCAGCGCCTCGGCGATCGTGGCCTCCGGCCCGAGCATGACCGGGTCGGTCGTCATCAGGCCGCCCGCCGTCCGCTCGTCGTAGGCGAGCAGGCGGCGCACGGACTCCGCGTCGTCGGGCTCCATCAGCTCCAGCAGCCGCTCCGCCTGCTCCGGCGGCAGCTCGGAGAGCAGGTCGGCGGCGTCGTCGGGCTGCATGGCCTCCAGGACGTGGGCGGCGCGGTCGCCCTCCAGGTGGGAGAGGATCTCGACCTGGTCGTCCTCGGGCAGCTCCTCCAGGACGTCCGCGAGCCGCTCGTCGTCGAGGGCGGCCGCGACCTCCTTGCGCCGCTTGGCGGTGAGCTCGTGGATGACGTCGGCGAGGTCGGCGGCCTTGAGCTCGTCGAAGGCCGCCAGCAGGTTCGTCGCGCCCTGGTCGGCGTGGGGGACCGCGAGGCCGACGACGGCGTCGGCGTCGACGATGAAGGTCTCCCCGCGCCGGCGCAGCCGCCCGCTGAGGCCGCGGCCGTGCTCGCCGCGGCGGACGAACACCTTCGTCAGCCGCCACTCGCGGGGGCGCAGCTGCTCGATGCCGAGGTCCTCGATGGTGGCCGGTCCGCTGCCGTCGGCGAGGGTGACCGTGCGGTCGAGGAGCTCGCCGAGCAGGAGCGTCTCGGTGGGGCGCTGCTCGAAGCGGCGCATGTTCACCAGGCCGGTGGTGATGACCTGACCCGCGTCCATGCTCGTGACGCGGGTCATGGGCACGAACACGCGCCGGCGGCCGGGGACCTCGATGACCAGGCCGATGATCCGCGCGGGCTGGCGGCCGGGTCGCATCGTGGCGACGACGTCGCGGACGCGGCCGACCTGGTCGCCCTGGGGGTCGAAGACGGCGGTGCCCGCGAGCCGTGCCACGAACACCCGGGACGGCGCACCAGTCATGCTCCCAGGCTAGTGCGAGCCGTCGGCTGCTCCCGTCCCGGAAGGGGGCGGCGGATTCCGAACTGCGGGGCGGCGGGTGCGCTCCTACCGTGTGCCCATGGCGAAGGCGAGTGACATGACGAAGTCCGCGGGGGTCCCGTCCTACACGGTCCCCGGTCTGACCCCGGAGGAGGGGTTGCGGGTCTCCGCGATCCTGCAGAACCGGCTCAACGCACTGACGGACCTGCACCTGACGCTCAAGCACGTCCACTGGAACGTCGTCGGCCCGCACTTCATCGCGGTGCACCAGATGCTCGACCCGCAGGTGGACACCGCGCGGGAGTTCGCCGACGAGGTGGCCGAGCGCATCGCGACCCTCGGTGTGGCCCCGATCGGGACCCCCGGTGCGATCGTCGCCGACCGCGACTGGGACGACTACTCCATCGGGCGCGCGGGGGCGATCGAGCACCTCGCGGCCCTGGACCTCGTGTACTCCGGCGTCATCGCCGACTACCGCGAGGCCATCGAGGAGGTGGGCGAGGTGGACCCGGTGACGGAGGACCTGCTCATCGGCCAGGTCGGGCAGCTGGAGCAGTACCACTGGTTCGTGCGCGCCCACCTGGAGACGGCCGGCGGGGAGCTGAAGTCCGCGGGATCGCACACCGAGCAGCAGGCGTCGGCCGCCGTCGACGGCAGCACCGACGCGGCCTGAGCCGGGCGATCCCGAAGGGGGCGAGCGGACGGCACCTGACGACGGCACCGCGGGGCCGCGGCGAGGCCCTGCGGTGCGGCGCGCGCGGTCGGGGAGGATGGGGAGATGTCCAACTTCAGTCCCATGGGTGGTTCGCGGCCGACGCTGCCGACGCCCCCTCAGGGTGACCCGATCGGCAGGTACTCCACGTACGAGGAGGCCCAGCGCGCCGTCGACTTCCTCTCGGACGAGCAGTTCCCGGTGCAGAACGTGACGATCGTCGGGACGAACCTGCAGATGGTCGAGCGCGTCACCGGCCGCCTCACCTACGCGCGGGCGGCCGGGGCGGGTGCCGCCTCGGGTGCGTGGTTCGGGTTGTTCGTGGGACTGCTCCTGTCGTTCTTCGGTGACGGGGGCGTGCCGAGCCTGCTCAGCGCGCTCTTCATCGGCGCCGGGTTCGGCATGTTCTTCGGCGTCATCTCCTTCGCGCTGACGGGGGGCCGGCGGGACTTCACCTCGGCCAGCCAGATCGTGGCGGGGGAGTACACGGTGCTCTGCACGCCGGGGCTCGTGCCGCAGGCCGTGGAAGTGCTGGAGCGGCTGCCGGGCGGGCGCGGTCGCGGCGCGGGGGCCTGGGGGGCTCCCCAGCCGCAGCCGCCGCAGCAGCAGGGCACGTGGCAGGCGCCCTGGGGGCCCGGCCCGTCCGGTTCCTCGCCGGCGCCCCGCCCGCCGGAGGGCACCCGCCCGCCGCAGGGGTACGGCCCGCCGCCCGCGCCGGGGACGGCCGTCGACCCGTCGGCGGCGCCGCCGCCCCCGCCCGGGTACGGGGAGCAGGAGCCCCAGCCGGCGCCCACGGGGCCGACGTACTCGGAGCAGATCGAGAGGCAGCGCCGGGAGCGCCGCGAGCGCGAGGAGCGGGAGCGCCTCGAGCGGGAGCAGGGCCCCGGCTCGCAGGGCTGACGCCGGGCTGAGGACCGGGCCCGTTCCGGTGGTCGTGCCGCGCACGGCCGGACCGGCGGGCCGGAGGGGCGGGCGCTGCCCGTCCCGCAGTGGAGGGGACGAGGGGGACCTGCGGTGACGGCCGCAGGGCCCCCTCGCAGCTGTCAGGACCCCCCGGGCGCTGCGGTGCGCAGCCTCGCCATCCACTCCTCGACCTCGCCGGGATCGCGGGGCAGAGCGGCGCTGAGGTTCTCGCACCCGTCGGCCGTGACGAGGACGTCGTCCTCGATGCGCACGCCGATGCCGCGCAGCTCCTCCGGGGCGAGCAGGTCGTCCGCCTTGAAGTACAGGCCGGGTTCGATGGTGAACACCATGCCGGGCCGCAGCTCCGCGTCGAGGTACATCTCGCGGCGGGCCTGGGCGCAGTCGTGCACGTCGAGACCGAGGTGGTGGCTGGTGCCGTGCGCCATCCACCGGCGGTGGAACTGCCCCTCCGCCTCCAGCGACTGCTCCGCCGCGACGGGCAGGAGTCCCCACCCGGCGAGCCGGTCGGCGATGACCCGCATGGCGGCCTCGTGGACGTCGCGGAACCTGCGGCCGGGGCGCGCCTCGGCGAACGCGGCGTCGGCGGCGTCGAGGACGGCCTGGTAGACCTTGCGCTGGGCCGGGGTGAACGTGCCCGTGACCGGCAGGGTGCGGGTGATGTCGGCGGTGTAGAGGGAGTCGACCTCCACGCCGGCGTCGAGGAGCAGCAGGTCCCCCTCTCGCACGGGTCCGTCGTTGCGGATCCAGTGCAGGGTGCAGGCGTGCTCCCCGGCCGCGGAGATGGTCTCGTAGCCGACGCCGTTGCCCTCGATGCGTGCGGTGGAGTCGAAGGCGGCCTCCACGACGCGCTCGCCGCGCGGGGAGGCGACGGCGGCGGGCAGCCGGCGCACGACCTCCTCGAAACCCCGGACGCTGGCGGCGACGGCCTCGCGCAGCTGCTCCACCTCCCACTCGTCCTTCACCAGCCGCAGCTCGGACACGGCGGTGGCGAACTCCTCGTCCGCCTCCCGGGCCGCGCGCTCCTCCTCGCCATCCGCCTGGCCGTGGCCGGCGGAGCCGCTGCGGCGCAGCGTGTCGGCCAGTTCCGTGGCGCGGGCGTCGGCGTCGCGCAGGACGCGCAGGCCCTTCGTGGCGGCGTCGGCCAGCGACTCCTCCAGGTCGGCGTGCAACTGCGCCACGTCGCGGCAGCGGATCCCCGTGCTGACGGTCATCCCTGCCAGGGTGGGGCGCGGGCCGACCCACAGCTCCCCGTAGCGGGCGTCGGCGAAGAACTCCTCGCTGCTGCGCTCCCCCTGCGGGCGCAGGTAGAGGACGGCCTCGTGGCCGTCGGGGCGGGGCAGCAGCGCCAGCACGGCGTCCGGCTCCCGGTCCGTACCCAGCCCCGTCAGGTGGGCGAAGGCCGAGTGCGGCCGGTAGCGGTAGTCGGTGTCGTTGGAGCGGACCGACAGCCCGCCCGCGGGCACCAGCAGCGCCTCTCCGGGGAACGTGCCCGAGAGCACCGCGCGGCGGGCGGCGGCGTACGGCGCGGCGGCGTCCGGGGCGGTGGGTTCGGTCGGCTGGGGGCCCCAGCCCTCGGCGATGAAGCGGCGGAAGGCGGCGGAGCGCGGCAGGGAGCGGTGGCTCTTCGCCTCCTGCGCGTCGGTCTGCCCGGTCGCGTCCGCGGCGGCGGGGTCGGTGACCTCGGGGGGCAGGGCCTCACTGGCGGGTGCATCGCTCACCCGGCCAGTCTCGCGCATCGGGGCGCCGCGCCGCCTCTCTCGCGGAGGGGTCCCTGCCGGCCTCCTCCGCGGACCGCGGACCGCGGAGGAGGCGCTCTCCGGGCGAGGGAACGGCACGGATTGTCACGGTCCGTGTTGACGTCCACGGCCCGCCGTAGGACGGTTGAGCATGAGCGGTCAGGCAACCTGCCCGAGGTGCGACGCTGCCGTGCGTCCGCCCAGCATCTGGCGCAGCTCGTGGTCGTGCGCCGTCCACGGGGACGTCGTTCCGCTGCATCCGGCCCATCCGGCGGACAGCGAGCACCTCGAGTGGCTCGCGGGGTGCTCCGACGTGCCGATCTGGCTGCCGTGGCCCCTGCCGGACGGCTGGCTCGTCACGGGGGTGCGCACTGCGCGCGACGGCAGGACGGAGCGGGCGCAGGCCGTCGCGATGGCGATCAGCGGCCCCAACCCCCTGCGCACCCCGCAGTCCCACCAGCCGGTCGCCGACGCGCTCCTCGTCTCCGAGGTGCCCGGTGTGGGTCTCGGTGCGCACCTGGCCGGGCGTGCCGACCTCGACCCCGGTGACGGGCTGCTGGGCGGGCCTCCCGTGGCGAAGCTGCAGGCTGCGGGCGCCCGCGCGCCGCTGTGGGAGGTCGACGGGCACCCCGGCGACCGCGCCGTGTTCGTGGGGGAGGCGGGTGGCGTCTGGCTGTGGGTGGTGCTGTGGCCCGCGTCCGCCAGTCCCGTGCTCGACCTCGACATCGACCTGGTCGACGTGCGCGATCCCGGCCACACCCTGGACGTGCCCTGTGGGGCGATGTCCCCGCACCTGCAGTGGGAACGGCAACCGCAGCCGTCGTCGTAGCGGCCCCACCTCGCGCAACCTCGCCGCCCCCGGAACCCGGGGTTCCGGCTCCCGGTGGTTCAGGTCGCCGCCAGCGCCAGCAGTTCCGCCTGCGCCGCAGCAGGAGACGCGGTGGTGGGGGCGGGCAGGACCTCCGGCCGCCGGCAGCGGCGCAGCAGGGCCTCCACCAGCGCCGCACGCGCCACGATGTCCGCGCCGTGCAGGGCCCCGGGCAGGATGCGCACCTCCAGGGTGTCGCGGTCGGGGCGGTCCGTGAGCAGCTTGGTGAGGTTGACGTCGAAGAACTTCGTCAGCCCCGTCCCCAGCGCCGCCCGCTGCAGGGCGGGCCAGTCGCCGCGCCACGGCTGCTCGACGAGGTCCACCAGCGCGGCGGGCAGGGGCCGCAGCCGGGTGCAGGCGGGGTTCGTGGCCAGCGCCCGCCGCAGCGGCTCCCGCCACAGCGCGAACAGCCGCACGACGTTGCGGAAGGCGGACACCTCCCGGTAGGGGCCGCCGTCGAGGTGGAGGTGGACGGCAGCCTCCTGCGGCACCGTGAAGCCGAGGTTGCGGGCGGGGGCGAGCAGTTCCTCCAGCCGGTCGAGGTGCCGCGCGGCCAGCGGCGGCGTCACGACCTCGCAGGGGCGCTCCCGCTCCCCGGGCGCGGGTGCCGCCAGCGCCACGGTCGCTCCGGCGGTGTCGTTGAGCCGGCGCACCGCCCCGTGCTCCTCGACCCGAGCGCCGAAGAGCGCGGCCACCGGCTCCAGCACGGTGGCGAGGTCCGCCGCGGGGTCGGCGTGCCGCGAGACGAGCCGGAGCAGCCGTGCGTCGTCGCTGAGGATGCGGTACCAGCCGGGCTGCGGGCGGGCCGAGGGATCCAGGTCGGCCCGGAGGGTGATGTCGTCGACGAGCGTGCACACGGGGGCGCCGTCGCGGTCGCGCACGCAGAAGCCCCGCGTCAGGTGCAGGAACCGCCCCATGCCGGGCACGAGGGACGGTTCGGCGTCGGCGTGGAAGGTGGGCTCCACCGTGCCGCCGCAGCGGCGTGCGAGCTCGGCGGCCAGCACCGCCCGGCTGGAGCCGCGCGGGGCGAGCAGCTCGACCTCGACGCCGACGCGCCCGGTCAGGACGGGGGAGTCCTGCCCGGGCGCGCCGGCGGCGGGCAGCAGTGTCACGGCCTCAGCCCCGCGTCGGCTGCACGGGCAGCCGCTCGCCCGCCAGCAGCTTCTTCCCTGCGGTGATCTTGACTTCGAGGATGTCCTCGACCTTCCACAGCTGCGACAGCTCCACGGCCTGGTCGTAGCCGTAGCCGGCGCCGAAGTAGGCGTCGAGGGCCTGCTCCCCGGCGGCGTCCGGGGCCGGCTCCGACGCGGGGGCCTCGAAGCTGCCGGCCGGGAACGGCAGCCCTGTGCCCGCGGCCAGCTTGAGCCCGGCGACGGCCTTGGCGGAGGCCGTGTCCCCGATGCCCCAGCGCTGCGCCAGCTCCGCCGCGTCCCCGGAGGTGTAGCCCTCGTCCAGGAACCGCTCCAGGGCGCCGGCGGGCAGGTCCAGGGCGTCGGCGGGACGGCCGCTCTCCACCGGCAGCCGGTTGCCCGCGAGCAGCTCGTCCCCGGCCACGGCCTTGACGTCGGAGAGCAGCTCGCCGGTGCGGGGAGCGACCTCGCCCACCCACAGCGCCGCCAGGTGGTGGGCGTCGGTGTAGTCGTAGCCAGCGCGCTCGTACGCCTCCCATGCGCGCTGGTTCGCGGGGTCGGCGACCGCGCCGTCACCGGGATCACCCGGACCGGGACTGCCCTCCGCCGCGGGCGGTGCGCTGCCCGGCTCGACCGGGACGGTGCCGCCGTCGAGGAGGAGCCGCCCCGCCCTCACCTTCGCGTCCGAGGGGTCGTCGAGGCCCCAGTGCAGGGCCAGCGCCGCCGCGTCGTCCCAGTCGTAGCCGGCGCCGACATAGGCGTTCAGCGCCTGCTCGTCGGGGCTCTGCGCGGACGGGGCCGTGCCCGGGGTGATGGGCAGGGTCCGCCCCTCCAGGAGCTTGTGGCCGCCCTCCACCTTGGCGTCCCACGGCTGCGCCGTCTGCCACAGGCCCGACAGGTGCACGGCGTCGTCGTAGGTGTAGCCCGCATCGGAGAAGGCCCGGGCGGCCTCCTGCTCCGAGGCGGCCGACCGCGCCGGGTCGCCGCTCGCCGTCTGCTGCTGCACGGCCGTGCGGTCCCAGCCGAACCCCTCGCCGTCGGCGGTGAGCAGGAAGGCCGCGGTGGCACCCGCCGCGACGGCGGCGCCCCCGGCGCGGACGGCACGGCGGCGACGTCGGTGCCGGGCCACGGCGGCCTCCACACCGGCGAGCACGCTGTCGGCGTCGGGAGCCAGGTCCTCCTGCGCCGCGAACGCCGTCCGCAGCCGTCGCTCCAGGTCGTTCATCGGATCTCTCCCACGGTCAGTCGGGGCAGGGGCTCGGGAGCCGCCCGCAGGGACCTCAGCGCCCGCGCGGCATGGCTGCGGACGGTGGCGGTGGCGCACTGCAGGACCTCGGCGATCTCCTCGTCGTCGCAGCCCTCGTAGTAGCGCAGCACCAGGACGGCGCGCTGCTTGCGCGGCAGCCGGGTGAGCCGCTGCCACAGGTCGTCGCGCAGGGCGTGGTCACGGGCGAAGTCGCGGCCACCGGGTGCCCGGTCGCCCACGTCGGCCAGCCGGTCGCCCACGAAGGAGATGTTGCGCACCGACCAGCGCCGCCGCCAGGACAGGTACTCGTTGACGACCATGCGGCGGACGTAGCGCTCGGGGGACTCGGCGGCGCAGACGCTGCGCCAGCGCAGCTGCGCCCGGGCCAGCACCTCCTGGACCACGTCCTGGGCCAGGTCGCGGTCGCCCGTGAGCGCGGCCGCGTAGCGCAGCAGCTCCGGCAACCGCGCCGTGGCGAACTCTTCGAAGGTCACACCCCTACAGACGTGCGAGCCGCCCGATCCGTGCACTCCGCGGCCGCGGCGACTCTGCGCGATCACCAGCCGGTGGTGGCCCGGCGGGTCGTCACTCTGCGTTGCTCCCATCGGGCGGACGGAGCCCCCCTCTCGGCGCAACCGCACACGCGCAGCGATGACCGCGCCGGGGCACCGACCTACGTTCGACGTGTGCCCCGGCCTCCGCGCCGTGCTCGGCACCCCCTCGCCACCGTCCGTCCCGTCCGACCCGGGAGAGTGCATGCCGCGCCCGTCCAGCCTCGTCGCACCCACTGCGGGGCCCGCCGCGATGCCTACCGCCGTGCCGCTGCGCCGCCCGCCGGCCCCCGTGCGGGACCGCCGGCCGGCGCTCGCCGCGCTGGCGGCGCTGCTCGTCGTCGGCGGCGGGCTGGGCAGCGCACTCGTGGTGCACCGCAGCGGCGACCGGGTCGACGTGCTCGTCGCCCGCCACACCATCGAGGCCGGGCAGCGCATCACGGCCGAGGACTTCGGCGTCGAGCGGGTCGCCACCGACGGGGCCGGTGTCGTCCCGGCCGCCGCGCGGGAGAACTTCGTCGGCACCCACGCCACCGGGCGCATCCCGGCGGGGACGCTCGTGAACCGCACGATGTTCCTCGCCGGCGGGGTCGTGCCGGGTGACGCGGTCGTCGTGGGCACCGTCCTCGGCCCCACCCAGCGGCCCGCGGAGCAGCTCCAGACCGGTGACGTCGTGCGCGTGTACCTCGTGGTGAAGGGCGACGCGGCGAGCGCGGTCGCGGGTTCGCCCGGGCAGGTCCTGCTCGAGGCCGCCCGCGTCGTCTCCGCCTCCGCCGCCACGGGCGCCGAGAACGCGTCGGTGTCGCTGCTCGTCCCCGCCGCCGGCTCCGGCGACGTCGTCTCCGCCGCGGCCGCCGGGCAGATCGCCCTCGCGGAGCTCGCGGAGTCCACCGTGCCCGCCATCGACTTCGTCCGGGGCTGAGCGCCGTGAGCCTCGTGACCCTGTGCTCCGCCAAGGGCTCCCCGGGGGTGACCACCAGCGCGGCCCTCCTCGCCGCGCTGTGGCCCGGTCCCGTCCTGCTCGTCGACGCCGACACCGACGGCGGTGACCTCGCCCTGCGCCTGCCCGGGGCCGACGGGCGCCCCCTGGACCAGGAGCGGGGCGTGCTGCCGCTGCTGACGTCGGCGCGCCGCGGCCTGCGGGCCGACGCGCTGCTGCAGCAGGCCCAGACCGCCGCGGGCGGCACGGACCTGCTGTGCGGGGTGCCGGGACCGGAGCAGGCGCTGGCGGCCTCGGCGTCGTGGCCGGTCCTGGCCCGCGCCTGCGCGGACCTCGCCTCCCCGGCCGCGGGTGCCGTGCGCCGCTCCGTGGTCGCCGACGCGGGCCGCGTCTCCACCCGCTCGGAGCACCTGGACCTGCTCCTGCTCTCCGACGTGGTGGTGCTGGTCTTCCGCCCCAGCGTCTCCGGGGTGGTGCAGGCCCGGGAGCGGCTGCGCGCCCTGGCGCCCGTGCTGCGACCGCGCGGCGGCACCGGCCCGCACCTGGCGCTGCTCGCCGTGGCCGGACCCACCGAGGTCCCGGCGCTGCCCGGGGCGGTCGCCACGATCCGGCGGGCGGCCGAGGGCGCCGTGGACCTCGGCTGCCTCGCGCTCGACGCCCGGGGCGCGGCGGTCTTCGACGGTGCCGCGGTCCGCCGGCCGGAACGCACGCTCCTCGTCCGCTCCGCGCGGCCGGTCGTCGCGGCCCTCGCGGCCCTCGCCGCCGGCCCCCAGCGGCGCGCCGTCGCGCCCGCGGTGGCTCCCGCGGCCGACGCTGCGCTCCTCGCCGCCGGAGGTTCCCGATGACCACCACCGACCACGTGCTGGTGCGCCGCCTGCGCACCTCCGTCGCCGAGCGCCTCAACGTCCACCGCCGTCGCCGCGAGGTCGTCGGGCACGCCCCGATGAGCGCCGAGGACGAGCGGCAGTTCGCCCGCTCCCTGGTCGTGCAGGTGCTGGAGGACCACGCCCGCGCGGAGATCGACGCGGGCCGCACCCCGCCGACGGCCACGGAGGAGGAGGCGCTGGCGGCTGCCGTCAACGCCGCCCTGTTCGGCGTGGGCCGCCTGCAGCCGCTGCTGGAGGACCCCGACGTCGAGAACATCGACATCAACGGCTGCGACCGCGTCTTCGTCAGCTACGGCGACGGCCGGGAGGAGTTCCACGGGCCGGTCGCCGACAGCGACGAGGACCTGGTGGAACTGGTGCAGGTGCTCGCCGCGAACGTCGGCCTGACCAGCCGGCCCTTCGACACCGCCAACCCGCAGCTCGACCTGCGCCTGCCCGACGGCTCCCGCCTGTCCGCCGTGATGGGCGTCTGCCAGCGGCCTGCCCTGAGCATCCGCCGCTCGCGGCTGGGTGCCGTCGGGCTCGACGACCTGGTGGCCCGGCGCACCATGACGGAGGACCTCGCCGAGTTCCTGCGTGCGGCAGTGCGGGCCCGCAAGAACATCATGGTCGCCGGTTCCACCAACTCGGGGAAGACGACGCTGCTCCGCGCGCTGGCCAACGAGATCGCCCCGGCCGAGCGCCTCATCACCGTCGAGCGGGCGCTGGAGCTCGGCCTCGACCAGTTCACGGAGCTGCACCCCAACGTCATCGCGTTCGAGGAGCGCCTGCCGAACTCGGAGGGCGTGGGGTCGGTCACCATGGCCGAGCTCGTCCGCAGGTCGCTGCGCATGAACCCCAGCCGGGTCATCGTGGGCGAGGTGCTCGGCGACGAGATCGTCACCATGCTCAACGCGATGAGCCAGGGCAATGACGGCTCGCTGTCCACCATCCACGCGAACTCCTCGATGGAGGTGTTCAACCGCATCGCGACCTACGCGCTGCAGGCGGAGGAGCACCTGCCGGTGGAGGCGACGCACATGCTCATCGCGGGCGCCATCGACTTCGTCGTGTTCCTGCGCAAGGGCTCCGCCCCCGACGGCTCGATCCGCCGGCGGGTGGAGAGCGTGCGGGAGGTCACCGGCATCGACGGCCGGGTGCTGTCGACGGAGGTGTTCGCCCTGGCCGCCGACGGCGTCGCGCGGGCGCACGCCCCGATCAGCTGCGCGGACGAGCTCGCCGCGCACGGCTACGAGGCGCCGCTCGTCGCCCGGTGGTCCCAGTGAGTTCCGCCTCCGCTCTGCTGCCCGCGGGGCTGCCGGTCCCGGCGGAACTGCTCGCCGTCGTGCCCGGTGCCCTCGCCGGCGCCGGGGTCCTCGTCGCGGTGCTCGCGGCGACCGGCGTGCCCCGGCGCGACGCCGCGCGCCCGTCGCTGCTGCGCCGCAGCGGCTCCGGAACGCCGTGGCGGCGGCGCTGGGTGCGCGCGCTCGTCGTCGGCCTCCTCGCCCTCGTCCTCACGCGCTGGGTCGTCGCCGGGGTCGGCCTCGCGCTGCTCGCGGCGAGCTGGGACAAGCTGCTCGGCGGCGGCGCCGACGAGGGCCGCGGCATCGCGCGGCTGGAGGCGCTCGCCAGCTGGACGGAGTCCCTGCGCGACACCATCGCCGGAGCGGTGGGGCTGGAGCAGGCGATCCCCGCCACCGCGCCCACCGCGGCCCCGGCGCTGCGCCCGTCGCTGAACCTCCTCGTGGACCGGCTGCGCATCCGCGAGCCGCTGCCCGAGGCGCTGCTGGCGTTCGCCGACGACGTCGACGACCCCAGCGCGGACGTCGTCTGCGCCGCCCTGGTGCTCAACGCGCGGCTGCGCGGACCGGGGCTGCGCGACGTGCTGACGGCGCTCGCGGTCTCGACCCGCGAGGAGCTGGACATGCGCCGGCGGGTGGAGGCGTCGCGGCGCAGCATCCGCCGCAGCGTGCGGATCGTCCTGCTCATCGTCCTCGGGGTCATGGGGGGTCTCGCCGTGTTCAACGGCGCCTACGTCGCGCCCTACGCCGGCCTCACGGGCCAGCTCGTCCTGGCCGTCGTCGCTCTGCTGCTCGTGGCCGGGGTGTGGTGGCTGCGCCGCCTCTCCGCGCCGCCGCGCACCGAGCGGTTCCTGGCCGGGGCCGCCGGGGCGCTGCTCCCGCAGGGGATGCGCGCACCGGTGGAGGCGGGGGCATGACGCTCGCCGTGCTGTGCGGTGCCGTCGTCGGGGCGGGGCTGTTCCTGCTCGCCCGGCTCCTGCTGCCGCAGCGGACCAACGTCGCGGTGCTGGTCTCGCGCATCGACGCCGGCCGCCGGTCCCTGCGGGGCGAGACGCTCAGCGAGGTCCAGGCCGTCGCCGGGCTGGGCGGCGGTGCCCGCGCGGGGATGGACCGGCTCGCCGACCTCCTGGAGGTGCAGGCCGCCGAGCGCGGCTGGCAGCTGCACCGGACCCGCCGGGACCTGGCGCTGGTCAACCGCTCCCTCGGCTCGTTCCTGGCGACGAAGCTGCTGGCGGGGGTGGGGCTGTTCCTGCTGGTGCCGTTCTGCTGGGCCGCGCTGCGCGTCTCCGGGGTTCCGCTGCCGGCTGCGGTCCCGCTCGTCCTCGGCCTGGTCCTCGGCGCGCTCGGGGCGTTCCTGCCGGACCTGGCGCTGCGCGGCGAGGCGGAGCAGCGCCGCCGCGACTTCCGCCGCGTGGTGGGGGTGTTCCTCGACCTGGTGGCGATGAACCTCGCCGGTGGCCGGGGCCTGCCCGAGGCCCTGCTGGCGTCGGCGAGCGTGAGCGACTACTGGGCGCTGGTGCGCATCCGGCAGTCCCTGGCGAACGCCCGGCTGATGGGCACCACGCCGTGGGAGGCCCTGGGCGACCTCGGTCGCGACATCGGCGTGGAGGAGCTGGAGGACCTCGCCGGCGCGCTGACCCTGGCCGCCGACGACGGCGCGAAGATCCGCTCCTCGCTGAGCGCGCGCTCGGCGACGATGCGCCGGCGGGAGATGTCGGACTCCGAGGGGCAGGCGGGGGAGCGCTCGCAGTCGATGCTCGTCGCGCAGATGCTGCTGTGCTGCGCGTTCTTGCTCTTCCTCGCCTACCCGGCCGTCGACGGCCTCCTGGCGCAGGGGTGAGGGCCGTGCCCGGCGCCTCCTCCGCGCCGCACCGCACCAGCGCTGCGCCGCACCGGTTCCGCTGGCTGCGGCTGCCGTTCCAGACCACCCGTTCCCCACAGGGCACGCGCCGACCCGGCGCGGGCCACGACGCCCAGGAGGCACAGCATGAGCACGCACTTCCCGTCGCAGTTCCCCGTCCGGTTCCTCGGCAGGACCCTGCAGGCGGCCCGGCAGCGGGCCCGCGCGGCACGGGCGCGGGGCGAGGTGGACCTGGGGGCCTCCGCGCTGGAGTGGGCCATCATCGCGGCGATCGTCGTGGTGGCGGCCTCCGTGATCGGCGGCGCGCTGTACGGCGTGGTGAAGGCCAAGAGCACCAAGCTGGAGACCTGCGCGAACCAGCCGGTCAACACGACCTGCGCGGTCTGAGCGGGCGCGGTCCGCGGCGGGGAGCGCGCGAGGGCGACGAGGGCACGACGGCGCTGGAGCTGGCGTTCGTGGCCCCGGCGCTGCTCCTCCTCGTGTTCACGACCGTCCAGGTGGGCCTGTGGTTCCACGGGCGCAACGTGGCCCTGCAGGCCGCCCGGGAGGGCGTCTCGCAGTTGCGGGTGATCGACGACGCGGCGCAGGCCGCCGGTGAGCGCCCACGCGTGGAGGACCGGGTGCTCCGCTACGCATCGACGCTCGGCGGCGAGTCGTTGCTCGAGCCGCGGGTCGCCTCCAGCTGGGTGGTGGAGGCCGACGGCAACGCGCGGGTGTCCGTGACGGTCACCGGTCGCGTCGTCTCCCTCGTGCCCGGTCTGGCGCTGACGACGACGCAGCAGGCGTTCGGTGAGGTCGAGCGGTTCGAGAGGGCGGAGCTGTGAGCGGGAGCACGTCGCGCCGGGACGAGGGCAGCCTCTCCCTGGAGCTGTCCATGCTGGCGCCGGGGCTGGTGCTCCTGCTGCTGTTCCTGCTCGCGGCGGGGCGGGTCACCGGTGTCGACGGTGCGTTCGACGCAGGGGTCCGCGACGCCGCGCGCGCCGCCACGCAGGCCCGGTCGCCGGTGCAGGCCCAGCAGCGGGCCGAGCGCGTGCTGGCCGCCGCCGTCGCGACCGTGTCCGTGCACTGCCGCGACAGCCTGCGGGTGGAGCCGATCGCGGTGTTCGAGCCGGGCCGGCCCGTCACCGTCACCGCGTCCTGCACGTACCCCGTCTCCGACCTCGGCCTGCCGGGGATGCCCGGTTCGCTGACGGCGCGCAGCACGTTCGCCAGCCCGCTCGACCCGAACCGGGTCGTGCAGTGAGCGGCGTGCCGCCTCGCCGGCGGGTGGGGGACGACCGCGGTTCCATCGCTCCCGTGGTGCCGCTGCTGGCGCTCGTGGTGCTCCTGCTGGCGGGGCTGGTCATCGACGGGTCTCGGCAGCTCAACGCCCGGGCGCGTGCCACCGCCTACGCCGAGGAGGCCGCCCGCGCCGGGGCCGCCGCGGTGAACCTGGAGGTGGAGGAGCTGGAACTGCTCCCCAGCGACGTCGTGGCGGAGCGGGTGAACCGCTACTGCCTCGACGCCGCCGCGGCGGGTGCACCGATCCGCAACCCCGGGAACTGCTTCCAGGGCCTGGAGGACACGAAGGAGGCCCCGGTGCGGCGGCTGGTGGTGGTTGCGCGGGTGGAGACGGCCATCCCGGCGGGACTGCTGGGCATCGCGGGCGTCCGCGAGCTCGCCGCCGCGGGCGAGGCCAAGGCCAGGCCCTACCAGGGCCTCGACGAGACGGACGTGCAGTGAGGACGAGGACGGTGAGCGGGTTGCGGGTTCCGGCCCGGCTGACGAGGTGGGTGCTGCTGGGGTTCCTGGCGGGCGCCTCCGCCGGGTGCGCCGGTTCGGCACCCGACGTGCGTCCTCCCGTGGCCCCCGACAGGGCGGCGGGGCCGGTCGCGCCGCCGTCGGCCGCGGAGGGGGTCGTGGCCGCCCCGGCGACGGCTCCGGCGACGGCGGCGGGTTCGAGCGGGCCCGCCGTGCAGGCCGGGCCCGCGGCGCCCGGTGCGGACGACCCGGCGGTGGAGGCGCTGCGGGCGTACCTGCGTGAGCAGGCCCGCGCCGCCAACGCCCAGGACCCGACGGCCGCGGTCTTCCGCGCCACGCTGACCCCGGCGGCGCAGGACTGGGCGCTGCCGCTGCTGCGCGCCAACTTCGGCGACCTCATGCCGGGCCCCTACCCGATGGGCGTCCTCGACGTGAGCCGTCCGTCCCCGGCCGCGGCCAGGGTGAGCTTCTGCATGCAGGTCCGCGGGTGGCAGGTGGACCGCGGAACCGGCCGCCCCGTGAACTCCCCCCACCACAGCGGTGGGTACGCCGACGTGGAGCTGGTGCAGGGCACCTGGCTCGTCGCGGACGTCGTGGACGAGCAGACCCCGTGCGACGCGGGCCGGGTCGTGGAGGAGAGGTTCTGATGGCCGTCGGTGCGCTCGGGCGGTGGGGGCGGCCCCCGGCCGTCGCCCTCCTCGCCGTGGTGGGTTCCCTCCTGCTGCAGTCGACGGCGGCGGTCGCCGGGGAACCCGGAGCGGGCCGGCCCGTCTCGTCGGCGGCCGCGCACCACCGCGGCCTGGGGCACTGCAACATGTACGCCTCCGCCGCCAGCGGGACGTTCGGTGCGCGCTGCGCCGGCACCGCGGTGCGGGTGACGCAGCCGCGGGAGATCCTGCGCGGTGACCCGGTGCAGTTGTGCTGGCTCCTGCCGCTGGACTGGGCCGGCGACGCCTCGCCCACCGAGGGCCGCCAGCCGGTGCCGCCGCCTCGTCCGGTCGTGACGCCCGCCCCGGTCGTGGCACCCGCGCCGGTCGTGGCGCCCGCGCCGGTCGTGGCGCCCGCGCCGGTCGTGGCGCCCGCGCCGGTCGGCGGTCCCGCGGTTCCCGGCCCCGGGGTGGCGCCCGGCCCGTCGACGCCCGGTCAGGCCACCCCACCGGCGACGCAGCCGACCCCCGTCCCCACCCCGCCGCCGCCGCCTCCGCCGGTCACCTACAAGAAGGTCTGCATCGAGGGGATCGACGCGAGGGGCCACCACACCGGCCCGATCGTGTACGTGCACTCCACCGAGGTCGTGCGCCACGACCGCCCGCACACCCCGTTCTGGTGGGACCTCACACCGCGCCAGCAGGCCTTCGTCGACTACCGCGACTCCGAGGAGCGCAGCATCCCGACGCCCGCCCTGCGGATCTCGCCCGCCGCGGTGCCCCGGGTGCGGCAGGACGTGGCCTTCTCCGCCCCGGCCTCCAGCGCCCCGCCGCCCATCCGGCGCGGAGCGGTCGTGATGCGCGCGGTCCTGCGCGACCTCAGGGTCGCACCGGGCTCGCGGGACGGGCGCACCGTGAGGTGCGCGGGCGCCGGTCGCGTTCCGCAGCGCGGGGAGAGGCCCGGAACCACCGGTGACGAGGTCTGCTGGTTCGCCTACCGGGAGTCCTCGCTCGGGCAGCCGGCCCGGGGCATGGTCCCGGCCCGCCACTTCCGCGCGGAGGCGGAGACCACCTGGCAGGTCCAGTACAGCCTCGACGGCGGTGCCACCTGGAACGTCTTCATCGACCTGGTGCGCTCCGCGCCCACGGGTGTGAAGGTCACCGAGGTGCAGACCCTCGTCGTGCACTGAGTTCCCCGGTGCGCTGAGTTCCCTGGTGCACTGAGTTTCCCGGTGCACTGAGTCCTTCCGCGCTGGATTCCGCCGTTCCCGAACCCCGTCGTTCCCGAACCCCGTCGTTCCCCGACACGTCCGGTGCCGTCCGCGGCACGACCCGAGAGGCACCACCATGAGCACCACCACGCGAACGGCCCCCGCGTCCCGGTTGCCGCGTCCCGCCGGACCGGGTGGGGGACGGGGCTGGGAACTGCTGCGCGGCACCGCCTCGGCGCTGGTGCTGCTGGTCCTGCTGGCCGGGGTTCCGGCGGCGCTGGTCCTGCTCGTCGGCAACCCCCTGCCGACGAGCCCGCCCACGCGCGACTGGCTGACGTCCGAACTGACCACCGCCGCCGTCGTGCAGGTCCTCGCCGTGGCGCTGTGGCTCGCGTGGCTGCACTTCGCGGCGTGCGTCCTGGTGGAGTTCCGTGCGTGGCGCCACGGCGGACCCGCGAGGACGCCGTGGGGTGGTGGCTCGCAGGTCCTCGCCCAGCGGCTCGTCGCCGGTGTGCTGCTGCTGTCCTCCGCCGGTGTCGTGGTGGCTCCCGCCGCCTCCGCGGCCGCGCCCGCGCCGCAGCGCGTGGTGGCGACCGTCGTGGCGGACGCTGCGGCGCCCGCCCCCACGGCCGTCGCGCAGGACCGCGACGCCGCCGGGGAGACCGGCCCCGCGACCGCATCGGTGAGCGTCGGGGAGCCCCGGTGGTACGAGGTCCGCCCGCCGCAGGGCCGCCAGCACGACTGCCTGTGGGACATCGCGGAGCGGACGCTCGGCGACCCGCTGCGCTACCGCGAGATCTACGAGCTGAACCGCGACCGCATCCAGGCCGACGGCGGGCGGCTGGCCGACGCGAACCTCCTGCGCGCGGGCTGGACCCTCCTGCTGCCGGCCGACGCCAGGGGCGACGGGGTGGTGGCAGGGGTCGCCGAGGCGCCCGTCGAGCCCGTGCCCGCGGAGCTGGCGCCCGCCGAGCCCGCCCCGGCTGAGGCTCCCTCCGCCCTGGCTGAGGTCCCCGCGGCCGCCCCTGCCGCGACGGTCGCCCCCGCACCGCCCGCCGCCCCCACCGAGCCGGGCTGGGCCGCGGTGCGCCCCGACGCTCCCAGCGCCACTCCCGCCCCGGCGGCCAGCGCCACTCCCGCCCCGGCGGCCACCGCCACTCCCGCCCCGGCGGCCACCGCCACTCCCGCCCCGGCGGCCACCGCCACTCCCGCCCCGGCGGCCACCATGGACGGCGGGGGCGGGCTGCTCCTGCCCGAGGGCCTCCACCCCGCCGCGGTGGTGGGCACGGCGCTGGGCGGGCTGCTGGCCGCGGCGGCCGGTGCCGCGCTCGTGCGCCGTCGCGGCTCCTACGGGACGCCCGACGCCGTGGAGGCGGAGCTGCGCGCGTCCGCCGGCGGCTCCCGTGCGGACCTCCTCTGCGCCGCCCTCGGCGAGCTCGCCGCCGTCAGCGTGCTGGGTGGCGTGCCGCTGCCCCGGCCCGTGGCCGCCCACCTCGGCGACGACGAGCTGAGCCTGCACCTGGCCGCCGCGCCGCGGTTCGCGCTGCCGGCACCGTGGCGCACCCCCGGCACCGGCACCGGGCGCACGTGGAACGTCCACCGCGACGACCTGATGACGCCGGCCGGCGCCGCGGCGGGCCTGCCCGGGTCGCTGCTCGTCGCCGTGGCCACCGCGGAGACCGGCGAGACGGTGCTCGTCGACCTGGCCGCCGCCGGTGGCCTGGTGGCGGTGGGCGGGGACCTCGACCTGGCCCGGGAGGCGGTCGTGGCCCTGGCGCTCGGCCTGGCGGCGAGCCCCTGGTGCGCGGACGTGGCCGTCGTCCTGGCCGGTTTCGCCGGGGAGCCGGCCGCACTGGCCGCCGCCCTCGCGGAACCCTCGGCGGACCGGGTCCGCTCCGTCACCTCCCTCGACGAGGTCCTGGCCGGCACCGCCGCGGCAGGCCGGCGGCAGGTCGTGCTGATGTCGGCGCCGCCCACCCACGAGCAGCTCGCGGTCGCCGCCGCGGGTGACCTCGTGCTGGTCTGCGTCGGCGACGCCCCCGGCGCCCGCTGGAGGTTCGCCGTGGACCACGACGGGAGCATCGACCTCGGCGTCCTCGGGATCCGCGGGACGGCGCTGCGGGCCGCCTCGCGGGAGACGGCCGCACTGACCGCCGCCCTGCGTCGCGCCGGGGCCGCGGCGGGCGCCGGGGAGCGGGCCGTGGCCGCCGCGGCCGCGTCCGGGCACCTGCTCGACGCGCTGGCCGGGGAGGGCGCACCGCAGAGCACGGGGGAGCGCGGGCTCCCCGCCGGCGCGGGAGCCGCTCCCGCCGACTGCACCGTCTCCCTGCTCGGACCCGTGCTGGTGCTGGCCCCCGGGCCGGAACCGCGCCGGCGCGGGCTCGCCACCGAGCTGGTCTGCGCCGCCGCACTGCACCGCGGCGGCGTCCACGAGGCGGTGTGGCGCGCCGCGCTGTGGCCGCACGGCACGTCCGACGCCGAGGCCGCCGACCTGGAGGCGCAGACCCGCGCCTGGCTGGGCGCCACCGCCGACGGCCTGGACCGCCTCGAGCGCGACGCGGAGGGTCGCCTGCGACTGCGCGACGTGGGCAGCGACTGGGCCCGCTTCCGCGCCGCCGTCGACGCGGCCGCCACCGCGGCGGGTCCGGAGGCCGAGCTCGACCGGCTCCTGCAGGCCCTGCGGCTGCTGCGCGGTGGGCCCCTGGGCTGCGAGCAGCCGGGGCGCTACGGGTGGCTCGCCGCCGCCGCGTTCTGCCGTGACGCCCGGGCGCTGGGATCGGCGGTGGCGCTGCGCGCGGCGGACCTCGCCGTGCTGGCGAGCCGTCCCGCCGACGCGCAGACGGCGCTGGAGGCAGGTCTTCGTCTCGTCCCGCAGGCGCAGGGCCTGTGGCGGGCGCTGCTGCGCTCGGCGGGCTCGGCGGAGGACGCCGCGGACGCGGCCGGGCGGATGCTCGCCGCGCTGGGTGCCGTCCCGCTGGAGGAGGAGAGCGCGCTGCTGCTCGGGCACCTCCAGCCCGGGGCCTCGCGTCCCCTCAGCGCCTGAGGCCCGGAACCGGTGTGCGGCGCCGGCTGTCGGCCCGGAGGCGCGACCACGGCCCGCGACGCCGCGGCCACCTGCGCCGACGCGCGGGGCTGGGGGGTGCAGGCACTAAAATCCGCAGGTGCGCATCGACCTGCACACCCATTCCAGCGCCTCGGACGGCACTCAGCCCCCGGCCGAGGTCGTCGCCTCCGCCGCGCAGGCGGGTCTCGACGTCATCGCGCTCACCGACCACGACACCACCGCCGGCTGGACGGAGGCGATGGCGGCGGGGGAGCGGCTCGGCGTGCGGGTGCTGCCGGGCACGGAGATCAGCTGCCGGATCGAGGGCCGGTCGGTGCACCTGCTGTCCTACCTGCACGACCCGGCCGAGCCCGTCCTGGCCGAGACGATGCTCGACGGCCGGTCCTCGCGGGTGCAGCGGGCCCGGCTGATGACGGAGCGGTTGGGCTCCGAGGTGGGCATCACCTGGGACGACGTGCTCGCCCAGGTCAGCGACGGGGCCACGATCGGGCGTCCCCACATCGCCGACGCGCTCGTGGCGGCGGGGGTGGTGCCGGACCGGCAGACGGCCTTCGAGACGTGGCTGCACGCGGGGAGCAGGTTCTTCGTCCCCCACCCGGCTCCGGATCCGATCGAGGCGGTGCGGATGGTGCGCGCCGCGGGTGGGGTTCCCGTCTTCGCGCATCCGCTGGCCACGGCGCGCGGCTGCGTCGTGAGCATCCCTGTGATCGAGGCGATGGCCGAGGCGGGTCTGGCGGGCCTGGAGGTCGAGCACCGCGACCACGCGGACTCGGAGCGCCGGACGCTGCACGACCTCGCCCGCCAGCTCGGGCTGTTCACCACGGGGGCGAGCGACTACCACGGTGCGGGCAAGCCGAACCGCCTCGGCGAGCACACCACCGACCCCGAGGTGTTGGAGCGGCTGGTGGGGCAGGCGGGGCAGCCGGCGCCGCTGGGCGGCTGAGCGGGGCTCTCCCAGCAGTCGGGCTCCGCGGGTGCGGTCTGGGTGGATGCCGCACGGACCGCGCGCCTCCGGTGGCCGCGGAGCCGCCGGTTCAGCCGTCGGTGCCGACGAGGCGCAGGTGCGGAACGGGCGTGCCGGAGGCCCGGGCCTCGGCGAGGGCGCTGCGCAGCGTCCGCAGCGCCACCGCGAACGCAGCGCCCCGCAGGCCCGCCACTCCCGCGGCCTCCTCGACGCCGTAGATGCTCGCGGCCCAGGAGGGCAGGGCGGCCACGGCCAGCCCCGCGACGGGAGCCCACGGCGGCGGCTTCGCCCCGGAGGCCGGGAGGTCGCCGGCGAGCAGGGCCTCGAGCCGCTCGCGCCCACCCGGCGGCACGCGCAGCAGCGGCAGGGCCGCGTCGACGTGCTCGGTGAGTTCCGCGGCCGTGGCCGGCACCTCGTCCGGCTCCAGGCCCAGCAGCAGGGCCGCGGTGAGCTGCTCGCCGACGTAGGTGTCGGTGTCCGCGTCGCTGAGCTCCACGTCCGCGGCGCGCGCGACGAGGACGCGCCCCAGCACGGCGCAGCAGTGGCGCCAGGCCATCACGTCGGGGTCGTCGCCGCGGAAGATCCTGTCGGTCTCGGGGTCGAAGCCGGCCACCATGCCCGCCTCGGCCCGCAATCTCGCGGCGCAGGTCAGGGCCGCCATCCGGCTGCCGTAGGTGGTGGTGCCGAGCGCCTTCGCGCTGCGTCCCACGCGCAGCCAGGTTCCCGCGCCCTCCTCGGCCGTCGCGGCGGCCGAGACCGGGTGCAGGTCCTGCAGCAGGACGGCCACCAGCCCGGCGAGCCCGGTGAGGGGGTCGGCGTGCAGGCGCCAGCTGACGCTGCCGGGGCCGAAGAAGCCCGCGTCGGCGTCGTCCGCCTGCCGCGAGCGGGAGCGCTGACCAGGCGGGCGGGGCTCGTCCTCGTGCTCCGGCCCGGGTGGGTCGGGAGGCAGGGGCGCGACGCTCCGCAAGGGCCGCTCCGGGTTCCGGGGCACGTCCACAGGATCGCCTCCTGCCCTCGAGATCGCAGTTCGGGCACCCGATCGGGCGTGTCGGCCGCCACGTGATGCCCCTGTCGTGCGGCGGTGACCGCGCCACCCGCCCCGTTCGCGGCTTGCGCCGCCCCGGCCCGACAAGGGTGCCAGGCCGGGGCGGGGTGGCGCTGCCACTTCCGCTGCGCCGCCTCCGGAGAGGGGCGAGAGGTCAGTCCTGCGGGGCCGGAGCGGGGTCCGTGCCGCCCTGCGGGTCGCCCTGCCCCTCCGCCTGCCCGCCGCCACCGCTGCGGCGGCGGCTGCGCGTGCGGCGTCGGCGGGGTGCGTCCTCCCCGCCCGCGGCGGTCGCGGGTGCCTCGGCGGCCTCCGACGCGGCGTCCGAGGCGGCGGTGGCCTCGGCCTCGGCGCCGACCTCGGTGGAGGCCCCGGTGCCGGCCTCGGGGGCGTCGTCGGCGCCGAGCGGGCGGCCGCTGCGCGTGCGACGGCGCTGGCGGGGTGCCCGGGTGCCGGGCGCCTCCTGGTCGCCGTCGGCCGTTGCGGTGTCCTCCGTCGTGTGCCCACCGGCCAGGGAGCCCGGCGCGAGGCGGCGCTCACCACCGGTGCCGGAGCCGCCACCGGTGCCGGAGCCGCCACGGCCGGCGGAGCCGCCACCGGAGCCGCCACCGGAGCCGCTGCGGCCGGCGGGGCCACCGGGGCCGCTGCGGCCGCGCCCGCGCGCGGCCTTGCCGACCTCGCCGAGGTCCTCGACCTCCTCGGCCGCGAGACCGGCCCGGGTGCGCTGGGTGCGCGGCAGCCGGCCCGTGATGCCGGCGGAGATGTTGAGGTCCTCGAAGAGGTGCGGGGACGTGGAGTACGTCTCGACCGGCTCGCCGAAGCCCAGGTCGAGCGCCTTGTCGATCATGGCCCAGCGGTGCATGTCGTCCCAGTCGACGAACGTCACCGCGACACCGGTGTTGCCGGCCCGGCCCGTGCGGCCGGTGCGGTGCAGGTAGGTCTTCTCGTCCTCGGGGCACTGGTAGTTCACGACGTGGGTGACGTCCTCGACGTCGATGCCGCGGGCCGCGACGTCCGTGGCCACCAGCACGTCGACCTTGCCGTTGCGGAAGGCGCGCAGAGCCTGCTCCCGGGCTCCCTGGCCGAGGTCGCCGTGCAGGGACGCGGCGGCGAAGCCCCGCTCCTGCAGCTGCTCCGCCACGTTGGCCGCGGTGCGCTTGGTGCGGCTGAACACGATGGTCAGACCACGCCCCTCCGCCTGCAGCAGGCGGGACAGCACCTCGACCTTGTCCATCGCGTGCGCGCGGTAGACGAACTGCGTGATCGCTGCCACGGTCGCGCCGTCGTCGCTGGGGTCGACGGCGCGGATGTGCGTGGGGTGGGTCATGTACGCGCGGGCCAGCGACACGACCGCGCCCGGCATCGTCGCGGAGAACAGCATCGTCTGGCGCTTCGGCGAGGTCTGCGCGAGCAGCTTCTCCACGTCGGGCAGGAAGCCGAGGTCCAGCATCTCGTCGGCCTCGTCGAGCACGACGCAGGTCACGCGGGAGAGGTCCAGGTGCTTCTGCTGCGCCAGGTCCAGCAGGCGGCCGGGGGTGCCGACGACGACGTCCACGCCCTTGCGCAGCGCCTCGATCTGCGGCTCGTAGGCACGACCCCCGTAGACGGTGAGCACCCGCGTCTTGCGGATCCGGCTGGCGGTCGAGAGGTCGTGGGCCACCTGCACGGCCAGCTCGCGGGTCGGCACGATCACCAGAGCCTGCGGCTTGCCCGGGTCGGGGAGCGCGTCGTAGGCGGGCTCGCCGGGGACGGCGGTGCGCTGCAGCAGCGGCACCCCGAAGCCCAGGGTCTTGCCCGTACCCGTCTTGGCCTGGCCGATGATGTCGTGCCCGGACAGCGCCACGGGCAGGGTCATGGCCTGGATGGGGAAGGGCTTGACGATGCCCGCGCCGGCCAGGGCCTCTGCGATCGCGGGGAGGACGCCGTGGTCGGCGAACGTCTCCCGCTGGGGGCGGTGCAGCGCGGGCGCCTCGTCGGCCTCGTCCGCGCCGGTCGTCTCGGAACCGGTCTCCTCGGGGGCGACCGGGCCGGTGGGGTCCAGGTCGCTGGAGGCCTGGTCGTTCGTGCTGATGTCGGTCATGCGTCTCCGTACGGTGGAGCGGCGCCCGCTCGGCCCGGCGCTCGGGTCCTCACCTGCGGAGGGTCCTCCGGCGCTGGGCGCGGGCCGCGTCGCAGCGGTCGGCAGCCGATCGTGACTGGCGACCGGGCAACCATGAACACGTTCATGGTAGCCCTGGGTAGCGTCCGGGGGGCGCCCGTGCGGCGGTACGACGGCGGCGGACCGCCGGGACGTGCCCTGCCCTAGCCTCGGACGGTGACCGCAGACTTCACCCGTTCGGCTCAGGCAGGCGCTCGCGTGCAGGCTGCGGACCCGGCGGTGCGCGACCTCTTCGGGGCGATGGCCTACGGCCAGCTCGTCGCCTTCTCCCAGCTCGCGGGGGAGGCCCGGAAGGCGCCGACGCTGCGCGAGGGCCTGGCCCTGTCGCGGCTGGCGGCCTCGGAGCTGGCCAACGCGGAGCTGCTCCTGCAGCGGCTGGAGGAGCTGGGGTTCGCGCCGGAGGAGGCGATGGAGCCCTTCGTCGGTCCCGTCGACGCCTTCCACGAGCGCACGGCCCCCGCGGACTGGGCGGAGAGCCTCGTGAAGGCGTACGTGGGGGAAGGCATCGCGGTGGACTTCTTCCGCGAGATCAGCGCCTACGTCGACGCGGACAGCCGGGAACTCGTGCAGCGGGTCGCGACCGGCACGGCGCGCACGGAGTTCGTCGTGGGGGCCGTGCGGGCGGCCATCGACCGGGACCCGCGGCTCGCCGGGCGGCTCGCCCTCTGGGGGCGGCGGCTCATGGGGGAGGCCCTGAACCAAGCGCAGCGCGTCGCGGCGGACCGCGACGCGCTGGCGTCGTTGCTGGTGGGCGACGGGCTCCGGCCGGGTGCGGACCTCGTGGAGGTGAGTCGGATGCTCACCCGCATCACCGAGGCCCACACCCGCCGGATGGACGCCCTGGGGCTGGCTCCCTAGACCACGTGCGGCCCGGGGAGCCAGGCCCTGGTCAGTGGTGCGAGAGGCTGCGGTTGCGGCTCTTGCTGGTGCCGCCGACGATCGCGACGCCGACGGCGGCGAGGACGACCTGGCAGAGCAGCGTGATGAGGAAGCTGCCGGGCGCGATGGCGCTGCCGATGAAGCCGCCGATGAATGCCGCCGCGATGCCGACCACGATGGTCAGGACCCAGCCCATGGCCTGCCGGCCGGGGGCGATCGCGCGGCCGATGACGCCGAGGATGGCGCCGACGATGATCGCAGAGATGATTCCGCCGATGTCCACGAGTGCCTCCGAAAGCTGTCGGGCCGGGCTTCGGGCGAAGCGCCGGCGAGATCCGAATTCCCCGGAACTGTTGCAGGCAAACAAAGGTCCCGCCACCCGAGAACTCTTGTGGCGGGACCCCTGTGAGTGGTAGTGAACCCAGCGCTACGATGTGGTAGCGCTGACGTCAAGCGAGCGTGAAGCCCACCTGCCGGACCTCCGCGACGCCGATGTCGACGTAGCCGATCGAGCGGCCGGGGATGATGACCTCGCGGCCCTTGTCGTCCTTCAGGCGCAGCGTCCCTCCCTCGCCGAGGGCCGAGGCCACGGCCTGGGCGATCTCGTCGGCCGTCTGCGACGACTCCAGCACCACCTCGCGGGCCACGTCCTGCACTCCGATGCGAACTTCCACCGCGCGTCCTCCTGGAGAGTGGGGCAGTGCGGTCGCCGGGCGGCTCCCGCACGGGGCTGTGATCGAGGTTAGTGCGCCCGGGCCCGCCGGGCCGGGCGGGTTCGCGAGGAGCGGACGCGGCGGGCCGGCGCGGGCGCCGGGACGGGCGGGGACCGGGGCTGGGATGCTCGGCGCATGGAAGCCCACCTGACCGGTGCGACGGGATCCGCACCGGCCCGGCGAGCCGTCGCGACGACCGCGCGCAGGCCCCGCACCGCGCGGGCCGTGCGGGCCGCCGCCGTCGCCCTGGCCTGCCTGCTGCCGTCGGCGTGCACCGGTGGGCAGGGGAGCGTGCCCGCAGGGGCCTCGGTGCCGGACGCCTCCGGGAGCACCTCGACCGCTCCGGAACCCTCCGCCTCCACCCAGAGCCCGCCCGGAGAGCCGGAGCCGACCCCGTCCGGGGCCGCCGGGGAGGGCGCGGAAGGCGTGCTCCCGGACGCGGACGCCGCACCGGGGAACGACCCCGCGGAGGACGGCCCCGCGGAGGACGGCCCCGCGGAGGCTCGGTCCGCGGACGCCCCCGGCGCGCCGGGCGTGACCGACGCCCCCGGCGCGCCGGGCGTGACCGACGCCGACCGCGAGGCCGGGGTGCGCACCATGGAGGTGGCGCAGGCGGCCTCCGGCGAGACCGACGTGGTCCCCGGCGCTTCGCAGGCCCCCGGACCCGGCCCGCAGCGCAGCGTGCGGGTGGAGGTCGAACGCGGACTCGACGTGGACGCGGCGGCCTTCGCCGGTTTCGTCCTCACCACGCTCAACGACCCCCGCGGCTGGGGTGCCGACGGGAGCGTCAGCTTCGCCCGCACCGACGGGCCCGCCGACATCCGCCTCGTGCTCGCCAGCCCGGACACCTCCCGGCGCATGTGCCGGCCGCTGGAGACGTTCGGGAAGCTCTCGTGCCGGACGGGCGACACGGTGGTCCTGACGAGCCACCGGTGGACGCTCGGGATCGAGGACTACGGCGAGGACCGGACCGCCTACCGGCAGTACCTCGTCACCCACGAGGTCGGGCACTTCCTCGGCCACGACCACGTCTCCTGCCCCGGGGTCGGCCGCCCCGCCCCCACGATGATGCAGCAGACCAAGGGGCTCAAGGGCTGCCTCCCCAACCCCTGGCCGAACCCGTAGCGCTCGCTGCCGTCCCTCCCCCGGGGTTCGCACCGCTTCCCCCGAGGGTTCATACCGCTACTGCCGCAACGCTTCCCGGAGACCGTCCGGCGGAGGCCGCCAGCGGATCCGCAGGGCAGCGCCGCCCTCGCTGACCGCCGTGTGCACCACCTGCCGCACGCGCAGCAGGAACAGGTGGAAGGGCTCCGACACCGCCGTCCCGCCCGCTGCTGGCACCCTGGAGGGGTGGAACCCAGTCCCCCCAGCCCCTCCGCGGACGGGGGTGCGCCGCTGCTCCCCGTCCACGTCGAGGAGATCCTGGACGTGGTCGACGCCATCCCCGCCGGCCGGGTGCTGACCTACGGGGACGTCGGGGAGCTGGCCGGGGACCGCGGGCCGCGGCTCGTCGGCACCGTGCTGCGCCGCTTCGGCAGCCGCTCCCCGTGGTGGCGGGTCCTGCGCGCCGACGGCAGCGCGGCGCCACCGCTGGCCGCGACCGCGGTCGCCCGCTGGCGGGCGGAGGCGACCCCCCTGCGGCGCCGGGCCGCCGATCCCGCCGACGTCCGCGTCGACCTGGCCGCCGCCCGCTGGGACGGGCGCAGGTGAGCGGGCCGGGGATGTCGGAGGCGCCTGCTCCCATGGGGGCCGTGAAGCTCCAGCACCCCGGCGCCCCCGCCGCGTCGCTGCCGCGGGTGCCCCGCCTGCTGCGGCGGCCGGCGCTCGCCCCGCGCGACCTGCTGCTGGACCCCTCGCAGGAACGGGTCGTCGCCGCCCGCACCGGCAGCGGCCCGCTGGTGGTGCTGTCCGCGCCGGGCACGGGCGCCACGACGACGCTGGTGGAGGCCGTGGCCGCCCGGGTGGAGCGCGACGGCACCGACCCGGACGCCGTCCTCGTGCTGGCGCCGTCGCGGCGGGCCGCGGGTGCGCTGCGCGACCGCATCACCGACCGGCTGCGCCGCACGATGGCCGAGCCCGCCGCCCGCACGCCGCAGTCGTACGCCTTCGGCCTGCTGCGCCGGGTCCGGGCGGCCGCGGGCGACCCGCCGCCGCGGCTGATCACCGGTGCGGAGCAGGACCTCGTCCTCGCCGAGCTCCTCCGCGGGCACCAGGCCGGCGCGGACCCGGGGTGGCCGGCGGACGTGCCGCGCGAGGCGTGGACGCTGCGCACGTTCCGCACCGAGCTGCGCGACCTCCTCATGCGCGCCACCGAGCGCGGGCTGACGCCGGCCGACCTGGACGAGCTGGGGCGGCGGCACTCCCGCCCCGAGTGGCTGGCCGCCGCGCGCGCCATGCAGGAGTACCTGGACGTCAACGCGCTGGGGCGGGCCGACGGCTACGACCCGGCCGGGGTGGTGGACGAGGCGACCGAGCACCTGCGCACCTCGCCGGAGCTGCTGCGCGCCGAGCGGGAGCGCTGGCGGCTCGTCGTCGTGGACGACGCCCACGACGTCTCCGAGGCCGGGTTCCGGCTCCTCGACGAGCTCTGCGGCGGTGGCCGGGACCTGCTGCTCTTCGCCGACCCCGACGCCGTCACGGAGGGCTTCCGCGGCGCCGACGCCCGCACCGTGGCCGAGCTGCCCACCCGCTACCACCGCGCCGACGGCCGGCCCGCGGGCACCGTGGTGCTCTCCACGGCGTGGCGGCAGGCGCCGCGGCTGCGCGCGGCCACGGGCCGGGTCGCGGTCCGCATCGGGGCGGTCGGGGGCGGGGTGCACCGCAACCCCGCACCGCGACCCGCGACTCCCGCGGCCGGTCCTGCGGCGACTGCCGCATCCGGGGGCGACGGCGGGCGGGTCGAGGCCGTCGTGCTGTCCTCGCCGACGCAGGAGGCAGCGTGGATCGCCCAGCGGCTGCGCTCCCGGCACCTGCTCGCGGGGGTGCCCTGGGACGAGATGGCCGTCCTCGTGCGCTCCGGGGGCTCTACCGACGCGCTGCGCCGGGGCCTGGCCGCCGCGGGGGTGCCGCTCACCGTGCCGCTCGCGGAGATGCCGGTGCGCGACGAGCCCGCGGTGCGGCCCCTGTGCACCGCGCTGCAGGTCGTGCTGCGCCCGGAGGCCCTCGACGCCGAGGCGGCGCGCGAGCTCGTCACCTCGGCCCTGGGCGGCGCCGACGTCGTGGGCCTGCGGCGCCTGCGGCAGGCCCTGCGGCGGGAGGAGCGCGCCGGGGGCGGCAACCGCTCCAGCGACGTGGTGCTGGCGGCCGTCCTCGCCGACCCGGTGGGCCTGGTGGCCCTGCCCGACCCCGCCCTGCGGCCCGCGCACCGCGTCGCGGCGGTCCTGCAGGCGGGCAGGAGCGCCGCCCGCGCCCGCGACGCGTCCGCGGAGAGCGTGCTGTGGGCGATGTGGGAGGCCAGCGGCCTCGCCCCGCGGTGGCAGCGTGCGGCACTGGCCGGTGGGCGCGACGGTGCCCGCGCCGACCGCGACCTCGACGCCGTGGTGGCCCTCTTCGAGGCCGCCGGGCGCTTCGTCGACCGGTTCCCCGGCACGGGCAGCGCCCTGCGCTTCCTCGACCAGCTGCAGGCCGAGGAGGTCCCCACCGACACCCTCGCCGAGCGCGCCCCCGCCACCGGCGCGGTGACGCTGACCACCCCGCAGGGGGCCGTGGGGCGGGAGTGGGACCTCGTCGTCGTGGCCGGTGTCCAGGAGGGCGCCTGGCCCGACCTGCGCCTGCGGGGATCGGTCCTCGGGGCGCAGGCGCTCGTCGACCTGGTCGCCGGGCGGCCCGCGGACGGCCGGGGTGCGCGGCGCGCGGTGCTGGAGGACGAGCTGCGCCTCTTCCACGTCGCCGTCTCCCGCGCCCGTTCCGAGCTGCTGGTCACCTCGGTGCGCACCGAGGACGAGCGGCCCTCGCCCTTCCTGGACCTCGTCGACCCGCCGGGGGACGAGGAGGGGGAACGGCCGCTGGCGGAGGTCCCGCGGGCGGTGTCGCTGCCGGCGCTGGTGGCCCGGCTGCGGCAGGTGGTGTGCGCGCCGGCTCCGGTGGAGGGGCCGCGGCGGCGCGCGGCGGCGGCCCTGGTGCTGGCGCGCCTGGCCAGGGCGGGCGTGCCGGGCGCGTGGCCGGACGACTGGTACGGGGTCTCGCCGCTGTCCGACCCCCGCCCCCTGCGCGAGGCGGGGGAGGAGGTGGTGGTCTCCCCGTCCCGGGTGGGCCTGTTCGAGGACTGCCCGCTCCGCTGGCTGCTGGAGTCCGTGGGCGGCACCCCCGCCGACAGCACCGGCCAGTCCGTGGGCAGCCTCGTGCACCAGGTGGCGTCCGAGGCGCCCGCCGCGGGTGCCGAGGAGCTGCGCGCCCGCCTCGACGAGGCGTGGCCGAGCCTGGGCCTGGCGCCGGGCTGGATCAGCGACGCCACCCGCCGACGCGCCGACGAGATGGTCGTCAAGCTCGCCGAGTACCACCGCCTCGCCGGCCGGGAGGGGCGCGAGCTGGTCGCGGTGGAGCAGGACTTCTCCGTCGGCGTGGGCCGTGCGCGCCTGCGGGGACGGGTGGACCGCCTGGAGCGGGACGCGCAGGGCCGCCTCGTCGTCGTGGACCTCAAGACCGGCGGCAGCAAGCCGCGCAAGGACGAGCTCGCCCGGCACGCCCAGCTCGGCGTCTACCAGCTGGCCGCGGAGCAGGGCAGCTTCGGCGACGTCGGCTCCGGCTCCGGCGGCGCGGCACTGGTGCAGCTGGGCACGGGGGAGAAGCGGGGCGTGTCGGTGCAGGCGCAGGCGCCGCTGGCGGAGGACGCCGATCCCCGCTGGGTGGGCGACCTGCTCGAGCGCACCGCCGACGGCATGGCCGCGGCGCAGTTCGAGGCCGTGGCCGGCACGCACTGCCGCACCTGTCCCGTCCGCGGCAGCTGCCCGGTGCAGGAGGAGGGCCGCAGCGTGGTCGACACCGGCGAGGAGGCGGCGCCGTGACCGCACTCACCGCCGCCCTCTCCGCCGCGGCCATCGCCGAGCGGCTGGGGCGGCCGCTGCCGACCGAGGAGCAGACCGCGGTCATCGAGGCACCGGTCGCGCCGATGCTGGTGGTGGCCGGGGCCGGTTCCGGCAAGACGGAGACGATGTCCTCCCGGGTGGTGTGGCTCGTCGCCAACGGCCTCGTGCAGTCGGAGGAGGTCCTCGGCCTCACCTTCACCCGCAAGGCGGCCGGCGAGCTCGCCGAGCGGGTGCGCCGCCGCCTCCGGATGCTGCGCGCCCGCGGGCTCGGCGGCGCCGGCGCCCACGACCTCGACGCCGGTGAGCCGACGATCGCCACCTACAACTCCTACGCCGCGTCGCTGGTCGCCGACCACGGGCTGCGCCTGGGCGTGGAGCCGCAGTCGACGGTGCTCACGGAGGCCGGTGCCTGGCAGCTGGCGACGGAGGTCGTGGAGGGCTGGCGCGGTGACCTCGGCGAGGTGGACCTGGCACCGGACTCGGTGACGCGCGCGGTGCTGGGCCTGGCGGGTGAGTGCGCGGAGCACCTGCTGGAGCCGCAGGACGTCGCCGCGTGGATCGACCGCGCGCTCGCCCACGTGCTGCGCCTGCCGCGCGACGACCGCAGCGCCGCCAAGCTCGGCGCGCACGTGGCCGGCGAGCCCTACGCGAAGGTGCGCGAGGTCCTCGCGGGCCTGCGCACGCGCCGGGCGCTGGTGCCGCTGCTGGAGGAGTACGCCCGCCGCAAGGCGGAGCGCGAGCAGCTCGACTTCGGCGACCAAGTCCGCCTCGCCGCGCGCCTGGCGCAGGAGGTCCGGCTGGTCGGGGTGGGGGAGCGGACCCGCTTCCGGGTGGTGCTGCTCGACGAGTACCAGGACACCAGCCACGCCCAGCTCGTCCTGCTGCGCTCCCTCTTCGGCGACGGGCACGCGGTGACGGCCGTGGGCGACCCGAACCAGTCGATCTACGGCTGGCGGGGGGCCAGCGCGGGGAACCTGCAGAGCTTCCCCGCGCACTTCCCCCGCGCCGACGGCACCCCGGCGGCCGTGGCGCCGCTGTCGACCTCGTGGCGCAACGACGCGGCCGTGCTCGCCGTCGCCAACGTCGCCGCCGCGCCCCTCAGCGGTGGCGGCGTCGTGCCGCCGCTGCGGGCGCGGCCGGGCGCCGGGCCCGGGCTGGTGCGCACCGCCTTCCTGCCCACGGTGGAGGAGGAGGCCGCACACGTGGCCGCGCGGCTGGCGGAGGTCTGGGCGGCCGACACCGCCGCGCTGGCCGACGGTCGCCGCGCCGAGCGGCGCTCCGCGGCGGTGCTGTGCCGCAAGCGCAGCCAGTTCGTCCCCCTGCAGCGCGCGCTGCGGGCGGCGGGGCTGCCCGTGCAGGTCGGCGGGCTGGGAGGGCTGCTGTCCACGCCGGAGGTCGCCGACCTCGTCTCCGCCCTGCACGTCCTGCACGACCCCTCCCGCGGGGACCACCTCGTGCGGCTGCTGACGGGTGCGCGCTGGCGGATCGGGCCGCGCGACCTGGAGCTGCTGGCCCGCTGGGCCGTCGAGCTGGACCGGCTGCACGTGAGCCGCCCCGACGAGCGTGCCGGGGCCGACGCCGACGTCCTGCTGCCCGACACCTCCGACGGCGCCAGCCTCGTGGAGGCCCTCGACGTCCTGCCCCGCCCGGCGTGGACCGCGCCGGACGGGCGGCGCTTCTCCGCCGAGGGCAGGCGGCGCATGGACGTGCTGTCCCGCACCCTGAGGCACCTGCGCACCCGCACCCACCAGGCGCTGCCGGACCTGGTGGGGGAGGTGGAGCGCGCCCTCCTCCTCGACGTGGAGGTCGCAGCCCGGCCGGGCACCGCGCCCGGCTCGGACCGCGCGCACCTGGACGCCTTCGCCGATGCCGCCGCCTCCTTCGCCGCCACGGCCCAGCGCCCGACGCTCGGGGGCCTGCTGGCGTGGCTGGACGCGGCCCGCGCCCGGGAGCGAGGCCTGGAGCCGGGAGCGGTGGAGGTGGACCCCAACGCGGTGCAGCTGCTCACCGTGCACGCCAGCAAGGGCCTGGAGTGGGACGTCGTGGCCGTGCCGGGACTGGTGGAGGGAGTCCTGCCCGCCGCGGCCGACACGGCGTCGGGCTGGCTCGGCGACGCCGGCGCGGTGCCTTTCCCGCTGCGCGGGGACCGGGCGCACCTGCCGTCGTGGGGGCTGCGCACCGCGGGCACGCAGAAGGAGCTGGAGGAGGCCCGAGAGGAGTTCCGCCAGGCCTGCGGCGCCCACGAGATGGCGGAGGAGCGCCGCCTGGCCTACGTCGCCTTCACCCGGGCCCGCGAGGAGCTGCTGCTCTCCGGCGCCTGGTGGGACGAGCCGGCGTCCCCCCGGGAGCCCTCGCGCTTCCTGCTGGAGCTGCTGGCCGTGCCGCCGGAGGAGCTGCCGGGCCTGGTGAGCCTGCCTCCCGCCCCGCGTCCGCAGCCCGGCACGCCGAACCCGCGCACCGCCGAGCCGCAGCGCGTGGTGTGGCCGGTGGACCCGCTGGCGGCCCGCCGGGACGAGGTCGAGCGCGGCGCCGCGCAGGTCCGGGCCGCGGCCCGGAGCGGGCATCCCGACGTGCTGCCCGAGGCGGACCCCGGGACGGACCCCGGGACGGAGCACCCCGGGACGGGCGGCCGCGGTGCAGGCGACGACGGCGTGGCGGAGGTCCGGGAGTGGGCGCGGCAGGCGGAACTGCTCCTCGCCGAGCGCGTCGCGGGAAGCGGCCCGCAGGAGGTCCTGCTGCCCCAGCACCTGTCGGCCTCGCGGCTGGTGGCGCTCGCGGAGGACCCGCAGGCCCTCGCCCTCGCCCTGCGCCGGCCGATGCCGGCCGCGCCGCGCCCGCAGACCCGGCGGGGCACGGCGTTCCACGCCTGGCTGGAGCGCCGCTTCCGCGCCGGTGCCCTGCTCGACCTGGAGGAGCTGCCCGGTGCGGCGGACGAGGACGCCGCCGACGACGCGGAACTGGCCCGCCTCCAGGACGGCTTCCTCGCCTCGGAGTGGGCCTCGCGGGATCCGGTGGCTGTCGAGGTCGCCGTCGAGACACCGGTGGCGGGCGTGGTGGTGCGCGGCCGGATCGACGCGGTGTTCCGCACCGAGGACGCCGACGGCACCGTGCGCTACGACGTCGTCGACTGGAAGACGGGGCGCCCCCCGGAGGGCGAGCGGGCGCGGGTGCGCGACGTGCAGCTGGCGGTCTACCGGCTGGCCTGGTCGAGGCTGCACGGCCTGCCCCCCGAGAACGTCAGCGCCGCGTTCTTCTACGCCTCCACGGGGGAGACCGTGCGCCCGGTGGACCTGCTCGACGCCGCGGCCCTGGAGGCGCTGGTGGCCACCGTGCCCGCAGGGCCCGATTGACCTCGACTCCGGTCGAGGTTCTAGCGTCGCCACGGGCCGGTCCGGAGGAATCCGCGCCGCCCGTGCGGCGTTGCCCACGGCCACGGCCGCACAACCGGAGGCACGGGCCTCCGCTCCCGAACCGCGAACCGGAACCGGTGGTGCTCGATGGACATGCAGGGCACGGCGTGGCACTCGCTCTACAGCGTGATGCACGCCAAGAAGGGCAGGCAGCCGATCTCGTGGGCGACGGTGCGCCGCATCGGCACGTTCGCCCGCCCGCACCGCGGCCGCCTGATCGCGTTCGTCGTGCTCAGCGTCATCACGTCCGCGCTGGCCGTGGCGACGCCGGTGCTGGCCGGGCACGTCGTCGACGCCATCGTCGAGGGCGCCGAGCTTCGGGTGGTCATCGGCCTCGCCGCTCTGATCGCCGTCATCGCGATCCTCGAGGCGGGCTTCGGGCTGCTGTCGCGGTGGCTGTCCGCGATGATCGGGGAGGGGCTGATCGAGCACCTGCGCACGGCGGTGTTCGACCACGTCCAGCGGATGCCCATCGCCTTCTTCACCCGCACTCGCACGGGTGCGCTCGTGAGCAGGCTGAACTCCGACGTCATCGGCGCCCAGCGCGCCTTCGCCGGCACCCTGTCGGGCGTCGTGGGCAACCTCGTCACCCTCGCGCTCACCCTCGCGTGGATGCTCAGCATCTCCTGGCAGATCACGCTGCTGGCGCTGCTGCTCCTTCCCGTGTTCGTGCTCCCCGCCCGCCGCATGGGGTCGCGGCTGGCGCAGCTGGAGCGGGAGTCCTCCGGTCACAACGCGGCGATGAGCACCCAGATGACGGAGCGGTTCTCCGCCCCCGGGGCGACGCTCGTGAAGCTGTTCGGCCGCCCCGCGGAGGAGTCGGCGGAGTTCGCCCGCCGGGTCCGCCGGGTCCGTGACATCGGCGTGCGCCGCGCGATGCTGCAGACGGTGTTCGTCACCGCGCTGACCACGGTCTCCGCGCTGGCGCTGGCACTGGTCTACGGCCTCGGCGGTGTCCAGGCACTGCGCGGGAACCTCGACGCCGGGGCGGTCGTCACCCTCGCCCTGCTCATCACCCGCCTCTACGCCCCCCTGACCGCGCTGGCGAACGCCCGCGTGGAGGTCATGAGCGCCCTGGTCAGCTTCGAGCGGGTCTTCGAGATCCTCGACCTGCGCCCGCTGATCGAGGAGGCACCCGACGCCGTGTCCGTTCCCGAGGGCCCGGTGTCGGTCGAGTTCGACGACGTGCGCTTCACCTACCCCACCGCGTCGGAGGTGTCGCTGGCGTCCCTGGAGGACGTCGCGGTCCTCGACGACCGGGCCGGTGAGGAGGTGCTGCACGGGGTGTCGTTCCGCGCCGAACCCGGTCAGCTCGTGGCGATCGTCGGATCCTCCGGTGCGGGCAAGTCCACCATCGCGCAGCTGCTCGCCCGTCTCTACGACGTCGACTCCGGGGCGGTGCGCCTCGGAGGCGTCGACGTGCGGCGGCTGACGTTCGAGTCGATCCGCGCCACCCTCGGGATGGTCACCCAGGACGGGCACCTGTTCCACGAGTCGCTGCGGGCCAACCTCCTGCTGGCAGCGCCCGGCGCGGGCGACGAGCAGCTGCGGGACGCGCTGCGGCGGGCCCGGATGGCCGACCTCGTCGCGGCCCTGCCCGAGGGGCTGGACACAGTGGTCGGCGAGCGCGGGTACCGCTTCTCGGGTGGGGAGCGTCAGCGGCTCACGATCGCCCGGCTGCTGCTGGCGCAGCCGCGGGTGGTGGTCCTCGACGAGGCCACCGCCCACCTGGACTCCACGTCGGAGGCGGCGGTCCAGGAGGCGCTCGGGGAGGCCCTCGCGGGGCGCACCGCGATCGTCATCGCGCACCGGCTCTCCACGATCCGCTCCGCCGACCAGATCCTCGTCGTGGAGGAGGGCCGCGTCGTGGAGCGCGGGACCCACGTCGAGCTGCTGGCCGCGGAGGGCCGTTACGCGGAACTGCACCGCACCCAGTTCGCGGACCAGCGGAAAGCCGGGGACGGGGAGGGCCCGGCGGAGTTCGGCCGGACGGCGGACGAGCCGGGGATGGAGCCGGCGCACGGCTGAGCAGGGGACGGCCGAGCAGGGGACGGTCGAGCAGGGGACCGGGGCGGCGGTGGCAGGATGCGCCGCCGTGAACGCCCCCGTCCTCCTCGTCACCGGCGCGTCCTCCGGCATCGGCGCGGCCACCGCCCGGATGGCCGCCTCGCGCGGCCGGCGCCTCGTGCTGGCCGCGCGGCGGGCCGATGCGCTGCGGGGGCTGGCGGCGGAGCTGGGCGGCGCCTCCCGTGCCGTGGCGGTGCCGTGCGACGTGACCCGGGCGGAGGACGTCGACGCCCTGGTCCCGGCCGCCCTCGCCGCCTTCGGCCGGCTGGACGCCGTGTTCGCCAACGCGGGCTCCTTCACGCCCACGTCGTTCCTGCACGGCACCGGAACCCCGCAGCAGTGGCGGGACATGGTCCTCACCAACGTCCTCGGCACCGCGCTCGTGGCCCGCGCCGCGCTGCCGGCCCTCATCGCGTCCCGCGGGCACCTTGTCCTCACCGGGTCCGTCGCCGGGCGCGTGGTGGTCCCCGGCCAGCTCTACTCGGCCACGAAGTGGGCGGTCACCGCGATGGCGCAGTCGATCCGTGCGGAGGTGACGGCCACCGGGGTGCGGGTCACCCTCGTCCAGCCGGGCATGGTCGACGCGGGGGAGACGAGTTCCGACCGGCTGGCAGAGCCGCGCCTGCGCCCGGAGGACGTGGCCCGCGCAGTGCTCTTCGCGCTGGAGCAGCCGCCGGAGGTCGACATCGGTGAGATCGTCGTGCGCCCCACCGGGCAGCGGCCGGACCGATGACCGAGCGTGCCCGCGTCCGGCGCACCACCACCGGTTCTGCCGGGCCCGACCGCGCGGGAGCGCGACATCCGCCGGGCTCCCCGCCTCCGCGGGAGAAGTTCTCCCGACGGACCGTTGACAGAGAGTAGTCAGCGGGTGGACGGTGAGCCGGTTTCTGCTGGTCACAGTCGACGGGGAACTCATGCGACGACGCATCCGAACGACCCTGCCCGCCCTCGCCCTCGTCCTGCCGCTGCTCGCCGGGGGCACGGCCGCGGCGAGCCCGGCACCCGCGCCCGGCGCGGACCGCCTGGCCAACTACACCGGCGTCCTCGACGTCGCCGGCCTCGAGGCCCTCGCCCGGCTCGGGATCGACCGCCACGAGATCGCCGTCACCGGTGCGCCCGGGGTGCCCGGCGGTTCCCGCGTGGAGGTCGTCCTCAGCGGGGAGCAAGCGCGCCGGCTCGCAGCCCAGGGCGTCCACCTCGCGGTGGAGTCCTCCGCGCAGGCGCGAGCCCAGGCCCAGCAGGAGCCCGGCGAGGGGGTGTTCCGCCGCTACTCCGGACCGGGTGGCATCGCCGAGGAACTGCGCCGCCAGATCGCCGAGCACCCCCGCACCACCAAGCTCGTCACGATCGGCAAGACCGTGCAGGGCCAGGACATCCTGGCCGTCAAGGTCAGCGCGCGTGCGTCGCGCACCCCCGACGGCAGGAAGCCGACGACGGTGTACGTCGGCGCGCAGCACGCCCGGGAGTGGATCACCCCGGAGATGGTGCGCCGCCTCCTCGACCGCGTGCTCGACTCCTACGGTCGCGACCCCGCCATCACCCGCCTGGTGGACGAGAACGAGCTGTGGTTCGTGCCGGTCGCCAACCCCGACGGCTACGACTTCACGTTCGAGGAGGGCAACCGGCTCTGGCGCAAGAACCTCCGGGACAACAACGGCGACGGGCGCATCACCCCGGGCGACGGTGTGGACCTCAACCGGAACTTCCCCACCAAGTGGGGCTACGACAACGAAGGCTCCTCGCCGAACCCGGCGAGCGAGACGTACCGGGGGCCGTCCCCCGCGTCGGAGCCGGAGACGAAGGCACTGGACGCCCTCGTGAAGCGGATCACCCCGGAGTTCCTCGTCAACTACCACTCCGCCGCGGAGCTGCTGCTCTACGGTTCCGGCTGGCAGGTCTCGACCTCCACGCCCGACGACATCGTGTACGCGGCCCTCGCCGGTGACGACCGCGAGCCGGCGGTCCCCGGCTACGACCCCGACCTGTCCGCCGAGCTGTACACCACGAACGGCGACACGACCACGCACGTGCACGAGGCGCACGGCACACTCGGGTTCACCCCGGAGATGGCGACCTGCGCCAGTGCCGCGGCCTCCGTGGAGGGCGACGCGTGGGAGCCGCAGGCGTGCGGCAGCGTCTTCGAGTTCCCCGACGACGAGCGGCTCATCAGCGCGGAGTTCGAGCGGAACGTGCCCTTTGCGCTGTCGGTCGCGCAGTCCGCCGCCGACCCGGACGACCCGGTCTCCGCGGTCGGCCACCGCGCGGAGGACTTCCTCGTCGACACCTTCAGCGTCTCCTACGGCGACCCGCAGACCGTGGCCGTCGTCGCGAAGCGGTCCCTGCGCGGCGTGCGCATGCGCTACCGCATCGGCGACGGGCCCGTCCGGCGGGCGAAGGTCACGCAGTGGCAGGGAGGCGAGCGCTACGGCGCCGAGGGTGACCAGTACTACGCCGAGCTCCGCGGTGAGGTCCGCGGCGCGAAGCCCGGCGACCGCGTGGAGGTCTGGTTCGAGGGCCGGACCGACGGCGGGCGGTCGCGGAAGCGCGAGCGGGTGGAGAGCGAGCACTTCACGTACACCGTCGCCTCCGACACCGGCCGGCGCGTCCTGGTCGTCGCGAACGAGGACTACACCGGCGTGAACCCGGACCAGCCCGACAGCGTCCGCTCCCCGGAGCACCTGCGCGCCCACGTGGAGGCGCTGGCCGCCCGCGGGATCGCCGCCGACACCTGGGACGTCGACGCCCAGGGCGTGCCGCACGACCTCGGCGTCCTCGGCCACTACGACGCCGTGCTGTGGTACCTCGGGGAGAACCGGCTGACGCAGGACCCCGAGGACCGGATCACGGAGGTCTTCGGGCAGCCGTACGAGGACGTCGCCGTGGCCGAGCGGGCGCAGCACCTGACGCTGGCGATGCGCGACTACCTGAACGAGGGGGGCAAGCTCGTCCACTCGGGGGAGACCGCCGGGTACTACGGGAGGCTCGGCACCGCGCTCGGGGGGATCTGGTACGGCCTCGACGGGGCGCCGGAGGAGGACTGCGTCGTCACGTCCGACGCGTACGGCGACTGCCTGCTGCTGGCGGACGACTTCACGCAGTACTACCTGGGTGCCTACTCCCGCAGCTCCCTCTCCTCGGCGGAGGGCGTCCGGGGCACCCCCGGTGGCCCCGGTGCCGGGCTGTCGCTGGAGTTCGGCGGGCCCGCCGTCGAGGAGAACCCGGTCGACGAGCCCGGCGCTTTCACCGTGACCAGCGATGTCCTGCCCGTGGAGCAGTTCCCGCAGTTCGCCAGCCGCGGGATCGCCGACTACACCGGCGCGAAGGGGCCGCTGCTGCCCGTCGAGGGCGGCTCCGCGGCCGCCACGCGGCACTCGGACAACGCCTACGCGCGGCTGACCCGGACCTTCGACCTGAGCGGGATCAGCGCCGCGGACGCCCCTGCGCTGCTGGCGCAGATGTCGTGGGACATCGAACCCGGCTACGACAGCGCCTTCGTGGAGGCGCGCACCGTCGGAACGGACGACTGGACCACGCTGCCCGAGCGCGGCGGGGCCACGAGCAGGGACGTCCCGACCGACTGCAGCGTCGTCGGAACCCACCCGCGGCTGGCGCACTACCTGACCCCGGGCGCCGACTGCCGTCCGGAGGGCACCACCGGTGAGTGGCACGCGCTCACCGGGGACTCCGCCGGCTGGAAGCAGGTCGCCTTCGACCTCTCGCGCTTCGCGGGTGAGGAGGTCGAGGTGAGCATCAGCTACGTCACCGACGGGGCGGTCGGCGGGGCCGGCGTCCTCGTCGACGACACCCGGCTGGGCACTGCCGCCGGGGCGCGGGAAGCCGAGGGCTTCGAGCAGGGTCTCGGGGCGTGGACCGCTCCCGGCGCGCCGGAGGGCAGCCCCGGCAACGCAGCGGACTTCGAGGTCTCGACGGGCCTCGGCGGGCGCACGGCCGCCGTTGCCACGGAGGACTCGGTCCTCCTCGGCTTCGGCATCGAGCAGGTGGACGTGGGCCGGCGCGCCGCGGTGTCCGGCGACGCGGTGCAGCGCCTGCTGGGCTCGTAACGACGCAGGGGCGCACCGCTGCGGGCACGACCCGCGGCGGTGCGGCGGCCCCGGTGCCGGCGACGTCCGGCCCGGGGCCGCCGTGCGTCCGCCCGCGTGGCGGCGCGGCGGCGGCCGGGGATGCGCTTCCGGATGCCGGCGATGTTCGTGCCGGACGCATCCGCGACAGCGCCTCGGCCAGAGGAGCGGTGGGTGGCGGTGCCCCGCAAGCGCCTGTCGGCACGGTGGTCGCTCACAGCGACGAAGGGTTGGAGCCCGGGGCTTGGACCGGGGCACCGCCACTTCCATGTTCGGCGCCTGAGCCCCCGCGCTGAAGCGCCGTCGCCCGGTCGGTCGCCCTCAGCCCAGTTCGACGACCAGCGCCCGGTGGTCGCTCACCGGCAGGTCCACGGCGGCACTGCCCCGCACGGGCAGCGGCAGCTCCTCGCCCAGCGCGTGGTCGAACTGCACCCGAGGGAACGGCGCCGGGAAGGTGCGCTGCGCCGCGAGCCGCTGCCAGCCGGTGAGGGCGGCGGGCAGCCGGCCGGGCAGGTTGAGGTCGCCCAGCAGCACGCGCGGCGCCGGCAGGGACCGCGCCCACTGCCGCAGCGCCAGCAGCTGCACGCTCGCACGGGTCGGCACGAAGGACAGGTGGGTGCAGACGACGGTCAGCGTCCCCCGGGGGGTCTCCACCACCGCCGCGACGGCCACCCGCGGCTCGTCGGGCACGAGCATCACCCGCTGCGGCGCGCCCGGTGGCAGGGGCAGCGGGAGCACGCCGCGCCCGGCGGGCATGCGGAACTCGTGCCAGGCGGTCACCGGGTGCGGCGTGAGCAGCCCCACCCCGTAGGAGGGCCCGGTCTCGCCGGCACCGCCCGTGGCGGGCACGAACCCGCCGCGCCGCCCCGGTGTGCCGAGCAGCGCGCGGGCGAACCGCCACGACCACGCCCCGCCACCGTGCGCGCAGCGCGCGGCCGCCTCGGCGACCTGGTCCACGCCGCCGGAGCGCGGCTGCGCGGAGTCGACCTCCTGCAGCGCGAGGACGTCGGCCCGCAGCGACGCCGCGGCCTCCGCCAGCGCCCCGGGGCGCACCACGCCGTCGCGCCCCCGACCGGAGGCGGCGTTCCAGCTGACCAGGCGCAGGGGCTGCTCGGGCACGGGATGCCTACGCCCGCGCGGTGGCCGGTGCGCGGGTGGTCACGGTGCCAGCGGCACGGCGTCGGCGTGCTCGTCCAGGTCGAGCAGCATGCGGCGCGCGTCCTCGACGATCTCCTCGTCGTCCAGCCGCACGCCCAGCAGCAGCCACCGCGCCAGCGCGAGCTCCCCGGCGAGGCGGGCGCGGTGCAGCAGGTGCGGGTCCGGTGCCTCGCCGCGGGCGTGGGCGTAGGCCTCGAGCACGGACTCCAGCGCGTCGGCGTCGGCGCCGACGGCAAGCCACGCGAAGTCGTCGGCGGGGTCGGCGACCTTCGCCTCGGTCCAGCCCTGCATGCCGACCACGCGGGTGCCCTCGGCGAGGACGTGCTCACCCATGAGGTCTCCGTGGACGGGCAGGGGCGCGAAGCGCCAGCGGGGCACGTCCTCCATGAGCACCTCCCAGCGGGTGAGCAGCCGCGGCGGCACGTGCCCGGTCGCGGCGGCCCGGTCCAGCTCCGACAGCCGTCGCAGCCGGTACTCCTCGGACTCGTAGACGGGAGCGCCCGCCTCGGCCAGCACCTGCGGGTCGAGGCGGTGGACCGCCGCGATGGCACCGCCGAGGGCCGCGGCCAGACCGGGGCCCGGCTGCACGTCCTCCGGGTGCAGGGCAGCCCCGGGCAGCTTGCGGTGCACGAGGCACTGGCCGCCCTCGGGGAGCTCCACCGCGCCCTCCTGCACCGGCACCGCGAAGGGCAGCCGCCCCGCCAGCCGGCGCAGCAGCTGCAGCTCGGTGTCGAGGGCCGCCCCCGCCGCGGGCCGGGCCGGGGCGCGCACCACCCACTCGCGCCGCTCCGCGTCGACGACCACCGCGACGGCGTAGTCGCCGCCGTCGCCGTCGCCCGGGCCCGCCGCGACCACGTCGAGGCCGCGGACGGCGGCGGTCGCGAGGGCGGCGAGGGCGAGGGGGGAGCGGTGCGGCACCCGCCCACGGTATTGCGCCGCGATCCGCGGGGCACGGACCCCACCCGCGACACCACGCCGACATCCCGCGGACTCCGCCCCGATGCGGGCCGATCACCTGCGGGGAGCGGCCGCGGGGAGCGCCGGGGCGGGCCGGGGCGCGGCGATCTAGGGTGCCGGTCGTGGATTCCGCAGCGCAGCCGAACCCCTCCGGGCCGCGGGACGCCCCCGACGGGATCGGATCCGGCCGGACGGGGGCTCCCGCGGCGTCGCTGCCGGGGCCGCCGCTGCGGGGGCTGACCCTGTCCCGGCGGGGCCTGGACCGCAGCGCGCACCGGCGCACCGAGCCGGGTCTGCTCGACACGCTCCGGCAGCGGGAGGGGACCCGCGTCCTGCGGCTGCGGGCCGGTCGCGCGCCGGTGCGGACCGACGGCGGCGAGGTGCGGCTGGCGTGGGTGCCGCCGTCGCAGGTGCCGGAGCCGGGGGAGGACGACCTGCTGCTCTACCTGGGCAGCGACGGCGGTGTCGAGCACGTCGCGCACATCAGCTCCGCGGAGCCCCCCGAGGAGGAGGGCGGGCAGTGGTGGGGCCTGCGGCAGGCCGGTCTGCTCCTCGGCGAGGTGGAGGCCATGACCCTCACCGAGGCCGTCGCGATGGCGAACTGGCACGCCGTGACCCGCTACTCCCCGCGCACCGGCCACCGGCTGCGCCCCGAGCAGGCCGGGTGGGTGAAGGTCGACGTCGAGGACGGCGCGCAGCACTTCCCGCGCACCGACGCCGCGGTGATCATGGGCGTGATCGACGAGCTGGACCGGCTGCTGCTGGGGCGCCAGCCGGTGTGGCCGGCGAACAGGTACTCGGTGCTGGCGGGCTTCGTCGAGCCGGGGGAGTCCTTCGAGGCCACGGTGCGCCGCGAGGCGCACGAGGAGGCCGGGGTCGTCATCGGGGACCAGCCCGGCGACGTCGTCTACCTGGGCAGCCAGCCGTGGCCGTTCCCCGCCTCGATCATGGTGGCGTTCGCGGCGCGCGCGGTGGACGGCCGCATCGACGTCGACGGCGAGGAGATCGAGCACGCCCGCTGGTTCACCCGCGAGGAGCTCGCCGCGGAGATCACCGCCGGCCGGGTGATCGCCCCCTCGGCGCTGTCCATCGCGCGCCGGATCGTCGAGGCCTGGTTCAGCGGGCCGCTGCCGGAACCGGAGGACGGCTCCCGCTGGTGAGGCGGATCACCGGCCCCGCAGCACCAGGGCGGGGTGGCGGGGGTCCTCGAAGCGCAGCACCGCGGCGGCGGTGTCGGCGGGGCGCGCCTCGCTCAGGTAGCGGTGCCACGCCCCGAGCACCTGCTCGGCGTCCGGGGCGCGGTCGGCCTCCGCGAGACGGCGCCGGACGGCCGCGTCGGAGGTCTGCAGGTGGACGACGGCGTCCAGGGCGTCCGCCAGTTCGGGGCGCAGCAGGAAGGGCCCGTCGAGCACGACGACCGTGCCCGGCGCGGCCTGGATGCGCGGGGCGCGGGTGGCGCGGTCGCGCTCGGCGTCCCACAGGCTGGGGACCCACGTCCACGCCGCGCCGGGACGCATGGGATCGAGCACCTCCCGGCGCAGGCCGGACACGTCCGTCCACGACTCGTAGTAGGAGTCGGGGTCGTGGCGGCCGTGCTCCAGGCGCAGGGAGCGGGCGCGCCAGAAGCCGCGCCAGCTCACCCGTGCCACGGCGCGACCCCGCTCCCGCAGCGCCACCGCGAGGTGGTCGGCGAGCCACGCCGTGTCGGCGTCCACGGCCCCGTCGACGCCGAGGCGCGCGGTGGCGGGCAGGTCCGCGGCGAGGCGGCGCGCGAAGACCGCGGGGGTCGTCGGCTCGACCCGCCCCGCCCCCGGCGCCGCAGCGGGCGCCGGGCGGGTGCGGCGACTCAGGCGCCCAGCCGCTGCTTGACCTCCGCCAGCGACGGGTTGGTCGCCGCAGAGCCGTCGGGGAAGAGCAGGGTGGGCACCGTCTGGTTGCCGCCGTTGACCTGCATGACGAAGTCGGCGGCCTCGGGGTGCTCCTCGATGTTGACCTCCGAGTAGCCGATGCCCTCGCGGTCCATCTGGCTCTTCAGGCGGCGGCAGTAGCCGCACCACGTCGTCGAGAACATGGTCACGGTCCCCGCGTCGGGAGCCTGCATGGCGCTCTACCTCCTCGTCCTCGGCCGCGTCCGGCGGTGCGCCGGTCGTCGGTTCCGGCGCACCGCCGGCTGCGGGAGCCGTCGGGCGGCCCCGTTGCGGGCAACTCTCCCACCGGGCGGGCTCTTCCCCGGGGCGGGCCGGCCGGGAGACGCGCGGGGTGTGGACGGCGCGGTGGAGTCGGTGCCGCCTGCCACACTGGCCGGGCCATGGCAGAGACGACCAGCGCCCCCGCCTCCGGGCCCGCCCCCACCGCCGACTCGGTGCTGGCGGGGCTCGACCCCGAGCAGCGGCAGGTGGCCACCACGCTGCAGGGGCCGGTCTGCGTGCTTGCCGGTGCGGGCACCGGCAAGACCCGCGCCCTCACCCACCGCATCGCCTACGCCGCGCACAGCGGGGCCTACGTGCCCCAGCGGGTGCTGGCCGTGACGTTCACCGCCCGCGCGGCGGGGGAGATGCGCACCCGGCTGCGCGACCTCGGCGTCGCGGGCGTGCAGGCCCGCACGTTCCACGCTGCGGCGCTGCGGCAGCTGCAGTTCTTCTGGCCGCAGGCCATCGGCGGCACGCTGCCCTCGATCGTCGAGCACAAGGCCACGCTGGTGGCCGACGCCTGCGCGCGGCTGCGGCTGCAGGCCGACCGCGCCCGCGTGCGCGACCTGTCGGCCGAGGTCGAGTGGGCGAAGGTCATGCTCGTCGACGTCGACGACTACGTCCGCGAGGCCGCGAAGACCGGGCGCGGCGAGCCGGGCGGTCTCGACCTGGCGACGGTCGCCCGGGTGATGCGGACCTACGAGGACGTCAAGGCCGACCGCGGGGTCATCGACTTCGAGGACGTCCTGCTGCTCACCGTGGGCATCCTCGACGAGCGCCCCGACGTGGCCGCGGCCGTCCGCCAGCAGTACCGCCACTTCGTCGTCGACGAGTACCAGGACGTCTCGCCGCTGCAGCAGCGGCTGCTGGACCTGTGGGTCGGTGGGCGCGACGACCTCTGCGTCGTCGGCGACGCCAGCCAGACGATCTACTCCTTCGCAGGCGCCACCCCCGAGCACCTGCTGGAGTTCCCGCGCCGCCACCCCGGCACCACGGTGGTGAAGCTGGTGCGGGACTACCGCTCCACCCCGCAGGTGGTCGGGCTCGCCAACACGGTGCTGTCGCAGGCCACCGGGGCGCACGCCCGCGCCCGGCTGGAGCTCATCGCGCAGCGCCCGCCCGGGCCGGCGCCGACCTTCACCGCCTACGACGACGACGTCGCCGAGGCGACGGGCGTCGCCGCGCGCATCGCGAAGGCGGTCAGGGCCGGTCGCCCCGCCCGCGAGGTCGCCGTCCTCTTCCGCACCAACGGGCAGTCCCAGGCCCTGGAGCAGGCCCTCGCCGACGCGGGGGTGCCCTACGTCCTGCGCGGCGGGGAGCGGTTCTTCTCCCGCCGGGAGGTGCGCGACGCCGTCGTCCTGCTCCGCGGCGCCGCCCGCGCCCAGGCGCCGGGCTCGGAGCTGGGCGGGGAGGTGCGGGACGTGCTGTCCTCCGCCGGGTGGACCGAGCGCGCCCCGGGTGCCACGGGCGCGGTGCGGGACCGGTGGGAGTCGCTGCAGGCGCTGGTGATGCTCGCCGACGAACTCGCCGTCAAGCGGCCCGGCTCCACGCTGTCCGACCTCGTCACCGAGCTCGACGAGCGGGCCTCCGCCCAGCACGCCCCCACGGTCGACGGGGTGACCCTCGCGTCGCTGCACGCGGCCAAGGGCCTGGAGTGGGACGTGGTGCACCTCGTCGGGGTGAGCGAGGGGCTGCTGCCCATCTCGTTCGCCGACTCCGCGGAGGACGTCGAGGAGGAGCGCCGGCTGCTCTACGTGGGCGTCACCCGCGCCCGGGAGGAGATCCACCTGTCCTGGGCCGGGGCACGCACCCCGGGGGCCCGGGCGACCCGCTCGCCGTCCCGCTTCCTGGACGCGGTGCTGCCCGGTGCCGGGTCCGTCCCCGGTGCCCGCCGCGGGCCGGGTCAGGCCGGGCAGGGCGGTTCCCGCGCCAAGACGAAGACGCCGGCGAAGTGCCGTTCCTGCGGCACGCTCCTGTCGAGCGGGGCGGAGCGCAAGCTGGGTCGCTGCGACGCCTGCCCGCCCACCTACGACGAGGCCGTCTTCGAGCGGTTGCGGACGTGGCGCAGCGCGGTCGCGAAGGAGGCCTCCGTGCCCGCCTACGTCGTCTTCACCGACGCCACCCTCACCGCCATCGCGGAGACCGCCCCCACCGACACGACGGCACTCGCCCGGGTGGCGGGCGTCGGACCCGCCAAGATCGAGCGCTACGGCCAGCAGGTCCTCGACCTGCTCGCGCAGCCGGACTGACTGCGCCCCAAGGGTTCTCGCACCCGGCGTCGGACCGTCGCGGGATCGCCGGGAAGTCGCGGAACAAATGCGTTGAAGCAGCACCGCCCGAGGGTCTAGCCTCGAAGGCATCGCTTCCGCGTGATCGCGCGGCGCTGCACCGGAGAGGAGGGGTCCCGATGGACATCATGACGATGCTCGGCGGCACCTCCTTCGACGCCTGCTGCCCGTCGTATGCGCGCGTTCGCATCCCGGCGACCACCTCCACCCGTTCCTGGGGAGAGGTGCGCCCGGTGAGCGCTGACATGCGCGCTGCCGCGACCACCTCCGCCCTCACCGGGGGAGAGGTGCGCCTGCAGTTCGACGTCGTCGGCACGCGCCACGTCGCCTACCTCCCCAAGCCCGTCTCGGGTACCCGTCGTTTCCGGAGCACCACGGTCTAGCCCCACCAGACCGGAGCCTCCGAGGCCGCGGAACCCGAGACATCGGGTCCGCGGCCTCTTTGCGTTGCCGGCCCACCACTCAGCACTCCAGCACCAGGAACCACGAACCACCGGGCGGCGATCCGCGGCACCGGGCAGGACCGACGAGAAGGCGACAGCGATGACCACGGCCATGGCCACCACTCACCCTCCCCATCCGCGGAGCACCGCCTCGCACGGCACCACGCAGCACAGGACGGCGCACCGCGGCACCTCGCACCGAACGAACCCGCACGGCACCACCGGGACGACCGCCCGTCCCGGGCACGGCGCACGAAACCCCGAGGAGGTGAGCGGCATGCCGCTCGTCGCAATGCTCGACCTCGCTGTCGACGACATCCAGACCTGTTCTCTCGCAACCGATCTGCCGTGCCGGCGCAACGACGCGGAGCTCTGGTTCGCCGAGTCCCCCGCCGACGTCGAGCGCGCCAAGGCGCTCTGCGGCGACTGCCCGCTGCGGGTGCAGTGCCTCGAGGGTGCGGTCGCCCGCAACGAGCCCTGGGGCGTCTGGGGCGGCGAGCTGCTCGTCGCCGGCGCCGTCGTCCCGCGCAAGCGGCCCCGTGGCCGTCCCCGCAAGGTCGACGTCGCGGCGTGACGGGAACCCGCCCGGCCACCGGGCAGGGAGTCACGTCCGTCAGCACCACCGCCGGCGGAGCCGTCCAGGGCTCCGCCGGCCCCGGATCCGCAGGGCCCCGGCCGGGGTCCACCCACGACAGAGGAGTTCCACCGTGCACGTGCTGTTGGACGAAACCATCAGAACCATGCAGGCCGAGCAGCGCCGCAACGCCGAACGGGCCCGGCTGGTGCGCACCCTGCGTGCCCGGCGGCGCGCCGACGTCGCGGCCCGCCGCGCGGAGCGCGCGGTCCGCCGCGCCGAGCGGGCAGAGGCGGCCGCCGTCGAGGCGGAGCTCGAGGTCCGCTTCGCGCACGCCTGACCCGCACGCCGGATCCTCCTGCCGCGCAGCGCTTCCGCGCCGGGCGGCGAGGGGATCCGGCGCGAGGGGGACAGGAGCTGCGCCCGGTCCGCGGGCCTGAGCGACGCCGGCGCCTGACGGGGATGCCGGTCAGGTCCCGGGCACGGGCAGCTCGGTGCAGCCGCACTGGGGGTGGACCGACCAGGGGCGCCTGCGCACCACCGTCTCGGGGACCAGCAGTTCCAGCGTCGCCCCCTGCGAACTCACCGGGGCCCCGTCGACGTGGGCCAGCACCTGCAGCGACGCCAACCCCGCGACCGCCGTGGCCGTAGCGGTCTCCTCCGCCGGGCAGCGCTGCGGCGGCGCCGCGGGCAGCTGGGTGACCACGTGCGGCCAGCCGGGGTCGAGGTCGGTGCGGTGCAGGTCCAGGCAGCGCAGGCACGGTGTCGTCCCCGGCACCACGAACGGGCCGACGAGCACGTCGCTGTCGCGCACCACCACGGACAGGTGGGGGATCCCCTCGGCCACCAGCCCGTCGGCCGCGCTGGCGTCCGCGGCGCCCCGCTGCACGAGGACGACCACGTCCGGCTGCCCGCGGTCGTGCGTGGCGGTGGGTGGGGGTGCGAAGCCTTCGGCGGCTCGCACGACGGCGCGGTGGGCCGCGAGGGACCGGCTGCCGCCGAGGTCCGGGGCCGCCGCGGCGACGGGCGCCACGTCCAGCGCCTGCGCGCGAGTCCGGTCGACGACCTCCACGCCGCCGATCCCTGCTGCGGCGAGGGTCGTCGCGATGCCCGTGCCGGTGCGTCCACCCCCGAGGACGGTCACGCGATGGGCGCGGCGGCGGGCGAGGCGCTCGGCCGGACGGGGCCCGGCGGGGTGCGCCGCCGCCCAGGCCCGCCCGTCGGCCACCCACCGCTGCGGCGACGGGTGGTGCCCCGCGCCGGCGGTGCCCTCCGAGTCGAGGGCACCGCTCTCCCGCAGCAGTGCCAGGAGGCTCGCTCCGCTCCCCGGCCCCGGGAGGGTCCCCTGCCCGGCGGCCGGCGTGGGCGCTCCCGGGCCCGGCGCACCGGCGAGGGTCGCCAGGCACGCGCGCTGCGGCGGGGTCAGTCCCCGCAGCAGCAGGCTGGAGCGGGGGCTGGTGCCCAGCTGGACGCTCCCGTCCGGGCGCCACAGCACGGCGAGACCGCCGCGCAGACGGGCGAGCGGGGGTGTTGCTGGTGGCGGTGCCGAGCGCACGGCTGCTCCCTCCGACGTGGAGGCGCAGCCTGGCAGCGCGGGCACCGCCGCTCCCGCCGCCGTCCACAGCCGGCTGCCCGGAGCGGCGCCCGGACGGCACCGGGGATCACCTCGCGCCGGGGGTCACGCCTTGCCGAGGATGCGGTTGAGGTTGGTGCCGCAGACGGGGCACTGCCCCTTGGCCATCCGGCGGCCGTTGGTCTCCACGACGTTGCCCTCGGCCTCGCGCTTCTCCTTGCACTTCACGCAGTAGAACTCGCCCTTGTAGGTCTCAGACATCTCGTTCTCCTCGGTTCTGCCGTCGTGCTCGACGGTGTCCGGACAGGTCCTCATCACCGGATCACCGTCGGCACCGGTCCGGTCACCCTAGCGAAGGGCCCCCGAGGCGGCCCGTGGGCGCGGCACCGACACCCCGGTGCGACACCCCGGGGCCGCCACGCCGCGGCGTGTGCAGGTGCCGCAGCGGGCGCGCAGGGTAGCGTGCCTGCGTGGAGGACGGCGTAGAGGTGCGCCGCAGCCGCCGGCGCAGCCGCACGGTGTCTGCGTACCGCGACGGCGGTCGCACCGTCGTGCTCATCCCCGCGCGCTTCTCCGCCTCCGAGGAGGAGCTGTGGGTCGGCCGGATGCTGGAGCGGCTGGCTGCGGCCGACCGCCGGCGCAGGCCGGCCGACGAAGAGCTCGCGAGCCGGGCGGCGGAGCTGTCCCGCCGCTACCTGGCCGGGGTGGCGCGGCCCCGCAGCGTGGCATGGGTCGACAACCAGCAGGCCCGATGGGGTTCCTGCACACCGGGTGACGGGACGATCCGGCTCTCGACCCGCCTGCGCGGCATGCCCGGCTGGGTCCTCGACTACGTCCTGCTCCACGAGCTGGCGCACCTGGTCGTCCCCGGCCACGGCCCCCGCTTCTGGGCGCTGCTGGAGAACTACCCCCGCACCGAGCGGGCGCGGGGGTTCCTCCAGGGCGTCGACCACCGCGAAGCCTGTGCCGGGGGCGGGGAGCACCCCGACTCCGACGACCTCGACGAGCGGACCTGCCCGGAGGACGGGCAGGGGCTCGGCGCCGCCCCGCCCGCCGCGGCCCCCGAGCCCGCCGACACCGCCGGCGACGTCCTCGTGGCGGAACGCCCCCGGGAGCGGGTCAGGGCGCGCTGACGGCTCAGGGCGTGCTGACGGCGCCGGCCGCGAGGGCCACCAGGCCGGCGACCCCGGGTGCGAGGTCGGCGGGGAGGTCGTCGACGTCCCACCACGCCACGTGCAGGGACTCCGGGCTCACCGCCGGGGGCGTCTCCGGCGCCACCGCCAGGTGCTGCACGTCGAGGTGCCAGTCCACCTCCGCGGGCCGGCACGGCGCCCGGTGCCGCGACAGCGCCAGCGGCCGCGGCCGGACGTCGGCGCGCAGCCCCGTCTCCTCCGCCAGCTCCCGTGCGGCGGCACCGGCGAGCGAGGTGTCCCCGGCCTCGAGGTGACCGCCGGGCTGCACCCACAGGCGCATGCGCGCGTGCAGGACGAGACACGTGCGGTGCCCCTCGGGCGTGACCAGCAGCGCCGAGGAGGTCACGTGCGCCGGTGCCGCTGCGCGGGTGAGCAGCGCCGGGCCGGTGGTGTCGAGCAGCGCCGCCCACGCGTCCCGCTCGAACCTCGCCTCGGGGGTGTCGCCGGGGGCGGCGCCGATGCGGGCGCGGGCGTCCGCGACGAGACCCGCCCCCGGCAGCCAGCTCACCGCGCCGACGGGCCCTCCGGGCCCTCGTCCTCCTCGGAAGCCGGTTCGCCGCCGTCCCCGCGCTCGCCGCCGGCGGCCTCGTCGTCGAGCAGCTGCGCCAGGGCGGCGTCCATGGCGTCACCCTCCGGCTGCCCCTCGCTGCCGCCGGTGCTGCGCGCGACGAAGCCCTCGGCCGCGGCCAGGTCCTCCGCCGTGGGCAGCAGGTCCGGGTGCTGCCACACCGAGTCGCGCGCCTCCCGGCCGCCGCGCTCCTCCAGGAGCGCCCACAGGGCCGCGGCCTCCCGCGCCCGGCGCGGGCGCAGCTCCAGGCCGACGAGCACACCGAGCGCGTGCTCGGCGGGGCCCCCGCTGGCGCGTCGGCGGCGCATCGTCTCCCGCAGCGCCGGGGCGTGCGGCAGGGCGCGCCGGGCCGCGGCGTCGACCACGTGGTCGACCCAGCCCTCCACCAGGGCCAGCGTGGACTCGAGCCGCTCCAGCGCGACCTTCTGCTCCGGGGTGTTCTCCGGCTCGAAGACGCCGGAGGACAGCGCCTCCTGCAGCGACTCGGGGTTGGCGGGGTCGACGTCGCGCGCCGCCTCGCTGATGCGCTCGACGTCGACGCGGATGCCGCGTGCGAACGCCTCGACCGCCCCGACGAGGTGGGAGCGCAGCCACGGCACCTGCGCGAACAGGCGGGCGTGCGCGGCCTCCCGCAGCGCGATGTAGCGGCGGACCTCGTCGAGGGGGATCTCCAGGCCGTCGGCGAAGGCCGCGAGGTTGGCGGGCAGGAGCGCCGCCCGGCCGGCCGGTGCGAGCGGCAGGCCGATGTCGGTGGAGCAGAGGACCTCCCCGGACAGGGCGCCCACCGCCTGCCCGAGCTGCATCCCGAAGATGCCACCGCCGACCTGCCGCAGCATCCCGCTCGCCGGGCCGATCATCGCGGCCAGCTCGGGCGGGGCCTGGGAGGTGAGGGCCTCGGCCATTGCGGCTGAGACGGTCGTGGCGACGGGCTCGACGAGGCGCGTCCAGACGGGCATCGTCCGCTCGATCCAGTCCGCCCGGCTCCACGACTCCGTGCTGGAGCCGGCGGCGGCGAGCTCGGTCACCCCGTCCAGCCAGAGCTCGGCGACGCGCAGCGCGTCCTCGACGGCGCGGCGGTCCGCCGCGCCGGGGCTCGGGTCGCCCTCGCCGCTGGCGGCCTTGCGGGCGATGTCGCGGGCCAGGTCCCAGTTCACCGGCGAGTCGCCGCTGCCGGCGAGGAAGCGCTGCAGCTGGGCCAGGACCTGCCCCATCTGCTGCGGGTCCAGGGGCGTGCCGCCGAACCCGGGGAGGCCGGGGGGCATCCCGCCCGGCAGGCCGCCGGGGAACGCGCCGGCCGGGAAGTCCGGCGGCAGGTTGCCCCCGAAGAGCGAGCCGAACAGCTCCTCGAAGGGGTTGGCGCCCTGGTCCCCACCGCCGCCGCTGAGGCGGCCGGGAAGGCTGCCGGGGGGGCCGAAGCCCGGCTGGGAGGGGCGCGGGCTCTGCTGCTCGCCGTCCTCGGGGCGCTCCTGCTCGTCGTCGCGTCGCTCGTCCACGCCGGTTCCTCCGTTGCTCGCCGTCGTCCGCTCAACCGCTGACAGGTGGTGGGAGTTCCCCTCGGGGTCTTCCGCCGGATGCTCCGAACCATGATGACGGTTCCGGGCGCCGGGCAGCAGGTGGGGCGCGGGCTGCGTGCGGTGCGGGCTCGCCTACGCTGCGGGGATGGACGCGTCCGGGCAGCGGCGCGGGGACCTGCTGGCGGGCTCCGCGATGGGCCTCGCGCTCCTGGTGGCGACGGCGGCCCTGCTGCCCGTGCCCTACGTCTCCCTCGGTCCCGGCTCGGTCCACGACACGCTGGGGCGCAAGGACGGCGAGCCGGTGCTGACGATCACCGGGCGCGAGACCCACCCCACGACCGGTTCCCTGCACCTGACGACGGTGTCCGTGGCGGGTGGCCCCGGTTCGGAGCTCGCCCTGCCCGAGCTCCTCTCCGCATGGGTCGACCCGGACGTCTCCCTGCTGCGCCGCGAGCAGCTCTACGGCCGCGACGAGACGGCCGAGCAGGCGGACGAGCAGGGGGCGGCGGAGATGACCGGCTCCCAGGAGGCGGCGAAGGTGGCCGCCCTGGCCGAGCTCGGCATCGACGTGGAGGAGGGGCTCGTCGTCGCCCGCGCCGCGCCGGGCACCGTGGAGGAGGGGCTGCGCCGCGGCGACGTGCTCCTCAGCGCCGAGGGAGAGCCCGTGAGCGAGGTGGCGGACCTGCGCGGGGCGGTCGCCGGCGCCGGCGCGGGCGGGGAGCTGAGCCTGCTGGTGCGCCGGGACGGGCGGGAGACCGAGGTGCGGGCCCCCGTCCAGGAGGGACCGGACGGGTCCCCGCGGCTGGGGGTCGTGCTCTCCCCGTACGTCATGCCCTTCGAGGTGGAGTTCGCCCTCGCCGACGTCATCGGCCCCAGCGCGGGGCTGATGTTCGCCCTGGCCGTGGTGGACCGGCTCACCCCCGGCGCGATGACGGGCGGCCGGCAGGTGGCGGGCACGGGCTCCATCTCCCCGGACGGGCAGGTGGGCGTCATCGGCGGGCTGCGCCAGAAGCTCATCGGGGCCAGGGAGGCGGGCGTGGAGTTCTTCCTCGCGCCCGCCGCCGAGTGCGCGGAGGTCGCGGGCGTGGTGCCGGACGGGCTGCGGCTGGTGCCGGTCTCCACCCTGGGGGAGGCCCGGCGGGCGGTGGAGGCCATCGGGCGCGGCGAGGTGGACGACCTGCCGCGCTGCCCGGGCTGACGGCCGGGGCGCGAGGGCCCCGGCCGTGGGCCGTCGGGGGTGGGGGTGTCAGTCGGTGAGGGTCGCCTGCAGCGCCGCGACGAGGCCGGGCACGAGGTCGGCCCCGGTGGCCACGTCGATGTCGCGGTCCTTGGACCGGCTGCGCACGACGCACTCGTGCCGGCCGTCGCGCAGGACGCCCACGGCGATGCGGACGTCCTCCGCCTGCGGGTGGGCGGCGAGGGCGGCGACGCGGGCCTCGTCGTCGGCGGGGTGGCTGGCGCGGACGTCGGCCGCGGCGTCCGGCGGGACGAGGAGGCGCTCGACGACGACGGCGGCGCCGTCGACGCCCGGCCCCCAGGCGAGCTGGCCGAGCAGGTCGTCGAGGTCCTGCTCCGCGGGCAGGCCCTCCTGCTCGACGGAGGTCAGGTGGGCGGGGTCCCGCTCGGCGGCCTCGACGACGTCGGCGGGGAGGCGCTCGGCGAGGAAGGGGTCGCGGCTCAGCGCCTCGGCGGTGCGGACGAGGGCGAAGAGGCGCACCGGTGCTCCCCAGCCGGCGGCGGCGACGTGCCGCTCGATCTCGGCGACGGTCTGCCACAGCGCCCCGACGGGGAGCGCGAGGGTGGGTGCAGTGGGTTGCGGATCGGTCACGCAAGCGATGGTGACACGCGCGCGGGGCGCTCCGGAGCCTCCTGTCCACCACTGCGTGTGAAGATCCGACGACGGCCCGGCACCGTCTCGGGTGGCGCGCGAGGGGCCCGCAGACGCAATGTGACGATATGGATACGACTCGTCAGGCGGGGCACCCGCCCGGCGGCTTGTAAGTTGCGATGTCGTGAGCTTCGAGTCCCGCGGGCCAACGTCCCGCCCCGTCCTGCGCCGCCGACGCCGGGGACCGCTCGTCCCCACGGTGGCCATCCTCGTCGGCGCCCTCATCGCCGTGGTCGTGGGGGCGAGGATCCTCACCGATGTCTGGTGGTTCGACCAGCTCGGTTTCCTCTCCGTCTTCACCAAGCGGCTCTGGCTGCAGATCGGCCTCTTCCTCGCCGGCGGGACCCTGATGGCCGCCGCGGTGGGCGTGACCCTGTCGCTGGCCTACCGCAGCAGGCCCATCTACGCCCCCATCTCCACCGAGCAGGCCGGGCTCGACCGCTACCGGGAGTCTCTGGAGCCGCTGCGCCGGCTGGTCACCCTCGCCCTCTCCCTGGGGGCGGGTCTCTTCGGGGCCACCGTCGCCTCCGCCCAGTGGGAGACCGCGCTGCTCTGGTGGAACCGGGTCGAGTGGGGCACCACGGACCCGCAGTTCCAGCTCGACTACGGCTTCTACGTCTTCACCCTGCCGTGGATCCAGTTCGTCGTGAGCTTCCTCACGGCGGTCGTGGTGCTGGCCGGCATCGCCGCACTGGCGACGCACTACCTCTACGGCGGGCTGCGGCTGGCCGGGGGCGGGCCGCGCACGACGCGCGAGGCGCGCATCCACCTCGCCCTGCTCGGCGCGGCCTTCCTGCTGCTGCGCGGCGTCGGCTACTGGCTGGACCGCTACCAGCTCATGACGAGCGAGTCCGCCAACGTCTCCATCCGCAGCGTGGGCGTCGTCGGCCCCACCTACACCGACGTCAACGCCGTGCTGCCCGCCAAGGCGATCCTCGCGGTGGCCTCGATCCTCGTCGCGATGCTGTTCATCGCGGCCGCGGCGGGGGCGTCGTGGCGGCTGCCGGCCGCGGGCACGACGCTGCTGGTGATCAGCGCGGTGGCCGTGGGGGGCATCTACCCGGCGGCGGTGCAGCGCTTCCGCGTCCAGCCGAGCGCCGCGACCGTCGAGGCGCCGTTCCTGGAACGCAACATCGAGGCCACGAGAGCGGCCTACGACCTGGCCGACACGCAGGTCAACCAGTACATCCCGGACACCGAGGCCCAGCCCGGGCAGCTGCGCAACGACGCGGGCACGATCCCCGGCATCCGCCTGCTCGACCCGGCGCTGCTCAGCCCGACGTACCGGCAGCTGGAGCAGGTGCGGCCCTACTACGCCTTCCCCGACGCCCTCGACGTCGACCGCTACCGCATCGACGGCGTGGTGCGGGACACGGTCATCGCCCCGCGCGAGGTGTCCCTGCGCGGGCTGAACCCGAGCCAGCGCAACTGGATCAACGACCACACCGTCTACACCCACGGCTACGGGATGGTGGGGGCGTACGGCAACGAGCGCACCCCGGACGGCCGGCCGGTGTTCTTCGAGCGCGGCCTGTCGACGTCGCCCGAGCTGGGCGAGTACCAGCCGCGCATCTACTTCGGGGAGCAGTCCCCGGCGTACTCGATCGTCGGCGCCGGTGAGGGGGCACCGCCCACCGAGCTGGACTACCCCAACGAGTCCCCCGAGGGCTATGCCCGCAACACCTACGAGGGCGAGGGTGGGGTGCGGATGGGCTCCTTCTTCGCCCGGGCCGCCTACGCGATCAACTTCGCCGACCAGAACATCCTGCTCTCGGACCGGGTGAACCCGCAGTCGCGGATCATGTACGACCGCCACCCCCGCGAGCGCGTGGAGAAGGTCGCCCCGTGGCTGACGCTGGACGGCGACCCCTACGCGGCCGTCGTCGGTGACCGGATCGTCTGGATCATCGACGCGTACACGACGACCGCGGACTACCCGTACTCGGCGACGACCGAGCTGGGCGAGGCGACGCAGGACACCCGCACGGGCAACGCGCAGAGCGTGCAGGCGCTGCAGGACCGCACGGTCAACTACGTGCGCAACTCGGTGAAGGCCACCGTGGACGCCTACGACGGCAAGGTCACCCTCTACGCCTGGGACGAGGAGGACCCCATGCTCAAGGCGTGGATGAAGGCCTTCCCGACCTCGGTGGAGCCGCTCTCGGCGATCAGCGGCGACCTGATGCAGCACCTGCGCTACCCGCAGGACATGTTCAAGGTCCAGCGCGACGTGCTCGGCCGGTACCACGTCACCGACCCGCAGTCCTTCTACACGCAGCAGGACTTCTGGGAGGTGCCCAACGACCCGACCGGCGGTGAGGCCGACGCGGCCGCGGAGCCGCCCTACTACCTGACGCTGCGGATGCCGGGGCAGGAGGACGAGTCCTTCAGCCTCACGTCCACCTACATCCCGCGGCAGACGGGGGCGAACCAGCGCAACGTGCTGACCGGCTACCTGGCCGTGGACGCCGACGCGGGCGGCGTCGAGGGGGAGAAGCGCGAGGGCTACGGCACCATGCGGCTGCTGCAGCTCCCCCGGGAGACGGCCGTCTCGGGTCCCGGGCAGGTGCAGGCCAACATCGTCTCCAGCCCGCTCGTGGCCAACGAGATCAGGCTGCTCAGCCAGGGCGAGTCGCAGGTCCTCTACGGCAACCTGCTGACGCTCCCGGTCGGCGGCGGCTTCCTCTACGTGGAGCCGGTCTACGGCCAGAGCCGCAGCGGGGTGACCTATCCGCAGCTGCGGAAGGTCGCGGTCGTCTTCGGCGACAAGATCGGCTTCGCCAACACCCTGCCGGAGGCGCTGGACCAGGTCTTCGGCGGCGACTCCGGGGTGGCCACGCCCGACCTGGGCGAGCCGGGCCCGGAGGGGCCGGAGGGCGAGCCGGGGGTGCCGCCGGACGCGCAGGCGCAGCTCGACACGGCCCTGCAGGACGCGCGCAAGGCCATCCAGGACAGCGCTGCGGCGCTGCAGGCCGGCGACTTCGCCGCCTACGGCGAGGCGCAGGAGCGGCTGGGTCAGGCCGTCGACCGCGCCATCGCCGCGGAGGACCGCATCGCCGCAGCCACGGGTGCACCCGCCGAGGGCGCCGACGTGCCCGCCGAGGGTGCGGCCGCGCCCACCGACGCCGCGTCGCCCGCGGCTGACCCGGAGGGCACCGCCACGGCCGGCTCCTGACCGTCGCCTCCCCGCGGGGCCCGTGCCCCGCGGGGAGGCGATTTGGTCTCCCGTCCACCGTGCCGTAGAGTTCTACCTGTCAACGCGACGCGGGGTGGAGCAGCTCGGTAGCTCGCTGGGCTCATAACCCAGAGGCCGCAGGTTCAAATCCTGCCCCCGCTACCAGATCGACGAAGGCCCGGACCACATGGTCCGGGCCTTCGTCGTATCCGGGATGTCTGCGCCGCGCGGGCGGGCCCGGGCCCGGCGCGGCACCATCGGCAGATGGACGACGTCCGCGTCTCGAAGCTGCTCTCGCGGGTCCTGCGGCACGCGCCGGAGAGCGTCGGGATCCACCTCGACCGCCACGGCTGGGTGGGCGTGGCCGACCTGCTGGACGCCCTGGCCCGGTCCGGGCGGCCGGTGGGCCGTGCCCAGCTCGAGCGGGTGGTGGCCGCCAGCGACAAGCAGCGCTTCGCCCTGGACGGGGACCGCATCCGCGCCAACCAGGGCCACAGCGTCGCGGTCGACCTCGGGTTGCAGCCGGTCGATCCGCCGGAGCTGCTCTACCACGGCACCCCGGTGCGCAACCTCGCGGCGATCCTCGAGCAGGGCCTGCACCGTGGCGGGCGCCACCACGTGCACCTCTCCGCGGACACCGCCACCGCCGCACGGGTGGGCGCCCGCCGGGGCCGCCCCGCCGTCCTGACCGTCCTCGCGGGCCGGATGGCGCGGGACGGGCACGTGTTCCACCGCTCGGCCAACGGCGTCTGGCTCACCGACGCCGTCCCGCCGGCGTACCTGCGGCCACCGGAGCACCCGGAGCCGGTGCCGCCGGGCGCGGGGGGCTGAGCCCGCGCGGCACGATGGGGGAGTGACCAGTCCCGCCGGTCCCGAACCGCCCTTCCGGTGGGACCTCGTCGCCCCCGACCGCCTCGGCTCGATGCTCCCCGAGGGCGCGCAGCACGCGGAGCCGTGGTTCCTCGACGCGCTCGTGGAGTGCGCGGGCAGGGTGCTGGCCCGCAGCGGGGGCGGCGACCTCGTCTTCGTCGGCCGGTCCCTGGACAGCATGTTCGACCTGCTCGGCGGGGCCCTGGCCGAGGTGGGGGCGGAGCAGCGGGTGCTCCGCCTGCCGCTGTCCTTCCAGCGCGGTGCGCCGTCCCCCTCCGGTCGCCGCTGGGTCGTGCCGGAGCTGACGCCGCGGCAACTGGTCGCGGCGCGTGAGCTGCTGGCCTCGGTCGGAGCGTCCCCGGCGCTCCTGGCCCGGGCCGGCAGGCCGGTGACCTTCGTCGACGTGGTCTCGAGCGGGTCGACGTTCACCGACCTGTTCGGCGTGCTGCGCGAGTGGGTGGAGGACGCAGGGGCGCCCTGGCGGACCGTGCGGCGCAGGCTCCGCTTCGTGGGTGTCACCCGGCGGGGCACGACCAGCCCGAACGCGTTCCGGTGGCAGGAGGAGGCCCCGTGGACGCGAGAGCTCTCCGGCGCCTCGGTGCTCAACGTGTCCCTGGACCCCGAGGTCTGGTCCTGGTTCGGCAACTGGCAGGACAAGCTGACCCGCTCCTACCGGCCCGACCGGTGGACGGGCGCCGGGGAGGACCCCGAGCGGGGCGAGCGGACGCGGCAGGCCCTCGCCGAGGCCGTGGCGCTGGTCTCCTACGGGCGCAGCCGCGAGGGACGCCGACGCATCGCCCGGGCCGTGGCGGGCGAGCCCGCGCTCTCGCAGCCGTGGTTGCGGTCGTTGGCGCGCAGGCTGAACGGCTGAGCGGGGCGTGCAGTTGACACCGGGCGCCGAACCTGGATTCATTGGCCTTCGCGTTGGCGATGTTAACGCTCACACGGGTCTTTCAACGACGAGAGGCACCCCCTTGATCACGCCCCGCTCCACCACCGCCCCCGCTGCGCCGCACCGGAGGGGACGACTGCGCCGCGCCCTGGCCACGGCCGTCTCCGCTGCGGTCCTGGCAGGTGCCGGGCTCGCCGCCACCACCCAGCCGGCCGCGGCCGCCGGGCCCGTCCCCCACTACCTGATGACGGCGTTCACGAACTCCAGCGAGTCGAACATGTACGTCTACGACTCCGGCAACGCCGCGAACTTCGACCTCGTCCGCGCCAACGCCTACACGCCGCCGTCGGGCCTCGTCCGCGACCCGAGCGTCCTGCGCCACAGCGACGGCTACTACTACCTCGTCTACACCACCGGGTGGACGGGGAACACGATCGGGTTCGCCCGCAGCGCCGACACCCGCACGTGGACCTTCCTGCGCAACGTCACGGTGAACGTCGCGGGCACCAGCGGCAGCACGTGGGCGCCCGAGTGGTTCCGCGACTCCGACGGCTCCGTGCACGTCATCATGTCGATCTCCACGACGGGGACGAACGGCCAGTTCCGCCCGTACCGCATCACGGCGACGAACTCGGCGCTGTCCACCTGGAGCGCTCCCGCCGCGCTCGGCATCCCGGCGAACTACATCGACAGCTTCGTCGTGAAGGTGGGCGGCACCTACCACAACTTCCTCAAGAACGAGACGACGAAGTACATCGAGCACGCCACCGCGACCTCCCTCAGCGGACCCTGGACGTTCCGCGGGACGGGGAACTGGGCAGGCTGGGGCAGCGGCCTGGAGGGTCCCGCGCTCGTCCGGATGGCCGACGGGCGCTGGCGCATCTACTTCGACCAGTACGGTGCGCGTCGCTACTTCTACGCCGACAGCGCGGACCTGAGCACCTTCAGCCCGAAGGTGGAGCTGGCCGGGCTGTCCGGCCACGCCCGGCACTTCACAGTGCTGCGCGAGGACGTCGGCGACGGCACCGCGGTGCCCACCGGGAACCGGTCGCTGCGCTCGGCGAACTTCCCCGACCGGTTCGTCCGGCACCGGGACTACAAGGCCGTCATCGACCCGCTCAGCGCGTCGAGCCCCTCCGCCGACCGCCGCGACGCGACCTTCAGCGTGGTGCCGGGTCTCGCCAACGGCGCCTGCTCGTCCTTCCAGGCTGTGAACTTCCCGGGCTACTACCTGCGGCACGAGAACTTCAAGCTGGTCCTGGCGCGATCCGACGGCAGCGCCGGGTTCCGCGGGGACGCCACCTTCTGCGCCCGGGCGGGCTTCGCGGGGAACGGCACGACGTCGTTCGAGTCGTACAACGTCCCGGGCCGCTTCGTGCGGCACTCCAACTACGTCCTGCAGCTGGACCTGCGCCAGAACACGTCCGTCTTCAACGGGGACGCCTCGTTCGCGGTGACCGCACCGCTGGGCTGAGAACCACGCCCGGGCGATGCCCCCGGTCCTCCCCGTCCGGGGAGGACCGGGGGCATCGCCGCGTGGGGTCGAACCGCTGACACGGGCCCGGGGGAGGAGTACTGTCTCAACCGGTGCGCCGGGAAGCCTGGTCGGCAGTCCGAACTGGACGACGACCGCGAGAGGACCGGCCATGCCCACGATCGACCCTGCCCTGCCCGCCGTGGAGGCGGAGGGACTGAGCAAGCGCTACGGGCGGACCCTGGCGGTGGACCGCCTGGACCTGCGCATCGAACCCGGGGAGGTCTTCGGGTTCCTCGGCCCCAACGGCGCCGGCAAGTCCACCACCCTGCGGATGCTGCTGGGCCTGGCCCGGCCGACCGCCGGCCGCGCACGGGTCTTCGGCGACCCCGCCGAGGACGTCCGCGCCGCCCACCGCCACCTCGCCCACGTCCCCGCCGACGTCGCCCTCTGGCCGAACCTCACCGGCGCGGAGGCGCTGGAGCTGCTGGCGAACCTGGGGCCTGGCACCGACCTCGGCTACCGCGACGAACTCGTGGAGAGGTTCGACCTGCGGCTGGACAAGCCGTGCCGCGCCTACTCCACGGGCAACCGGCAGAAGGTGGCGCTGGTGGCGGCGTTCGCCACGCGCGCCCCGCTGCTCGTCCTCGACGAGCCGACCAGCGGGCTGGATCCGTTGATGGGCCGGGAGTTCCAGCGCTGCGTGGTGGAGGCCGCCGCCCGCGGGCAGGCGGTCCTGCTCAGCTCCCACGTCCTCGCGGAGGTGGAGGCGGTCTGCGACCGGGTCGGCATCCTGCGGGCCGGGCGCCTCGTCCAGGTCGCGGGCCTCGCCGAGCTGCGCCGCCTGCGCCGCCACGAGTTCCACCTGTCGTTCGCCGGGCCCGTCCCCGCCGGTCTCGCCGCGGTCCCCGGTGTGGCCGACGTCGAGGTCCTCGGCGAGGGGCGCGTCGTGCTCACCCTGGCCGGTGAGCCCGCGCCCCTGCTGCGGGCCGTCGCCGGGGACGACGTGGTGCAGCTGTCCGTGCGCGAGCCGTCCCTGGAGGAGATCTTCCTCGGCTACTACGGGGAGGCCGCGCGATGAGCGCCGTGGCCGCCCCGACGGCCCCCGCCACCCCGGCGGTGGGCGAGCCCGGCCGGGCCGTCACCGCCCACCTGGTGCGCGAGCTGCGCCGCGGCACGCTCGTCGTCGCGGCGCTGCTGGCGCTGCTGCCGCCGGTCGTCGTCGTGCAGTACCGCGAGACCGTGGGCGGCGAGCTCGGTGCCGGTGCGCTGCAGGTGCTCGCCACCAACCCCGCGATCCGGACGCTGTTCGGCCCGGCGGTCGCCCTCGACGACCCGGGCGGTTTCACGGTGTGGCGGACCGGGCTGATGACGACGGTCCTCGTCGCGGTCTGGGCGCTGCTGTCGACGGTGCGCGTCACGCGGGGCGAGGAGGACGCCGGCCGCTGGGCGCTGCTGCGCGCGGGAACCCTGCCCGCCCGCTCCCTGCTCCTGCGGGTGGCGGCGGTGGCGCTGGCCGCGCAGGCCGTCGTGGGTGCCGCGCTGGCCGCAGGGCTGCTCGTCGTCGGCACCGAGCCGGCCGGGGCGCTCCTGCACGGGGCGGGGACCGCCCTGACCGGCGCGGCCTTCGTCATGCTCGGCCTGGCCTGCGCGCAGGTGCTGCCCGACCGGCGCAGCGCGGCCGGCGCCGGGGGAGCGGTGCTCGCGGTCGCCTTCATGGCGCGCATGGTGGCCGACGGCTCGGAGCCCTTCGGCTGGCTGCGCTGGCTGAGCCCCTTCGGGGTGCTCGGTCAGGTGCGGCCCTACGCCGCCGACGACCCGGTTCCGCTGCTCGTGCTGGCCGGCATGGCGCTGCTGCCGGCCGTGCTCGCGTTCGTGGCGGTGGAGCGGCGCGACGTCGGCGCGGGCCTGGTGCGGGTGCCGGACGAGCGCGCCCCGCGGACGGCGCTGCTGGGCTCCTCCACCGGGTTCGCGGTGCGTCGCGGGGCGCGCGGCTGGGCGGCGTGGACGGCGGGGGTGGCCGCCTACTACCTGCTGGTGGGCCTGCTGACGGTGTCGCTGACCGGCTTCCTCGGCGACAACCCGCAGTTCGCCTCCGCCGCGGCGGAGGCCGGCTTCACCGGCATGGGCAGCGCGGAGGGCTACCTCGCGGCGGTGTTCGCGCTGCTCGCCGTCCCCGGCGGGTTGTTCGCGGCCAGCCGCATCGCCGCCGACGCCGCGGACGAGTCCGCCGGCCGCCACGTGCTCCTGCTCTCCCTGCCCGTGTCCCGCCGCGCGCAGCTGGCCGGGCACGCCGCCGTCCTCGCGCTCGGCTGCACCCTCCTCGCCGCGCTGGCGGGAACGGCGGCCTGGGCGGGGGCCCGGATCGCCGGGTCCGGGCTGGGGGTCGCCGCGGGGGTGGGCGGGGCGCTGAACACGGTGCCGGTGATGCTGGTCAGCCTCGGCGCGGCGGTGCTCGCCTTCGGCGTCCTGCCGCGGGCGGTCCTCGCCGTCGGCGCCGTTCCCGCCGCCGGGGGGTTCCTGCTCCTCGTGTTCAGCGACACCTTCGGCTGGCCCCCCGCGGTGCGGGCGCTCTCGCCGTACGCGCACGTGGCAGCGGTTCCCGTCGAGGCGCACGACGGCGCCGGGGCGGTGGGGCTGCTGATCGTGGCCCTGCTGCTCACCGCGGCGGGGGTCGCCGCCCACGGCCGCCGCGACGTGCGGGCGTAGCGCCGGGGCGGGTGGGCCGGTGCGGGTGCACCGGGCTCAACGGCCCGTGGCGGCGCTGCCGAGGGTGCGCTGCGCCCAGGCGCCGACGTCGCCGCGCTGCAGCGCGACGGCGAGGAGGTCCGGGAACGCGTCCGGCGTGCACGCGAACGCCGGAACCCCCAGGGCGGCCAGTGCCGCGGCGTTGTCCCGGTCGAAGGCGGGCGCGCCGCTGTCGGACAGCGCCAGCAGCACCACGACCTGGACCCCGGCCGCTGTCAGCTGCGCGACACGGCGCAGCATCTCGTCGCGGACCCCACCCTCGTAGAGGTCGCTGATGAGCACGAACATCGAGTCCGCGGGACGGGTGATGAGCGACTGCGAGTAGGCGATGGCGCGGTTGATGTCGGTGCCGCCGCCCAGCTGCGTGCCGAACAGGACGTCGACGGGGTCGCGGAGCAGGTCGGTGAGGTCCACGACCTCGGTGTCGAAGACGACGAGCGACGTGCGCAGCGCCCGCATCGAGGCCAGCACCGCCCCGAACACCGACGCGTACACCACCGACTCGGCCATCGAGCCGGACTGGTCGATGGCCAGCACCACGTCGCGCGCGACGGCCTGCTGGTGGCGGCCGTGGCCGACCAGGCGCTCGGGGACGACGGTGCGGTGCTCCGGGAGGTAGTGGGCGAGGTTCGCGCGGATGGTCCGGTCGAAGTCGAGGTCGCGCAGCTTCGGCCGGTGCGTCCGCGTGGCCCGGTTGAGCGCCCCGCCGACGGCGGACCTCGTGCGGTCGGCGATGCGCCGCTCCACCTCGGCGACCACCTTGGCCACCACCGTCCGCGCGGTGGCCTTCGTCTGCTCCGGCATCACCCGGTTCAGCGACAGCAGCGTGCCCACGAGGTGCACGTCCGGCTGAACCGACTCCAGCAGTTCCGGTTCCAGCAGCAGCCGCGTCAGGTCCAGCCGCTCCACGGCGTCGCGCTGCATCACCTGCACCACCGTGGAGGGGAAGTACGTGCGGATGTCACCCAGCCAGCGGGCCACCCGGGGGGCGGAGGCGCCCAGGCCGGCGCTGCGCGGGCCCCCGCGCGGGTCGCTGCCCTCGCCGTCGTAGAGGGCGGCCAGGGCGGCGTCGATCGCCGCGGAATCCCCCCGCAGCTCCACGCCCAGGCAGGACGAGGCCTCCCCGCCGAGCAGCAGCCGCCAGCGGCGCAGCCGGTCGGCGCCGGTGACGAGGGGCTCGAAGCCCGCTGGCGCGCCGGTGCCGAGGGGGTCGCTGCCGGGTGCTTCGGTGCCGGAGGGTTCGGTGCCGGGGGGTGGCGCGCTCATGCCGGAACTCCCAGGAGCATCGCGGCGGTGCGCAGCGCCGGTGCGGCCCGCTCCTCGTCGACCCCGGCGCTGCGCCCCTCGCCCCGCCTCGCTCCGGAGCCCCGCCGCAGCGCGTCCCCGAGCGCGCGGCGCTCCGGCGCGGCGAAACCGCCGAAGGTGCGCCGCAGCAGGGGGAGAACGTCCGTGAACTCCCGCTCCGGCAGCGAGCACACCCACGCGTCCAGCAGGGCGAGCAGGTCCTCGTCGTGGACGAGGACCGTGCCGCCGCCCGAGCCGAGGAACCCCTCGACCCAGCCCGCCGCGGCCGGCGCGGGGGTGCCGCGGGAGAGGGTGAACCCCAGGCGGCGCGCGGCCTCCGCAGCCGGCAGGTCGCCGGAGTCCCGCAGCAGCCGCACGATCCGCCCGGCCAGCAGCCCCGGCGGGCCCTGGCGGCCCGGCTCGACCGCGACCAGGCCCGCCAGGGTGGCCGACCACAGCCGCGAACCCCGCGGGTCCTCCCACAACCCCACAGCCTCGTGCACGGCGTCGACGGCCCGGCGCAGGTCGCGCGCGGCGTCGTCGTCGAGGGAGACGACCGCCGCGGGCAGCGCCGCGCACACCCGCACCAGCAGTGCGTCCGCGACCTGCGCGAGGTCGCCGCTGCCGGTGCGGCGCACGTCGGAGTAGCGGTGGGCGCGCACCAGCGGCGGCAGCGCGGTCATCAGGTGCTCCACATCGGCGTCCGCGGCGGCGCGCACGTCGAGGGCCCGCAGCACCGGGGGGAGCGCCTGCGGCAGCCCCGCGAGCAGGCACCGCTCCACCAGGGCGGTCAGCTGCGGCAGGGTGGCCTCCCCGGCGCGCTCGACGGCCCGGGCCGTGGCCGCAGCCTCCACCGTGGTGCCCCACACCGACGCCTCGATGACGTCCACCGCCAGTTCCGGCCGCCACACGAGCTGCCACGTCTCCCGGAACGTCCCGGTGGACCGGGTGAGCGACGCCGCAGCCCGGCCCCAGTCGACACCGAGGAGGGCGAGGCGGTGCAGGAGCCGGGAGCGGGCGAGGTCGGTGTCCTTGCGCAGGTCGAGTTCCAGGGTGCGCTCGAGCGGGTCGAGCTTGAGGCGCAGCGCCTTCGCGGTGGCGCGCAGGTCGGAGTCGAGGGGGACGGCGGGGGTCTCCGCCGGCACCCGGCCGAGCGCCTCACCGACGACGAGGCGCCGCGTCACCAGGTGCAGGGCGCTCTCGTCGCCCTCGCACAGGACCGCGCGGGTGGCCTCCGTCACCTCCGCCAGCCCGGCCAGCGGCCGCCCCCGCATCACCGCCAGGGCGTCGGCCAGCCGCACGGCCTCGATGACGGAGGCGGTGGAGACGGGCAGGTCCTCCGCCCGCAGCACCCCGGCCACGGCGATCAGCCAGCGCGTGACCGGCTCGTCGGGGGAGGTGAACAGGTGGTGGTACCAGCCGGGGGAGTCGACGCCCGCTCCGTAGCCGGAGGCCGCCGCGAGCCGGGAGTGCGTCCACGGCACCCACGTCAGGGAGACGCGCCGCCTGGGCAGGCCGCGCAGCGTGCGCGCGTCGGCTGCGGCGGGCGGCAGCTTCCCCGACAGGGCGGGCGCGTGCCAGGCGCCGCAGACGACCGCGACGCGCTGGGCTCCCTCCTTCAGGACCGCGCGCAGCACCTGGCGCATGTGCGCCTCGCGGCGCGTCTCGCGCTCCTCCTCCGCGGCGGGCAGCGCCGGTGCGTGCTCGCGGACCGCGGCCATCGCGTCGGTGATGACGTCGAACGGGGCGGGCGCGTCCAGGCGGGACTCCACCACGTCGTCCCACCAGCGCTCGGGGTCGTCGTAGCCCGCGGCGGCGGCGAGGGCCGCGAGGGGATCGGCCCGCAGCAGTTCCGCGGTTCCCGGGGCGGCCCCGTCGCGGGGACCGTCGTCGCCGTGCTCCTCCCCGTCACCGCGCGGGGGTTCGCCGTCCTCACGGCCGGGGCCGGGTTCCGCGCCGCCGGATTCCGCGCCTTCGGGTTCCCCGGTTCCGGACCCGTCGTCCCGCATCGCGAGCACCGCCGCGGCGGGCAGGTCGCAGAACCGCACGGGAACACCGTGCAGCACCGCCCAGCGCAGCGCCTGCCACTCCGGGGAGAACACCGCGAACGGCCAGAACGCGGACGTGCGCGGCTCCCCGGTGACGTGCGCCAGCAGCGCCACGGGCGGCTCCATGTCCGCCGCGCCGGCGAGCGCCACCAGGGGGTCCGCGTCGGCCGGGCCCTCCAGCAGCACGACGTCCGGCTGCAGCGACTCCAGCGCAGCGAGGACCGCCCGCGCCGACCCCGGGCCGTGGTGGCGGACCCCGCAGACCCGCACCCGCGCCCCGCCCGCCGCAGGCGAGGAGCGCACCTGCTCGTGGGTCACCTGCTCCTGGGCCACCGGCTCGGCGCTCACCCCGTGACCTCCCGGCAGGCGCGGTAGAAGTCCGCCCAGCCCTCGCGCTCGCGGGCCACGGCCTCCAGGTACTCCACCCACACCGCCCGGTCCGCCACCGGGTCCTTGACCACGGAGCCCACGATGCCCGCGGCGATGTCGGAGGCGCGCAGCACCCCGTCGCCGAAGTGCGCGGACAGGGCGAGCCCGTGGGTCACCACGGAGATGGCCTCGGCCGTGGACAGCGTGCCCGACGGCGTCTTCAGCGCCGTCCGCCCGTCCAGGGTGGAGCCCGAGCGCAGCTCCCGGAACACCGTCACGACGCGGCGGATCTCCTCCAGCGCGGCGGGCACCTCCGGCAGTTCCAGCGCGGAGCCGAGCTGCTCCACGCGCCGGACCACGATCTGCACCTCCTCCTCCGGTGTGCCGGGCAGGGGCAGCACCACGGTGTTGAAGCGGCGGCGCAGCGCCGAGGACAGCTCGTTCACGCCGCGGTCGCGGTCGTTGGCGGTGGCGATGACGTTGAACCCCTTCGCGGCCTGCACCTCCACGCCCAGCTCCGGAACGGGCAGCGACTTCTCCGACAGGACCGTGATGAGCGCGTCCTGCACGTCGGAGGGGATGCGCGTCAGCTCCTCGATCCGCGCCACCTGCGCCTCCCGCATCGCCACCATCACCGGCGAGGGCACCAGCGCCGCGGGGGAGGGGCCCTCGGCGAGCAGGCGGGCGTAGTTCCAGCCGTAGCGGACGGCCTCCTCCGCGGTGCCGGAGGTCCCCTGCACCACGAGCGTCGAGCGCCCGCAGACGGCGGCGGCGAGGTGCTCGCTCACCCACGTCTTCGCCGTGCCGGGCACGCCCAGCAGCAGCAGGGCGCGGTCGGTCGCCAGCGTCGCCACCGCCACCTCCACCAGTCGCCGCGGCCCGACGTACTTGGGGGTGACGACGGTCCCGTCGGGCAGCGTCCCGCCCAGCAGGTACGTCACGACCGCCGCCGGCGACAGCCGCCAGGCCGGCGGCCGCGGCCGGTCGTCGGAGGCGGCGAGCGCCGCCAGTTCGGCCGCGAACTGCTGCTCCGCGTGCGGGCGCAGCAGACCGGTCGTGCCCGCCCCGCCGTCCGCGGCGGCCGGCGAGGCCCCCGGTGCGCCAGGGGAGGGGGCTGCGGGGTTCGGCGTCAACGGAGCTCCTCGAGCATGTGGCGGCGGAAGGACAGGGTGTCTGCGGCCCCGGAGACGTCCGGGGCGAGCGGGGCGTCGTCGGGCAGGGCCGCGGCGGCGGCGCGCAGCGCGGCCTCGGTGCTCTCGTCGCAGGGCAGGCGCAGCCCCGCGAGGTGCACGACGGGCCGGTCGTACCAGACCGCGGCCCGGCGCACGCGGCGCACCCAGGTCACGACGGAGGGGGCCAGGGGCTCCGGCCAGGGAGCCGGGACCCCGCTGAGCACCCGGAGCAGCTCCGCCGAGGGTGGCAGGCGGGAGCGCCGGTCCCTGCCGTCGTCGGCGTCCAGGGCGGCGGCCGCCACCGTGGCCCGCTCCTGCGGCGGCAGCACGAGCGCGAGGGCGGCGAGGTCGCGGGTGGTCCCGGCGGCCAGCAGGGCCCGCGCCCACGCGGCGTCCTGCTGGGTGCGCGCCGCCTCCGCCCAGCCCGCGTGCAGCACCGCGTAGAGGTCGTCGGCCACCGGCAGGGCCACCAGGTCCTCGGCGTTGCCGCCCAGCGTGTCCTCCCACACCGCCAGCGGGGCCGCGGCCACGAGGTGCTGGAGCTGCCACTGCCTCGCCCCGGTCCCGTGGGGGGCGGGCGGCACCCCCAGGGCCCGCGCCTCCCCGGGGTCGAGGTCGGGCAGCGTCACGACCAGCGTGCGGCGCAGGCGCCGGCGCTCCACCCGGACGTGGCGCAGTGCCAGCTCGGCGCTGCGCCGCCCGTGCACGCTGCCGGGCAGGGCCGCCAGCAGCGCCGCGGCCACCTCCCGCACCGCGGCGCGCCGGTCCCGCAGCGCGACCTCCAGCAGCGGCTCGTCGTCGGGGCCGAGGCCGTCCCGCAGCAGCGGCAGCAGCGCCTCGCGGTCCTCGCCCCGCTCGCTCGCCCACGAGGTGGCCAGCACCTCCCGGGCGGCGGCGGGGTCGGTGGCCCGCAGCGCAGCCAGCCACGCCCGTCGTCCCGCGGGCGCCCCGTGCGCCCACGCCGGGTCCTGCGCAGGGTCGCCGGGCTGCCGCGGTGCGGGCGCGGCGGTGCCGGAGGAGGTGCCCAGGGGGGTGTGCCGGGACAGGGCGCCGGCCCAGGTGGGACGCCACTGCGCCAGCCACCGGCCCCGCTCCCCGGCCACGGCCGCCACCCGTGCCGCCGTGGCGCGCGAGCGCGTGGCCACCTCCAGCAGGTCCGGCAGGAGGACGGGCGGGGCGAGCACGCCCGCGGCGGCCGCGGCGTCCAGCCACAGGGCGAGGAGCGCATCGCCGTCCTGGGTGCCCGCCCGCGCCAGGAGGCCGCCGAGCCGGTCCGCGGCGGCCGGCCCGGCCACGCGCCCCGCCTCCTCCCCGGCGGCGGGTGCGGGCTGCTGTCCGCGCAGCGGCAGCACCCCCGCGCGCTCGTGCACCACGGCGAGCGCGGCGGCGTCGAGCAGCAGCGCCGCGGGGTCCCCGCCCGGCAGCCCGGCGGCACTCGCGCCCACGGCGCCCGGCAGGCCGGCGGGATCCACCGGCCGGCGCGCGGTCCCCAGCAGCGCCGCGCCGACGAGGTCGTCGAAGGAGAGGGGAGCGGGGTCCGTGCCGCTCACAGCGCCACCAGCCCGTGCTCCGTCAGCGCCGACAGCGGGTGCAGCCCGAGCGGGGTCTGCTCGGCCACCACGGTCACCGGCCGGCCACCGGAGACGGCGAGCAGGTGCCACGGCTCGGCGCCCGGTGCCAGCGGCAGGGCGTCGCCCGCCTCGTCCAGCAGGCTGCCGGGGCGGTCCTCGCCCGGGTCCGCGGCCGGCACCACCGCGGCCAGCACCACCGGCCACGACGTCAGCCAGGGGTCGGCGGCCAGCGCCTGCGCCCACGAGGCCAGCGCCGCCGCCACGCCGGCGCCCGCCACGGCACCGAGCACCCCGGGCTCGCCGTGGCGGGCGCCGACCACGGCGCGCGGCGCGGAACCGGGGTGGAAGTGCAGGTCGGCCTCCAGGCTGCGCCCCGGCACCAGCGAGGCGTCCAGCGGCTGCCCCGGCGGGGCGAAGGAGAGCACGACCGCCACCCGCCCGGTGTGCTCCCCGAGCAGGACGACCCGCCGCACCACCAGCCGGTCCTCGGTGCTGTCGCGCAGGGACAGCACGTTCCAGCGGTCGCGCACCGCCGGGGTGGCCAGCACGTCCTCCGTGCGCACCGGGTACCCGACCCGGGCCCGGACCGTCGCGGCCAGCGGCTCGGGCAGGTCCGCCAGCCGGGAGTGGGCGGCGGTCAGCAACCGCAGCAGCGCCAGCTCCGCCAGCAGCCGCCCCGGCCAGCCGTCGCCGGAGGCCGCCACCCCCGCCAGCCGCCGGACGCCACCGGCCAGCACCTGCGCCTGCGCGTCCACCAGCCGCGCCGCCACCGCGTCGACGTCGCCGTAGCCGGCGCGGTCCGCCCCGGCCAGACCCGTGCGCACCCGGTCGCGCAGCCACCGGTCCAGGTCCGCGGCGCCCGCACCCATCCGCTCGGCGCGCTGCTCGGCGCGTCGGCGGGCCGCCCGCTCCGCGTCCCGCTGGACCCCCGTGCCGTCCGCCCCGGCGCTCGTGCCGTCGACCCCGGCGCTCGTGCCGTCGACCCCGGTGCCCGTGCCGTCCGCCCCGGCGGTGGTGCTGCGGGCGGCCTTCGCGGCCCGGGAGTCCAGCCAGGCCGCGGCGAAGTCGCTGGGGGCGGCGGTCTCCTCCACCCCTCCGGCCGACCAGAGCAGCAGCAGGCCGAGGGCGTGCTTGCACGGGAACTTCCGGCTCGGGCAGGAGCAGCGGTACGCGGGCCCGGTGAGGTCGACGATCGTCTGGTACGGCGTCTTCCCGCTGCCCTTGCACAGGCCCCACACCGCGGCCGGTTCGGCCGTGGCACCCGTCTGCGACCAGGGCCCCGCGGCGGCGAGCTTGCGGCCGGCCGCCACCGACGACGCGTCCGGGGCCAGCGCGACCACCTGCTCGGGGCTCCAGCGCTGCGGCACGTCCCCGACGCTAGCGAGCGACCCCGACACCGGTCCTGTCGAGCACCCGGCCGGTGGGGTGCCGGTCGCTGCGGCGGCTGCGGTCTCAGCCGAAGGGGCCGTGCGGGGCGGGGTGGTGGAACAGGTACCCCTGCGCGTAGTCGCAGCCCAGCTCGACGAGGTGGTCCCGCTGCTGCGTGCTCTCGATCCCCTCGGCGATGACGTGCTTGCCCATCGCGTGGGCGAGTGCCGTGACCCCGCCGATGATGCTGGGGGTGTGCCGACCTCCGGGGGAGAGCAGGTCCGCCACGAAGCTGCGGTCCAGCTTGACCGTGTCGACCGGCAGCCGCTGCAGCCACGTCAGGGACGAGTAGCCGGTGCCGAAGTCGTCCAGGGCGATGTGCAGCCCCCGCGCGCGGACGGCGGTCAGCACCCGCTGGGTCGCGTCGAGGTCGTGGAGGGCGACCGTCTCGGTGATCTCGATCTCGACGCGGGCGGGGTCCAGCCCGCTCGCCAGCAGCGCCGCGTCCAGGTGCAGGAGCAGGTCGGGGTGGGCCAGCTGGCGCCCGGAGACGTTGATGCTCAGCCAGGGCCGCCCCCCGTCGTCCCCGGACCAGCCGGCGGCCTCCGCCATGGCGGCACGGAGCACCCAGGCGCCGATGTCGACGATGAGGTTGCTCTCCTCGGCCAGCCCGAGGAACGCGGCGGGCAGCAGCAGGCCCTCCTGCGGGTGGTCCCAGCGCAGCAGCGCCTCCGCACCGACGACACGGTCGCTCCGCAGGTCGATCACGGGCTGGTAGTGCAGGCGGAACTCCTCCGCACCCAGCGCCGTCCGCAGGGCGGACTCCCTGGCGCTGCGGTGCTTCTGCCGCTGGTGGATGCGGTGGTCGAAGACCTCGACGCGGTCGCGGCCCGCGCGCTTGGCCTCGTACAGGGCAGTGTCGGCCTGGCTGAGGACCTCGTCGCTGGAGTCCGGGTGCCGCCCCGCGCTGGCCCCGAACGTGACGGTGACGGAGACGTCCCGGCCCGCGATGTCGTAGTCCCCGCACACGGCGGAGCGGATGCGCGCGGTGAGGGCGCGCAGGTCGTCGACGTCGGCGAGGTCCTCGCAGACCACGATGAACTCGTCGCCCCCGAGCCGGCCGACGATGTCGGCCGGGCGCACCGCCGAGGACAGGCGCCGGCCGAACTGCTGCAGGAGTTCGTCACCGGCCGGGTGCCCGTGGAGGTCGTTGATGCTCTTGAAGTGGTCGACGTCGCAGAGCAGGACGCCGATCAGCTCGCTGCCGCGCCGGGTGCGCGCCAGCGCCCTCTCCAGCTCGGTGTCGATGAGCCGGCGGTTGGGCAGCGAGGTGAGGGGGTCCTGCAGGGCCTGGCGCCGCAGCTGCTCGGCGAAGTCGTGCTGCTCGGTGATGTCGCGCAGGTTGATGACGATGCCACCCACGTCGGGGTCGTCGACGTGGTTGGTGCCCCGGGCGTGCACCCACATCCAGTGCCCGTCGCCGTGCTGGAGGCGGGCCTCGACCTCGACCACCTGCCCCGGCCCACCCGCCAGGAGGGTGGCGAAGACCTCCATGACCAGCGGCCGGTCCTCGACGTGCACCCGGGCGGCGAAGTGCGCCGAGGGGGCGCCGGTGCCGAGCACCCGCCGGGCGGACGGACTGAGGTACAGCGGCTTCGCGTCCTTGGTGTAGACCCCGATGACCTCGTCGGCGTTCTGCAGGAGGGCCTGCAGCCGCGTCTCGGCGGCGGCGGCGGCCAGGGCGTTGCCGTGCTCCTCGGTGGCGTCCCGCCAGTGCACGACGAGCAGGTCGCCCACCGCGCGCAGATGGAAGGCGGTCCAGCCCGGACGCCAGGACGGGCGGGCGTCGCTGACCACGGCGGGGGTCATCAGCTGCTGCGGTTCGCCGCTGTCCACGACGCTGCGGAAGACCGGGAACAGGCTGTCGGCGATCTCGGGCACCATCTCGAGGAGCCGCCGGCCCACCATCGGCCCGAGGCCGGAGGTCCGCACCGCGGCCTCGTTGGCCCACACGGCCTCGAAGTCCACCACCCCGCCCGCGTCGTCGCGCACGGCCCGGTGCACCACCCACGCCTCCGCGTCGGCGGCCACGGCGTCGGCCAGCGCCAGACGCGGGTCGATCCCCGCACCGGGGGCGGTCCCCACCGCGCCCGCCCCGTCGTCCGCCTCCTGCGCGCCGACGGCGGCAGGGCGTGGTGCAGCGTCCACGAGGACCGGGGGCACCGGGCGTCCGCGCCGGTCCTGAGCATCACCCACACTCGTGGGTACCACACGGGGACGACCGACGCAGGAGGTGCGCTGCGGTCCGTCCCGGCCGACACCGAAACCCCCGCGCGCATCCGGCCCCCGTTGTGGTGGTGTGGACCGGTGCTCCTCACCCTCACCACCACGGGAACGCCCGAGCGGCCGGCCACGGACCTCGGGCACCTCCTGCACAAGCACCCGGACCGCCCGCAGGCGACCCCGCTCGCCAGCGGCACCGCCCACGTGGTCTACCCCGAGGCCACGCCCGAGCGCTGCACCGCCGCCCTGCTGCTGGAGGTGGACCCGGTGGCACTGGTGCGGGGCGCGAGGGGCGGCGAGGGGTTCGCGCTCCACCAGCACGTCAACGACCGCCCCTACGCCGCGTCCAGCCTGCTGGCCGTCGCGATCGCCTCGGTGTTCCGCACCGCGCTCGCCGGGCGCTGCACCAGCCGCCCGGCCCTGGCCGCCGCCGCGCTCCCGCTCCAGGTGCGCCTGCCCGTGCTGCCCTGCCGCGGCGGCCCGGACGGCGGGGCGGAGCTGGTGCGCCGGCTGTTCGCGCCGCTGGGCTGGGACGTCGACGCGCGCGAACTCCCCCTGGACGAGGAGGTGCCCTCCTGGGGGGCGTCCCCGTACGTCGACCTGCGGCTGCGCGGGACCGTGCGCCTGGCCGACGCGCTGAGCCACCTCTACGTCCTGCTGCCCGTGCTCGACGACGCCAAGCACTACTGGGTGGGTGCGGAGGAGGTGGAGAAGCTCCTGCGGGTGGGCTCCGGATGGCTGGAGACCCACCCCGAGCGGGAACTCATCAGCCACCGCTACCTCGCCCGCCAGCGGTCCCTGGCCTCGGAGGCGCTGGACCTGCTCGGCGGCGGCGACGACCCCGACGCGCTGGGGGAGGCCGCCGTCCTGCGTGCCGCGGAGGAGGCCGCGGCGGCCGTCGCGAGGCCGAGCCTCGCGGCTCAGCGCCGCGCCGTCGTCGTGGAACTGCTGCGGCAGGCCGGTGCCCGGCGGGTCGCGGACCTCGGCTGCGGGGAGGGCGCCCTCGTCGCGGAGCTGCTCGCCGATCCGGCGTTCACCCGGATCGTCGCGGCCGACGTCTCCTCCCGGGCGCTGGCGGGCGCGGAGCGGCGGCTGCGCCTGGACCGGATGCCGCAGCGGCAGCGCGAGCGACTGGCGCTGCTGCAGACGTCGCTGACGTACCGAGACGACCGCCTCGCGGGCCTCGACGCGGCGGTCCTCGTGGAGGTGGTGGAGCACGTCGAACCGTCCCGGCTGCCTGCGTTGCAGCGCAGCGTCTTCGCGTTCACGGCACCCCGCACGGTCGTGGTCACCACGCCCAACGCCGAGCACAACGTGCGGTTCCCGTCGCTGCCCGCGGGGCGCTTCCGCCACCCCGACCACCGCTTCGAGTGGACGCGGGAGGAGTTCCGCCGGTGGGCGGCGGACGTGGCCGGCCAGCACGGCTACGGCGTGCGGTTCGCCGGCGCGGGACCGGACGATCCCGAGGTCGGCCCGCCCACCCAGATCGCGGTGTTCACCCGGGACGGAGGGGATGCGGCATGACCGGCAACACGACCCCCGGCACGACCCCCGGGACCGTCGACCTCGACGTTCCCGAGCTCAGCCTCGTCGCCCTCGTCGGCGTCACCGGCTCCGGCAAGACGACGTTCGCCAGGACGAGGTTCGGCCCCGCCGAGGTGCTCTCCAGCGACGCCTTCCGCGCGCTCGTGTCCAACGACGAGAACGACCAGTCCGCCACCGCGGACGCGTTCGAGGTCCTCTTCGCCGTGGCGGCCAAGCGCCTGGCGCGCGGCCTGCTCACCGTCGTGGACGCCACCCACGTCCAGCCCGACGCGCGCCGCAAGCTCGTCGCGCTGGCCCGCGAGCACGACGTGCTGCCGACGGCGATCGTCCTCGACCTGCCCGAGCGGGTCTGCGCCGAGCGCAACGCCGCCCGCCCCGACCGGCAGTTCGGCCCCGGGGTGCTCAAGCGCCAGCGCGACCAGTTGCGGCGCGGCCTGCGGAGCCTGGAGAAGGAGGGGTTCCGCCGCGTCCACGTGCTGCGCTCGCAGGAGGAGGCCGACGCGGCGCGCATCGAGCGGACCCGGTTGTTCACGGACCGCCGCGACGAGCACGGCCCGTTCGACGTCGTCGGCGACGTGCACGGCTGCCGCGCGGAGCTGGAGGAGCTGCTCACCCGCCTCGGCTACGTCCTGCGCCACGACGCCGAGGGCCGGCCGGTGGGCGCCGCGCACCCCGAGGGCCGCCGGGCCGTTCTGCTGGGGGACCTCGTCGACCGCGGGCCCGACACCCCGGGGGTGCTGCGGCTCGTGATGGGGATGGCCGCCGAGGGCAGCGCGCTCGTCGTCCCCGGCAACCACGACGCGAAGCTGGTTCGGGCGCTGCGCGGCAGCCGGGTGCAGCTGACGCACGGGCTGGCGGAGTCCCTGCAGCAGCTCGAGGCGGAGGAGGAGGGTTTCCGCACGGAGGTCGTGGCGTTCCTCGACTCCCTCGTGTCCCACCTCGTCCTCGACGGCGGGAACCTCGTCGTCTGCCACGCGGGGCTGCCGGAGCGGTACCACAACCGCTCCTCCCGCCGGGTCCGGGAGTTCTGCCTGTACGGCGAGACGACGGGGGAGACGGACGAGTTCGGCCTGCCCGTGCGCTACCCGTGGGCGCAGGACTACCGCGGCGCCGCGACGGTGCTCTACGGCCACACACCGACGCCGCAGCCGGAGTGGGTCAACCGCACGATGTGCCTGGACACCGGTTGCGTCTTCGGTGGCAGCCTCACCGCCCTGCGCTGGCCGGAGCGGGAACTCGTCGACGTCGCCGCGCGCGCCGTGCACTACGAACCGGTCCGCCCGTTCCCGGTGGCCGCCGCGGAGCCGGGCGCCGGGCCCACCCCACCCGCCGCGGTGGTGCGCGACCCCGACGTGCTGCACCTGTCCGACGTCACCGGCCGCCGGGTCGTGGAGACCCGCCACCACGGCCGGATCACCGTGCGCGAGGAGAACGCCGCCGCCGCGCTTGAGGTGATGAGCCGCTACGCCGTCGACCCGCGCTGGCTGCTGCACCTGCCACCCACGATGAGCCCGGTCGCGACGTCGGCCCGGCCCGGTCTGCTGGAGCACCCGGAGCAGGCCTTCGACTCCTACCGCGCGGACGGGGTGGACGCGGTGCTGTGCGAGGAGAAGCACATGGGCTCCCGGGCGGTCGCCCTCGTCTGCCGGGACGCCGCGACGGCCGCGTCCCGCTTCGGGGCGCCCGACGACGCGCTGGGGGCGGTGTGGACGCGCACCGGCCGCTCGTTCTTCTCCCCGGAACTCACCGCGACGTTCGTGGAGCGGGTCCGCGCCGCGGCGGAGCGCGCGGGGCTGTTCGAGGAGCTCGGCGCACCCTGGCTGCTGCTGGACGCGGAACTGCTGCCGTGGAACGCCAAGGCGCAGGAACTGCTGCGCGAGCAGTACGCCGCGGTGGGAGCGGCGGCGACGCACGCGCTGAGTGCCGCCACCGGTGTGCTGGAGCGCGCCGCCGCCCGCGGTCTCGACGTGGGGGACCTGCTCGGGCGCACGGCGTCGCGGGCCGGCAACGCGACGGCGTTCCGGGAGGCGTACCGCCGCTACTGCTGGCCCACCGACGGCCTCGACGGGGTGCGGCTGGCGCCGTTCCAGGTGCTGGCCGCCGGCGGGGCGACGTTCGCGGAGCGGCCGCACACCTGGCACCTGGGCCTGGCCGACCGCCTCGTCGACACCGATCCCGGCACGTTCGCCGGGACGCGGCGCCTCGCCGTCGACGTCACGGACGAGACCTCCGTGGCGGCGGGGGTGCGCTGGTGGGAGGAGCTGACCGCGGCCGGCGGGGAGGGGATGGTCGTCAAGCCGGCCGCGAACCTCGTGTGGGGCCGCAAGGGGCTCGTCCAGCCGGGCCTGAAGGTGCGCGGCCCGGACTACCTGCGGCTGGTCTACGGCCCCGACTACGCGGAGCCGGGGAACCTGGAGCGGCTGCGGGAGCGGAACCTGGGGCGCAAGCGGTCCCTGGCGAGCCGGGAGTACGCCCTGGGGCTGGAGGCGCTGGAGCGCGCGGCGGCGGGAGAGCCGCTGTGGCGGGTGCACGAGTGCGCCTTCGCGGTCCTCGCGCTGGAGTCGGAGCCGGTCGACCCCCGGCTGTGACCCCGGTGCGGGCACCGCACCGGGGCTGCTCCGCGCGGGTGACGCCCGAGCCGCGACCACGGCCGCGGAGCTACCACGCCCACCGCGCGACCGCTACTCTCAGCACCTGGAGCGCCGGGAAGCCTGGTCGGCAACGACTTCGCCGATCCCGAGAACAGGTGCCCACGTGAACCACCCCGACCGCGGCCCTCGCCGCGACCCGCGGATCCCCGGTCTCCCGATCCCGCTGCACCGCCTCGACGAGCGGCCGCTGGAGGCTCTCCGAGCGCGCGCCCCGGCCTGCCCGCCGGGGGCAGACCAGCCGACTGCCTCCTCGGCGCCCCGGGACGACGCCGCACTGAGCGCCCCGCACGAATCCGCGATCCCTCCCCACCGGAAGTGATGTGAGATGGACACACTCCTCTACGCCGCCGTCGCAGCGGGGGCGCTCGTCGTCCTCCTCCTGCTCGCGATCATCGCGGTCAAGACGCGCTACAAGATCGCCAGCCCCTCCGAGGCGCTGATCATCGTCGGCAAGAAGGGAAGGCCGGTCACGAACCCCCAGACCGGCCAGGTCACCACCGACCTGTCCGGGCAGAAGGTCGTCATGGGCGCCGGCGTGTTCGTCAAGCCCCTGGTCCAGCAGGCGCACCGGCTCTCCCTCTCCTCCGTGCGCATCCCCATCTCCATCCGCGGCGCCGTCTCCCGCCAGGGGATCCGGCTCAACGTCGACGGCGTCGCCATCGTCAAGGTCGGCGGTACCGAGGACATGGTGCGCGCCGCCTCGCAGCGGTTCCTGCACCAGCAGAAGGAGATCGAGCCGTTCACCCAGGAGGTCCTCGCCGGCAGCCTGCGCGGCGTGATCGGCACCCTCACCGTCGAGGAGATCATCCGCGACCGCGTCGCCTTCGCCCGCCAGGTGGAGGAGGAGGCGGTGACCAGCCTCAACAACCAGGGGCTCGTCCTGGACACCCTGCAGATCCAGGACGTCAGCGACGACGGCAACTACCTCAAGGACCTCGGCCGGCCCGAGGCTGCCAACGCCCGTCGGGCCGCCGAGATCGCCGAGGCCAACAACGCCCAGGAGGCGCAGCAGGCCAAGGCGCTGTCCGACGCCAAGATCGCGCAGGCGCAGCGCGACCTGGCGCTGCAGCAGGCGCAGTTCAAGGCCGACCAGGACAAGGCCGCGGCCGAGGCCGACGCGGCCGGCCGCCTCGCCGAGGCCGCCGCGCAGCAGCAGGTCCTCCAGGAGCAGGAGCGGGTGGCGCAGCGCCAGGCGGAGCTGACCGAGCGCATGCTCGACACCGAGGTCCGCAAGCCGGCCGACGCCCGCCGCTACGACGCCGAGCAGCAGGCCATGGCCCACAAGACGGCCCGGGTGCTCTCCGCCGAGGCCGAGCAGCAGGCCGCCGTCGCCGCGGCACGAGCCGAGGCCGAGCGGGTCCGCCTCTCCGCCGAGGCGGACGCCGCACGCGTCCGGCTCGCCGCGGAGGCCGAGCTGCAGCGGCGCACCGCGGACGCGAACGCCGTCCGCCTCGAGGGCCAGGCGCAGGCGGAGGCCATCTCCGCGACCGGGACCGCGAAGGCGGAGGCTCTGCAGAAGGAGGCGCAGGCGCTGAAGGAGTTCGGGGAGGCGGCACTCACCCAGCGCGCGCTGGAGGTGCTGCCCCAGGTGGCGGAGGCCCTGGCCAGCCCGCTGGGCAACATCAAGGACCTGACCGTCATCTCCAACGACGGCGCGGGTGCGCTCAGCCGCTCCGTCGGCGCCAACATGCAGGAGACGTTCGAGGTCCTGAAGCGCACCACCGGCATCGACGTCACCCAGATGCTGCACTCCCTCAGCAGCAGCACGCCGCAGGGCCTGGACGGGGCCCCCGCCCGCATGGAGGGTTCGGGACAGCAGTGACCGCTCGCGCGCCCCGGGGTGCCGTCGGACCCGGGGCGCGCGTCGCTCGTTCCTCACCCCGTGCGGGCCGAGGGACTGCTCCCGAGAGGCCCGGGTTGCGTCAGACCCGGTGCAGCAGCGGCTCCACCACCGAGCGCAGCACTCCGGGCCCGTCGAGGGTCAGCACGGACTCGGGGTGGAACTGGATGCCCGCGAACCCCTGCCCGCGCACCGCCACCACCTCGTCGCCGGGACCGGTGCAGACCTCCACGCCGCGCTCCGCCAGTTCGGCCAGCCGCCCGGCGTCGGCGCGCGCCGTGAACGAGTTGTAGAAGCCGACCGTCGCGCGGCGCCCGAAGAGGTCCACCTCCGCCTGCAGCCCCTGGTAAGGGACGTCCTTGCGGCGCAGCGGGAGCCCGAGGGTGCGGGAGAGCAGCTGGTGGCCGAGGCACACCCCCAGCAGCGGGTTGCCACCGGAGCGGGCGTCCTTCGACACCCTGGCTGCCAGCTCCTGCAGCCGCCGCAGCCGCGTGTCACCCGAGTCCTCGGGGTCGCCGGGGCCAGGGCCGAGCACGACGAGGCCGCGGTGCGCGTCCAGCGCCGCGTCCAGGCCGGGGTCGTCGAAGCGCAGCACCCGCGAGGGCAGCCCGCCGGCGGTGAGCACGTGCGCGAGCATCGCCGTGAACGTGTCCTCCGCGTCCACGACGAGCACCTCGCCGAGGACCTCGCCCGGCTCCTGCGCCTGCGCGTTGAGCCAGAACGGCGCCAGCCGGTCGCGGCGGGAGGCCAGCAGCGACGCCACCCGCGGGTCCGCGACGAGGGGGACCCGGCGGGCGGGCGGCGCCCCGGCGGGCCCGCTCTGCGGTGCGGGCGGCAGCGCCCCGAGGGCGCGCAGCACCCCGGCGGCCTTGGCGTGGGTCTCGGCGACCTCGCCGGCGGGGTCGGAGGCCCGCACGAGGGTGGCGCCCACGGAGACCCGCACCGCGCCGTCGTCGGCGACGTCGGCGGTGCGGATGAGGATGGGGGAGTCCAGCGTCTGCACGCCGTCGGCGTCGCGGCCCAGCAGCGCCAGGGCGCCGGCGTAGTAGGCACGTCCCGACGGCTCGTAGCGGCGGATCACCCGGCAGGCGCTCTCCAGCGGGCTGCCCGTGACGGTGGCCGCGAACATCGTCTGCCGCAGCACCTCCCGCGCGTCGAGGGTGCTGCGTCCGCGCAGCTCGAACTCGGTGTGCGCGAGGTGGGCCATCTCCCGCAGGTAGGGGCCGTGGACGGTGCCGCCGAGGTCGCCGACGGAGCACATCATCTTCAGCTCCTCGTCGACCACCATGAACAGCTCCTCGACCTCCTTGGGGTCGGTGAGGAACTCCACGAGCCCGTCGGCGTCCGGGCCGGTCGCGGGATAGCGGTAGGTGCCGGAGATGGGGTTCATCACGACCTCGCCGCGCGCCATCCGCACGTGCACCTCGGGGCTGGCGCCGACGAGGGTCCGGCCCGCGGGGCCGTCCGAGCCCGGCGGCACGTGGACCACGAACGTCCAGTACGCGCCCGTCTCCGCCACCAGCAGGCGGCGGAAGAGGCTCAGGGCGGTGCGCGGGGTGAAGCCGTCGATGCGTGCGTCGACGTCGCGGCGGATCACGAAGTTCGCGCCGGTGCCCTCGGCGATCTCCTCGGCGAGGATGCGGCGCACCACGTCGGCGTAGGCGTCGTCGCTCATGCTCGGGGCGACGTCGCGCAGGTCCACGTCGTCGTCGGGCAGGGCGGAGAGCAGGTCGTCGAGGTCGTGCAGCTCCACAGACTCCTGCACGCGCAGCACCCGCAGCGGGGTGCCGTCGTCGTGGACCTCGAAGCCGCGCTCGGCGAGCTGGCGGAACGGGACGAGCGCGAGCGCGTCGCGACTCGGCCCGTCCTGCGGGGCGCCGGCGGGCAGGGGGACGTCGGCGAGCCGCTCGACCGTCGTGACCTCGCCGGTGAGGACCTCCACGGGACCCGGGGAGCCCGTCGCCGGGTCCAGGCGGCGCAGCAGGGCGAACGGCGGGGCGCCGGGGGTGAGCAGGCGCTCGACGACGGCCCGCGCGAGGTGGGCGGGGGCGGTGGGGCCGGGGGTGCTCATCGGTTCTCCTCGGTCGGGCTCGGGGTGCGGAGCCGGTCGGCGAGGGGGGCCGGGCAGCGCCACCTCGCGGCGGCCTCCCTGGCGGTGGGGCTCAGGCGGCCGACGGGGTCGCCCACCACCACGCACCGCGCAGCGCACCGCGGGCGGTGGCGGCGGCGCGGGCGGCGGTCATGCCGGGAACCCTAGCGCCCCGGCGGCCGGCGGCGTCGGGCTGCTCGCGCGCGGCGCACCGGGACGGCCTAGCGTTCGACGCGACGGCCCCGCCTGCAACACTCCTGGAAGACTTCCGGAAGCCGACCCGACGAGGTGAGTGGTGAGCCAGCCCGTGCGCGAGACCCGACCCCCGGCCCAGCCGACCGTGTTCGTGATGTATGGCGCGACCGGGGACCTCGCCCGCCGCCTCGTCCTGCCGGCCTTCTTCGAGCTGGCCCGCCAGGGCCTGCTGCCCGAGCAGTGGCGCCTGGTCGGCACCTCCCGCGGCGACGAGGACACCGCCTGGTTCCGCGACCACGTGCGCGAGGCGCTGGAGGAGTTCGGCCCCCAGCCGGGCGAGGGCCCCTGGGAGGACTTCTCCGCCCGCCTCTCCTACGCCGGTGGCGGTTTCTCCGCCGACGACGCCGGCTCGCTGCCCGCGCGCGTCGCAGAGGCCCGCGACGCCGTCGGTGCCGACGCGCAGCTCGTCCACTACCTCGCCGTGCCGCCGGGGGCGGCCCTCGGCATCACCAGGGCCATCGAGGCCCACGGCCTCGCCGAGGGCTGCCGCATCGTCTACGAGAAGCCCTACGGCACCGACCTGGCCTCCTTCGAGGAGCTCGACGCCGAGGTGCAGCGCGTCTTCGACGAGTCCCAGGTCTTCCGCATCGACCACTTCCTCGCCTTCGAGGCCGTGCGCAACCTCGTCGGGGCCCGCTTCGCGAACACCCTGCTCGGGGCGGTGTGGAACCGCGAGCACGTCGAGCAGGTGCAGATCGACATCGCCGAGACCCTCGACGTCGCCCAGCGCGCGGACTTCTACGACGCCACCGGCGCGTTCCTCGACATGATCGTCACCCACCTGTTCCAGCTCGCCGCGACCGTGGCGATGGAGACCCCGGCCGACCTGTCCGCCGACGCCGTACGCGCCGCCCGCGACGCGGCCCTGGCGGACTTCCGCGCCGTCGACCCCGCCGAGGTCGTCCTCGGCCAGTTCGAGGGCTACCGCGACATCGACGGCGTCGCCGACGACTCCAGCACCGACACCCTCGCGGCGGTGCGGCTGTGGGTGGACTCCGAGCGCTGGCGCGGGGTTCCGTTCCTGCTGCGCAGCGGCAAGAAGATGGCCGCCGACGAGCAGCGCATCACACTGCTGCTGCGCAGGCCCGAGGGGCCCCTGACGGAGCTGCCGGAGCGGCCCAGCGCCCTCAGCTTCTCCCTGCTGGAGGGCGGCCGCATCGAGGTCGCCCTGATCGTCAAGGCGCTCGGGGTGGGGGAGGAGCTGACCACCGGCACCGCCGCGCTGCCCCTGCCCTCGCTCCCCGGCACCGACGCCCCGCCCTACGTGAAGCTCATCCACGACGTGCTCACCGGCGACCGCGCCCTCTTCACCGGCGTCGAGGGACTGCGCAACGCCTGGCAGGCCATCGAGCCGTTCCAGCAGGCCCGGCCCGAGGTGCTGCCCTACGCCGAGGGCACCTGGGGACCGGACGCCGTCGAGGAGCTCGCCGCCCCGCGGCAGTGGTTCCTGCGCTGAGGCCCTCCGCCTGACCCCTCGGCGGGGACGTTGCGCCTGCGACACGCGGGTGCGTCGCGGCGCAACGTCCCCGCCGTGGGCGCGTCAGGCCCCGAGCGCTGCGGCGGACGGTCCGAGGCCGGGAGGCGGACCGCAGCCGCGGGGCAGCACCCCCCGAGCGGGCACAGTGGCAGGATCGGTGCCGATGCAGAGCGACGCCGCCCCCGCCCCGCCGGCGCACCTCGTCGTGGTGCCGCGCGGTCCCCGGCTCGCGCCACCCGCGTGGTCGGCGCTGCTCGCCGGCCTGCCGTCCGCCGAGCAGCACCGGCTGGCGCGGCTGCAGCGGTGGGAGGACCGGCAGGACTCGGCGCTCGGCTGGCACCTCCTCCGACGACTCGCCGCCGATCTCGGCGCGTCGGTGCGGCGCACCCCCACCGGCCGTCCGGTCGCCGACCCGCCGCTCGACGTCAGCCTGTCCCACGGCGGCGGCTGGGTCACCGTGGCCACGCACACCGGCGGGCGGGTCGGGGTCGACGTCGAGGGCCCCCGGGCGACCACTCCGGCGCTCGCCCGTCGCTGCCTGTCGGCCGGTGAGCTGGACTGGTTCGAGGACGCGCCCGACGCGGCGGGGCGGCAGGAGCGCTTCCTGAGGCTGTGGACCGCCAAGGAGGCGTACCTGAAGGCGACCGGGACCGGCCTCGGGCGCGATCCGCGGACCGTCGCGCTGGACTGCAGCGCAACGGAACCCCGCCTGGGCGGGGCGGAGGGGGCCCGCTGGGGGTTCCGGTCCTCGAACCCGGCGGACGGGGTGCACCTCACCGTGTGCTGGGAGCGGGACCCGTGAGCCGCGACGGCACCCTCCTCGACGTCCTCCTCAACGCCGCCGAGGTCGCGCCCGAGCAGGTGGTCGTCCGGACCGCGGCGGACGGCGATGAGCGTGTGCTGCGCTACGACGAACTGCTGCAGGAGTCCCTGCGCGTCGCCGGGGGACTGCGCACCGCCGGCGCGGAACCCGGCTCGCCCGTGATCGTGCTGGCGGGCGCCGGCACCGACTTCCTGACCGGCTTCTGGGGTGCGCTCGCCGCGGGGCTGGTGCCCGTGCCGCTGGCCCCGGTGCCGGCGAAGGTCGCGGCGGTGTGGGCGCAGCTGGGCCGGCCGCCGCTGCTGGCCGGCGCCGACGTCACCCGCCCGCCGGGGCACCTGCCGGGGGCCGGTGCGCCGTCCGGACCCCGGATGCTCGCGCTGGACGAACTGCGGCTGGCCGACCCGCTGTCCCGGGTGCACCGGCCGGATGCCGCGGACGTCGCGTTCCTGCAGTTCTCCTCCGGCAGCACCGGCGCCCCGAAGGGGGTCGTGCTCAGCCACGCCAACGTCGTCGCCAACCTCCGGCAGGCCCGCGCGGCCGGTGCGGTGACGGAGTCGGACGTGATGGTCAGCTGGCTGCCGTACTCCCACGACATGGGCCTGATCGGCGCCCACCTCACCCCGCTGTCGCTGCAGCTGAAGCAGGTCAAGCTCGACCCGGCGGACTTCGGGGCACGACCGGCGCTCTGGTACGAGGCCGCCGCCCGGCACGGCGCCACGCTGCTGCCGATGGCGAGCTTCGCGCTGGCGCTGACGGTCAGGCGCGTGACGGCGGAGGAGGTCGCCGCGCTGGACCTGCGCTCTGTGCGCTTGGTCGGCGTCGGTGCCGAGCCGATCCCGGTGCCGATGTGGCGCGCGTTCTCCCAGCACATGCGTCCCTCCGGGCTCCGGCCGAGCGCGCTGGCCCCGCTCTACGGGCTGGCGGAGGCGACGCTGGCGGTGGCGTTCCCGCCGCTGGGCGAGGTCGCCCGCCCGCTCGTCCTGGACCGGCGGGAACTGTCGGACGGCCGCGCGGTCGACGTCGAACCGGTACCCGGCGGCCCGCCGCCCGTGGAGCTCCTCGACGTCGGCTACGCGGTGCCGGGCGGTGAGTTGCGCGTCGTCGGGGACGAGGGGGAGGTGCTGGCCGACTCGCGGGTCGGGCACGTCGAGTTCCGCGGGCCGAACGTCGCCGGCGGCTACTCCGGGCAGCCGGAGGAGACCGCCCGGACCTTCGCCGACGGCTGGCTGCGCACCGGCGACCTGGGCTTCCTCCGCCGCGGCCGGCTGTGCGTGACCGGCCGCGCCAAGGACGTGGTGTTCGTCGCCGGCCAGAAGTTCCACGCCTGCGACCTCGAGCAGGTGGCGCTCGCCACTCCCGGCGCACCGCCCGGGCGGGTCGCCGTCGTCGGCCGCACCGATCCCGCAGGCGGCACCGAGCGGGTCGCCGTGTTCGTGACGTCGCGCCAGCCGCTGGACGACGGCCTGGTCCCGGTGCTGGCCGCCGTGCGGGCGCGCGTCCGCGAGGCCCTGGGCCACGGTGACGTCTGCGTGCTGCCGATCCCCCCGGAGGACTTCCCCCGCACCACGAGCGGCAAGGTCCAACGCTCGGTGCTGCGGGAGCGGCTGACCGCTGGGCGGTTCGCCGCGCTGGAGGCGGAGGTCGCCGCCCGGATGAGCGCGGGGGGAACCGCCTCCGCGCCGCCGTCGACCCGTTCCGGCATCGAGGAGCGCATCACCCGGATCTGGGCGGAGGTGCTCGGCGTGCCGGCCTCGTCGATCTCCCGCGACGACCGGTTCCTGGCCGTCGGTGGTTCGTCCCTGGCCGCGCTGCACGTGCTCGCCGAACTGGAGACCGAGTTCGGCGGGCCGCTGCCGCAGTCCCTGCTGCGGAACTGCGCCACCGTCGCGGCGCTGGCCGAGGAACTGGCGGGTGTTCCCGAGGCGGCGCCTCGGAGAGCGGAGCCCGCGCCCCGCGAGGTCGAGGCGCCGCCGCCGGCGGATCCCGCAGCGGTCGTCGGGATGGCCTGTCGCCTCCCCGACGCCGACACCCCGGAGGCGTTCTGGCGCAACCTGTGCGCGGGACGCGACAGCGTCACCGAGGTGCCGTCCGCCCGGTGGCGGCCAAACCCTGGGGCCACGGCCCGGTGGGGCGCGTTCCTCGACGATGTCGCCGGTTTCGACGCGGGGTTCTTCGGGCTCGACGCCGCGGAGGCCGGCGTCACGGACCCCCACGCCCGCATCTTCCTCGAGGTGGCCCACGAGGCCCTGGAGCGCGCCGGCTACGCGGGGGAGCGCCGACGCGGCCGGCGCATCGGGGTCTTCGTCGCCGTCGGCGAGAGCGGCTACCCGACCCTGCTGCAGCGGGCCCTGGACAGCGGCGCGCCGGTGCCCCCCTCGGCCCTGGTGGGCAACCTGCGCAACCTCATCGCGGCGCGGGTGGCGCACCACCTCGACCTCTCCGGCCCGGTGCTGGCCGTCGACACCGCCTGCTCCTCCGCGCTGGTCGCGCTGCACCTGGCCCGGCGCAGCCTCGAGGCGGGCGAGTGCGACGCCGCCGTCGTGGGCGGGGTCAGTCTGAACCTGACCCCCACCGGCCACCGGCTGCTGGAGGCGGCGCAGGCGCTGTCCCCGACGGGCCGCTGCCGCGCCTTCAGCTCCGCCGCGGACGGGTTCGTCCCCGGCGAGGGAGCGGCTGCCCTCGTCCTCGAACCGCTGTCGGTGGCGCGGGCGGCCGGGGACCCGGTGCTGGCCGTGGTTCGCGGCAGCACCGTGAACAACGACGGGCGCTCGCTGAGCCTGATGGCGCCCAACCCGCAACTGCAGGAGGCCGTGATCGCCCGGGCGTACCGCGACGCCGGCATCGACCCGGCGACCGTGAGCTACGTGGAGGCGCACGGGACGGGCACCGCGATCGGGGACCCGATCGAGGCGCGGTCGCTGATGCGCACGTTCCCCGCCCCGGCCGTCGGACGGCGGTGGCTGGGGTCGGTCAAGACCAACGTCGGGCACCTGCTCAACTCCGCGGGGATGCCCAGCCTGGTCAAGGTGGTCCTCAGCCTGAGCCACCGCGCGCTGCCGCCGACCCTGCACCACGAGGAACCGTCCGCCGCGTTCGACCTCGCCGCCGCGGGCCTCGAGGTGGTCCGCGAACCCCGGGAGTGGACCGGTGGACTGCCGCTGCGGGCCGGCGTCAACGGGTTCGGGTTCGGCGGCACGAACGCGCACGTCATCCTGGAGGAGGCGCCCCGGCCCGGGCCGTCGTCGCCCCCGCCGCCCGGGCCGCACCTGCTGACCCTCTCCGCGGCGACCGGAGCGGCGCTGCGGGCGGCAGCCCGTGAACTCGCCGCCCACGTCCGGGCGCACCCCCACCTGCACGAAGCGGACCTCGTCCGCAGTGCGAGCACGGCCCGCGACCACCGCCCGCACCGCCTGGCGCTGACCGTCGATGGTGACCTCGCCGACCGGCTGGAGGGCGCCGCTACGACCGGTGCCGTCGCGCGGCGCCGCCCGAGGACCGCACTGCTGTTCTCCGGCCAAGGCACCCAGGTGCCGGGGCTCGGCCGGGCGCTGCGGTCGCAGCCGGTCTACCGGCAGGTGGTGGAGGAGCTGTCCGGGGCCGCGGGGGAGGTCCGCGGTCGCAGCCTGCTCGCCTGGTCGCTCGACGACGTCGAGCCGGGGGAGCTCGCGAGAACGGACGTCGCCCAGCCGCTGCTGGTGGCGCACGGGATCGCGCTCGCCGCGCAGCTGCGGGCGTGGGGGGTGCGCCCCGACGCGGTGGCCGGGCACAGCGTCGGCGAGCTGGCCGCGGCCGCCGTGGCCGGCGCGCTGGACCCGCGCGAGGCGGTGCGCTTCGCCGCCGAGCGCGGGCGGCTGATGCAGGAGCGCTGCGCCGCAGGTGCGATGGCCGCGGTGGACGCCTCCACCGAAGAGGTCCGGGAGGTGCTGGCGGCGGCCGGCGACGAGGCCGTGGTGGCCGCCGTCAACGGGCCGTCCCAGGTGGTGGTCTCGGGCCCCGGGAGCGCGGTGGACGCGGTGCTGGCCGCGCTGTCCCGGCGGGGCCTGCCGGGGCGGCGGCTGGCGGTCTCGCGGGCCTTCCACTCCCCGGGCGTGGATCCGGCGCTGGACGGGCTGCGGTCGGCCGCGGCCCGGCTCGCGCCGGGGGCGTGGCGCACGCCGCTGCTCAGCACGGTGAGCGTGCAGTGGAACCCGCGACTGGACGCCGCGTACCTCCTCGACCACGCACGCAGCCCGGTGCTGTTCCACCCCGTCCTCGAGCGGTTGCTGTCCGAGGGGTACGACACGCTCGTCACCGTCGGGCCGGGCGCCGCGCTGTGCGGCCTCGTCGCCGCCGCGGTGCGCGCCCTGCAGCCGTCCTCGGACGTCGCGGTCCTGTCCGCCCTCGGCTCCGCCTCCGACGGCGACGACGACGCGGCGGCCTTCCTCGGCACAGTCGGCCGGCTGTGGGAGCGCGGCGCACCGATCCACCCGCCACCCGAGGATCCGCCTCGGCCGCGCGTGCCGGTGCCGACCTACCCGTTCCAGCGGGTGCCCCACTGGCTGCCGGGCACGGTGGGCAGGGGCGAGACGGACGGTTCGGTGGACCGCCCGCCGTCGGCGCTGCTGCGCCGTTTCGACTGGCGCGAGACCCCCCTGCCGGCCGGTGCCGTGCTGGCGTCGGTCGGCCTCGTCGGCGCACACCCCGACCTCGTCCCGGCTCTGTCGCGACGGCTCACGAGGCGGGGCATCGCGGTGCACACGTGCGCACTGCCGGACCTGGCCGGGCTGCCGGACGTGTCGGTGCTGGTCGTGCTCGCCGGCCCGAGCGCGGAACTCGACGACGTCGACGCCCTGGACGCCTCGACCCGTGACGCCGCGGGCACCGTCCTGCCGCTGGCGAGGTTCCTGGCCGAGCGGCCCGTCCCGCTGCTCCTCGTCACCGAGGACGTCGCCGTGACCGGTGCGGCGACCGAGTGCGCCCGCCCCGGTCAGGCGGTCCTGGCCGGTCTGGCGCTGGCGCTCCCCGAGGAAGTCCGGCGGCAGCCGCTCCGGCTCGTCGACCTGTCGAGCCTCGACGACACCGCCGCCCGGCTCGACGCGCTGGTGCGTGAGCTGGACGCGCCGCCGGCGCCCGGCCCGGCCGAGTCGGTGGCCTGGCGCGGCGGGCGCCGGCTGTCCAGGGTGCCGTTGGCCGCCGGGGTCGTGGCCGACCGCCCCCCGCTGCCGGCGGACGGGTGCTACCTGATCACCGGCGGTGCGGGCGGTGTCGGCGCTGCGCTGGCCCGGGCGCTCGCCGACCGCGGCGTCCCCGACCTCCACCTGGTCGGGCGCACCGCCCGCCCGCCGGGAGCCCTGGTCGCGGAGCTCGCCGCGGTGGGTGCGCGGGTCCGGTACCACCGCGCGGACCTCTCGCAGCCGGTGGACGTGGCCGGCCTGGTGGACGCCCTGCCCAGGCTGGACGGGGTCCTCCACGCCGCCGGGCTGCTGGAGCCGGGCACGCTCGCCTCGACGTCGGTCCCGGCCGTGGCGGCGGTCTGCGCCCCGAAGGTGCAGGGCACCCTGCTGCTCGCCCGCGCGCTGGACCTCGCCGGCAACCGGCCGGGAGCCTTCGTCGCCCTCTCCTCGATCGCCTCCGTCCTCCCGGGTCACGCCGGTGGGCTCGGCGCCTACGCCGCCGCGAACTCGTTCCTCGACGCGTTCGCGGCAGCCGAGGCGCACGCCGGACGACCGATGCAGGTGCTCAACCTCGCCGCCTGGACCGGCACCGGCATGGCCGACTCGGCGGCCTTCCGCGCCCTGGCCGCCGTCGCGGACGTGCCGCAGGTCGACCCGCAGGCCGCGGCCGGGGCGGTGCTGGACGCGCCGTCGGTCGACGCCGCGCAGCTGCTCGTGAGGGGCCCCGAGCCGGTCGGCCCCCCGCTCGCGCCCGCCCCCCGGCGTCGCCTCCCGCCGGTTCCAGCACCGGCGCCGGCCGAGGGACCGCCGCTCGCGCCCGCATCCGCGGACCGGACCGCGCGCGCACCGCGCGACGTGGTGGCCGGCTTGATCGCCGCTGAGCTGGGCCGTCACCCGGAGGACCTCGACGAGGAGGCGTCGCTGCTGACCATGGGGCTGGATTCCCTCGCCGCGGTCGACCTCGTCCGCAGGCTCGAGCGCGAGCTCGGACGGGAGCTGCCCACCACGCTGCTGTTCGAGCACCCGTCGATCGCGCAACTGTCGGCCCACCTGGCGGGAAGCCAGACCGTCGCCCCCGGGCCGTCCCCGGCGCCGGACGCGCCGCGGGAGACGGGGCCGTTCCCCCTGACGCCGGTGCAACTGGCCTTCCACACCAGCGGCCTGCTGCACCCCGACGTGCCTGCCTACGCCTACCTCCGGCAGACCCTCACCGGCGGCCCCGACCCGGCGCTGCTCGCCCGTTCCCTGAGCCTGCTGCAGCGCCGCCACCCGATGCTGCGGCTGCGGATCCGCACCGTCGACGGCCGTCCGCGCCAGGAGGTCGAACCGCCAGGGGGCGCGGACTGGCCGGAGTGGTTCGAGGTCCGGTCGCTGACCGGCTCGCTCCACGACGCCGAGGACGCGCTGTGCAACCGCGTCCTCGACCTCGCGACCGGACCCCCGCTGCGCGCGGTCCTGCTCCGGGAGGACGCCGACCGCGCCTCGCTGCTGCTCCTCCTCCACCACGCCGCCGCAGACGGAGCCAGCCTCAACCTGCTCTGCGCCGAGCTGTGGCGGGTCTACACCGCCCTGTCGCAGCACCGTCCCGTCGAACTGCCGGCCCTGCCGTCGACGTTCCGCGACCACGCCGACCTCGTCGCGACGGAACGGAGGTCGGGTGCCTTCGTCGCCGACCTCGACCACTGGGGTGAACGGCTGCGGACGCCGGAGCCCGTCGCGGAACCGCCCTGCGACGGGGATCCCGACGAGGCACCGGCCCCGCCGCTGACCGCGCGGCAGTTCGGCATCGACGCCGCGCTCACCGCCGCCCTGCGGACCCGGGCGGCCGCGCTGGACGTCTCCCTGTTCCACCTGGTGCTCGCAGCCTTTGCGCGCACGCTGGCAGGCCGGACCGGCCGGCAGCGCGTCACCGTCAACGTGGCACGGGCCGGTCGGGGTACCCGGCTCGCGGGCATCGGGGGAGTGGTCGGCCCCTTCGCCGACACCCTGCCCCTCTCGGTCGGGACCGACGTGCCGGGCACCGCCGCACTGGCGCCCGTCGTGCGGGCGGCGTGGCGCGACGCCGAGGAGCACGGGAGCGTGAGCTCGCTGGACCTGGCCCGCCTGCTGCCCGCCGCGCCGGGGACCGCTGTGGCCGGCTTCAGCTTCGCCCGCTTCCCGGCCGAGCTGCCGACCGACTGCCCGGTGCGGATCGTGGAGACCGCCGCGCGGACGGCCTCGGCGGCGACGGGGCTGAGCCTGCTCTGCTGGGAGTTCGACGGTGCCCTCCGCTTCTCCTGGAACCACCCGGCTCGTCTCTTCACCCCGGCCACGCTGGAGCGCCTCAGCGACGACCTGCTGGCCGAGCTGGTGGGGGCCACCCGGCCGGACCAGGAACCCGCAGCACCGGGACCGGGGGCGCCGGAGGACTCGCTCGCCCTGCGCATCGCGCGGCAGTGCCGACGCGCACCGGAGGCGGTCGCGGTCGAGCACGCCGGCACCTCCCTGAGCTACGGAGCGCTGGACCGCGCGGCCCGCCGGCTCTCCGCCCGCCTGCGCGTCGACGGCACCGGGGCGGGCGACCGCGTCGCCCTGTTGACGCCGCCGGGTCCGGCGACGGTGATCGGACTCCTCGGCATCCTCTACTCCGGGGCGGCCTGGGTCCCCCTGGACCCCACCCACCCCCCGGCCCGGCTGCGCGACCTCGTGGACCGGGCGCACGCCACCACCGTGGTGTGCGACTCGGAGACGCGCTGCGCCGCCTCGCTCCTCGCGCCCCTGCGTGTCCTCGAGGTGGACAGCGGAGCGGTGGGTGACGCACCCGACGCGCCGCCCGCCCGGCCGGCCGCGGACGACATCGCCTACGTGACCTTCACCTCCGGCACGACCGGCCGGCCGAAGGGCGTCCCGATCACCCACCGCGCCGTGTCCACCTACCTGGGCTGGGCGGTCGGCGCCTTCGGCTACCGGGCGGGCGACCGGATGCTGGCCACCGCGTCGATCTGCTTCGACGCCTCGGTCCGGCAGCTGCTCGCGCCGCTGCTGGTCGGGGCCACCGTCGTCACCGCCTCGCGCGAGGCGGTACGGGACCCGCGGGTGCTGCTCGACCTGGTCGAGCAGGGCCGGGTCACCGTCTGGAGCTCGGTGCCGACGCTGTGGGAGCAGCTCCTGCGCACCGCCGAGCGGCAGGTCGCCTCCGGCGGCGGCACCCCCGACCTGTCGGCGCTGCGGTGGGTGCACGTCGGCGGGGAGGCCCTGTCGCCCGTGCCGGTCCGCCGCTGGTTCGACCTCTTCGGGCCGGCGCAGCGCATCGTGAACCTGTACGGGCCGACCGAGGCGACCGTCAACGCCACCTGCCACGTCGTCGACCGCCGGCCTGACGACGCGATGAACCGCATCCCGATCGGCTTCCCGGTGGCGGGGGCGGTGGTGGACGTCGTCGGCCCCAACGGCGCGGGGTGCGCCGCCGGGGAGCCGGGGGAGCTGTGGGTGGCGGGCCCCGGCCTGACCCCCGGGTACCTCGACGACCCCGAGCAGACCGAGCGGGCCTTCCCCGTCCGCGACGGGCTCCGCTGGTACCGCACCGGCGACCGGGTCGCCCGCCGGGACGACGGAGCCCTGGAGTTCCTCGGCCGGACCGACGAGCAGGTGAAGGTCCGCGGCCACCGGGTCGAGCCCGGCGAGGCCGAGGCGGTGCTGCGCGAGCACCCGGCCGTGGAGAGGGCCGCCGTAGTCGCCCAGCCGGCCCCCGACGGGCGGACGACGCGCCTCGTCGGCTACGTCCTGCTGCGGGGCGACGGTCCGGACCCGACGGCCGAGCAGCTCCGCGCCCACCTGGCGGAGCGGCTGCCCGACTACCTGGTCCCCGCCCGGCTGGCCGTCGTCGGCGAGCTGCCGCTCACCGCGACCGGGAAGCTGGACCGTGCCCGCCTGCCCGGCACCCCGGCGCCGGCCCACCCGCAGAGCCCGCACCGGACACCACCGCGCACCCCGACCGAGCAGCTCGTCGCCTCGGTGTGGCAGCGGCTGCTCGGCGTCGCGGAGGTGTCGCGCGAGGACGACTTCTTCGCCCTCGGCGGCGACTCGATCGGCGTGCTGGAGGTCTTCGCCCAGCTGGAGCCGCACCGCCCGGCCCTGCCCGCACCCGGCGCGCTCCACCGGCACCGCACGCTGGCCGGCCTGGCCGCCGCCGTCGACGCAGCCGAGGCGGCTCCTGCCCCGCATCGCCCCCGCCGGAGCACGACGGGGCCGTTCCCGCTGAGCGCGTCGCAGCGCGGGTTCCTCCTGGCGGAGGCGCTCTCGCCGGGGGCCCGCACGAGCTGGCTGGCCTGCTTCAGCCTGACCGGCGAGCTGGATGCGGGGCACTTCCAGACCGCCGTCGACCGCCTCGTGCAGCGGCACCCCATGCTGCGGACCGCGATCGCTGCCGACCGGCGCCCGCCGGTGCAGGAGGAGGTGGACCAGCCTGCGCGCATCCCCGTCCGCTTCCGCTCCGTGGATCCGGGGGAGCTGGCGCAGCGGCTGGCCGAGGAACGGGCCCACCGCCTCGACGCCTCCTCCTGGCCGCTGGCGCGGCTGCAGGTCCTGCGGACCGGCCCCGGGCGGCACGCCCTCGTCGTCCATGCTCACCACCTGCTCGGCGACGGCTACAGCGCGGTCGTCCTGGTGCAGGACCTGCTGTCGCTCTACGACGAGGTCGCCGACGGGAGGACGCGGAGCCTGCCGCCGCTGCGCAGCACGTTCCGGGACCACGTCGAGCTCCTGCGGCAGGAGGGCGGGGAGGCCGCCGAGGCCCGGGCCGAGGCGGGCCCCGGCTACGTCCCGCCCGTGCTCCGCCGGCCCGAGGCGGCCTCGGCGGCACCGGGCAGGACGGCGTTCACCCTCGACCACGAGCTCACCGTCGCGCTGCGGGACTGCGCGGCCGCGGCCGGTGCCACGCCCTTCGCGCCGGTGCTCGCCGCCTACCACCGGGCCCTGGCGCGGCTGACCGGCCAGGCCGACCTGCTGCTCGGGGTGGCGGTCGCCGGACGTGACCACGCCCTACCCGACGTGCACCGGGTGGTCGGGCCGTTCGCGACGGTGGTCCCGGTGCGGCTGCACGGCACGGCAGCGTCCTTCCCCGCGCAGGTGCGGGAGGTCGCGGCAGCCGTCGACCGGGCCCGGGGGGACGGGGCGACGATCCGGCAGCGCGTCCGGCGTGGCACCTCCGCGGGGTCCGTGTCGTCGTTCGGCGGCCAGTTCCTGTTCAGCTACCTCGACTTCGAGGCACTCGGGCCGATCGGCGGCGGGCGGCTGTCACTGGCCTGGGACGAGGGCACCGACCTCGAGCCGCCACGGGTCGGCACGGACCTGCTGCTCACCGCGCGACCGGGCGCAGCGGGCCTGCAGGTGACCCTGCGCTGCTCCGCCGGGGTGCTGCCTCCCGCGGACCTCGAGAACTTGGCGGCGCAGGTGCGGCGGGAGCTGACCGACGCCGCCCGGGGAGGCAGCGCCACCTCGGCAGCCCGCCCGGTCATCGCGCAGCCGTCCGCGCCGGTCACCCCGGCGACGCGGTCGCTGGACGCGGCGCTGGTCGGGTACCTGCCGGCACCGGAGGAGCTCGCGGCGCGGGCCGGCCTCCCGGTCTCCGACGGGCTGCGCGAGTCGATCAGGTCGGCGCTGTTCCCCGACGGCCGACCCCGCCTGCTGGAGGAGCTGACGACACCGCTCGGGCGCTCCGGCTTCCTCTGCCTCCCGGTCTTCGCCGACGAACTGGGCCCGGCCGCCGGCGCTCCGCTGGCCCGGCACGTCGCGCGGGCCGTCGAGACCGCCGCCCGGCTCGGAGCGGCCGCGGTCTCCCTGGCCGGGATGGTCCCGGCGCACACCGGCTACGGCTTCGAGGTCGTGCGGGCCCTGCCGCCGGACGCTCCCCGCGTGACCACCGGGCACGCCGTGACCGCGGCGTCGGTGGTGGCGACCACACGCCTCGCCCTCGCCGCGACCGGCACCCGGCTCGACGGGTGCACGCTGGCGGTGGTCGGTCTCGGCTCCATCGGCTGGTCGTCGCTGCGGCTCCTGCTGACCCTCGGACCCGGTGCGCCCGCGCGTCTGCTGCTGTGCGACGTTCCCGGCCGCGCCGCACACCTCGGCCGGCTGGCCGAGGAGTCGAGAGCGCGCGGACACCGCGCCGAGGTCGCGGTGTGCGGGCCGGACGGACGGGCGCCGGCCGCGGTGCACGAGGCGGACCTGGTCATCGCAGCCGTCAGCGGGCACCGCCGCGTCCTGGACGTCGACTCGCTGCGCGCGGGCGCGATCGTCGTCGACGACTCCTTCCCGCACTGCTTCGACCCCCGCACCGCCACCCGTCGGATGGCCGAGCGCGGTGACGTGGTCGTGGTCGGCGGCGGCCTGCTCACGGCGGGCCCGTCGACGCAGACACCCGCCGACGACCCCGTGCTCCGCCCGTACGCCCGGCACCTGACCGGCCACCGCATCCCCGGCACCGTCCCGTCGTGCCAGCTGGAGGCACTGGTGCACGTGGTCCGCCCTGGCCTCCCCCCGGTCCACGGCCTGGTCGACGAGGCGCTCGCCCTCGCCCACTGGCGGGCGCTGACGGACCTCGGTGTCGAACCGGCACCGCTGCACCTGCTGCGGCAGCCGGTGCAGCCTCGCCGGTAGCTCCGGTCGGGGCCGAGCGCGGCGACGCCCCGCCCGCCGAGGGCGCGTCAGGCCCCCGGCAGCCAGCTCACCCGCCCCGCCAGGAGGGCGAAGCCCACGAACGCCCCCACGTCGATCGCCGTGTGCGCGACGACCAGCGGCATCGCCCGCCCCCAGCGCTGGTACAGCCAGCCGAAGACGAAACCCATGATGACGTTGCCCAGGAACCCGCCCGCGCCCTGGTACAGGTGGTACGAGCCCCGCAGCAGCGAGCTGATGACGAGCGCGCGGCCGCGCCCCACCCCGAGCTGCGCCAGGCGGTGCAGCAGGAACCCCGCGACGAGGACCTCCTCGAGGATGCCGTTCTCCGCGGCGGCCAGCACCTGCACCGGCACCGCCCACCACACGTCCGGCAGCGACGAGGCCACCACCATCTTGTTGATGCCGAGGGCGACGGTGGCCAGGTAGAACACCAGGCCCGTCGAGCCGATCGCCGCAGCCAGGGCCAGGCCCCGGCCCAGGTCGGAGCCCGGCCGACTGGCGTCCACCCCGATGGTGCGCAGCGACTCCCCGCTGCGCACCAGCAGGTACGCCACCAGCAGCACCGGCGCAAGCCCCGTGGCGATGGAGACCAGGTGGTAGGCCAGGTCCAGCCACGGCCGGTCGGGGGTGAAGGAGCCCAGCACCGTCGCCCGCTGCGACGACAGCGGCGCGGGCGCCGTCACGGCACCGACGAAGTTCACCAGGGCGCGCAGGCCGCTGGCACCCAGGGAGACCGCGAACACCGCGACCAGCTCCCAGACGACCAGCCGCCGCGTCAGGCCGGCCGGGAGCGCGGGGACGACCACGGGCGCGCCTCAGGCCCCGGCCGCCGGCACGTGCGCCCCCGTGCCCAGGTAGCGCAGCGCCTCCTCGTGCAGGTGGCCGTTGGTCACCACCGCGTTGCCGCCGCCGCAGCCGTCGACGCCGTCGCGGGAGGTGAAGCGACCCCCCGCCTCCTCCACGATCGGCACCAGCGCCGCCATGTCGTGCAGCGCCAGCTCCGGCTCCGCCGCCACGTCCACGGCGCCCTCCGCCAGCAGCATGTACGACCAGAAGTCGCCGTAGCCGCGGGTGCGCCACACCCGCCGGGACAGCTCCAGGAACCCCTCCAGGCGCCCCGCCTCCTCCCAGCCGCTCAGCGAGGAGTACGCGAACGACGCGTCCGCCAGCGAGCGCACCCCCGACACGGACAGGCGCACCGCCGAGGCCAGGCTGCGCCCGGACCAGGCCCCCGAGCCGCGCGAGGCCCACCAGCGCTTCCCCAGCGCCGGGGCCGAGACCACGCCCAGCACCGGCACGCCGTCGTCGAGCAGGGCGATGAGCGTGGCCCACACCGGCACCCCGCGGACGAAGTTCTTCGTGCCGTCGATGGGGTCCACCACCCACTGCCGCTGCCCGTGGCCCACGAGGCCGTACTCCTCGCCCAGCACCGAGTCCCGGGGCCGGGTGCGCTTGAGCTGCGAGCGCACCAGCTCCTCCGCGGCCCGGTCGGCGTCCGTCACCGGCGTCAGGTCCGGCTTCGTCTCCACCCGCAGGTCGCGCGCCCGGAAGCGGTCCATCGTCAGGCCGTCGACCTGGTCGGCGATGACGTGGGCCAGGCGCAGGTCGTCGTCGTAGCGGGTGGCGGTGGAGGAGGGCGGCACGAGCCGGAACGCTACCGCCCGCGCCGGCCGCGGCCGCGGACCCGGTCCGCTGCGCCCCGGGGAGGGCGGGCTCCCGAGCCGGCGCCCGGGAACGCCCGGCAGGATGGCGCCGGGCGCGCCGCACCGGGCGCCGCGCCGGACGGGAAGGGGCGGGGGAGTGCCGACGACGGATCCGGAGCAGCACCTGTCGGACCTGCCCGTGCCGCCGCGCCGGCTCGGGCTGCTGCTCGCGCTCGCCGGCGCCCTCGGCCTCGCCGCCGCCCTCGTCCTGTCCGTGGAGCGCTACCGGCTGCTGCTCGATCCCGCCCACGTCCCCTCGTGCAGCCTGAACCCCGTCCTCGCCTGCGGTGCCGTGATGACCCAGCCGCAGGCGGCGGTCCTGGGGTTCCCGAACCCGTTCCTCGGGCTCATGGCCTTCCCGGTGCCCCTCACCCTCGGCGTGCTGCTGCTGGCCGGGACGCCGCTGCCGCGATGGGTGCGGCTGGGGTTCTGGGTGGGCACGGCGGCGGCGACGGCCTTCACCGCCTGGCTGGTCGTGCAGAGCGTCTTCGTCATCCGCGCCCTCTGCCCGTACTGCATGCTCGTGTGGGCGGTGATGGTCCCGCTGTTCTGGATCAGCACCGCCGACGCTCTGGACCGGGGCGTGCTGCCGGTGCCCGCGGCGCTGCGCCCCCTGGCGCGCACCCTGGTCGACTACCGGCTGCTGCTCGTCGCCCTGACCTGCGCCGCGCTGCTCGGCGTCGTCGGGGTGGAGTTCTGGAGCTACTGGCGCACCCTGCTGCCCTGAGGGCGGCCGCCGGTGGCGGGATCAGTCCCCGCTCTCGGAGGAGCGCGCCCGCAGCAGGCGCCGCAGGGACACCAGCCGCACCGGACCGGCCGCGCCCGCCCCGCCCGCCTCGACGAACCCGTCCAGCCCGCACTCCGGCTCGTCGTGGGTGCAGCCGCGGGGGCAGTCCGCCGTGGCGGGCACCAGGTCGGGGAAGGCGAGCAGCACGCGCTCCGGGTCCACGTGGGCCAGGCCGAAGGAGCGGATGCCCGGGGTGTCGATCACCCAGCCGCCGCCCTCCAGGGCCAGGGCCGCCGCGGAGGTCGACGTGTGCCGGCCGCGGCCGGTGACGTCGTTGACGCGGCCCGTCGCGCGCCGGGCGCTCGGCACGAGCGCGTTGACGAGGGTGGACTTGCCTACGCCCGAGTGCCCGACGAGGACGCTCACCCGTCCCGTCAGGCGCGCCCGCAGCTCGTCCAGGCCCGCGATCTGCGCACCCTCGGCGGCCTCGCGCCGGGAGGTGCTCACCGCCTCCAGCCCCAGCGGCGCCCACGTGGACAGCACCTCCTCCGGAGGGCGCAGGTCCGCCTTGGTCAGGCACAGCAGCGGCGTCATCCCGGCGTCGTAGGCCGCGACGAGGCAGCGGTCCACCAGCCGCGGGCGCGGCTCCGGGTCGGCGACCGCCGTGACCAGCACCAGCTGGTCCGCGTTGGCGACGACGACCCGCTCGACCGGGTCGGTGTCGTCGGCGGTCCGGCGCAGCACCGAGCGCCGCTCCTCGATGCGCACGATGCGCGCCAGGGCGTCGGGCTGCCCGCTGACGTCGCCGACGAGGGCGACGAGGTCCCCGACGACCACCTTCTGCCGGCCCAGCTCCCGTGCCCGCATCGCCGTCACCAGCCGTGCCCCCGGCGCGTCCGGGCCGAGCGCGCCGAGGTTGCCCGCGCCTACGAGGCAGGTGGAGCGGCCCCGGTCCACGGCCACCACGAAGGCCTGCACCGCGTCGGAGTGCGACGGGCGCTCCTTCGTGCGCGGCCGGGACCCGTGCCGGTTCGGGCGGATCCGGACGTCGTCCTCGTCGTAGCGGCGCGGACGGCGGTCGGCGGGCACCGGGGGAGCTCCCTCAGGCCCGTGCCGCGGCCGGCACGTCGCCCTCGGCGGTGAGCATCCGCCGCCACATCCCCGGGAAGTCCGGCAGGGTCTTGCGCGTGGTGGCCACGTCGGCGACGAGCACGCCGGGCACGCGCAGGCCCAGGAGAGCCCCCGCCGTCGCCATCCGGTGGTCGGCGTAGGTCTCGAACACGGCGCCGTGCAGGGGGCGCGGCCGCACCAGCAGGCCGTCCTCCGTCTCCGTGACGTCCCCGCCGAGCCGGTTGAGCTCCGTCGCCAGCGCCGCCAGCCGGTCGGTCTCGTGCCCGCGCAGGTGGCCGATCCCCCGCAGCTGGGAGGGGGAGTCCGACAGCGCGGCCAGGGCGGCGATCACCGGGGTCAGCTCCCCGGCCTCGCGCAGGTCCAGGTCGATGCCGTAGAGCTCGCCGGTGCCCTGCACCAGCAGCCCGTCGCGGTCGAGGGAGACGTCGGCGCCCATCTGGTCGAGGACGTCGCGCAGGAGGTCGCCCGCCTGGGTGGTGGACTGCGGCCAGCCCGGGACCAGCACCCGGCCCTGCGTCACCGCGGCCGCCGCCAGGAACGGCGCGGCGTTGGACAGGTCGGGCTCGACCTGGACGTCCAGGCCGTTGAGCTCACCGGGCTCGACGTGCCAGGTGCCCTCGACGCTGTCGTCGACGACCGCGCCGACGTCGCGCAGCACCTCCACCGTCATCTGCACGTGCGGCCGGCTGGGCAGGGGCCCGCCCTCGTGGCGCACGGTCAGGCCCTGGCTGCAGCGGGAGCCGACGAGCAGCAGCGCCGAGACGAACTGGCTGGAGCGCGAGGCGTCCAGGACGACGGTGCCGCCGCGCAGGCCACCGCGGCCGCGGACGGTGAACGGCAGCGTCCCGCGGCCCTCGTCCTCGACCTCGACCCCGAGGGAGCGCAGCGCCCCCAGCAGGTCAGCCATGGGCCGCTCCCGGGCGCGCGGGTCGCCGTCGAAGCGCACGTCGCCGTCCGCGAGGGCGGCCACCGGGGGCAGGAAGCGCATGACCGTGCCCGCGAGCCCGCAGTCGACCTCGGAGCCGCCGCGCAGGGCGCCCGGACGCAGGATCCAGTCGGCCTCGGCGTCCTCCACCCCCACGCCGAGGCTGCCCACGGCACGTGCCATGAGCTCGGTGTCGCGGGAGCGCAGCGGGTCGCGCAGCCGGGAGTCGCGGGCCGCCAGCGCCGCCACGACGAGGTAGCGGTTGGTCAGGGACTTCGAGCCCGGCACCGTCACGACGGCGTCCACGGGGCCGTCCGCGACCGGAGCCGGCCACGGGTCGGCGACGGCCGCGACGGGTGCAGGTGAACTCGGGGTGGATGAACTCACGCCGCCATTGTTCCAGCGCCGAGCCGCTGCCCTCCGCAGCCCCACCCCCGGGGCGCGTCTCAGTGCAGTCGCTCGACCGCGAGCTGGACGTCCTTGGCGCTCACCGTGGCGGCGTGGCGGGCCTGGCCGGCGGCGACCTTCGCGGCGCGGCGGGCGTCGCGCGCCAGCCGCTTGCCCCGCCACGTCACCCCCGGCTTGCCGGCCGTGTCGACCGCGGCGAGCAGGGCGGCGCCGAGGAGGCCGGCGTGCTTGAGGAAGGCCCCGAGCTCCTCCGCGCGGCGCTCGGTGTCGCGCGCCGTCCAGAACGGGTGGGCCGCGCAGGCGGTGGGGGCCATGGTCGTGGCCATCACGAGCGCCGACAGCCGCGGCATCCGGCCCAGGGCGAAGAGGGCCCCGGCGCCGGCCATCGCGGCGCCGTTGGCGCGCACCAGGAGCTCCGGGTCCCCGGGCAGGCCCAGCGGGCCGGCGACGGCGTCGGTGACCGGTTCGGCCTGCGGCGCCAGCTCCTTCGCGCGGCGGACCTGGTCGATCCCGCACTTGACGAAGTAGGCGGCGATCAGCGGGCGGGCGAGGCGGCGGACCAGAATCATGGGGGGATGCCTACCGCAGGTTCGTGATCACCGCACCTCCGCTGCCGGAGTCGGTGCCCGATGGCAAGCTGGCCCCCGTGTGCGGGAGGTATGCCCTCAGGACCGGTGCCGCCGACCTCGTGGAGGAGTTCGAGGTCGACGAGGACACCGTCGGCGGCACGCCCGGCAGCGCCGAGGGCGCGCCGGGCCTGAACGTGGCGCCGACGACGTCACCGCCGGTGGTGCTGGAGCGGGTGCCGAAGGGCGAGCCGGAGGCGCTGCCGGTGCGCTCGCTGCGCCGCCTGCGCTGGGGCCTGGTGCCGAGCTGGGCGAAGGACCCCTCCGTGGGCAACCGGATGGTCAACGCCCGGGTGGAGACGCTGCTGGAGAAGCCCGCCTTCGCGAAGGCGGCCGTGGCCCGGCGCTGCCTCGTGCCGGTCGACGCCTGGTACGAGTGGCAGCGCAGCCCGCTGGCGGAGGGCGCCGGCGGCAAGCCGCGCACGCAGCCCTTCGCGGTGCGCTCCCGGGACGGCTCGCGGCTGTCGCTGGCGGGGATCTACGAGTTCTGGCGCGACCGCGACCGCCCCGACGACGACCCGGACCGCTGGCTCGTGTCGTTCGCGATCATCACGACGGAGGCCGAGCCGGGCCTGGACCGGCTGCACGACCGGATGCCGCTGGTCGTCCCCGCGGACCTGCGCGACGCCTGGCTGGAGCCGGAGCGGGCGGAGCCCGAGGAGGTGCGGGAGGTGCTGGAGGCCGTGCCGCGCGACCTCTTCGAGACCGCCCTGGACGCCTTCCCCGTCTCGCGCCGGGTGGGCAACGTGCGGGCGCAGGACCCCGGCCTGCTGGACCCCGCCCCGGCGGCGGAGCTGGAGGGCGTGGTGGACCTGCGGACGGGGGAGGTCATCGGGTCCTGATCCGGTGCGCCCGCGAGCCCGGGCGCCGGGCCGGCCGCGGGACGGCGCTCCGGCAGCGCCGCGCCCCGGAATGGCTCACCCGGCGGCGGCGTTCTGCCGTGCATGCTCCTGGCACGCGATCCGCAGCCGGCCGCCCGTCGCGGACCGGCACGACCCGGCCCCCGGGCGCCGGTCCGACCGCCCTGCGCGGGCGGGCCGCGATGTCGTCCCGGCACCCGCTCACCCGGCGCGGTCGCGGCCTGGCGACTAGGCTCGACGGCGATGACCGAGCAGACCTCCCGGGCCCCCTCGGGCGAGACCGCCGACGAGCGCGCGGCCCGCTTCGAGCAGGACGCGCTGCCCTTCCTCGACCAGCTCTACTCCGCGGCGCTGCGGATGACGCGGAACCCGGCCGACGCCGAGGACCTGGTGCAGGACGCCTTCGCGAAGGCCTACGCCTCGTTCCACCAGTACGCGCCGGGGACCAACCTCAAGGCCTGGCTCTACCGCATCCTGACGAACACGTACATCAACACGTACCGGAAGAAGCAGCGGGAGCCCCAGCAGTCGCACAGCGACGAGATCGAGGACTGGCAGCTCGCGCGCGCCGAGTCGCACACCTCCTCCGGGCTGAAGTCGGCGGAGACCGAGGCGCTGGACCACCTGCCCGACTCCGACGTGAAGGAAGCCCTGCAGTCGATCCCCGACGAGTTCCGCATGGCGGTGTACCTCGCGGACGTGGAGGGCTTCGCCTACAAGGAGATCGCCGAGATCATGGGCACGCCGATCGGGACGGTCATGTCGCGCTTGCACCGGGGGCGGCGGCAGCTGCGCGACCTGCTGCAGGACTACGCGCGGGAGCGCGGCGTGTCGGCCGCGACGCGGGGCGCCGGGGGTGCGGCGTGAACGACGGCGCACAGCCCACGGCGCTCTCCGGGCCCGGGGCCGGGCAGGCGGATCCGCGGCCGGCCGGTGAGAAGCAGGTGTGCCGCGAGGTCCTCGACCGGGCGTTCGAGTACATCGACGGCGAGCTGGGCCCCCTCGACTGCGACAAGATCCGGCGGCACCTGCTGGAGTGCGCGCCCTGCCTGCGGGAGTACGACGCGAGCGAGCACCTCAAGGCGCTCGTGCGGCGAAGCTGCGCCTGCGACGCCGCGCCGCTGGAGCTGCGGGCGAAGATCCTCCTGAGGATCACCGAGGTGCGCGCCACCTACGGGGGCTGACCTCCCAGGACGGCGGAGGGCCCGGCGGTCTCGACCGCCGGGCCCTCCTGCTGCGTGCTGGCTTCCGTCTCCCGGCGGCCGTGTCGGGCCGCCGTGGAGCGCGGAGGGGCCGTCTCAGGCGTTGGGGCGCTTGCCGTGGTTGGCGGCGTTGCCCTTGCGCGAACGGCGCTTGCGGCCTCGCTTGCTCATGCGGGGTCCTCCTTCCGGTCTGCGGCGCCAGGCGGCGGGGCTCGCGCTGGCGGTTCGTGCTGGTGCTGCTGCCATGCTCCCACGTCCGCCCGGGTGATCCCCCGCCCCGCCGGGGGCGGCGGCTGTCAAGGTCCCACCCGGCGGTGCCGATCCACGCGGGGTGACCCTCCTCGACACGGGCTCCGCCCTGGCCATCTCGCCCTTCCTGCAGGCCCTGGTGCAGTTGCGCGGTTCCGACCTGCACCTCAAGGCCGGCTCGCCGCCCCGGGTCCGCATCGACGGCAGGCTCCGCGCCCTCCAGTCGCCGGCGCTGACCCCGGTCGACACGGAGCTGATGCTGGAGGAGATCCTGCGCGCCGACCTGCGCGAGCAGTTCGCCCGCACGAACGAGGCCGACTTCGCCTACAGCCCCGACGGCGGGGGGCGCTTCCGCGTCAACGCCTTCCGTCAGCGCGGCACGGTGGCGATGGTCCTGCGCCGCGTCTCGGTGAGCGCCATCGCCCTGCGCGACCTGGGCGTCCCCGCGGTGCTGGAGCAGCTCTCGCTCGAGCCGCGCGGGCTGCTGCTGGTCACCGGCCCGACGGGCTCGGGCAAGACGACGACGCTGGCGGGGATGATCGACCACATCAACTCCACCCGCGAGTCCCACATCGTCACCATCGAGGACCCCATCGAGGTCATGCACTCGGACAAGCTCTCGATGATCAACCAGCGCGAGGTGCGGCTGGACACGCAGGACTTCGCCACCGCGCTGCGCGCCGCGATGCGCCAGGACCCCGACGTCATCCTCGTCGGCGAGATGCGCGACGAGGAGACCGTCAAGGCGGCGCTGTCGGCGTCGGAGACCGGCCACTTCGTCATGTCCACCCTGCACACCATCGACGCGGCGGAGACCATCAGCCGCATCATCGACTTCTTCCCCCCGCACGAGCAGAAGCAGATCCGCCTGGCGCTGGCCGGTGCGCTGCGCGGCATCGTGTGCCAGCGGCTGGTCCCGCGGGCGGACGGGCAGGGCCGGTGCGTGGTCATGGAGATCTGCGTCAACACCGGTCGCATCGCCGAGGCGATCTCGGACCCGGAGAAGACTCACCACATCACCGACCTCATCAAGGAGGGCGGCTTCTACGCGATGCAGACGTTCGACCAGCACCTGGTGGCGCTGGTCCGCGACGGCGTCGTGACGCTGGAGGACGCCCAGCACGCGGCGAGCAACCCGCACGACCTGCTGGTGGAGCTGCGTCGCCTCGGCCTGGTGGCCTGAGCCGTCACCGCGCCGGGACGGGCTGGGGGCGGGTCCGTCCGGACCCGCCCCCAGCCTCGCCGCCGGCTCCGCCTCAGGCGTGGTGCTCGGACCGCATCCGCGTGAGGAAGGTCCGGGTGCGGTCCTCCTTGGGGGCGCCGAGGACCTCCGCCGGGGTGCCGCGCTCGACGACCACGCCGCCGTCCATGAACACCACCTCGTCGGCCACGTCGCGGGCGAACGCCACCTCGTGCGTGACCACGATCATCGTGGTGCCCTCGGCGGCGAGCTCCTTCATGACCTCGAGCACCTCGCCGACGAGCTCCGGGTCCAGCGCCGAGGTCGGCTCGTCGAACAGCATGAGCTTCGGCTTCATCGCCAGCGCCCGCGCGATCGCCACGCGCTGCTGCTGACCGCCGGAGAGCTGCGAGGGGTAGTTGCCCGCCCGGTCGGAGAGGCCGACCCGCTCCAGCAGCGCCAGCGCCTCCAGCTTGGCCTCCCGCTTCGAGACGCCGCGGACCTGGCAGGGCCCCTCCGTGACGTTCTCCAGCGCCGTCATGTGGGGGAAGAGGTTGAAGCGCTGGAACACCATGCCGATGTCGCGGCGCTGCGCGGCGATCCGCTTGTCCGTCAGCCGGTGCAGGCGCCCGCCGCGCTCCTCGTAGCCGATGAGCTTGCCGTCGACCCAGATCCGCCCGCCGTCGAACGTCTCCAACTGGTTGATGCAGCGCAGGAACGTCGTCTTGCCGGAGCCGGAGGGCCCCAGCAGGCACACGACCTGCCCCCTCTCCACCTGCAGGTCGATGCCCTTGAGGACCTCGACGTGCCCGAACGCCTTGTGGACGTTCAGCGCACGGACGAGCGGCTGCTCCGGGCTCACTTCGCGCCCCCCGTCGCCGCGCCGGCCCCGGCGCCCGCGGCGGCCTTCGGCTTGGGTGCCATCCGCGAGCCGAAGCCGCGCCCGAAGCGCTTCTCCAGGAAGTACTGGCCCACCATCAGCACGCTCGTGGCGGCCAGGTAGTACAGGATCGCCGCCACGAAGACCGGGATGAGCTGGTACGTCGTGCTGCCGATGTTGCGCAGCTGGAAGAACAGCTCCGCCGTCACCGGGATGCCGATGAGCAGCGAGGTGTCCTTCAGCATCGCCGTGACCTCGTTGCCCGTCGGCGGCACGATGACGCGCATCGCCTGCGGCAGCACGATCCGGCGCATCGTCTGCGACCGGGTCATGCCCAGCGCCTCGGCGGCCTCCTGCTGGCCGCGGTCGACGCTGAGGATGCCCGCCCGGGCGATCTCGGCCATGTAGGCCGCCTCCGACAGCCCCAGGCCGATGATGCCGCCGAAGATCGAGCCGACGAGGACGTTGATCTCGGTCTGGCTGAGGGTGAACAGACGCAGCTCACCGGTGCCGAACCAGCGGTCCAGCAGGAAGTCGAACGGGACCCCGATCGAGAGCCCCGTCGCGAACAGCGCGCCGATGCCGCCCGTGAACGTCAGCAGCACCAGGCGCGGGATCCCGCGGAAGAACCACGTGAAGACCCACGAGACACCCGACAGCACCGGGTTCGGCGACAGCCGCATCACCGCGAGGATCACGCCGCCGACGACGCCGACGACCATCGCGCCCAGCGTCACCAGGAGGGTCCCGTAGATGAACCCCTCGATGACCACGCGCTGGTTCATGGCCTCGAAGACGAACGGCCAGTTGAAGACCGGGTTCGTCAGCAGGAGGTGCAGGAACATGGCCACCAGGACGGCGATGACCGCGACGGCCACCCACCGCCCCGGGTGGCGGACCGGGACCGCCTCGATGCGGCCCGGTCGCTCCTCGGCGCTCGCGCCGGCCTGCCCGTCCGCGCTGACGGGAGGCTGCGCACTCACGGGTTGACGGCGAAGTCGTCGATGGCCCCGTCCTCGTTGCCCCACTTCTGCAGGACCTGGGCGTAGGTGCCGTCCTCCTCCAGGGCCTTCAGCGCCTCCGCCACCGCCTCCGCGAGCTCGGGCTGGTCCTTCGGGATGACGATGCCGTACGGCGCCGAGTCGTAGACGTCGCCGACGGCCTCGAGCTGGCCGTTGGTCTGCTTCACGGCGTAGGCGATGATCGGGGAGTCCGCCACCGTGGCGTCGACGCGGTTGGCGACCAGGGCCGCGGTCGCGTCCTGCTGGCTGGAGAACGTCAGGACCTCGATCGCCGGCTTGCCGGCGTCGACGCACTCCTTGTTGCGGGCGGGCAGGTCCTCGTCGGCCTGCACGGTGCCGGTCTGCACGGCCACGCGCTTGCCGCAGGGGGAGGCCGGGTCGAGGCCGGAGGGGTTGTCCGCCAGGGTGGCCCACTGGCTGCCCGCCTCGAAGTAGCTGACCATGTTGACCTCCTTCTTGCGCTCCTCGTTGATCGTGAAGGAGGAGACGGCCGCGTCGTAGCGGTTGGCGGCCACACCGATGATCAGGCTGTCGAACGGCGCGTTGGTGTACTCCGTCTCCAGGCCGAGCTTGGCGGCGACGGCGTTCATGACGTCGATGCCCAGGCCGGCGACCTCGCCGCCCTCCAGGTACTCGTTGGGCGGGTACTCGGCGTTGGTGCCGACGCGCAGCACGCCGGAGTCCTTCAGGGCCTGCGGGAGGGAGTCCTGCAGGGACGTGTCGGCGCTGGGGGCCGCGGCCGAGGAGGTGGGGCTCCCCGTGGAGCCGGGGGAGCTGGGGGCGCCGCTGAGCGAGTCGGAACCGCAGCTGGTGACCGCGAGCGCGGTGGCGGCGACGGTGCCGCACATGAGCAGGAACGACCGGCGATGGGCCACGGGAGAACCTCCTGGTCTGGGACTGAGGGTGGACAGTCTGGACTACTCGACCCGCTGCGTCTGCCCATACTGCGCACCGGTTCCGCACCGAGATGCACTCGCAACACTTCGGTGCGCTGCCCGGCTGCGCACCCTCAGCCCTGCACCGGGACGTCGGCGGTGCGCTCGAGGAGCTGCCGCCCCCCGACGACGAGGGCGTGGTCGACCTCCGCGGTCGCCCGCTCCCCGGCCACGTCCAGCGTCGTGACGCCGTTGGCGAACCACGGCCCGTGCGTCACCCGCCACGAGACCCCGTCGGCCGCCACGCCCGCGGAGCGGGCCAGCCGCGCCAGCACCGAGCGCAGGGGCCGGGTCTCGAAACCCACGATGGCCGCCCGCAGCAGCCGCTCCATCGGGTTGCGGAAGGGCGACATGACGAGCTGGTGCACCGCGGTGCGGGCCGGGTCCACACCGGGCAGGCGGACCTCGGCGGAGTAGCTGCAGTGGACGTCGCCGGACAGCACGAGGACGCTGCGCGGCGCCCCGGCCCGGGCGGGGGAGCACAGCTCGGCCAGCAGGTCGGTGAACTCGGCGAAGGAGGCGCGGAAGGCCGCCCAGTGCTCCAGGTCCGCGGCCTGCCGCAGCCGCTCCCCGGCCCGCGCCCAGCGCCGCCCCCACGCCCCCTCCGCGACGGCCTCGTCCCAGCCCTCCAGGTCGTGCAGCGCGCGCGGCAGGAAGACCGGCAGGGTCGTGGCGAGCAGGACGTGCCGCGGTGCCCGCCCGTCCGCGTCGAGCACCTGCTCGCGCACCCACGCCCACTCGGTCCGGTCGACCATGCGCCGGGCCCGCGGGTCGAGCACGCGCGAGCAGCGGGAGTCCACCGCGACGAGCCGGACGTCGCCGAGGTCGCGGCGGAAGCTCCACCGTGCCGAGGTGGGCTCCGCGTCGGCGCGCCACGCGAAGTCGTCGAGGACGCGGCTGCGCCCGGCGTCGTCGCGCTCGGCGTGCAGCGCCCGCCACACCGGGTCCCTCCCGATGTCGTCGGGGGAGAGGTTGCCCAGGTGCTGGTGCACCCAGTAGCTGGCGAAGGCGCCGACGACCCGGTCGCGCCACCACGGCTGCGCGCTCACCCGCTCCCGCCAGGTGCGGGAGGTGTTCCAGTCGTCGCGCAGGTCGTGGTCGTCGAGGAGCATGCAGGAGGGCACCGTCGACAGCAGCCAGCGCACCTCGGGGGTGCCCCACGTCTCCCGGTACAGCCAGGTGTACTCCTCGAACGTGCCGATCTCGTCGCGCACGTCCGGGTCGGCGTCGAGGCTGTCGCGGTGGGCCTCGCGCAGGCGCCGGCGCAGGGGCTCCGACGGCATGTCGGCGTAGACCTGGTCGCCCACGAGGAGCAGCACGTGCGGCCAGGAGTCCTCCGCGGTCGCGGCCATCCGCAGGGCGAGGGCCGCGAGGGCGTCCGCCCCGAGCGCGCGCAGCTCCGGCGCCGAGTCCCCGCCGGCGCGCCGGCACGAGCCGAACGAGAGCCGCAGGTGCCCCGCGCCGTGCCGCCCGGTCTCGCCGCGGGTGCGGACGGTGCTCGGCGGGAAGGGCGAGCCGGGCCCGCCCGGGCCGTCCTCCGCGGGCCACACCACGTGCCCGTCGAGGCTCACCCGGTAGGGGAGGACCGCGCCCGACGGCAGGCCGCGCACGACGACGAGGGCGTAGTGGTGGCCGTGGACGCCGAAGGTGGGGGCGCGGCCGCTGGAGGCGTCCTCCCCGCCGCCGACGTCTACCACGACCTCGCAGGGGCGGTCGGTCTCCACCCACACCGTGGCGCGGGTCTCGTCGACGTAGCGCAGCAGCGGCCCGAGGACGAGCTCGGGAGGGCCGCCGTGAGCCGCGCTCATGGGGGGGACCCTAGTGCCGCACCCGCCCGGCGCAGGCACCGCCGCGGCCGGGCGGGTGCGCCGGTCAGGGCTGCGGGACGCCCAGCCAGTCGTACCAGCCGCTGTGCAGGACCAGCCACGCCAGCAGGCCGTAGCCCGACTGCCCCGGGTGCACGCCGTCGCCGGCGGCCAGGTCGGCGTACCAGTCCTCGTGGTCGGACAGCGGGCCGAAGGTGTCGACGTAGCTGACCCGGCGGCGGGCGCAGACGTCGGCGAAGGCGTCGGCGAGGTCGCCGATGCGCTCGTTGCGGGCCTCGTCGGTCACGGGCGCCGGCCCCACCACGAGGGCGGGCAGGCCGCGGGCCTCGCACTCGTCGAGGACGTTGGCCAGGTTGAGGCGGCTGCGGGCCAGCGTCGTGCCGCAGTCGAGGTCGTGGTGGCCCAGGCCGATGATCAGCCGGTGCTCGTCGCCGCCGGCGAAGCGGCGGGCGGTCTCCTCCCGCCAGCGCGCCGCGAGTTCCGTGGTGGCCTCCCCGGGGACGCCGAGGGGGAAGAGGGTGACCTCCCGGTCCTCGCGAGGCGTGCGGGCGGCCACCCGGCCGACCCAGCCCAGGGAACGCGGGTCGCCGACGCCGGTCACGAACTCGTCGCCCACGACGCAGACGCGCACGTCGTAGCGGTCCTCTGGGAAGACGCGGTCCTCGCTCACGCCGGGGGCGCTCCTGTCTCGGGTCGTTCGCGGCGTTCGCCGCTCGCCGTTCTCCAGTCCCGGCCGTCGCCGGGGCGCTGCGAGGATATCCGCCCCGCGCCGGGGCCCGGACAGCGCCGGACCGGGCGCCCACCGGTCAGCGCCCGCCCGTCACCACGTGCCGCCCGGGTGGTCGCCGCTGCGCAGCGGACCGCCCCGCGTGGTGGCACCACGCGGGGCGGCCCGGAGCCGTCGCACGTCAGCGGTTGAACGCCTCGTCCACGAGCGCGGCCTGCTCGACCTGGTGCTTCTTGACCGACCCCGCCGCCGGGGAGGCGGAGGCCGGGCGCGAGACCAGCCGCAGCTTGTCGCTGAACTCGTCGGGGGAGTTCATCGCCACGTACTGCCAGGCACCCTGGTTGGCCGGCTCCTCCTGCACCCAGACCAGGTCCGCGCCCGGGTAGCCCGCGGCGACCTCCTGGAGCCGGTCCACCGGCAGCGGCGCGAGCTGCTCGACGCGGACGATGGCGGTCCTCTCGTCATTGCGCGCGGTGCGCGCGGCCAGCAGGTCGTAGTAGACCTTCCCGCTGCAGAAGAGGACGCGGTCCACCGCGCCGCGGTCCAGCGGCTCCACCTCGTCGATGACGCGCTGGAACTCGCCCGTGGTGAAGTCCTCCACCGCCGAGGCCGCGGCCTTCAGGCGCAGCATCGACTTCGGGGTGAAGACGACGAGCGGCCTGCGGGGCCGGGCGTACGCCTGCCGGCGCAGCAGGTGGAAGTAGCTCGCCGGGGTCGAGGGCATCGCCACGGTCATGTTGTCCTCCGCGCACATCTGGAGGAACCGCTCGGGGCGCCCGGAGGAGTGGTCCGGACCCTGCCCCTCGTAGCCGTGCGGCAGGAGCAGCACCACGGAGGAGCGCTGCGCCCACTTCTGCTCGCCCGCGGCGATGAACTCGTCGATGATCGTCTGGGCGCCGTTGAAGAAGTCGCCGAACTGCGCCTCCCACAGCACCAGCGCGTCCGGGCGCTCCACCGAGTAGCCGTACTCGAAGCCCATGGCCGCGAACTCGGACAGCAGCGAGTCGTAGACCCAGAACCGCGCCTGCCCCTCGGCCAGGTGCAGCAGCGGCGTCCACTCCTCGCCGGTGGACCGGTCGATGAGGACCGCGTGGCGGGAGACGAACGTGCCACGGCGGCTGTCCTGCCCGGCCAGGCGCACCGGGACGCCCTCGATGAGCAGCGAACCGAACGCCAGCAGCTCGCCCCAGCCCCAGTCGATGCCGCCCTCGCGCGCCATCTGCTCGCGCTTCTCCAGCAGCTGGCGCAGCTTCGGGTGGACCGTGAATCCCTCCGGCGGGTTGGCCTGCACCCGGCCGATGTGCTCCAGCACCTGCGTGGCGATCGCCGTGCCGCGGGCCGCCGGCCGCGTGGCGTCGTCCGCCTCCTGGGCGCTGGGCCGCTCGAGGCCGCCGCGGTTGTCGCCCTCGTCGTGCCCGTTGGCGCCGGCCTCCTTCGTCTCCGCGAAGGCCCGCTCCAGCTGGGCGGAGTAGTCGCGCAGCGCCTCCTCGGCGTCCTCGACGGTGATGTCGCCGCGGCCGATGAGCTGCTCCGTGTACTGCTTGCGGACGCTGCGCTTCTTCTCGATCAGCGAGTACATCAGCGGCTGCGTCATCGACGGGTCGTCGCCCTCGTTGTGACCGCGGCGGCGGTAGCAGACGAGGTCGATGATGACGTCCTTGTCGAACGTCTGGCGGAAGTCGAACGCCAGCTGCGCCACCCGCACGCACGCCTCGGGGTCGTCGCCGTTCACGTGGAAGATCGGCGCCTGGATCATGCGGCCGACGTCGGTGGAGTACACCGACGACCGCGCCGAGGCCGGCGCCGTGGTGAAGCCGACCTGGTTGTTGATGACCACGTGCACGGTGCCGCCGGTGCGGTAGCCCCGCAGCTGCGACAGGTTCAGCGTCTCGGCCACCACACCCTGCCCGGCGAAGGCCGCGTCCCCGTGCAGCAGCACCGGCAGCACGGGGAAGGACTCCCCGCCCAGCCCGATGCGGTCCTGCTTGGCGCGCGCCACGCCCTCCAGGACCGGGTTGACCGCCTCGAGGTGGGACGGGTTCGCCGCCAGGTACACGCGGGTCGTCTCGCCGGTCTCGGCGGTGAAGGTGCCTTCCGTGCCCAGGTGGTACTTCACGTCCCCGGAGCCCTGCACGGTCCGCGGGTCCTGCACGCCCTCGAACTCGCGGAAGATCTGCGCGTAGCTCTTGCCGGCGATGTTGGCCAGCACGTTGAGGCGTCCCCGGTGGGCCATGCCGATGCAGACCTCGTCGAGGCCCTCGCGCGCCGACGCCGACAGCACCGCGTCGAGCAGCGGGATGACGCTCTCGCCGCCCTCGAGGCTGAAGCGCTTCTGGCCCACGTACTTCGTCTGCAGGAACGTCTCGAACGCCTCGGCGGCGTTGAGGCGGCGCAGGGTGCGCAGCTGCTCCGCGGCGCTCGGCTTGTTGTAGGGCCGCTCCACGCGGTTCTGGATCCACCGGCGCTGCTCGGGGTCCTGGATGTGCATGTACTCGATGCCGGTCGTGCGGCAGTAGGAGTCGCGCAGCACCCCGAGGATCTCGCGCAGCTTCATGTGGGCGCGGCCGCCGAAGCCGCCGGTGGGGAACTCCCGGTCGAGGTCCCACAGCGTGAGGCCGTGGCTCTCGATCTCCAGGTCGGGGTGCACCCGCTGGCGGTACTCCAGGGGATCGGTGTCGGCCATGAGGTGGCCGCGCACCCGGTAGGCGTGGATGAGCTCCTGCACCCGGGCGGTCTTGTTGATCTGGTCGTCGTGGTGCACGGAGATGTCGCGCACCCAGCGGATCGGCTGGTAGGGGATCCGCAGCGCCTGGAAGACGCGGTCGTAGAAGCCGTCCTCGCCCAGCAGCTTGGTGTGGACCATGCGCAGGAAGTCGCCGGACTGCGCACCCTGGATGATCCGGTGGTCGTACGTGGAGGTCAGCGTGATGACCTTGCTGATGGCCATCCGGGCCAGCGTCTCCTCGCTGGCGCCCTGGTACTCCGCCGGGTACTCCATCGCGCCCACGCCGACGATCGCGCCCTGGCCCTTGACGAGGCGCGGCACCGAGTGGACCGTGCCGATCGTGCCGGGGTTGGTCAGGCTGATGGTGGTCCCCGCGAAGTCCGCGGTGGTGAGCTTGCCCGCGCGGGCGCGGCGCACGACGTCCTCGTAGGCGGCCCAGAACTCGGCGAAGCTCTTGGTCTCCGCCTCCTTCACCGACGGCACGAGGAGCTGGCGGCTGCCGTCCGGCTTCGCCAGGTCGATCGCGATGCCCAGGTTGACGTGCGCGGGGCTGAGCACCGCCGGCTTGCCGTCCTCGACCACGTAGGCGGCGTTCATCGCCGGCATCTCGCGGCACGCCTCCACGACCGCGAAGCCGATGAGGTGCGTGAAGGAGACCTTGCCGCCGCGCGCGCGCTTGAGGTGGTTGTTGATGACGATGCGGTTGTCGACGAGGAGCTTGGCCGGGACCGCCCGCACGCTGGTGGCGGTGGGGACCTCGAGGCTGGCCTCCATGTTCTGCACGACGCGCGCCGCGGGCCCCCGCAGCTTCTCGACCGCGCCGGTGCCCTCGACGGCCTCCGGCGCGGGCTTGACGGCCGGGACGCTGCTGCGGGCCGCCGTGCCGTCGCCGCTCGTCGCGGCGGGCTTCGGCGCCGGGGCCGCCGGGCGCTGGGCCGCCGCGCCGGCACCGTTGCCGGAGGAGCTGGCGGCCGGCGTCGACGCGCCCGAGCCGTTCGAGGAGCCGTTCGAGGGAGCGGACGGCGCGCTCGGGGCGGGGGAGTCCGGGGAGGCGGCGGACTCCGGAGAGGAGCTGGGGGACGGGGTGGAGCCCTGGCCGTCCGCCGGGGCGGCGGCACCGGTGCCGCCGTCGCCCTGCGGAGCGGTGCTCGACGTCCCGGCGGGGTTCTCCGCAGGCTGGTAGTCGGCGAAGAAGTCCCACCAGGCCGGGTCGACGGACTGCTTGTCGGCGAGATACTGCTCGTACAGCTCGTCGACGAGCCATTCGTTGGGACCGAAGGTCGTCAGAGGGCCCTCGTGCGAGGAGTTCTGAGGCACGGCGTTGTCGCCTTCTTCCGCGGGGTCGTGGTGACGCCCCGCCAGCCTAGACCTGCTCGCGCTCCGGAAGCGGCCCAGCACCCGTCGTCAGGGCGCCCTCCCCGGGCGGTGTGGGCACCGTCACACCCCGGCCGCCCGCACCGGCCCGGCCGCCGCCTGCGGGGCGTGCAGGGGCAGGTGCACGTCGATGCGGCAGCCCGCACCGTCGGGCTGCGCCGCCACGGCGATGCTTCCGCCGTGCAGCTGCACCGCCCAGCGCGCGATGGCCAGGCCGAGGCCGGTGCCGCCGTCCGGTCGCGACGTGCCCCGGTGGAAGCGCTCGAAGACGCGCTCGCGGTCGGCGTCGGCGATGCCCGGTCCCTCGTCCGAGACGGAGATGCGCACCACGTCGCCCAGCAACCGGCCGGAGACGGTGACCGTGCCGCCCTCCGGGGAGTGCCTGGAGGCGTTGTCCAGGAGGTTGGCCACCACCTGGTGCAGCCGCTCCGCGTCCGCGCTCAGCACGATCCCCGGCGGCTCCACGTCCACCACGAAGTCCACGCCGCGCCCCGCCAGCGACATCGCGTCCACCGCCTCCTGCAGGAAGGGCCGCAGCGCCACGTCGTCACGCACCAGGGCCGTCTTCCCCGCGTCCACCCGCGACAGGTCCAGCAGCTGCTCCACGAGGCGGCCCAGCCGCTCCGTCTGCGCCAGCGCCGTGCTCAGCACCTGCGGCTCCGGCTGCGTCACGCCGTCGACGACGTTCTCCAGCACCGCCCGCAGCGCCGAGACCGGCGTGCGCAGCTCGTGGCTGACGTTGGCGACCAGCTCCCGCCGCTCCCGGTCGACAGCCTCCAGGTCCTCCGCCATCCGGTTGAAGGCGACCGCCAGCTCCCCGACCTCGTCGTGGCTGGTCGAGCGCACCCGGCGGCTGTAGTCGCCCGTCGCCATCGCGCGGGCGGCGGCCGTCATCTCCCGCAGCGGCGACGTCATGCCCCGCGCCAGGAGCTGCGTCACGACCAGGGCGGCGACGATCGCGGCGGGCAGCGTGTAGCGCGGGCCGATCTGGTTGTGCAGCCCCGCCCAGACCAGCAGCGAGGAGACGGTCACCGTCACGGCGACCAGCACCCCGAGCTTGACCTTCAGCGACTGCAGCGGGTCCAGCGGGCGCACCTCCGTCCAGCCGGCCCGGGCGGAGCGGCCGTGCCCCGTGAGCCGCGCGGCGGCGTGCCCCGCCGCGGCCGCCCGCCCGCCCGCCGCGGTCTGGCCCTGAGGTGCTCCCGCCGGACTCACGGGGTCCCGGCCGGCTCGAACGCGTAGCCCACCCCGTGGACCGTGCGCACCAGGTCCGCGCCGAGCTTCCGCCGCAGCGCCTTGACGTGGCTGTCGACGGTGCGGGTGCCGGAGGCGTCGACCCAGTCCCAGACCTCCTCCAGCAGCCGCTCGCGCGTCAGCACCGTGCGCGGCGACGACGTCAGGCAGACGAGCAGGTCGAACTCGGTGGGGGTCAGGTGCACCTCGCGGCCGGCCCGACGGACCCGCCGCTGCGCCCGGTCCACCTCCAGCTCCCCGTCGGAGACGGGGAAGCGCAGCGGCGCGTTCTCGGGGCCGGGCCCCGCCCCGCCGGCCAGCAGCCGGGCGCGCTCCACCCGGCGCACCAGGCCGTTGACCCGCGCGGACAGCTCCCGCATCGAGAAGGGCTTGGTCATGTAGTCGTCGGCGCCCACGCCGAGCCCGACGAGCTTGTCCGTCTCGTCGTCGCGGGCGGTCAGCATCAGCACCGGCACCGGCCGCGCGGCCTGCACCCGGCGGCAGACCTCGAGGCCGTCGAAGCCGGGCAGCATCACGTCGAGCACGACGACGTCGGGGGAGACCCGCTCGCACAGGGCCACCCCGCTCGGGCCGTCGGAGGCCACCTCCACGACGTAGCCCTCCGCCCGCAGCCGCGTCGCGACGGCCTCCGCGATCGTCGGCTCGTCCTCCACGACGACCGCCCTGCGCCCGCCCGCACCAGCTCCGGCGCCGGGCCCGGCGGTGCCGGCAGCGGGGGGACGGTGGGGGTCGACGGTGCCCGGGGTGCTCATGCGGGAAGGGTAGGACCTGCCGGGCGCCCCTCCCCGGGAGCGCGGCCGGGCGTGCGCGGTTCCTCCGCAAACCCTGCGCAGGCCGCAGCCGGCGCGGGGTGGGGGCGCCCCCGCACGCCTACCATCGACGACGTGCGGTTCCTCCACGGCCACCACCCGGCCTCCGACCTGACGTACAACGACGTCTTCCTCGTCCCGTCGCGCTCCTCGGTGACGTCGCGCCTCGACGTCGACCTCTCCGGCGACGACGGCACCGGCACCACCATCCCCCTGGTGGTGGCGAACATGACCGCGGTCAGCGGCCGCCGGATGGCAGAGACCATCGCCCGCCGCGGCGGGCTCGCGGTGCTGCCGCAGGACGTCCCCCTCGACGTCGTCGCGGAGGTCGTGGCCTGGGTCAAGCAGCGCCACCCGGTCTTCGAGACCCCGGTGCGGCTGGCGCCCACCGACACCGTCCACGACGCCCTGCACCTGCTGCCCAAGCGGGCGCACGGCGCGGCCGTCGTCGTGGCCGGCGACGCGGTCGTGGGCGTCGTCACCCCCGCGGACTGCGAGGGGGTGGACCGCTTCACCCGCGTCGACCAGGTCATGAGCGCCGCGCCGGTGGTGCTCGACGCCGACCAGGTCGAGCGCGACGGCCTGGAGGCCGCCTTCGAGCAGCTGCACGCCGCCCGGCGCCGCTTCGCGCCCGTGGTGCGCGCGGGCCGCCTCGTCGGCGCCCTGACCCGCACGGGCGCCCTGCGCTCGACGGTCTACCGCCCCGCCCTCGACGACACCGGGCGACTGCGCGTGGCCGGGGCGGTCGGCATCAACGGCGACGTGGCCGCCAAGGCGCAGGCCCTGCTGGAGGCGGGGGTGGACGCGCTCGTCGTGGACACCGCCCACGGCCACCAGGAGAAGATGCTCGACGCCCTGGCCGCCGTGCGCGCCCTGCAGCCGCAGGTGCCGCTCGTGGCGGGCAACGTGGTCACCGCCGAGGGCGTGCGCGACCTCGTCGCCGCGGGCGCCGACATCTGCAAGGTCGGCGTCGGCCCCGGCGCCATGTGCACGACGCGGATGATGACGGGCGTCGGCCGGCCGCAGTTCTCCGCGGTCCTCGAGTGCGCCGCCGCCGCGAAGGAGCTGGGGGCGGCGGTGTGGGCCGACGGCGGGGTGCGCCACCCGCGCGACGTCGCCCTCGCCCTGGCCGCGGGCGCCAGCCAGGTCATGGTGGGTTCCTGGTTCGCGGGGACCAGCGAGAGCCCCGGCGACCTCATCATCGGCACAGACGGGCGGGCGTACAAGGAGAGCTTCGGCATGGCCTCGGCCCGGGCCGTCGCCGCCCGCACCCGCGGCGACAGCCCCTTCCAGCGGGCCCGCAAGGGGCTGTTCGAGGAGGGCATCTCCACCTCCCGGATGCACCTGGACCCGCACCGGCCCGGCGTGGAGGACCTCCTCGACCAGATCACGGCCGGGGTCCGCTCCGCCTTCACCTACGTCGGTGCCCGCACCGTCGCCGAGTTCGCCGAGCGCGCCGTCGTGGGGCTGCAGTCCTCCGCCGGCTACGACGAGGGGCGGCCGCTGCCCGCCGGCTGGTGACCGGCGGGGCCGTCACGCTCCGCCTGAGGGTCCGAGAGGGCGGCCCCGAGGTCCCCGGCCAGGTAGCGCTGCAGGGTCGGCCCCACGGCGGCCACCACCGCCGCCGCCGGGGCCGATGCCAGCGGCTCCAGGCCGATGACGTACCGCGTCACGGCCAGGCCCATGAGCTGCGACGCCACGAGCGAGGCCCGCACGTCGCGCTCGGTCGCGGGCACGCCCAGGTCCGCCAGCAGCGGGCGCAGCACCCGCGCGAGGAGGAACTCCCGGACGAGGCGCGCCACCAGCGGGTTGGCCGCCGCGGTGCGCAGCAGGGCGGCGGCGCCGGCGCCCGCGGGGGAGTCCCACACCCCGAGGAACGTCGTCACGAGGCGTTCGCCGGCACCGTCCGGCCCGCCCGCGGCGACCGCGGGCATGAGCTCCGCGGGGTCGGCCGGCGCGCGCACGGCCGCGAGGAACAGCCGCTCCTTGCTGCCGAAGTGGTGGTGCAGCAGTGCGGGGTCCACGCCCGCGGTGGCGGCGATGCGGCGCATCGAGGTGGCGTCGTAGCCGCCCTCGGCGAACGCCTCCCGGGCGGCGGTGAGGATCTGCTCCCGCGTCCGGGAGGGGTCGCCCGGCCGCCGACCGCTGCGCCTGCCGACCACCCCGGCTCCTCTCGGCCCGCGCCGCCGCGGTGCGGGCGGCGGCTCCGTCATCCCACCACAGCGCGGTGGCGGCGCCGCCGGGACCGGGGGCCCGCCCGCGGTGCGTGCCGGTGCGGCCGGGCGACGCCGGGCCTAGGATCGGCAGGGCCATGAGCTCATCTCCCGGGCCGCTCGGCGGCCGCCTCCCGCACCCCCGCCGCTCCTGCTCCCGCAGCGGAGCGACCCCGTGATCGAGTGGCTGCTGCTGCTCGCGGGCGTCCTCCTCACGATCGGCACCGCGATCTTCGTGGCGGCGGAGTTCTCCCTCGTCACGCTGGACCGGCCCACCGTCGAGCGCGCCGTGGAGCGCGGCGACGCCCGCGCCGGCGCCGTCCTGCCTGCGCTGCGGACCCTGTCGACGCAGCTGTCCGGCGCGCAGGTCGGCATCACGCTGACGACGCTGCTCGTGGGGTTCCTCGTCGAGCCCTCCCTCGCCGCCCTGCTGCGCAGCCCGCTCGCCGCCGTCGGCATCGAGGGGCCCGGCGCGTCCTCCGTGGCCGTCGTGGTCGCCGTGGCCCTGGCGACCGCCTTCTCCATGGTCGTGGGGGAGCTGATCCCCAAGAACCTCGCGCTGTCCCTGCCGCTGCCCACCGCCGGCGTGGTGGCACCCCCGCAGCGCGCCTTCACGTGGGCGATGCGCCCGCTCATCGCCGTGCTCAACGGCAGCGCCAACCGCTTCCTGCGCGCGGTGGGCGTCGAGCCGCAGGAGGAGCTCTCCAGCGCCCGCTCCGCCTCGGAGCTGGCCTCGCTCGTGCGCCGCTCCGCGGAGCAGGGCACCCTCGACCCCGGCACCGCGAACCTGCTGGCGCGCACGCTGATCTTCGGCGACCAGACCGCCGCCGACGTCATGACCCCCCGCGTGCGGGTGCAGGCGGTGCGCCGGGAGGACAGCGTGGCCGACGTGGTGACCCTGGCCCGCTCCAGCGGCCACTCCCGCTTCCCCGTCATCGGCGAGGACCTCGACGACATCGTCGGCGTCGTCCACCTCAAGGCCGCCGTCTCGGTGCCGCCGGAGCGCCGGGCCGACGTCCCCGCCGCCGCGATCATGCTGGAGGCGCGCCGCGTCCCCGACACCCTGCGCCTGGACCCGCTCCTGCTGCAGCTGCGCGAGCGCGGCCTGCAGCTGGCCGTGGTCGTCGACGAGTACGGCGGCACGGCCGGCGTCGTCACCCTCGAGGACCTCGTCGAGGAGATCGTGGGCGAGGTCGCCGACGAGCACGACCGCGACCGCGGCGGGGTCCGCCAGCACCGCGACGGCACCTGGTCCGTGCCCGGGCTGCTGCGCCCGGACGAGGTGCGCGACCGCCTCGGCGTCGAGGTGCCCGACGACCCCGCCTACGAGACGCTCGGCGGCTTCGTGATGGCCCGGCTGGGACGCATCCCGGCCGTCGGGGACGAGGTCGTCGCCGACGACGCCGTCCTGCAGGTGGTGCGGATGGAGGGGCGACGGGTGGACCGGTTGCGGGTGCGGCGCGGGCAAGGCGGCCAGGAGGGCGTCGAGCCCGGGCAGGCGGGGGCACGGCCGGGTGCCGGCGCCCCGCACCGCCCGGCGGGTGCCCACGCGGCCCGGGGGCACCTCGACCTGCGCACGGCCCACCGCCCGAGCGGTGCCACCCGCGTCGACCGGGAGCAGGTGCGCCGGTGAACGAGCTGACCGCCCTGGCCGTGGGCGTCGTCCTGCTGCTGGGCAACGCCTTCTTCGTCGGCGCCGAGTTCGCGGTGCTCTCCGCCCGCCGCAGCCAGATCGAGCCGCTGGCCGCCACCAGCGGCCGGGCGCGGCAGACGCTGACCGCGATGGAGCAGGTCTCCCTCATGCTCGCCACCTGCCAGCTCGGGATCACCCTGTGCTCGCTCGGCCTGGGCGCGGTGGCCGAGCCGGCGCTGGCCCACCTGCTGGAGCCGGTGTTCGCCTCCCTCGGCGTGCCCGCCGGGCTGCTGCACCCGGTGGCGCTGGTGCTGGCGCTGACCGTCGTGGTGTACCTGCACGTCGTCGTCGGGGAGATGATCCCGAAGAACCTCGCCATCGCCGGGCCGGAGCGCTCCGCGCTGCTGCTCGCCCCGCCGCTGCTGGCGCTGGGCCGGCTCCTCGGCCCGGTCATCCGCGCCCTCAACGGCATCACGAACGCGGCGCTGCGCCTCGTGGGCGTGGAGCCGAAGGACGAGGTGGCCTCGGCCTTCACCGCCGAGGAGGTGCAGTCGATCGTCGCCGAGAGCCAGCGCGAGGGCACCCTGGAGGACACCCAGGGCCTGCTGTCCGGGGCCCTGGAGTTCTCCGAGCGCTCCGTCGGCGACCTCGCGGTGCCCCTGGACCGGCTGGTCACCGTGGCCGTCGGCGCCACTCCGCAGGACGTGGAGTCCCTCGTGGCGCGCACCGGCTACAGCCGCTTCCCCGTGCAGGACGCCCACGGCGACCTCGCCGGCTACCTGCACCTGAAGGACATCCTCTACGCCGACGACGAGCGCTACACCCAGCCGGTCCCCGACAAGCGGGTCCGCTCGCTGGTGACGCTCGGTGCGGCGGAGGAGGTCGAGGACGCCCTGGCCTCGATGCGCCGCAACGGTTCGCACCTGGCGCGGGTCGTCGATCCCAGCGGTCGCGTCGCGGGGGTGGTGTTCCTCGAGGACGTCCTGGAGGAGCTGGTGGGCGAGGTCCGCGACGCCACCCAGCGCGCCGCGGCCCGCTGACGGCACAGGACCTCCACGAGCGCTGCACCCGCCGGTCCCGGCGGCGGCCCGGGCGCGGGTGCGGCCGGTGCGAGGATGGGACCGAGATGAGCGCGCAGACCCCTCCGCCCACCCAGTCCCCCCGCGATCCGCGACGCGGTGCGGCCGCGCCCCCCGTCCCGGCACCCCGGGAGCAGGGCGACGTCGGAGCCCCGGCGGGACCGGCTCCGGAACCGGCTCCGGCCACGCTCACCCTCAACTGGGTGCAGATCGTCGGCGGCGCGCTGGCGGCCGTGACCGCGGCGGTGCTGCTGTCGACGCTGAGGTCCCTCGGGTGGGTGGGGACCCTGCTGGGCGCCGGGATCGGCAGCCTCGCCGCCTCCGTCGGCACCGCCGTCTACGCCCACTACCTCGCCCGCAGCCGTCAGCGCCTCGTCGAGGCGGCCCGGCGCGCGCGGCGGGGTTCCGGCGGGCCGCCGGACGCCGAGGCGGAGGCCGTCCTGCGGGAGGCCCTGCGGCAGGAGCGCGCCGTCGCACCGCGCGGTTCGCGTGCGCTCCGGTACGGGGCCGTGCCCGCGGTGGGCGCGTTCCTGCTGGCCGTCGCGGTCATCGCGGGGTTCGAGTTCGCGACCGGGCAGTCCCTGGCGGCCCGCACCGGCGGCGCGGAGCGGGATGCGACCTCCACGGAGCAGCGCGTCGACCGCGGCGTCTTCGGCGTTCCCCTGCAGCGCTCCGTCCCGGCGCCAGCGGAGCCCGCTCCGACGGGCCCGGCCACGGACCCGGCGGTCGAGCCGTCCGCGTCGCCCACCGGCTCGCCCGGCGCCTCGACGAGCACGTCCCCCAGCACGTCCCCCAGCACGTCCGGCAGCCCGTCCTCGGGCGGTGCGCCGACCGGGACCCCCGGGCCCTCCGCCACGTCGGGCACGCCCGCCCCGGCGCCCGGCTCGGACTCCGGGCCCACCAGCACCACGACCGCCGACCCGGCGGGCAGCGCACCGGACCAGCCGGCCCCGGAGCCGCCGCTGCCGTGACGGCCGCCGCGCCGGGCGGAGGGCGCCGGCTCAGCCGGCGGCGACGGCGCTGCGCCGGCGCGCGGTCGGCACCACGAGCGGCCCACCCGTCTCGGGGTCGGGGACCACGACGCACGGCAGCCCGAAGACCCGCTCGACGAGCTCGGCGTCCACCACGTCGGCGGGCGCGCCCTGCGCCTCCACGCGCCCGTCGCGCATCGCCACGAGGTGGGTGGCGTAGCGGCAGGCGTGGTTGAGGTCGTGCAGCACGGCGACGAGGGTGCGGCCCTGCTCCTCGTGCAGCTGCGCGCACAGGTCGAGGACCTCGATCTGGTGGGCGATGTCGAGGTAGGTGGTCGGCTCGTCGAGCAGCAGGATGGGCGTCTCCTGCGCGAGGGCCATCGCCAGCCACACCCGCTGCCGCTGCCCGCCGGAGAGCTCGTCCACGCAGCGCTCGGCGAGGGCCTCGACCCGGGTGGCGGCCATCGCCTCGGCCACGGCGCGCTCGTCGTCGGCGCTCCACTGGCGCAGCAGCCGCTGGTGCGGGAACCGCCCGCGGGCCACCAGGTCGGCCACGGTGATGCCGTCGGGGGCGGTGGCCGTCTGGGGGAGCAGCCCGAGGCGGCGGGCGACCTCCTTCGACGGCAGGGAGCCGATCACCTCCCCGTCGAGGAGCACCGCGCCGGAGCGGGGCCTGAGCATCCGCGCCAGGGCCCGCAGGGTCGTCGACTTGCCGCAGGCGTTGGGGCCGACGATCACCGTGAAGGAGCCGTCGGGGATGTCCAGGTCCAGGCCCTCGACGACGGTGCGCTGCTCGTAGGCGAGGGTCAGGTCCTGCGCCCGCAGCCGCGGCCCGGGCAGCGGCTCGCTCGCGCGGAGGGGGCGGGAGGGTCGGGGCATGCGCGGATCCGTCCTGGGCGGGGGAGGGGGGCCGGTCGGGGACGCCGCCGGGCGTCGGGAGGCGCTCATCCGCGCCCCCTGCGCCACTGGCCGACGAGCAGCCAGGCGAGGTAGGCGCCGCCCACCGCCCCCGTCATGACGCCGACGGGGAGCTGGGCGGGGGCGATCACGCGCTGGGCGGCGACGTCGGCGAGGAGCAGCAGCGCGGAGCCGGTGAGGGCGGCGGCCACGAGGCCGCTGCCGGGGGTGCGGGTGAGGCGCCGGGCGATCTGCGGCGCCGCCAGGGCGACGAACAGCACCGGCCCGGCGGCGGTGGTGGCTCCCGCGGTGAGGGCCACGGCGACCAGCACCGCCGACGCCTGGACGAGCTGGACGCGCACGCCCAGGGCGGCGGCGAGGTCGTCGCCCATCTCCAGCAGCGTCAGGTGCCGCCCGACGAGCAGGGCGGCGGGGACGAGCACGACCATCCCGGCGGCCAGCGGCGCGACGTGCTCCCAGCCGCGGCCGTTGAGGCTGCCCGTCAGCCACAGGTGGGCCCCCATGGCGTCCTCGATCTTCGCCCTGGTGAGGAGGTAGTGGATGCCCGCCTGCAGCATCGCGGCGAGCCCGATGCCGACGAGGACCAGCCGGTACCCGGAGGCGCCGCCGCGCAGGGCCAGCAGCCACACCAGCACGGCGGTGCCGAGGCCGCCGGCGAGGGCGCCGAGCACCACGGTCGGGCCGGACCAGCCCAGGAGCAGCAGCACCACCAGCGCACCGAGGGCGGCGCCCTCGTTGAAGCCCACCACGTCGGGGCTGCCGAGCGGGTTGCGGGTGAGCTGCTGGAAGAGCCCGCCCGCCACGGCGAGGGCGGCGCCGACGGCGATCGCGGTGACCAGGCGGGGCAGCCGCAGGCCGAGGACGATGAACTCCGCGCCGCCGTCGCCGCGGCCGAGGAGGGTCGCGACGACGTCGGCCGGCGGCAGGGGGAACTCGCCGGTGGTCAGCGCCAGCACCGCGGCGCCGAGGATGACGGCGGTCAGGGCCAGGCAGACGAGCGTGCTGCGGGTGCGCCGGGCGGCGCGGCGGCGGGCGGGCGGGGCCGGGCGGGGCCGGGTGGCGGTGGGGGCGCTCACAGGCGTGCCAGCCGGCGGCGGCGCACGAGCGCGATGAACACCGGCGCCCCCAGGACCGCGGTGACGATGGACACCGGCAGCTCCCCGGGGCGGACGACGACGCGGCCGAGCACGTCGCTGAGGAGGAGCAGGACCGGCGCCAGCAGCACGCAGTACGGCAGCACCCAGCGCTGGTCGGGTCCGGTCACGGCGCGCACGGCGTGCGGCACCGCCAGCCCGATGAACCAGAGCGGGCCGGCGGCGGCGGTCGCGGCCCCGCAGAGCAGGGTCACCGCGACGGCCGTCAGCACCCGCGTGCGGCCGGTGGCGGCCCCCAGGGCGCGGCTGGAGTCGTCGCCCAGGGCGAGTGCGTTGAGCGCACGGCCCTGGCTGAGGGCCAGGACGGTGCCGACGACGAAGAACGGCAGCAGGCCGGTGAGCTCGTCCCAGCCGTGCCCGGCGAGGGAGCCGACCTGCCAGAACCGGTACCGGTCGAAGGTCTCGCGGTCCAGCAGGATCAGGGAGCTGGTCCAGGCGTTGAGGGCCGCGGTGATCGCGACACCCGCGAGGGCGAGCCGCACGGGGGTGGCCCCGCCGCGGCCGGTGGCGCCGAGCGCGTAGACCACGACGGAGGCGAGCGCGGCCCCGGCCAGCGCGGACCAGCCGACGGCGGCGGCGCTCGCCAGCCCCAGCAGCCCGACGGTGGTGGCCATGGCGGCGGCGGCTCCGGCGTTGACCCCGAGCAGGCCGGGGTCGGCCAGGGGGTTGCGGGTGAGGGCCTGCATGAGGGCGCCGGCGAGGCCGAGGGCGGCGCCGACGAGGATGCCGAGCACCGTGCGCGGCAGGCGCAGCTCCAGGACGACGACGGCGTCGGCGGAGGTGTCGGTGCCGGCCAGCGCGGCGAGGACGGTGCCCAGCGGCACCTGCCGGGCGCCCACGGCGAGGCTGAGCCCGGCGGCGACGGCGAGCAGCGCCACGGCCACGAGGAGCCCGGCGCTGCGCGCTCCGGCCGAGCGCACCCGCGCGGGGGCGTCCTCGGGAGGGGGCGCGTCCGCGGGTGGCCGGCCGCCGCGGAGGCTGGTGATGGTCGCCACCCGGTGAGGTTAGCCTGACCAACACTGACGGGTGGTGCGCCGTCGCCGCCCGGTGTCCTGGCAGGTGCCGTGCCGCGGGGGCTCAGCACGGTCGGTGCGCTGCCGATCAGGAGATGGGGCAGACTGTCCCCGGCGGGCGCGCACGGTTGCGCGGCCCGCGGTCGAGTGCGATGCGCCATGAGCGCCGGTACACCTCCAGCGAGTCCCTCCACAGCGAGCGGGGTCGATCGTTCGACGGCCACCCTGCTGACTCCTCTCTGAGAGGCTCGCCCTTGAGCACGCCCGAGACCCGTCCGTCCACCTCCCCGGCTCCCCGTCGCCGTCGCCGCGCCTCCCGGCCGGCCGGTGCAGCGGCCCCGCAGCCGGCCGGCAGCGCGCCTGCCGAGGCTGCGCCGGTCCAGACCGCGCGCGTCCAGGCCGCCGTCGCCCACGCGCCGGCCGCCGCGCCGGCCGCCGCCGCCGTCCCCGTGCAGCGCCCGGCGCCCGCCCCGGCCGGGCAGGCCGGCTTCGCCGCCCTCGGCGTGCCCGCCGCCCTCGTCGCCGTGCTCGCCGAGCGCGGGGTGACCGAGCCCTTCCCGATCCAGACCGCGACCCTGCCGGACTCCCTCGCCGGGCGCGACGTCCTCGGCCGCGGCCGCACCGGCAGCGGCAAGACCATCGCCTTCGCCCTCCCGCTGGTGGCCGCCCTGGCGGCCTCGCGCACCCGCCGCGAGGCGGGCCGCCCCCGCGCGCTGGTCCTGCTGCCCACACGGGAGCTCGCCAACCAGGTCGCCGCCACCGTGACGCCGCTGGCCTCGGCGGTGGGGCTGCGGGTGACGACCGTCTTCGGCGGCGTCGGCCAGAACCCCCAGGTGCAGGCGCTGGCCTCCGGGGTGGACGTCCTCATCGCCTGCCCGGGCCGGCTGGAGGACCTGATCCGCCAGGGGCACTGCCGCCTCGACCGCGTCGAGGTCACCGTCCTCGACGAGGCCGACCACATGGCCGACCTCGGCTTCCTGCCCGGCGTGAAGCGCCTGCTGGACGCCACCCCCGCGGGCACCCAGCGGCTGCTGTTCTCCGCGACCCTCGACAACGGCATCGACGTCCTGGTCAAGCGCTACCTGCGCCAGCCCGTGACGCACTCGGTGGACCCGGCGGTCGCGCCGGTGGCCACGATGGAGCACCACGTGCTGGAGGTCGCCGCCGACGCCAAGGCCGGCGTGGTGCGGGAGCTGGCCTCCGGCCTGGGGCGCACCATCCTCTTCACCCGCACGAAGCACTCGGCGAAGAAGCTCGCCAAGCAGCTCACCTCCGCCGGCGTGCCGGCCGTCGACCTGCACGGCAACCTCAGCCAGAACGCCCGCGAGCGCAACCTCACGGCCTTCTCCGACGGCTCGGTGCGGGTGCTCGTCGCCACCGACATCGCCGCGCGCGGCATCCACGTCGACGACATCAACCTCGTCGTGCACGTGGACCCGCCGACCGAGCACAAGGCGTACCTGCACCGCTCCGGCCGCACGGCGCGCGCCGGCGCGGAGGGGACGGTGGTGACGGTGGCGACGCCGGACCAGCGCGGCGACGTGCGGACCCTGGCGCGTCAGGCGGGCATCGCCCCGCAGTGGTCGGGAGTGTCCGCGGGGCACGCGCTCCTGGGTGACCTCACCGGCCCGCGGGCACCGCACGTCGACCCGGCTGACGCGCCGATCCCGACCGCGCCGCCGCAGCCGCAGCGCTCCGCGAAGCCGCGCACGGCGGCCGTCCAGCAGCGCGGTGGTGCCGCGGGCCAGCAGGCGCGCTCCGGTGGCGGCTCGCGCCGTCGCGGTGGCCGCGGCTCCGGCCGTCCCGCCGGGCGGGGCTGACCGAGCCCCCCCGGGGCTGAGCACCCGGGAACGCACGGAGGGGCGGGACCGTCGTCGGACGGTCCCGCCCCTCCTGTCGTTCCCGGGTGCGTCAGGGAGCGTCGGGTGCGACGAGCTGCGGCAGCACCGCGTCGAACCGCTGCGCCACCGTCATCGACGGCAGGATGTGGCCCTGCTTGCGCGCGGAGGCGGCGAGGCCTGCGCCCCACTCCGACGCGCGCATCCGCTGGTTCGGCGTGCCGTGGTGGCCGTCGCTGGCGAAGGAGCAGTCGCCCACCTCGTAGAACGAGCGCTCGGCCTGCAGGACGCGCTTGGCGTTGAGGGCGAGGCCGCGCTTGTGGGTGAGCTGGTAGGTGGCGAGGGCGTCCGCCATCAGCTCGGTGCGCCGGGTCGCCTCGGCGCCGGTCAGCGGCGAGTCGAACAGGTCGTTCTCGAACTGCACGTGGTGCCCGAACTCGTGGGCGAGCACGGCGCGCGGGCCGACGTCGGCGATGCCCATGTGCTCGAACGCGTCGTTGAGCCCGTCACCCATGACGATCTTGTCGGGGATGGAGGAGAACAGCGGGTCGGGGTCGCCCTCGCCGCTGAACGCGAACGCGTTGAGCGAGAAGATCGGGTTGTCGCCCCCCTGCAGGGCGGGGATCTGCGCGACGGCCGCGACGACGGCCGCGGCGTAGGCGGCGGCGTCGGCCTCCTCCAGGCCGTAGACGACGACGAGCAGGCGGGTCAGGCGGGCCTCGTCGCGCAGGACGCTGCCGTTGAGGCCGAGGAGCTGGATGTCGCCGGACTTCACGTCCCAGAACCGCTGACCGTCGCGGAAGGTCCGCACGAGCTGCTGGCGGTACTCGGCGTCGAGGCCGTAGCGCGGGTCGGCGCCGGTGCCGAAGACGAAGGCGTCGTAGGTCGGGAAGTCCAGGGCGCCGCTCTCGTCCAGGAACTGCATCTCCTCGGGGCTGAGGCCCTGGAGCACGCTGCGGATGTAGTTGCGGAACTCGGTGGGCCCGCAGGCGTAGTCGCCGGGATCGATGGCGTCGCGCACGACCTGCGCGGCCGGGGACTCCTCGACCCCGAGGCGCTCGGCGGCGGCGGCGCGGCGGGCCTGCCAGTCCGCGGGCAGCTGCACGCGGGCCGCGGCGGCGGTCGCGCTCGTGGGGGCGGCCGGGGCGGCGGCGCCGGCGGCCACCGGGGAGACGAGTCCGAGCGCGAGCGTGAATCCGGCGCCGACTGCGGCGGACCAGCGCATGGTCTTCTGCATGTAACCATTCCTCCTGGTGTGCCCCGGCGCCTCGTTGCGCAGGGACGTGCGGTGCGAGCGCCCGTCGCCGACGAGCGGGCACAGCATGTCAGTCCACCGAGGGATCGGTCACCACTTCGACGCCGCGAAGTTCCGGAACTCGGCGATCTGCCCAGGTGGTGGCCCGCCCGCTGGCACCCGGGGGCCCTCGTCGTTCACGGCCGCACGGGCAGCGCCAGGAGCTCCAGTTCCTCCCAGCACCGCACGGGGACCGGGGAGGCGAGGTCGGCCGCGGCGGCGCGCGCCTCCGCCGGGCTGCGCAGGCCCACCAGCACGCCGACCACGGCGGGGTGGCGCAGCGGGAACTGCAGCGCCGCCTGCAGCAGCGAGCAGCCGTGGCGCCCGCAGACGTCCTGCTGCCGCCGGGCGAGAGCGAGCACCTGCTCGGGAGCCGGGGCGTAGTCGAAGCGGGCGCCGGGGGAGGGATCGGCGAGGATCCCGGAGTTCAGGGCGCCGCCGACGACGACGGAGACGCCGCGCTCGAGGCACAGCGGCAGCAGTTCGGCGCCGGCGCTGCGGTCGAGGAGGGTCCAGCGACCGGGGACGAGGAGCACGTCGACGAGGCCGGTGCGCACGAATCGGGCCTGCATGCCCAGGTCGTCGACGCCCGCGCCGATGGCGGTGACCACGCCCTCGTCCCGCAACCGCGCCAGTTCCGGCAGGGCCGTGGTGGTGGCCTCCCGCTCGTAGTCGTGCGGGTCGTGGACGAAGACGACGTCGACCCGGTCCAGGCCGAGTCGTTCCAGGCTGTCGGAGAGGCTGCGCCGCACGCCGTCCGCGGAGTAGTCGCGCACGCGGCGCTTGGCCAGGCCGCCGCGGAAACCCTCCTGCTCCGCGGCCGTGTCGAGGTCCGCGTCGTCGACGAGGAGGCGCCCCACCTTGGTCGCCACGACGAACTCCTCGCGGGGCTTCCCGGCGAGGAAGGCGCCGAGGCGCCGCTCGGCGAGTCCGGCGCCGTAGTGGGGTGCGACGTCGAAGAACCGCACTCCCGCGGCCCAGGCCGCCTCCAGGGCCGCCTGCGCCTCCTCCTCGCCGACCTCGTCGAAGAGGCCGCCGAGGGGACCCGCCCCGAACCCGAACGTCGAGACCTCCAGCCCGGTGGCGCCGAGGGGCCTGGTGGGCCACGGGGAGGGGGGCCCGGGGATCCGCTGCGCTGCGCCGTCGCTCACGGCCGGAACCCTACGGCCCCCTCGGCTGCGGCGGTGGCGCTGTCGAGGTGACTGCCGGTGGTCACGCAACTACGATGCGCCCATGGCCTCGGACGGGGCGGGCGCGTCGCAGCGGAAGTCCCCGAGAGGGCGCCGCTTCGCGGTCCTGACCTCCGCGCTCCAGGTCAACATCCACCAGGAGCACTGGCTCGGGTCGCAGGACGCGGCCAAGCGGCTCGACGTGGGCCTCCTGACCGTCGTCGGCACCGACCTCGTGCGTGCGGCGGCCGGAGGAGCGGACTCCGACCGCCCGGCGCCGTTCGCGGCACGCTTCCCCGAGGTGGCACCCGTCGACGGCTACCTCGTGTGGACCGCGCTGCTGCAGGGTCAGTGCGGCCAGGAGGCGGTGCGGCGCTGGGCCCGCACGCTCGGCGGGCACCCCGTGGTGAGCGCCGAGGACCCGCTGCCCGGCGCCATCGGCGTCGCCATGGACGAGCGGGGGGCCAGCCGGCAGATGGCCGAGCACCTCATCACCGTCCACGGCCGCCGCCGCATCGCGTACCTGCGCGGCCCGGCCACGCACCGCGGCGCCGCGCTGCGCTACCAGGGCTACCTCGATGCGCTGCGCGCCCACGGCATCCCCCGCGACCAGCAGCTCGTGGGCGCCCTGCTGCCCGGCTGGGACCCCGGGCAGGCGGCCGTGCGGCTGCAGGTGAGGTCGTTGCTGACCGCGCCGGGGCCCGCGGTGGACGCCGTCATGGCCGCCAACGACAACCTCGCCCTCGCGGTCGTCTCGGCCGCGCGGGCGATGGGACTGCGGGTGCCGCAGGACGTGGCGGTCACCGGCTTCGACGACTACGTCGACCCGGCCTTCTTCGGCCTCGGGGACGCCGCCGACCCCACCACCCTCAGCGCGGCACGGGCGAACGTGCTGCTGACGACCGCCCGGCTGCCCTTCCGCGCCATGGAGGCCCGCGGTGTCGAGCTGCTGGCGGAGCTCGCGGACGGCCGGGAGGTCCCCGCCGAGACGGTGCTGGACTGCGAGGTCCTCCACCGCCGCTCCTGCGGCTGCCCGCCTCCGGCCATCTCCCTCGCCGACGACGACGCCACCGTCGCCGCGGTCCTGCGCTCCGCCGCCGGCAGCCGCGGCGACGACCTCGGCGACCGCTGGGCGGAGGAGGTCGTCATCGGCCTGCGCCGGGCCGACCAGGACGACGGCCGGTTCCTGGAGGCCAGCCTCCGCCGGCTCGTCGACCTCTGCGGCCGGCTCGGTGAGGCGCCGGTGCCGTGGATGGAGCTGCTGTCCCTGCTGCGCACGGCCGCCGTGCGCGTCCCCGGCGCGCTGCGGGCGCTCGGCGAGGCGGAGCAGCGCTGGCTCGGGATCCAGCAGGTCACCGAACGGCAGGGCCACGTCCTGCAGGACGTGGGGAACCGGCTCGTCACCGCCGGCTCCGTGGAGGAGCTGGTGCGGGTCCTCACCGAGCAGCTGCCCCGTCTCGGGCTGTCCACCCTCTACCTCGTCACCTACCGCCCGGGCCCCGAGGGGCCGGGCGCGGTGGCCGAGGAGGCCGCGCCCCCCGGCGCGAGCCTCCTCCTCGCCTACGAGCGGGGCCGTGGCACCCTCCTCACGGAGGCCGACCGGGCCTTCGACGCCGCCGGCCTGCTGCCCCCCGCCCGCTGGGAGTCCGTCGGCACCGCGCCCCTCGTGCTGCTGCCCCTGCAGTTCAACGGCCACCACCTCGGCCACCTCCTCCTCACCCCCGGCCCGCGCAGCGGCTGGCTCTACCAGTCGCTCGCCCGCCACCTGTCCACCGGACTGGAGACGGCGCTGCTGCTGGAGCGCTCCCGTCGCCACCGCCAGGAGCTGGCGGAGCGGGTGGAGGAGCGCACCGCCGAGCTCGCACGAGCCAACGCCGAGCTGGCCGAGGCCAACGAGGAGCTGCGCACGCAGGTGCAGGAGCGCGAGCGGGTGGAGGAGGTGCTCGCCCACGAGGTGATGCACGACCCGCTCACCGGGCTGCCGAACCGGCGGATGCTGCAGGAGATGCTCGAGGCGGCCGTCGCGCGCCTGGCGCGCCACGGTGCGCCGGTGGCGGTGATGTTCTGCGACCTCGACGACTTCAAGTGGATCAACGACCACCTCGGTCACGCCGCCGGTGACGAGCTCCTGCGCCAGCTCGCCCAGCGGCTGCGGCACGCGCTGCGGCCGGAGGACCTCGTCGCCCGCTTCGCCGGGGACGAGTTCGTCATCGTGTGCACCGACGTCGGCACCGCCCACGACGTCGCCGCCGTCGCCCGTCGCATCCTCGCGGAGTGCACCGGCCGCTACCTCGTCGACGACAGCGAGCTGTTCGTGAAGCTGTCCGTCGGGATCACGGTCGCCACCGGCCCGCCCGCCACGGCCGAGGAGATGCTGCGGGAGGCGGACTCCGCGCTGTACCTGGCGAAGCGGCAGGGCAAGGGGTCCGTGGCGGTCTTCGACGCGGCGCTGCAGCGGGAGATCACCCGCCGCGTCGGGGTGGAGAGCGGCCTGCACCAGGCCCTGCACGACGGGACGCTGGAGCTGCACTACCAGCCGAAGGTGGACCTGCGCACCGGCGTGATCGCGGCCGTGGAGGCGCTGCTGCGCTGGCGCCACCCGACCCGCGGGCTGCTGCACCCGGGGGACTTCCTCGACGTGGCGGAGGAGTCCAACCTCATCGTCGACATCGGCGAGTGGGTGCTGCGGCGGGCCTGCCTCGACGCGACCACCTGGCCGGCGCAGGGCGGCGTGGCCCCGGTCGTCCAGGTGAACCTCGCGGCGCGGCAGCTCGCCGACCCGCTGCTCCTCGAACGGGTCCGCCGCGCCGTCGGGGACAGCGGCCTGGACCCCCGGCGGCTGGGGGTGGAGATCACCGAGAACCAGGTCCTCGGGGACCTCCGCCGCACGCGGGACGTCCTGGGCAGGCTGCACGCGCTCGGGGTCTCCCTCGCCCTCGACGACTTCGGAACCGGCTGGTCCTCCCTGCAGTGGTTGCAGCAGCTGCCCGTCGACGAGGTGAAGCTGGACCGCAGCTTCGTCCGGGACATCGACTCGGCGGGGCAGGACCGGGAGATCGTCCACTCGGTCATCGACCTCGCCCACGCCCTGGGCCACGCCGTCGTCGCGGAGGGCGTGGAGCGCACGGAGCAGCGGCAGCGCCTGGTGACGGCGGGCTGCGACTACGGGCAGGGCTACCACCTCGGTCGCCCCATGGCGCTCGCCGACTTCCGGCGGGTCCTCGACCTCTCGGCGCGGGAGCACGCCGCGCACGGCATGGCCTGAGCCGCGACGGGGCGGCGGTGGTGCCGCCCCGTCGGCGCGGGAGACTGCGCGGGTGACCGCTGTGCTCCTGGCGCTGGTGAGTTCCCTCGCCTACGGCTGCGCGGACTTCGCCGGCGGCCTCGCGGCGCGGCGGGCCTCCCTGCTGCGGGTCGGTGCGGTCGCCGGGCCGGCCAGCCTCGCCGGCGTCGTCGTGCTGCTGCCCGTCCTCGGCGCCGGGTTCGACGCGGCGACGCTCGCGTGGGGCGCGGCCTCCGGGGTCGCCGCCGCCGCCACGTTCGTCCTCCTGTACCGCTGCCTGGCGCTCGGGCCCATGAGCGTCCTGTCGCCGCTGACCGCGGCCGTCTCCGCGGCCCTGCCGGTGGCGGTGGGGCTGTTCCTGGGGGAGCGGCTGACGGCCCTGGGGGTGGCGGGGATCGTCGCGGCGCTCCTGGCGGTCGTGCTCGTCAGCGCGGCCCCCGCCGAGGCCCCGACGCGCCCGAGCCGCGCGGCCCTCGGCACGGGGCTCGCGGCGGGCCTGGCGATCGCGGTGCAGTTCGTCTGCCTCGACTCCGCTCCCGACGACAGCGGGGCGGCGCCCCTGCTGGTCGGCAGGACGGTGGCGGCGCTGCTGCTGCTCACCGCGTTGCTGCTGGCTCCCCGCGCCGCCCGGGGTGCCCGTCTGGCGGGCGGTGCGGCGGCGCTGGCCGCGTTCGCCGGGCTCCTGGACGCGCTCGCCAACGCGGCGTTCCTCGTGGCCGCGCGCCTGGGCGACCTCGCGGTCGTGGCGGTCGTCGTCGCGCTCTACCCGGCGGCCACGGTGCTCCTCGCCCGGGGCGTGCTCGGCGAGCGCCTCCGCGGCGCGCAGTTGGCCGGCCTGGCCGTGGCCCTCGCCGCGGTCGTCCTGCTGGCGCTGCCGTGACCGGCCGGAGGGGCGGGCGCCGCGGTCCGGCCACCGCCCGCTCCGGCCGGCCCGGTCGCGGAGCCGTCAGCCGCCGTGCGCGGCCATCACCTCGTCGAGGCGGGCGCTGAGCTCGGCGACCCCGAACGGCTTGCGCAGGTACCCGTCGGCCCCGGCCTCCAGCACCTCGCCGACGTCCCCGCCGCCGACGCAGGCGCTGATCAGCAGGATCGCCGGCTGCGGCACGGCGAGCCGGCGCACGAGCTGGGTGACCTCCACGCCCGTCAGCCCCGGCATGCTCACGTCGAGCAGCAGCACGTCGAAGGGGTTGTGCAGCGCGAGGTGGTAGGCCCGGTCCCCGGTGCTGGCCGTCTGCGGCGCGAACCCGAGCCCTTGCAGGCGCACGGCCAGCACCTGGCGGATCACGACGTCGTCGTCGGCGATCAGCACGCGCGGCGAGCGGGTGCCGCCGACGACCGGGGTGGGTGCGGCGGCGCGGCGGCGGAAGTCCTCGCGCTCGGTGCGCCGGCGGCGGCGCGCCATCGGGGCGACGGCGGGGAGGAGGGCAGGTGCTGCGGCCATGGGAACGTCCTCCAGGTCTGGCGGTGCACCTCTGCCGGAGCGGGCTGCGACGGTGGGCGGTGCACGGGCGCACGGCGCTGCTGCGGGGCTTCGACGCCCCCAGGCCGTTCCTCAGTCTCGGCGGGCGCGGCGCCGGGATGGAGGGAACTCCCGGTGGGTTCACTCCGCGGGAGCAGCGGCGGCCGGATCGCCCCGCTGGGAGGATGTCTCCCGTGAGCGCGCGCCTGAAGGGCCGGTACCGGCAGGTCGAGCGGTTGCTGGCGGACGTGGTGGCCTGGGCCCGGGACCGCGGCGACGTGGAGGCGGTGGCCCTGGTGGGTTCCTACGCCCGGGGACGGGCGGGCATGGCCAGCGACGTCGACCTCACGGTGCTCACCCCGGCGTTCGCGGAACTGGCGGCCGACGGGGAGTGGTTCGAGCGGCTGCGCCCCGGCAGTCGGCTGATCCGCAGCGCGGCGTGGGGACCGTTGCTGGAGCGGCGCTACCGGCTGCGCTCGGGGCTGCAGGTCGAGGTCGGGCTGGTGTCGTCGTCGTGGGCGCAGCTGCCGCTGGACCCCGGCACCCGCCGCGTCCTCGGCGACGGGCACCGGGTCCTGCACGATCCCCGCGGCCTGCTGGCGCGCGCGGGCGAGGCCCTCACCGCGGGCTGACGTCGCCGTCCCGGGGAACGCGCCCCCACGCCTCGAACTCCTCCTGCACGCGGTCGAAGAAGGCGGTCTTCGCCCGCGTGTAGTCGTCGTAGTCGGCGTCGCCGGCGTGTTCCGCGGCGGTGCGGGCCTTGAAGGCGGCGTAGCGGTCGCGGGCGTCGGGGTTCGCGCGCAGCCAGTCGCGGAACCAGACGGTGTACCTGCCCCAGGGGGACGCGCCGAGCCGCACGTGCAGGATCGAGGCTTCCGGGCCGTCGAGGTCGTGCACGTACAGGCGCTTGCGCCACACGTCGTCCGGAACTGCTTCGCGGCCGCGCGGGACGTCGCGGTGCACCCCGGGGGAGTCCGGGCGCGAGCCGCCGGCCGGCAGGAAGCCCGCGGGTTCGAGGGCGCGGTCGAGGGCGTGGGGCGCGGGGAGTTCCCGCACACGCACCTGCAGGTCGACGTAGGGCTTCGCGGGCAGCGCGGGAACGGCGGTGGAGCCGATGTGGTCGAACGCCTCGGCGACGCCCAGGGGCCGCAGCGCCCGCTCGATCCCGGCGAGCAGGCGGGCCGCCCGCTCGGGCCAGGCGGGGTCGTGGGGGTGCAGCACCGCGGGTCCAGGCATGGGGGGGACGCTACTGCGCCACCGGGTCCGCGTCGCTCAGCGGCCGGAGGTGGAGAAGTGCTGGTAGTCCTTCAGCGTCGTCCACGTCCCGCCCCAGCGGAACCCCTCGGCGGCGAGGGCGCTCACCACGGGATCGCCCGCGCGCAGCACCGCCGGGTGCGCCGTGGAGCGGTCGACGTGGGCGCGCCCGGCCTCGGGGAGCACGGTGGTGCCCCGGACGTAGGGGTTCTGCACCGGGTTCAGGTCGAGCGCCGTGCCGTGGGAGTGCTCCGAGAAGCCCGTGCCCCCGGTGCGGGCGCGGCAGTTGAACGCGGAGGTGTTGTTCGCGTCCATCGAGGCGTCGTCGGAGCCCGCGAACGCCTCGACCGGCTCCATCCGCTCGATCGGGTACTGCAGCGCGTGCAGGCGGGCGAAGACCCGGACGAGGGGATCGGCGACGTCCTGGTGGACGACGAGCGTGCCGAGGCGCTGCCGGCCCAGGAAGTCGACGTGGGAGACGGTCAGGCGCCGCAGCCGCTCCGGTGGCACGGGGCAGCCGGGACGGTAGGAGGAGGGCAGGTCGGCGGCCGTGACGGGGGTGACGGTCGCGACGAACCTGTCCGCCGGTGCGGGCGCCCGGGAGCCTCGCGGCAGGATCGGGCCGGTGGCGGGGAGCGCGTCCGCGGCGGCGGGGCGTGAGGTGCCGGGCCGGGACGTGCCGGGCTGGGACGTGCCGGGCGCGCCTGCGACGGGCGTCGCGGCGGCTCCGAGTGCGACCGCCGCGGCCACCGGCAGGAGGAGGCGCCGCAGCCCCATCTCCCGAGCGTAGCCGCCCGGCAGCGCTACGTCACCGCGGTGCCCGGCGCGTGCAGCGGTCCGTCAGGCGCTGCCGCCGCGGACGATCTCCGTGGGGACCAGCAGGCCGGGGCCGTCCACGGCCCCGTCGCGCACCTGCCGGAGGCAGCGGTCCACGAGCTCCCGCGCGATGCGCTCGACGGGTATCCGGACGCTGGTGAGCGTCGGTTCGGTGAACAGGCCGATGGCGCCCCCGTCGAAGCCGGTCACGGCGACGTCCCGGCCGGCGCGCAGGCCGACGGAGTGCACCACGTTGACGACCACGGCGGCGATCGCGTCGTTGCCGGCGACGATGGCGGTGGGGCGGTTGCGGCGCGCCAGCAGGCGGCGGGTGTGTGCGCGGACCGCGGCGTCGTCGCCGTGCAGGACGGCGTTCGCGGGGACGCGCAGGCCGTGCTCGGCCAGGGCCGTCCGGAAGCCCTCGAGGCGCTCCGCCTTCCAGAACTCGCCCCCCTCGGCGCCGATGTAGGCGAACTGGCGGTGCCCGGCGGAGACGAGGTGGTCGACGAGGGGGTGCATGCCCGCGGCGTTGTCGATGTCGACCCAGTGCTGGGGCAGGTCCGGGGCGAGCCGGCCGAAGGAGGCGAAGGGCAGCCCGTGCTCGGCGAGGAAGCGGGCGCGCTCGTCGTCCACGCCGGACTCGGACAGGATCACCGCGTCCACGGTGCGCCGGGCCACGAGGTCCTTGAACACCTGCAGCGCATCGTCGTCGTGGTGGGTGAACACCACGAGGTGGTGGTCGACGTCGGAGGTGGCCTTCACCAGCGCCTGGAGGAACTGCAGGGTGAAGCCGCGCATGGCCTGCAACTGCTCGCCGAAGATGTGCCAGCCGATCTGCATGCTGCGCTGCGACCGCAGGCTCTGCGCGGCCCGGTTCGGCTGGTACCCGAGGGAGTCCATGGCGGCGATGACCCGCGAGTGGGTGTCCTCGGAGTAGTACTCCTTGCGCCCGTTGAGGACGTTGGACACCGTCTGGCGCGAGACCCCGGCGGCGGCCGCGACGTCCACGATGCTGACGCGGCCGCTGCGGCGGGGCGTCCTTGCGGGAGTCCGGGTCTCGGGCACTGCGCCGCCTCCGCTCGTCCTGCCGCGCCGGCGTCCTCGCCCGTGCGCAGCCCGGCCGGTGCCGGGGCTCCGATGCTAGCCCCGGGGCTGCGGAGTCCGGCGTCTTCGACCCTGTCCGCCACGAGTTCCGTTGATCGGTAAATGTGCCGCCTGGAACTTGCTGGAACTCGTTGACGGCGGCCCGGACCGATGGCACTCTCATGGAACGTTCAATTCCATGGAACGATCAATGGCGCTCTCTCCGGGCGTCGCACCCTTCCCGCCCTGGAGGAGCCCCGTGACCACCGCACCCGCCCGAAGGACCGGCGACGTGCCCGCCGGCTCGGTGGCGCCCCGCAGCACCGACGGGGAGCTCGGCGCGGCCGGCAGCGTGGTCCACCTCAGTGCCGCCGGCGTCAGCCTGGTCGTCGACTGCCGCGGCGCGAGGCTGCCCCGCGTGCTGCACTGGGGCGCCGACCTCGGTGACCTGGGCGCCGACGACCTCGCCGCCCTCGCCGCCGTCTCCGCCCCGCCGGTCGTGCCCAACGGCCTCGACGAGCCGCTGCCCGTCACCGTCCTGCCGGAGCACGCCGCCGGCTGGGCGGGGCTGCCGGGCCTGCTGGGCTCGCGCGACGGCCGGGACTGGTCGCCCTCCTTCGTGACGGTCTCCGTCACCGCCAGCCGCGCGGAGGACGCCACCGGCGGCCGCCTGCGGGTCGAGGCGGTCGACCCCGACGCCCTCCTCGAGCTGGACCTGCTGCTCGAGCTCACGGCGGAGGGGCTGCTGCGGATGCGCGCGACCCTCACCGACGCCGCCGTGCGAGGTGGCGGCCGCACGCCCTACCGGCTCGACGGGCTCGTCCTGGCCCTCCCGCTGCCCGGCTCCGCCACCGAGGTCCTCGACCTCACGGGGCGCTGGGGGCGGGAGCGCTCCCCGCAGCGCAGGCCGTTCGGCGTCGACGCCCACGTCCGCGACAGCCGCCGCGGGCGCACCGGCTCCGACGCCACCCTCGTCCTCGTCGCGGGGGAGGAGGGCTTCGGCTTCCGCAGCGGGCGGGTGTGGGGCCTGCACGTCGGCTGGAGCGGCAACCACCGCACCTACGCCGAGCGGCTGCCCACCGGTGAGGCGGTCATCGGCGGCGGGGAGCTGCTGCTCTCCGGCGAGGTCGCGCTGGGCCCGGGGGAGAGCTACACCACCCCCTGGGTCTACGCCTCCTGCGGCGAGGGCCTGGACGAGATGTCGGCGCGCTTCCACGCGCACCTGCGCGCCCGCTCCCACCACCCCCGCCGGCCCCGGCCGGTCGTGATGAACACCTGGGAGGCCGTCTACTTCGACCACGACCTGGACCGGCTCACGGCGCTCGCCGACCGCGGGGCCGAGGTCGGCGCCGAGCTGTTCGTGCTGGACGACGGCTGGTTCCGCGGACGTCGCGACGACACCGCCGGGCTCGGCGACTGGTTCGCCGACGAGCGGGTCTGGCCGCACGGCCTCCACCCGCTCGTGCAGCACGTCCGCTCCCGCGGCATGCGCATGGGGCTCTGGGTCGAGCCGGAGATGGTCAACCCCGACTCCGAGCTGATCCGCCGTCACCCGGACTGGATCCTCTCCACCGGCTCCCGCACGCCGCCGCTCGTGCGTTCCCAGCAGGTCCTCGACCTCACCCGCGACGAGGCCTTCGCGCACGTCCTCGGACGCCTCGACGCCCTCGTGAGCGAGTACGCCCTCGACTACCTCAAGTGGGACCACAACCGCGACCTCGTGGACGCCGGCTCCTCGCGCACGGGGGTCGCGGCGGTCCACCGGCAGACCCTGGCGGTCTACCGCCTGCTCGACGAGCTGCGCCGCCGCCACCCGCGCCTGGAGGTCGAGTCCTGCTCCTCCGGAGGGGCGCGGGTCGACCTCGGCATCCTGCAGCGCACGGACCGCGTCTGGGCCAGCGACTGCATCGACGCGCTGGAGCGGCAGTCGGTCCAGCGCTGGACCGGCCTGCTGCTGCCCCCGGAGATGATCGGCTCGCACGTCGGCGCCGGCCGGTCCCACACCACCGGCCGCCGCCACGACCTGTCCTTCCGCGCCGCCACCGCCCTCTTCGGCAGCTTCGGCATCGAGTGGGACCTCACCGCGGCCGACGAGGACGAGCGTCGCGAGCTGCGGCAGTGGGTGGCCCTCTACAAGAGCGTCCGCGACTGGCTGCACACCGGCCGCGTGGTGCGCGCGGACCCGGCCGGCGCCGCCACCGACGTCCACGGCGTCCTCGCCGCCGACGGCTCCCAGGCGCTCTTCGCCGTCGTCTCGACGGCCACCTGCGTCACGACGACGCCGGGGCGGCTCTGCCTGCCCGGCCTCGACCCGGACGCGCGCTACCGGGTCCGGGTCGCCGGTCCCGCCGGGGTGCCGCCGTCGACGGCGATCGTCCAGGTGCCCTGGCTCGCCGAGGGAGCCTCCCTGCCGGGGCGGGTGCTCTCCCGCGTCGGCGTCCAGGTCCCCCCGCAGCACCCCGAGCACACGCTCCTGCTGCACGTCACGAGGGAGCCCCGTCCGTGAGCGTCGCCGTCGCCCCCCAGCAGCCGTCCGCCACCGAGCGCCCGGCCGCCCGGCTGCGCGCCGGCCGCTCCCGCCAGGACCTGGTGCCCGCCCTCCTGTTCCTGCTGCCCGCCGCGTTCGGGTTCGTCACCTTCTACGCCTGGCCGGCGCTGCGGACCTTCTACCTCAGCTTCACCGACTACAGCCTGCTGGCGCCCCCGGAGTGGGTGGGGGTCCAGAACTACGCCGAGGTCCTCGGTGACCGCAGGTTCTGGAAGTCGCTGACGGTCACCCTCGAGTACGTCGTCATCAACATCGGCGTGCAGACGGTGGTCGCCCTCGCGCTGGCGGTGCTGATGCACCGGCTCACGAAGTCGACGCTGATCCGCGGCGTGCTGCTGCTTCCCTACCTGGTGGCCAACGTGGTCGTCGCGCTCGTCTGGTACACGATGCTCGACGCGCAACTCGGGATCGTGAACAGCGGCCTGGAGCTCGTGGGGCTCGACCCGGTGGCGTTCTTCGGTGAGACCTCGACCGCCATCCCCACCATCGCCCTGGTCAACGTGTGGCGGCACATGGGCTACACCGCGCTGCTGATCTTCGCCGGGCTGCAGTCCATCCCGTCCTCCGTCTACGAGGCCGCGGCGATCGACGGCGCCTCCGAGTGGCGGATCTTCTGGCGCATCACGATGCCGCTGCTGCGGCCGGTGCTCGTGCTGGTGCTCGTGCTGACGGTCATCGGGTCCTTCCAGATCTTCGACACCGTGGCCGTCACCACCAAGGGCGGGCCGATCGACTCGACCCGCGTCATCTACTACTACATCTACGAGAAGGCGTTCCAGCAGTTCGACTTCGGGTACGCGGCGGCCCTGTGCGTGGTGCTGTTCGTGATCCTCGCGGGCGTCGCCCTCGCGCAGGTGAAGATCCTGCGCGCCGGTGACTCGGACCTGGACTGAGGTTGATCCCATGACTCTCGTGCAGGAGAACCCCACCGGGCGCCTGGCCGCCCCCTCCGCCCCTGCGCAGCGGAAGCCCCGCAGGCGCGGGATCCGCTGGCAGCGCGCGCTGGCCTGGGTTGCGCTGGCCGCCCTGGTGCTGCTGACGCTGTTCCCCTTCTACTGGATGCTGCGCATCTCCCTGTCGGACAACCGAGCGCTGGCGGCCGGCGCCGGGTCCCTGCTGCCGGCCGATCTGACCTTCGGGGCGTTCCGGCGCGTCCTCGGGCTGGCGACGCTGGAGGAGGCGCGGGCGCAGGGCGGTTCCGGTGCCTCCATCGACTTCTGGCGCTATCTGTGGAACTCCGTCCTCACCTCCTCCGTCATCACGGTCGGGCAGGTGCTGTTCAGCGCGATGGCGGCCTACGCCTTCGCCCGGTTGCGCTGGCCGGGGAGGGAGGCGGTGTTCTTCGCCTTCCTCACCGCGCTGATGATCCCGCCGATCTTCACCGCGCTGCCGAACTTCGTGCTCATGCAGAGGCTCGGCCTGCTGAACACCTATGCTGCGATCATCCTGCCCTTCTTCTTCATGACGCCGTTCGCGGTGTTCTTCCTCCGGCAGTTCTTCCTCGGCCTCAGCAGGGAGATCGAGGAAGCCGCCAAGATCGACGGGGCCGGCCACGTGCGGATCTTCTTCCGCATCATCCTGCCGATGAGCGCGGCGCCCCTGTCCACCCTCGCGCTGCTCGTCTACATCACGTCCTGGAACGAGTACTTCTGGCCCCTGCTCGTCGGGCAGGAGGAGGACGTGCGCGTCCTCACCGTCGCGCTCGGGATCTTCCGGTCCCAGACCCCGCAGGGCAGTCCCGACTGGGCGGGCCTGATGGCCGCGACCCTGCTCGCGGCCCTCCCGATGATCGCTCTCTTCGCCGCCTTCGGACGCCGGATCGTCGACTCGATCCAGTTCTCCGGCCTCAAGTAGCACCTCCGCGCTGCAAGCACCCACCGCCCGCGACGTCGCGGGCAGAGAAGGAGTACTCCAGTGAAGAAGACCCTGCGTCTGGCCGCGGCCGCTGCGCTGCTGCCCCTGGCCGTCGGTGCCTGCGGCTCCGGGGACGCGCGGAGCGGGCAGGCCGACGGCGAGCTCACCTACTGGCTGTGGGACTCCAACCAGGTTCCCGCGTACCAGGCGTGCGCCACGGCCTTCGAGGCCGAGAACCCGGGCACCAAGATCAAGATCGAGCAGTTCGGCTGGGCCGACTACTGGAACAAGATCACCACGGGTCTCGTCGCGGGCAACGCGCCCGACGTGTTCGTGAACCACCTCAACTACTACCCGACCTTCGCGGCGAAGAACCAGATCCTCCCCATCGACGAGCAGGTCGAGGAGGCCGGCATCTCGACGGACGTCTACCCCGAGGGCCTCGCGGACGTCTGGGTGAGCCAGGACGGCAAGCGCTACGGGCTGCCCAAGGACTTCGACACGATCGGCATCTTCTACAACAAGGACCTCCTCGCCGAGGCGGGCGTCGACGAGTCCACCCTCGCCGACCTCACCTGGAACCCCGAGGACGGCGGCACCTACGAGGACCTCATCGCCCACCTGACGGTCGACGCCAACGGCGTCCGCGGCGACGAGCCGGGCTTCGACAAGTCCAAGGTCGAGGTCTACGGTCTCGGCCTGGACGAGAACAACGGCGCGGGCGTGGGCCAGCAGATCTGGAGCATGTACGCCCTCAGCACCGGCTGGCAGTTCACCGACGAGAACCCCTGGGGCTCCGAGTTCCAGTACGACGACCCGCGCTTCCAGGCCACCATCGCCTGGTTCAAGGGCCTCATCGACAAGGGCTACATGCCCGACCTCGCCACCTCCCGCGCGGGCGTCAGCGTCAACGACGCCTTCGGGGCGGGCAAGTACGCCCTCAGCACCAACGGCTCGTGGATGATCGGCAGCTACTTCGGCTACGACGGCGTCGACGTCGGTGTCGCCCCCGTGCCGGTCGGCCCCTCCGGGGAGCGCGCCACCATCTTCAACGGGGTGGCGGACTCCATCTACGCGGGCACCGACGACAAGGAGGGTGCCTGGAAGTGGGTGGAGCACCTGGCCTCCGCCGACTGCCAGAAGAAGGTCGCCGAGGCCGCGGTCGTCTTCCCGTCGCTGCCCGAGGCGCTCGAGGTCGCGGAGGAGGAGTTCGCCGCCAAGGGCGTGGACGTCTCCGCCTTCACCCTGCCCATCGAGGAGGGGGCCACCCACCTCTACCCGATCACGGACCACGCGCCGGAGATCGCGGCGATCATGGGGCCGGCGATGGACGCGGTGCTCGCGGGCGAGGCGGACGCGTCCTCCCTGACCGAGGCCAACGAGCAGGTCAACGCGCTCTTCCAGTGATGTTCCACGCCCGGCTGCTGCGGCGCCAGCAGCCGGGCGGCACGCCCCCGCGCCGACCGGTCACCGATCGCGAACCGCACCGTGGAGGAACCATGTCCGCTGCCCGCAGGCAGTCCCGGAAGCCCCTCAGGACGGCGGCGGCCGTCCTCGTCGCCGGACTCGTCGGGCCCGTCGCCCTGGCGGTGAGCCCCGCCGCGGCGGCGACGGTGACCGTCTCCGTCGACTTCGCCGCCCGCACCGGCCCGGTGCACGGCGGCGCCACGGGGATGCTCTACGGCGTCAGCGACGACGACGTCCCGACCAGGGCCGTCGTCGCCGGTGCGGCCCCCCGGACGGTCACGCAGATGCCGGAGGGTGGCCTGCAGCACCCCAACGGCGGCGCGCTGACGTCCTCCCGGACCCTCTTCGACGCCGGCACGCAGGACATCTACGTCAACATCCAGGACCAGTACCCGCAGTGGGGCTACGCCAACGCCGGGGTGCCGTCCAACACCTACCCCGGTCAGGCGGACTACCTCGCGAAGGTCCGCGAGGTCGTCCAGCGCACCAAGGACGGGGCGGCGCCCGGGACCCTCGACAGGTACGTCTTCACGCCGTTCAACGAGCCCGACTGGATCTGGTACGGCGACTGGACGAACCGCAAGGCCCAGTTCTTCGCGGACTGGAAGGCCGCCCACGCCGAGATCAGGCGCATCGTCCCGAACGCGCGGATCGCCGCGACGGGGGAGTCGCAGTACAACTCCGGTCGCCTGCGGGACTTCCTGGCCTTCGCCAAGGCCAACGGCGTGCTGCCCGACATCACCACCTGGCACGAGCTGGACGACGTGGACCTGCGCGACTTCCCCGCGCACCTCGCGGACTACCGCCGGATCGAGCGGGAGCTCGGCATCAGCCCGCGCCCGGTGAACATCACCGAGTACGCGGGCAAGCACGACACGAGCGTCCCCGGACGCATGATCCAGTGGATCTCCATGCTGGAGAACGCCAAGGTGGACGGCCAGCTCGCCTACTGGGGCTACGCCGGCAACCTCAACGACCACACCGCCCAGGCCAACGGGGCCAACGGCGGCTGGTGGCTGCTGAAGTGGTACCGCGACCTCACGGGCGAGACGGTCCGGCTGACCCCGCCCCAGCCGAACACCCCCGGCACCGTGCAGGGACTGGCCGCCGTGGACCGCAGCGCCAGGCAGGCGAGCGTCCTGGTGGGCGGCACCGCCGACAGCGTCGCCCTCAACCTCACCGGCCTGGACCGCACGGTCTTCGGCAGCAGCGTCGACGTGCGCGTCGAGCGGGCCGACTGGACGGGGCAGGAGGGCTTCTCGACGCAGCCCCGCACCGTGAAGACGCAGCGCTCCACGCTCAGCAGCACCGGCGGCGCCACCGTCAACCTCCCCGGCGGGGACCCGATGGACGCCTACCGGGTGATCGTGACGCCGGCCGGATCGGCGGCCCTCACCGTGGACCAGCCCTGGCAGGTCTCCGTGGAGGCCGAGGGCGCCGCCCTGAGCGGGGGCGCACGCGCCTACGGTCCGCACACCGGTTTCGTCAACGCCATGTCCGGGGCGCGCGACGTCGGCAGCCTGGGTTCGCCCACGGCCGCCGTCACCTTCCCCGTCACGGTCCCGCGCACCGGGTCGTACCACCTGACGGTCACCTACGGGACGGGCGGACGGCTGGCGGGCGACGACCACAACGTCCTCACCGGCCGCCACGCCCTCTACGTGGACGGGGCGCTCGACCAGACGATCCAGTACACCAGCACGCTGAACCACCTGTACCGGGGCCAGGTCACCGTCCCGGTGCGGCTGTCGGCGGGCACGCACCACCTGTCGGTGCGCACGAGCGCCGACGGAGGCGCCACCTCCCTGCCGGGCAGCGACCTGTCGATCGACAAGTTCGACCTCACCGAGGTGGCCGGGGTGGAGAGCGCCCGGTACCCGGCCGTGACCGCGCGCCGCTCCGGCTCCACGACCGTCCTGGCCGGCCAGGGCGCCTACGCGGGCACGGTGCGCCTGGGGACGGGCGGATCGACCGAGTTCTTCCTCGCCGCCGCCGACGACGGCTACTACGACGTCACGGTGGACCACGCCACCCCGTCGGCGACGGAGCTGTCCACCACGCTCAACGGCCGCACGGTCCGCGGCCTGAGGTCCACCGGGGCGGGCCGCTGGTCGTCCACCGCCACGGTCCACCTCGCCCGCGGCGTGCAGCAGCTGAGGATCGGGGGCATCGCCGGCGTCGAGGTCGAGGGGGTCCGCGTCACCCGCAACCCCGGCGCCGACTCCTCGGTCCGCACCATCCAGGCCGAGAGCAGCGCCGTCACCCGCAGTGCGGGCGTCACCGTGGAGACCCCCGCCGCCGGCTACGGCTCGAACGTCCAGGGTCAGTACGCCGGCTGGATCACGGCCGGGCGGACCCTCACCGTCGCCCGTCCGGCAGGCACCCCGCGGGGCGACTACAACCTGCTGGTCCGCTACGGCAACGCCGAGAAGAACACCGGGCACGCCTACAACACCGACGTCATCACGCGGACGGCGCAGGTCAGCGAGGTCGGCGGCGCGGCTGCGGCGGTGACGGGCAGGTTCCGGCACAACTACAGCTACTACAACTTCTGGACCCGCAACGTCCCGCTGACCCTCACCACGGACACCGGTGCCCTGCGCTTCGGGAACCCGTCCGGGAACGCGCCGAACGTCGACGCCTTCCAGCTCGCCCCGCTGGTGCGGTCGGTGACCACCTCCGCGCGCTGAGGCCGCGGGACCGCGGTCGCCGGGCGCGACCGCGGTCCCGCGGGTCGGTGCGGCGCGCGGAACGCTCAGCGGGTGCAGCGGCCGGGGCGCGGGTCCGGGCGGGTGGAACTCGGAGAACGGGATCCGCCGGATTCTATTTCCTATAGAGTCTCGCCCAGTCGTGTGGCTCGTGCGGCCACGGCGGGTCGTCCCGTCGTGGCGTCGGAGCATCACCACGCGCACCACTCCCTTCTGCTCGAGGAGTTCCCATGCACACCGCCACCTCCGCACGCCGCCGCGTGCTCACCGCGCTCGGCGCCCTCGCCCTCGGTGCGTCCGCGCTCGTCGCGGCTGCCGGGCCCACCGCCGCCGCCGAGCCGGCCCCCGTGTGCTACCGCGGGCCCGACCCGGACACCTACTGGAAGATCACCAACGTGGCGACGGGCAAGGTCCTCGACGTCAACGCGCGCTCCACCGCCCCCGGCGCCCCCCTCGTGCAGTACCGCTGGACCGGCGGCGCCAACCAGCAGTGGCGCGCCGTGTGCGCGGTCGGCGGTGGCTACCAGCTCATCGCTCGTCACAGCGGCCTCGTCGCGGACGTCTCCGGAGCCTCCACCGCCGACGGTGCGAAGATCATCCAGTGGTCCTACAAGGGCAGCGCCAACCAGCGCTGGTACTTCGGGCAGGTCGGCGGCACCGACGCCGGTCTCAGCACCTACGAGATCGAGAACGTCGGCTCCCGCAAGGTCCTCGACATCGCCCCTGACGGGCTCGGCATCGTGCAGTCGCCCGCGCAGGGCTTCGGCGGCGACCCCACCCAGCAGTGGACCTTCGAGTCGGTCGGCAGCGTCTCCTGAGCTCCTGAGCTCCTGAGCTCCTGAGCTCCTGACCCGCCGCACGGCGCCCGGTCGTCCCACCGCTCCACGGCGGGGCCGCCGGGCGCTCGTGCGCACATCGTCGCCAGCGCCTGCGTCTTCCGGCCGATCATCGCCGAGACCTCGGGCGGTCGCCGCCGGCGCCGGTCGAGGAGGAGGTTCGTGCCCTCAGCCGACGGCGACGAGGGGACGACATGAGGACCACGAGGAGCAGGCGGCGCCTGGCGGGAGCGCTCACCGCCGCGATGATGGGCACCGGGGCGCTGACGGTGCAGGCCGCCGGCCCGGCGGCCGCGCAGGCCGCGCCCACGACGAGGAGCGCCGACCGCGCCGCGGGCCCCCGCAGCATCGACCGGGCCGCGGTGCAGCGCGCACTCGACGAGATGGCCGCCTCGGGAGCGCAGGGGGTGCAGGTCCGCATCACCGACGGCCACCGCCAGGTGGTGCTCCGCAGCGGCACAGCCGAGATCGACAGCCGCCGTCCGGTGCCGCGACGGGGGACGTTCCGCATCGGCAGCATCACCAAGACCTTCGTCGCCACCGTGGTGCTCCAGCTCGTGGGCGAGGGCAGCGTGGAACTGGACGCCCCCGTGTCCCGCTACCTGCCGGGCCTCCTGCCGGACGGCGACCGCATCACCGTCCGGATGCTGTTGCAGCACACCAGCGGCTTGGCGAACTACACCGACCACCTCCCCCTCGACCCCGCGCAGTACACGAGCGTCGCGGAGTTCAAGGCCTCGCTCGACCGCCGCGTCGAACCCGCCGAGCTCGTCGCGCTCGCCGCGGAGCACCCCCTGCACTTCGAACCGGGGACGGGCTGGAGGTACTCCAACACCGGCTACGTCGTCCTCGGCATGCTCGTCGCCGAGGTCACCGGGCAGCCCTACGACCGCGCAGTGGAGGAGCGCATCCTCCACCCGCTGCGCCTGCGCTCCACCTCCGTCCCCGGCGACCGCACCGACCTGCCGGGCCGCCACGCCCACGGCTACGCGCGCGTGGCCGGGCAGGTGGTCAACGTCACGGAGCTGGACCCGTCGGTCGCCTCCGCCGCGGGGGAGATGGTCTCCACCACGGCCGACCTCGACCGGTTCGTCGACGCCCTGCTCGACGGCAGGGTCCTCGCTCCCGCCCAGCTCGCCGAGATGCAGCGCACCTCGGCCGTCTCGCCCGGCTACGGCCTCGGCGTGGAGAGCGGCCCCCTGGAGTGCGGGGTGGCCGTGCAGGGCCACGGCGGCGGGATCCACGGCTTCTCCAGCCTGGTGCTCAGCACTCCCGACACGCGCAAGCGCCTGGTGGTCTCGCTGACGTCGGCGCCGGACGCGGGAGAGCTGCGCGGCTACGCCGAGCTCCTCGACGAGGCGTTCTGCGCCTGAGCCGGCGGGCGGCCGGCGGTGTGTCCGAGCCCGCCGCCCGCTCCTACCCTGAGCGGATGCACGGGGCGGGCACCGGCGGGACCCGGTGGCGGGCGCGCGCCGCGGTCGCCGCGGCCCTCGCCGCGAGCCTGCTCGCCTGCAGCGCGGCGCCCCCCGGACCCGCAGCCGGCCCCGCCCTCCCCGGCATCGACGCGGAGCTGCTGCAGGAGTCGCTGGACCGCCTCGCCGCCACCGGGGCCCAGGGCGTCATCGCCCGCATCACCAGGGACGGGCAGGTGCTGGAGCTGCGCGCCGGCACGGCCCGCCACGACGGTGCGGAGCCCGTGCCGCACGAGGCCCGGTTCCGCATCGGCAGCATCACCAAGGTCTTCGTGGCCACGGTGGTGCTGCAGCTCGCGGCCGAGGGCAGGCTCTCGCTCGACGAGCCGGTCTCCCGCCACCTGCCGGGGCTGCTGCCGGACGGGGACCGGATCACCGCCCGGATGCTGCTGCAGCACACCAGCGGCCTGGTCAGCTACACCGACCACGTGCCGATCGACCCGCCTGCCCTCTCCTCGGTCGAGGAGTTCGAGCGGCTGCGCCACCTGCACCACGCGCCGGAGGACCTCGTCGCCCTCGCCACCTCCCGGCCGCTGGAGTTCGAGCCCGGCACCCGGTTCGAATACTCCAACACCGGCTACGTCGTCCTCGGCATGCTCGTCGAGGCGGTCACGGGCAAGCCCTACGGCCGGGTGCTGGAGGAGCGCGTCATCGCCCCGCTCGGACTGCGCGCGACGTCCGTGCCGGGCGGGCGGGAGTCGCTGCCCTCCCCGCACGCGCACGGCTACGAGCGGATCGCCGGGCAGGTGGTCGACGTCACCGAGCTCGACCCCTCCATCGCCTGGGCCGCGGGGGAGGTGGTGTCCACCACCGCCGACCTCGACCGCTTCCTCGCGGCGCTGCTCGGCGGGGAGCTCCTGCCCGCCGAGCAGCTGCGGCAGATGCGCCGGAGCACTCCCGTCTCGCCGGCGTACGGGCTCGGCCTGCAGCGCGACACCCTCGGCTGCGGTGCGGTGGTGGAGGGCCACAGCGGGAGCATCCCCGGCTTCGCGTCGCTGGCGCTGAGCGCCCCGCACACCCGGACCCGGCTGGAGCTGTCGCTCACCACCGCACCCGACGCGGGGGCGTTCCGCGGCCAGCAGGAACTGCTCGAGGAGGTCTTCTGCGGCTGAGCGGGCGGGCGGTGCTGGGAGACTCCCCGCGTGCTGCCGAACGGACCCGGAACGGACCTTCCCGTGCGGGCGGTGCTGCCGGAGCTGCTGGACGCGCTCGAGGGTGCCGGCGGTGCGGTCCTCGTCGCCCCGCCCGGCACGGGGAAGACGACCCTGGTGCCGCTCGCCCTCGCCGCGACGGTCGAGGGCCGGGTCGTCGTCGCGGAACCGCGCCGGGTCGCGGCGCGCGCGGCGGCGCGGCGGATGGCCGCCCTGCTGGGCGAGGACGTGGGGCGGCGCGTCGGGTACTCGGTGCGCGGGGACTCCCGCCGCAGCGCCGCCACCCGCATCGAGGTGGTGACGACCGGCCTGCTGCTGCGGCGGCTGCAGCAGGACCCCGAACTGCCCGGCACGGCGGTGCTCGTGCTCGACGAGGTCCACGAGCGCCACCTCGACGCCGACCTCGCCCTCGCCTTCGCCCTCGACGTGCGCGGCGTGCTGCGTCCCGACCTGCGCCTGCTCGCCACGTCGGCCACCGCCCAGGCCGGCCCGCTCGCGGACCTGCTGGGCGCCGGCTCCGGATCCCCGGCACCCGTGGTCGCGGCGACGGTGCCGGTGCATCCGCTGACGGTGCGGTGGGCCCCGCCGCCGCGCCCGGTTCCGCCGCCGCAGGGGCTGCGGGTGGACCCCGGCCTCCTGACCCACGTCGCCGCGGTCGCGCGCACCGCCCTGGCCGAGCACGCGGGCGACGTCCTGGTGTTCCTGCCCGGCACGGGGGAGATCGAGGCCGTCCGACGCGATCTCGCTGCGGGGGCGGGCGTGGACGCCGACCTGGTCGTGCTGCACGGGCGGCTGCCGGCCGCCGCCCAGGACGCGGCGCTGACCCCGGGCCCGCGGCGGCGGGTGGTCCTGGCCACGGCGGTCGCCGAGTCGAGCATCACCGTTCCCGGCGTCCGGGTGGTGGTCGACAGCGGGCTGTCGCGGGTGCCCCGCACCGACCACGCCCGCGGCCTGTCCGGGCTCGACACCGTCCGGGTCTCGCGGGCGGGCGCCGAGCAGCGCGCGGGCCGCGCCGCGCGGGAGGGAGCGGGCGTCGTCCTGCGCTGCTGGTCGCCGGGGGAGCACGACCTGCTGCCGGCGCATCCGGCCCCCGAGATCTCCACCGCCGACCTCGCGGCGTTCGCGCTCGCCGCCGCCTGCTGGGGAGCCCCCGGCGCTCGGGGGCTGGCGCTGCTGGACCCGCCCCCGCCGGGACCGCTGTCCGCCGCGACCGACGTCCTGCGCCGGCTGGGGGCGCTGGACGGGGCGGGAGCGGTGACCCCCGCGGGCCGGCGGATGGCCTCCGTCGGCCTGCACCCGCGGCTGGCGCGGGCGCTTCTGGAGGGCTGGCGCAGCGCGGGCCCGCGCGCGGTGGAGGTCGTCGCCCTGCTGGCCGCCGACGGCCTGCTGCCCGGTGGTGGCGACGACCTCACGGCCGAGTGGCGCCTGCTGCGCCGCGGCGGCGGCCGGCGGGGGGAGGTGTGGCGGCAGGAGGTGCAGCGGCTGCAGCGGGAGCTGGGCGGTGCCGCAGCGGGCCCGCCGGGGCGGGACGGGGGAACCGACGACGCCGTGGCGGGCACGGTCGTGGCGCTGGCCCACCCGGAGCGGATCGCGCGGCTGCGCCCCGGGCGGGAGGCGTACGCGATGCTCGGCGGGACGGGGGCCCGGCCGGCTCCGGGCTCGGCGTGGACGGGAGCGCCGTGGCTGGCGGTCGCACTGGCGGACCGGCCGGCCGGGCGCGCCGACGCCCGCATCCTCAGCGCCGCGCCGCTGGACGAGGAGACCGCGCGGGCGGTCGCCGCGGCGGAGGTGGTCGTCGAGGACGAGGTGCGCTGGGGCGACGGCGACGTGCGGTCGCGGCGCGTCGAGCGGCTGGGGGCCATCGTGCTGCGCGAGCGAGCGCTGGAGTCGCCGTCCGGCGCCGCGGTGCGCTCGGCGCTGGCCGACGGAGTGCGCTCGGAGGGGCTCGGCGTCCTGTCGTGGAGCGCGGCCGCCACCGGCCTGCGGGAGCGGATCGCGCTGTGCCGCAACGCCTTCGGCGACCGGTGGCCCGACGTCTCCGATGCCGCCCTGCTGGCGGGGGCGGAGGAGTGGCTCGGGTCGGAGCTGGCGGCGGCGCGCGGGCGGGCGGACCTGCGCCGGATCGACGTGACGGCCGCCCTGCGGCGGATGCTGCCGTGGCCGGAGGCCGCCCGCCTCGACGCCCTGGCCCCCGAGCGGATCGAGGTGCCCAGCGGCGGTCGCGTCCGGGTCGACTACGCGGACCCGGCGGCCCCCGTCCTCGCGGTGAAGCTGCAGGAGGCCTTCGGGTGGGCGCAGGGGCCCCGGGTGGCCGACGGTCGGGTCCCGGTGGTCGTCCACCTGCTCTCCCCGGCGGGGCGGCCGCTCGCGGTGACCTCCGACCTGGCCTCCTTCTGGCAGGGGGCGTACCGGCAGGTGCGGGCGGAGATGCGCGGGCGCTACCCCCGCCACCCGTGGCCCGAGGACCCGTGGACGGCGCCGGCGACCCGGCGTCTCAACGAGCGTCGCGGCTGAGCGGGACGTCGCGCGGGGGCCGGAGGGCCGAACGGGGAACGGAAGAGGAAGAGAGGGTGCCCCCGGCAGGACTCGAACCTGCGCACACGGCTCCGGAGGCCGATGCTCTATCCGCTGAGCTACGGGGGCCAGCGACGAGGAGACACTACCAGCGTCGGCGGGGTGCCCGGCGACCCCGTCGCCCCGTCGGGGGACGCAGCGGCGGCGGAGGGGGCCGGAGCGCGCCGGTAGGCTCGAGGCGTGACCCCCGCCGAGCTCTCCGCCGCACTCAGGGACAGCCTCACCACCGCCGTCGCGGCCGGTCAGCTGACCCTCGACCCCGCCGATGTCCCGGCCGAGGTCCGCGTGGAGCGCCCCAAGAACCGCGACCACGGCGACTGGGCCACCAACGTCGCCCTGCAGCTGGCGAAGAAGGCGGGCGCACCGCCGAGGCAGGTCGCCCAGGTGATCGCCGACCACCTCGCGGTGCTGCCCGGCATCAAGGCCGTCGACATCGCCGGCCCGGGCTTCCTGAACATCACCCTCGAGGCGGCCTCCGCCGGTCAGCTCGCCCGCGCCATCGTCGAGGCGGGGCGGGACTACGGCCGCAGCCAGGTCCTGGCGGGGGAGCGGATCAACCTCGAGTTCGTCTCCGCCAACCCCACCGGCCCCATCCACATCGGCGGCACCCGCTGGGCGGCGGTCGGCGACTCCCTGGCGCGGCTGCTGCGGGCCACCGGCGCCGACGTGACCTGCGAGTACTACTTCAACGACCACGGCGCCCAGATCGACCGCTTCGCCCGCTCGCTGCTGGCCCGTGCCCACGGCGAACCCGCCCCCGAGGACGGCTACGGCGGGGAGTACATCTCCGAGATCGCCGACGCCGTCCTCGCGAAGGTGCCGGGGCTGCTGGAACTGCCGCGCCCGGAGCAGCAGGAGACCCTCCGGCGCGAGGGCGTCGAGCTGATGTTCGCCCAGATCCGGGAGAGCCTCGCGGAGTTCGGCGTCCACTTCGACGTCTACTTCCACGAGGACTCCCTGCACACCTCCGGCGCGGTCGAGCGGGCGGTCGCGCGGCTGCGCGAGCTGGGCCGGATCTACGAGGCCGACGGCGCGACCTGGTTGCGCACCACCGACTTCGGCGACGACAAGGACCGCGTCGTCATCAAGAGCGACGGGAACCCCGCCTACATCTCCGGGGACCTCGCCTACTACCTCGACAAGCGCGAGCGCGGGTTCGACCGGGCGGTGATCATGCTCGGCGCCGACCACCACGGCTACGTCGCCCGCATGATGGCGATGTGCGCCGCGTTCGGCGACGTGCCCGGGAAGAACCTCGAGATCCTCATCGGGCAGATGGTCAACCTGCTGCGCGACGGTGTGCCGCTGCGCATGAGCAAGCGCGCGGGAACCGTCGTGACCATGGAGGACCTCGTCGAGGCCGTCGGGGTCGACGCCGCCCGCTACTCGCTCGCGCGCTCCTCGGTGGACTCCGCCATCGACATCGACCTCGACCTCCTCGTCAAGCGCAGCAACGACAACCCCGTCTTCTACGTGCAGTACGCGCACGCCCGCACCGTCAACGTCGGCGTCAACGCCGCGCAGTCCGGGGTGCAGCGGCAGGACGCCTTCGACCCCGCGCTGCTCACCGACGAGACCGAGGCCGTGCTGCTGGCCGCGCTGGGGGAGTTCCCCAGCATCGTCGCGCGCGCCGCGGAGCTGCGGGAGCCGCACCGGGTGGCGCGCTACCTGGAGGAACTGGCCGGTCGCTACCACAAGTGGTACGACTCCTGCCGCGTCACGCCGCGGGCCGAGGAGGACGTCACCGACGTCCACCGCACCCGGCTCTGGCTCAACGACGCCACCCGCACCGTCCTCGCCGCGGGGCTGGACCTCCTCGGCGTCGGCGCCCCGGAGCGGATGTGATGGCCCGCACGCACGAGGCGGGTGCGATGCACTCGCCCGGCAACGCCTCCGTCGCCATCGTCCCGAACTGGCTGCGCGCGCCCGGCGACGTCAACGAGCTCCTCCCGCAGCTGTGGGCCTCCTCCGTCGTCCGCGGGAACGACGGGGCACTGCGCGTGGGCGGCGTCGACGTGCGCGACCTCGCCGCGGAGCACGGCACGCCCGCCTACGTCCTCGACGAGGTGGACTTCCGCGGCCGCGCCACCGCCTTCCGCGACGCCTTCCGCGACGCCTTCGCCGACCTCTGCGGCGGCGCGGACGTCTACTACGCCGCCAAGACCTTCCTGTGCACGGGCGTCGTGCGCTGGCTGGCCGAGGACGGCCTCAACCTCGACGTCGCCAGCGGCGGCGAGTTCGCCACCGGCCTGCGCGGCGGCATGCCCGCCGGGCGGATGGTCTTCCACGGCAACAACAAGTCCGCCGCCGAGCTGCGCGAGGCGCTCACCGCGGGGATCGGGCGCATCGTCGTCGACAACCTCGGCGAGGTGGACCTCCTGGCCGACATCGCCGGGGAGCTCGGGGCCACCGCGGACGTGATGCTGCGCGTCACGGTCGGCGTGGAGGCCCACACGCACTCCTACATCGCCACCGCGCACGAGGACCAGAAGTTCGGCCTTTCGCTGTCGTCGGGGACGGCCGAGGAGGCGGCGGCGGCGGTGCTGCGGCGGCCCGAGCTGCGCCTGCTCGGCTTCCACAGCCACATCGGCTCCCAGATCTTCGACACCGGCGGGTTCGAGGTCGCCGCCCGGCGCATCCTCGGGCTGACCGCGCGGGTGCGCCGGGAGCACGGGGCCGAGGTCCCGGAGGTGGACCTCGGTGGCGGCTTCGGCATCGCCTACACCTCCGAGCACGACCCCCTCACCCCCGCCGACCTCGCCCGCCACCTCGCGGCGATCGTCGAACGGGAGTGCCGCGCCGAGGGGATCGACTGCCCGAAGGTGTCCGTCGAGCCGGGCAGGGCGATCGCCGGCCCGAGCACCTTCACCCTCTACGAGGCCGGTGCCGTCAAGGACGTCGAGCTCGACGGCGGCGCGCGGCGCCGCTACGTCTCCGTCGACGGCGGGATGAGCGACAACATCCGCACCGCGCTCTACGACGCCGACTACTCCGCCACGCTGGCCTCCCGCCGCTCCGGCGCCGAGGCGGTGCTCTCCCGGGTCGTGGGCAAGCACTGCGAGAGCGGCGACGTCGTCGTCAAGGACGAGTTCCTGCCCTCCGACCTCGGCGCCGGCGACCTCGTCGCGGTCCCCGGCACGGGCGCCTACTGCCGCAGCATGGCGAGCAACTACAACCACGTGCTCAAGCCGCCGGTGATCGCCGTGCGCGACGGGGTCGCCCGCCCGCTGCTGCGCCGGGAGACCCTGCAGGACCTCTTCGCCCTCGACGTCGGCTGAGGACCGGTGGGAGAGGTCACGACCGGCGCGCCGGGCGGGCCGGTGACGGTCGCGGTCACGCGCCTCGCCGACCCGGCGCGCGCCCCGGAGATGCTGGCGTGGGTGCACGCCGGCTCCACGCTCGCGGAGACGTTCGAGGGCTTCCTCGGTGCGGGCTGGCTGCGCCCGCCCCCGGGGCGGCGGGAGTGGCACATGCTCTACCGCTTCGGTGACGCCGAGGCCCTGCAGCGCTGGGAGCGCTCCGCGCAGCGGAGCTGGTGGCTGGCCTCCGCGCAGGGCATCGTCGAGCACACCCGCGTCGAGCGCCGCACCGGCATCGAGGGCTGGTTCGAGGCTCCCGCCGCGGCCACCGTGGAGGTCGCGCCGCGCGTGCCGCCGCGGCGGAAGCAGATGGTGGTGATCTGGCTGGGCTTCTTCCCGCTGAGCCTGCTCGCCAGCGTCACCCTCGGGCGCGTCCTCGCCGACGTGAACGTGGTCCTGCGGACCTTCCTCACCACCGTCTGCCTCATCCCGGTCATGACCTACCTGGTGCTGCCGCGCGTCACGCGGGCGCTGGAGCGGTGGCTGCAGGGGCGCCCGGCGCCCTGGCGCGCCGCCCGCCGCGGCCCCCGGGCTCCCGGGTGAGCCCGCGCACGAGCCGCCCGGCGGGCGACCCGGGCCCCGCTGCTCGCTGGCCGGTCCGGCGCAGTGAGAGGCTTGACCCCGCCGCAGCGCCCCGGAACCGCAGGTCCCGAGGGTGCCGGCGGTGCAAGGGCTGGACGCATCGGTGCCGGTCGGAGTCGGGGACGAGAGGACGTACCAGGTGGAACCCCTGAAGGTCGCGCTGCTGGGATGCGGGGTCGTGGGCACGGAGGTCGCCCGCCTGCTCACGAGCCAGGCCGAGGAACTCACCGCCCGCGTCGGCGCCCCGCTGGAGCTCACCGGCATCGCCGTGCGGCGCCTGGGACGCGACCGGGGCGACCTCGGCGTCGACCCCGCCCTGCTGACCACGGACGCCGATGCGCTCGTCGCCCGCGCCGACGTGGTGGTGGAGGTCATCGGCGGCATCGAGCCCGCCCGCGCCCTCATCCTGCGGGCGATGGAGCACGGCGCCGGCGTCGTGACCGCCAACAAGGCCCTCCTCGCGGAGGACGGCCCCACCCTCTTCGAGGCGGCGGCCAAGCACGGCGTGGACCTCTACTACGAGGCGTCCGTGGCCGGGGCGATCCCGCTGCTGCGTCCGCTGCGGGAGTCGATGGCCGGCGACCGGGTCACGCGGGTGCTCGGCATCGTCAACGGCACCACGAACTACGTCCTCGACAAGATGGACAGCACCGGTGCGGGCTTCGCCGAGGCCGTGGAGCAGGCCCAGGCGCTGGGCTACGCGGAGGCCGACCCCACCGCCGACGTCGAGGGCTTCGACGCCGCCGCCAAGGCCGCCATCCTCGCCTCCCTCGCCTTCCACACCCGCGTCAGCGCCGCCGACGTGCACCGCGAGGGCATCACCGAGGTCAGCGCCGCCGACGTGCGCGCCGCCCAGCAGCAGGGCTGCGTCGTGAAGCTGCTGGCCATCTGCGAGCGCGTGACCGGCGCGGACGGCGGCGACGCCGTCTCCGTGCGCGTGCACCCGGCGATGCTGCCGCTGACGCACCCGCTCGCGGGGGTGCGGGAGGCCTACAACGCCGTCTACGTCGAGGCGGAGGCCGCCGGGCAGCTGATGTTCTACGGCCCCGGAGCCGGTGGCCGCCCCACCGCCAGCGCCGTCCTCGGCGACGTCGTCGCCGTGGCCCGCCACCGGGTCACCGGCGGGCGCGGGCCGGGGGAGTCCGCCTACGCCGACCTGCCGCTGCTGCCGATGCGCGACGTCCGCACCCGCTACCACGTCCGCCTGGACGTGGCGGACCGCCCGGGCGTGCTGGCGCAGGTCGCCGGCGTCTTCGCCAAGCACGGCGTGTCCATCGAGACCGTGCAGCAGCGGCAGGACGACGCCGGGCGCGCCGTCCTCGTCGTCGTCACGCACACCGCGCCGGACGCGGCGCTGTCGGCCACGGTCGACGAACTGGGAGAGCTGGACATCGTGGACTCCGTGGCCGGCGTGCTGCGGGTCGAGGGAGGGGACGACCGTTGAGCGGCAGCAGGGCGCACGTGTGGCGGGGCCTGATCGAGGAGTACCGCGAGCGGCTCCCCGTCACCGACGCCACCCCCGTCGTCTCCCTGGGTGAGGGCGGCACCCCGCTCGTCCCGGCGCGGCACCTCTCGGAGCGCACCTCCTGCGAGGTGTGGCTGAAGGTCGAGGGCTGCAACCCGACCGCCTCCTTCAAGGACCGCGGCATGACGATGGCCATCTCCAAGGCCAAGGAGCACGGGGCGCAGGCCGTCATCTGCGCCTCCACCGGCAACACCTCCGCCTCGGCCGCGGCCTACGCCACCGCCGCCGGGATGCGCTGCGCCGTCCTCGTGCCCGACGGCAAGATCGCCCTCGGCAAGCTCAGCCAGGCGATCGCGCACGGCGCCACCCTCCTGCAGGTCGACGGCAACTTCGACGACTGCCTGACCCAGGCGCGCAAGCTCGCCGAGGCGTACCCCGTCGAGCTGGTCAACTCGGTGAACCCCTTCCGCATCGAGGGGCAGAAGACGGCCGCCTTCGAGATCGTCGACGTCCTCGGCGACGCCCCGGACATCCACTGCCTCCCCGTCGGCAACGCCGGCAACATCACCGCCTACTGGAAGGGCTACCGCGAGTACGCCGAGGACGGCGGCGCCACCCGCCGCCCGCGGATGTGGGGGTTCCAGGCCGCCGGGGCCGCGCCCTTCGTCAAGGGGCACCCCGTCGACCAGCCCGAGACCATCGCCACGGCGATCCGCATCGGCCACCCCGCCTCCTGGGACACCGCCGTCGCCGCCCGCGACGACTCCGGCGGGCGCATCGACGCCGTCACCGACGAGCAGATCCTGGCCGCCCACCGCTGGCTCAGCTCCCGCGAGGGCGTCTTCGTCGAGCCGGCCTCCGCCGCGGGCGTCGCCGGACTGCTCGCCGCCACCGAGGCCGGTGAGGTGGAGGCCGGGCAGCGCATCGTCGTGACGGTGACCGGCCACGGGCTGAAGGACCCGCAGTGGGCGCTGGAGATGGCCGGTGCCGAGGACGGGCAGCGGCGCGCCGTGGAGCCCGTGCGGGTCCAGCCGGACGCGGTGACCATCGCCCGCGCCCTCGGCCTCGAGCTGTGAGGGCCGTCGCCCCCGGGAACGCCGCGCCGAGGGGCGGGTCGTGACGGCCGCCCCCGGCGCCCGGGCCGGCGGTGCCGTGGCGGCACTGCCGGTCGGTCTCGCCGTCGACGTGACGGTCCCCGCCACCAGCGCCAACCTCGGCCCCGGCTTCGACGCCTTCGGCCTGGCGCTCGCGCTCCACGACACCCTGCGCGTCGAGGTGGTCCCCGCCGGCCTGGAGGTGCTGGTGGAGGGGGAGGGGGCCGGCACCGTCCCCCTCGACGAGCGGCACCTGGTGGCGCGCACCGTGCTGGCGGAACTGGCCGCCGCGGGGATGCCCGCGCCCGGGTTGAAGCTGTTGTGCCGCAACGACATCCCACACGGTCGTGGTCTCGGCAGCTCGGCTGCGGCCGTCGTCTCCGCCGTCGCGGCCGCCCAGGCGCTGCTGGCCGCCGCGGGGTTCCCGCAGGATGCGGGTGGCACGGCGCGCGATCGCGTGCTGGCGGAGGCCGCCCGGCTCGAGGGCCATCCCGACAACGCGGCGCCGGCGGTGCTCGGCGGGTTCACGCTGGCCTGGTGCACCGCGGGCGCCGTGCGCGCCGTCCGCCTCGACGTGCACCCCGACGTGCGTCCGGTCCTGCTGGTGCCGCAGGAGGAGCTGGCCACCTCCCGGGCCCGCGCCCTGCTGCCGGAGACGATCCCGCACACCGACGCCGCGTTCACCGCCGGCCGCGCCGGGCTGCTCGTGCACGCGCTCACCGCGGCGCCGCACCTGCTGGCCGAGGCGACGGAGGAGCGGCTGCACCAGGCGCAGCGCGCCCCGGCGATGCCCGCGACCGCCGCGCTGATGGCCGCCCTGCGCGAGCGCGGCCTGCCGGTCGTGGTCTCCGGGGCCGGGCCGAGCCTGCTCGTGCTCGCCCGCGGCGCCGAGCGCGCCGTGGTCGCGGAGGCGGCCGCCGGGTGGCGCTGCCTGCAGCTCGACGTCGACACGGCCGGGGTGCAGTGGGGGTAAGAGGCGTGAGCGGGCGATGCGGGTGTTACATTGGCCACGTACCGCAGCGGACGTCCCAATCGGTGGACGCCCGGCCCCGGGCAGCCGGCGCGCATGCCGGCACCCGGTCGCTCGGCCCCATCGAGGTCCGCTCCAGGGTATGACGCCGCGCATCTGTGCACCTCCCGCACCCGTGGCTCACCGTTCACCTGTCCGTCTGCAGGGCAGACATCGCGACCTGGCCGATCTGATGGCCCGTCGCTGACGAGGGGGAAGGACCTTCGTGACCAACACCACCGACACCGCTGCGACGGACGCCGCCGACGGCGCAGCGCCCGCGGCCGAGACCGCCCCCCGCTCCGGCAACCTCTCCGCCCTGCGCCTGCCGCAGCTGCAGGAGCTCGCCGCTCAGCTCGGCATCGCCGGCACCGGACGCATGCGCAAGCTCGACCTGCTCAACGCCATCCGCGAGCACCAGGCCGGCGTGCCCAGCGCCCCGGCTCCCCGCGCCCGCCGGGCCAGCGCTCCCGCGGGCGCTGCGGCCCAGCCCGAGGCGCCCGCCCGCGAGGCGGCCCCCGAGGGCGCTGCCGCCGACGTGCGCGCGGCCGAGCCGGTCGCCCCCCGCGCCGAGGCGCCCGCCGCTGCCGCCGAGACGGGTCGCGACGGCGCCGAGGAGCGTCCCGTCATCGAGCTGCCGCCGGTGGTGAACCCCGGGGAGTCCGCCGAGCGCCGCATCGAGGCCCCGGTCGTCCCGACCCTGGAGAGCCTCGTCGGTGACCGCCCGATCCGCACGGAGGGTGAGCGCCCCTCGCGGCGCGAGCGCTCCCGCCGCGGCGAGCGCAACCGCGAGACCGCCCGCGAGGGCTCGGACCAGCAGCAGCTGCCGGTCGTCGAGGCGCGCGCGGACCAGGAGCGCGACGGGCGCGGCGAGGGCCGTCCCGAGCGCGGCGACCGGGAGGCCCGCGGCGACCGTGGCGGCCAGGAGCGTGGGGGTCCCGACCGTGGCGGCCAGGAGGCCCGCGGCGACCGCGGTGCCCAGGAGCGCGGTGCCCAGGAGCGCGGTGCCCAGGAGCGCGGTGCCCAGGAGCGCGGTGCCCAGGAGCGCGGTGCCCAGGAGCGTGGCGGCCAGGAGCGTGGCGGCCAGGAGCGTGGCGGCCAGGAGCGTGGCGGTCCCGACCGTGGCGGCGAGGACGACGAGGGCGGCCGCCGCGGGCGGCGCAGCCGCTACCGCGACCGCAAGCAGCGGCGCGGTGGCCGGGTCGAGGGCGCACCGGAGACGGAGCCGGAGATCAGCGAGGACGACGTCCTCCTGCCGGTCGCCGGCATCCTCGACGTCCTCGACAACTACGCCTTCGTCCGCACCTCCGGCTACCTGCCCGGACCCAACGACGTCTACGTCTCCCTCGGCCAGGTCAAGAAGCACGGCCTGCGCAAGGGCGACGCCGTCACCGGCGCCGTGCGCCAGCCCCGCGAGGGCGAGCAGCAGAACCAGCGCCAGAAGTTCAACGCGCTGGTGCGCGTGGACTCCATCAACGGTGCCGATCCGGACGAGGCCCGCCGCCGGCCCGACTTCAACAAGCTGACCCCGCTCTACCCCCAGGACCGGCTCCGGCTGGAGACCGAGCACAACGTGCTCACCACCCGGATCATCGACCTGATGTCCCCGATCGGGAAGGGGCAGCGCGGCCTCATCGTCTCCCCGCCCAAGGCGGGCAAGACGATGGTGCTGCAGGCGATCGCCAACGCGATCACCACGAACAACCCCGAGTGCCACCTCATGGTCGTCCTCGTCGACGAGCGTCCCGAAGAGGTCACGGACATGCAGCGGACGGTCAAGGGGGAGGTCATCGCCTCGACCTTCGACCGGCCCGCCGACGACCACACCACCGTCGCGGAGCTGGCGATCGAGCGGGCCAAGCGGCTCGTCGAGCTCGGCAACGACGTGGTCGTCCTGCTGGACTCCATCACCCGCCTGGGTCGCGCCTACAACCTCGCCGCCCCGGCGAGCGGGCGGATCATGTCCGGTGGTGTGGACTCCAGTGCGCTCTACCCGCCGAAGCGGTTCTTCGGCGCCGCCCGCAACATCGAGAACGGCGGCTCGCTGACCATCCTCGCCACGGCGCTGGTCGACACCGGCTCCAAGGCCGACGAGGTCATCTTCGAGGAGTTCAAGGGCACCGGGAACATGGAGCTGCGACTGTCGCGCCAGCTGGCCGACAAGCGCATCTTCCCCGCGGTCGACGTGCCGGCCTCCGGCACCCGTCGCGAGGAGATCCTCATGAGCCGCGAGGAGCTCCAGATCGTCTGGAAGCTGCGCCGCGTGGTCACCGCCCTGGACCCCCAGCAGGCGATCGAGCTGATGCTCGACCGGCTGAAGAAGACCCGCAACAACCTCGAGTTCCTCATGCAGATCCAGAAGACGACGCCGTCCATCAGCAAGGACGGCGACGAGGTCTGAGCCGCGCCGACGAGCCGGGCCGCTGAGTCCGGCCACTCGACGAGGGCACCGCGGGCGCGGGCGGGAAGGATCCGCCCGCGCCCGCGGTTGTCCAGCGGGAGCGCCCGGCTGTGCCAGACTTGGGCGACGCCGGCCCCGGCTCCCGTGCCCGCCGAACGGTGGGGCGACCCGGGGCACACGCAGCGGAGGAGCAGACATGAAGAACGGGATCCACCCGCAGTACTTCGAGACCCAGGTGACCTGCACCTGCGGCAACTCGTTCACCACGCGCAGCACGTCGAACAAGGAGATCAAGGCCGACGTCTGCAGCGCCTGCCACCCGTTCTACACGGGCAAGCAGAAGATCCTCGACACCGGTGGCCGCGTCGCGCGCTTCCAGCAGCGGTACGGCAAGAAGGCCGCCAAGTAGTCGTACCGGACGGCGCCGGTCTCCCGCGGCAGCGGGGGGCCGGCGCCGTTCGCCGTCCCGGCGCTCCCGCCGGACGGCAGGCACAGGTCGCGCGGTCCTGGAGGCTTTGAGTGTTCGAAGCGGTGCACCCCCTGCTGGCGGAGCACGCCGAGCTGGAGCGGCGGCTCGCCGACCCGGAGGTCCACGCCGACCAGGCGCGGGCGCGGGCCCTGGGGCGTCGGTACTCGGAGCTGTCCGGCGTCGTCGAGGCCCACGCCGCATGGCAGCGCGCCCGCGAGGACGCCGAGGCCGCCCGGGAGCTGGCCGCGGCCGACCCCGACTTCGCCGCCGAGCTGCCCGGGCTGGAGGCTGCCGCCGCCCGAGCGGAGGAGGTCCTGCGCCGGCAGTTGCTGCCGCGGGACCCGGACGACGCCCGGGACGTGATCCTGGAGATCAAGGCCGGGGAGGGCGGGGAGGAGTCGGCCCTCTTCGCCGCGGACCTGCTGCGGATGTACCTGCGCTACGCGGAGCGGCAGGGCTGGCAGACGGAGCTGCTCGACGCCACCGAGAGCGACCTCGGCGGCTACAAGGACGTCTCCGTGGCCGTCAAGGCCCGCAGCGGCGGGGTCTGGGCCCGGCTGAAGTACGAGGGCGGGGTGCACCGCGTGCAGCGCGTGCCCGTCACGGAGTCGCAGGGCCGCATCCACACCTCCGCCGCGGGGGTGCTCGTCCTCCCCGAGGCGGAGGACGTCGAGGTCGCCGTCGACCCGGGTGACCTGCGCATCGACGTCTTCCGCTCCTCCGGTCCGGGCGGGCAGAGCGTCAACACGACCGACTCCGCGGTGCGGATCACGCACCTGCCGACGGGCATCGTGGTGTCCTGCCAGAACGAGAAGTCCCAGCTGCAGAACCGCGAGCAGGCGCTGCGGATCCTGCGGGCGCGGCTGCACGCCGCGGCGCAGGAGGTGGCCGACGCGGAGGCGTCGCAGGCGCGGCGCTCGCAGGTGCGCACGGTGGACCGCTCCGAGCGGATCCGCACCTACAACTTCGGCGAGAACCGCATCGCCGACCACCGCACCGGCTTCAAGGCCTACAACCTCGACCAGGTGCTGGCCGGGGACCTCGACCCGGTCATCCAGTCGTGCGTGGACGCCGACGAGGCGGCCCAGCTGGCGGCCGCCACCTCCTGACCGCTCTCGCTCCGCACCTCCTGGACCCCGCTGGGCGGGGACGTTCCGCAGGCGACGCACCCGCGTCGCCCCGCGGAACGTCCCCGCCCAGCGTCGTTCTACGGGATGTTTACATCAACTACGGATTCACGTAGTTTAACCGTCGTGGACGACAAACGCTGGGAGGATGTGGAGAAGCGCCTTGCAGCGCTCGAAGCGAGGCTGGCCGACACCTCCTCGCCCCTGGCGCGCGACGAGTTCTGGGCGCTGGACGAGCTGCGCCGACGCGCGCAGGGCCGCTCGCAGGTGCTGTTCACCGGAGCCGTCGACCTGCCGACGGGGGAGTCCTACCTGTGGCAGGAGACCGTCGACGCCGGCGAGCTCCTCAGCGCCGACCTCAGCGCCGCGGCCCCCGCGCTCAGCGCGCTGGCCCACCCGGTGCGGCTGTCCCTGCTCGGCAAGGTGCTCCACGGCCGCCGCACCGTCGCGGAGCTCGCCGAGGGCCTCGGCACCACCGGGCAGCTCTACCACCACCTGCGCCAGCTCGTCGCCGCCGGCTGGCTCGAGGCCTCCGCACGCGGCACGTACGCCGTGCCCGGCGCCCGCGTCGTCCCGCTGCTCACCCTGCTCGCCACCGCCGGACTGAGGTGATCGCCGTGCCCGCCCTCCGCACCGCCCCCGCCCCCACCGCGCCGCAGCTGCGCCTCCCACCGCACCGCCCCCGCACCGCTCTGCTCGCGACCCTGACCGGGCTGCTCGCCGCGGCCGCCTGCCTCCTCGTGCTGCCGCGGCCGCCCGCGCTCTCCGACGTCTCCAGCGGCGACCCCGCCCTCGCCGACCGGCTGCGCACCGCCGCGCAGGGCGTGCCGTCGCAGGGGATCGCCGCCTCCGTGAGCGGCCCCGACGGCACCGCCACGGCCGCCGTGGGGAACGCCGACACCCGCCCCGGCCGCCGCCGGCCCATGACCGCCACGACCCCGCAGGAGATCGGCTCCGTCACCAAGTCGCTGACGGGCCTCCTCCTCGCCGACGCCGTCCGCCGCGGCGAGGTGACGCCCACCACGACCCTCGGTGAGGTCCACGCCGACAAGGACCTGCCGCCGGAACTGGCGCGCACCACCCTCGCGGAGCTGGCCACCCACCGCTCCGGCCTGCCCCGCCTGGACGAGTCCACCCTCCTGCGCGGCCTCCTCGTCGGCGTCACCCACGGCAACCCCTACGCCGGGCACACCCCCGCCTCCCTCCTGCAGGCTGCGGCCGACACCGAGCTGCGCGGCGAGCGCGGCGAGTACGCCTACTCCAACCTGGGCGCGGCCCTCCTCGGCTGGGCGCTGGCCGAGCGGGCGGGCCTGCCGTACCCGGAACTGCTGCGCACGCGGGTCCTCGAACCGCTCGGCATGCACGCGACGAGCGCGACCCCGCAGCCGCTGCCGGCCGGCCGCGCGCACCAGCGCAGCGCCAACGGGCTGCCGGCCGAGCCGTGGACGTCCGCCGGCAGCGCCCCCGCCGGGGCCGGTGTCTGGTCCACCGCGGAGGACCTCGGCCGCCTGGCCGCCGCGGTCGCCGCCGGACGTGCCCCGGGCCAGGACGCGGTGCTGCCGCGGCACCCGACGGACCAGCAGGGCATGCGGACGGGGTGGGGCTGGTACACCGCGCAGCTCGACGGCCGCGACGTCCTGCTCACCAACGGCGCGGTCGGCGGCGCCGCAGCCTCCGTCGCGGTCGACCCGGCCACCGGCCGCTCGGTGGCCGTCGTCGCCCCGTCGGTGGCGGACACCCAGACCGTGGCGCTGCGGCTGCTCGGGCTGGACGTCCCGGGCGAGCCGCGGACCGCCCGGTCCGTGCCCTGGAGGTCGCCGTTGGTGCTGGTGACGCTCGGCCTGCTGGTCGTGGCACCCCTGGGCGTCCTCCTGCCCGCCCTGCGCCGGCACGCCACCAGGGCAGCGCAGCTTCCGGACCGGTTGCGCATCGTCGGCGCCCTGCTGTCCTCGGCCGCCGTGCTCGCGGTGGTCCGGCAGGTGGGCGCCTGGCAGGTGGTGCCTCCTGCGGCCTGGTCGGCGGCGGTGGGCGTGAGCGCGGCCGGTGGCCTGCTGCTGGTGGTCCGGTGGCGCGCCGTCGGCTGGCCGCGGCGGCACCGGGCGCTGCGCTGGATCTCCGGCGGGGCCGGCGTCCTGGTGTCCGTCGCCGTCCTCGCCGCCGTCCTGCTGCACTGAACCGTGCGGGCCGCGGTGGAGGGCCGGCGGCGGACTGGCAGGCTCCTCCGGGTGAGCGCCACCGTCCCCGCCCTCCTGTCCGCCGCAGCCGAGCGCCTCGACGCGGCGGGCGTCGGCAGCGCCCGGGCGGACGCGGAGCTGCTCCTGGCCCACGCCGCGGGCGTCGAGCCTGCACGGTTGCGGGTGCTCGCCGTCCTGGGCGAACCCGTACCCGGCGACGTCGCCGAGCGCTTCGAGCGGCTGCTGGAGCAGCGCGCGGCCCGGGTGCCGCTGCAGCACCTCACCGGTCGTGCCCCGTTCCGGGGCGTCGAGCTCGCCGTGGGCCCGGGCGTGTTCGTGCCGCGGCCGGAGACGGAGGTCGTGGCGGGCCTCGCCGTGGCGGAGGCGCTGCGCTGCGGTGAGGCGCCGGTGGTGGTCGACCTCTGCGCCGGATCCGGGGCGATCGCGATCGCCGTCGCGATGGAGGTGCCCGGGGCCCGCGTGCACGCCGTGGAGCTCGACCCGATGGCGCACGCGTGGGCCGAGCGCAACGTCGCCGCGCTCGCCCCCGGGGTCGACCTGCGCCTCGGCGACGCGCACCGCGCCCTGCCCGAGCTCGACGGAGCGGTCGACGTCGTCGTGAGCAATCCGCCCTACGTGCCGCCCGGTGCCGTGCCCGTCGACCCGGAGGTGCGCGACCACGATCCGGAGCTCGCCCTGTACGGCGGGGGAGAGGACGGGCTGGAGGTGCCGCGGCGCGTCATCGCCGCCGCGGCGCGCCTGCTGCGCCCCGGGGGCTACCTCGTCTGGGAGCACGCCGAGGTGCAGGCGGAGGCGGCGGCCGCCGCGCTCGCCGGCCCGCACTGGGCCGAGGTGAGCGGACACGCCGATCTGACGGGCCGCTCCCGGGCCACGTCCGCGCGGCGCCGCTGACGCAGCTCGGCCCACCATCACGGCTCGGCGCTGGCGGAGGTGGAGGCCCGGCAGTGCCAGACTGCGGCCTGTGAAGCGACGGTTCGACTGCACCGATCCCGATGCGCGGCGGCGGGGGCTCAGCGCCGCCCACAGCGCCGTGCAGCGCGGCGAGCTGGTCGTGCTGCCCACGGACACCGTCTACGGCATCGGCGCGGACGCCTTCTCACCGGCCGCGGTCCAGAGGCTGCTCGAGGCCAAGGGCCGCGGACGTGCCATGCCACCGCCCGTGCTGGTGCCGGAGGTCCGCACCCTCGACGGGCTCGCGACGGCGGTGACGTTCGCGGTGCGGGAGCTCGTGGACGCCTTCTGGCCGGGGCCCCTGACGATCGTCTGCCGCGCGCAGCCGTCGCTGACGTGGGACCTGGGCGACACGCACGGCACGGTGGCGGTGCGGATGCCGCTGCACCCGGTGGCGCTGGAGCTGCTCAGCCGGACCGGGCCGATGGCGGTCAGCAGCGCCAACCTGTCCGGCCGGCCCGCCGCCACCACCGGCGCCGAGGCGGAGGAGCAGCTCGGCGACTCCGTCTCCGTCTACCTCGAGGCGGGTCCCGCCGAGCACGGGGAGGCCTCGACCATCGTGGACGCCACCACGGGCACGCTGCGCATCCTCCGCCTCGGCGCGCTGAGCGAGGAGCGGCTGCGCGAGGTCGTCCCCGACGGCTGGGCCGAGCCGGAGTCCGAGCCGGAGTCCGGGCCGGACGAGCCCGCCGGTGGGGCGACGACGGGGGAGCAGGAGCGGACGCGCGGAGGTGAGGACGCGGGGTGAGGGCCTACCTGCTCGTCCTCATCGTCGCCGCGGCGGTGACGTACCTCACGACGCCGCTGGTGCGCCGCTGCGCGCAGCGCGTCGGGGCGATGACCCCGGTGCGCGACCGCGACGTGCACGCGGTGCCCATCCCGCGCATGGGCGGGGTCGCGATGCTGCTGGGACTGGGGGCGGCGTTCCTCGTCGCCAGCCGGACGCCGTTCCTCGCGCGCGTCTTCGAGGCGGAGTCCGGGCCGCTGTGGGTCCTCGTCGGCGCCACCATCGTCTGTGCGGTCGGCGTGGTCGACGACATCGTGCAGCTCGACGCGGTGACGAAGCTCGCGGGGCAGGTCCTCGCGGCGGGGGTCATGGGCTGGCAGGGGATCCGCCTGCTCTCGCTGCCTGTCGGTGGCGTGACGCTGCTGTCGAGCCAGACGATGCTGCTGCTGACCGTCCTCGGCGTCGTGGTCACCATCAACGCGGTGAACTTCGTCGACGGCCTGGACGGGCTGGCCGCGGGGATCGTCGGGATCGGCGCCGTGGCGTTCTTCGGCTACTCCTACGCCCTGCAGCGGCAGGGGCCGCCGGACGACTACTCCTCCCTCGCGACGCTGGTCGCCGCCGCGACGGTCGGCTGCTGCCTGGGGTTCCTGCCGCACAACTTCAACCCGGCCCGGGTGTTCATGGGGGACAGCGGCTCGATGCTGCTGGGGCTGCTGCTGGCCTCCTCCACGATCGCCGCGACGAGCACCGTGGACCCCGAGCTGGTCTCCAGCCAGCGGATCGCCCCGGCGTTCTTCCCCCTGGTCCTGCCCATCGCCGTGCTGCTCGTCCCGCTCGGGGACATGCTGCTGGCGGTGGTGCGCCGCACCCGGGCGGGGCGGGCGTTCTGGCATCCCGACAAGCAGCATCTGCACCACCGGCTGCTGGAGCTGGGGCACTCCCACCGGGTGGCGGTGCTGGTCATGTACTCCTGGGCGGCGGCGCTGAGCTTCGGCGTGTCGGCGTCGGCGTTCCTGCCGCTGTCGACGGCCCTGCTCGTCGCCCTCGGTGCTGCGCTGGTCGTGCTGGCGCTGACGTTCCTGCCGCTGTGGTGGCGCAGTCCGGAGGCCCGCGGTTCCGCCGCCGGCTCCGGGGCAACGCGGGTGGCGACGGCCGCGGGGGTCGCTGCGTCGGGACCGCAGCGCACCGCTCCGGGGGAGTCCGCGAGTACGCAGGGCGGTGCGCCGCAGGTCGCCGAGAGGCGCTCGCCCACCCCGTGACGGGGGCCTCGGCGGGGGCGGGCGGACGTGACGAGCGCGACACCGCAGGGCCTCTGCGGGCGCGAAGCCGGGCGCTGAGCTTGTGATAGCGTTCACAAAGTAGCCGCATGGACCCGCTGCCGGGGTCTGCGGCATCGCCGACGAGCCGGAACCCCCCGACGACCCGCCGACGACGGAGAGCAGCCCAGTGAGCGACAGCGCCGCAGGTGTGCGCATGGAGGACGCCTTCGGCATCCTTCTGCGCCGGTCCGCGGTTCCGTCGATCGCTGCCGCCGCGCTCTGCGCCGTCGCTGCCGGGCTCCTGCGCGGATCGGGCAGCGTGGGCTCCGCGCTCCTCGGCTCGGCCATCGTCATCCTGTTCTTCGGTGCCCGGCTGGTCGTCATGCGGCGGACCGCGCGGGCCAACCCCCAGCTCGTCCTGGTGGTGGCCCTCGCCGTCTACACCGTCAAGATCGTCCTGCTGGGGCTCGCCATGCTGCTGCTCACCCGCGTCGCCTGGGTCGACGCCCAGGTGCTGGGCCTCGCAGTCCTCGTCACGGCCGTCGTCTGGCTCGCCGCGGAGATGCGGGGCTTCGTGCGCCTGCGCATCCCCGTCTTCGCGGCCGGCGCCGGTGGCGCCGCGCCGGACGAGTCCGGAGCCGGGGGGCGGCGTGCGTGACTGCTACCGTTCGGGCCGAGATGACCAGCGACTGGAAGCCGGGCGACACATCGCCGGAGGACGCGGGCAGGCCGCGGCTGGAGGAGTCGGTCGCCTGGAACGTCTCCGCCAACCTGCTCGCCGGGATGCTCCTCGGTGGTGGCGCCGGCTGGGGCCTCGACAGGTGGCTCGGAACGAGCTTCCTGGTCGGGATCGGCCTGATCCTGGGCATCGCCCTGACCTTGTACTACGTGTGGCTCCGGTACGGTACGCACTGATCGCCGGTCCCGCACCTCGTGGGGGCCGCGCTCTCTGCGCCGCACAGGCTCCCGCACCCATGACGACGTTCGCACGGAGGAGATGACGTGAGCCTGCGAGTGCTGGCCGCAGCGGGTGAGACCTTCGAAGCTCCCAGTGCGGAGACCTTCTGGCAGCCCCTCATCGGCAGTGGCGCCTTCGCCATCACGCGACCCGCGATCGTCTACGCCCTGTCCGTCGTGCTCATCGCGGCGGTCCTGCTCTGGGCCACCAAGAGGCTCGCGGTGGTGCCGGGCAAGCGGCAGATGACGGTCGAGGCCGTCTACGGCCTGGTCCGCAACGGCCTGGCACGCGACATCATCGGCAGCCATGACTTCCTGAAGTTCGTGCCCCTGCTCTTCTCGCTCTTCACGCTGATCCTGGTGAACAACCTGTTCGGCATCATCCCGCCGATCCAGTACCCGACGATGAGCCGCATCGCGTTCCCGCTCGCGCTGACGCTGTTCGTGTTCGTCGTCTACCACTTCGTCGGGATCAAGCGGAAGGGCCTCGGCGGCTACTTCAAGAGCATGGTCCCCGCCGGTCTCCCGACCTGGATCGTGCCGCTGGTGTTCCTGCTGGAGCTGCTGACCTTCTTCGTCACCCGCCCGGTGACCCTGGCGCTGCGGCTCTTCGGCAACATGTTCGCCGGCCACATCATCCTCGTGCTCTTCATCCTCGGCGCGGAGTACATGCTCCTGCACGGCGGCATCGCCCTGAAGCTGGTCTCCATCCCGACCTTCCTCATGGCCTTCGTCCTGACGGTGTTCGAGCTGCTGGTCGAGTTCCTCCAGGCGTACGTCTTCACGATGCTCGCCGCCACCTACATCGCCGGCTCCCTCGCCGACGAGCACTGACCCACCCGCCCCACCCTCGACGCCTTCTCCGCGCGTCGACAACGAAAGGAACAGAGCGTTGGACGGCAACCTCGCGATCGTGGGCTACGGCCTCTCCGCCATCGGCCCCGGCATCGGCATCGGCCTCATCTTCGCCGCCTACATCAACGGCGTCGCCCGTCAGCCCGAGGCCCGCGGCATGCTCCAGTCGATCGCCATCCTCGGCTTCGCCCTCGCGGAGGCGCTCGCCATCTTCGGCATCGCCCTCGCCTTCGTCTTCAGCTGACCGGCGCCCTCTCGCCAAGCCGCCCTTGAGTTCCTGAGGAGGAACCGTGCAGCACGCAGCACTCGCACTCGCTGCCTCGACGGCGGAGGTCCCGGGCAACCCCGAACTCCCGGTCCTTCCGCACACCGGCGAGCTGATCGTCGGGATCATCTTCTTCGTCATCCTCTACGCGATCGTGGCGAAGAAGGTCGTTCCGCGGCTCGAGAAGATGTTCGCCGAGCGCCGTGCGGCCATCGAGGGCAACGTCGAGAAGGCCGAGCGGGCCCAGGCCGAGGCCCAGGCCGCGCTGGAGCAGTACCGCGCGCAGCTCGCCGACGCCCGCGGTGAGGCCAACGCCATCCGCGAGGAGGCCCGCCAGCAGGGCGCGGCCATCGTCGCGGAGATGCGCCAGCAGGCGCAGGCCGAGGCCGAGCGCATCACGACCAACGCCCGCGCGCAGATCGAGGCCGAGCGGCAGCAGACCATGGTGCAGCTGCGCCAGGAGGTCGGCCGCCTCGCCACGGACCTCGCCTCGCGCATCGTCGGTGAGTCCCTGCACGACGAGGTCCGTCGCCGCGGGACGGTGGACCGCTTCCTCGCCGACCTCGAGCAGACCCCCACGGTGACCTCGCGATGAGCGAGGGCATCACCTCCGGCACCGGGCGGGTCAGCCTCGCCCGGGCCGCGGAGGTCCTCGAGCGCTGGCTCGCCGACCCGCTGGCGGACGCCGGCCGCACGGGCGAGGACCTCTTCGCGGTCACGTCCCTGCTCGACGACTCCGTCGCGCTGCGCCGCGCCCTCACCGACCCCGCCCGCCCGGCCTCCGCCAAGGCGGAGTTCGTGCGGCGGGTCTTCGGCGGGCGCGTCGGTCAGCCGGCGGTGGAGGTCACGGCCGCCCTCGCCGAGGGCCGCTGGGCCGCCGCGCGCGACATGGCCGACGCCACGGAGCGCCTCGCGGTGGTCGCGGTCGCCGCCCAGGCCGAGCGCTCCGGGCGGATCGAGACGCTGGAGGACGAGCTCTTCCGGTTCTCCCGCACCATCGGGGGCACCCCTCAGCTGCGCGACGCGCTCGCGGACCGCAGCGCCCCGGCGGCCAGCCGGGCGGAGCTCGTCTCCCGCCTGCTGGCGCACCGGGCCGCACCGGAGTCGGTCCAGCTGGCGAGGCGGGCCGCGACCGCACCGCGCGGCCTGCGCGCCGAGCGGGTCCTGGAGCGGTACCTGCAGGTCATCACCGCGCGCCGGCAGCTGCTCGTCGCGCACGTGGTGTCCTCCGTCCCGCTCACCGAGCAGCAGCACCAGCGCCTGGCCGCGGGACTGGAGCGCACGTACGGCCGCTCGGTGCGGCTCAACGTCGACGTCGACCCCCACGTCCTGGGCGGCCTGCGCGTCTCCATCGGTGACGAGGTCATCGACGGGACGGTCAGCACCCGGCTCGCGGAAGCAAAGCGCCGCCTCGCTGGTTGAACCACGAGGCGCTCCGCACGACAGCGCGCCCCGCAGCCGCCCCACCCGAGGCGGCACCATGAACAGCGCTCCACCATCCCGAACAGCGCACCACCACCAAGGAGAGCAGGGCATCACATGGCCGAGCTGACCATCCGCCCGGAGGAGATCCGGGACGCGCTCGACGCCTTCGTGGCGTCGTACGACCCCGGCACCGCCGCGCGCGAAGAGGTCGGGCGCGTCACCGAAGCCGGCGACGGCATCGCACGCGTGGAGGGCCTGCCCTCCTGCATGGCCAACGAGCTCCTGCGCTTCCAGGACGGCACGCTCGGCCTCGCCCTGAACCTCGACGTCCGCGAGATCGGTGTCGTCGTCCTCGGCGACTTCTCGACCATCGAGGAGGGCCAGGAGGTCCACCGCACCGGTGAGGTCCTGTCCGTGCCGGTGGGCGACAACTACCTCGGCCGCGTCGTGGACCCCCTGGGCAACCCGATCGACGGCAAGGGCGCGATCGAGGCCGAGACCCGCCGCGCACTGGAGCTGCAGGCCCCCACGGTCGTGCAGCGCCAGGAGGTGCGCGAGCCCCTCCAGACCGGCATCAAGGCCATCGACGCCATGATCCCGATCGGTCGCGGCCAGCGTCAGCTGATCATCGGTGACCGTCAGACCGGCAAGAGCGCCATCGCGCTGGACACGATCATCAACCAGCGCGCGAACTGGGAGTCCGGCGACCCGAAGAAGCAGGTCCGCTGCATCTACGTCGCGATCGGCCAGAAGGGCTCCACCATCGCGGGCGTCCGCCGCTCCCTCGAGGAGGCCGGCGCGATGGAGTACACGACCATCGTCGCCGCCCCGGCGTCCGACCCCGCGGGCTTCAAGTACCTGGCCCCCTACACCGGCTCGGCCATCGGCCAGCACTGGATGTACGGCGGCAAGCACGTCCTGATCGTGTTCGACGACCTGTCCAAGCAGGCCGAGGCCTACCGCGCCGTGTCGCTGCTGCTGCGCCGCCCGCCGGGCCGCGAGGCCTACCCGGGTGACGTCTTCTACCTGCACTCCCGGCTGCTGGAGCGTTGCGCGAAGCTGTCCGACGAGCTCGGCGGCGGATCCATGACGGGGCTTCCCTTCATCGAGACCAAGGGCAACGACGTCTCCGCGTACATCCCCACCAACGTCATCTCCATCACGGACGGGCAGATCTTCCTGCAGTCCGACCTCTTCAACGCCAACCAGCGCCCCGCGATCGACGTCGGCATCTCGGTGTCCCGCGTCGGTGGTGCCGCGCAGATCAAGGCGATGAAGGCCGTCTCCGGGACGCTGAAGATCGACCTGGCGCAGTACCGCTCCATGGAGGCGTTCGCGATGTTCGCCTCCGACCTCGACGCGGCCTCCCGCCGCCAGCTCGAGCGCGGTGCCCGCCTGGTGGAGCTGCTCAAGCAGCCGCAGTACTCGCCCTACCCCGTCGAGGAGCAGGTCGTCTCCGTCTGGATGGGCACCACCGGTGGCCTCGACGACGTCCCCGTCAACCAGGTCCTGCGCTTCGAGCGCGAGTTCCTGGACCACCTGCGCCGCCAGCACGGCGGGATCCTGCAGGGGATCCGCGAGTCGAAGGTCCTCGACGACGACAACAAGGCGGCGCTGAGCCAGGCGCTGAAGGCCTTCCGGCCGCAGTTCGGCGGCGACAGCGCCCCGGTCCCGCAGGAGCAGGAGCAGGGCCGCGTCGACGCGGACGACGTCCAGCAGGAGCGGATCACCACCGCCAAGCGCGGTGGCGCGCACGCCGCCAAGTGACGATCGTCCGGACGAGGCAGGAGGGCTAGGAGATGGCAGGCCAGCTGCGCGCCTACCGGCGGCAGATCCGCTCGGTGCAGGCGACCAAGAAGATCACTCGCGCGATGGAGCTCATCGCGGCGTCGCGGATCGTCAAGGCCCAGGCGGCGGTCCGGGCGTCCTCGCCCTACGCCCGTGCCCTGACCCGCGCGGTGTCGGCCGCGGCGGCGAACAGCACCCTCGACCACCCGCTCGTCACCGAGAAGCCCAACGTGCGGCGCGCGGCGCTGGTCCTGCTGACCAGCGACCGCGGCCTCGCGGGGGCGTACTCCTCCAACGTGCTCAAGGAGGGGGAGCGGCTCGCCGCGACGCTGCGCGAGGAGGGCAAGGAGGTCCTGCCCTACCTCGTGGGTCGCAAGGCCGCGGCGTTCTACCGCTTCCGGCGCCGCGACATCACCGCGGAGTGGGCGGGCTTCACCGACAAGCCGGCGTTCGAGAACGCCAAGGAGATCGGTGACCGCCTCGTCGCCGACTTCGCCACGGACGAGGCGGAGGGCGGTGTCGACGAGATCCACGTCGTCTACACGCACTTCGTCAACATGGTGACCCAGGAGCCGCGGGTCATCCGCCTGGCGCCGCTGGAGGTCGTGGAGGGGGTGGAGGCGCCCGGCGACGGAGACCTCGCGCCGCTCTACACGTTCGAGCCCAGCGCCGAGGACGTCCTCGACCAGCTCCTGCCGCAGTACGTCACCAGCCGCATCTTCAACTGCCTCCTGCTGGCGGCGGCGTCCGAGCTGGCCGCCCGGCAGCGGGCGATGAAGAGCGCCACCGACAACGCGGAGGAGCTCGTCAAGAACTTGACGCGCCTCGCCAACAACGCGCGGCAGTCGGAGATCACCCAGGAGATCACCGAGATCGTCGGCGGCGCCGACGCGCTCGCCTCTGCCGGCTCCGCGCACTGACGCACCGCGCACCCCAGACGACGACCATCCAGATGATCACCACCGAGGAGCGATCATGACCGCTACCGCCACCGAAGCGACGAGCACCACCGGAGGTGGCGCGACCGGCCGCATCGCCCGCGTCATCGGACCGGTCGTGGACGTCGAGTTCTCCCCCGAGTCCATGCCGGACATGAACAACGCCCTGCACGTCGACGTGACGCTGGGCGGGCAGACGGCCACGATCACGCTCGAGGTGGCCTCCCACCTCGGCGAGAACATGGTCCGCGCCATCTCCATGAAGCCGACCGACGGCATGGTCCGCGGCGCCCCCGTCCGCGACACCGGCGCCCCGATCTCGGTGCCCGTCGGCGACGTCACCAAGGGCCGCGTGTTCAACGCCATCGGCGAGTGCCTCAACCTCGAGCCGGGCGAGAAGCTCGAGGTCACCGAGCGCTGGCCGATCCACCGCAAGGCGCCCAGCTTCGACCAGCTCGAGTCGAAGACCGAGATGTTCGAGACCGGCATCAAGGTCATCGACCTGCTCACCCCCTACGTCCTCGGCGGCAAGATCGGCCTCTTCGGTGGTGCGGGCGTCGGCAAGACGGTCCTCATCCAGGAGATGATCCAGCGCGTCGCCCAGGACCACGGCGGTGTGTCGGTGTTCGCCGGCGTCGGTGAGCGCACGCGTGAGGGCAACGACCTCATCGGTGAGATGGCGGAGGCGGGCGTCTTCGACAAGACCGCCCTCGTCTTCGGGCAGATGGACGAGCCGCCGGGCACCCGCCTGCGCGTGGCGCTGTCGGCGCTGACGATGGCGGAGTACTTCCGCGACGTGCAGAAGCAGGACGTGCTCCTGTTCATCGACAACATCTTCCGCTTCACCCAGGCCGGTTCCGAGGTGTCGACCCTGCTCGGCCGCATGCCCTCCGCCGTGGGCTACCAGCCGACGCTGGCCGACGAGATGGGCGTCCTGCAGGAGCGCATCACCTCCACCCGGGGCCACTCGATCACCTCGCTGCAGGCGATCTACGTCCCCGCGGACGACTACACCGACCCGGCGCCGGCGACGACGTTCGCGCACCTCGACGCCACCACGGAGCTCTCCCGCGAGATCGCCTCGCGCGGTCTCTACCCCGCGGTGGACCCGCTGGCGTCGACCTCGCGCATCTTGGACCCGCTGTACATCAGCCAGGACCACTACAACACCGCGGTGCGCGTGAAGCAGATCCTGCAGCGCAACAAGGAGCTGCAGGACATCATCGCCATCCTCGGTGTCGACGAGCTGTCGGAGGAGGACAAGCTGACGGTGAGCCGCGCGCGGCGCATCCAGCAGTTCCTCTCGCAGAACACCTACATGGCGGAGAAGTTCACCAGCGTCCCCGGCTCGACGGTTCCGCTGCGCGACACCATCGAGGGCTTCTCCAAGATCTGCGACGGCGAGCTGGACCACATCGCGGAGCAGGCGTTCTTCAACGTCGGTGGCCTCGAGGACGTGGAGCGCAACTGGGCCCGCATCCAGAAGGAGACCGGCGGCCACTGAGGCCGAGCCTCTCAGGGGCGGCCCGCACGAACCGTGCGGGCCGCCCCGGCACGACCGTGGGCGGTCGACGACCGCCTACGATGCACGAACGACGACGGAGGAGGAACGCGTGGCTCTGCAGGTCGAGCTGGTCGCCGCCGACCGGCAGGTCTGGTCTGGCGAGGCGACGATGGTGCGCGCCCGCACCGCCGATGGCGAGATCGGGATCATGGCGGGGCACGAGCCGCTGCTCGCCATCCTCGGCAGTGGTGAGGTGGTCATCACCGCCGGCGGCAACGGCATCACCGCGCACGTGGACGGTGGTTTCCTCTCCGTCGACCACGACACGGTCACGCTCGTGGCCGAGAGCGTCCAGGTCGGCGGCGGGTCCCCGGCCACGCAGTCCGGGCACTGACCTCGCGCCTGTGGAGCACCTGCTGCTCCCCTTGGAGATCCTCGGGGGCCTCATCCTCCTGAGCGTCCTGTCGCTCGTGGTGGTGGTCCTCAGGCGTCGTGCCCTGGTCGGGCGCATCGGGACGTTCGACTGCTCCGTCCGCACGATCGGCCGCAGCGGGCGGCACTGGGCGCTGGGAGTGGCTCGCTACGAGGTCGACCGCCTCGACTGGTACCGGATGTTCTCGTTCTCCGTCCGCCCCTCGTGCAGCTTCGCGCGGGGGGCGCTCGACGTGGTGGGGCGGCGCGAGCCCGTGGGCGGTGAGGCACTGGCGGTCCAGCCGGGGGCCATCGTCGTGGAGTGCCGCCACCGCGGGGACGACCTCGAGATGGCGATGAGCCGGGACGCCTACACGGGCTTCGCCTCGTGGCTCGAATCCGCTCCGCCCGGACAGAACACCAACGTCGCCTGACCCGCGTCGCGCCCACGGGCGCCCGTTGCACCCGCGCGCCCGCCCGTGACGACGGCGCCGACCCGCGGTGCCGTCCTCAGCCCGTCGGGCCGCGCAGCAGCTGACGCGCCCGTGGCGCGTCCTCGGGGAAGACCATCAGGCGCGGCCCGTCGGTCGTGGGGACCAGCGTGGCCCGGATGCCCGCGTCCTCCAGCCGCCCTCGCAGCACCTCCGCCTCCGCCGGCCCGGGTGGTGCTGCGACCACCTCCAGCAACCCGTACTCGCCCTCACGGCCCCGCGACGGCCTGCGCTGCACGAGGGAGGAGCCTGAGGAGAACCCCCAGCGCAGCAGCAGTGCCAGGACGGCGACGACGGCCAGAGCCACGACGGGTCCGAAGAGGTAGTGGTATCCGCCCCAGGGCACGGACACAGTGTGCGCCCCACCCCCTGAGCGGGCCCGCCCATCGCCGGGACCGGCGTGGCAGCAGGTCACCGATCCACAACGCTCGGCACATTTCGTGACACAGCGGTGGCAGATGATGGCAGTCTGTGCCCACGGCGCAACGGTGCGCCCGGAGCAGTCGGCGAGAAGTCGCTGAGGAGGTGCAACCGGCGGGCCGTCAGCAGCGTCACAGGGAGTACGGCTCCGCGCCGGCAGGTGCGGGGACCGCACGTCAGGACAGGTCGCAACAGCACTCGCCGGCTCAGGCCGGCTTCCTCGGGGGAGGACTGCATGGCGATGCAGATCGCTGCACGGACCGCGGACCTGCGTGTCGACGTCGTCGAGCGCGGGTACGTGGTGGAAGAAGAACCAGGACGTCTCGTCCGGCTGCGCGGGCGCCTGGACGTCCATTCGGTCCCGGACATCCGGGCGGTGCTGCACCGCGCGGTCGACGGCGGGACGGGAGACCTCCACGCCGATCTCGACGGCACGCACATCGCGGACGCCACGGGCCTCGGCGTGCTCGTCGGGGCGCACCGCCGCGCCCAGCGCAGGGGCAGGCGCCTGGTGCTGGAGGACGTCCCCGGGCCGGTGCTCCGGCTGCTGCGGGTGACGAAGCTGCACCGGGTGCTGCCTCTGTCGCCGGCCTCGGCGGCGCAGGTCCGGATGCTGCCGACGCGGGAGCTGCTTCAGAACAACCGGGACGTGCCGTCGTCCATGCCGCGCAGGGCGTCGTAGTCCAGGGTCAGGCAGCGGATCCCGCGATCGGTCGCGAGGACCCGTGCCTGCGGCTTGATCTCCTGAGCGGCGAACACCCCGGTGACCGGGCTCAGGAGCGGGTCGCGGTTGAGCAGCTCCAGGTAGCGGGTCAGCTGCTCCACGCCGTCGATCTCACCGCGGCGCTTGATCTCGACGGCGACGCTGCCGCCGTCGGGCCCCTTGGCGAGGATGTCGACGGGCCCGATGGCGGTCGGGAACTCCCGGCGGACCAGCTGGTAGCCCTCGCCGAGCGTGGTGATGTGCTCGGCCAGCAGGGCCTGCAGGTGCGCCTCCACGCCGTCCTTGACGAGGCCGGGGTCGACCCCCAGCTCGTGGCTGGAGTCGTGCAGGACCTCGTGCACGGAGACGATCAGCCGGTCGTCGGTCTTGGCGTGCTGCACCGTCCACGTCTCCACCACGCCGCCGTCCCCGCCCGGCGCCACGGTGAGCCGGCACGGCGGGCTCATCCAGTTCAGCGGCTTGTAGGAGCCGCCGTCGGAGTGCACGAGCACGCTGCCGTCCGCCTTCACCAGGAGCAGGCGCGTGGCGAGGGGCAGGTGGGCGCTGAGGCGGCCGGCGTAGTCGACGGAGCAGCGGGCGATGACGAGGCGCACGGGCAGGAGGGTAGTTGCCCGCGCCCAGCAGCCCGAATCCTCGCCCTCCGTGAACTGATTGACACGCTGGGTGCAAGTTCTGGATCGATCCTGCCGAACGTGTAACGGAACGGGCCCCCGCGACGTCTACACATCGGACCGGGTGCAGCCTCGGTGGTGTGGAGGGGACACCGCCGCGGCTAGTGCCCGGTGACGCTGTCGAGCAAGCGCAGTGTCCCCGACGCCGGACGCGGCGCCATCGCCCTCGTGGCGGGGGCGCCGCGCCCGGGCGCCACCGTGCGGGAGGATCGAGGCGTGCCGCGCGCCAACCGCCGACGACCCGAGAGCCGCCGGGGTTCCCCGGCACCCGTGGGGATGCAGCGGGTCGAGAGCGGGCCCGACGGTGACTGGGTGGTGCGGGCCGTCACCGGCGCCGCCTCCGCCAAGACCTACCGCTGTCCCGGCTGCGCGCAGTCCATCCCGGCCGGGCAGGCCCACGTCGTCGCCTGGCCCCTGGAGGGGACCTTCAGCCGGGCCGCGGGCATGGAGGAGCGCCGCCACTGGCACGGGGGCTGCTGGCGGGCCCGGGGCAGCCGGCGCTGACCCCTCCACCCGCCCACCCGCCGCGGCGCCGTCCCCGACGGTCGGTACGGTCCCTGCTGTGAGCTCCCCCCGTCTGCACGACCCCGCGGTGCGCGGCTTCGCCAGCGACAACGCCGCCGGCGCCCACCCCGAGGTCCTCGACGCGCTGCGCGCCGCCAACGACGGGCACGTCGGCAGCTACGGCGGGGACCCCTACACCGCCGCGCTCGCCGGCGTGGTGCGCCGCCACTTCGGCGAGGCCGCCGAGGTCCACCCCGTGCTCAGCGGGACCGGTGCGAACGTCGTCGCGCTGCAGGCGCTGACCCGGCGCTGGGAGTCCGTGGTCTGCGCCAGGGGCGCCCACGTCGACGACGACGAGGGCGGTGCCCCCGAGCACGTCGGCGGCATGAAGCTGCTCACGCTGCCCGCCGCCGACGGGAAGGTGACCCCCGACGCCCTCGAGGCGGCGGTGCGCCGCTCGCAGACGCCGATGCGCGCACCCGCCGGGGCGCTCTCGCTCACGCAGAGCACCGAGGTCGGGACGTGCTACACCCCCGAGGAGACCGCGGCCCTCACCCGCCGCGCCCACGACCTCGGCCTGCGGGTCCACCTCGACGGAGCCCGCCTCGCCAACGCCGCCGCCGCTCTCGGCACCGACCTGCGCGCCCTGACGACGGACGCCGGGGTCGACGCCGTCTCCCTCGGCGCCACGAAGAACGGCGCCCTGCTCGCCGACGCCGTCGTCGTCTGCGCCCCGGACGCCGCCGAGGGCGTGGAACGGCTGCGCAAGCAGTCCCTGCAGCTCGCCTCCAAGATGCGCTTCGTCTCGGCGCAGCTCCTGGCGCTGCTGGCGGACGACCTGTGGCTGCGCAGCGCCCGCCACGCCAACGCGATGGCCGCCCGCCTCGCCGACGCCGTCCGTGAGGTCCCCGGCGTGGAGATCAGCCGGCCCGTGCAGGTCAACGCCGTCTTCGCCGCGCTGCCCGAGCCCGCCCGTCGCCGGCTGCAGGAGCGCTTCGCCTTCCACGTCTGGGACGAGCCCAGCGGCGAGGTGCGGTGGATGACCGCTTTCGACACCACGGCCGAGGACGTCGACACCTTCGCCGCGGCCGTCGCCGAGGAGGTCCGCCGCGACCTCGCGCCGGGCGCGACGCGGGGGGCGGGCGCATGAGCGGGCAGCAGGGCGCCGAGCCCCAGGAGGTGCGCGCCGCGACCGTCCTGCCCGCCCGGCGCCGCGACATCGAGCTGCACACCGCCGACGGGCTGACCCTCGTGGGTGAGCTCGCCCTGCCCGCGGAGCGCGACCCCGTCGCGACGCTCGTGACGCTGCACCCCCTGCCCACCGCGGGCGGCTTCATGGACAGCCACGTGCTGCGCAAGGCCTCCTACCGGCTGCCCGCGATGGCCGACCTCGCCGTGCTGCGCTTCAACACCCGCGGCACCGAGAGCCCGCGCGGGCGCAGCGAGGGGGAGTTCGACGCCGGGGGCGCCGAGCGCTACGACGTCGCCGCCGCCCTGGAGTTCGCCGAGTTCGAGGGGCTGCCGAGGGTGTGGCTGCTCGGCTGGTCCTTCGGCACGGACCTCGCCCTCGTCCACGGCCTCGACCCGCTCGTCGAGGGCCTCCTCCTGCTCTCGCCCCCGCTGCGCTGGTCGCAGCCGGAGCACCTGAGGGCGTGGGCGGCCTCCGGCAGGCCCGTGACGGCGCTCGTGCCGGAGTTCGACGACTTCCTCCGCCCGGACGAGGCGCGGCGCCGCTTCGCCGAGCTCCCGCAGGCCGAGGTGATCGGCGTGGAGGGCGCCAAGCACCTCTGGGTGGGGGAGCCGGCCGTGCGCAGGGTGCTCGACGAGGTCGTGGCCCGGGTCAACCCCCCGGCCGCGCCCCTGCCCACGGCCTGGCCGCCCGCCCCCTGAGGCGGGCGGCTCCCCGGGGCCCGGCCGAGGGACGAGGCCCGGATCAGGCCTGGGCGTGCTCCTCGTCGGCAGCGGCGCCCCCCGGCTGCGGGGGCACGTCGAGGGCCTGCGCCCGCCCACCGCGGGAGGCCTCGTCGGTGCCCGCCGTCGCCGGGCCCAGCAGGCCGCGCAGGTCGTCGAGCTGCCCGGTGATCTCGTCGCGCTGCCGCATGAGCCCGTCGATCTCGGCCTGCGCGCTCTCGCGGGTGGCCGTGGCCTGGGCGCGGGCCGTCTCCACCATGGCCTCGGCACGCTGGCGGGCCTCCTGCAGCACGGCGTCGGCCTCGCGGCGGGCGTTCTCGACGCGCAGGGCGGCCTCGGCCAGCGTCTGCTGCCGGATCGACTCGGCCTCGTCGAGGGCGTGGGTGGCGCGCTCCTCGGCCTCCGCCGCCCGCTGCTCCGCCTCCGCGATGCGCGCGGCGGTCTTGGCGGCGGCGACCGCGTGCCGCTGCCGGTCCTCCTCCGCGGCGCGCTCGCGGCGCTGGGCGATCTCCAGCTCCATGCGGCGCCCCTCGGCCTCGGCCTCGCTGCGCATCTGCAGAACCTCCCGCTCGGTGGCGGCGCGCAGCGTGGCGGCCTCCCGCTCGGTGCCGGCCCGCAGCTCCGCGGCCTCGTGCTCGGCGGTGGCGCGCAACTGCTCGGCCGCGCGGCGGGCCGCGGCCACCAGCTCCTCCGCCCGCTGCTGGGCGGACTCCACGACGTGCTGCGCCTCCGCGCGGGCCCGGCCGATGAGCTCCTCGGCGTCGCGGGCGGCGGCGCCCGTGCGGCGCCGGGCCTCCTCGGCGGCCTGCCGGCGCTCCTCGGCGGCCTCGGCGCGGGCTTCCTCGCGCAGCCGGTCGGCGTCGCGGCGGGCCGAGCGCAGCATCTCCCCGGACTGGTCCTCGGCCAGCCGCAGCAGCTTCTCCACCCGGGCTCCGAGGCCGGCGTAGCTGGGCCGCTCGTTCTCCCGCAGCTCCTGGCGGGCCTGGCTGAGCTCGGCGGCCAGCCGCAGCGCGCGGGCGTCGGCCTCCTCCACCCGGGCGCGGGCCTCCTGCAGGGCCTCGTCGAGGGCGTCGATGCGCTGGTCGACCTGGTGGCGGTCGTAGCCGCGGACGACGACGTTGAAGGCGTCGTGGAACTCCGAGGACACGGAGACCTCCGGGAGGGGAGCGGGTGGAACCACCGGCGTCGGCGGCAGCTCAGAGGGTAGTCGGGCCGGGCCCGCTGCGCGCCCGAGCGGCACGGCCGGGGCGCGCCCGGGGCGGGAGGGGCCGTGCCAAGCTGAGCGGGTGCGCCTGACTCCCACCGAGCGGGACCGCCTCCTCCTGCGCAGCGCGGCCGAGCTGGCCCGGGCGCGCCGGGCCCGCGGCCTGCTGCTCAACGTGCCCGAGGCGATCGCGATCGTGGCCGACACCGTCTGCGAGGCGGCCCGCGACGGCCGCCGGCTCGCCGAGGCCGTGGCCGAGGGGCGCTCCGTGCTCACCCTCGCGGACGTCCTGCCCGGCGTGGCCGACGTGGTCGGCGAGGTGTCGGTGGAGGCGCTGTTCGACGACGGCAGCCGCCTGGCCGTGGTCACCGAGCCGTTCGGCGCCCCGGCGCCGGGCACGGGCCCCGGTGCGGTGCTGCCCGCCCGGGAGGCCGTGCCGGCGCCGCCGGGGCAGCGGGTGCGCGTGAGCGTGCGCAACACCGGCGCGGTGCCCGTGAGCGTCACCTCCCACTTCCACTTCTTCGAGGTCAACGCCCGCCTCGACTTCGACCGCGCCGCCGGCTACGGCCGCCGCCTCGACGTGCCCGCCGGTGCCGTCGTGCGCTTCACCCCGGGGGAGGTCGTCGAGGTGGACCTTGTCCCGTTCGGCGGCGAGCGCGTCGCGGTCGGCTTCGCGGGGCTCGTCGACGGGCCGCTGGACGCGCCGGGCGCACGGGAGGCGGCGCTGCGCCGCGCCGCGGCGGAGGGCTTCCTGGGCGTCCGGACGGGCGCGGCGGAGGGGGGTGCGTCGTGACCTGGGAGATCCCCGGCGCCGAGTACGCCGGTGCCTACGGGCCGACGACGGGCGACCGCATCCGCCTCGGCGACACCGGGCTGGTGGTGCGGGTGGAGTCCGACGCGCAGGCGGTGGGGGAGGAGTTCCTCGCCGGGTTCGCCAAGACGGCCCGCGACGGCCTGCTCCTCAAGGCGGCGTCGGTGCGCGAGACGTGCGACGTGGTCGTCTCCAACGTCGTCGTGATCGACGCGCTGCTGGGTGTGCGGAAGGTGTCCATCGGCATCCGGCGGGGGCGGATCTGCGCGATCGGCCGCGCCGGCAACCCGGACACGCTCGGCGGCGTGGACGTCGTCGTGGGCACCGGCACGGCGATCGTGTCGGGGGAGGGCCTCATCGCCACCGCCGGCGCGATCGACACCCACGTCCACGTGCTCTCCCCGCGGATCATGGAGGCGGCGCTCTCCTCGGGCGTCACGACGATCATCGGGCAGGAGTTCGGGCCGGTGTGGGGGGTGGGCGTCAACTCCCCGTGGGCGCTGCGCCATGCCTTCGACGCCTTCGACGCCTGGCCGGTCAACATCGGCTTCCTGGGGCGCGGCTCCAGCTCGCACCCGGCCCCGCTGGTCGAGGCGCTCGTCGAGGGCGGCGCGTGCGGGTTCAAGGTCCACGAGGACATGGGCGCCCACGCCCGGGCGCTGGACACCGCGCTGCGGGTCGCGGAGGACCACGACGTGCAGGTGGCGCTGCACACCGACGGCCTGAACGAGGCGCTGGCGGTGGAGGACACCCTCGCCGTGCTGGAGGGCCGCACGATCCACGCCTTCCACATCGAGGGCTGCGGCGGCGGGCACGTGCCGAACGTGCTGCGGATGGCGGGGGTCGGCAACGTCATCGGCTCCTCGACGAACCCGACCCTGCCGTTCGGCCGGGACGCGATCGCCGAGCACGAGGCCATGATCATGGCGGTGCACGGCCTGAAGCCGGACCTGCCCAGCGACGCGGTGATCGCCCGGGAGCGGATCCGGGCGGGGACGATGGGCGCGGAGGACGTGCTGCACGACCTGGGCGTCATCGGCATCACCTCCTCCGACGCGCAGGGCATGGGGCGCGCGGGGGAGACGGTGCGCCGGACGTTCGCGATGGCGGCGAAGATGCGCGACGAGCGGGGCCCGCTCGACGGCGACGCGGACAGCACGAGCGGCGGCGACGACAACTCCCGCGTGCTGCGCTACATCGCGAAGCTGACGGTGAACCCGGCCATCGCCCACGGCCTGTCGCACGAGGTCGGCTCGATCGAGGTCGGCAGGCTGGCGGACATCGTGCTGTGGCACCCGTCCTGGTTCGGGGCGAAGCCCCAGCTGGTGCTCAAGGCGGGCTTCCCGGCCTGGGGGGTGACCGGGGACCCGAACGCCGCGACCGACGCGTGCGAGCCGCTGGTGCTGGGTCCCCAGATCGGCGGGCACGGCGCGGCGGCCGCGGAGCTGTCGGTGGCGTTCACGAGCGCAGCGGCCGCCGAGGCCGGTTCCTCGTTGTCGGGCGTCCCGACGCGGCGGCGGCGGGTGGCGGTGCGCGGGACGCGGGGGATCGGCCCGGCCGACCTGGTGCGCAACTCCCGCACGGCGAGGACCGAGGTGGACCCGGCGACCGGTCGCGTCACCCTCGACGGGGAGCTCGTGGAGTCCCCGCCCGCCGAGCGCGTCGCACTCAGCCGCCTCTACCACCTCTGAGGAGGCCGCCGCGGGGCGCGGCGGGCTAGCGTGGCGGCATGCTGGTCGCGTTCTCCGTCGCCCCGTCCGGTGGCCAGGTGCCCGCGGGCGCCCCGGCCGACTCCGTCTCGGCCGCGGTGGCCGACGCCGTGCTCGTCGTGCGCGAGTCCGGCCTGCCGCACCGCACCGACGCGATGTTCACCACCCTCGAGGGCGAGTGGGACGAGTGCATGGACGTCGTGCGCCGCGCCTGCGAGGCGGTGGCCCGGCACGGCAGCCGGGTGTCGCTGGTGCTCAAGGCCGACATCCGCGCGGGCGCCACGGGGGAGCTGCAGGGCAAGCTCGACCGGCTCGAGGCGGCCGTCGAGCGGGTGAGCGGGGAGCCCGGCCGGGGGCAGTGACGGCACCTGCCCGGGCACGCCCGCGCGCGGTGGGTCAGGCGCGACCGCGTGCCCGGTCGAGGGACGCCCCGCCCGCTCCGGTGAGCGCGAGCGCCGCTCCGATGACGCCGAGGAGGACGGCGTGCTCGCCGTTGAGCCCTGACGGGGTGAGCAGGCCCTGCGGGGCGTGCACGAGGACCACGTAGAGCGCCATCTGCACGGCGAGGAGCGCCCCCGCGACGCGGGTGAGCAGCCCCGCGAGCAGCAGGACGCCGAGACCGATCTCGCCGCCGACGACGAGCCAGGTGACCAGGCCCGGCGCGGGGACGCCCATCCCGGCGACCATGCCCTGGACGCCGGCGATGCCGCCGAGCTTGGGCAGGCCGTGCAGCAGCATCAGGCCGCCGGCGGCGAGGCGCAGCAGCAGCGGGGCGTAGGCGGCGGTCCCGGTGATGGTCGGTGCGGTGGCGGTGGCACGGGTTGCGGTGCTCATGGCGGGCTCCTCGGGTCGGGTCCGGTGGCGGCCACCGGGCGGTCGTTGAGGACCGTAGTACATCTTTGAAGATGCAACTACTCCCAGGGAAGCGTGATCCGCACCGGGTGCGGAGGGCCGCGCGGGACAGGAGTTCACCCACCCCGCCCGCCGCGACGCCTGTCCCCGGGCGCGCCAGCGCCTATCCTCGTCAGCCGGCAGTACCTCATCCCGCCCCACCGGCGCCCGCCCGGTGGACCGCCGACGACCGGAGGAGCGCCGTGCACCGCGTCATCGCCTGGCTGCTCGTGCTCGCCGGTCTCGGCGGGCTCGTCGCCGGCGCGCTCCTGGCCACCGTCCTCCGGCCACCGCCGACGCTGGCCGCGGTCGCCGACCTCGGCGACCCGGGCGTCGCCGTCGTCAGCGCACCGGGCGTGCTGGAGCTGACCGGGCCGCGGGTGCGGGTCACCGCCGTGGCGGACGGCCGCGACGTCTTCCTCGGCGTCGCCCGCGAGTCGGAGGTGCGCGAGTGGCTGCAGGACGCGCACCACAGCGAGGTGACCGGTCTGACCGAGACCGGGACCGGGCACGTCCTGGGAGCCCGCACGGTGCCGGGGCGGGAGGCCGCCGACCCCCGCCTCGCCGACATCTGGATCGCGCAGTCCGCCGCCGCCGGCCGCGCCACCCTCGACTGGCCCCGCCGCCCCGGCCGCTACCTGGTCGTCGCCGCCACCGACGGCGTCGCCCCCGCTCCGGCCACCGTGCGGATGGAGTGGGCGCGGACCGGTGCTGCCGCCGAGCACGCCGCGGCCAGGCCGCTCGCCACCGCCGGCAGCGCCGCCCTCCTCCTGGGCCTCGCCCTGCTCCTGCTCCGGCGGCCGGCGCGCCCGCACAGGCCCCTGCGGGCCGGGCAGCGGCGTCGCCCTGCCGTCGCCTCCGGAAGGACCGTGATCGACGTGAGGGACCCCGCCGCCCGCCGCGCCGGCTCGACGGCACGGGGCCACCGCTCGTGACCGTCGCGCCCACCTCCCGCGCCCGCCGCGGAGCCGTCACCCGCGCGGGGGGCCTCCTCTCGACCGGTGTCCTGCTGGCCGGCTGCGCCCCGACGCCCGTGCCGCAGGCACAGGTGGAGACCGCCGCCCCCCGTCCGGTGGTGACGCCCGAGCAGGCGACCCGCATCTCGCAGGCGGCCGTCGAGGCGGTGGCCGACGCCGACGCCGCGGCGGACCCGGCGCTGCTGACGGAGCGCGTCGCCGGGCCGGAACTGGCGCTGCGCAGCGCCCGCTACGCCGCCGCCCGCGCCGGGGCCCCGGCCGGTCCGGCCTACGGCGCGGACGTCCTCGAACCCCTGTCCGCCTTCGTGCCCCGGCAGGAGGGCTGGCCGCGCTGGCTCATCACGGTGACGCAGCCGGGTCCGGACCGGCTGCCCTCGCTGGCGCTGCTGCGCTCGGAGTCGGCGCGGGAGCCGTACCGGCTGTGGGCGAGCCCGTCGCTGCTGTCGGGGGTGAGCCTGCAGCCGGCCGGATCGCCCGCCGCCGGGGTGGAGGCGGTCGACCCCGAGGGGGCGGCCGGGCTCGCCGCCGCGCCCTCGGAGGTGGCGCAGCGCTACGCCGACGTCCTGCTGCGGGGGCCGGACAGCCTGCACGCCGCCGAGTTCGCCGAGGACTCCTACCGCAGCGAGGTGGCGGTGGTGACCCGCGCCGACGCAGAGGCCGTGCGCGCCGCGGGGGGCACCTACGCGCAGGAGCGGGCCCTGGTGCCGGGATCGGTCGTGGCGGCGCGCACCGACGACGGCGGTGCGCTGGTGATGGCGGCCTACGACTGGTCGGTCACGCACTCGCTGCCGCCGGAGGCCGGAACCGGTCGCCTCGCCCCCGTCTTCGCCGCGCTCGCGGGCCGGGAGGCCGTGCGCGGCGCCACCCGCCGCTGGGTGGAGGTCATGGCCTTCGCCGTGCCGCCCGCGGGCTCCGGTCCCGTGCGGGTGGTGGCGGCCCAGCACGGCCCCGTCGCGGTCGAGGCGACCTGAGACCTCGCCGATCCGGCTGCGCGGGCCCGTGAGAGGCTTCCTGGTCGAGCGCCCGGACCCCGGGCACGGTCGGAAGGACTCGCGAAGATGACGCAGCGACCGACGCCCCCCGGCGGGGGGCTGAACCTGCGCGGTGCCGTGGACCTCTCGGCGCTCGCGGCACGCAGCTCCCGGCGGGAGCAGGCCGTGCGCCCGCCGGCCGGGCAGGACGCCGCCCCCGCCGACGCTGCCGCCGACGTGCTCGTCGTCGACGTCAACGAGGAGACCTTCGCCGACGTCGTCCAGCAGTCGGTCACCGTGCCCGTCGTCGTCAACCTGCACTCCGCGCGCTTCGCGGGCTCCGGCGAGCTGACGTCGGTGCTGCGCGAGGTGGTGGTGGCCCAGGGCGGGCGCCTGCTGCTCGCCAACGTCGACATGGACGCCCACCCCCGGCTGGCGCAGGCCTTCCAGACGGACTCCCCGCTCGTCGTGGCGGTCGTCCGCGGGCAGCCGGTCCCGCTGTTCCAGGGCCCCTACCCGCGCGAGCAGGTCGAGCAGGTCATCGCCGAGGTGCTGCGCGTGGCCGAGGCCAACGGCGTCACCGGCCGCATCGACGTGGCGGCTGGCGCGGAGACGGCGGGCGCACCGGCCGAGCCGCCCCTGCCGCCCCTGCACCTGGAGGCGCAGGAGGCCCTGGCCGCCGGGGACGTCGACACCGCGGCGGACGCCTACCAGCGCGCCCTGGCGAGCGACCCCCGCGACGACGAGGCGATCGCCGGCCTCGCCCGCGTGCGCCTGCTGCAGCGCACCCGCGGCGCGGACCTCGCGCAGGTGCGCCGCGCGGCGGCCGACGCCCCGGCCGACGTCCGCGCCCAGGCGCTGGCCGCCGACCTGGACGTGCTCGGCGGGCACGTGGAGGACGCCTTCAGCCGGCTCCTGCAGCTGGTGCGCAGCACCGGCGGGGACGAGCGGGAGGCGGCGCGGGCGCACCTGGTGGACCTGTTCACCGTGGTCGGTGCCGACGACGAGCGGGTCGCGAAGGCCCGCACCGCGCTGTCGCGGGCGCTGTTCTGACGCAGGGCTGAGGCTCCGCCCGCGGATCGGACCCGCGGGCGGCACCGGTGCGGACGGGCAGCTCGGCCGCCCGCATGGTCCGCGCGGCGGGGAAGGGGGGCGACCGCACCGGCCGCGGACATGGCGGCGCGCGGCAAGGGCCGGATCCTCGTCACCTCCTCGATCGCGGCGCGGATCCCCTCGGCCCACCAGGCCTTCTGCTCCGGTTCCAAGGCCTTCGTCCACGCCTTCGCCCGGTCGATCGGGGCGGAACCGGAGCAGGCCGGCGTCACCGTGACCGCCTTCATGCCCCGCCCCACCCACTCGGAGTTCTTCGACCGGGCGGACCTGACCGACAGCGCCCTGGGGGCGACGGAGCGCACGGACGACGCCGCCCAGGCCGCCGGGCAGGCCGTCGAGGCCCTGCTCGCGGGCGAGGACCACGTCGTGACGGGGGCGCTGACGACGGAGGTGAGCGCCGCGCCCGGCGTCCTGACTCCCGGCCGCACCGGGGCGAGGGCCCGGGGCAGGACCGCCCGGCCGGGCACCGCAGGGTGAGCCCAGCCGCCGCTCTTCCGGCGGAGAACGTGATCCGCGGGAAAACTTCTGCGCCTCGTGGGGTTTCAGTGACGGCGTTGTGACGTTAGGTTTGCGCCAGCCACCGGGGGGTGAGGACTCCTGACGTCCTCTCCGGACAGTCCCTCCCGGTGGGATGCTGAGGAGGATCCCCGTGCGGAGAACTCTGGCCCTGTCGGCTGCCGCCGTCACCGCATCGGCCGTGCTCATCCCCACCGCCCCGGCGATGGCGGTCGACGAGGTGAACACCAAGCGCCTGCGCAAGGCCGTCACCATCAACGGGATGCTGGCGCACCTGCGTGCGTTCCAGCGCATCGCGAACCAGAACGGCGGCACCCGGGCCTCGGGCACGCCCGGGTACGACCAGTCCGTGCAGTACGTCAAGCGCCGCCTCGAGATCGCCGGTTACGACGTGACCGTGCAGGCGTTCGACTTCCCGTTCTTCCAGGCCACGGCCGAGGCCGAGCTGGCGATGGTGACGCCGGAGGCGAAGACCTTCGAGACGGCCACGTTCGACTACTCCGGCAGCGGTGACGTCACCGCCGCCGTGCAGGGGGTCGACCTCACGTTCCCGCCGCCCGGTGCGGCGAACAGCACGACCAGCGGCTGCGAGGCATCGGACTTCGCCGGGTTCACCGCGGGCAACGTCGCCCTGATCCAGCGCGGGACCTGCCCGTTCGGGCTGAAGGCCGCCAACGCCGCCGCCGCCGGCGCCTCCGCCGTCATCATCTTCAACGAGGGCCAGGAGGGCCGCCAGGACGTCGTCAGCGGCACCCTCGGCGCCCCGGCAGACCTTCCCGTCGTCGGCATGAGCTACGCCGACGCGCAGGCCCTCAACGGCGCCGTCGAGCAGGGCCCCACCACGGTGCGCGTCTTCACCGAGACGATCTCCGAGGTCCGCGAGACCTACAACGTCCTCGCCGACTCCCGGACCGGCGACCCCGAGAAGACGATCGTCGTCGGGGCGCACCTGGACTCCGTCGCCGAGGGCCCGGGCATCAACGACAACGGCAGCGGAACCGCGGCGATCCTCGAGATCGCCGAGGAGATGGCCGAGCTGAACATCAAGAACAAGCAGCGCGTGCGGTTCGCGTTCTGGGGCGCGGAGGAGAAGGGCCTGCTCGGCGCCGAGCACTACGTCGAGCACCTCACCGACGACCAGCTCGGCGACATCTACGCCAACCTCAACTTCGACATGCTCGGCTCGCCGAACTACGTCCGCTTCGTCTACGACGGCAACGGCGACAGCAGCGAGGCCGCTCCCGAGGGCCCGCCCGGATCGGGGGAGATCGAGGACATCTTCACCAACTACTTCGACGCGCGGGACATGGCCACCGTCCCCACGGACTTCGACGGCCGGTCGGACTACGGCCCGTTCATCGCCGCGGGCATCCCCGCCGGTGGCCTCTTCAGCGGCGCCGAGGGCATCAAGACGGTGGAGCAGGCGGAGGTCTTCGGCGGCGAGGCGGGCGTGGCGTACGACCCGTGCTACCACGAGGCCTGCGACGACATCACGAACATCAGCACCAAGGCGCTCGGCGAGCTCGGTGACGCCGCCGCGCACGCCACGATGGTGATGGCCGTGAGCAGGACCGGTCTCTACGAGGACCTCAGCCGCCGGGCGAACCGGGCCCCCGCGGCCCAGAGCTACGACAGCGCGCACGGGCACCCGAGCAACTGAGCACCACGGCGCTCGCGCCGGCCGGTGGGGAAACCCGCCGACCGGCGCGACCCGTCGAGCGCGGGGAGCACCGCTGAGCGACGGCCGCCGAGGCCGCACGACGACGAAGGGGCCGGGTCCACCAGGACCCGGCCCCTTCGTCGCACCACCGCCGCGCGGCGGTGGCTGCCTCAGCCCTGCGCCCGCTCCGGCACCAGCCACAGCGCGCCCAGCGGCGGCACCCGCAGCGACGCCGACTGCGACCGGCCGTGCCACTCCACGTCCTCGGCCGTGACCGCGCCCATGTTGCCCACACCGGACCCGCCGTAACCCTCGGAGTCGGTGTTCAGCAGCTCCACCCAGCGACCACCCTCGGGCAGGCCCACCCGGTACTGCTCGTGCGGCATCCCGCTGAAGTTGATGATGCACACCAGCGGCGTGCCGTCCTTGGCCCAGCGGATGAACGAGACCACGTTGTGGTGCGTGTCGTTGGCGTCGATCCACTGGAACCCGCGGCCGTCGAAGTCCTGCTCCCACAGCGACGGGGACTTCTTGTACAGGGCGTTGAGGTCCCGCACGAGGGAGTGCATGCCGCGGTGCCACGGGGTGTCCAGCAGCCACCAGTCCAGCGACCGGCCCTCGGACCACTCCGACTCCTGGGCCATCTCCTGACCCATGAAGAGCAGCTGCTTGCCGGGGTGGGCCCACATGTAGGCCAGGTATGCACGCAGGTTCGCCAGCTGCTGCCAGCGGTCGCCCGGCATCTTGCGCAGCAGGGAGCCCTTGCCGTGCACGACCTCGTCGTGGGAGATCGGCAGCACGAACTGCTCGCTGAACGCGTACACCATGCTGAACGTCAGCTCGTGGTGGTGGTACTGGCGGTGCACCGGGTCCTGCGAGACGTAGTTGAGGGTGTCGTGCATCCACCCCATGTTCCACTTCAGGCCGAACCCGAGGCCGCCGGCGTAGGTGGGGCGCGTCACGCCCGGCCAGGCGGTGGACTCCTCGGCGATCATCATGATGCCGGGGACGCGCTTGTAGGCGGTGGCGTTCGTCTCCTGGAGGAAGCCGATGGCCTCCAGGTGCTCGCGCCCCCCGTACTGGTTGGGCGCCCACTGGCCCTCGGCCCGGGAGTAGTCCAGGTAGAGCATCGACGCCACGGCGTCGACCCGCAGGCCGTCGACGTGGAACTCCTCCAGCCAGTACAGGGCGTTGGCGACGAGGAAGTTGCGGACCTCGGTGCGGCCGTAGTCGAAGACCAGCGTGCCCCAGTCCATCTGCTCGCCGCGGCGGGGGTCCGGGTGCTCGTAGAGGGGCTGCCCGTCGAACTTGGCGAGGGCGAACTCGTCCTTGGGGAAGTGCGCGGGGACCCAGTCGAGGATGACGCCGATGCCCGCGGCGTGCAGCCGGTCGACGAGGTAGCGGAACTCGTCGGGCGAGCCGAACCGGGCGGTCGGTGCGTAGTAGGAGGTCACCTGGTAGCCCCAGGAACCACCGAAGGGGTGCTCCATGACGGGCAGGAGTTCGACGTGCGTGAAGCCGAGCTCGCTGACGTACTCCACGAGCTCCTCGGCGAGCTCCCGGTAACCGAGGCCCTGGCGCCAGGAGCCCAGGTGCACCTCGTAGATCGACACCGGGCCCGTGGTCGCGTCGTGCGCTGCGCGCTGCGCGATCCAGTCGCCGTCGTTCCACTCGTAGGAACTCTCGGTGACCACCGAGGCCGTCGCCGGGGGAACCTCCGTGGCCTGGGCCATCGGGTCGGCCTTCTGCCGCCAGTGACCGTCGCGGGCGAGGATCTCGAACTTGTACCGGGCACCCGCGTGCACGCCCGGCACGAACAGCTCCCACACGCCCGTCCCGCCGAGGGAGCGCATGGCGTGGGTGCGCCCGTCCCAGTGGTTGAAGTCACCGACGACGCGGACGGCCTGCGCGTTCGGCGCCCACACCGCGAACGCCGTGCCGACCACCTCGCCCATCGTCCCGTCGAAGCGGCGCACGTGGGCGCCGAGGACCTGCCACAGCTGCTCGTGGCGGCCTTCGCCGATGAGGTGCAGGTCGATCTCGCCGATCGTGGGCAGGAAGCGGTACGGCTCGTCGACGCGGACGGGGTCGGTGCCCTCGTAGCTGACCTCGAGGCGGTAGTCGGAGGCCTCCTCCAGCGGCAGGAGACCGCACCACACCCCCTCGCGCTCGTGCTCGAGCTCGGTGCGGGTGCCGTCCGCGAGGACGGCGGTCACCGTGCGGGCCAGGGGCTTCAGCGTGCGGATCGTCACGCCACCGGGACCGGGGTGCGCTCCGAGGACGGAGTGCGGGGCGTGGTGCGCCCCGGCAGCGACCCGGGCCAGCTCGTCAGCGTCGACCGGCAGAGCGTGGTGTGTCGTCGGCATGAGCGCCAGTCTGTCGCTGTCCGCCCGGGCTCGCCACAGCGGGTCACCGCGCCCGGGCCCCGCGGTGGGCGGCCCGGCCCGGGCGGGCGACCCCGCTCAGGCGAGCAGCCGCTCGACGGCGGACAGCGGGATGGGCAGCCAGTCGGGACGGTTGCGCGCCTCGTACACGACCTCGTACAGGGCCTTGTCCAGCTCCAGCGCCCGCAGCAGCAGCGCCGACGGGGTCCCGATGTCGCGGGGGTCCGTGCCGGTCACGTCGCTGTAGCCGTCGAGGAACGCCTCGCGGCTGGCGTCCGTCCAGGCCAGCGCCCGCGCGTGCAGGTCCGGGTCGTCGTGGCCCACGGCGGAGTGGCGCCCCGCGTAGTCGAAGGAGCGCAGCATCCCCGCCACGTCCCGCAGCGCCATCTCCGGGCCGCTGCGCTCGGCGAGGGGCCGCAGCGGCTCGCCCTCGAAGTCCAGCAGCACCCAGCCGCGTCCGGGGGTGTGCAGCACCTGGCCCAGGTGGTAGTCGCCGTGCACGCGCTGCAGGTCCGGGGCGTCGCGGACGGCGCGCACCGAGTCGGCCACCTCCCGCGCGCCCGGCCCGAACCTGCGCAGCTCGGAAACCTCGCTGGTCGCCCACGCCACCCGCGCGGCGAGGTCGTCGGCGAGCGCGCCGAGGCGCTCCGCGGTCGCGTGGGCGGTGGGCAGGACCGCGGCGAGCAGGGCGTGCACCTCCGCCGTGGCCCGGCCCAGCTCGCGGGCGTCGGCGGTGAAGTCGCGGTCGGCGTCCACCGCGGCGCACGCCACCCGCCACGCGTCCTCGCTGCCCGCCAGGAACTCCGTGACGAACGCCAGGTGGCCGGTGGCGCGCCCGCCGGGCGCGGCGGCGTCGGACCAGCCGCCCGCGAGCCAGCCGGCGGGGGCGGGCACCCGGGTGCAGCCGGCGTCGGCGAGGGCGCCCTGCACGACGACGTCGGGGTTGTCGCCGGCCTGCAGCACGCGGAAGACCTTCGCGATCAGGGGGGTGGCGCCGTCGGCCTCCACGATGATCGAGGTGTTGGACTGCTCCCCGCGAAGCACCCGGCTGCGCGCGTCGGAGGGGATCGGCAGCCCCTTGGCCGGGCGGACCCCGTGCACCGCGGTGCCCTCCGGCGCGCCGGCGGTGCCGCCGTCGGCGATCAGGCCCAGGAGCGCGTGCACGAAGGCGGCGTCGTGCGCCCCGTCGTAGACCCAGCCGGTGACGTCGCCGGAGGCGACCTCCCCGACCAGGGCTGACTCCAGCCCGGTCGCGGGGGAGGGGTGCACGGTCAGCGGCACCTGGTAGGTCGCGACCTGGGGACCGGACTCGCCCGCCCCGCCGCTGGAGGTGGTGACGAAGGCGAGGAGGACGCGGGCCGAGCCGGGCCCCGGCAGCGGCAGGACCTCGATGCCCGTCACGGACACGGCGCTGCCCTTGTGCGCGAACCAGCGCTGACGCGGCAGCCAGCCGGTGAGCAGGCCGGACAGGGCGTCCGCGCCCGGCCCGGCGACCTCACCGCTGCCGACCCGGCCGCTGCCCCCTTCGGCGTGGACGACGGAGGGGGTGGACTCGATGGCGGAGGTGCTCGTCTGCTCGGTCACCCGCCAGAAGCTATCGAGGTGCGGCGCGGTTCGCGCCCCGGCACCCCTTGCGGGGTGCCGGGCCTCAGCCCTGCAGCGGCTCCGGACGGTCGGGCGGGTCCAGGCGCAGCCAGTAGAAGTCGCGGGAGCCGAGGGTGAGGACGGTGCCCCCCTCGGCGTCCAGCGGCGGGAACGCCGCCCCGCCGAAGAGGTCGCGCACCCGGGCCCCCTCGTAGCCGGGGATCCGCAGACGCGCCGACTGGGGCGTGGCGGAGAGGTTGCTCACGCACAGCACCGTCTCGCCCGAACGGTCCGGCGCCGGGTCCAGCTCACGCAGGAACGCCAGGACGGCCTCGTTGTCGCAGGAGCCGTTGTCGTGGCGGGCGCCCTCGCCTTCCGCGGCCAGGGCCGACGCGTGCCGGCTCGTCAGCGCCCGGTAGCGGCCCAGGCCGAAGACCGGGTGCTGCCTGCGCACCGCGAGGATGCCGCGCACCCAGTGCAGCAGGGAGGACGACGTCGCCAGCTGCGCCTCGACGTTGACGGCCTGGTAGTTGTACACCAGCGACTGGACGGTCGGCAGGTACAGCTTCCCCGGATCGGCGGAGGAGAAGCCGGCGTTGCGGTCCGGCGTCCACTGCATCGGCGTCCGCACCGCGTCGCGGTCGTCCAGCCAGATGTTGTCGCCCATGCCGATCTCGTCGCCGTAGTAGAGGCACGGACTGCCCGGCAGCGACAGCAGGAGGGCGTGGATGAGCTCGATCTCCGAGCGGGAGCCGTCCAGCAGCGGCGCCAGCCGTCGGCGGATCCCGACGTTGGCGCGCATCCGGGGGTCCGGCGCATACCAGCCGTACATGGCCGCGCGCTCCTCCGTCGTCACCATCTCCAGCGTCAGCTCGTCGTGGTTGCGCAGGAACGTGCCCCACTGGCCCGAGGAGACGGGGATCTCCGGGGTCGCGGAGAGGATGTCGACGATGGGCGTGGCCCGCTCCTCGCGCAGGGCGTAGTAGAGCCGCGGCATCACGGGGAAGTGGAAGCACATGTGGCACTCCGGCTGCTCCTCGGTGCCGAAGTACTCCACCACGTCGAACGGCCACTGGTTGGCCTCCGCCAGCAGGACCCGCCCCGGGTACTCCTCGTCGACCATCCGCCGCAGCCGGCGCAGGAAGGCGTGCGTCTGCGGGAGGTTCTCGCTGTTGGTGCCCTCCTCCTCGAACAGGTACGGCACGGCGTCCAGGCGGAAGCCGTCGATGCCCATGTCCATCCAGAAGCGGACGGTGTCGAACATCGCCTCCTGCACGTCCGGGTTCTCGAAGTTGAGGTCCGGCTGGTGGCTGAAGAAGCGGTGCCAGAAGAACTGCCGGCGCACCGGGTCGAACGTCCAGTTCGACGTCTCCGTGTCGACGAAGATGATCCGCGCGTCGGTGTACTTCTGGTCCGTGTCGCTCCACACGTAGAAGTCGCCGTAGGGACCGTCCGGGTCGCTGCGGCTGGCCTGGAACCACGGGTGCTGGTCGCTGGTGTGGTTCATCACCAGGTCGACGACGATCCGGATGCCCCGCCGGTGCGCCTCGGTCACCAGCTGCTGGAACTCCGGCAGCGTCCCGAACTCCGGCAGCACGGCGCAGTAGTCCGAGATGTCGTAGCCGCCGTCGCGCAGCGGCGAGGCGTAGAACGGCGGCAGCCAGATGCAGTCGATCCCCAGCCACTGCAGGTAGTCCAGCCGGCCGAGCAGCCCGGCGAAGTCGCCGCTGCCCGAGCCGTTGGAGTCCGCGAACGCCCGGACCAGCGCCTCGTAGAAGACCGCCGACTTGTACCAGTGCGGATCGTTCTTCAGGCCGGGCCCCGCGACGTGGAGGTCCCCCACTCACCGCCTCCGGACGTGCAGGACGTGCGCCGGCTCCGTGTACGGGTCCAGCCGGACGTAGTTGTGCGCCCCCCACGTCCACGTCGCCCCGGTGAGGAGGTCCCGCACCTCGAAGGTGTCCTGCCAGTCCATGCCGAGGGAGGGCATGTCCAGGTGCACGGTCGTCTCCCGCGCGGCGTGCGGGTCGAGGTTCACGACGACGATGATCAGGTCCTCCTCGCCGTCCTGGTTGGCGGCCGGCACGAAGCGCCGGGAGTACGCGATGAAGTTCTCGTCGTCGCTGTTGTGGACGGTCGTGCCGCGCAGGACCTGCAGCGAGCGGTGCTCGCGGCGGATCTGGTTGAGCCGGCGCAGCAGCGGGGCCAGGCTGCGCCCCTCCCGCTCCGCGGCCGCGAAGTCGCGCGGGCGGTACTGGTACTTCTCGTTGTCGTTCTGCTCCTCCGCGCCCGGGCGCGCGACGTGCTCCACCAGCTCGTAGCCGGTGTAGATGCCCCAGGAGGGGGTCATCGTCGCCGCCAGGACGGCGCGCAGCTTGAAGACCGCCGGCCCGCCGTACTGCATCGCCGGGGTGAGGATGTCGTGGGTCGTCGGCCAGAAGTTCGGCCGCATGTAGTGCGCCGACTCCGTGGTGAGCTGCGTCAGGTACTCCCGCAGCTCCCAGGCGCTGTTGCGCCACGTGAAGTACGTGTAGGACTGCTGGAAGCCCACCTTCGCCAGGGTGTGCATCATCGCCGGCTTGGTGAACGCCTCGGAGAGGAAGACCACCTCCGGGTGGCGGCTGTTCACCTCGCCGATCAGCCACTCCCAGAACTGCACCGGCTTGGTGTGCGGGTTGTCCACCCGGAACAGCGTCACCCCGTGGGAGATCCACAGCTCGATCATCCGCAGGACCTCGTCGTAGATGCCCTGGGGGTCGTTGTCGAAGTTCAGCGGGTAGATGTCCTGGTACTTCTTCGGCGGGTTCTCCGCGTAGGCGATCGACCCGTCGGCCCGGGTGGTGAACCACTCCGGGTGCTCCTTCACCCACGGGTGGTCCGGCGCACACTGCAGCGCGATGTCGAGGGCGACCTCCAGCCCGTGGGCCCTCGCCTCCGCCACGAAGGCGTCGAAGTCCTCCATCGTGCCCAGGTCCGGGTGGATGGCGTCGTGCCCGCCCTCCTCCGCCCCGATCGCGTAGGGCGAGCCGGGGTCCAGGGGACCGGCGGTCAGGGTGTTGTTCGGGCCCTTGCGGTTGACGCGGCCGATCGGGTGGACGGGGGTGAGGTAGGCGACGTCGAAGCCCATCGCCGCGATCTCGGGCAGGCGCCTCGCGGCGGTGCGGAAGGTCCCGGAGCGCCAGCGCCCGGCCTCCTCGTCCCACTGCGCCCCCTCCGAGCGGGGGAAGAACTCGTACCAGGAGGAGAACAGCGCGCGCTCGCGCTCCACCCGCAGCCCGTACGTCGGTGAGGCCGTCACCGCGTCGCGCAGCGGCATGCGGGACAGCACCCGGTGCACCTCGGGGGCGATGCCCGCCGCCAGCCGGACCTCGTGGGGCCGGGAGTCGTCGCGCAGCGCCCGGACCGCGTCGGCCAGCACGCGGACGTCCGCGGCGGGGCGCTGCGGCATCGCCGCGGCGCGCTCCAGGACGCGGGCGCCCTCCTCCAGCATGAGCGCGGAGTCCACCCCGGCGCGCACCTTGATGGTCGCGTCGTGCTCCCACGTGCCGTACGGGTCGGACCAGCCCTCCACGCGCAGGCCCCAGTCGCCGGGGGCGTCGGGCGCCAGGACCGCCGAGTACCGGTCCGTGCCGGGGGCCAGCAGCTCCATCGGGGCCCACGCGCGGTCCGCGCCGTCCGGGCCCACCAGGACCGCGGTGGCCGCCACCGCGTCGTGGCCCTCGCGGAAGACGGTGGCCGTGATCGGCACGGGCTCACCCACGACGGCCTTCGCGGGCCAGCGGCCGCAGTCGACGACCGGGCCGACGTCGAGGACGGGGATCCGGCCCAGCTGGACCGGCCCCCGTGCGGAGGTGGTGGGACCCGCGTGCGCGGGCACGTCGGCACCGGCGGGGGTGTCGAGCTCCTCGGGGGCGTGCATGTCGGTCGGGGCCTCAGCGTTCCGCTCGCTCGCGCGGACGCTCGTGCTCTGGTCCTGTGCAGCGCTCACGCCAGGCAACCTACCGAGGCCCGGCGGACACGGCGCGTCGTCCCCGGGCGGGCCCCGCACCGACGCCGCGGCACCCGCGCGTCACCGGCCCCCGGGCCGCTTCACCCGGCGCTCGCGGGCACTGATCGCTACGCTCGGCGTCCGTGAGAGCCATCCGCCGCTTCACCGTCCGCACCGTCCTCCCGGCTCCCCTCGCGCCGCTGGGGGAGCTCGCGAGCAACCTGCGCTGGTCGTGGCACAAGCCCACGCGGGACCTCTTCGAGTCGATGGACCCCGCCGCCTGGGCCGCGGTCCACCGCGAGCCCGGTGCCCTCCTGGGTGCCCTGAGCACGGAGCGACTCGACGAGCTGGCCGCCGACGACGCCTTCGTGCAGCGCGTCCAGAAGGCCGCCGCGGACCTGCGCGACTACGTCGAGCGCCCCGGCTGGTACGCCGGTCTCGGCTCCGACGCGCCCAGGGCCATCGCCTACTTCTCGATGGAGTACGGCATCACCGGCGCCCTGCCGCAGTACTCCGGCGGCCTGGGCATCCTCGCCGGCGACCACCTGAAGTCCGCCAGCGACCTCGGCGTGCCCGTCGTCGGCGTCGGCCTCTTCTACGCCACCGGCTACTTCAAGCAGTCGCTGTCCCGCGACGGCTGGCAGCAGGAGACGTACCCCGTCCTCGACCCCGACGGGCTGCCGCTGTCCCTGCTGCGCGAGGCCGACGGGACCCCCGCCAGCGTCAGCATCGGCCTGCCCGGCGGCCGCACCCTGCACGCGCACATCTGGCGCGCGCAGGTCGGGCGCGTCCCCCTGCTGCTGCTCGACTCCGACGTGGAGGAGAACGACGAGGCCGCCCGCGGCATCACCGACCGCCTCTACGGCGGCGGCGGCGAGCACCGCCTCCAGCAGGAGCTGCTCTGCGGCGTCGGCGGTGTGCGCGCCCTGCGGGCCTGGTCCCGCATCACCGGTGCGCCCGCGCCCGAGGTGTTCCACATGAACGAGGGCCACGCCGGCTTCCTCGGCCTGGAGCGCATCCGGGAGTACGTCGCCGAGGAGGGCCTGAGCTTCGACGAGGCGCTGGAGGCCGTGCGCGCCGCCACGGTGTTCACCACCCACACCCCCGTCCCCGCCGGCATCGACCGGTTCGGCCGCGACCAGGTCGAGATGTACTTCGGCGGCGCCGGCGGCATGCCCGGCGTGCCGCTGGAGCGCGTCCTCGCCCTCGGCGCGGAGAACTTCCCCGGCGGCGACCCGGGCGTGTTCAACATGGCCGTCATGGGCCTGCGCCTGGCCCAGCGCGCCAACGGCGTCTCGCAGCTGCACGGCGCCGTCAGCCGCGGCATGTTCACCGGCCTCTGGCCGGGCTTCGACGCGCCGGAGGTGCCCATCACCTCCATCACCAACGGCGTGCACGCGCCCACGTGGGTCGCGCCGGAGATCATCAGCATGGCGAAGCAGCACATCGGCTCCGACTTCGTCAGCACCGGGGACGGCTTCGACAAGGTCGAGCAGATCCCCGACGAGGAGATCTGGCGCACCCGCCGCGTCCTGCGGGCCCGGCTGGTGGCCGACGCCCGCACGCGGCTCAAGCGCTCCTGGCTGCAGCGCGGGGCGAGCGAGGCGCAGCTCGGCTGGATCAAGGACGTGCTCGACCCCGACGTCCTCACGATCGGCTTCGCGCGCCGCGTCCCCACCTACAAGCGGCTCACCCTCATGCTGCGCGACCCCGAGCGGCTGACGGCGCTGCTGACCCACCCCGAGCGGCCCGTGCAGCTCGTCATCGCCGGCAAGTCCCACCCCGCCGACGAGACCGGCAAGCGCCTCATCCAGCAGATGGTGCGCTTCGCCGACGACGCGGGCGTGCGCCACCGCATCGTGTTCCTCCCGAACTACGACATCACCATGGCGCTGACGCTCTACCCGGGCTGCGACGTGTGGCTGAACAACCCGCTGCGCCCCTTCGAGGCGTGCGGGACGTCCGGCATGAAGGCCGCCCTCAACGGCGGGCTGAACCTCTCCATCCTCGACGGCTGGTGGGACGAGTGGTTCGACGGCGCCAACGGCTGGGCGATCCCCACCGCCGACGGCGTGGAGGACCCCGACCACCGCGACGACATCGAGGCCGCGGCGCTGTACGACCTCATCGAGAACTCCGTGGCGGCGCGCTTCTACGACCGCGACGAGCGCGGCCTGCCCGCCCGCTGGATCGAGATGGTCCGCCACACCCTCGCCTCGCTGGGACCGAAGGTCCTCGCGAGCCGGCAGGTGCAGGACTACGTGCAGCAGCTCTACGTCCCCGCCGCCGCGGCCGGGCGCGCGGCGACCGCCTCCGGCGCCCAGCGCGCGCGCGACCTCGCCGCCTGGAAGCGGGATCTGCGCTCCTCCTGGAGCGGGGTGCGCGTCGACCACGTCGAGTCCACCGGCGTCAGCGACTCCCCGCAGGTCGGGGACGCCATCGAGGTCCGGGCGTTCATCTCCCTCGGCGGTCTCGACCCCGCCGACGTCCAGGTGCAGGTCGTGCACGGGCGGGTCTCGGAGTCCGACGAGCTCACCGTCGCCGGCGTCCTGCCGCTCGAGCACGCCGAGACCTACGAGGGCGGGCGCCACCGCTACGAGGGGCACCTGACCCTGCGCCAGACCGGGCCGTTCGGCTACACCGTGCGGGTCCTGCCCCGCCACGAGGGCCTCGCCACCCCGGCAGAGCTGGGGCTCGTCGTCAACGCCTGACCCTCGCGCCGCGCGCAGGAGGCCCGTCCCCTTCCAGGGGGCGGGCCTTCCGCGCGTCGGGAGCAGCGGGGACGGGGGACACCCCCTTCGGGGGGCGGCCCGGCGCAGCGGCGGCTCGGGCCGCGGCGGCGGCTCAGGCGGTGGCCAGCACCCGCAGCGACCACGGCCCCACCACCGTGCGGGCGCCCGCCTCCAGCGGGTCGCCGCCGCTGCGGGGCACCGAGCCGCGCGCCGGGGCGCTGCTGTCCCAGCGCGGCAGGAACTCCTCGACGCCCTCCACGACCGGCAGCACCACCTCGGCGGGCTCCGACCAGCCGTGCAGCACGAGCAGCACCGACGCCTCCTGCCGCTCCCGCCCGTCGACGAGCACCTGCAGCACCCGGCAGGCGGGGTCGTGCCAGCGCTCCACGCTCATCGGCTGCCCGTCCGCGCCGAACCACAGCAGGTCGTGGCGGCTCTCCCGCGGCGGCCGGCCCGGCACGGTGCCCCCGTGCCGCAGCACCGGGTACTCCCGGCGCAGGGCCAGCAGCGCCCGGGTGTCGGCCAGCAGCGACTCCTGCCACGGCTCCAGGTCCCAGCCGACCCACGACACCTCGTTGTCCTGGCAGTAGGCGTTGTTGTTGCCGCCCTGGCTGCGGCCGAACTCGTCCCCCGCGGTGATCATGGGAACGCCCGTGGACAGCACCAGCGTCGCCATCAGGTTGCGCATCGAGCGCCGCCGCGCCGCCAGCACGTCCCGGTCGGCGGTCGGGCCCTCCACGCCGTGGTTGAAGCTCGTGTCCGAGTCGCTGCCGTCGCGGTTGCCCTCGCCGTTGGCCTCGTTGTGCTTGCGGTCGTAGCCCGTCAGGTCCGCCAGCGTGAACCCGTCGTGGGCGGTGACGAAGTTGACGCTCGTCAGCCGCCCCCGCTGCGGGTCGAAGGTGTCCGCGGAACCGGCGAACCGGGTGGCGAACTCCCGCACCCCGCGCCCCGGCGCGTCCGGCACGCCGTGCCCCGCCGCGGCCTGGCGGGCGTCGGTGAGCCAGAAGCGGCGCACCCCGTCGCGGAAGCGGTCGTTCCACTCCGTCAGCGGCGGCGGGAACTGGCCCGTGCGCCAGCCGTAGGGGCCGATGTCCCACGGCTCGGCGATGAGCTTCGTCTCCGCCAGCACCGGGTCCGTGGCCAGCGCCACCAGGAAGGGGTGGTCCGGGGTGTAGCCGTCCCGCCCGCGCGCCAGGGTGGTCATCAGGTCGAAGCGGAAGCCGTCCACGCCCAGCTCGGACACCCAGTACCGCAGCGAGTCCAGCGCCTGCTGCACCACCCGCGGGGAGCGGAAGTCCAGGGAGTTGCCGCAGCCGGTCACGTCGAAGGGGCGCCCCGCCGCGTCGCGCAGGTAGTACGTGCGGTCGTCGAGGCCGCGCCACGACAGCGTCGGCCCGTCCGGCCCCGCCTCGCAGGTGTGGTTGTAGACCACATCGAGGATCACCTCGAGGCCCGCGGCGTGCAGGTCGCGCACCATCCGCCGGAACTCCGCGCGCGCCGCCTCCGGGCCCGCCGCGCGCGCCGCCGCGGTCGCGTACTCCGGCTCGGGGGCGAAGAAGCCGAGCGTGCTGTAGCCCCAGTAGTTCACCGCACCCCGCTGGCGCAGGCCGACCTCGGTGGACTTCGCGTGCACCGGCAGCAGCTCCACCGACGTCACCCCGAGGCGGAGCAGGTGCTCCACCACCGCCGGGTGCGCCAGGCCCGCGTAGGTGCCGCGCAGCTCCTCGGGCACGCCGGGCAGCAGCTTCGTCAGGCCCTTCACGTGCGCCTCGTAGAGGACGGTGTCCGCCCACGGGACGTGGGGCCGCTCGTCGGGGGTGACGGCCTCCTCCGCGTCCAGGGGGCCGAGGACCACCCCGCGCGGCACGAACGGGGCGCTGTCGCGCGGGTCGCGCACCGTGGGGTCGCCGGTCAGGGTCGCGGCGACGGTGTGGGCGAAGATCTCCGGCCGCAGCCTCACCTCACCGCTGATGCCGCGGGCGTAGGGGTCCAGCAGCAGCTTCGCGGGGTTGTGCCGCAGGCCCCGCTCCGGCTCCCACCGGCCGTGCACCCGGAATCCGTAGCGGGTGCCCCGGCGCATGCCCGGCACGTGCCCGGACCAGATGCCGTGCTCGACGTCGGGCAGCGGCACGCGGTGCTCGGCGCCGGCCTCGTCGAACAGGCAGACCTCCACCGCGTCGGCGTGGGCGGCGAGCACTGCGACGTCGGCGCCGTCCCCGCGCACGGTGGCGCCGAGGGCGGCTGGGCGGTGTCGGGGAGTCGGGGCGGGCACCGCCGCAGTCTGCCGCAGGCCGCGCCGGGGCTGCGAGGTGATCCCCCGCGCGGCCGTGATCCGCCCGGCGTCGATCCTCGACCGATCGACGTTCTCGCCGTGGGACCGGCCGGAACGTCGACCGACCGGGGATCACCGCAGCACGCCGAGTCGTCCACACGTGGCGCGGCCCAGCACCGGTGTCCACAGCCGCAGCCGCAGGCGCTCCGGCACCGCTGTGGTGGCCGAGCCTCGTGCCGTGACCAGACGATGGGACGACGACTGGCAGCCACCGGTCGCCGTCGACCAGGCGGGGGTGTTCACCGTCGCCCAGGCAGTGGCCGCGGGGATGCCCGAGCGGACGGCCCACCGCCGTGCGCGGTCGCTGTGGGTGCAGGTCGGGGGCCGCGGCTACCGCCTCGGGGCCGCAGGGCCTCCCGCGCTGCAACAGGGGTGGGCGGCCGTGCTCACGTGGCCGACCGCGGTGCTGGCCGGTCCGACCGCTGCTGCCGTGCACGGCATGCCCGTGTCCGCGCCCGATGCCGCTCACGTCCTCCTCCCTCGCCATCCGCGGCGGCGCGCCGGTCTCGTCGCGCACGTCGCAGTGCACCCAGCGGCTGAGGTCACCACCGCCCACGGGCTGGTGCTGACGACGCCGCCACGCACGGTGCTGGACTGCCTGCGCTGGTCCCTGGACCCCCGTGCCGCCGAGGACCTGCTGGCCTGGGCGTGCACCCGGCGGGTTCTGGACCGCCGGGCGCTGGCCGCGGCCGTGCGGCGCCACCACGGCTGCTCGGGCACCGCGACGCTGCGCAGGGCGCTGGCCCCGACGGCCGGAGGCGCGGTGAACGGCGCGGAGCGGCAGCTGCACCGGGTGCTGCGCGCGGCGGGGCTGCGCGGCTGGCGCGGGGGTGCGCGGGTGGAGCTGCCGGACGGCTCGGTGGCCGTGGTGGACGTCCTCTTCGACCGGGAGCGGGTCGTCGTCGAGCTGGACGGCTACGCGGCCCACAGCGGCCAGCGGGCGTTCGTGGGGGACCGACGGCGGCAGAACGCCCTCGTCGCGGCCGGCTTCACGGTCCTGCGCTTCGCCTGGGAGGACGTGCACGGGCGCCCCGCGGTGGTCACCGACCAGATCCGATCGGTCCTCCGGCCGCACAGCCAGGGTTGATCCCCCGTCTGTCGACGGTTCCGCCACGAGAACGGCAGAACCGTCGACCGCGACGGGATCATGCCGGCGAGCACCGCCGGGACGGGCGCGGCCCGCGGCCGACCTAGACTTCCTCACCGTGCCGGCGTTCCTCGACCACGCGTCCACGACGCCGCTGCGCCCGGAAGCCGCCGCCGCCGTCGTGGAGGAGCTCGGGCACGTGGGCAACGCCTCCTCGCTGCACAGCTCCGGGCGGCGCGCCCGCCGCGTCGTGGAGGAGTCCCGCGAGGCTCTCGCCGAGGCCGTCGGTGCCGGGGTCAGCGAGGTCGTGCTGACCTCCGGCGGCACGGAGGCCGACAACCTCGGCGTCAAGGGCCTGTACTGGGCCCGGCGCGCGGCCGACCCGCGCCGCCGCCGCATCCTCGCCGGTGCCGTGGAGCACCACGCCGTGCTCGACGTCGTCGAGTGGCTGGCCGAGCACGAGGGCGCCGAGGTGACCTGGCTGCCCGTGGACACCGTCGGCCGCGTGGACCTCGACGCCCTCGCCGCCGTGCTGGCCGAGCACGCCGACGAGGTCGCCCTGCTGACCCTGATGTGGGCCAACAACGAGGTGGGCACGCTGCAGCCGGTGCAGCGCGCGGCGGAGCTGGCCCACGCGGCGGGGGTTCCCGTGCACACCGACGCCGTGCAGGCGGTGGGCCACGTGCCCGTGGACTTCGCCGCCTCGGGGGCGGACTCCCTGGCGCTGTCCGCCCACAAGTTCGGCGGGCCCGTGGGCGCCGGTGCGCTGGTGCTGCGCCGCGGCCTCGACCTCGTCGCCGTCCAGCACGGCGGCGGGCAGGAGCGCGGGGTGCGCTCCGGGACCCTCGACGTGCCGTCGGTGCGGGGGATGGCCGTCGCCGCCGCCGCGGCCGTCGCCGAGCTGGGCTCCGAGGCCCGCCGGCTGGGCGCGCTGCGCGACGAGCTGGTCGCCGGGCTCCTCGACGCCGTCCCCGGGGTCGTCGTGCGCGGCGACCCCGACCCCGCCGGGCGGCTGCCCGGCCACGCGCACGTCACCGTGCCCGACTGCGAGGGCGACTCCCTGCTCTACCTCCTCGACGCGCGCGGCGTGGAGTGCTCCACCGGCTCCGCCTGCCAGGCGGGGGTGCCCCGGCCCAGCCACGTCCTGCTCGCGATGGGCCTGGACCCGCTGGAGGCCCGCGGGGCGCTGCGCTTCTCCCTGGGCCGCACCACCACCGCCGCCGACGTGGAGGCCGCCGTCGCCGCCTTCGCCCCGGCCGTGGAGCGGGCGCAGCGCGCCACCCGCGCAGCCCGGACCCGCAGGGCCTCCTGATGCGGGTGCTGGCAGCGATGAGCGGCGGCGTCGACTCCGCCGTGGCCGCCGCGCGCGCCGTGGACGCGGGCCACGAGGTCGTGGGCGTGCACATGGCCCTGTCGCGGCAGCCGGGCACCCTGCGCACGGGCGCGCGCGGCTGCTGCACGATCGAGGACGCCCGCGACGCCCGTCGCGCCGCCGACGTGCTCGGCATCCCGTTCTACGTCTGGGACCTGTCCGAGACGTTCGTGGCGGACGTCGTGGAGGACTTCGTCGCCGAGTACGCGGCCGGGCGCACCCCGAACCCGTGCGTGCGCTGCAACGAGCGCATCAAGTTCGCGGCGCTGCTCGACAAGGCCCTCGCCCTCGGCTTCGACGCCGTCTGCACCGGCCACTACGCGCGCGTGGTGCGCGCACCCGACGGCGGGGCGCGGCTGCACCGCGCCCGCGACCGCGCCAAGGACCAGTCCTACGTCCTGGCCGTCGTCGCGCCCGCGGAGCTGGAGCACTCCCTCTTCCCGCTCGGGGACGCCGAGAGCAAGGACGAGGTGCGGGCCGAGGCGCAGCGGCGCGGGCTGGCGGTCGCCGCCAAGCCGGACAGCCACGACATCTGCTTCATCCCCGACGGCGACACCCGCGGCTTCCTGCGCCGGCACCTGGGGGAGCAGCCCGGGGAGGTCGTCGACGCCGCCGGTGAGGTGGTGGGCACCCACGCCGGCACGTACGGGTTCACCGTCGGGCAGCGCAGGGGTCTCGGCGTGGACCGCCCGGCTCCCGACGGGCGTCCCCGCTACGTGCTCTCGATCAGCCCCGCCGAGCGGCGCGTCGTCGTGGGCGCCGCGGAGGAGCTGCGGGTGCGCCGGCTGCTGGCCGCCTCGCCGGTGTGGGGCGGGGACGCGCCCGAGGGCCCCGTGGAGGTCGCCGCGCAGGTCCGGGCGCACGGGGAGGCCGTCCCGGCGCGCGCCCGCGTGGTGGCCGGGCAGGTGGAGGTGCTGCTGCACGAGCCGCTGACGGGCGTGGCGCCGGGGCAGACGGTGGCGCTCTACGTCGGCGACCGGGTGCTGGGCTCCGCCACGATCACGACGACGGCCCGGGACTGAGCCCGGGCCGTCGTCGTCGGGGGAGCGGGGGCTCCCCTCAGGAGGGCGCCTCCGTGCGGGCGAAGACCTTGCCGTAGAGCAGGGCCGCGAGCACCCCGCCGAGGATCGGGCCGGCGAAGTAGACCCACAGGCTCGTCAGGTTGCCCGCGACGACCGCCGGGCCGAACGCCCGCGCCGGGTTCACGGCCCCACCGGTGATCGGGGCCGCGACGAAGATGCACACCGCCAGCGCCGCACCGGCCGCCACGGGGGCGATCGCCGCGGGGGCGCGGTCGTCCGTGGCGACGGACATGACCACCAGGACGAGCACGAAGGTGATGAGCGCCTCGACGAGGAGGGCGCGCACGTCGGAGACCCCCTCGGCGGGGAGCGTGACGGCCAGCCCCGCGTCCTCGCGCGCGGCGGGTCCGTACATCGCCCACACCGCCAGGGAGGCCAGCACCGCGCCCACGAGCTGCGCGCCCAGGTAGACGGGCACCGCCTTCCACGGGAAGCGCCCCGCACTGGCCAGGCCGAGGGTCACGGCCGGGTTCAGGTGGCACCCGGAGACGTGCCCGAGACCCGCCGCGAGCGCCGTGAGTGCCAGCCCGAAGGCCAGCACGACCGCGAGGAGGTCGTACCCGGGGGCCTGTCCCACCAGCCATCCCATGGCCGTGGCCGTCCCCGCCAGGACGAGGACGAACGTGCCGACCAGTTCCGCTGCGCCGGCCCGGGCGACGTGTCGGCCCGGGGTGCTCCCGTAGAGCCCGCGTGAGCTGGTCGCCCCGTGCACGGCCAGCCTGTCGGCGTGGCGACTGCCCACTGCTTCTCCTGCCATGGTCCACCTCTCGGCGTCACCGACCGCCGAGACGGCGACCGGGCGCAGTCGACGTCTACGCAGGAGAGCGACTACCCGGGTGCGGCCCACCCAAACAGGAGGGCGGCGCGTCGCCGCCGGGTCGTCTCCACCGTCTCGGTGAGAGCGCGAGCACGTCTCCGTCTAGGGTCGGCGCATGGAGACGAGGACCCTGGGCAGGACCGGTCGTCAGGTGGGCGTGGTCGGGCTGGGCTGCTGGCAGCTCGGCGCGGACTGGGGCGCGGTGAGCGAGGACGACGCCCTCGCCACGCTGGGGGCGGCGGTGGAGTCCGGCGTGACGTTCCTCGACACCGCCGACGTCTACGGCGACGGCCGCAGCGAGCAGCTCATCCGCCGCTTCTGCGAGGCCGAGCCCGGCGCCGGCGTCGTGGTCGCGACGAAGATGGGCCGCCGCGCCGACCCCCACGTGAGCGAGCAGTACACGCGGGAGAACTTCCGCGCCTGGAACGACCGCAGCCGAGCCAACCTGGGCGTCGAGACCCTCGACCTGGTCCAGCTGCACTGCCCGCCCACCCCCGTCTACGACCGCGACGAGGTGTTCGACGCCCTCGACGAGCTGGTCGCCGAGGAGCGCATCGCCGCGTACGGGGTCTCGGTGGAGACGGCGGCGGAGGCGCTGCGGGCCATCGCGCGGCCGGGTGTGGCCAGCGTGCAGATCATCCTGAACTGCCTGCGACTGAAGCCGCTGGACGAGGTGCTGCCCGCGGCCCGGCAGGCCGGCGTCGGCATCATCGCCCGGGTGCCGCTGGCGTCGGGGCTGCTGTCGGGCAAGTACGACGAGAGCACGACGTTCGCCGCGGACGACCACCGCACCTACAACCGCCACGGCGAGGCGTTCGACGTGGGCGAGACGTTCTCCGGTGTGCCGTTCGAGGTGGGCGTGCAGGCCGCGCGGCGCCTGGCGCAGGTCGCCGGGGACGTGCCGCTGGCGGCGTTCGCGCTGCGCTGGATCGTCGACCAGGAGGGCGTGAGCACCGTCATCCCCGGCGCCCGCAACCCCGACCAGGCCCGGCGCAACGCCGCCGCGGCCGGTCTGCCGCCGGTCACCGCGGAGCAGGCGGCGGCGGTGCGCGCCGTCTACGACGAGCTGGTCGCGGAGCACGTGCACTCCCGCTGGTGAGCCGCCGCCCCGGCCCACCCGTCCCGTCCGGGCCTCGCCCGGCGGGAGGGGTGGGCCGGGTCGTCAGTGCCCGGCGAGCTGCGTCAGCGCGTGGATGAGCACCCCGACGAGACCACCGACGACCGTGCCGTTGATGCGGATGAACTGCAGGTCCCGGCCCACGTGCAGCTCGATGCGGCGGGCGGCGTCCGCCCCGTCCCAGCGGGCGACCGTGTCGGAGATGACCGTCGCGAGCTCCGGGGCGAACCTGCGCACCAGGTGCCCCGCGGCGTCCACGACGTGGCCGTCGATGCGCCCCCGCAGCGCGTCGTCGTCGAGGAGGCGCTGAGCGAGGTCGCGCAGCGCCTTCACCGCCCGCAGCCGCAGCTCGCTGCCGGGGTCGGCGACGGCCTCGGTGAGCAGGCGCCGCACCGTTCCCCACAGTCCCGCGAGGGTGTCGCGCACGTCGGGGTGGGTGAGCAGCCGCCGCTGGAACTCCAGTGCGCGGGCGCGGGTCGTGGCGTCGTGCTGGAGGTCCCTCGCGAAGCGGGCGAGCAGGTCGTCGATGGCCTTGCGGCCGGAGTGGTGCTGGTCGGCGAGGGCGTCGGTGACCCAGCGCAGCGCCTCGCCGTGGACGCGGCGGCCGATGCGCTCGTCCAGCCACCCCGGCGTCCACGAGGGGGCGCGCTCCATGACGAGGGCCATCACGGTGTGCTCGTTGCGGTCCAGCCAGCGCTGCGCCTCGCGCAGGCAGACGTCCACGACGGGGTGGTGGGTGCCGTCGGCCACGACCTGCGCGAGCAGCCGGCCCGCGGCGGGGCTCCACGGCTCGTCGGCGAGGCGCTGCAGCACCACCTGGTCGAGCAGGATCGCGACCTCGTCGTCCTTGAGCAGCTTCAGCCCGCTGCCGACGACGACGGCGGCCTCCTCCACGGCGCGTTCGGCGCTGCCCGGGCGCACGAGCCACTCCGCCAGCCGGCGGGTCACCTCGGCCCGCGCCACCTTGTCGCGCACGACCTCCTCGGCGAGGAAGTTGGAGGAGACGAACTCCTCCAGGCTCTGCCCGAGGGCGTCCTTCTTGCGGGGGATCAGCCCGGTGTGGGGGATGGGCAGCCCGAAGGGGCGCCGGAAGAGCGCGGTGACGGCGAACCAGTCCGCGACCGCCCCGACCATGGCGGCCTCCGCGGCGGCGTTGACGTAGCCGAGCGCGCCGTCGGTGCCGATGGTGAGGGCGTAGACCACGGCGGCCAGGACGAGCAGGCTGCCGGCCACGACGCGCATGCGGCGCAGCGCCGCCCGCCGCTCCTCGTCCGCGGCGGACAGCAGGAACGGCACGACCGGCGGCGGCGTGGCGGGCGGGGACGGGGCGGGCGCTGTCACGGGGTCATCCTGCACGGGAGGCAGGGCCGCGACGACCCGGCACCGGGGGCACCGGGCGGTCGCGGCCCGCGTCGCCGCGTCAGCCGACGAGCAGTTCGCGCAGGTCCTGCCGGGTGCTCTTGGCCTGCATCCGGCCGGGCTGGGGCAGGCCGGTGCCGGCGCAGGTCACGTCGCCCGCCGGCGCCTGGCCGGTGGCGAGGAAGCGGTCGACGAGCTCGTCGAGGCAGGGGTTTCCGATGCTGGCGTAGAGGGCGTGGTCGCCCTCGCCCTCCACCAGCACCAGGCGGGAGGTGCCGAGGGCCTCGTGGGCGCGCCGCGCCCCCTCGACCGGGGTGGCGGGGTCGTGCTCGGACTGCACGATCAGCAGCGGCGGCAGGTCCCGCCCGTCCGGCTTCGGCAGGCTCAGCGGCGGGCGCCGCCAGTACCCGCACGGCTGCTGCGTGGTGCTCCAGCCGACGAGGGGGTAGCGCTCGCCCTGCCGCTGCCCGAGGGCGTTCCAGAAGCGCTGCCCCCGTGACCACGCGGTGTCGTTGCAGGTGATGGTGAGGAACGTGGCGGCCTGGGCGTCGGCGGCCTGGTCGAGGGTGCCCTGCCGCGGCAGCGGCGAGGTCATGGTGCCCCGTCGGGGGAGCAGGTCGCGCACCGCGGGGCCGGCCTGGGCCTGCAGGCGCAGCAGCTCGCCCTTCTCCTGCATCGGCAGGAGGTCGGAGATCAGCCGCAGCAGGCGCATGGTGGTGGCGAGGTCCTCGAAGGCGGTCTTGCTGTACATCGACTGCGCCACCATCCCGTCGAGGGTGGTGCCGTCGACGCGGCCCACGAGGGGCAGCTCCAGCGGCCGGGCGACGAGGTCGGCGCGCAGCCGCTCGTAGGACGCGTTCACCTCCTGCGGGGTGCGGCCGAGGCGGAAGCGGGCGTGGTGCTGCGCCGCCCACGGCTGGAAGTCGCGGGTGAAGCGGCGGTGGAAGCCGAGGGGCTGGTCCTCGGCGAAGACCTGCTGGAACGGTGCGGCGACGTCGACGGAGGAGTCGAGGACGAAGCGGCCGACGCGGGCGGGGAAGTAGGTGGCGTACTGCGCCCCGAGCCAGGTGCCGCCGGAGTAGCCGACCCAGTCGACCTGGTCGCGGCCGAGGACGGCGCGCACGAGGTCGAGGTCGGCCACCGTCTGCTCGGTGTTGACGAACGGGGCGAGCGGCGACGTGGAGCTGCAGGCGCGGGCGACCTGCCGCATCACCCGCGCCGTGTGCGCCAGCGCCTGCGGCGAGCGGTCGCGGGCGTCGGGGAGGTGCAGGTCGGCGTCGTCGAGGCCGCAGGTGACGTTGGTGCTGGCGCCGGTGCCGCGCACGTCGACGCCGACGACCTCCGACGTGCCGGCGAGGGCGGGGCGGCCGGCGAGGATCAGCGGCATGAACAGCCCGGGCCCGCCGGGACCGCCGGGGTTGGTGAGGACGGTGCGGGCCGGGCGCGGGCCGTCGCTGCGCAGGCGGCTGATCGCGACGGTGACCTCCTGCCCGTCGCCGGGGGAGTTCCAGTCGCGGGGCGCGCGCACCGCGGCGCACTCCAGCGCGGGCAGGAGGTCGGCGGGAGCGGCGGTGTCGGGGCAGGGCCCCCAGGTGAGCCGCTGCTCGCGCAGGTGGACGGGGGTGCGGGCGGTGAACTGCCGCTGCGCCTCCTCCAGGCCGGCCGGGCGGGCGGTGGCGAGGGGGCTGAGCGGTGCGTTGCCGGGCAGGACCTGCGTCGGCGGCGGCTGCGTCGGCGGCGGCTGCGTGGGCGGGGCCTGCGTGGGCGGGGCCTGCGTCGAGGTGGACTGCGCGGCCCGGGTGGCGCGGGCGAGGGTGGGGGCGGCGGTGGCCGGCACGGCGGTCGAGGCGACCAGCGCGGTCGCCAGGACGGCGACGGCGCCCCCCGCCGCCGTCCGGTGGAGCCGCGTGGTGGGGGCTGGCATCGTCTGGTCCTCCTGGGGCGCGGGTAGCGTCGGGCCCGTGCAGTCTTCCGACGGCGACCAGGCGGCCCATCCGACGATCGGTGACGAGAGCCTCCCCCTCCCGTCGTCCCCGCGATCACCATCCGGGTCGACTTCCCCGTTGACGCGCGGGGATCTCGCGGGCCGGGCGACGGGGCTGGGCCCGCTGCCGGGCGCCGACCCCCGCGAGGCGTGCGCGATGGTGTTCGGGGAGTTCGGGTCCGGGCACCTGCCGCACCTGCCCCAGTTGCCGCAGCGCGGCGCGGGCGCCGATGCCGTGGGCCGCGGGGCGTGCCTGCTGGAGGGCCTGGCGGTGGACCTGCAGCCGTCGGGCTGGCGCTTCGTGGACCGCCCCGGCCGGGACGTGGAGCGGGCGCGCAGCTTCCTGCGGGCGGACCTGGACGAGCTGGCGGAGGCCGCCGACGGCTACTCCGGCCCGCTGAAGGTGCAGGTGGCCGGGCCGTGGCTGCTGGCCGCGAGCATCGAGCTGACCCGGGGCGAGCGCTCGGTGGCCGACCCGGGGGCGCGCCGGGACGTGGTGGCGTCCCTGGCCGAGGGCGTCGCGGCGCACGTGCGGGACCTGCGCCGGCTCGTGCCGGGGGCGCGGCCGGTCGTGCAGGTCGACGAGCCGGTGCTGCCGGCGGTGCTGGCGGGCAGGCTGCCGACGGCCAGCGGCTACGGGCGGCTTCGGGCGGTGGAGCGGCAGGAGGTCGAGCAGGGCCTGCGGGCGGTGCTGGCGGCGGCGCGCGGGGCGGGGGCGTTCACGGCGGTGCGGGTCGCGGGCGAGGAGGTGCCCTGGGCGCTGCTGCGCGGTGCCGGCACCGGGGCCGTCGCGGTCGACGTGGCCGGGCTCGGCGCGAGCGGCTGGGAGTCGGTGGCCGCGACCGTGGAGGGCGGGGTCCAGCTGTGGGCGGGGGTGCTCCCCCCGCAGGGCGAGGTCCCGGCGGTGGGTGCCCTCGTCGACGCCGTGCGGGTGCCGTGGCGGCGGGTCGGGCTGCCCGCGGCGGAGCTGGCGCAGGTGGTGCCGACCCCCGCCGTCGGGCTGGTGGACGTGGCGCCGGCGGCGGTGCAGGGGCGGCTGCGGCGGCTGCGGGAGGTGGCGTCGGCGCTGCAGGAGGCGGCGGCCGGCTGACGGGGGCGACTGCTCCGGACGTGCGCTCGCTTGACGTCGCGGCGGGCGCTTCGCGGAAGATGTCGCCATGACGACCTCAGCGGTGCCCGCGTGCGCCGTGGCGCTCTCCGCAGCGCTCGTTCCCGTGGTGCCCAGCCCCCTCGTGCGCTTCCGCGACGCCGACGTCGCGGACGTGCCGGACGTGGTGGCCCTCGTGGAGTCCGCCTACCGGGGGGAGGCGAGCCGGGAGGGCTGGACGACGGAGGCCGACCTGCTCGACGGTCAGCGCACCGATCCCGAGGGCATCGCCGAGCTGCTGGCCGACCCGGCGGGGGTGGTGCTGCTCGCGGAGTCCGACGACGACGGCCTGCTGGGCTGCTGCAACCTGCAGCGGCGTGGTGGGGTGGCCTACTTCGGCCTGTTCGCGGTGCGCCCGCGTCGGCAGGGCGGCGGGCTGGGCAGCGCGCTGCTGGCCGAGGCGAGTCGGCGGGCGCGGCAGGAGTGGGGCTGCACGGCGATGGAGATGACGGTGCTGCGCCAGCGGGAGGAGCTGCTGGCCTTCTACCGGCGTCGCGGCTTCGCGGAGACGGGGGAGCGGGTGCCGTTCCCGTACGGGCAGGAGCGCTTCGGCCTGCCGCGCCGCGACGACCTGGAGATGTTCGTGCTGCGCCGGTCCCTCGTGACCCCGGGCTGACGGCACCGGCCGCCGGTCCGCGCGGCGCCTGCCGGGTGGGCGTCGGTGGTGGGCGGCAAGATGGCGGGCGTGAGCGAGACCGAGGTGGCCGAGACCGAGTCCGCAGCCGAGTCCGCGGCCGAGGCGCTGTCCGGCGCTGCCGCGTCGGCGGAGGAGCAGGCGCCCGTGCCCGCCGAGGCGCGGCACCGCTGGCAGGAGCTGGTCGAGCGCCTCAACGCCGCCCGCTTCGCCTACTACGTCCGCAGCGCGCCGGTGATGTCCGACGCCGAGTACGACCGCCTGGAGCGGGAGCTGCGGGAGCTGGAGGAGGAGCACCCCGGTCTGCGGACTCCCGACTCGCCGACGCAGACGGTCGGCGGGACCTTCTCCACCGAGTTCCGCCCGGTCGACCACCGCCAGCGCATGCTCAGCCTTGACAACGCCTTCGACGAGGCGGAGCTGCGGCTGTGGCACCAGCGGGTCGGCAGGGAGGGCGGCGAGGGCGCCCACCTGCTGTGCGAGCCCAAGATCGACGGCCTGGCGATCAACCTGCTCTACGAGGACGGCCGGCTCGTCCTGGCCGCCACCCGCGGTGACGGGCGCACCGGCGAGGACGTGACCCTCAACGTGCGCACGATCGACGACGTCCCGGAGCGGCTCACCGGCGAGGCGGTCCCGGCCGTGCTGGAGGTGCGCGGCGAGGTGTTCTTCGAGGTCGGCGCCTTCGAGGAGCTGAACGCGGGCCTCGTCGCGGCCGGCAAGGCGCCGTTCGCCAACCCCCGCAACGCCGCGTCGGGGTCGCTGCGGCAGAAGGACCCGCGCATCACCGCCACCCGGCCGCTGCGGGTGCTGGTGCACGGCGTGGGCGCCCGGGAGGGCTTCGAGCCGCCGTCGCAGTCCGCGGCGTACGAGGCGCTGGCCGCCTGGGGGCTGCCCGTCTCCTCGCGGGTGCGGGTGTTCGAGGACCTCGACGGCGTGCTCGGCTACGTGGCGCACTACGGCGAGCACCGCCACGACGTGGAGCACGAGATCGACGGCGTGGTCGTCAAGGTCGACGAGATCGCGCTGCAGCGCCGGCTCGGCTCGACCAGCCGCGCGCCCCGCTGGGCCATCGCCTACAAGTACCCGCCGGAGGAGGTGATGACGAAGCTCCTCGACATCCGGGTCAACGTCGGCCGCACCGGCCGGGTGACGCCGTTCGCGTTCATGGAACCGGTGCTGGTGGCCGGGTCCACCGTCAGCCTGGCGACGCTGCACAACGCCGACGAGGTGCGCCGCAAGGGGGTGCTCATCGGTGACACCGTGGTGCTGCGCAAGGCCGGTGACGTCATCCCCGAGGTCCTCGGCCCGGTGGTGGACCTGCGCCAGGGCGGCGAGCGCGAGTTCGTGATGCCGACGCACTGCCCGGAGTGCGGCTCGCAGCTGCGCCCGGAGCGGGAGGGCGACAAGGACATCCGCTGCCCGAACTCCCGCTCCTGCCCCGCGCAGCTGCGGGAGCGCCTCTTCCACGTCGCCGGTCGTGGGGCGTTCGACGTCGAGGCGCTCGGCTACGAGGCCGCCACGGCGCTGTTGGCGGCGGGGGTCGTGGAGGACGAGGGCGACCTGTTCTCCCTCGCCGAGGACGACCTGCTGCGGGTGCCGCTGTTCACGAACAAGAACGGCAGCCTGTCCGCCAACGGCCGTCGGCTGCTCGCCAACCTGGAGAAGGCGAAGGCCCAGCCGCTGTGGCGGGTGCTGGTGGCGCTGTCCATCCGGCACGTCGGCCCGACGGCGGCCCGCGCCCTGGCCGGGCGCTTCGGCAGCCTGGGCGCCATCTGCGCCGCGAGCGCGGAGGAGCTGGCGGCGGCGGAGGGCGTCGGCCCCGTCATCGCCGAGGCGCTGCGGGAGTGGCTGGCCGTCGACTGGCACCAGGCCGTCCTGACCAAGTGGCGCGAGGCGGGGGTGCGCACGGAGGACGAGCGCGACGAGTCGGTCCCGCGCACGCTGGAGGGCCTGACGGTCGTGGTCACCGGCTCGCTGCAGGGCTTCAGCCGGGACGAGGCGAAGGAGGCGATCCTCGCCCGCGGCGGCAAGGCGTCGGGGAGCGTGTCGAAGAAGACGTCCTTCGTGGTCGTCGGTGAGGCGCCCGGCACCAAGGCGGACAAGGCGGAGCAGCTGGGCGTCCCGGTCCTCGACGAGGACGGCTTCCGGGCGCTGCTGGAGTCGGGCCCGGCCGCGGTGGCTCCCGAGGAGGTCGCCGCCGATACCGCCGATACCGCCGATGCGGAGACCGGCGCGGAAGCCGGAGCGCAGGACGGCGCGGGCGACGACGCGGGGGCGGGGGCCCCGTGAGCATCACCGTGCGGGCGGCGCGCCCGGAGGAGCTCGAGGCCGTCGGCGGGCTCTGCGAGGAGGCCTACCGGGTCGAGGGGTACCTCGACGAGGACCCGACGGCGCAGGCGTACGTCGCGAAGCTGCGGGACGCGGCGGGCCGGGCCCGCGACGCCCGGCTGCTGGTGGCGGTGGACGCCGCCGGCGCCGTGGTCGGCACGATCACCTACGCCCTCGCCGGCACGCCGTGGGCGCAGATGGCGGGTCCCGGCGAGGCGGAGCTGCGGATGCTGGCGGTCGACCCGGGCGCGCGCGGCCGGGGCGTGGCGGAGGCCCTGACCCGGCGCGCGGTGGCGGAGGCGGCCGAGGCGGGAGCCCGGCGGGTGGTGCTGTGCAGCCTGCCGGCGATGCACGCGGCCCACCGCCTCTACGAGCGGCTCGGCTTCTCCCGCACGCCGGAGCTGGACTGGGCGGACGGCGAGGTCGCGCTGCTCGGCTACGCGCTCTCCGTGGCCGCCACCCGCCCCGGCTCGGGTCCTGCGGGGCACGAGTTCTCGACGAGAGGCTGACGCCGCGAACGGGGGCAGGGCGCAGAGTCGAGGAGTGGCGAACGAGCACTCCACCGCGACGGGGACGGCGGCCCGTCCCGAACCCACCCGTCCCGAACCCACCCGTCCCGAACCCGCCGTGTCCCCCGCGCCCGCCCCGCTGAGCCCCCGGGCGGCGGGCCGGATGCTGCTGCCGCACCTGCGCCGGCACCGCGGCGCCCTGGCCGTGGCCGTGCTGCTGTCCCTGCTGGCCGCGGCGGCCACGCTCCTGCAACCGCTGCTCGTCGGGCAGGTGGTCGCGGCGGTGCGCGCCGGGGAGGCGCTGGGCCCGTGGGTCGCCGCGCTGGTCGCCGTCCTGCTGATCGCCGCGGTGGCCGGGGGACTGCAGCAGTTCCTGCTGGAGCGGGCCGGCGCCGGGGTGGTGCTGCAGGTGCGCAGGGCACTGGCCGGGCACCTGCTGCGCATCACCGTGGCCGAGCGGGACCGCCGGGTCTCGGGGGACCTGCTGTCCCGGGTCAGCGGCGACACCACCGCGCTCTCCTCCGTGGTGACCTCGGGGCTCTTCGACATCGTCGGCGTGGTCCTCACCGCCGCGGGCGCCCTGGTCCTGATGGGGGTGCTGGACCCCGTCCTGCTGGGCGTGACCGTGGCGGCGGTCGCCGCGGGCATCACCACCGGCCTGGTGGCGACCCGGCGCCTGTCGGCGGTGGAGCTGGCCAGCCGCGAGCGGGTCGGCGCGATGAGCGCGGCGGTGGCCCGCGTGCTGTCCTCCCTGCGCACCATCCGCGCCAGCGGCGCCACGGAGCGGGAGCTGGCGGTCGTGGCGGAGGCGGCCCGGCAGGCCCGCGACGCCTCGGTGCGCGCGGCGCGGGTGCGGGCGGCGGTCTCCCCGCTCATGGGCCTGGCCTTCCAGGGGGCGTTCATCGCCGTGCTGGGGGTCGGCGGTGCCCGGGTGGCGGCGGGCTCGACCACCGTCGCGGAGCTGGTGACCTTCGTGCTGCTCCTCTTCACGCTGATCTTCCCGCTCGGGCAGATCTTCGGGGTGTGGACGGTCCTGCAGTCCGGCATCGCGGCGCTGACCCGCATCGACGAGGTCATGCGCCTGGAGGTGGAGCGGGACGAACCGCGCGCCGCGGCGCCGCCGACGGCCGGGCACGGCGCTCCCGCCGTGGAGTTCGACGCGGTCACGTTCACCCACCCCGGCGGGGAGCGGGCGCTGCACGAGGTGAGCTTCGCGGTGCCGCGCGGCACCCGCACCGCGCTGGTGGGGCCGTCGGGGGCCGGGAAGTCGACCGCGCTGGGACTCGTGGAGCGCTTCGCCGACGTCGACTCGGGGGCGGTGCGCCTCGACGGCGTGGACGTGCGGGACCTGCCGCTCGGCGGGCTGCGCGCCCGGCTCGGCTACGTCGAGCAGGACGCCCCGGTGCTGGCCGGGACGCTGCGCGCCAACCTGGTGCTGGCCAGCCCCGACGCCTCCGACGCCCAGGTGCAGGAGGTGCTGGCGGCGGTGGGCCTGTCCGACCTCGCCACCCGCTCGCCCGCAGGCCTCGACGCGGAGGTAGGGGAGGCGGGGGTGCTGCTCTCCGGTGGGCAGCGCCAGCGCCTCGCGATCGCCCGGGCGCTGCTGGCCGGGGCCGAGGTGCTCCTGCTGGACGAGCCCACCGCCAGCCTCGACGCCCGCAACGAGGCCCTGCTGAAGCAGGCCCTGGACGCGGCCGCGGCGCAGCGCACCCTGCTGGTGGTGGCGCACCGGCTCTCCACGGTCGTGGACTGCGAGCAGATCGTCGTCCTCGACGGCGGCCGGGTCCTGGCGCGCGGGACCCACGAGGAGCTGCTCGTGACGTCGCCGCTCTACCGGGAGCTGGCCGAGACGCAGCTGCTGGTGCGGGCCGACGCCGCCGGGGAGCCCGCGCCGGGTCCGGCCTAGACTCGATCCCCGTGTCCGACATCTCCCGTCCCGAGGTCGCCCACCTGGCGCGACTGGCGCGCATCGACATGACCGAGGAGGAGCTGGACCGCATGGCGGCCCAGCTCGGCGCGGTCCTGGACGCCGTCGAGCAGGTCGCCGCGGTCGTCGGCGACGACGTGCCCGCCACGTCGCACCCGATGCCCCTGCGCAACGTCACCCGCCCCGACGTGGTCGTGCCGTCCCTGACCGCGGAGGAGGCCCTCGCCGCCGCCCCGGAGGTCGAGGACGGCCGGTTCCGCGTCCCGATGATCCTCGGGGAGGAGGCGTGAGCGCCGCGGACCTGACGCGCTGGGACGCCTCCCGCCTCGCGGCGGCGCTGCAGGCGGGGGAGGTGTCCTCCGTCGACGCCACCCGCGCCCACCTGGACCGCATCGCGCAGGTCGACGGCGACGCGGACGCGGGCGTGCACGCCTTCCTGCACGTGGCCGGGGAGCAGGCCCTCGCCGACGCCGCGGAGGTCGACGCCCGCCGCGGCCGCGGCGAGGAGCTCGGCCCGCTGGCCGGGGTGCCGGTCGGGGTCAAGGACGTCCTCACCACCACGGGCATGCCCACGACCTGCGGTTCCCGCATCCTCGAGGGCTGGGTCTCGCCCTACGACGCGACCGTGGTGCGGCAGCTCAAGGCCGCCGGGATGGTCATCGTCGGCAAGACGAACATGGACGAGTTCGCGATGGGCTCCACCACGGAGCGCTCCGCGTTCGGCCCCACCCGCAACCCGTGGGACCACACCCGCATCCCCGGCGGTTCCGGCGGGGGTTCCGCCGCGGCGCTCGCGGCGTTCGAGGTGCCGCTGACGGTGGGCTCCGACACCGGCGGCTCGATCCGCCAGCCCGCCGCCGTCACCGGGACCGTCGGCGTGAAGCCGACCTACGGCGGGGTCTCGCGCTACGGGCTGGTGGCGATGGCCTCCAGCCTCGACCAGGCCGGCCCGTGCGGGCGCACCGTGCTGGACACGGCGCTGCTGCACGAGGTGATGGCCGGGCACGACCCGCACGACTCCACGTCGCTGCCGGGCCCGGCGCCGCAGGTGGTCGCGGCCGCCCGCGAGGGCGCCTCGGGGGACCTGCGCGGCGTGCGCGTCGGCGTGGTGCGCGAACTCGGCGGCGAGGGCTACCAGGCGGGCGTGCGGGCGCGCTTCGACGAGGCCGTGGCGCTGCTGACCGAGGCGGGCGCGGACGTGGTGGAGGTGGGCTGCCCCAACTTCGCCCACGCGCTGCCCGCCTACTACCTGATCATGCCGAGCGAGGCGAGCAGCAACCTCGCCCGCTACGACGGCATGCGCTACGGCCTGCGCGTCGTCCCCGACGGTGACGGCGTCACCGCCGAGCAGGTGATGGCCGCCACCCGGGCCGCCGGTTTCGGCGAGGAGGTCAAGCGGCGCGTCATCCTCGGCACCTACGCCCTCTCGGCGGGCTACTACGACGCCTACTACGGCAGCGCGCAGAAGGTGCGCACGCTCGTGCAGCGGGACTTCGACGCCGCCTTCGGCCAGGTGGACGTGCTGGTCTCCCCGACGGCACCGACGACGGCGTACCGGCTGGGGGAGAAGCTGGACGACCCGCTGGCGATGTACGCCGGGGACGTCGCCACCATCCCCGCCAACCTCGCCGGCGTGCCGGGGATGTCCCTGCCGGTGGGCCTGGCGGACGAGGACGGGCTGCCCGTGGGCCTGCAGATCCTCGCCCCCGCCCGCGAGGACCAGCGCCTGTACCGGGTGGGCGCCGCGCTGGAGGCGCTGCTCCTGCAGCGCTGGGGTGCGCCGCTGCTGGCCCGGGTCCCCGAGCAGCCGGCGACCGCCGCGACCGCGAGCAGCACGACGGAGGCACGCGCATGAGCACCACGGAGATCGGCAACGTCCCCTTCGAGGAGGCCGTCGCGCAGTTCGACCCGGTGATGGGCCTGGAGGTCCACGTCGAGCTGTCGACGGTGACGAAGATGTTCTCCGCCGCGCCGACCGAGTTCGGCGCGGACCCGAACACGCAGGTGGACCCGGTGAGCCTGGGCCTGCCCGGTTCGCTGCCGGTGCTGAACGCGAAGGCGCTGGAGTCGGCGATCCGGATCGGCCTGGCCCTGAACTGCACCATCGCGTCGCAGTGCCGGTTCGCGCGGAAGAACTACTTCTACCCGGACATGCCGAAGAACTTCCAGACGTCGCAGTACGACGAGCCGATCGCCTTCGACGGCTGGCTCGACGTGGACGTCCCGGCGTCGGAGGACGGCACGGGGGAGGCGTTCACCTACCGCGTGCAGATCGAGCGCGCCCACATGGAGGAGGACACCGGGAAGTCCTCCCACGTCGGCGGTTCCACCGGGCGCATCCACGGCGCGGAGTACTCCCTCGTCGACTACAACCGCGCCGGCATCCCGCTCATCGAGATCGTCACCCGGCCGCTGACCGGCGCGGGCCGGCGCGCACCGGAGGTGGCGAAGGCGTACGTGGCGACGTTGCGGGACCTGCTGCGCAGCCTCGACGTCTCCGACGTGAAGATGGAGCAGGGCTCGATGCGCTGCGACGTGAACCTGTCGCTGCGCCCCTCCCCGGACGCGCCGCTGGGCACCCGCTCGGAGACGAAGAACGTCAACTCCCTGCGCTCGGTGGAGCGCGCGGTCCGCTACGAGATCGGCCGGCACGCCGGGCTGCTGCGCGCCGGGCAGCGCGTCGTGCAGGAGACCCGCCACTGGCACGAGGACACGGGCCTGACGACGTCGGGTCGGGAGAAGTCCGACGCGGAGGACTACCGCTACTTCCCCGAGCCGGACCTGGTGCCCATCGCGCCGGACCCGGCGTGGGTGGAGGAGCTGCGCGCGACCCTGCCGGAGCCCCCGGCGGCCCGGCGCCGGCGCCTGCAGTCCGAGTGGGGCTTCTCCGACCTGGAGCTGCGCGACGTCGTCAACGCCGGGGCGCTGGACCTGGTCGAGGCGACCGTCGCGGCCGGGGCCTCGCCGGTGAGCGCCCGCAAGTGGTGGACGGGGGAGATCGCCCGCCGCGCCAACGCGGAGGGCATCGACCTGGCCTCCTCGCCCGTCACCCCGCAGCAGGTGGCCGAGCTGCAGGGGCTCGTGGACGCGGGGACGCTGACGGACCGCCTCGCCCGCACGGCGCTGGAGGGCGTCCTGGCCGGTGAGGGTTCCCCGGCGGAGGTCGTGGAGAAGCGGGGCCTGGCGGTCGTCTCCGACGACTCCGCGCTCACCGCAGCCGTCGACGCGGCCATCGCCGCCAACCCGGGCGTCGCGGAGAAGATCCGCGGCGGGAAGGTGCAGGCGGCCGGTGCGCTCATCGGCGCGGTCATGAAGGAGATGCGCGGGCAGGCCGACGCGGCGCGCGTGCGCGAGCTGGTGCTGGAGCGCGTCGGCGCGAGCTGACGGCCGACGACGCAGCGCGAGGGCCCGCACCGGAACCCCGGTGCGGGCCCTCGCCGTCCGGGGCGCCATGCGCTCGCGGGGGTGGGGAACTGGTCGCCGTCCCCGCGGTCGCGCAGGCTTCCCCACCGCGCGACCGCGGGGCGGCGCGGTGCACACCCGACCACACGGCACCGACAGAGCCCGGCTGCGGGGCGGCGGACGCTGACGGGGAGCCCGCGGACGGGCCGGACGCGGCCACGGGCCCTCCCCGCTGCCGAGCTGCCCGCCAGGTCGGCAGCCGTGCCTCTCCGGCACCTCGTGCGTCTCCTCGGGTGATGGCCGCTGGGCCGCCCGGTGGGCCCGGGTGACGTTCCGCGCCGGGCAGCGCGGCCGGCTGCCTACGGTCGACGCATGACTTCGTGGAAGCTCCGCGCGGCCGGAGCAGTGGCTGCCCTCGCGGTCGTCGTGACCGCGGCCGCCCCCGCCCAGGCCGACCCCAGGGTCGGTGGGGACATCGGCCTCCGCTACGAATCCCTCGGCGGCGCAGGCGGTCTCCTCGGGCACCCGACCACCCCCGAGATCCGCACTCCCGATGGGCGTGGTGCCTACGTCCAGTTCGAGCGGGGCTCCATCTACTGGTCCCCGGCGACCGGCTCCTGGGAGGTCCACGGGGACGTCCGCGCCGCCTGGGGGCGGCACGGCTGGGAGAACGGCCCCCTGGGCTTCCCCGTCTCGAACGAGACCCGCACCGACAACGGGCGCGGTGCCTACAACGTCTTCCAGGGCGGGACCGTGTACTGGTCACCGCAGACCGGGGCGCGCGCGGTGCGCGGTGCGATCCACGCCCGCTACGGGACCCTCGGCTGGGAGGAGGGTCGGCTCGGCTTCCCCGTGACCGACGAGGTCCGCACCCCGAACGGGCGCGGTGCCTACAACGTCTTCCAGGGCGGCTCGATCTACTGGTCGCCCGACTCCGGTGCGCACCCGGTCGTGGGCGAGATCCGCAACGCCTACGGGCGGGCCGGCTGGGAGGGTGGCTGCCTCGGCTTCCCCGTGACCCACGAGGGCGCCTTCCCCGAGCTCGAACTCCCGCCGGGTGCCGTCGTCCAGCTCTTCCAGGGCGGCATCGTGGGCTTCCTCCCGGGCGAGGGTGTGGCGACGGAGCTGTGGCCGCAGGACCCGGAACTGCGCGCGGACGGCCTCTACCCGCGCTGCTGACCGACGATGCCGCGGCGGGGTGCTCGGGGCGCCGGCCCGCGGCGCCCCGCCGCGGTTCCCGCGCGCCGCAGCGGATCCCGATCACCACTGTCGGTGCCCGCAGGGCACGGCATCCGCTCGGGGCGGTGCCCGTCGAGCGCGCGCAGGAGGCAGTGGTCGGCCTGAACGGCGAGGTCGCCCTCGTGACCGGTGCCGGCAGCGGGCTGGGAGCCGCCCTCAGCCGCGAGTTGGCCGCCGCGGGCGCCCACGTGTGGGTGGGGGGACCTCCGCGAGGACGCGGCGAAGCAGGTGGCGTCCTCCATCGTCGCGGACGGAGGACGGGCCAGCGCGGTCGGCTTCGACGTGTCGGGCCCCGAGCAGGCGGCCGCGGAGCGGGCCCGCGCCTCAGCGGGCCCGGCTCGACCGCATCGCCTTCACGACCTTGCCGGCGCTGTCGTGCAGGTCCGCGTAGCGGGGGTCGTCGACCGCGACGAGCGCGACGCGGCCCTCGGCGTCGAAGTGCAGGCCCCAGCCGTGGGTCTTCGGCAGCGGGGAGGCGCGCAGGCAGGCGCGGTCCACCGCGAAGAACTCCGCCCGGCGGGGGTCCTCCGGGGGAACGGTCGCGGGGTCGACGCCCTGCTGCAGCAGCCACGTGGAGAACAGGACGTCGCCCTGCGTGAGGCGGTACGGCGCCGCGGAGATCATCCGGTGCTGCAGGACGGCGACGGTGTCCCTGCCGCCGCGCGGCTTCGGCACGACGCCCGTCTGGGCGGCGCAGTCCTCGGCGACGGTGATGAAGGTGTCCACGTAGTCCACCGCGGCATCCTGGCAGCCGCTCAGCGGATCGTGGGGTCAATGGCGCAACGCGACGGAGAGCAGGTCGCCCGCGCCGCCCACCTCCAGGACGACGAGGGCGACCACCCGCCCGGCCAGCGGGAGACCGGCCTCCACGGTGCGCACGGCCGCCGGGACGTCCCGGACGCGCCGGGCCAGCGTGCAGTGCGGAGCCCACCGGCCGGGCCGGGCCGTGCCGAGTTCGTTCACGACGCCGTGGCGCTCGACGGCGGCGACGGCGTCGCCGTGCCAGCGCGCGAGGGCGGCGGTGTCGCCGGGACCGGCCCACAGGACCGCCCCGCCGCGGAACGTGCCGGCCCGGTCCAGGACGACCTCGACCGGCGCCGTCTCGGCGGCCGCGCCCGCCACGGCGTCCAGGACCCGCGCGGTCTCCGGCTCCGGGCAGGCCCCGCCCAGGAGGGTCAGGTGCGGGCGGTGCCGGGGCGGGTGCGGAACGCGGACCCCCGCCTGCCGCAACGATCCCTGCAGCCGCCCCAGGCCCGCCTCCAGGTCCGCGTCGAACGCGGCGCAGACGACGAGGGTGCGCTCCCGGGCGCCGGGCACGACGGCCGCCTCACTGCAGGGGCAGGCTGACGAGCCGGTCGTCGCCCGGCCGCAGTTCGCCCCGGAAGGTGTTGCTGGTGAGCAGCCACAGGGTTCCGTCGGGGCCGACGTCCACCGAGCGCAGGCGCCCGAGGGTGTCCTCCAGGTAGGGCTCCGGCGTGCCGGTGGCCCCGTCGGGGGTCAGCGGCACCCGCCACAGCCGCTCCCCGCGCAGCGACGCCACCCAGACCGCGTCGTCCGTCACGGCGATCCCGCTGGGTGAGGCCTCCTCCGGCGTCCAGGTCTGCAGCGGCAGTTCGAAGCGGCCCCCGCCGTCGTCCGCGCCCTCGACCTCGGGCCAGCCGTAGTTGGCGCCGGGGCGGATGAGGTTCAGCTCGTCGAACTCGTTCTGGCCGAACTCGGAGGCGTAGAGGCGCCCGGCGGAGTCCCAGCCCAGGCCCTGCACGTTGCGGTGCCCGAGGGAGTAGACGAGGGAGCCGGGAGTGGGGTTGTCCTCCGGTGCCTGCCCGTCGGGCGTCATCCGCAGGATCTTCCCGCCCAGGCTCCGCGGGTCCTGCGAGGCGGTGCGGTCCGCCGCGTCGCCCGTTGCGACGTAGAGCATCCCGTCGGGCCCGAAGCGGATCCGGCCGCCGTTGTGGACCTTCGCCCGCGGGATGCCCGACAGCACCACCTCGGGGTTGATGAGCCGGCCGTCGCGGTGGGTCATCCGCACGACCCGGTTGTCCTGGCGGGTCGTGAGGTACAGGAACACCTCGTTGTCCTGCTCGAACTGCGGCGACAGCGCGATGCCGAGCAGTCCGCCCTCGCCCTCCGCCGCCACGTCGGGAACCCTTCCGTCGGGACCGGGCGCGGGGACCGCCGAGACGCTGCCGGGGCCGACCCGCAGCACCCGCGCCTGGTTGCGCAGGGTCACGAACGCCGTGCCGTCGGGGAGGACGGCGACGTCCCACGGCACGTCGAGGCCGGTGGCGATGTCCTGCGGCCGGCCGGGGACCCCGGCGGGCAGGGCGCCGGGCTCGGGCGAGGCGGTGGGCGACTCCGGTGGGGTGGGCTGCTCCGGGCCGGACGACGAGGGCGACGGCGGCGCCGGTGAGGGCGCGGAGGCGGTGGGGGTGCGCTCCGCGGTGCAGCCGGCGCCCGCGGCCAGCGCCAGCATCGCCACCAGGGCGGCAGCCGGGCCGCGCCGACCGGGACCGGGCCTGCCGGGGAAGAGCCTGCCGGAACTCAGCGGAGGGGGCATGGACCCATCCTGCGACCGACGCCGCCCACCCGCACCCTCCTGCGCCGCTGCGCGGGCCGTTACGGTGCTGCGCGTGCCCGGTCCCCTCGTCGTCTCCCTGCCCGACCCGTCCTGGCTGGCGGACCTCGGCCCGCTGCCGCCGGGGGTGACGGGCGTGGTGTGGGACCTGGCCGGCCCTGCGCCGGAACCCGCCCCGGACGTGGTGGTCCCGCCGTACATGAGCCCGCCCGACGCCCTCGACGCGCTGTCGGCCGTGCCGGGGGTGCGGCTCGTGCAGTCGCTGAGCAACGGCTACGACGGGGTGCTGGAGCGCCTGCCGGAGCACGTCACGTTCTGCAACGCCGGCGGCGTCCACGACACCTCCACCGCCGAACTCGCCGTGGCCCTCGCCCTCACCTCCCGCCGCGGCATCGACACCGACGTGCGCGCGCAGGCGGAGGGCACCTGGCGCGCCGGCGCCCGCCGGGCCCTGGCGGACAGCCGCGCCCTCGTCGTCGGGTGGGGCGGGGTGGGGCGCGCGACCGCCTCCCGCCTGGCCGCGCTGGAGGTGGCCGTGACGGCCGTCGGCACGCGCGCCCGCCGGGAGGGCGACGTGCAGGTGCACTCCGTCGACGGCATCGCGGACCTGCTGCCGCAGCACGACCTGGTGGTGCTGGCCTGCCCGCTCACCGAGCGCACCCGCGGCCTGGTGGACGCGGCCTTCCTCGCCGCCATGCCCGACGGCGCCCTGCTCGTCAACGTGGCGCGGGGTCCGGTGGTGGACACCGAGGCGCTGCTGGCGGAGCTGGCCACCGGCCGGCTGTGGGCGGCGCTCGACGTCACCGACCCGGAGCCGCTGCCGCTGGAGCACCCGCTGTGGCGGGCCCCGCAGGTCGTCATCACCCCGCACGTGGGCGGCAACACCTCGGCCTTCCGGCCTCGGGCGCTGCGGCTGCTCGCCGAGCAGGTGCGCCGCCTGGCTGCGGGTGAGCCGCCGCGCAACGTCATCCGGGCGGGCAGCGGCGGCTGAGGACCGCCACCGCCACCGCCGACGCCCGCGGACCGAGACGGCGCCGGCGCGGCTCTGGTCCCGGGCCGGTCGCCCCGGTAGCGTCCCCGGGGTGGGCTCGGATCCGCTCGGGGCGGTCGATGCCGCGATCCTCGACGCGGTGTGGTCGGACGGCGACCCGTGGGTCGCCTGCCGCGCCGTGCGCGACGGCAGCGGCGCCGTCGTGGACTTCGAGTACCTGCGGGCCAACGAGCGCGCCGTGCAGCTCGTGGGGCTCGGGCCCCTGGCCGGCAGACGCATGCTGGAGCTCGTCCCGGAGGTCCGCGACAGCCTCTTCGTGGAGTTCCGGCAGGCGCTGGAGGAGGGCCGCTCCCGCGACGTCGAGCTGCCCGGGGCCGTCCGCGAGGGGCAGGAGCACTGGCGGGGCGGCTGGTACTCCCACGGGATCCGCGTCTCCGGCGACCTCCTCGTCGTCCACTGGCGCGACTCGACGGCGGAGCACGAGCAGGCGGAGACCACCAAGCGCAGCGAGCAGCGGCTGACGGCACTGGTGGAGCACGCCAGCGACGTGGTCACGGTCGTCGGCGCGGACCGCAGGATCTCCTACGTCACCCCGGCCGCGGAGCGCGTGCTGGGACGCGACGTCCTCGGCGAGGACGTCTTCGCCGCCGTCCACCCCGACCAGCTCGACCTCGCGCAGACGGTGTTCGAGCAGCTGGAGGCCGAGGGGCTGGGGGAGACCGTGGAGCTGGAGCTGCAGCTGCGCCACGCCGCCGGGAACTGGCGGTGGGTGCACGTGCGCGCCACGAACCACCTCGCCGATCCCGCCGTGGCGGGCGTCGTCATCAACTGGCGCGACGTCACCGAGCAGCGCGAGCTCGCCGACCGGCTGCGCCGCGACGCCCTCCACGACCCGCTGACCGGCCTGCCCAACCGGCGCTTCCTCACCGCCGAGCTGGAACGCGCGATGGCCCGCACCCAGCGGGAGGACTCCCACGTCGGGGTCGTGTTCTGCGACGTCGACCACTTCAAGGCGGTCAACGACGCCCTCGGCCACCCCGCCGGTGACGAGCTGCTGCAGGCGGTCGCCGCGCGCCTGCGCCACGCCGTGCGGCCGGCCGACGTCGTCGCGCGCCTCGGCGGTGACGAGTTCGTCGTCCTGGCGGAGGACCTCGCACCGCCGGCGGCCGCTGCGCGCGCGGAGCTCACCGCGCTCGCGAGGCGCATCCGCACGGCCCTGCGGGGCGGTTACCGCCTGGCCGGGCGCGAGACCCCGGTGACCACCACGATGGGCGCCAGCAGCGGCCGGCACCCGCTCAGCGCGGTGGAACTGCTCGCCGAGGCGGACACGGCGCTCTACGAGGCGAAGCGCTTCGGCAGGGACCGCCTCGAGGTGTTCGACCAGGACCTGCACCAGCGCAACCGGGACCGCCTGGACCTGGAGGTGGCGCTGCGCCGCGCCCTGGGCGAGGGGGAGCTGCAGCTGCACTACCAGCCGCAGATCGACGTCGCCTCCGGGCGCACGGTGGGCGCGGAGGCGCTGCTGCGCTGGCTCCACCCCGAGCGGGGCGTGCTGCTGCCGGCGGAGTTCCTGCCGCTGGCCGAGGAGAGCGGCCTCATCGTCGACGTGGGGGCCTGGGTGCTGACGGCCGCCATGACGGGCGCGGCGGGCTGGGCGGGCGTGGACGGGGAGGACGCCCCGTACGTGACGATCAACCTCTCCGCGCGGCAGCTGGCGCACCCGGGGCTGCTCGACGACATCGACGCGGCACTGGCCGCCAGCGGCATCGCACCCTCCCGGGTGGAGGTCGAGGTGCCGGAGAGCGTGACGACGGACGACCTGGACGCCACCGGCGAGGTGCTGAAGGCGGTGCGGGCCAGGGGGATCGGCGTCGCGCTCGACGACTTCGGCAGCGGCTGGACCTCGCTGACCTCGCTGCAGCGGCTGCCCGTCGACACGGTGAAGCTCGACCGCGGCTTCGTGATCGACCTGACCTCGGGCACCGGGTGCGGCGGCACCGCGGTCGTGGAGGCCGTCACCACGCTCGCGCACGCGCTGGGCAAGACCGTCATCGCCGAGGGTGTGGAGACGGCCGCGCAGCACGTCGCGCTGCGCGGCCTCGGCTGCGACCGGGCGCAGGGCTACCTCTACGGCGCGCCGGCCCGCACCCTCGCCGCCGGGGTCGCCCCCGGCTGAACCCGGACCCCGGCCCGTCCACCCCCGGCGCCGTCGGCGGGACGACGCCGGAGGGTCAGCAGCGGAAGCGGGCGACCACGGCCTGCAGGGTGCCCGACATCCGCGCCAGTTCCTGGGCGGCCTGCTGGGCCTGCAGCACGTTCTCCGTGGTGACCTTCGCGGACCCGGCCACGCCCTCGATGCTGCGGGCGATCTCCTGGGAGCCGCCGGCGGCGTCGGCCACGTTGCGGTTCATCTCGTTCGTCGTGGCCGTCTGCTCCTCGACGGAGGCCGCGATCGTCGTCTGGATCGCGCTGATGCGCTCGATGGTCCCGCTGATGCGGCTGATCGCCTCCACGGCACCGTTGGTGTCGGACTGGATGGCCGCGACGCGCGCGGAGATGTCCTCGGTGGCACGCGCGGTCTGCTGCGCGAGTTCCTTGACCTCGCCGGCGACGACGGCGAAGCCCTTGCCGGCCTCCCCGGCGCGGGCGGCCTCGATGGTGGCGTTGAGGGCGAGCAGGTTGGTCTGCTCCGCGATGGAGGTGATGGCCTTGACCACGTCGCCGATCTCGGCGCTGGACTGCCCGAGGCGGGTGATGCTGTCCGTGGTGACCTGCGCCACCTGCACCGCCTCGGCGGCGACCCGGGCGGCCTCGGCGGAGTTGTGCGCGATCTCGGCGATGGAGCTGCCCATCTCCCCGCTGCCCGCGGCGACCGTCTGCACGTTGGAGGAGACGTAGGCGGCGGTGGAGGCCGCTTCCCCGGCCTGTGCGGAGACCTGCTCCGCGGAGGCGGCGATCTGCGCCGAGGCGTTCGTGAGCTGCCCGGAGGAGGCGGCCAGGGAGTCGGCGGAGGAGGCGATCTCGCGCACCGCGGAGGACATCGCGCCCTGGGCGCGGCGCAGCGACTCCGCCATGCTGCCGAGCTCGCAGGTGCTGTCGACCTCGACCGGCCGGGTCAGGTCGCCCTCGGCCATCCCGTCGATGGCGTGCGCGACGCGCCGCAGGGCACCGACGATCGTGCGGGAGACGAAGAGCGCCGCGCCGACGGCGACGAGCAGCCCGCCGGCGAGGACGAGGATGCTCGTGCTGCGGGCGCTGGCGGAGACCTCGTCGGCGGCGGCGAGACCCGCAGCGGCCTCGGCGACCTCGTACTCCTCGACGCGGTCGAGGGCGTCGGCCATCTCGGAGATCTCCGGCTGCAGGACCTCGTCGCGCACGTGCTGGTACTCCACCAGGTTCCCCGCGTCGGCGAGCGGGACCAGCTGCTCGTCGCGGATCCGGCGGAACTCGGCGATCTGCGTGCTGAAGACGTCCCAGTCGGCCTTCTGGGTGTCGATGCCCAGCGCCTCGTACTCCGCGGCGGCGGCGTCGAGGTCGGCGTCCGTCTCGGCCATCTTCTCCTGGAACTCCGCCCGCGTCTCCGGGTCCTGGGAGAGCGTGTAGTTCGCGATGAGCATGCGCGACTTCAGCTGCTCCTGGTGGACGTGGCCGCGGGCGTACAGGCCCTTGAGGTTCTGGTCGTAGACGCTGTGCGCCGTGGCGTTGGTCGACGTCAGCGCCCGCAGCGCCACACCCGTGACGGCCACCGCCACGGTCGCCAGCAGGACGACGACGATGAGGATGCGGGTGCCGACCCTGCGGTTGACCACGAAGCGGATGACGGGGTTCACGACCTGGCTCCTAGTGCCTGGGGAGGGACGTCTCCGCGGACCAGCGACGTCTCTCGGCACATCGGCACCCCGGCGAGGCCCCTTGAGCAGCGCGGGGGTGCCCGGGGAGTGGGGGCGTCAGCCCGCGGCCGCCCCCACCCCGCTCCAGCCCGCCTGCTGCAGGGCCGCGTCGTAGCGGGCCAGGGCGAGCGCGGCGATGCGCGGGTCGGCGCCGAGCGGGGCGCAGACCCGGTCCGCCCCCGCCTGCCCCAGCCGCTCGGTGAAGACCCCGGGGGCCAGCAGGTAGCTCGCGATGCTCACCTCGCGGCCCGTCGCCCGCGCCAGGCGCACCGCCTCGGGCACCGTCGGCTGCGCGATGGAGAGGTACCCCGCCAGGACCGGGGCCCCGCGGCGGGCGGCCAGCGCCGTCACCACCGCCTCCACGTCGCGGGTGGCCCGGGCGCTGGAGGAACCGGCCGCGGCCAGCACGACGGCGTCGTCCGGGCCGGCGCCGCTCTCCGCCAGCCGGTCGTCGAGGACGTCGAGCAGCGCGTCGTCGGGCCCCAGCGCCGCGGCGGCCACCGCCAGGCCCTCGGTCGCCTCCACGGCGGCGCGGACGTCGTGGCGGACGTGGAAGCCGGTGGACAGCAGCAGCGGCACGGCCACGCTGCGCCGGCCCGCCGCCGCGAGGGAGGCGAGCACGGGGGCCAGCTCCGGGCGCTGGACGTCGACGTGGGCGGCCCGCACCTGCACCTGCGGCCGCAGGGCGCCGATCGCCAGCCGCAGCTCGGCGATGCAGCGCCGCCCGGCCGGGGAGCGGGTGCCGTGCGAGACCGCGACGAGGACGGGGGGCCCACCGCTCACGGGGCGTCCACCACGTCGAGGCGGTATCCGCGCTTGACGACGGTGCGCACCAGGGCGGGGGAGGGCAGGGCCGCGCGCAGCCGCCCGACCACCACCTCCACGGCGTGGGGGTCGCCGGCGCCGGGCAGCAGCGGCAGCAGGTCCCCGCGCGTCACCACCCCACCGGCGGCCTCCGCCAGGCGGCGCAGCACCGTGAACGGCCCCGGGCTGAGCTCCAGCAGCTCCCCGTCGAGCAGCGCGTGCTGCGCCCGGACGACGAGCGTGCCCGCCGACGTCGGCAGCCGGTGCAGGGGGTGCGCGGCGAGGTGGGCGCTGAGGGTGCGGCTGAGGGCGCCCAGCCGCCACCGGTCGGGCACCAGCGGCTCGACGCCGGCCCGCCGCAGCGGCTCGGCGGTGACGTCGCCGACGGCGCAGGCGACGACCCGCTCCCGCAGTGCGGCCACGAGCTCCTCGCCCCGGCCGAGCTCGGCGGCGACGCGCAGCAGTTCCGAGGCGCCGGGCGCGCTGGTGAACGTCACCGCGTCGAGGCGGCGGCCGGCCACGGCGTCCACCAGGCGCGCCACGGCCGCGGGGTCCTCGGGAGGCAGCCAGCGGTGCACGGCCACCCCGCGGACCCGGGCGCCGGCCGCGGCCAGGGGGCCGAGGACCTCCTCCGGGTCGGCGGCGCCGTGGAGCTGGACGACGACGGAGCGGCCCGCGACGCCCTGGGCGAGGAGGTGCTGCACCGCCTCCACCGTCTGCTCCGAGGCGGCCGACCACTCCTCGCTCAGGCCCGCGGCGCGGATCGCCCCGCGCGCCTTGGGGCCGCGGGCCAGGATGCGGGCCCGGCCGAGCGCCGCCAGCAGCTGCGGTGCGACGCCTGCGGAGTCCGCCGCCTCCACCCAGCCGCGCAGGCCGATGCCGGTCGTGACGAGGACGATGTCCGGCGGGTCGGCGATGACGTCGTGCGTGCCGGCGAGGAGCTGCTCGTCCTCCGCCAGCGGCACGAGGCGCATCGTCGGGGCGTGCAGCACCTGCGCGCCGCGGCGGGTGAAGGTGGCGATGAGGTCGTCGGAGCGGCGGTCGCTGGTGACGCCGATCGTGACCCCGAGGAGCTGGCGCGCGTCGACGCCCGGCTCCGTGGCGGTCGCGCTCACCGCTGCGCCCCGGCCGGCCCGGCGCCGGGGCCCGCGAGCACCGGCCCCTCCAGCGCCGCCACGGCCCCCACGACCACCACCGCGGGCGCCCGCACGCCGCGCTCGGCGGCCACGGCGGCGATCTGCGCCAGCGGTGCGCGGGTCGTGCGCTGCCGCGGGGTCCAGCCGCTCTCCACCACGGCGACCGGCGTGGCCGGGTCCTTGCCGCGGGCCAGCAGCCCGGCGGCCAGCGCGGGCAGGGTCGAGACGCCCATCAGCACCACGAGGGTGCCCTCCAGCCGCGCGAGCGTCTCGTGGTCGAGGTCCTCGTGCCCCGAGACGACGGTGACGGAGCGGGACAGCCCCCGGTGGGTGACGGGGATCCCCGCCGCCGCGGGCACGGCGAAGGCGCTCGTGACCCCGGGCACCACGTCCACCTCCACCCCCGCCTCGCGGCAGGCCGCGGCCTCCTCGCCGCCGCGACCGAGCACGTAGCCGTCGCCGCCCTTGAGCCGCACCACGCGCAGCCCCGCGCGGCCGGCCTCGACGAGGATGCGGTTGATCTCGTGCTGGGGCACGGGGTGGTGGTCGGGGGTCTTGCCGACGTCGACGACCTGCACGTCCTCGTCCAGCTCGGCCAGCACCGAGGTGGGCGCGAGGCGGTCCACCACGACGACGTCCGCCTCGGCCAGCGCCCTGCGTCCCCGCAGCGTCAGCAGGTCCTGCTCGCCGGGGCCGCCGCCGACGAGCGTGACCCGCCCCGCGCCGCGGCGGGTGCGGCGCAGGGGCAGGGCGCCGGTGTCGAGGGCCAGGGCCAGCGCGCCGCGCAGGGCCCGGGCGCGGCCCGGGTCGCCCCCGGCGGTCACGGACACCGTCACGTCGTGGCGGCGCACCACCGAGGGGGTCCACGCGGCGGAGGCGGCGGCGTCGTCTGCGCGCACGCACCACAGGCACCGCTCCTCCGCGGCCGCGGCGACGGCGGCGTCCACGTCCCGCTCACCCGTGGCGGTGTGCACCAGCCAGGCGCCGTCGAGGTCGTCGGCGCGCCAGGTGCCCTGCCGCCACGTCAGCGACCCCGAGCGCGCGTGCTCGCCCAGTCCCTCGCAGACCTGCGGCGCCACGAGGAGGACGTCCGCCCCGGCGCGCAGCAGCCCCTCTGTCCGCCGCAGGGCGACCGGCCCGCCGCCCACGACGACGACGCGGCGCCCGCGCACGTCGAGGTGCAGCGGGTAGGGGGCTGCCGACAGGTCGTCGTCGGCCGCGGCCGCGGGGGGAGACTCGGGGGTGCTGGGCACGCGGGACCTCCAGTCACCGGCACGGGGATGCGTCAAGGATGCCACCTGCCTGCCCGGGAGGCGTCCGATCGGAGCAGCGGGCGCTCCCGTCCGGCCCAGCGCCGCGGCCTCCTCGCCAGGCGCGCGCCTGGCGAGGCGCCCGGCTCAGCACGCGCCGACCACGACCGAGCCGTCGCCGGCGACGCGGCAGGGGTGGACCCGCAGCGGCGGCTGGCCGTTGCGGGACTCCCCGGTGGCGAGGTCCCACGCGAACAGGTGCAGCGGGCAGACGACGACGTCCTCGTCGATCTGGCCGTCGGCCAGCGGGCCGCCGGAGTGCGGGCACACCGCCTGCACCGCGCTGACCCGGCCGCTGCGGTGCCGGAACACCGCGACCTGCTCGCCGTCGACGACGTAGGCGCGTCCCTCGCCGGCGGGGACCTCGTCGAGGTGGCCCACGCGCACCTCGCGCGCGGGCGACTGGGTCGTGGTCACGGGGCCACCTCCTCCGCCACCTGTGCGGTGGCGTCGCTGCTGCTGTGCACGTCGGGGAGGACGCCGCCGGGTGCGCCGCCGGGCCGGCGGGGGACCAGGGGGAGGTCCACCAGCGGCAGCGACGGGCGGAACTGCCCCGGCACGACCGGCTCGCGGCCCTCGCTCCACGGGTCGACGTAGGCGCCGACGGCCTCCTGGAGCCGGGCGTCGAGACCGGCGGCGAGGCCGTCGGAGTCCTCCACGACGACTTTGCGGACCCGCTCGATCCCGAGGCGGGGGACGAAGTCGTAGGTGCGCTCCAGCCAGCCCGCCCACTCCCGGTAGAACTGGATGAACCGGCCCGAGAGGGCGATGACCTCCTCGGGGCTGTCCACCGTGGCGAGCAGGTCGCCCTTGCGCACGGAGGCCCCCGCGGCCCCGCCGACGTAGATCTCCCAGCGGCCGGCGCCGACCGCCACGACGCCGACGTCCTTCACGTACGCCTCGGCGCAGTTGCGGGGGCAGCCGACGACGGCGAGCTTCAGCTTGGCGGGGCACTCCAGGCCCTGGAACCGGGTCTCGAGGTCGATGCCGAGCTGCGTGGAGTCGCCGAGGCCGAAGCGGCAGAAGTCGGTCCCCACGCAGGTCTTCACGGTGCGCATGCTCTTGCCGTAGGCGTAGCCCGAGGGCATCCCCAGGTCGGCCCACATCCGCGGCAGGTCCTCCTTGCGGACCCCGAGGAGGTCGATGCGCTGGCCCCCGGTGACCTTCACCATCCCCACGGCGTAGCGGTCCGCGACGTCGGCGATCCGCCGCAGCTGCTCGGGAGTCGTCACCCCGCCCTTCATCTGCGGCACGACGGAGAACGTGCCGTCGCGCTGGATGTTGGCGTGGACGCGGTCGTTGACGAAGCGCGCGTCGCGCTCCTCCACGACCCCGCCGGGCCAGATCACCCGCAGCAGCGAGGTCAGCGCCATCTTCGACTTCGCGTCCTCCGCGCCGGCCGGTGCGAGTTCGCGGAACACCGCGGAGACCGAGCGCAGGTCCCGCTCGCGGATGGCGGCGGTGAGCTGCTGCTTGTCCATCGGGATCGCCGGCACGTACCAGTTCGCCGACTCGTCGACGGCGAGGTCACCGCCCGCGGCCCACTCGGTGATCTGCGCGACGAGGCTCTTGCAGGAACCGCAGCCCTTGCCCGCGCGGGTGGCGTCGACGACCTGGCCGACGGTGCTGCAGCCGCCCCGCACGGCGTCGACGATCGCGGCCTTGGAGACTCCGTTGCAGTTGCAGACCTGCGCGCAGTCGTCGAGCTCCGCGGCCCCCGTCTCCTCCGAGGGGGTGCCCATGTCGAACAGCAGCTGGACCCGCTCCTCCGGCAGCGGCAGACCCTGGTCGAACGCCTGCTGGAGGAACGCCACCTTGCGCACGTCGCCGACGAGGGTGGCGCCGACGAGGCGGCCGTCGCGGACGACCGCGCTGGAGTAGATCCCGCGCCGCGGCTCGGAGAACACGACGAACTCGTCGTCCACCCGCTCCGGCTCGCTGAGGCCCATCGCGGCCACGTCGACGCCGGCCACCTTCAGCTTCGTCGCGGTGCGGGACCCGTGGTACTCCGCGGCGGGGTCGGTGCCGGTGAGGCGGTCGGCCAGCACGGAGGCCTGCTCCCACAGCGGTGCGACCAGCCCGTACGTCTCGCCGCGGTGCTGCACGCACTCGCCGACCGCGTACACCTCGCCAGCGTCCTCGCCGTCGTCCCCGGTGCAGCGCATCGCGTCGTCGACGACGACGGCGCGCTCGACGAGGAGGCCGGAGCGGGCGGCGAGCTCCGCGTTGGGGCGGATCCCCGCGGTCACGACGACCATGTCCGCCGCCAGTTCGCGCCCGTCCGCGAGCAGCACGCCGCTCACCCGCTCCTCCCCGGTCAGGGCGACGGTGCGGGCGGCGGTGTGCACCCCGATGCCGAGCGCCTCGATCCGTCCCTGCAGGACGCGACCGGCCTCGGCGTTCAGCTGCTGGTTCATCAGGTGCTTCGGGGAGTGGACGAGGTCCACGTCCAGGCCGTGCTTCTGCAGGCCGTGGGCGGCCTCCAGCCCGAGCAGGCCCCCGCCGATGACGACCGCGCGCGAGTGCAGCCCCGCCTCCGCGAGCATCGCCCGCGTGTCGTCGAGGGTGCGGAACCCGAACACCCCCGGCAGCAGCGAGCCGTCCTCGCGACGCAGCCCCGTCATGGCCGGGAAGAACGGGGAGCTGCCGGTGGCCAGCACCAGCACGTCGTACGGGGTCCGGGCCCCGGTGTCGTCGTGCACGAGGCGGGCGTGCCGGTCGACGAACGTCGCGCGCACACCGGCGCGCAGGTCGATGCCGTTGTCGGCGTACCAGGGCAGGGCGTTGAGGAAGATGCCGTGCTCCTCCTCCTCCCCGGCCAGCACGTGGGACAGCGCGATCCGGTTGTAGTTGCCGTACGGCTCGTCGCCGAACATCGTGACGGAGAACTGCTCGGCGCCGCCGCGGGCGAGGATCTCCTCCACGGCCCGGGCGCCGGCCATGCCGTTGCCGACGACGACGAGGCGGCGGCGGGCACGGCCGCGTTGGGCGGGCAGGGCGGTCGCAGTCGCAGGCGTGGTCGTGGGGCGGTCGGTGGTCGCGGTCATCTGGTCACACCTCCACGGGGGCGGGGGAGCGGTGGGTGGGGCTCATGGGGTTTCCCTCTCGCACGGGGGGTTCCGGGGCGGGGCGGTGCCGCTCAGACGACCGCGTCGGCGAAGCGGGTGCCGGTGCGGCGCAGGTAGCAGGACCAGGTGACGGCGATGCAGACGACGTAGAAGCCGATGAAGACCAGCAGCGCCGGGGCGAGGGAGCCGAACTGGGTCAGGGACATGGCGAACCCGCGGGGGATGAGGAAACCGCCGTAGCCGCCGATGCCCGCCGCGATGCCGATGCAGGCGGCCGCCTCGCGCTTGGCCATGGTCAGGGCCAGGCGGTCGGAGGTGTCCACCCCGGCCCGGAAGATCGCCGGGATCATCCGGTAGACCGAGCCGTTGCCCATCCCGGTGGCGATGAAGAGCACCATGAAGGAGCCGAAGAAGAGCGCGAAGCTGTGGCTGCGCAGCGCCGCGACGACCCCGAGGGCTCCGGCCACCATCACCGCGTAGGCGGCGATGCTGACCCGCGCGCCGCCGAGGCGGTCCGCGACCCGTCCGCCGTAGGGGCGGGCGAGGGAACCCACGAGCGCCCCCAGGAACGCCAGGGTGAGCGGAACGCCGGGCAGGCCGATGAAGGACCAGGTGAAGGCGATCTCCGGGAACTGCCTGCCGATGAGGGTGGGGAAGACCCCTGCGTAACCGATGAACGAGCCGAACGTGCCGATGTAGAGGAAGGAGACGATCCAGGTGTGGCGGTCCTTCACCGCGGCCGCGTAGCCGGCGAGGTCGGCCCTGGCGCTGGAGAGGTTGTCCATGTGCTTCCACGCCAGGACCGCGGACAGGACCACCAGCGGGATGAAGACGATGCCCGCCCGCTCCAGGGCGATGCCGGCGCCGGAGATGACGACGAGCGGCACGGCGAGCTGGACGACGGCGACGCCGAGGTTGCCGCCGGCGGCGTTGAGGCCGAGGGCGGCGCCCTTCTCCCGCTCGGGGTAGAAGAAGGAGATGTTCGCCATCGAGCTGGCGAAGTTGCCGCCGCCGACGCCGGCCGTGGCGGCCACCAGGCACATCAGCCAGAACGGCGTGTCGGGGTTCTGCACGACCCACGCGAGGCCGGCGCAGGGCACGAGCAGCAGCAGGGCGGAGACGATCGTCCAGTTCCGGCCGCCGAAGCGCGGCACCGCGAAGGTGTACGGGAAGCGCAGGGTGGCGCCCACCAGGTTCGGGATGGCGATGAGCCAGAACATCTGGTTGGCGGTCAGGTCGAAGCCCGCGCGGCCGAGGCTGGGCGTCACGATCGTCCAGAGCTGCCACACCGAGAAGCCGAGGAACTCCGCGACGATCGACAGGGCGAGGTTGCGCCGGGCGGCGGGCCTGCCCGTGGTCTCCCACTGCGCGCTGTCCTCGGGGTCGAAGTCGTCGATCCAGCGGCCGGGGCGCGGCGCGGCGACGGTGCCGACCGCGGCGGTGGCGGGGGAGTCCGTGGTGGTGGCCATGAGGCTCCTCGGGGTGGGGGCGAGGCCGGGGACGGGGGCCGCCCGGGCGTGCCGCCACGGTAGGAAGAGCGTGTTTCGGGGTGGTGCGCCTTCTGTTACCGCTGCCGCACGCCGCCCTCACAGCGCGGTCGGTGCCGGGTGAGCGCCGCGCAACATCGCCGCCACGGACGTGCGTCGATCCCCTCGGTCGCGGGTACGGGAGGAGTGCGGGTCGCCCAGGCCCCCGTGCAGCACGACCGGCCCGAGCCCACCGGACCCGGGCATGCCAGAGGAACCGCTTCCGAGGAGGTCCCGTGACCGACGACCGCGCGGCGCTGCCGCTGCCGGACTACGACCACCTGCCCGTCGCCACTCTCGGCGACCGCATCCGCTCGCTGGACGCGGACGCCCTGGGCACGCTCATCGCCTACGAGGAGGAGCACGGGGCGAGGGAGCCCGTCCTGACGATCCTGCGCGCCCGGGCCGGGCAGCTGGCACAGGGGGCCGAGCCGTCCGGCGGGGACCCCACCGCCGCGACGCCCGAGACGGCGGGCGCGCCCAGCGGGCCGCTGCTGGGTGAGAGCGGCGCCCCGCCGATGAACCCGCCGTCCCACGGCGTTCCCACCAACCCCGCGCAGCCGCGCCGCTGAGGTCGCCCGCACGTGAGGATCGCCTGCTCCCGCGGACCCCGGTCGGGGTCCGCGGGAGCAGGCGATGCGCGGTGGCCCTGAGCTCAGGGCCGGGGGTCGGTGCGCTGCCAGCGCCGCTCCGCCCGGCCCCCCGCGGCCGCGGAGCAGCGCGGGCACACCCAGCCCACCTCGTCGGCGACGCCGCCCGTGTCGGGCTGCACCTCGGACCAGGGGACGTGGCTGAAGCGGGTCAGTCCCGCGCGGTGCAGCGGCAGCCCGCAGACCGTCTGGTTCGTGCCCGGCTCCCAGGCGTGGACCTCGCCCGCGGGGGCGCGCACCCCCTCGTCGTCGGTCCAGGTGCCGCTGGCTGCGACCCTGGCGCCGCTGACCTTCGGTCTGCGTCCCCCCACCACCGCCGCTCCCTCCTGCGCACCGGGCGCGCGCGTCAGTCCCGCGGGTTGAGCTGCCCGGGGTCGGCGTCCGGCTCGCCCTCGTCCTCGCGAGCCCCGTCGCCGGTGTGCTGCCCGCGCAGGTCGCGGGGGTTGAGGCTGCCGGGGTCGGCGTCCTGGTCGCGGCCCTCGGCGTCGGTGGACGCCGTGGTGGCGCCGTGGTCGTCGGAGTGCTCCTCGGGCTTGTCGTGGTGCGTCATGTCCCTGCGGTACCCCGGGAGCCGCCGGTCACACCCGCGGTGGCCGCTGGGGGGCCGGTCTCCGCGGGTGGACCGCCGGGCGGTCCGCATGCCGAGACGCGGTGTCCACCTTGAGCGGGGGAGTGCGCCCCCCGCCGCGCCCGGCGCACCTAGACTCCGACCGTGAGCTCCGAGACCTCCGCAGCACCCGGGCAGGGCACCCCGACGAACGGCGGCGCCGACCCCGGCGTCGACATCAAGCCCCGCAGCCGCGACGTGACCGACGGCCTCGAGCGCGCCGCGGCCCGCGGCATGCTCCGCGCCGTCGGCATGGGCGACGAGGACTTCGCCAAGCCCCAGATCGGCGTCGCGAGCAGCTGGAACGAGATCACCCCGTGCAACCTCAGCCTCGACCGCCTCGCCAAGGAGGTGAAGGTGGGGGTGCGGGAGGCCGGCGGCTTCCCCATGGAGTTCGGCACGATCAGCGTCTCCGACGGCATCTCGATGGGGCACGAGGGCATGCACTTCTCCCTCGTCAGCCGCGAGGTCATCGCCGACTCGGTCGAGACGGTGATGAGCGCCGAGCGCCTCGACGGCTCCGTGCTGCTGGCGGGCTGCGACAAGTCGCTGCCCGGGATGATGATGGCCGCCGCCCGCCTCGACCTCGCCGCGGTCTTCCTCTACGCCGGCTCCATCCTGCCCGGCTACGCGAAGATGTCCGACGGCAGCGAGCGCGAGGTCACGATCATCGACGCCTTCGAGGCGGTCGGGGCGTGCGCGCGGGGGCTGATGTCGCGCGAGGACGTCGACGCCATCGAGCGGGCCATCTGCCCCGGTGAGGGCGCCTGCGGCGGCATGTACACGGCCAACACCATGGCGGCCTCGGCCGAGGCGCTCGGGATGTCCCTGCCGGGCAGCGCCGCCCCGCCCGCACCGGACCGCCGCCGCGACGGGTACGCCCGCGCGTCGGGGGAGGCCGTGGTGAACCTGCTGCGCAAGGGCATCACCGCGCGGCAGATCCTCACCAAGGAGGCGTTCGAGAACGCCATCGCCGTCGTGATGTCGCTGGGCGGGTCCACCAACGCCGTCCTGCACCTGCTGGCGATCGCCCACGAGGCCGAGGTGGACCTGACGCTGGAGGACTTCCAGCGCATCGGCGCCCGCGTGCCGCACCTGGGCGACCTCAAGCCCTTCGGGCGGCACGTGATGGCCGACATGGACCGCATCGGCGGGATCCCGGTGGTGATGCGCGCGCTGCTCGACGCGGGGCTCCTGCACGGCGACTGCCTCACCGTGACGGGGCGGACGATGGCGGAGAACCTGGCCGACATCGCCCCGCCGGACCCGGACGGCGTCGTGCTGCGGGCGCTGGACAACCCGATCCACGCCACCGGCGGCATCACGATCCTGTCCGGCAGCCTCGCGCCGGGCGGTGCGGTGGTGAAGAGCGCCGGATTCGACTCCGACGTGTTCGAGGGCACCGCCCGGGTCTTCGACCGCGAGCGCGCGGCGATGGATGCGCTGGAGGACGGCCGCATCACCGCCGGCGACGTCGTCGTCATCCGCTACGAGGGCCCCAAGGGTGGCCCCGGGATGCGGGAGATGCTCGCCATCACCGCCGCCATCAAGGGCGCGGGCCTGGGCAAGGACGTGCTGCTGCTCACCGACGGGCGCTTCTCCGGCGGCACGACGGGCCTGTGCGTGGGGCACGTGGCCCCGGAGGCCGTCGACGCGGGGCCGATCGCGTTCGTGCGCGACGGGGACCGCATCCGCCTCGACGTCGCCGCGGCGCGCCTGGACGTGCTGGTTGACGAGGCGGAGCTGGCGGCGCGCCGGGAGGGCTGGCAGCCGCTGCCGCCGGTCTACACCCGCGGCGTGCTGGCCAAGTACGCGCGCACGGTGCAGTCGGCCTCGGTCGGCGCGGTCTGCCTCTGACGTCCGGGCGGGCACGGCCCTGCGGGGCCGTGTCCGCCTTCTGGACGACTCGTCCACGATGTGAGACGAATCTGGGGCTCGGCTGACATCCCGCGCCGGCGCGGGATACGGTGTGCGGGTGCAGCTCCTCGTAGTACTCGGACAGCGCGCCGGCTGACATCCCGGCCGTGCGCGCGACCCCTCGTCATGCCCGCGGGCGGAGGGGTCTTTTCGCGTCCGGCCCCGAGCGGCCGGGCGCCCACCGTCCCGAGAGCCGCACGCCGACACCGCGACAGGAGCACCCGAGATGACCGCTCAGCACAGCAGCGCCGCCGACGGTGGCACCGCCGAGCGCAGCACCGGACAGGTCAGCGCAGGCCAGAGCCCCACCACCGCCCCGGCCCCCGAGCAGCGCCCCGGCGCGCTGCCCCTCGACCCGAAGCTCCCCGTAGCCGTCCTCACCGGGGCGCAGAGCCTCATCCGCTCCCTCGAGGCCGTCGGCGTCGACACCGTCTTCGGCCTGCCGGGCGGGGCGATCCTGCCCGCCTACGACCCGCTGATGGACTCCCCGCACCTGCGCCACATCCTCGTCCGCCACGAGCAGGGCGCCGGGCACGCGGCGCAGGGGTACGCGGTCGCCACCGGCAAGGTGGGCGTCTGCATGGCGACCTCGGGCCCTGGGGCCACCAACCTCGTCACGCCGATCGCCGACGCGAACATGGACTCCGTCCCGATGGTCGCGATCACCGGTCAGGTCGGCGCCTCCGCCATCGGCACCGACGCGTTCCAGGAAGCTGACATCTCCGGCATCACGGTGCCGATCACGAAGCACAACTACCTCGTGACCGACGCGGCGGAGATCCCCCGGGTCATCGCCGAGGCCTTCCACATCGCCGCCACCGGGCGTCCCGGCCCCGTCCTCGTCGACGTCGCGAAGAGCGCCCTGCAGGCCACGACGTCCTTCGAGTGGCCGGAGAAGGTGGACCTGCCGGGCTACCGGCCCACGGTGCGCCCGCACGGCAAGCAGGTGAAGGAGGCCGCCAAGCTGATCCTGGCCTCCCGCCGGCCGGTCCTCTACGTCGGCGGCGGCATGATCAAGGCGGACGCCTCCCCGGAGCTGCTCGCCCTGGCCGACCTCACCGGCATCCCCGCGGTCACCACGCTGATGGCGCGCGGTGCGCTGCCCGACTCGCACCCGGTCAACCTCGGCATGCCGGGGATGCACGGGACGGTCGCGGCCGTCACCGCCCTGCAGAAGGCCGACCTGCTCATCACCCTCGGCGCCCGCTTCGACGACCGCGTGACCGGGCTGCTGTCCTCGTTCGCCCCGGACGCGAAGGTCATCCACGCCGACATCGACCCCGCCGAGATCGGCAAGAACCGGGTCGTGGACGTGCCGATCGTCGGCGACGCGAAGCTCATCACCGGTGAGCTCGTGCGCGCCCTGGAGGCCGAGCTGGCCGACGGCGCCGCGCTCGACATCGCCGACTGGCAGGCGCAGACGAACGGCTGGAAGCGCACCTACCCCCTCGGCTACGCCGACGCCGAGGACGGCACCGTCGCCCCCCAGCACGTGATCTCCCGCATCGGCGCCATCGCCGGCCCCGACGCCCTCTACGTCGCCGGCGTCGGTCAGCACCAGATGTGGGCGGCGCAGTTCGTGCAGTACGAGAAGCCCCGCACCTGGCTGAACTCGGGCGGCCTCGGGACCATGGGCTACGCCGTGCCGGCGGCGATGGGCGCCAAGGTCGGGCGGCCCGACGCCGTGGTGTGGGCAATCGACGGCGACGGCTGCTTCCAGATGACCAACCAGGAGCTCGCCACCTGCACCCTGAACGACATCCCCGTCAAGGTGGCGATCATCAACAACTCCAGCCTCGGCATGGTGCGGCAGTGGCAGACGCTCTTCTACTCCGAGCGCTACTCCAACACGGACCTGCACTCCGGTGACCACTCCGGGCGCGGCATGGCGATCCCGGACTTCGTGAAGCTGGCGGAGGCCTACGGCTGCGTGGGCCTGCGCTGCGAGCGGCCCGAGGACGTCGACGCGACCATCGAGAAGGCCATGGCCATCAACGACGTCCCCGTCGTCGTCGACTTCCGGGTGCACCGGGACGCGATGGTGTGGCCGATGGTGGCCGCCGGGGTCAGCAACGACGCCATCCAGTACGCCCGGGGCATGAGCCCGGACTGGGACCGCGACGTCGACGGCGACCTGTACTCCAACGACTCCGGGACCGAGAAGGTGATCTCCTGATGAGCCAGCACACCCTGTCGGTCCTGGTGGAGGACAAGCCGGGCGTGCTGATGCGCGTCTCCTCCCTGTTCGCCCGGCGCGGCTTCAACATCCAGTCGCTCACCGTCGGCCCGACCGAGCGGCCGGACATCTCCCGCATGACCGTGGTCGTGGACGTGGAGAAGCAGCCGCTGGAGCAGGTCACGAAGCAGCTCAACAAGCTGGTGAACGTGCTCAAGATCGTCGAGCTGGACTCCGTCGCCTCGGTCGAGCGCGAGCTGATGCTCGTGAAGGTGCGGGCCGACGCCACCACCCGCGGCGAGGTCCTCGACGCGGTGCAGCTCTTCCGCGCCCACGTCGTCGACGTCTCCGTCGACGCGGTCACGGTGGAGGCGACGGGCAGTTCCGAGAAGCTGGCCGCGCTGCTGCGGATCCTGGAGCCCTTCGGCATCCGGGAGCTCGTGCAGTCCGGCACCGTGGCGCTCGCCCGCGGCGGCCGCTCGATCTCCGACCGTGCGCTGCGCACGGCCTGACACCGCACGGCCTGACACCGCACCGCCCGAACCGCACCGCCCGACGCGCGACCGTCCGCGCACCCGCACGGACCACGACCACCCGAACCGGACCCGGGCCAGCACGGAGCTGGACACCACCCGGGATGGCCCACACCTGAGGAGAGCCCGAAGTGGCTGAGATGTTCTACGACGACGACGCCGACCTCGCCGACATCATGGACCGCAAGGTCGCCGTGATCGGCTACGGCAGCCAGGGCCACGCGCACGCGCTGTCCCTGCGCGACTCCGGCGTCGACGTCCGCGTCGGCCTGAAGGAGGGCTCGAAGAGCCGCGCGAAGGCCCAGGACGAGGGCCTGCGCGTCGTGACGCCCGCGGAGGCCGCCGCCGAGGCCGACGTCATCATGATCCTGGTGCCGGACCACCTCCAGCGCGGCGTCTACGCGCAGGACATCGAGCCGAACCTCACCGCCGGCAAGGCGCTGTTCTTCAGCCACGGCTTCAACATCCGCTTCGGCTACATCAAGCCCCCGGCCGACGTCGACGTCGTCATGGTCGCCCCCAAGGGCCCCGGCCACCTCGTGCGCCGCGAGTACGTCGACGGCCGCGGCGTGCCCGTCATCGTCGCGGTGGAGCAGGACGCCACCGGCGGCGCCTGGAAGCTGGCGCTGGCCTACGCCAAGGCCATCGGCGGCCTGCGCGCCGGCGGCATCAAGACCACCTTCACCGAGGAGACCGAGACCGACCTCTTCGGCGAGCAGGCCGTCCTCTGCGGTGGCGCCTCCGCCCTCGTCCAGGCCGGTTTCGAGGTCCTCACCGAGGCCGGCTACCAGCCCGAGGTCGCCTACTTCGAGTGCCTGCACGAGCTCAAGCTCATCGTCGACCTCATGTACGAGGGCGGCATCGCCAAGCAGCGCTGGAGCGTCTCCGACACCGCCGAGTGGGGCGACTACGTCTCCGGCCCGCGCGTCATCGACGCCTCGGTGAAGGAGCGCATGAAGGACGTCCTCAAGGACATCCAGGACGGCTCCTTCGCCCGCCGCTTCATCGAGGACCAGGACGCCGGCGCGCCGGAGTTCAAGAAGCTGCGCGAGCAGGGCGAGCAGCACCCCATCGAGGCCACCGGCCGCGAGCTGCGCAAGCTCATGTCGTGGGTGAAGTCCGACGACTCCGACTACGTCGAGGGCACCGCCGCGCGCTGACCCGGCGCTGCACCCTCCACCGGCGCCCCGGTGCGGACCCCGTGTCCGCGCCGGGGCGCCGGTGCGTCCGCAGCCGGGACGCACCGGCCGGCCGTACAGGCTCAAGCAGCGGGGCGGACCTGCCGATGTTGCCACGGTGATCGCCTTCGCCCTCACGCCGATCACCTCGGTGCAGCAGCTCGACGTTCGTCGCGCTGCCCTGGCGGCGATGCCGGTGTCCCGCCTCCTCGGCATCGCCGGGCTGGCCGTGGCGCGGCAGGAGGAGGAGCTGCTCGCCGAGTTCGGCCTCGCCCTGACCGACTGGGCGGTCCTGCGGGAACTGGCCGAGGGCGGCGACGGGCAGCCGCTGGCTGCGATCGCCCGCTCGGCCGGGCTCGCGGCTGCGACGACGTCGGCGGTCGCCGCCCGCCTGGAGCGGGCGGAGCTGGTGCAGTGCCGCCGCGACCGGGCCCCCCGCGTCCTGCACCTCGAGCTGACCGAGGACGGGCGCGCGCGCGTCGCGGAGGTCGGCGCCGTGCTCAGCGGCCCCGCCGCGACGATGTCGGCCGCCCTGGCCACGGGCGGGCACGACACACTGGCGCACCTCCTCGTCCGGTTCCTCCTCGCCGCCGCCTGCGACCCGGTGGTCGCCGAGGCCGCCGGCCGCACCCACCCGGACGGCGTCGAGCGCGCCGCCTGAGTCGCGACCGCCCGGCAGCGGATCGGCTGGACCGCCCACGGGTGCCCGCGGCAGCGCCCGCGCCCGGCGGGATGCCACCGGGGTGCCGCCCGGGCATCCTGGGCCCATGCCGCGCCACCACCATCCGCCCATCCCTCGTCCGCGGGTCCACCCGGCATCGGGTGGTCCGGCGACGTGACGGGCGCGCTGTCCCTCCTCGCCCTGCAGGCCGCGGAGGAGGAGCTGGTCACCGGCGACATCACCTGGCACGAGGGGGTGCGCTCGGCAGCCGTGTTCGTCGCGGCCATCGCCGCCGCGGCGCTGCTGCGCTGGATCCTCGTCCGCGCCGTCGACCGCGGCGACGCCGACCGCCACATCGGCAGGCTGCTCGGGCGCTTCCTCAGCATCCTCGTCGTCTGCTTCGGGGCCGTCTACGCCCTCGGCATCCTGGGTGTGCGCATCGGCCCCCTGCTCGGGGCGCTCGGCGTCGGCGGCATCGCCATCGCCTTCGCCGCCCAGGACATCCTGCAGAACCTCATCGCCGGCATCCTGCTGCAGCTGCGCAGGCCCTTCCGGATCGGCGAGCAGGTCGGCAGCGGCGACTACGAGGGCGTCGTGGAGGACGTGAACCTGCGCACCGTCGTCCTCACCACCTACGACGGGCTCCGGGTGTACCTGCCCAACGCGGAGGTCCTGAAGAACCCGATCATCAACTACACGCGCACGCCGTTCAGCCGCACCGACCTGACCGTCGGCCTGGCCTACGACACCGACCTGGAGCAGGCGCAGCAGGTCCTGCTGGAGGCCTGCCGGGCCGCGGAGGGCGTCGCCGAGAAGCCCGGCGCGAGCGTGTGGGTCAACGCCTTCGCCGACTCCTCGATCGAGTTCGTGGTGCGCTACTGGCACCCGGCGGACATGGCGAGCCGCTGGCGCGTCCGCAGTGCGGTGGCCATGTCCGTCAAGCGGGCCCTCGACGCAGCCGGCATGACCATCCCCTTCCCGCAGCGGACGCTGTGGTTCGGGCCGGGCGGCACCACGTTGCAGATCGGCGACCGGAGCGAGGGCCGGGATCTCGCGGCCGGCGACGGGCGAACCGCCTCGCCAGGGGAGCGCCCAGTTCCGTAGGCGCGGGTGGAGGGCCTCGGCGGCTGGATGATCTTGCTCTCATGTCGGTTTGCGGATGTATGGGCGACGTCGTTGGAAGCTGGTTGAGTCATGTCAGGACGCCGTCGTGGAGGAGCATCTGGACGGCTGCGCTGGGATCGCGCTTGGTGGTGACTATGGCGCGTACGTCGCGGCCTCCTCGGCGCAGGGTCCACGACAGCTGCGCCAGGCCGTAGGTGTCCACCTGCACCCCGAGGTGGACACCGGCGACTTCAACGACGGTGAAGCTGCGTCGGTCATCGCGCTCGTTGCGGCAGCGAACCGCGGCCGTCCATGGGTGGCCGGCGTAGGGCTCGTGCAGCCACAGGAAGGTGGCGCCCCGGGAGAGAGCGTCGCCGGACTGCGCCTTCTCCCAGGGCAGGTCCACCGGCAGGTAGAACACGGCGACCGGCAGCGCGCACGCGTCGCCGGACCGCCTCGACTCCGAGGGCTTGCCGTAGCGGCCGTGCACCGCGAAGTGCTCCCGCACGGCGTCGCCGGCCAGGCTGGGCAGGGTGGGTGGGTCGAAGCCGAGGCGGTGCCAGACCGCGGACCTGGGCACCACGGCCCAGTCGTAGTCCAGGTGACCTGGCGACCTCGACCAACCCTGGTAGGACTCCGTCAGGGCGTCGTCGGGTACCAGTGCGGCCAGGGTGGCCTGCACCTGCGGAGGCAGTGGTGAACCGGAAGACGGGCCCACCGCCTCGGGTGGGGATGTCGAGGTCACCACCCCACCCTGCCGCCCGCATGCGACCACAGCCAGGAATCGCTCAGCCACATCGACAATTGCTGCGCTGCGGGCGCGATCATGAAGGCTGCTGAGCGTCCTCGCTCGCCGAGGAGTGCATCCGCGAGCGGTGATCCTCGCTTCACGATGCAGGCTGGCTCTTGAACAAGTACTTCACGATCGTCGTCAGCACACTCGCGACCACTGCAACCGCGGTCAGGTAGGTGCCGATGAGGAACATGACAGAACCCATGTCCCCCTGCCAGTAGCCGTGGTACTTCAAGGCCACCGTGAGGCCGACCAAGACCGAAGCGACGACGACCGGAACGCAGAGCCAGCCACCGATCCGCAGGTTGGCGACCACAGTGAGCGCCACCGTGGTCAGCAGCACGCCAGGCATCGGCCAGGTCGAGTCATCCGCCGGGAAGGTGAGCCACGCCGCCGCAGCGGCCGCACTCACGACCGCAGTCCCCAGAATCCATGACACCGGACGGCGAGCAGGACTTTCCGCCATTTCGCTCCTCCATCCACGGCCAGACCCGGCCATCGCTGGGCCGGGGTCCTCGAGAGTCAACCTCTTCGCAGCACCGTGACACAGGCCCTCGGCTCTCTAGGCCAGATCCACCTTCATCCACCCGTAAGCCACCACCGCGACGCACTCCCATGACGAGCTACTGGCGCGATCATGACCAGCCGGCAAACGCTCTCAATTGCCGATCTGCGGATGTCCGGTCACATGCGTCAGGTGTAGGTGCCGGGCTGGAAGCCCCGCTGGTCTATGAGGCTGCCTTGACCTGCCGCAGGACGCCGTCTGCCCCGACGAGCATCTCTGCCTGCCACACGATCGGCTCGCAGCCCTTCCCATTGGGTTGGTAGCGGACAGGAGTCACACCGACCGTGTCGTCCATCACCGTCCCCCCGGAGGCATCCAAGACCTGCAGCCGCGCCTGAACCGCGTCCTCCGTCAAGGCGTCAGCGCGGAAGAAGGGGGAAGTCCCGTCTGCCGGCTGCACGATGCGGGTATCGCACACCTCCTGGATGCAGGCAGTGACCTCCCAAGGTGCCCCGACGGTGGGCAACGCCGACAAGTCGAACGTCACCCCACTGTCAGCCCCGACATCCGTGCAGGACAGCGAGCTGCACGATGTTCCAGCGACTAGAACCAGCAGGGCCGTCGACACCCTCAGCAATCGCACACCAGCATGATCGGCTACGAGTCAGGAAGGGGCGAGGGGCAGCCCACGAACTTCCGACTTCGCCACTGATGAAGCGTGATCATGAGCGCTCGTGCCACGCCCCGCCGTGGTGAGGTGATCTTGCAGCTGTCAGGACGGCTGCAGCTCCGGCGCGATGTCCTGCAGGCGGGCTGGCACCGCCGTCTCGAGTCGTTCATCGGCGGCGATCTCGAAGAACGCGGTGTCGAGCTGGTCCCAGATGAGCGCGTCCTCGTCGGAGATGTCCTCCCAGCCGCTTGGGCGGAAGCGCAGGTACTCGTCCCGGGCACGGGCGACGAGCGCGGCGACGTCTGCCAGCCCGAGCCATCGGAAGCCCTCGATCGCATCGTCGACCGCGTGCATCCTCTCGTTGAAGAAGAGGTTCTCGATGCCTCCGACGACCAGTCCACCGTTCATGGCGATGCCGTGCAGGCCCATCACCGCCCCCAGGATGCGCAGTCCCGGGAGGGCTGAAGCGTCTTCCACCTCATACGCGTAGATGGCTCGGACGTTCAACGCGCCGATCAGCGGGGTGCCCATCAGCGACCTCCATTCCTGATCATGCTCAGGTGAGGCGCTCTCCGCATCGAAGACACCAGGGACTGTCCCGGAGGAGCTGGCTGCCACATGTAGTCACCGTTCACCCTGCACCACCGACCCCGATGCGTGTTGAGCTCAGCATCCGACTTCGCCGCGCTGAGTGCGCGATCATGACGGCCGGCGAACGTCCTCAATTGTCGATGAGCGAGCGGTCGGCGAGGTGCAAGGGACGCTTGACCATGCAGTGGCACTGGCGTTGTGGGCTTGTCTCGTCCAGGTGACAACCGGAGTGCTTCCGGCGTCGTCTTGTACTGGCGAGGCGCTATGGAAGGAGCCTGGTGGAGGACTCGTTCGAGCAGTTCGTCCGGGGCAGCACGACGCAGCTGCTGCGCACGGCGCTGTTGCTGACCGGGGAGCGAGGCGCTGCCGAGGACCTGGTGCAGGACGTGCTGGAGCGCACGTACCGGCACTGGCGGCGGGTGGAGGACCCCCACGCCTACGCCCGAGTCGTGATGGCGCGTCGCATCACCGACCGCTGGCGCATCGGTAGCCGTCGCGTGCGTGAGGTCCAGCTGCAGCAGTGGCACGACGAGCCGGTCAGCGATGGCACGCAGGCACGGGCCCAGCGCGCCGGGGTCGAGGCGCTGCTGCGTCAGCTGCCGCCGCGTCAGCGTGCGGTGGTGGTGCTGCGCTACTTCGAGGACTGGTCCGAGGCCCGTATCGCTGAGGAGCTGGGCTGCTCGGCGGGGACGGTGAAGAGCAACTGCTCTCGCGGGCTGAGCCGGCTACGGCAGCTGATGAGCGTGGAGGACAAGGCACGGGAGGCGGCACGATGATCGACTTCGAGCAGCAGCTGCGGCAGCGCATGCACGACGACACCCGCGAGGTGCAGGCAGCAGCGTGGCTGCCAGAGGCAGCACTGACCGGCGCGGTGCGAGCCAGGCGTCGTCACCGCCTGGCCTGGAGCGCGGCAGCGACCTCCACCGCTGTAGCCACGACCGCACTAATCCTGGCGCTACCAGGCACCGACGACAGCACCCGCCAGCTGATGCCGGCCGTCCCCTCCACCACGACCGCCACCACGAGCCCGGAGGACTTCACCGCCGGTGAGTTCACGCTGCCGCTGCCCGTGCCACTGCCAGACGATGCCCCCGATCGTCCCGGCATCGACAGCCATGACTGGCGCGGCCAGATCCGGGAGTCGATGCGGCGCTACCCGGACGCGTTCGTCGTGCCCGAGCAGCTACCGCCGCACATCGGGACGATGCAGGCCAACGTCTCCAACGGCCACCCGCTCATCACCATCGACTCCGAAGGCCCAGGGGTCACCATCTGCGTCGGCGACCTCGCCACCTGCCGCCACAGCGTGGGCACCGACTGGGAGATCATGACCAGCGCGGAGGTCGACTCCCGCACCTTCCACGTGTTCCTCAGCCCACCGGGCAAGCCCACCGACACCGGCCTGACGCTTCAGCAGCAGGAGTACTGGAGCACCGTGTCCTTCACCTCCGGCACCCCGGAGTGGATGGCTCCCCACGAGCCGAACGCCCCATGACCGGCTCCAGCGCGAAACGTCCGCCTTTGCCGCTGATGGGGCGCGATCATGAGCGACCAGTGACACCTCGCCAGGTCGGACGGGCAGTCGCCGCACCCGGAGATCAAGGAACCAGGTGCCTTCCGCATGACTGCCATGCTCGTGTCATGGAGGAGCACAGCTGGCACGGGAGACCACCCCACGACCTCGGGGTAATCGTGCACGGCCCCCTCATCCTCAGCCGTGCCCCTGACATCGCCGCTGGCCTACGAGCTGTCGTCGCCTACCCCAGTGGGCTGCACCTGATGCTCGCGTACCGCGCAGTGGGTGAGCGTGCCAACGACGCCCGAAGCTGGTCCTACGGCCGAGTGCGCCGCTACCCCGGCCCCACCAAGGACAACCCCTACTCCTTCCCCCACCTCCACGTCACCGTCAACGACCACGCCGGCCCGGCGCACACCCGCGGGGCGATGCACAACAGCGGCGACGACGCCTTCAGCGTCGATGCCTCCTACTGGATCGACGAGCTGCCCCGCGACGGGCGGGTGGGCATCGCGCTGGAATGGCCGCACGCCGGCCTCCCCCTCACCGAGACCGTCCTGACCTTGCAGGACCTCGACGACCTGGAGGACCGCGTCCTGCGTCTGGTCTGACGCAACGCACGCCCACGCCGCGCTGAGTGCGCGATCATGACAGCCGGCGAACGTCCTCAACTGTCGAAGAGCGGACTGTCCTCGCGGAGGCGGCAGGGTCGGTGAGGGCGGCGCTCAGCCGCGTCGGTAGCCCTCGGCCAGGCGTCCCCCGCTGTCGAGTAGGACGCCTTCCACGGCGTCCACCATCGGCTGTGCGTCGCCGGTGCTCGTGACGTGGTGGTGCGCCTGCAGCAGCCGCTCGGCCAGGGCTGGGGCTGCGGCGCGCAGGCGCCGGAGGAGCCACTTGCCCTGCCCGCGCCACTGCCGCTGAGTGATCAGGTGCAGCTCCGCCGCCTCCAGAAGCACCGCGGCGGCGATCACCTGCCGCTCACCTGGGTCGGTGGCGTCGCGGAGGTCGTCGACGGCCCCGGTCAGGCGGTAGCGACGCAGCAGCAACTCCTCGCCGCTGACAGGCGGTGGTCCGGCGGCGAGGAAGACGCGGGCGTCGTGCTGCATGCGCTGCCCGGTCTGCTCGCCGTGCAGCAGCAGGCCGTGGGCGCACATGTGGGCCAGGGTGCAGCGGCCGGCGGTGGCGTCGATGTCCCACCATCGGCGCACCTCATCGCCGGTGTAGGCGAAGACCTCCACCACCTGCCCCTGGTGCAGCAGCGTCTCGCGGAAAGATCCGCCGCTGCCGTTGAGGACGACCACGATGTCAAGGTCTGAGGTGGGCGTGGCCTCTCCGCGGGCGCTGCTACCGGCCAAGACCGCTGCCACCGCCTCGGGGTAGCGGTGATCGACCACGGCGCGAGCGGCGAGCACGGGATCCACCTCGCCATCCTCCCCAACGCCAGAGGCGGACTGCGACACGATTGCTGCCAGCTCATGGCGCTGGCGGTCGGGATCACGAGCGGCCGCAGACGCACGCGTCTTCCGACCTGCGTGCGTTCACGGAGCCGCCTGGAAGGCGCGGATGAGGGCGTTGGCGTCGGGGTGGTCCTGGGGGCGGTGACCGTGGCCGGTGAGCACCTCGTGCCTGGCGCTGAGCTCCGCCAGGGCCTGGGCTGTCTCCTCGTACAGCGGTAGCCAGCCCCCGGTGATGACGAGCGTCGGCGTCTGCTCGACCACCGTCGGGTCCAGGTCGACCGCCCAGGGGGCCGGTACCGTGCGCAGCCGTCGCAGCGCCAGCAGATGCTCCGGCGTCTCGGCCGGTGGCGCGGGTGCTCCCAGGGCGGCGAAGAAGCGCCTGGCGTACTCCACGTCGTCGACGCCGGGGTCGCCGGCGCGGGCGAGGGCCGGGGCCATGGCGCTGACGTGCTCCTCCACCGCCGCGCGGCCACGGGCCAGGGCGAAGCAGGCCGGCTCCAGCAGCACCAAGCTGCGAACCCGGCCCGGCGATCGCTGGGCGGCCAGCAGCGCCGCCAGCGCTCCACCGGAGTGAGCCACCACGTCGAGGGACGTCCATGCACGGGCGAGGATCGCCTCGAGCTGGCTGTCCACGAAGTCCGCCGCGAGTGGGCCGGGCGTGGTCACCTGCTCCCGCCAGTCCAGCCACACCGCCCCGGCGAAGCCCGGTGCATCGCGTTGGGCGGACCACGCGGCGGCACCCCCACGACCGGCACCGTGCACGAAGATCGTCACCATCGGGACAGACTGCACGATCACCGACGGCCGAACATCCGCAATCGATGTACTCAGTGCGCGATCCGGGGTGTCCGATCACGCTGCACCACAGCGATGACCGCAACACCACTCGCACGTCCGGTCAGGATGAGCCGTCCACGGTCGCGAGCACGACGGGGGTCTCCTGGCCGGGCCACGTCCCGCTCAGCGACGCGTCGGCCGCCGGAGTCGTGGCGACGAGGACCCGGGGCAGGGTGAGCCTGACGCCGGCGTGGATGGTCGTCGTCGTCCCGTGGTGGCTGACTACCGGCGCCGTCAGAGCCGGGACGTCGGCCGAGGACCAGGATCCGCTGCCCCGCACGTGTGTCGTCGCCGGTTCCAGCACCAGTCCTCCGTCGGTGGCGGCGTACAGGTCGGCGTGGCGGCCGCCGGTGAGGATCGCCCTGACCAGGGCGGTCACGTAGACGGGGTCGTGGCAGCCGTCGTAGATCCAGCGGTTCCCGAGCGTGGTGTGCGTCATGGTGGTGATCAGCGAGCCTTCGGCCCCCACCCTCGGAGCACCTCGGTACGTCAGCGGCACCTGCAGGACCCGGCCGTCGTCGGTGGAGAGCAGGTGCGTCTCCATCCCGACCTCGCCGTCGGGGTCGTCGAAGCGGTAGGAGCCGAGCCTGGTGACGGTGGAGACGTCGGCGCCGCCGAGCCACGGCTGGTGGGGTACCCATGCCTGCAGCAGTTCCAGCTTGGTGGGGACGATCGTCGCAGGGTGGTGGACAGCCATCGCCGAAGTCTGCCAGGCGAACCGATCTGCCGGTCGTGACGCCGGCTGCGCGCGACCACGCCGCCTGAGCCCTCCCCGATGAGCGAGCGCGGCTCGTCAGCCGTCGCGCACGCAGGGGCGGCGATCCATCGACTCGTCCACCTCACTGCGGGCTGAGGCCAGCAGTTCCGGCAGGTCGCCTGCTCGGATGAACTGCTCCAGCGTCCCCGCTCCTCGAGGAAGCGTCCCCACGCCGCGTCGAGCAACCGCAGCACGCTGACGAGGATGGTGCAGCCGGGGCGGGTCAGTCCCACCAGAAGGACCAGGAGCGCGCGTCGACGAGGGAGCGGGCGCAGAGGTGCAGGTCGGTGTTCTCGTCGTGAGAGACGACGTGCTCGGCTGCGATCGGCAGCGCTTCCTCGAAGGTCCGGGGAGGCGCTGCGACGCTGAGGTGGAGGTGGGCGAAACCCACGCCGACGACCCGAGCGCCGAAGCGCTCCTCCCAGGAGCGCACCACCGCCGAGAGTTCGGCGATGTCGTCCACGAACTGCATCGGCCCGCCCCAGCCGACGGCGGTCAGGGCTTCGGCTCCGCGCTCGGCGGCCACCAGCCCCAGCCGTGGCGCAGGACGCAGCGTTCGGCGCAGTTCCTCGGCACGGGCGTCAGCCACCCGGTCGGGGTCATCGCGCAGCGGCAGCGCCGGCGCCAGACCCGGCCACCGCCGGTCGTAGGGGGCCATGGACTGCAGGACATCGGGATCGCCCCAGTCCTCCCAGCCGTGCCACTCCCACCACGTGCTCAGCACCGCCTCCGCGGAGTGATCTCCCGGGGTCGACCGCTCCGCGGGCGGGCTCAGTTCCCCCGCGACCCACGGCCGTCGCTCGTCCTCGCCCTCACCCAGGCCGTGCAACAACAACGGCCACAGCCCCGTCCGGGCGTGCTCCGCCCGCAGCGCCGCCCACGCCCCGGGCTCGGCCGGGCCCCGGCTCAGCCACAGCACCGGTTCGTGCAGTTCTCCTCCATCGGGGCGCACGAGGTCCCCGGCCTGCAACGGCACCGGAAGCACCCGCTCCCCATGCCCGCCCGTACCCAGCAGGTCCAGCGGGTCGGCAGGCGGCCCCGCCGAAGGTGCGGACGCGGCGACGGCCGGTGCATCCTCCTGCCGCCTCCAGGGCGCCCACCACGGCATCGCACCATGCTGCCACCGAGCCTCGATCGATCAGCCGACCGACGTCCGCCACCGCCGCAGCGCGGGCCCCGGCATGAACCGGCGTGGACGTGCCGCGATCCTCTGGTTGTCTTCGCTGGTGCACCGAGTGGTCGCTGGAGACCTGATCGAGGCAGACCGCGTGCTGCTCGCCCTGCGCAGCGCCCGACGCCGCGCCTACCCCAAGGCCTGGGCTCTGCCCGGAGGACACCTGGAACCGGGAGAGTCCGAGGTGGAGACCCTACGCCGAGAGCTGCGCGAGGAGCTGCGCATCGACGTCCGCGACCATGACAGGGAGCCCGCTTCCCGGCTGCCCCTGGCCGGTGCGGGTCCGGCGCCGAGCTGCACCTGCGCACATCCTCAGCACCAGCAGATGCTGCAGGGCGTCCTCAGCCATCCAGACGATCACTGAGCCACGCGACCCGCCCCTCCGAACGTCCGCAGTCGGCGCGATGACGGCGCGATCCTCGACCCGTCGGAGGTCTTCTCCGCTCGGAGGGATGACCTGATCCAGTCCCGCAGCGCGTGTTCAGCGGACACGGGGTCGGAGCCGAGAGGATGGGTGGATGCTCGTCTCCGCGTCCGTGCCGCACCACCTCAGGCGCATGCAGAAGATGCGTCGCGCCCTGCTGCCGGCACTCGCGCTGATCGCGCTGAGCGGGTGCAACAGTCCGAGCAACGTGCCTGGCGCTCAGTCGAGCTCACCCGCGCCGGCAGCCAGCGCACAGGACCCCGCGGCGGAGGTGGACTCGCAGACCGCGACGCCGGGCACCGCGAGTGCCCCGGCCACCGGCGTCCCTCCGCAGAACGGCCCGGTGCCGCCCTGCCCACCTCCAGAGGCCGACACCCTCCCCGAGGGCGCCACCTGGCTGTGCATCGGCCCTGTGCCCGCAGAGGAGGCTGCGCAGGCCCACCGCGACCGGCTCGCCCGCCAGGGGATCACCGAGCCTCCACTGACACCGGAGGAGGCGACCCGCCTGCACGAGCAGCGCCAGCGCGACCTCGCAGCAGGCGGCGACGCCGCGCAGTGACCTGTCGATCGCCAGGGCTCTGGTCTCGGGTCTTCATCCGCTGTCGGGCATGACGCGGTGGGTCTCGCGACGCTGTACGAGCCGACGCGGACCCACCACACGCCGTTGACGCGGTCACGGTGTCAAGGCTGGGGAAGGTGGAGCGCCGCGAGTCGCTGCAGCACGCCGATGACGTGCGCCAGGTCGTGCCAGACGACCACCTCCGCCTTCTCGCCCTCCTCATCGGGTCGTCCGGCGGCCAGCTCCCGCACGACGTCGAGGTCGTCCACCACGCTCCCGAGCGTGCATGCTTCCCCGTCCGACACCGTGTCCGGTCGTAGACGCTCTCAGGGGCAGCACGTGGTACAGGTCCGCGTCCAGGTCGACGACGTCACGGTGGCGGCGCTGCACCTCACCGAGCACCCGGTCCGGCGCCGCACGAAGAACGGTCATCGCCGCCCAGCCGGCCCGACCACGGTCGGTCCGGAGCGCTCCCTCGATCCGCGGGCGGGACCACCCCTCTCAGCCGAGGCGGCCCCGCCGGCGGATCAGGCCGCCAGCGCCACGACGGGGGAGACCCGCGCCGCCCGCCGCGCCGGCAGCACCGAGGAGAGCACCCCCGCGGCCGTGGCGGCCACGACCACCCCGCCCACCTGCAGCCACGGCACGTCCAGCACGACCTCACCCGACAGGCCGAACACCGACGTCGTGCCGAGCAGGCCGTAGGCCGTGCCGAGCGCCACCCCCAGCACCGCCGCCACCCCGGACACCAGCACCGCCTCCCAGGCGAGGGTCGCGCGCAGCTGCCGGCGGGTCAGGCCCAGCGCCCGCAGCAGCCCCGACTCCTGCCGCCGCTCCACCACCGACAGCGCCAGGGTGTTGCCGACCCCGATGAGGGCGATGACCACCGCGACCGCGAGCAGGCCCGTCACCACGAGCAGCATCGTGGTGAGGACGCCGTCGAGCGCGGCCCGTTCGGTGACCACGCCGTGGACGATCGCGCCCGGATCGGCCGTCCCGACGAGCGACTCCAGCTCGATGACCAGCTCCGTCTGCGCCTGCGCGTCCAGGCCGTCGTCGAGGCGCACCCACAGCGCCGCCGGCGTCGCGTCCGGGTCGAGGCCGCGCAGGTCGGCGGCGGTGAGCACGAGGAACGTCTCCGTCTCGGGATCGATCCGGACCCGGAACTCCCGGGCCGGTGAGCCCGCGCTCACCGTGCCGCCGTCGCGCACGTCGACGAGCTTCGCGGCCTGACGCGACAGCACTGCCACGCCCGGCTCGGGCTGCGGCGCGCCGGCGGGGGAGCGCAGCACCGGCGCCACCTCCGCCGCCTCCACGCCGTAGGCGGTCCAGCCCTCGAACGGGCCGCCCGTCACGTCCCCGCGCAGCACGGCGGCGGCCGCGTCCACCCCGTCCACCGCCCGGACCCGCTCCAGCAGCCCGCCCGGCAGCCCCTCCGGGGACTCCACCACCACGTCCGCGGGGTACATCGCGTCGAGCTGGCCGTCCGCGGTGGCCCGCGTGGAGGAGGCGCCCACGACCATCGTCGTCGTGAGGGTCACGCCGATGAGCAGCGCCGTCGCGGTCGCGGCGGTGCGCCGCGGGTTGCGCAGCGCGTTGCCCGCGGCGAGGCGGCCGGGAACTCCACCCACCGGCCCCACGAGGCGCCCGGCCAGCGCCACCACCGGCGGCACGGCCCGCTGGGCCAGCAGCAGCACCCCCAGGAAGCTGCCGAGGCCCGCGCCCACCGCCGGCACGAGCTGCCCCACCGCCGCGAACAGCAGCAGCGCCGCGGTCGAGGGCAGGAACAGCAGCAGTCCCGCGACCAGCCGGAGCAGCCCGCCCCCGGAGCGCAGCGGCGCCGGGTCCAGCGGCCGCAGCGCCGCCAGCGGCGACACCCGGGTCGCCGCCCGCGCGGGCAGCAGCGCGGAGACGACCGTGACGCCGACCCCGAGCAGCAGGCCGATCCCCACCGCAGACGGCGGCACGACGACGGTGCCCAGGGGGATGGGGGAGTCGGTGCCCGCCACGACCGCGGACACCACGGCGGCCAGCCCGATGCCGCCGGCGATCCCCAGCACCGAGGCCACCAGGCCCATCGCCGCAGCCTCGGCCAGCACCCCGCGCCGCACCTGCCGCGAGTGCGCGCCCACGCAGCGCAGCAGCGCCAGCTCCCGGGTCCGCTGCGCCAGCAGCACCGCGAAGGTGTTGGCGATGACCAGGCCCGCGACGACGACCGCGACGGCCGCGAAGGACAGCAGGACGGCGGCCAGCCCCGCCGCCTCCCCGGTGTACGCGGCGGCGATCTCCTCGGCGGTCTCCTCCCCCGAGAGGACGGTGACGGGCGCGCCGGCCAGGGCGCGGGCGGCCTCCACGCGCACCCGGTCCGGATCCGTCCCCGCGGCCGCGGTGAGGCGCACGGCGTCGGGGGTGCCGCCGGCGGTCCGCACGTCCGGTTCCAGGGCGAAGAGGCGCCCGCCCAAACCCGCCGACGGGTCCCCGCGCAGGTCGACGACGCCGACGACGCGCAGCTCGTGGGGGCGCGTCCCCTGGGTGGTGCCGCCGTCGGGGGCCTCCTCGACCGGGCCCGGCACGTCGAGGACGATCGTGGTGCCGACCGCTGCGCCGGTGCGCTCGGAGACGGCGACCTCGCCGGCGCGCTCGGGGAGCCGGCCGGAGGAGGTCCGCTGCCAGCGCAGCGGGCCGGGTGCGGCGACGGACTCGACGGCCACGAAGTGGCTGCCCTGCCGTCCCTCGATGCGCGCGGTGGAGTGGGCGCTCGTGTCGAGGCTGAGGGCCGCGGTCCCGGGCAGCGCCTGGAGCCGGGCGGCGGCCGACCGCAGCGCCTGCGCCTGCGGGTCCTCGCCCGGTGCGGTCGCCCCGTCCGTGCCGTCACCGGTCGAGAGCTCCTCCACCGGCGCCGCCGCAGTGGGGTCGAAGCGCACCACCACGTCGCTGCCCACGTACTGGGCACCCACCGCCTGCAGCATGCTCGCGCGGGTGCTGGCGTTGAGGGTCAGCGTCGCCACCACGAAGGCGACGGCGATGACGACGGCGAGCCCGGAGGCGACGAGCCTGCCGGTGTGGGCGCGCAGCTGCGCCCAGGTGAGCTGCAGCACGGCTCAGCCCCTCCCGGCTGCGGCGAGGCGACCGACCGCGGCCAGCCCGGCGAGGGCCTCCAGGACGTCGTCCGGCGTGGGGTCCAGCAGCTCCCCGGCCAGTTCCCCGTCGGCGAGCAGGACGACGCGGTCCGCGTAGGAGGCCGCCACCGGGTCGTGGGTCACCATGACGACCGTCTGGCCGGTCTCGCGGACGCTGCTGCGCAGCAGGTCCAGCACCTCCGCCCCCGCGCGGGAGTCGAGGTTGCCGGTCGGCTCGTCGGCGAACACCACGTCCGGCCGCGACAGCAGCGCACGGGCGACGGCGACCCGCTGCTGCTGCCCGCCCGACAGCTCCGCGGGCCGGTGGGAGAGGCGCTCGGTGAGGCCGAGGCGCTCGACGACGTCGCGCATCCACGTCCGGTCCGGGCGGCGCCCCGCCAGCTCCAGGGGCAGCAGCAGGTTCTCCTCCGCGGTCAGCACCGGCAGGAGGTTGAACGCCTGGAACACGAAGCCGATGCGGTCGCGGCGCAGCTCGGTGAGCTGGCGGTCTCGCAGCGCGGTGAGCTCCGTGCCGCCCAGCCACACCTGGCCGGAGGTGGCGGTGTCGAGCCCTGCGAGGCAGTGCATGAGCGTGGACTTGCCCGAGCCGGACGGGCCCATGATGGCCGTGAAGGCACCCCGGCCGAACGCGACGTCCACCCCGGCGAGGGCGGTCACGGCCGCCTCGCCCCGGCCGTAGACCTTGCGCAGTCCCACGGCGCGCACGGCCGCGGAGTCCTCGGTGAGAGCGGCCGTGGGCGCCGACCCCGGCGATGACACGGTGGGGGGCATGCGGACCTCCTGCGTCGCAACACTTCCCGCTCACCGCACGACGCGGTGGCGTGCTGCAGACGCTAGGTGCGGGGCCGTGGGCGCCGCGTCGGCCCGCGAGTGGATCTCCGCCGGCGCGCTCCCTGGTGCCGCAGACGGAGGCCCGCCCCCGCTGCGTCCACCCGTGGGTGGATGCAGCGGGGGCGGGCCTCGCGCTCTGGGTCCGTCAGACGAGCGGGGCGCCAGTGGCGACCGGCCGGGCCCGGCCGGCGCCGACCGCACTGCGGGCGGTGGCGCGGTTCCGCAGCACGAGCATGGCGGCGAGGAAGAGGATCGTCCCGGTCATCTCCAGGACCTCCTCGGTGAACATCAGGTAGACGTACCCGGTGGCCTTCACGTCACCGTTCCACTGGATGGCCTCCAGGAACTGGGACGTGACCCAGCACGCTCCGCCGAGCAGCAGCAGCTGGAACGAGAGCCGGTTCCGGGCCCGCAGCGCGCGGGCCAGCATGACCCCCACGACGAGGCCCAGGACGGCGAGCGGGGAGTAGAGGATCTGCCAGTCCACGCCGGTGTTGTGCTCGATCGTCTCGTGGATGACGAGCACCTCGTCGGCCGCCAGGAAGAGCAGGAGCCCGCCGAAGGCGGCGCACCAGACGCTGACGTGCCGCTGGGCGAGCGCCGCCGTCGCGGCGGCGATGATGAGCAGCGCCGACCAGGCGGCCGGGACGCCGCGCTCCAGGTCGAGGTGGAGCAACCGGGACGCCGGCGTCTCGTGGTGCAGCACGACGGCGGCCGCCGCACCCAGCACGGCGACGACGGCCGAGCCCGCCACGGCGACGCGGAGGAGGGGCTCGGAGGAGAGCTGCCGTACGTGAGACCCGGGCGAAACGTGCGTGAACATGGGGTGAACCTTTCACCCCCGGACCACTTCTGCCAAGCGCGTCACGAGGCGCATCGGCACCGCTGCGGAGCGTGAGGAACGCACCCTCCGGCGGCCCCTACGGCAGCTCCGCGTGCAGAGCCTCCAGGGCCTCGGCGACACCCGCGCGCCACGACGTGAACGGCGTCGCCTCGATCCTCCGGCGCCCGCCACTGCCGCGGTGCCGCCAGGTGCCGACGACCCGGCCGTCGTCCACGACCGTGGCGCGGAACACCCCGTTGCCGCCGGGCACGATGCGCTCGGCGAACTCCGGGGCGACGGTGGCGCTGCGGTCGGCGTAGCCCAGGACGAGCTCGTCGAAGCCGGGCAGCAGCAGGAGGCCGCGGGCCTGCGCCCGGCAGGACGCCAGGCGGTCGGGCGTCGCCGGGTCGAGGAGGTGCTCGACGCCCTCGACGTCCAGGCGCAACAACCGGTCGCCGGCCGCGGCGATCCCCGCGCGCACGTCGGCGGCGGTCAGCCCCGCCCAGCGCGCGAGGTCGCGGGCGGTCGCCGGGCCGTGGGAGCGGAAGTAGCGCTCGGCCCACCGCGCCAGGGCCTCCTCGCGCGAGACCCGCGAGGGGTTCGGGATCCACCGCTCGGCCAGGACCACGAGCTGCTCCGGATTCCCGCTCGCCGCGCGCCGGGCGGCGAGCGGGCCGAAGCACAGCAGCCCGCGCAGCGCGAGGTGCAGCAGCAGGTGGTAGCCGCGGCCGGCGCCGACCGCCAGGCCCGCCGCCGCCCAGGCGCCCAGCAGGTCGTCGCGTCGCAGCCCGCCGCCGGGGAGCGCCTCCTCGGCGACCTCCCGGGCGCGGGCGAGCTCGGCGTCGCCCAGGCCGAGCTCCGCGCGCCGCCGCGCCGTGCCGGCGAGGGTCCGCTCCGCCGTCAGCTCCAGGACCATCGGCAGGTCCGCCGCCGCGACCAGGTGCAGGGTGCCGCGCATCGGCCAGGCGCGGACCACCTCCCCCGCGTCGAGGGACGCCTCGACCGGGCCGCGGTCGCGGACCGCCGTGCGCAGGGCCACGGAGGTCAGGGCACCGGGGAGGTCCTGCGCCTGGACCGCGCCCAGCTCCCGCACCGCCTCGGCGGCGGTGGGCGCAGGAGGACCGGCGAGCCGGTGCGCGACCAGCCGCAGCAGCGCCACCTCGGACGGCGGTGCGGAGAGGGGCACCCGGCCTCCAGGGGGCTCGCTGGGCGGAGCTCGGCGGGGCGACGCCCCGCCGCCACGGTAGACCGGGGGCCCGACGCGCCGGCGCCTCGTGCAGTGCCCGGTCGGGCACCGCCCGAGGCGCCGGTCGGCCGCTCTCAGGAGACCGAGATCACCCGCACGTCGTCCACGGCGGCCTCGACCAGGGACGCGGTCGAGGCGTCGGTGGCCTCCACGACGATCCGGACGCTCTGCCCCGCGAAGGCGCTGAGGTCGGCCGTCGTCGCCGCCCAGGCGGCGTCCACGTCGGTGGCCGAGCCGCGGCGGTCCAGAACCACGCTGCTGCCGCCGGAGCCGACGACGCGCACCCGCAGGCCGTCGGCGCTGGAGGAGTTCGACCCGTGCGCGAGGTAGGAGTTCAGGGTCAGCCGGTAGGAGCGGCCGCCGGTCAGGGCGATGGCCGGTGACTGCGCGCTGGTCGTCCCGCCGTCCACGTCGTGGGCGCCGGCCGACGTCCCCGCCAGGGGGCCGGTGACCAGGTCGAACGAGCCGCTGGTGGTGGTGCCCAGCTGCTTGGCGCCGCTGGAGTCCACCTGCTCGGGGTTGGCGCGCGTCCACTGCCCCGCTGTCGCCGTGTCCGTGCCGGCGGCGTTGACCGTCCACCCCCGTGCGGACTCGAAGTCGTCGCCGAACAGGACCGTCTCGGTGCCGCCGGTCCCGCCGCAGTACTGCGACTGCTTCCCGATGACCCGGTACACGCAGTCGGAGGCCTCCAGGAACCTCAGCACCGCCTCCCGGTTGCGGGCGGTCTCACGGCCGATGACGCTCGCCGGCGGGTAGAAGCCCCCACCGGCGGAGTCCTTCGGGTACATCTCGAAGGTGTAGGTGAAGATGCGCTCCTGACCCCACAGCCAGTCGTCGATCCCGCCGTCGGTGACGTACAGGTCGCTGGCCTGCTCGGCGGTGTAGCCGTTGGTGGCGGCCATCTGCCGGCCCAGGGTGGCGTAGGTGCTCTGGTCGTCGGTGGTCAGGCCGGGCGCGGTGTCGGCGGCGGTGTAGCCGTAGGGCCACAGGATGAGCTCGCCGTAGGCGTGGAAGTCCAGGTGGGACTTGATCTGCTGCACCCCGCCGACGCGCCGCGAGGTGACGAAGTTCGACAGGGCGCGCGTCTCCGGCGCAGAGAAGGCGCTGGGGCCGCGGTAGGTGTCGGAGGAGGGGCTCGTCGAGGAGCCGTTGCAGCAGCCCCACTTGTAGGCCCAGTTCCGGTTCAGGTCCGTGCCGACGTAGCTCGAGCCGGAGTTCGGCTGCCGGTTCTTGCGCCACATCCGGTACTGCCCGGTGGCGACGTCGTACTCCACCCCGTCGGGGTTGACCATGAAGGTGATCCAGACCTCGCGGCCGTCGACGAGGTTCTTGATGCGGCTGTCGGTGGAGTACTTCGACGTCAACTCGTCCAGCAGGTAGAGGCACATCTCCACCGTCAGGTGCTCCCGCGCGTGCTGGTTGCACGTGAACAGGACCTCGGGCTCGTTCTCGTCGGTGCCGACGTTGTCGGAGATCTTCGCGGTCCACAGCTCACGGCCCTCGTAGGACCTGCCGATGGAGGTCCGCGACACCAGCGACGGGTACCGGGAGACGGCCGCCGAGACGCGGGCACTCATCTCGGAGTAGGTGCTGTAGGCGGCGTCGGCGGCGGGGAAGTCCTGGGTGGAGAACCGCTCCTCCACCTCGAAGCCGAGGCGCTGCAGGGCGCGCGCCTCGTTCGTCGTGGCGGTGACGACGACCCGGGCGTGGTCGGCCTCCAGGATCGCCGCGCCCGTCGCGGCGACCGCGGAGCGATCAGCGCTGGTGCGCGCGCCGTCCACCACGTAGGTGCGCAGGTCGCGCCGCTCCGCGGGAGGGCCGGCGGCCTCGGAGGGGAGGGAGGAGAGCAGGGGCAGGGCGATCGCTGCGGCGGCGGCCGTCGCGATCCCCCAGGCGGGGCGTCGGGGCATGGGGGTTCCTTCACGCGAGGACCCTGCGGCACTGCAGGCTGCCCGACCGCAGGAGGGGGCGTCGGACACAATGCCCACTACCGTGCGTCACGTCTAGTCTTCCTGGCCGAGCTGTCGTGCCCTCAGTGCACCCGCGGCCGGGCCGCCGCGTTCTCGCGCAACCAGGCGGACAGCTCCGCCGGCGGCACCGGCCTGCTGTGGAAGTAGCCCTGCGTCTGGTCCACCCCGAGCAGGCGCAGCACCTCCAGCGTGCGGGCGTCCTCCACGCCCTCGGCGACGAGCCGCAGCCCGAGGCTGTGAGCCATGTCGACGGTCGTGCGCACGATGGCCCGGGTCCGGGCGTCCGTGACCAGCTCTGCGGTGAAGGAGCGGTCCAGCTTCAGCTCCTCCACCGGCAGGTCGCGCAAGTGGGCCAGCGACGAGTACCCCGTGCCGTAGTCGTCGATGCTGACCCCCACCCCGAGCTCCACCAGCTCCGCGAGCACCCGCTTGCTCGTGGCGAGGTCCTCGATGATCTCCGTCTCGGTGATCTCCAGCACCAGGGACGAGGCCGGGACGCCGTGCCGCAGGAGGCCCGCACGCACCGTCGCCACCAGCCGGTCGTCGCGCAGGCAGGTGGCCGACACGTTGACGGAGATCCGGTCGCAGCCCAGCTCGCGCCACTGCTTCACCCTGGTCAGCGCGTCCTCCAGCATCAGCTCCGTCAGGGCGGGCATCAGGCCGTGCTCCTCGGCGGCGGCGAGGAAGTGGAACGGCGCGAGCACCCCGCGGGTGGGGTGCTCCCAGCGGACGAGGGCCTCCGCCCCCACGACGGCGCCCGTGAGCGGGTCCATCTGCGGCTGGTAGTGCGCCACGATCCGCCCGCCCGGGCCGGGGCCGCCGCGGCGGCGCGGGGAGCCCACCGCGTCGAGGAGCTGCGCCACCGTCTCCGCCGCCCGCTGCCGGGCCTCGTCCAGCTCCGCCGAGTAGGCCACGGCCCCGCCGCCGCCCGCCTGCGCGGCGTGCAGGGCGGCGTCGGCCTGGCGCAGCAGCACGTCGGCGACCGGCCCGCGGCCCGGGCTCGCGGTCACGCCCAGGCTGCCGCCCACGTGGACCCGCTTGCCCTCCAGCAGGTACGGCACCCGCAGCAGGTCGTGGAGGCGTTGCGCGCGCTCGGTCGCCGCCTCCAGGGTGCTGCCAGGGGAGAGGAGCGCGAACTCGTCGCCGCCCTGCCGGACCACGAGGTCGTCGGCGCCGCAGCCCTCGCGCAGGCGCGCCGCGACCTGCCGCAGCAGCTCGTCGCCCGCCTCGTGCCCGAGGGTGTCGTTGACCTCCCGGAAGCCGTCGAGGTCGACCAGCGACAGCGAGAACGGCTCGTCCCCGCCCTCGAGCTCGTGGAGCCGGGCCGTCAGGGCGCGCCGGTTGCCCAGGTGCGTCAGGGGGTCGGTCAGCGCCTGCCGGCGGGTGGAGTTCAGCTGCGCCAGCCGGTGCACGACCGTCGTGGCCTTCAGGGAGAGCAGGACCAGCGTGGCCAGTGCCAGCGCCACGGCCTGGGTGGGCAGCGCGCGGACGTGGTCCCACCACAGCAGCGCCAGGCAGAGCGGCACGATGAGGGCCGGTCCGATCGCCACCGCACCGGCGCTCTCGTCCAGTCGCGGGGCGGGCGCGGGCCGGGGCATCCGCGACGCCACTGCCCACGCCGCCAGCGCCAGGGCCGTCGCGGCGCCGTGCACCGCCGTCGGGAGCACCGCGCCGGGTCCCGTTGCGAGGAGGTGCACGTCGACGGCGTCGGGCACGAGCAGCAGGAGGGCGCCGCCGCCGACCAGCAGGATCCGGCGGTCGGGCGCCCGGGCGGTCAGGACCGCGCACGCGGTGGCCTGGAGCAGCACCGCCACCCCCGCCACCGCGGCGACGAGGAGGGCGAGCACCGCCCCGGCGGGCAGGTCCGTGCTCTCCTGCAGGCGCGGCATCAGCAGCGCCACCGCGATGGCGGAGGCGGAGGTGGTGGAGGCGGCGATGTCGAGACGGGCCGCGCCCGCCAGGCTGCGCACCCGCTGGCGCAGCAGCTGCAGCTGGCTGTGGCTCACGAGCAGGAAGGCCGCCGTCATCGTCAGCGACACCGGCAGCGCGCCCCGGTGCGCGCTGCCCCCGACCTCGGCGGTGATCGCCAGGGCGGCGGCCGCCACCAGCGCCGGCCAGACACCCCGGTCGGCGCGGCGCCCCTGCCGGCGGCGCTCGCGCAGCTTCACCGCCAGGGCGGCGAAGGCCAGCAACTGGGCCGCGAGGAGCGGTGCGGACACCGGCAGCGGCAGCAGTGCGAGCGCCGCGGTCAGCGCGGCGACGGCGCACAGCAGCGCCGGGGCGCGCCCCGCCCGGCCCGGCCGGGAGACGCGCCCCGCCGCCGTCGCCGACTCGGACACTCTCCGGGGATCGGCAGGGGCGCGCGAGGCCCTTGAGCCGTGGCGGCGCAGCTCACCCGTTGGGAGTCCCGGCCGTGCCGTCGCCCGGGCCGGGCCGAGGGGGCTGCGAGCAGGGGGCGCCGGGCCGGGTCAGGACGCGGCGTCGCGCAGGACCTCGCCCGGCTGCACCAGGCCGGAGGCGTAGGCCAGGACCACTGCCTGCACGCGGTCGCGGGAACCCGTCTTGGCGAGGACGCGCCCGACGTGCGTCTTCACCGTCGCCTCGGAGACCACGAACCGCTCCGCGATCTCGGTGTTGCTCAGGCCGTGGGCCATCAGCACGAGCACCTCGAGCTCCCGGGGGGTGAGGTCGGGAGGGACCCGGGCGCTGCCACCCCCGCCCTCGGCGCGCAGCAACGGCCCGACGTGCTGCAGCAGCCTGCGGGTGGAGCTCGCGGCGATGACCGCGTCACCGGCGTGGACGGTGCGCACCGCGGTGAGCATCTCCTCCGGCGGGGCGTCCTTGAGGAGGAAGCCGCTGGCCCCGGCGGCGATCGCGGAGACGACGTACTCGTCGAGGTCGAAGGTGGTCAGGACCACGACGCGCGGGGCGTGCCCGGCGGGCCCGGGCGCCGCCACGATGCGGCGGGTGGCCTCGATGCCGTCCATGCGCGGCATGCGCACGTCCATCAGCACCACGTCCGCGGCGGTGCGCCGGAGCAGCTCCACCGCCTCGGCGCCGTCGGAGGCCTCGGCGACCACGGTGAGGTCCGGCTGGGAGTCCAGCACCATCCGGAAGCCCGCCCGCACGAGCTGCTGGTCGTCCACGAGGACGACCCGCACGGGGGCGCCGGTGGCGGGGTCGCAGGGGGTGGCCGTCACGAGCCGCGAGGGTAGGGCAGCTCGGCCTGGACCTCGAAGCCGCCACCGGGGCGCGGCCCCGCACTGAGGCGCCCGCCGTGCAGGTGGGCGCGCTCCGCCATGCCGCGGATGCCCTGGCCGGAGCCGCGGCCGTGGCCGGCCGCCGCGGCCCCGCGGCCGTCGTCGATGACCACCAGCCGCAGCCGGTCGGCCTCCCAGCGCACCAGCACGGCGGCCCTGCTCGCGGGCCCGGAGTGCTTCAGGACGTTGGTCAGCGACTCCTGCACGATCCGGTACGCGGCGAGGCCCGGGCCGGGCGGCAGGGGGCGCGGTTCACCCTCGACGCTGACGTCGACGTCGAGGCCGCTGCGGCGGACGGACTCCACCAGGGCGGGGATCTGGGTGGCGTCGGGCTGGGGGAGCAGTTCGCTGCCGGGGTCCTGCCGCAGCACCCCGAGCAGCGAGCGCATGTCGGTGAGGGCCTGCCGACCGGTGCCGGCGATCGTCTCCAGGGCGGCCACCGCCGCCTGCGGGTCGCTGCGCCCGGCGTAGCGACCGCCGTCCGCCTGGGCGATGATCACGGAGAGGGAGTGGGCGACGACGTCGTGCATCTCGCGGGCGATGCGCTGGCGCTCGGTGGTGGCCGCCAGCCGCGACTCGTTCTCGCGCTCGACCTCCAGCAGCCGGGCGCGCTCGGCGAGCTGCTCCAGGTGCTGCAGGCGGGCCCGCCGGACGATGCCGAGGGCGTAGGCGGCCACCGCGCTGACGGCGAGGAGGACCAGGAGGATGAGGTCGGTGGCCGTGTCGGGGCCGTAGCGCACGGCGGCCAGCAGCGCCCCGAAGAGCGCGGTGACCAGCCCGGCGTAGCGCGCCCAGCGCGGCGCGTAGGCGGCCAGGGAGTAGACGGCGACCAGCACGGCCACGTTGGCGGGGAGGAACTGGGAGCTGAGGACCACCTCCAGCAGCGCCGCCGCCGCGACGCAGGCGGCGCTGGCGGCCGGTGCCATCCGCCGCCAGGCGAGCGGGACGACCAGCGCGGCGGAGAGGAAGAGCCCGCCGTCGCTGCCCATCGCGACGCCGGTGGGCACGAGCAGCAGCGCGAGTGCGCCGGCGATGACCGCGTCCACGACGAGCGGGTGCCCCCGCAGCCAGGACACCGCCTCCGCCAGCCGCACCTCGAAGTCCCACTCGGGCGGCGGGGGCGCGGTCCGCCCCGCGGAGGTGCCGGGCGGGGCCGGTGCCGGGGTGTCGGCGTGGGCGAGCCGGGTGCGGCGCGCGAGGCCGAGGACGGCGGCCACGACCGCCAGCAGCGACATGATCCCCGTCGTGACGAACACGCTCCCGCTGCTGTCGCCGAAGAAGACCACCCCCGCGAGGCCGGCCCCGAGGAGGGCGACGACGAGGCCGCCGGCCGCAGCCCAGCGCGGGGCGTGGGCGGCGAGGGCGTAGACGGAGAAGAGGACGGCGACGTTGCCGACGAGGAAGGCGTCCAGGGCGAGCACCTCCAGCAGCGCGAACGCGGCCACGACCGCCGCGCTGGTCACCGGAGCCGCCCGCCGCCAGATCAGCGGCGCGGTCAGACCGAGGGTGACGACGAGGTGCTCGCCGCTGTGGCCGTCCACGACCGCCGCGGTGAGGATCAGCGGCGCCATCAGGGCGGCGTCGACGGCGAGGGCGTGCCCGCGCAGACCGTCGAGCACGGCCCGGGCGGGGGAGGGGTGCTGCACCCGCCCGAGCGTAGGGACGGCCGGGCCGGGTCCGCGTCGGCCCCGGGTGGGAGCCGGGCGTGCGACCGGGGGTGGAGGCGGTGCCCCGAGCGCGTCCGCATCGTGGGACGACCCGACCGGATGGTGGGACCGCGGCCGCCGGCGGGCGCTAGGCTGCGCTCCCATGGCTGACACCCTCTCCCTCGCGGTCATCCCCGGCGACGGCATCGGCACCGAGGTCACCGCCGAGGCCCTGAAGGTCCTCGGCGCGGTCCTCGACGGCGGCCCCGCCAAGGTGGAGACCACCGAGTACGACCTCGGGGCGCGCCGCTGGCACGCGACGGGGGAGACCCTGCCGGACTCGGTGCTGGCCGAGATCCGCCGCCACGACGCCATCCTGCTCGGCGCGGTCGGCGACCCCGGCGTGCCCAGCGGGGTGCTGGAGCGCGGCCTGCTGCTGCGCCTGCGCTTCGAGCTCGACCAGTACGTCAACCTGCGCCCGTCCGTGCTCTACCCGGGCGTGGCCACCCCCCTCGCGGACCCCGGCACCGTCGACTTCGTCGTCGTCCGCGAGGGCACCGAGGGCCCCTACGTCGGCAACGGCGGCGCCCTGCGGGTCGGCACGCCCGCCGAGATCGCCACCGAGGTCAGCGTGAACACCGCCTACGGCGTGGAGCGCGTCGTGCGCGACGCCTTCCGGCGCGCCGCGGCCCGGCCCCGCCGGAAGCTGACGCTGGTGCACAAGCACAACGTCCTCGTCCACGCCGGCCACCTGTGGCGGCGCACCGTCGAGGCCGTCGGGGCGGAGTTCCCGAGCGTGACGGTGGACTACCTGCACGTCGACGCCGCGACGATCTTCCTGGTCACCGACCCCGCGCGCTTCGACGTGATCGTCACCGACAACCTCTTCGGCGACATCCTCACCGACCTGGCAGCGGCGATCACGGGCGGCATCGGCCTCGCCGCGTCGGGCAACGTCAACCCCGACCGCACCACGCCGAGCATGTTCGAGCCCGTGCACGGCTCCGCCCCCGACATCGCCGGGCAGCAGAAGGCCGACCCGACCGCCGCCGTCCTCAGCGTCGCGATGCTCCTGGAGCACCTCGGGCTCGACGACGCCGCCGCCCGCGTGCAGGGCGCCGTCGCCACCGACCTCGGCCGCCGCGCCTCCGGCGAGATCAGCGGCCCGCGCCGCACCGCCGAGGTGGGCGACGCCCTGGCGGCCCTGGCCTCCTGACGCGGTTGACCGGGTCCGGCGGCCGAGCGCGTCGCGCAGGGTGCCGCCGGACCCGCACCCGTCCGGCGGCACCGCCCGCCGCGGGCCCCGCCGGGGCCCCGGCGGCAGGCGATACCGTCGGCAGGACCACGTGCCCCCGGACCGGATCCGGACGGACCCACGTGCCGAAGGCGGCGGGCGACGGCGCCCGCCAGACGTCGAGAAGGAGATGCGCATGAGCGCCACGAGCACAGCCCTCGAATTCGCCCTCCGGCCCTCGACCACGCCCGTAGCGCAGGTCCGCCGCGAGGAGATCCTCGCCAGCCCCGGGTTCGGCAACCACTTCACCGACCACATGGCGACGGCGACCTGGACCGCCGACGCCGGGTGGCACGACGACGCCGTCGTCCCCTACGCGCCGCTGACGCTCGACCCGGCTGCCGCGGTGCTGCACTACGCGCAGGAGATCTTCGAGGGGCTCAAGGCGTACCGCCACGGCGACGGCAGCGTGTGGGCCTTCCGCCCGGAGGCCAACGCCGCGCGCCTGGCCCGCTCCGCCCGGCGCCTGGCTCTGCCGGAGCTGCCCGAGGCCGCCTTCCTCGCCTCCGTCGAGCAGCTCGTGCGCGCCGACGAGGCGTGGGTCCCCACCGGCGGGGAGTCCAGCCTCTACCTGCGCCCCTTCATGATCGCCACGGAAGCGTTCCTCGGGGTGCGGCCCGCCCGCGAGGTGCGCTACCTCGTCATCGCCTCCCCGGCAGGCAGCTACTTCTCCGGCGGGCTGAAGCCGGTCTCGATCTGGCTGTCCGAGGACTACACGCGCGCCGCCCCCGGCGGCACCGGGGCGGCCAAGTGCGGCGGCAACTACGCCGCCAGCCTGCTGCCGCAGCAGGAGGCCGTCGCCCAGGGCTGCGACCAGGTGTGCTTCCTCGACGCGGCGGAGCACCGCTGGGTGGAGGAGCTGGGCGGGATGAACCTGTACTTCGTCCACGACGACGGCAGCATCGTCACGCCCGCGCTGTCCGGTTCCATCCTCGAGGGCATCACCCGCTCGAGCATCCTGCAGCTCGCCGCCGACGCCGGCCGCAAGGTCGAGGAGCGCCGCATCGGCATCGACGAGTGGCGCGAGGGCGTGCAGTCCGGGCGCATCACCGAGGTCTTCGCCTGCGGCACCGCCGCGGTCGTCACGCCCGTCGGCCGCCTGGTCAGCCGCGAGGGCGAGCTCGTCCACGGCGGCGGCGAGATCGGCGAGGTCACCCAGAGCATCCGCACGGCCCTGCTGGACCTGCAGTACGGGCGCGCGGAGGACACCCACGGATGGATGCGGCGCCTTGTCTGAGAACTCCCCGCTCGACAACCCCCCGGCCGAGAACGGCCCGACGCCGAGCCGCCGCCGGCTCGACGTGTACGACACGACCCTCCGTGACGGCGCGCAGCAGGAGGGCCTGGCCCTCTCGGTGCACGACAAGCTGCAGATCGCCCAGCAGCTCGACGAGCTCGGCGTGGGGTTCATCGAGGGCGGCTGGCCCGGGGCGATCCCCCGGGACACGGAGTTCTTCGCCCGGGCGGCGAAGGAGCTGACGCTGCAGCGCGCCGTCCTGGCGGCGTTCGGCTCCACCCGCAAGCCCGGCGGGACGGCCGCGTCCGACCCGCAGGTGCGGGCGCTGCTGGACTCCGAGGCCCCGGTCGTGACGCTCGTGGCCAAGAGCGACGCGCGCCACGTCACCGCGGCGCTGCGCACGACGCTGGAGGAGAACCTCGCGATGGTCACCGACACGGTGACCTTCCTCACCGGCGAGGGCCGCCGCGTGATGCTGGACGCGGAGCACTTCTTCGACGGCTACCTCGCCGACCCCGGCTACGCGCTGCGGGTGGTGCGCACGGCGGTGGAGGCGGGAGCCGAGGTCGTCGTGCTGTGCGACACCAACGGCGGGATGCTGCCGCCGCAGGTGGGCGAGATCGTCGCGGCGGTGCGGGAGGCGACCGCGGCACCGCTGGGCATCCACTGCCACAACGACACCGGCTGTGCCGTGGCGAACTCCCTCGCGGCGCTGGCGGCCGGGGCGATGCACGTGCAGGGCACGCTCAACGGCTACGGCGAGCGCACCGGCAACGCCGACCTGCTCACGATCGTGGCGGACCTGGAGCTCAAGCTCGGCATCCCCGCGCTGCCGCCGGGGGCGCTGCGCGAGGCCACCCGCATCGCCCACACGGTCTCCGAGATCACCAACGTGCCGCCGATGAACCGGGCGCCGTACTACGGGGCGAGCGCGTTCGCGCACAAGGCCGGGCTGCACGCCTCCGCGATCCGCGTGGACCCCGACCTCTACCAGCACATCGACCCGCAGCTCGTCGGCAACGACATGCGGATGCTCGTCTCGGACATGGCCGGGCGGGCCAGCATCGAGCTGAAGGGCCGCGAGCTCGGCGTCGACCTCGGCGGCGACCGGGACCTGCTGACCCGGGTCACCGACCGCGTCAAGGCGGACGAGGCGGGCGGCTACACCTACGAGGCCGCGGACGCCTCGTTCGAGCTGCTGCTGCGGGAGTACGCCGACGGGGCGCGGCCGGCGTTCTTCGACGTGGAGAGCTGGCGGATCATCATGGAGTCGCCCGCGCAGGGCGTCCGGGTCTCCGAGGCGACCGTGAAGGTGCACGCCGGCGGCCGCCGGATCATCGCCACGGGGGAGGGCAACGGCCCCGTCAACGCCCTCGACGCGGCCCTGCGGGAGGCGCTGCTGCCGGCCTACCCGGAGCTGGCGACCCTCGAGCTGGTCGACTTCAAGGTCCGCATCCTCGACGCCGCGCACGGCACCGACGCGGTGACCCGCGTCCTCATCGAGACCAGCGACGGCCGCCGCTCCTGGACGACGGTCGGGGTGGGGCCCAACCTCGTCGAGGCCAGCTGGGAGGCCATGGTCGACGGCCTGACCTACGGCCTGCTCAAGGCCGGGGTGGCCCGCCGCTGAGGCCGCTCCCGCGCCCCGGTGGCGGGTGAGCGCCCTCGGGTGAGCGCCCGCCACCGGCGGCTCGGCCCCGACGCCGGATCCCCGGCCCGACGCGTCGCACCGGCGGGGGCGGCGTGCGCGGACCTCGCTACGGTGGGCGCCGTGCGCATCGCCAGGTTCACCACCGGAGAAGACCCCCGATTCGCCGTCGTCGAGGGCGGGCCGGGGGAGGAGGAGCTCCTCGTCGTCGCGGGCGACCCGCTGCACACGCCGCTGAGCCCCACCGGCAAGCGGGTGCCGCTGGCCGAGGCCCGGCTGCTCGCCCCCGTCATCCCCCGCAGCAAGGTGATCGGGATCGGCCGCAACTACGCCGCCCACGCCGCCGAGCTCGGCAACGAGGTCCCCGCCGAGCCCCTCGTCTTCCTCGCCCCGAACACCTCCGTGGCCGGCCCCGGCGACCCCGTGGCCATCCCGGACTGGGCGGGCGAGGTGCACTACGAGGGCGAGCTCGCCGTGGTCATCGGCCGCTTCTGCCGCGACGTCCCGGTGGAGCGCGTGCCCGAGGTGGTCTTCGGCTACACCGTCGCCAACGACGTGACCGCCCGCGACCGGCAGAAGAGCGACGGCCAGTGGTGGCGGGCCAAGGGCGCCGACGGCTTCTGCCCGATCGGCCCGTGGATCGAGACGGAGCTCGACCCCGCGGACCTGCGCATCACCACCCGGCTGGACGGGGAGCTCGTGCAGGACGGGCGGACCTCGCTGATGGTCCGGGACGTGGCGAGCCTCGTGGCGCACGTCTCCACCGCCATGACGCTGCTGCCCGGCGACATCATCATGACCGGCACGCCCGAGGGCGTCGGCCCCGTGCGGGCGGGACAGCGCGTGAGCGTCGAGGTCGAGGGCATCGGCGTGCTGGAGAACCCGTTCGTCGCGCGCTGAGCCGCCACGGTGAGGGGGCCGGGAGCGGGCTCTAGGCTGGGGCGGCCATGACGAACGCATCCGCTCCCGCGCCCGAGACCGCCCCCGCCTCCCAGCAGGTGCGCGTCCGCTTCTGCCCCTCGCCCACGGGGACCCCGCACGTCGGTCTCATCCGCACGGCGCTGTTCAACTGGGCCTACGCCCGGCACACCGGCGGCCGGCTCGTCTTCCGCATCGAGGACACCGACGCCGCCCGGGACTCCGAGGAGAGCTACGCCCAGATCGTCGAGGCGCTGCGCTGGCTGGGCCTGGACTGGGACGAGGGCGTCGACGTCGGCGGCCCGCACGAGCCGTACCGGCAGAGCCGGCGCCGGGAGCTCTACGCCGACGTCATCGCCCGCCTGCGCGCGGCCGGGCACCTCTACGAGAGCTTCTCCACCGCGGAGGAGATCGAGGCCCGCCACGAGGCGGCGGGGCGGCCGAAGGTGCTGGGCTACGACAACTTCGACCGCGACCTGAGCCCGGAGCAGGTCGAGGTGTTCCGCGCGGAGGGCCGCGAGCCCACGCTGCGGCTGCGCGTGCCGGACCGCGACTACGCCTTCGACGACCTCGTCCGCGGGCGGGTGGAGTTCAAGGCCGGTTCCTTCCCGGACCCGGTGCTGGTCCGGGCCAACGGGGAGCCGCTGTACACGCTCGTCAACCCCGTCGACGACGCCCTGATGGGCATCACGCACGTCCTGCGCGGGGAGGACCTCCTCTCGTCCACCGCCCGTCAGCTCGCCCTCTACGACGCGCTGCTGGACATCGGCGTCGCCGCGCACGTCCCGGTCTTCGGGCACCTGCCCTACGTGATGGGCGAGGGCAACAAGAAGCTGTCCAAGCGCGACCCGGAGTCCAACCTCTTCCACCACCGCGACCGCGGCTTCGTGCCGGAGGGGCTGCTGAACTACCTGGCCCTGCTGGGCTGGGGCATCGCGGAGGACCGCGACGTCTTCATGCTGTCGGAGATGGTCACCGCGTTCGACGTGGCCGACGTCAACGCCAACCCGGCGCGCTTCGACCAGGCCAAGGCCGAGGCCATCAACGCGGCGCACCTGCGGATGCTGGCCCCGGAGGACTTCCGCGCCCGGCTGGTGCCCTACCTGCAGGCGGCCGGGGTGCTGCCCGCGGAGCCGGCGCAGGAGCAGCTGGAGCGCCTGGCCGCCGCGGCCCCGCTCGTGCAGGAGCGCATGACGCTGCTGGGGCAGGCGCCGGGCATGCTCGGGTTCCTCTTCGCCGCCGACGAGGAGCTGGTGCTGGAGGAGGAGTCCGTCGCGGCGCTGCGCCCGGAGGCGGCCGACGTGCTCGACGCCTCCGTGGGGGCGCTGGAGGAGCTGGCGGAGTGGTCGACCCCGGCACTGGAGGCCGCGCTGCGCGCCGCGGTGGTCGACGGCCTCGGCGTGAAGCCGAAGTTCGCCTTCGCGCCGCTGCGCACGGCCGTCACGGGACGGCGCGTCTCGCCGCCGCTGTTCGAGTCGATGGAGATCCTCGGCCGGGAGTCGTCCCTGCGGCGGCTGCGGGCCCTGCGGGCGCGGCTGGGCTGAGGCCCGCCCGGCAGGGGGCTCTCGCCCCCCGACCTGCACCGGCCCCGTGCCGGTGCAGGTGGGGGGGCGAGAGTGCGGTAGAGTTCTCGACGGCTCGGGCGGAGGAATCCGGACGGGCCATCACCTACGGGTGATCACCATGGGGTATGGTGTAATTGGCAGCACGACTGATTCTGGTTCAGTTAGTCTAGGTTCGAGTCCTGGTACCCCAGCGCACGGTCGAGGATCCTTTCGGATTCCTCGGGTCATGCCGACTCGACATCGGTCGAAGCTAGGGCCCCGTTGTGTAGCGGCCTAGCACGCCGCCCTCTCAAGGCGGTAGCGCGGGTTCGAATCCCGTCGGGGCTACGTCAGGTGATCTCCCACCTTCGGGCGGGGGATTCTGTGACGCTAGGGGCCCCGTTGTGTAGCGGCCTAGCACGTCGCCCTCTCAAGGCGGTAGCGCGGGTTCGAATCCCGTCGGGGCTACGTCGAAAGGCCCCCGCTCAGGATGAGCGGGGGCCTTCGTCGTGTCCGGGCCCGGTCGTGCGGGGTGGCGCGGGGACGTTCGGCCGGGCGACACCGGCACGTCGCCTGCGCAGCGTCCCCGCCGGTCCGGGCTGGGCCCAGGTGGCGGGGACGTTCGGTCGGGCGACACCGGCGCGTCGCCTGCGCAGCGTCCCCGCCGGGCCGGGCTGGGCCCAGGTGGCGCGGGGACGTTCGGTCGGGCGACACCGGCGTGTCGCCTGCGCGACGTCCCCGCCGGGCCGGCCCTGGCCCCGCCGCAGCCCCGTGCGCGTGCCGTCAGCCGAGGGTGGTGGCCGAGGCGTGCTGTTGCGCGAGCCGGCGCAGGGCGAGCAGCACGGGCTCGTAGAGGATCGTCCCCAGGACCACGAACTGCACCGCGGCAGCCGTGTCCGTGCGGGGCACGTCAGCCACCTCGGCCGTGGCCAGGTCGACCGCAGCCCGGACGTAGCGCTCCAGCGCGGCCGGCCCGGCCGGGAAGCCCGCGTCGACGAGCGCCGCCAGTGCGGCGCCGAGCTGGGCGAAGGCGGGGGAGGCGCGGTCCACCCGCCAGCCGGCCCCGGCGACGACGGCCTCGGCGAGGTCTGCGCCCCGGGCGTCGGGCGGTGCGGCACCGAGGGCGTCGTGGGCCGTGCCGAGGGCGCAGTGCAGGGAGGCGGGTGGGTCGTCGACGCAGGCGAGGACCTCGCGCACCTTGGCCAGGGGCAGGCCCCCGACGTCGACGAGGGCGCGGATGAGCCGCAGGCGGCGCAGGTGCGGCTCGCCGTACTCGGAGCGGGTGGCGCCGGTGGCCTGCCCGGCCTGCAGCAGCCCCTCGCGCAGGTAGTACTTGATCGTCGCGATCGGCACCCCGCTGGTGCGGCTCAGCTCCGAGATGCGCACGTCGCCCCCTTGACTGGATAGCGGCACTATCCAATAGTGGATACCTGCACTATCCAACCATGCGCGAGGAGACGGCGATGAGCGCCCGGCCCGTTCCCACCACCCACGACCACGACGGCGACCTCGTCGTCTTCCTGATCGGCATGCGCATCAACCGCCCCCTGCGGATCGGCGCCTGGCTCCCGGTGCTGCGCGCCATGCCGCCGATGCTGCAGGAGCTCGCCCGCCGTCCGGAGCTCGGCATGCTGCACGCCACGAGCGCGCTCGGTCCCGGCGGCCCGCTCGTCGTGCAGTACTGGCGCGACCTGGCCTCCTTGCAGGCCTACGCCCACGCCGAGGGCGGCCTGCACCGGGCGGCGTGGCGGGAGTTCAACGCCCGGGCGCGCCGGGCCGGCGACGCCGTCGGCATCTGGCACGAGACGCTCGTCGTCCCCGCCGGTCACCACGAGTCCGTCTACGTCGCGGCGCCGGGCCTCGGGCTGGCTGCGGCCTTCGGCGCCGTCCCGGTCGGCCGCGGGCGCGAGCGGGCCGCCCAGCGCCTGCGGGTGGCCTCGTGAGCGCGGCCTCCGCCCACACGGCGGGGATCCTGCTCCTGACGCTCGTGGCGGTCGCCTACGGCGGCGCGTTCGTGCTGCGGGTCACTCGCGGGAGCGTGCCGGCCACCGACTTCCAGCACCGATCCTTCCGGGCGGGGCACGCGCACGCCGGCGTCTTCGTGATCCTCGGCGTGCTCTGCCAGCTCCTCGTCGACCGCGCGGTGCTCGGGCCGGGCGCGGAGGTCCTGGCCCGCCAGGGGGTGCCGCTCGCGGCGATCCTCGTCCCCGCCGCCTTCTTCCTGTCCGCGGCCGGGCGGGGACGCGAGCGTCCCAGCCGCTGGATCCTGCTCCTCTGGCCCGGCGTGCTCTGCCTCACCGCCGGCCTGGTGTCCCTGGGCGTCGGGCTGCTGCGCGCCTGAGGTCAGGGTCGGGAGGTCCACGCCTCGTAGAGGTCCGCCAGCGAGGAGGGTCCGGGCGAGGGGGAGAGCGCGCGCGGCGACGATCCCCACCGACCACATCGGCTGGACGGGATCGCCGATCGGCAGTCCGCCGACCACCGGATGGTTCTGGTGCGCGTAGCCCTTCGTGCGGGCGTTGCCCACCTCCCACCTCGCTCCCGCCACCGTGTTGACGAGGCACTCCCCCAGGTAGCGGCCCAGGCCGTCGATCAGCCACAGCGCCTCCGCGGAGAAGCTCGCCCAGTTCGCCGCGCGAGGGTCGAACCACTCGGGCAGGTCATCCGCCGGCTCCAGTGGAGCCAGTGGCGTGCGCGGCTGTCCTGGCGCGCGGTGGAGGCCCGCGCGCCAGGACAGCCGGGGGGCGGCCCAGTCCCACAAGGGGACCAGGGAGGCCGGGGTCAGGTCGAGCACGTCCGCCGGCCCCGCGCTGCCGGGGTACTGCTCGCGCAGCGCCGCCAGCCGCTCGGGCATGTGGGCCAGGAAGGACTGCAGCAGCGTCCTGGCCTCCGGGCGCGTCATCGACACGTAGCTGACCACGGCCGCAACCCTAACCCCGGATGATCACGGGATGTGCACCGTGAACGGGATGCCGTTCTGCACCAGCACATCGATCACCCGGGGATCGGCTCCGAGCGAGTCCGATCCCGAGCTGGCGAAGAAGTGCCAGTGGGCGCCTTGGATCTGACCGCTCGCCACGAGGTGGGCGTCCTTCTTGATCTGGTTCTGGATCGACGTCGAGAACTGCACGAAACCGACCTTGGACTCGTGGGCGATGCCGTTGACGAAGACGTCCGCGTCGCCCCCTGCCCAGGAAGGTCTTCGACGAGAACCAGACCTGCTTGTCCACGCCCTTCGTCGACGCTCCGAAGGCCGCCTCGAGCGCCTGCACGCCTGCGCTTCCGGTGGCCTTGAAGCCAGAACCCCGAACGGTGCGCGTCGCCCGTCCCACGGTCTCCAGCACCTGGTCGATGCTGCCGCGCCCGCTCTTCAGCGCGAGGATCGTCGCGTCGCTGAAGCCCTCGTCCCGCAGGACGTCCCACCTGTCCTTCAGGATCAGCTTGCTGGTCTCGACCTTGACGGCGGTCGGGACGTCGTCCAGCTCCGCGACGAAGCGGAGCACCTCGTCGGACTTGTCGAGGTTGCGCTGGACGAATCGCGCGGTCTTGCCGGGGATCGCGACGGCGTCTCCGGCGTAGGGGACGACGCCCAGCGCGCTGAGGCCCGAGCCGACCCAGTCGGCGTGGATCGCGGAGCCGATGGCGTCGCGCACGTCGGCGACCGCGCCGGCGATCCACCCCACCACCGGGATGACGCTGGCCCCGCCCGAGGCGAGGTTGCCCGCCAGCCACGCCAGAGAGTCCTCCCGCCACAGGTCGCCCGCGAGGAGGCCCTTGGCGAAGTCGGCCGCGTACGTCCACTTGCTCACCCGGACGTCGGCGTGCAGCGGGTCCAGTCCCTGGTCGTCGCGGTGGGCGTGCTCGTAGGCGTCGTCGATCCCGTCGCATGACCACCGTGGGGCGCCGGGCGCCGCGGCCGCGGCGGTTCGGGCCCGACTCAGCCGAACGGCCGCCCGGCGAACGGGCGGTGCTTCGGCGGTGCGCTGGGTGCGGCCCGGGCTGCGGCGGCTTGCTCCCGGCGGGTCAGCCCCCGGCCGGGGCCGTGGGGCGCAGCGCCTCCGTGAGGACGGCCGCGGCGCCCAGCACGGCCGGGGCGTGCAGGCGGCCCGGGGTGCGGCTCAGCCGCTCCATGGGACCCGAGACCGAGACGGCCGCGACGACTCGCCCGGAGGGCCCGCGCACCGGCGCCGAGACCGAGGCGACGCCGCGCTCGCGCTCGCCGACGCTCTGCGCCCAGCCGCGGCGGCGCACCGCGCTGAGCGTCGAGGCGTCGAAGCGCGCCTGCTGCAGCTCCAGCGACAGCCGCTCGGGGTCGTCCCAGGCCAGCAGCACCTGCGCCGCCGACCCGGCGAGCATCGTCATGGACGCCCCCACGGGCACGGTGTCGCGCAGGCCGTGCAGGCGCTCGGCGGCCGCGATGCAGATCCGGTGCTCGCCGTTGCGGCGGTAGAGCTGTGCGCTCTCGCCGGTCGAGTCGCGCAGCGCGGTGAGGATCGGGCCGGCGGCGGCCACCAGGCGGTCCTCGCCCGCGGCGGCCGCGAGCTCCGCGTGGCGGGCCCCGAGCACGAAGCGCCCCTGGAGGTCGCGGGAGACCATCCGGTGGTGCTCCAGCGCCACGGCCAGGCGGTGCGCCGTCGGCCGGGCGAGCCCGGTGGCGGCGACGAGCTGGGCCAGGGTCGCCGGCCCGGCCTCCAGAGCGGACAGCACCACCACGGCCTTGTCGAGCACGCCGACTCCGCTACTCTTGTCCACGTAGCGATACTGGCGTCTCATTTTGCGAGATGCAAGGCCGATGGACGGGCAGCACACCGCCCGTCCGCGGACCGGGAGCCGGACACGGGCACACCGACGAGCAGGAGGAACCGATGGGCCGCACGCTGGCCGAGAAGGTGTGGGACGCACACGTCGTCCGTCGCGGGCAGGGCGCCGAGCCCGACCTGCTCTACATCGACCTCCACCTGCTGCACGAGGTCACCAGTCCCCAGGCGTTCGAGGGCCTGCGCCTGGCCGGGCGCGGCCTGCGCCGGGTGGACCTGACCATCGCGACGGAGGACCACAACACCCCGACGCTGGACATCGACAAGCCCATCGCCGACCGCACCTCCCGCATCCAGATCGAGACGCTGCGGAAGAACTGCGCCGAGTTCGGGGTGCGCATCCACTCCCTCGGCGACGCGGAGCAGGGCATCGTCCACGTCGTCGGCCCGCAGCTCGGGCTGACCCAGCCCGGCATGACGGTGGTCTGCGGGGACTCCCACACCTCCACCCACGGCGCCTTCGGCGCGCTGGCGTTCGGCATCGGCACCAGCGAGGTCGAGCACGTCATGGCCACCCAGACGCTGCCGCTGAAGCCGTTCAAGACGATGGCCATCACCGTCAACGGCCGCCTCAAGCCGGGCACGACCGCCAAGGACGTCATCCTGGCCGTCATCGCCCGCATCGGGACCGGCGGCGGGCAGGGCTACGTCCTGGAGTACCGGGGCGAGGCGATCCGCGCACTCTCCATGGAGGGCCGGATGACCATCTGCAACATGTCCATCGAGGCGGGTGCCCGCGCCGGCATGATCGCGCCCGACGACACCACGTTCGAGTACCTGAAGGGCCGCCCGCACGCCCCGCAGGGCGCCGACTGGGACGCGGCCGTGGCGGACTGGCGGACGCTGGCGAGCGACCCGGACGCGGAGTTCGACACCGAGGTCGTGCTGCAGGGCGAGGAGATCGAGCCCTTCGTCACCTGGGGCACCAACCCGGGCCAGGGCGTGCCGCTGTCGGGCAGCGTGCCCGTGCCGGCCGACATCGAGGACCCGGGCGCGCGGCACGCCGCCGAGCGCGCCCTGACGTACATGGGCCTCGAGGCGGGCACCCCGATGCGCCAGATCCCCGTGGACACCGTCTTCCTCGGCTCCTGCACCAACGGCCGCATCGAGGACCTGCGCGCGGCCGCCGACGTCGTCCGCGGCCGCTCGAAGGCGGAGAACGTCCGCGTGCTCGTGGTCCCCGGCTCGGCGCGGGTGCGCCTGCAGGCCGAGTCCGAGGGCCTGGATCGGGTCTTCAAGGACTTCGGGGCGGAGTGGCGCTTCGCGGGCTGCTCCATGTGCCTGGGCATGAACCCGGACCAGCTCGCCCCCGGTGAGCGCGCGGCGTCCACCTCCAACCGCAACTTCGAGGGCCGGCAGGGCAAGGGCGGGCGCACCCACCTGGTCTCCCCGCTCGTGGCCGCCGCCACCGCCGTGCGCGGGACGCTGTCCTCGCCCGCCGACCTGCCCCCGGCGGGCGACGGCGCCGCGCAGGGCGGGACCCCGGCGCCGCAGCTGGTCGGCTGACGCGCCGCCGCCCCCACCGACGAGCCATCCCCCGAAGGAGTTGGACATGGAGAAGTTCACCGTCCACCGCGGTGTCGGCGTCCCGCTGCGCCGCAGCGACGTCGACACCGACCAGATCATCCCGGCCGTCTACCTCAAGCGCGTCTCGCGCACGGGCTTCGAGGACGCCCTCTTCGCCGCCTGGCGCGGGGACCCCGACTTCGTCCTGAACCAGGAGGCGTACCGCAACGGGTCCGTCCTCGTGGCCGGGAACGACTTCGGCACCGGCTCCTCCCGCGAGCACGCCGTGTGGGCCCTGAAGGACTACGGCTTCCGCGTGGTGCTGGCCCCCCGCTTCGCCGACATCTTCCGCGGCAACTCCGGCAAGCAGGGGCTGCTCACCGGCGCGGTCGCCCAGGCCGACATCGAGCGGATCTGGCAGGCGCTGGAGGAGCGGCCGGGCACCGAGGTGACGGTCGACCTCGTCGAGCGCACCGCCTCGGTGGCCGACCTCGTCGTCCCGTTCGAGGTCGACGACTACGTCCGCTGGCGGCTGATGGAGGGGCTGGACGACATCGGCCTCACGCTGCGCCACGAGCCGGACATCACGGCCTTCGAGGCGCAGCGCCCGTCCTGGAAGCCGAAGACGCTGCCGGTGCTCGAGCGTTCCTGAGCGGTTCGGCGCGGCGGGGGAGGGGCCCGGCCCCGGAGGTGGTGACACCTCTGGGGCCGGGCCCCTCCGGCGTGCCGGAGCCGTTGTGCCGCAACGGTTCTACGGGCACCGGCCGCAGCGGCGCCCCCGCCTGTCGGGGCCTGCGGCGGGCGGCGGGACGCCGCATCCGGCTCTGCGGACCGACTGCGGCACAACGACTCCCGTGCGTGTTGCGGTGGACGGCGTTGATCGCGCGCCGTACCGTTCTCTTCGTCCGGGCTCGCGCTCGGCCTCATGCAGAGCAGTCCGCGACGAGGAGGACACCGTGAACAAGGCCCAGCTGGTCGAGGCGCTCGAGGAGCGCCTGGGGGGACGTCGAGCCGCGACCGAGGCCGTCGAGGCCATCGTGGAGACCATCACCCTGACGGTCGCGAAGGGCGACAAGGTCGCCATCAGCGGTTTCGGGACGTTCGAGAAGCAGGCGCGCAACGCCCGCACCGGCCGCAACCCGCGCACCGGTGAGGCCGTCAAGATCAAGAAGACCTCCGTCCCCCGGTTCCGTCCGGGCACGGCCTTCAAGGAGGTCGTGGCCGACACCAAGGCCCTGCGCGCACTGGCCGCCACGCTGAAGGAGCGCAACGCGGCCGGGGCGGCCCGGACGCGTGCTGCCGCCGCCCCCGCGGCCCCCGCGGCCGCGCCGACCAGCACCACCGCCGCCAAGCAGACCACCGGCCGCGCCGCGGCGGGCACGCGGACCGCGGGCACCCGCGCCGCGGCGGCCAAGGAGGCGCCGGCCAAGACCGCGGCCACCAGGACGGCCACCAGGACGGCCGCCACCAAGACCGCCGCGACGAAGACCGCCGCCACCAAGACGGCCGCGACGAAGACCGCCGCCAAGACCGCTCCCGCCAAGACCGCCACCACCCGCGCCACCGGCACCCGCGCCGCCGCGGCCAAGGAGGCCCCGGCCAAGGCCGCCGCCACCAAGACGGCGACGAAGACCGCCACCAAGGCCGCGCCCGCGACCAGGACCGCCGCGACGAAGACCGCGGCCACCAAGACGGCCGCCACGAAGACCGCGGCCACCAAGACGGCCGCCACCAAGACGGCCGCCACGCCGGCGCGTCGCGCAGCCAAGAAGTCCTGAAGTACCGTCGTCCGCTGGACGACGACGACCCCCGGTGCCCACCGGCATCCGGACGGCGGTCGACACGCCGACCGCGCCGGTGCCGGTGAGCGCCGGGGAACAGGACGAGGATGTGGACATGGCAGACGTGCTGACGGTGCGCGGCGGGATCCCGCTGCGGGGCTCTCTCCGGGTGCGAGGGGCGAAGAACTTCGTCTCCAAGGCGATGGTCGCCGCGCTGCTGGGTGAGGAGCCGAGCCGCCTGAGCAACGTCCCGGACATCCGCGACGTCGCCGTCGTCACCCGGCTGATGGAGCTGCACGGCGTCTCGGTGAAGAACGACGGCAACGGCGAGCTCCTGCTCGACCCGAGCAACGTCGAGAGCGCCCGGATGGCCGACATCGACGCCCACGCCGGCGCCAGCCGCATCCCGATCCTCCTCTGCGGCCCCCTCGTGCACCGCCTGGGCGAGGCGTTCATCCCCGACCTCGGCGGGTGTCGCATCGGGGACCGCCCCATCAACTACCACCTGGACGTGCTCCGCTCGTTCGGCGCCCAGGTGGAGAAGCAGCCCATGGGCATCCGCCTGACCGCCCCGAACGGGCTGCACGGCACGCACGTGGAGCTGCCCTACCCGAGCGTGGGCGCCACCGAGCAGGTCCTGCTCACGGCGGTGCGCGCCGTCGGCGTGACGGAGCTGCGCAACGCGGCCATCGAGCCGGAGATCATGGACCTGATCGCCGTGCTGCAGAAGATGGGCGCGATCATCAGCGTCGACACCGACCGGGTCATCCGCATCGAGGGGGTCGACCGGCTCACCGGGTTCAAGCACCGGGCGCTGTCCGACCGCATCGAGGCCGCCTCCTGGGCGTGCGCGGCGCTGGCCACCCACGGCGACATCTACGTCGAGGGCGCCAGCCAGCCGGAGATGATGACGTTCCTCAACGTCTTCCGGAAGGTCGGCGGCGCCTTCGAGATCGACGAGGGCGGGATCCGGTTCTGGCACCCGGGCGGCGACCTGGACTCCATCGTGCTGGAGACCGACGTCCACCCCGGCTTCATGACCGACTGGCAGCAGCCCCTCGTGGTGGCGCTCACGCAGGCCAGCGGCCTGTCCATCGTCCACGAGACGGTGTACGAGAACCGCTTCGGCTTCACGGACGCGCTGCGCGAGATGGGCGCGGTCATCCAGGTCTACAAGGAGTGCCTCGGCGGGCGCCCCTGCCGCTTCGGCGCTCGCAACTTCCGCCACTCCGCGGTCATCTCCGGCCCGGCGAAGCTGCGCGGGGCCGACATCGTCGTGCCGGACCTGCGCGGCGGGTTCAGCCACCTCATCGCGGCGCTGGCCGCGGAGGGCACCTCCCGCGTCTACGGCATCGACCTCATCGACCGCGGGTACGAGCACTTCCAGGCGAAGCTCGACTCCCTCGGCGCGACGTACGACCGCGACCTGCAGGCCGCGTCCTGAGCCGCTCCCCGGCGCCCCGGGGCGGCCGGGGACCTGGTGCCCGCGGGCCTCAGACGCGGCTGGCGGCCCCCGCCAGCACGTCGGCGGTGCGGGGGCCCACCCCCGCCGCCACGGCCTCCTGCAGGGCCTCCGCGGTGTCCACGTCGCGCCGCAGGCGCGGGGCGGCGACGTCGAGCGCGAGGGCCCCGAGGGCGGCGTGGGCGGCCGCCGAGGCCGGGCCGAAGGCCGGGCGCAGCTCCCGGGCCGACCTCGACGCCAGCAGGACCGTCCCGGTGCCGTCGGCGTCCGCGACGAAGACCATCGGCGGGGGCTGCGGGGCGTGCAGGGCGCGCCCGGCGGCGTCGAGGGCCGCGGTCAGGTCGTGCGGGCGCAGCGCGGGCAGGTCGGGCAGCAGGACCGCCACCCGTCCCGCGCCGGCCACCGCCACACCGTCGGCGACGGCCGCCGCCAGCCCCCGGCCCGGTGCGGGCTCCCGCAGCACCGCGACCCGCGGGCCGGCGCCCGCGCACGAACGCACCACCCGGTCGTCGTGCGTCACCACCACGACGGCGGAGACTGCGGGGCAGCGCGCCACCGCCGCCACCGCGTCCAGGGCGATGGCGAGGGCGAGGTCCTCGCGGTCGACGCCCGGCGGCGGCCGCAGCCGCGACTTCGCCGCCGGTCCGCCCTTCACCGGCAGCACCAGCGTCCACCCCTCTCGGCCGGGAGGGGCCCCGCAGGGCCTCGCGGGGGCGGGAACGGCGCTCACGGCCCGATCCTGGCACCCGCACGTCCCCCGTCCACCGCACACTCCGGAGGTTCGCCCGATGACCCCTGCTCCCCGAGGCGCGGCATGACCCGCGTCACCGTCCTCGGAGCCGGCGGGTGGGGCACCGCGTTCGCGCTGGTGCTCGCCGACGCCGGCTGCGACGTCCACGTGTGGGCGCGCCGGGACGCGGTGGCCCGCGAGCTGCACGAGAGCCGCACCAACAGCGTCTACCTGCCGGGCATCGAGCTCCCGACGGGGGTGCGCGCCACGACCGACGCCGCGGCGGCGCTGGCGGGCGCGGACCTGGTGGTGCTCGCCGTCCCCGCCCAGGCGCTGCGCGAGCACCTCGTGCGCTGGGCGCCGCTCCTGCCGCCCGCCGCGCCCCTCGTCAGCCTGGCCAAGGGCGTGGAGCTGGGCACCGGGGCCCGGATGACCGAGGTGGTGCGCGAGGTCACCGGCGCCGCCCAGGAGCGGCTGGTGGCCGTCTCCGGCCCCAACCTGGCGCTGGAGGTCGCGCGCCGCGAGCCCTCCGCCACCGTCGTCGCCTGCACCGACGACACCACCGGCCACGCCGTCGCCGACGCCTGCACGACGGCCTCCTTCCGGCCCTACCTGTCCACCGACGTCGTCGGCGTGGAGGTGGCGGGGGCGGTGAAGAACGTCGTCGCGCTGGCCGTGGGCATCGCCGAGGGTCTCGGCTACGGCGACAACGCCAAGGCCGCCGTGGTCACGCGCGGGCTGGCCGAGTCCGCGCGCCTCGGCGTCGCGCTCGGCGCCAGTTCCGGGACCTTCGCCGGGCTCGCCGGGGCCGGGGACCTCGTCGCCACCTGCGCGTCGCCGCTCTCCCGCAACCACCGCGCCGGTGTGGCGCTGGGGCAGGGCCGCGGGGTGCAGGAGGTGCTGGGCGCCGGGCAGGTCGCGGAGGGCGTGCGTTCCGCCGCCGCCGTGCTCGGCCTGGCGCACTCCCGGGGGGTGCAGATGCCGCTGACGGAGCAGGTCGCGGAGGTCGTCGCGGGCCGCCGCTCGGCTGCCGAGGCCGCCCGTGCCCTGCTCTCGAGGCCGCGGACCACCGACGGGATCTGAACCCCGACGGCGCCACCCACGCGGCCCGTGCCGTCAGGCGGAGTCGCGCACGACCAGCTCCGTGGGCAGCACCACGGGATCGGGGGTGCCCTCGCCGCGGATCTGCGCCAGGACGGCCTCGACCATCGTGCGGGCCTGCACGGCGGTGGGTTGGCGCACCGTGGTCAGCGGCGGCTCGGCGTAGGCGGCGAGGTCCACGTCGTCGAAGCCGATGACGGCCACGTCCTCGGGCACCCGGCGCCCCGCCGCCCGCAGCCCGCGCAGGACGCCCAGGGCCATCACGTCGCTCGCGGCGAAGACGGCGTCGATGCGGGGTTCGCGCTCCAGCAGCTCGCGCACCGCGCGTTCGCCCGAGGACCGCGTGAACGCCCCGTACTCCACGAGGCCGGTGTCGCGGCCGGCCTCGCGCAGGGCGGAGCGGAAGCCGGCGAGCCGGTCGGCGGCCGCCGTCATGTCGGCGGGGCCCGAGACCGCGGCGATGCACCGGCGGCCCGTGGCGAGGAACCGCTGCGCGGCGAGGGCGCCGCCGGCGGTGTTGTCGCTGTCGACGTAGCAGCCGCCCTCGAGCGCCATCGGGGGCCGCCCGCCGACCACGAGGGGGACCCCCGCCCGCAGCAGCTGCTGGGGCAGGGGGTCGCCGGCGTGGACGGAGAGCAGGATCGCCCCGTCCACGTGCCCGGACAGCACGTAGGAGCCGACGGGTTCGTGCTCGCTGTCGTCGGAGGCCACCATCACGACGAGGTGGACCCCGGTCCCGACCACGGACTGGCTGGCCGCCACGACGAACGAGGCGAGGTACGGGTCGCCGACGCCGAACTCGACCGCCTCGCGCACCACGAGGGCGATGGCCCCGGTGCGGCGCGTCACCAGGCTGCGCGCCGCACGGTTGGGCACGTAGCCGAGGCGCGCCACCGCCCGCTCGACGGCTTCGCGGTGCTCGGGGGAGACGGTCGCCGAGCCGTTGACGACGCGCGAGACGGTGGCGGGGGAGACCCCGGCCGCCGCGGCGACGGTCGCGAGCGTCGGGGCGGGGCGGACCCCGGTGCCCCGCGTGCCTGCCGCCACGACCCACCCCCGTCCGCACCACCGGCCCCGGCGGCGCGACGGTTCCCCGATTGTGCCGCACGCCGACGCCCGCCGGAGGCGGCGGCGCATGTCGCCCGACGCTGAAAGCGCAATCTCGAATCGACGTTTCCGGTTGGCGCCCTGCGGAACCGGCGTGAGATTGCGCTTTCACGGAGGGTTGACGCCGGAGGCCAGGAGGATCAGGATGCCGCGCACCGGCGCGACGGTGCGCCGCCTCCCTTCGGCCCGAGGACGGACCGCCCATGCCCCTTCCCCGAACGCGACGCCCTGCGCCGCGCCGCACTCCCCGCTCAGTCGTCGCCGTCACCGCGCTGGCACTCCTCGGCGCCGGCACCGTGGCCCCGCCCGCCGTCGCCGCCCCGCAGCAGGAGCGCCGCACCAGCACCCAGCCCGTCATCGGCGCTCCCGAGAAGGGCCGCGGCGGCTGCGCGGAGATCCCCGCCGTCCTGCCGCACCTGGAGCAGTGGCCGCGCGTGCAGAGCCGCGTGAAGACCAACAAGGCCATCGAGCGCAAGGTCGCCGCCACCGTCGCGCGCATGAGCCTGGCCGAGAAGGTCGGACAGATGACCCAGCCCGAGATCACCTCCATCACCCCCGAGGAGGTCGGGCAGTACGCCATCGGCTCCGTGCTCAACGGCGGCGGCGCCTGGCCCGACCGCGACAAGCACGCCTCCGCCGCGGACTGGCTGGCCCTGGCCGACGCCTACTGGCAGGCCTCCGTCTCCACCGGCCAGAAGATCCCGGTGATGTGGGGCATCGACGCCGTCCACGGCAACAACAACGTCTTCGGCGCCACCGTCTTCCCCCACAACATCGGCCTCGGCGCCGCCCACGACCCCTGCCTGATCCGCGACATCGGCGAGGCCACCGCCGAGCAGGTCCGCGCCACCGGCCAGGACTGGGCCTTCGCGCCCACCGTCGCCGTCGCCCGCGACGACCGCTGGGGCCGGGCGTACGAGTCGTTCTCCGAGGACGCGCGCATCCAGCGTGCCTACGGCTACGAGGCCACCCGCGGCCTGCAGGGGAACTCCGCCCACGGACCCGACGGCGAGCACGTCATCGCCACCGCCAAGCACTGGATCGGCGACGGCGGCACCGAGGGCGGCAAGGACCAGGGCGTCACCACCGCATCCGAGGACGAGATGCGCAACGTGCACGCCCAGGGCTACTACGGCGCGATCGCCGCCGGCACCCAGAGCGTGATGGTCTCCTTCAACAGCTGGACGAACGAGGCGCTCGGCATCGACGAGGGCAAGCTGCACGGCAGCCGCTACGCCGTCAACGGCATCCTCAAGGAGAAGATGGGTTTCGACGGCCTCGTGGTCTCCGACTGGAACGGCATCGGCCAGGTCACCGGCTGCACCAACGCCAGCTGCCCGCAGGCCGTCAACGCCGGCATCGACATCGTCATGGTCCCGGCCGACTGGAAGGCCTTCATCGCCAACACCATCGCGCAGGTGGAGTCCGGCGAGATCCCCATGGCCCGCATCGACGACGCCGTCACGCGCATCCTGCGGGTGAAGCACCGCGCCGGGCTGATGGAGGCGCCGAAGCCGTCCGAGCGCGCCTTCGCCGGGCAGGACGCCGCACTGGAGCACCGGGCCCTCGCCCGCGAGGCCGTGCGCAAGTCCCTCGTCCTGCTGAAGAACGAGGGGAACGCGCTGCCGCTGAAGAGGACCGCGAAGGTCCTCGTCGTCGGCAAGAGCGCCGACAGCATCCAGAACCAGACGGGCGGCTGGACGCTGAGCTGGCAGGGCACGGGGAACTCCAACGCCGACTTCCCCACCGGCACCTCCATCCTCGGCGGGCTGCAGGAGGCGCTCGGCGAGGCCCACGTCACCCACAGCGCCACCGGTGAGGGCGTCGACCCCGCCGCCTACGACGCCGTCGTCGCCGTGATCGGCGAAACCCCGTACGCGGAGGGCAACGGCGACCTCGCCAAGCGGTCGCTGGACTTCTCCCGCCTCCACCCGCAGGACACCGCCACCCTCGACCGCGTCAGCGGCAAGGGCGCGCCCGTCATCACGGTCTACGTCGGCGGCCGACCGCTCCTGATGAACAAGGAGCTCAACCGCTCCGACGCCTTCGTCGCCGCCTGGCTGCCCGGAACCGAGGGCGGCGGCGTCGCCGACGTCCTCGTCGGCACCGAGCACGACTTCACGGGCAGGCTGTCCTTCAGCTGGCCGAAGGAGGCCTGCCAGAGCCCCCTCAACGCCGGGCAGGAGGGCTACGACCCGCTGTTCCCGCTGGGCCACGGGCTCACGAAGGGGCAGGGCTCCGACCTGGGCTCCCTTCCCGAGGACGCCCCCGCCCGCTGCGGTGACAGCGGCGGTGGCAGCGGCCCCGCCACCGAGGACCTCGAACTCTTCGTCCGCCAGGACGTCGCCCCCTACAAGGCCTACATCGGCTCGCCCGACAACTGGGGCGGCACCGAGGTCGGCAACGACGTCAACGCGGTCGTGGCGCACACCAACATCAACGTCCGCACCACCGACGTGAACGTCCAGCAGGACGCCCGCAAGGCGCGGTGGACGGGGACCGGGCCGGCCCAGTTCTACCTCCAGTCGGAACCGGCCGACCTCTCCGGCTGGCTCGCGGCCGAGGGAGCGCTCGTGTTCGACGCGATCGTCACGCAGAAGCCCACGGCCCGCACGGTGCTGAGCATGCACTGCACCTGGCCCTGCTTCTCCGAGGTCGAGGCGACGTCGCTGTTCTCCGGCCTTCCGCTGGGGGCCAAGACGACGGTGAAGGTGCCGCTGTCCTGCTTCGACACCGGGGCGCTGGACTTCGAGGCCGTCAACACGCCGTTCCTCGTCTACACCGAGGGCGCGCTGGAGGCCGCGTTCGCCAACGTCCGTTGGGTGCCCGGTGCCGCCGACGACGCCGACGCCGTGGCCTGCGCCGACCTGACCTAGTCCGACAACCGAGGACGGGGCCCGGCCGGGAACTCCGGCCGGGCCCCGTCGCGGGGTCAGGGCTGCGGGGTCAGGGCTGCGGGGTCACAGCGCCGAACGCGGGGTCACAGCGCCGAACTCAGGGCGGCGTCGAGGTCGCGCCACAGGTCCTCGACGTCCTCCACGCCCACCGAGAGCCGCAGCAGGTCTTCGGGCACCACCGCCGGCTCGCTCGGGTGGCGCCGGCGCCGCTCGATCAGCGATTCCACCCCGCCCAGGCTCGTCGCCGGCAGCCACAACCGCACCGCGTCCACCACCGCGTCGGCCGCGGCGGCACCGCCCGCGACCTCGACCGACACGATCGCGCCGAAACCGCCCATCTGCCGCGCCGCCAGCTCGTGGCCGGGGTCCGAGGGCAGGGAGGGGTGCCGCACCCGCCGCACCGCCCGGTGCCCGGCCAGCCGCCGTGCCAGCTCCGCGGCCGAGGCCTGCGAGCGCTCCAGGCGCAGGTGCAGCGTCCGCAGGCCCCGCAGCGCGAGGAACACCTCCAGCGGCCCCGGGATCGCACCGTGCAGCGTGCGCTGCTGCAGCAGCCGGGTCCGCAGCTCCGCATCGCGCACCACCACCGCGCCCAGCACGACGTCCGAGTGCCCGGCCAGGAACTTCGTCACCGAGTGCACGACGACGTCCGCTCCGAGGTCCAGCGGCCGCTGCAGCAGGGGAGTGGCGAAGGTGTTGTCCACCGCCACCAGCGCCCCGGCGGCGTGGCCCAGCTCCGTCAGCGCCCGGAGGTCCGCGACCTCCAGCAGCGGGTTCGTCGGCGACTCCAGCCACAGCAGGGCGCCCGCCCCGGCCGCGGCCAGGGCCTCGCGCACGTCGCCCGGGTCGGTGATGTCCACACCCACGACGTCGCCCAGCACGCCGCGCTGCCGCAGCAGTCCCGCGAGCGCGTGGGTGCCGTTGTAGGCGCCGTGCGGGACCAGCAGGCTCGCGCCGGCCGGCAGCAGGCCGAGCACCGCGCTCACCGCCCCCATCCCCGAGGCGAAGGTCAGCGCCGAACCGCCCTCCAGGGCGCCCAGCGCCTCCTCGAACGCCTCCCACGTCGGGTTGCCGAAGCGCCCGTACCCGCGCCCGCCCGCACCCGTGGACGCGGAGCCCACGTACGTCGACGTCAGCGACACCCCCACGTTGACCTCGGCGTCCGGCGTGCGCGGCGGGCGCCCGGCGACCACGGCGAGCGTGGCCGGGGACAGCGCGGCGGAGGACGCGGCGGCGAGGGCCGCCCCGGCTCCGGCGGGGGGCTGCGGAACGGACTGCGGCTCGGGCTGCGCGTCGGGCATGAGGGGGAGCCAACCACAGGTAGGGTCTGCGCCCGATGAGCGAGCCCACCAGCCCCAGCCCCGCCGCCCCGGCCCCCACCGCGAACGGGGCGCGCCCGCGGGTGGCCGTCGTCTTCGGGGGCCGCTCCGGCGAGCACCCCGTCAGCTGCGTCACCGCCGCCGGGGTGGTCTCGGCCATCGACCGCGAGCGCTACGACGTCGTCCCCGTCGGGATCACCCGCACCGGCCGCTGGGTCCTCGTCGAGGGCGACCTCTCCGCCCTCGCGCTCAGCGGCGCCCGCCTGGCGGAGGTCCCCGCCGACGGGACCGTCGTGGCGCTGCCCCAGGAGGTCGGCGCGCGCGAGCTGCTGCCCGTCGGGCGCCCCGCCGGACCCGCCGCGCTCGGCGCGGTCGACGTCGTCCTGCCGCTGCTGCACGGGCCCTACGGGGAGGACGGCACCCTGCAGGGGCTGCTGGAGCTCTCCGACACCCGTTACGTCGGCTCCGGGGTGCTGGCGTCGGCGGCGAGCATGGACAAGCAGGTCATGAAGGCGCTGCTCGTCGCGGCGGGCCTGCCGGTCGGGCCGTACGTCGCCTTCACCGCCCGGCGCTGGGAACGCGAGCGCGACGCGTGCCGCGCCGAGGTGGAGGCGCTGGGCTGGCCGGTGTTCGTCAAGCCCGCCCGGGCCGGCTCCAGCCTCGGCATCACCCGCGTCGGCGGCCCCGAGGACCTCGACGCCGCCGTCGCCGAGGCGCAGCGGCACGACCCGAAGGTGGTCGTCGAGGCCGCCATCACCGGCCGGGAGATCGAGTGCGGCGTGCTGGAGGACCTCGACGGCGGCGAGCCGCTGACCAGCCTGCCCGGTGAGGTCGCCGTGGTCGACGGCCGCGAGTTCTACGACTTCGACGCGAAGTACCTCGTCGCCGACGAGGCCGTGGAGCTGAGCTGCCCGGCGGACCTGCCCGCCGACGTCACCCGGCGGGTGCGGGAGACCGCCGTGCGGGTCTTCGAGGCGATGGGTGCGGAGGGCCTCGCGCGGGTGGACCTCTTCGTCTGCGAGGACGGCCGCCTCTACGTGAACGAGATCAACACGATGCCCGGGTTCACCCCCACGTCGATGTTCCCCCGCATGTGGGCGGCCACCGGCATGGACTACCCCACCCTCGTCGACCACCTGCTGCAGCTGGCGCTACGCCGTCCCGTCGGCCTGCGCTGAGGCCCGCGCCGCGGCGAGGACGACCTCGTCGCGGCGCAGCACCCGCACCCCGATCGCCTCCACGAGCGGCGCCAGCCCGCGGGGTCGGCGGCCGGCGCTCACCGGCAGCGGCGGTCCACCGGCAGCGGTGCCAGGGCGGGGCCGAGGTCGACGAGGACGGCGGTGGCGTCGGGGCCCGTCGCGTCCGCCGTCACCTCCACGGCCGGGGTGCGCCCGAAGCTGACGAACCGGCTCGCCCGCTCGCTCTGCGCGACCAGGAGCCAGTCGACCGTGACGCCGTCGCGGCCGCTGAACGACAGGCACGGCAACTCGGAGGGCCCCGGGGGTGGCACGCCGCAGCGCAGGACCGTCTCCGACACCCCCTCCCACTGCGCCACCCCCGGCAGCGTCAGCTCCCGCCGCTCACCGGCGTCGAGGACCCGCGGCAGCCGCCGCAGCAGGTCCGCGCAGTCGCGGCTGGAGCCCTCGGGGGCCGGTTCCACGTCGGGGCCGCGCGAGGACACCAGCGCCACCGCCGCGGCCGCGGCGACGACGGCGACGACGGCGACCCCGGCCGCGGTCTCGCGCCGCCGGCGGGCGGGGTCCGGCGCCGCGGTGCCCCCCTGCGCTGCCGTTCCGGCGTCCACCCCGGCACCGCTCCTCCCGGATCCGCGCCTCCGGAGCGGGCGCGCACCGCCATGGTGGCGCGCGGGCGCCCGGTCCCGTGCGGCGGGGTTCCCGTCGGCGCAGGTCCTAAGGTGGCTGCGTGCAGCCTCGAGACGACGCGGGCCGCGACGACCCCGACGGCGCCCGGGGCGGCCGCGGGCCGGCTCGCCGCGACGATCCCGGACTCCTCGTCGGGGACCTCGACGAGGACGCGCTCATCGCGCGCTTCCTGCCGCTGCTGCCCACCGCCCCCACCACCCTCACCGGCCCCGGCGACGACGCCGCCGTGCTGGCCGCGCCGGACCGCCGGGTGGTGGCCACCACGGACATGCTCGTGGAGGGACGTGACTTCCGGCGCGACTGGTCCAGCGGCATGGACGTCGGCTGGAAGGCGGCCGCGCAGAACCTCGCGGACGTCGCCGCCATGGGGGCCTGCCCGACGGCGCTGCTGGTGGCGCTGGGCCTGCCCCGGGACGTGCGGGTCGGCTGGGTCCTCGACCTCGCCCGCGGGCTGGCGGCCGCCTGCGAGGGCACCGGGGCCGCGGTCGTCGGCGGCGACCTCTCCTCCGCGAGCGAGGTGGTCCTGTCCGTCACCGCCCTCGGCGACCTCGGCGGCGTGGCGCCCGTGCTGCGCTCCGGGGCCCGCCCGGGCGACCGGGTCGCGGTGGCCGGGCGCATCGGCTTCTCCGCCGCGGGTCTGGCGCTGCTGGAGGCCGGGCTGACCGGCGCGGGGCTCGACCCGCACGCCGCCGCGCTCGTGGAGGCGCACCGCCGCCCCCGCCCGGCGCTGGCCGCCGGGCCGGCCGCCGCCCGGGCAGGGGCCAGTGCGCTGATGGACGTCAGCGACGGCCTGCTGCGCGATGCCGGGCGCATCGCCCGCGCCAGCGGTGTCGTCCTCGACCTGCACGGCACGACGGGCGCCCTGGCGCTCTGGCAGGACGACCTGCTCGCCCGCTGCGGCTCGCTCAGCGGGTTCTGCGGCGCCGAGGACGCCCGCCGCTGGGTCCTCACCGGGGGCGAGGACCACGCGCTGCTGGCCTGCTTCCCGCCGGAGGCCGCGCTGCCCGTCGGCTTCGACGTCATCGGCGAGGTGCGGGCCGGCGCGGAGGCCGGGGTGCTCGTCGACTCCAGCCCGGTGCACGACCTCGGGCAGGGCTGGGACCACTTCGCGCGCTGAGGCCCGGGGGGCGGGGCGCCTCCCGGGCCTCGGGCGTCAGGGCGGCGAGACCTCCGGACGCACGTCGGGGCCGGTCCGCTGCGGACCGGCCCCGACGTGGCTGCTGTCTGGGGTCAGCGGGTGACCTTGCCCGCCTTGATGCAGGAGGTGCAGACGTTCAGCCGCTTCGGCGTGCCGCCCACGACGGTGCGCACGGTCTGGATGTTCGGGTTCCAGCGGCGCTTGGTGAGGCGGTGCGAGTGCGAGATGGAGTGGCCGAAGCTCGGACGCTTGGCGCAGACGTCGCAGGTGGCAGCCACGGGGATCTCCTGATGTCGGTCGGAAGCACGGGGTCGTGCCGACCGGGGGACCGGGGCACGCGTCGACCCGGACGGACCGGGCACGGTTGTCCACGGTATCCCAGCGTCCGACGGCGCTCAAAATCACCCCGCCGCTCGCGTCGCGGCGCCCGGTCGGAGGGCGGCAGTAGCCTGCCCGGCGAGGACGGGCTCGGGTGGTGGGCGGCTCGCGCGGAGGAGTGGAGGACGCGGTGGCGGCAGCGGGAACCGGCGCGCTGGTCGAGGACCTCGACGCGCCCCTGTCCGCGCGGGTGGGCGGCACGACCGCGGCCAAGCTCGAGGCGGAGCTCGACCTGCGCACCGTGCGCGACCTGCTGTGGCACCTGCCCCGCCGCTACGCCGAGCGCGGCCAGCTCACCCCCGTCTCCAGCCTCGCCGAGGGCGACGACGTCACCGTGGTGGCGCAGGTCCAGCGCGTCTCCGGGCCGCGCCAGATGAAGAGCCGGCGCGGGGCGATGCTGGAGGTCTGGGTCGGCGACGGGCGCACGGAACTGCTGCTGACGTTCTTCGCCAAGGGCCTCGGCCCGCTCAACCACCACGCCCGGCAGCTGCCCGTGGGCACGCGCGCCCTCTTCGCCGGCAAGGTGCAGACCTACCGGCGCGGCGCCCAGCGGGTCCTGCAGCTCGTGCACCCCGAGCACCGCCCCCTGCCCGAGGACGCCCCCGACGCGGTGGGGGAGCAGTTCGCGGCCCAGCCGATGCCCATCTACCCCGCCACGGCGAAGGTGCGCAGCTGGGACGTCGCCGCCGCCCTGTCGGTGGTCCTGACCTCCCTCGGCGACGTCGACGACGCGGTGCCGCCCGGGATCGCCGAGCGCGAGGGGCTGCCCTCGGCCGCCGACGCGCTGCGCTGGGTGCACCAGCCGCGCACGAAGGAGGAGTGGCAGCGCGGCCTGGAGCGCTTCCGCTACGAGGAGGCCTTCGTGCTGCAGGCCTCCCTCGCCCAGCGCCGCCACGCCGCCGCGCGGGAGACCGCCACGCCCCGCCCGGCGCGCCTCGACGGGCTCCTCGCCGCCCTGGACGCCCGCCTCCCGTTCGAGCTGACCGCCGGCCAGCGCGGCGTGGGGGAGGCGATCGCGGCCGACCTGGCCGCCACCAGCCCGATGCAGCGGCTGCTGCAGGGGGAGGTGGGTTCCGGCAAGACCCTCGTGGCGCTGCGCGCCATGCTCACCGTCGTCGACGCGGGCGGGCAGGCGGCGCTGCTCGCCCCCACCGAGGTCCTCGCGGGCCAGCACCTGCGCTCCATCACCGCCATGCTCGGCGACCTCGCGCTCGGCGGGCAGCTCGGGGCGGCGGAGCAGGCCACCCAGGTGGTCCTCCTGACCGGTTCGATGCCCGCCGCGGCGCGGCGGCGTGCCCTGCTGGCCGCGGCGAGCGGGGAGGCGGGCATCGTCATCGGCACCCACGCACTGCTGGAGGAGCACGTGCAGTTCGCCGACCTCGGCCTCGTCGTCGTGGACGAGCAGCACCGCTTCGGCGTGGAGCAGCGCGACGCCCTGCGCTCCAAGGCCGCCACCTCCCCGCACGTGCTCGTGATGACGGCGACCCCGATCCCGCGCACCGTCGCGATGACCGTCTTCGGCGACCTGGAGACGTCCACCCTGCGCGAGCTGCCCCCCGGCCGGGCGCCCATCAGCACCCACGTCGTGCCGCTGGCGCAGCGGCCCGAGTGGATCGACCGGGTCTTCGCCCGGATCGCCGAGGAGGCCGCCGACGGGCACCAGGTCTACGTGGTCTGCCCCCGCATCGGCGGCGAGGACGCCCCCGCCGCCCCGGGCGAGGACGGCAAGCGGCCGCCGCTGGCGGTGGAGGACGTCGTCGCGCAGGTCCGCGCCCACCCCGCCACGGCCGCCCTGCGCACCGAGGTCCTGCACGGCAGGCTCGCCACCGAGGAGAAGGAGGACGTCGTCCGCCGCTTCGCCGCGCGCGAGCTCGACGTCGTCGTCGCCACCACGGTCGTCGAGGTCGGCGTGGACGTCCCCACCGCCACCCTGATGGTGATCATGGATGCCGAGCGGTTCGGCATCTCCCAGCTGCACCAGCTGCGCGGCCGCGTCGGCCGCGGCGGCCTGCCCGGCACCTGCCTGCTCGTCACCGAGGCCGCCGGTGCGTCGCGGGTGGTGGAGCGGCTGCGGGCCGTGGAGGCCACCACCGACGGCTTCGAGCTGGCCCGCGTGGACCTCGAGCAGCGCCGGGAGGGCGACGTGCTCGGCGCGGCCCAGTCCGGGCGCCGGTCCTCCCTGCGGGTGCTCAGCGTCCTCGACGACGTCGACCTCATCACCCGGGCGCGGGCGGACGCCACGGCCGTCGTCGCGCAGGACCCCGAGCTGCGCGGGCACCCCGGCCTGGCCGCCGCGATCGCCGACCGGGTCGGCGCGGAGCAGCGGCGCTTCCTGGAGCGCGCGTGACCCGCATCGTGGCCGGGGCCGCCGGCGGACGGACCCTGCGGGTGCCACCCGGGGCAGGCACCCGCCCCACCAGCGACCGCGTCCGGGAGGCGCTCTTCTCCCGCCTGGAGGCCCTCGACGTGGTCGACGGGGCGCGCGTGCTCGACCTCTACGCGGGCTCCGGCGCCCTCGGGCTGGAGGCCGTCAGCCGGGGGGCCGCCTCCGCGGTGCTCGTGGAGTCCGCCCGCGCCGCGGCGGCCGTCGCCCGCGCCAACGCCGCCGCCCTCGGGCTGCCGGAGGTGCGGGTCGTGGCGGACAGGGTGGAGCGCTACCTCGCCGCCGCCTCGCCGGCGGGCTTCGACCTCGTCTTCGCCGACCCGCCGTACCCCCTCGGCGAGCAGGACCTGGCCGCCGTCCTCGCCGCCCTGGCCCCGGCGCTGGCCCCCCGGGCCCTCGTCGTCGTCGAGCGCAGCAGCCGCAGCCCCGAGCCCACCTGGCCCGCCGGCTGGGAGGTCGAGGACAGCCGCCGCTACGGGGAGACGGCGCTGTGGTCCGCCGGGCCGTCCTGAACCGGCCGTCCGGAACTGGCGGGGGCGCCCGCACGGGTGGGGGCGGGGGCCGCGGAGCGCGGCGGCGTGGTCCGGCGCTGCTAGGTTCTGCCCGTGCCCGAGGTCCCCGCCCGCCGCTGCGTGTGCCCGGGCAGCTTCGACCCCGTGACCGTCGGCCACGTCGACGTGATCCTCCGCGCCGCGCGCCTCTTCGACGAGGTCGTCGTCTCCGTCGCGGCCAACCCCGCCAAGGACCCCCTCTTCACCCTCGACGAGCGCGTCGCGATGGTCCGTGAGTCCGTCGCCGGCACCCCCGAGGCGCAGCGGGTCGTGGTCCACGCGCTGCCCACCGGCCTGCTCGTCGACCACTGCCGCGAGCTCGACGCCCCCGTGGTGGTCAAGGGCCTGCGCGGCGGCACCGACTTCGCCTACGAGCTGCCGATGGCCCTGATGAACCGCCACCTCCAGGAGGTGGAGACCGTGTTCCTCGCGGGCGACCCCCGCTACGAGCACATCTCCTCCAGCCTGGTGAAGGAGGTCGCCGGTCACGGCGGCGACGTCGCCGGGCTCGTCCCGGCCACCGTGCTGCCCGCGCTGTTGGAGCGGTTGGAGCAGCGGCGCGCGGCGCAGGGGCGCCACGGCGGGACCGACGGGCAGCGGCAAGCGGCAGCAGAGGCAGTCCAGCCAGAGGAAGGCAGGTAGTCGTGGAGGTCCACGAGAAGCTCGGCCAGCTCGCGGCGGTCGTGACGGGGGCGCGAGGCATCCCCATGTCCACGTCCTGCGTCGTCGACCGCGAGGACGTGCTGCGGCTCGTCTCCGACATCCGGCGACTGCTGCCGGTGGAGGTCCAGCAGGCCGGTGACGTCCTCGCCGCCCGCGACGACGTCCTCACCGCCGCCCGCGCCGAGGCGGAGCACGTCGTCGCCGACGCCCGCGCCCGCGCCGACGAACTGGTGGAGCAGCAGGCCGTCATGCGGGCCGCCCGCGAGCGCGCCGAGCACATCGTCGCCAGCGCGCGGGAGGAGGCGGCGCGGCTGCGCAGCGACGCCGACGACTGGTGCGACGGCAAGCTCGCCGACTTCGAGTCGGAGGTCCAGCGGCTGCTGCAGCAGGCCGCCCGCGGGCGCGAGCGGCTGCGCAGCCGCCGCGCCGAGGCAGGCGGGGACGAGGCGGAGGCACCCGCCGCCGAGGAGCCCGCGGCGCGCTCCGGCGACGGCGGCTCCTGAGTCCGGCCACCCGCCCGGCCTGCGGTTTGGGAGAGGTCGTTCCGCTCGGCTAGGCTGGTGGTTGGCCTCGACGCTGGTGAGCGGCGCCACCCCTCCGGGTGGAGCCGACCACGGGTGTCGGGGCCGTCCAGCGCCGGTGCGGTTCCGCGGTCTCCGCGATCCGCGCACCGGGGGATCACCGATGAGGGAGCGTTCGTGAGGGAGCAGGCGGGTCACCTCGACCCGAAGGCGCCGCTCGTGCTGTCCACGCACGAGCTGGGCCGCCGCCCGGGCTCGATGCGCAAGGTCGAGCGCACCGTGCCCGCCCCGGCCGACCTCGGCACCGAGGTCATCGCCGTCCCCGAGGGCAGCGACCTCGTCCTCGAGCTCCGCCTCGAGGCCGTCATGGAGGGCGTCCTCGTCTCGGGCACGGCCTCCGGCCGCGTCAGGGGCGAGTGCGTGCGCTGCCTCGACGACCTCGAGCGCGACGTCCGGGTGGAGCTGCAGGAGCTCTACACGTACGAGCAGCGGGCCAGCACCGAGGACGACGACGAGCTGCACTGCCTCGACGGCGACCTGCTGGACCTGGAGCCGGTGGTGCGCGACGCGGTCGTGCTCGCCCTGCCGTTCCAGCCCGTGTGCGAGGACGACTGCCCGGGACTGTGCGTCGACTGCGGCGCCCACCTCGCGGAGGACCCCGACCACTCCCACCAGAACGCCGACCCGCGCTGGGCCGCGTTGCAGGGGCTCGTCCCGTCCGGGGACGACGCCCAGAACCCGTCCGACCCGAGAGAGAAGAGCTGACCGTGGCCGTTCCGAAGCGGAAGATGTCCCGCAGCAACACCCGGTCCCGTCGCGCGCAGTGGAAGGCGTCGGAGCCCACCCTGACCACCACGGTCGAGCGCGGCCAGGTCGTGCACGCCCGCCCGCACCAGGCCCGCGTGGTCACCGACTCGGCGGGCACCCCGCTGTACCTCGAGTACAAGGGCCGCAAGGTCAAGGACCTCTGAGCTGGTCGGCACGAACGCCGGGCACTCCCAGGCGGGCGGGGACGACCTCGCCCGCCTGGAGGAGCGCCTCGGCCTGCGGATCGGTGCGGCCCTGCTGGTGCAGGCGCTGACGCACCGCTCCTACGCGTACGAGAACGGCGGGCTGCCGACGAACGAGCGCCTGGAGTTCCTCGGTGACTCAGTGCTCGGCCTCGTCGTCACCGACACCCTGTACCACCGCCACCCCAGCGTTCCCGAGGGGCAGCTGGCGAAGCTGCGCGCGGCCGTGGTCAACATGCGCGCCCTCGCCGACGTCGCCCGCCAGCTGGACCTCGGCGACCACGTCCGCCTGGGCAAGGGCGAGGAGACCACCGGCGGCCGGGACAAGTCCTCCATCCTCGCCGACACCCTCGAGGCGGTCATCGGAGCGGCGTACCTGGCCAGCGGCCTCGACGCCGCCCGCGCCCTCGTGCTGCGCCTCGTCACGCCGCTGATCGACGCGGCCGAGCGCCTCGGCGCCGGCAACGACTGGAAGACGACCCTGCAGGAGCTCACCGCCTCCGCCGGCCTGGGCGTGCCCGCCTACGCCGTGCGCGACGAGGGGCCCGACCACGCCAAGCACTTCGACGCCGACGCCGTCGTGGCGGGCACCGTCCTCGGCTCCGGCAGCGGCCGCAGCAAGAAGGAGGCCGAGCAGCGGGCCGCCGCGGCCGCCGTGGAGGCCCTGCGCGAGGCCCAGGCCGCCTCCGAGGTGCGCACCACCTCCCGCGTCGACGGCTGATCGACCCCCCGGGAGGCGTCCGTGCCCGAGCTGCCCGAGGTGGAGGTCGTCCGCCGCGGCCTGGCCCGCTGGGTCGTCGGCCGCGGCGTGGCGGAGGCGGAGGTCCTGCACGAGCGGGCGGTGCGACGTCACGCCGCCGGGGCCGCCGACGCGGTGCTGCGGATGACCGGTGCCGACGTCGCCGACGCAGCGCGCCGCGGGAAGTACCTGTGGTTGCCGCTGCACCGCGAGCACCGGGTCGCCGAGGCCCTCGTCGTGCACCTGGGCATGAGCGGTCAGCTGCTGGTCGAGGAGCCCGCGGCGCCCGAGGAGAAGCACCTGCGCGCCCGCTGGCGCTTCACCGACGGCGGGCACGAGCTGCGCTTCGTCGACCAGCGCACCTTCGGCGGCATCGCGGTGGTCCCCCTGGTGCCGGCCCCCGACGGCGGGGCCGGGGGAGCCGGCGAGCACCCGGACGCCGAGTGGGCGCGGACGCTGCCCGCCCCGGTGGCGCACATCGCCCGCGACCCCCTCGACCCGGCCTTCGACGACGACGCGTTCGCGCTGCGGCTTCGGCGCAGGGCCACCGGGCTGAAGCGGGCGCTGCTGGACCAGACCCTCGTCTCCGGCGTCGGCAACATCTACGCCGACGAGGCGCTGTGGCGGGCGGGCCTGCACTACGCCCGGCGCACCGCGTCCCTGACCCGAGCGCAGGTCGCCGACGTGCTGGCAGGGCTGCGCGAGGTGATGACGGCGGCCCTGGCGGCGGGCGGGACGAGCTTCGACTCCCTCTACGTCAACGTCAACGGCGCCAGCGGCTACTTCGAGCGCTCCCTGGCCGTCTACGGCCGGGCGGGTGGCCCCTGCCGGCGCTGCGAGGAGCCGGTGCGCCGCGACGCCTTCATGAACCGCTCCTCCTTCACCTGCCCCCGCTGCCAGCCGGTGCCCCGCAACGCGCACTGGTGAGGCGCGGTCCGGGCGGGCGGGGCCCCCGGCGGGAGCACAAGTGGGCGTGGGCGGGGACGTCCGGCCGCGCGACACCGGCGTGTCGGCTGCGCAACGTCCCCGTGCCCGGGTGCCTGCCGGTGGGCGGGGACGTCCGGCTGCGCGACACCGGCGTGTCGGCTGCGCAACGTCCCCGCCTAGCCTGGCCGGGTGAGCGAGTCCCCGCCCCCGCAGCAGCCGACCCCGCTGGAGGTCGACCCGCAGGAGGCCGACCCGCAGGAGGCCGACCCGCAGGAGGCGATCGAGGCCGTGCGCCTGACCGCGTGGGTGCGGGGGCAGGTCCAGGGCGTCGGGTTCCGCTGGTGGACGCGCTCGCAGGCCCTCGCCCTCGGGCTGGCGGGCTCCGCGTCCAACCGCCCCGACGGCCGCGTCGAGGTCGTCGCCGAGGGCCCGCGGGCCGCGTGCGAGGAGCTCCTGCGGCGCCTGCACCCCGACGCCGCCGGCGACAGGCCCGGGCGGGTGGAGGGCGTGGTGGAGCGTTGGGACGGCCCCCGCGGCGTCCGCGGGTTCGTGGAGCGCTGACCCACCCCGCTGACCCACCCCGCGCGAGCGAGCGGAACGCGCCCGGTGCTGCGCGCGCTGTCCGGCAGGGTCCGCCGCGGGAACTACCCTCGATCCCCGTGCACCTGAAGACCCTCACCCTCAAGGGGTTCAAGTCGTTCGCCTCGGCGACGACGCTGCGCCTCGAGCCGGGCATCACCTGCGTGGTCGGGCCCAACGGCTCCGGCAAGTCCAACGTGGTGGACGCCCTGGCGTGGGTGATGGGGGAGCACAGCGCGAAGTCGCTGCGCGGCGGGAAGATGGAGGACGTCATCTTCGCCGGCACCACGGGCCCCGGCGGGCGCGCCGCCCTGGGTCGCGCCGAGGTCAGCCTCACCATCGACAACTCCGACGGCCGGCTGCCCATCGACTACTCCGAGGTGACCGTCACCCGGACGATGTTCCGCACCGGTGGCAGCGAGTACGCCATCAACGGCTCCACCTGCCGCCTCCTCGACGTGCAGGAGCTGCTGTCGGACTCCGGCATCGGCCGCGAGATGCACGTCATCGTCGGCCAGGGGCAGATCGACGCCGTCCTGCACGCCTCCCCGGAGGAGCGCCGCGCGTTCATCGAGGAGGCCGCCGGGGTCCTCAAGCACCGGCGGCGCAAGGAGAAGGCGCTGCGCAAGCTCGACGCGATGGAGGCCAACCTCCAGCGCGTCGGCGACCTCGTCGGTGAGATCCGCCGCCAGCTCAAGCCCCTGGGCCGGCAGGCCGAGGCCGCCCGCCGCGCGCAGGTCGTGCAGGCCGACCTGCGCGACGCCCGCGCCCGCCTCCTCGCCGACGACCTCGTGCAGGCGGTGTCCGGGCTGCAGCGGGAGGAGGCCGACGAGGCCGCGCTGCTGGCCCGCCGCGACGCGGTGGAGGGGGAACTGGCGGAGGCCGGTGCCCGGCTGGCGGCGGCCGAGGAGCAGGCGGTCGCCGCGGCGCCCGAGCTGGCGCGGGCCGTGGACACCTTCCACCGCCTCGGCGGCCTCGCCGAGCGCCTGGAGGGCGTGCGCGCCCTCGCCGCGGAGCGCCTGCGGCTGCTCTCGCAGGCCCCGGAGGAGCACGTCGCCCGCCGCGACCCCGAGGAGCTGCTGGCGTCCGCGCAGCGCGTGCGGGCGGAGGAGGCGGAGCTCGCCGCCACCGCCCGCTCCGCCCGCGAGGCCCTCGACGTCGCGCTGGCCACCCGCGCCGAGGCGGACCGCGCCGCCGCGGAGGAGGACCGGCGCGTCGCCACCGCCCTGCGCGCCGCCGCCGACCGCAGGGAGGGCCTGGCGCGCCTCGGCGGGCAGGTCGCGGCCCGCCGCAGCCGCGTGGAGGCCGGTGAGGCGGAGGTGGAGCGCCTGCTCGCGGCCGTGGCCGGGGCGGAGGAGCGGCGCCGGGAGGCCGAGGCCGGGCTGGCGGCGCTGCAGGAGCAGGTCGCGGGCGTCGAGGAGGGCGAGGAAGGCCTCGACGCCGAGCATGAGGCCGCGGAGGAGGCGCTGCGGCGGGCGCAGGAGGCCCTGCGGGCAGCGCGGGCGGAGGAGGCCACCGCCGAGCGCGAGCGCGCCACCTGGGCCGCCCGCAAGGAGGCGCTGGAGATCGGTCTGGCGCGCAAGGACGGCGCCGGGGCGCTGCTGGCGGCCGGCGAGCGCCTGTCCGGGGTCCTGGGGTCGGTGGCCGCCCTGCTCAGCGTGCGCCCCGGCTACGAGCGGGCCGTGTCCGCGGCGCTCGGCGCCACGGCCGATGCGGTGGCGGTGGCCTCTCCCGAGGACGCCACCGCCGCCATCGACCACCTCAGGGCGGGCGACGCCGGGCGGGCGCGGATGCTCGTCGCGGGCGACGCCGACGCCCCGCGCGCCGTGCCGCCCGCCGGCGCCCGGGCGGCGCTGGACCTGGTGGAGGCGCCCGCGCAGCTGCGCGCGGCCCTCACCCGCCTGCTCGGGCACGTCGTGGTCGTCGACGACCTCGCCGCGGCCCGGGCGCTCGTGGCGGACTCCCCGCAGCTCGTCGCCGTCACCCGCGAGGGCGACCTCCTCGGCGCCAACGTCGCGGAGGGCGGCTCGTCCTCCGCACCCAGCCTGCTGCAGGTGCAGGCGGCCGTCGACGAGGCCGCCGACGCCCTGGCCGCCGCCGCGCGCCGGCACGAGGGCGCCCGCGCCGCGGTGCGGACGGCGCAGGAGGAGCAGGCAGGCGCCGCCCAGCGGGTGGAGGCCGCCCTGGAGCAGCTGCACCAGTCCGACGCCAGGATGGCGGCGGTCGCCGAGCAGCTCGCCCAGCTCGCCGCCTCGGTGCGCTCGGCGGCCGCGGAGGCCGAGCGCGCCCGCGGCACGCTCGCGGGCGTGCAGGAGCGCCTCGTCACCGACCGCCACGCCCTCGTGGAGCTGGAGGAGCGCCTGCGCGCCGCCGGGGAGGCCGGCGACGAGCCCGCCGACGTGGGCACGGAGGAGCGCGACCGCCTCGCCGAGGCGGCCCGCGCCGCCGGCCGCGCCGAGACCGACGCCCGCCTGGCCCTGCGCACCGCCGAGGAGCGCGTGCGCGCCCTGGCCGGGCGCGCCGAGAGCCTGGAACGGGCGGCGGCGGAGGAGCGGCGCGCGCGGGAGCGGGCGGCGCTGCAGCGGCAGCGCCGCGCGGCCCAGGCGCAGGTCGCGGCGGAGGTGCGCGCGGGCGCCGAGCGGACGCTGGCGGCGGTCGCCCTGTCCCTGGCGGAGGCCTCGACGCTGCGGACGGCGGCGGAGCAGGCGCGCGCCGGGCTGGAGGCCGAGGTCGGCGCCGCCCGCAAGCACGTGCAGTCGCTGCGGGAGGAGCGCCAGCGCCTGGAGGACTCCCGCCACCGCGACGAGGTCGCGCGCGCCCAGCAGCGCTGGCGCATCGAGCAGCTGCAGGCGCGGACGGTGGAGGAGCTCGGCATCGAGCCGGACGTGCTCGTCGCGGAGTTCGGTCCCGACCGGCCGGTGCCCGTCGTGGGCGACGACGCGGCGGACGACGCGCAGCCGCGGCCCTACGTGCGCGCGGAGCAGGAGAAGCGGCGCCGCGCCGCCGAGCGGGCCCTGGCGCAGCTCGGGACGGTCAACCCCCTGGCGCTGGAGGAGTTCGCGGCGCTGGAGGAGCGGCACGCCTTCCTCGTCGCCCAGAGCGAGGACCTGCGCTCCTCCCGCAAGGACCTCCTCGACATCGTGCGCGAGGTGGACGAACGGGTGGAGCAGGTGTTCTCCGCGGCCTTCGCCGACGTCGCGGAGCAGTTCGAGCAGGTGTTCTCCCGGCTGTTCCCCGGCGGGGAGGGCCGCCTGGTGCTCACCGATCCCTCGGACATGCTGACCACGGGCATCGAGGTCGAGGCGCGCCCGGCGGGGAAGAAGGTGAAGCGGCTGTCCCTGCTCTCCGGCGGGGAGCGCTCGCTGACGGCGGTGGCGATGCTGGTGTCCATCTTCCGGGCGCGCCCCAGCCCCTTCTACGTGCTGGACGAGGTGGAGGCCGCACTCGACGACACCAACCTCGGCCGGCTCCTGACGCTTCTCGAGGAGCTGCGGGAGTCCAGCCAGCTCATCGTCATCACCCACCAGAAGCGCACGATGGAGGTCGCCGACGCCCTCTACGGCGTGACGATGCGCGGCGACGGGGTGACGACGGTGGTGAGCCAGCGGCTGCGCGAGGCCAGCCCCGCCTGAGGGTCCCCGGTCCGGCCGGCGGCTGCGGGGGAGGCGCCGTCGACACGCTGCGCAACGAAGTGGTCACGGCGCCGCGGCGCCGTGCGAGTCGAGTGGCTTCCGCCCCGTCCGCGCTGCACATTGGGGGGGTGCTGATCGGGACTCTCGTCGTGTCGCTGTTGCTCTGCCTCGGCCTCGCGCTGGCAGTCCTCTACGTCGTCGCCGCGCCGCACCTGCGGGCCAGCGGGAACGAACTCGCGAACCGTCTCGCCGAGCGCATCGACGCTGCGGTGCAACGGATCGAGGAGTTCGCGCGGCCCCTGGCCGGGCGCGTCCTGCACGCGCTGCGCCACCAGCTGCAGGCGCGCCGGCCCGCCGCTGAGCGCGTCCTGGAGACGGCGCGCCACCACGTGCAGGCGCGCCGGCCCGCCGCCGAGGAGCCCGGCTCCGCGCACCTGCCCGGCTGAGCCGACCCGCCCGCCGCGGACGCGGGGCGGTGATCGCGCGCCGCGGCGGAGGAGGTCCGGGCCCGGCGCGGCGGGTCACACCGGCCGGCGCGTCTGCGAGGATCTGCCGACGTGGAGCTCCTCGATCCGATCATCGCCCTAGTCGTCCTCCTCGCGGTCGCCGTCGTGGGCGTCGGCGCCGCCCTCCTCACGCGGGGACGTGGTCGCCGCACCCTGCCGCCGGCGCCGCCGACTGCCCCCGGCCACCTGCCGGGCGTCGGTGACGACGCGGAGGTCCCCCGGGACAGCCCCACCCGCACCGTCGACGTGGTGGAGCTGCCCGACACCGTCACCGACGAGCCGGTGGTCCTGGAGCCGGCGCTGGACCGCCCCGAACCCGCGGCCGGCCGCCTCGTTCGGCTGCGGGAGCGGCTGGCCCGCTCCAACTCCGCCCTCGGCAAGGGGCTGCTGGCGCTGCTGAGCCGCGACACCCTCGACGAGGGCACCTGGGAGGAGGTCGAGGACACCCTCCTGCTCGCCGACATCGGTGTGGATCCGGCCACGGAGATCGTCGACTCCCTGCGCGAGCGGGTCCGCGTCCTCGGCACCCGGGAGCCGGAGCGGCTGCGGGAGATGCTGCGCGAGGAGCTCATCCGCGTCGTCGACCCCGGCATGGACCGCAGCCTGAAGGTGGAGCGGCACGGGGAGCGCCCGGCCGTCGTCCTCGTGGTCGGCGTCAACGGCACCGGCAAGACCACCACCGTCGGCAAGCTCGCCCGCGTGCTCGTGGCCCAGGACAAGGACGTGGTGCTCGGCGCCGCCGACACCTTCCGCGCAGCCGCCGCGGACCAGCTGCAGACGTGGGGCGATCGGGTCGGCGTGCCGACGGTGCGCTCCGACCGCGACGGCGCCGACCCCGCCGCCGTCGCGTTCGACGCCGTGAAGACCGGGATCGAGATGGAGGCCGACGTCGTCCTCGTCGACACCGCCGGGCGGCTGCAGAACAAGGCGGGGCTGATGGACGAGCTCGGCAAGGTGAAGCGGGTCGTGGAGAAGCACGGGCCGGTCGACGAGGTCCTGCTCGTCCTGGACGCCACCACCGGCCAGAACGGCATGCAGCAGGCCCGGGTGTTCTCCGAGGTCGTCCACGTCACGGGCATCGTGCTGACGAAGCTCGACGGCACCGCCAAGGGCGGCATCGTCGTGGCCGTGCAGCGGGCGCTGGGCGTGCCGGTCAAGCTGATCGGCCTCGGGGAGGGCGTGGACGACCTGGCCCCGTTCGAGGTGGAGGCGTTCGTCGACGCGATCGTGAGCTGAGGCGCGCCCCGACGGGGCACGGGAACGGCGGCGTGTGAGAACCGCGAAACGCGGATTTCACACGCCGCCGTCGTTCGTCACCGGTGCGAAACCGGACGCGGAACCGGGCGCAACAACCGCCCGTCACCTTTTCCCCGTCCCCGCGCCGCGCTCGTTGCGCCGCGACCCCTCACCCCGCCGGCTGCGCGCCGGCCTCGTGGAAGGTCGTCCTCGCCCATGGATACCGGTGCCACCGCCTGGGTCCTCATCAGCGCCTCGCTCGTGCTGCTGATGACACCCGGACTCGCGCTCTTCTACGGCGGCATGGTCCGCGCCAAGAGCGTCCTCAACATGATGATGATGAGCTTCGGAGCGATGGCCCTCATCGGCGTGCTCTGGGTGCTCTACGGCTACTCCGTCGCCTTCGGCAACGACGTCGGCGGCGGCCTGCTCGGCAACCCGACGGAGTTCCTCGGCCTGCGGGGCCTGATGGAGGACACCACCTCGGAGGCCGGCGGCCTGCCCGCGATGGCGTTCGTCGGGTTCCAGGCGGTCTTCGCCATCATCACCGTCGCCCTGATCTCGGGTGCCATCGCCGACCGGGCGAGGTTCGGCACCTGGATGGTCTTCGCCGGCATCTGGGCCACCCTCGTCTACTTCCCCGTCGCGCACTGGGTGTTCGCGTTCGACTCCGAGGACGGTTCCGTCACCGGCGGCTGGATCGCCAACGGCATCGAGGCCGTCGACTTCGCCGGCGGCACCGCCGTGCACATCAACGCCGGCGCCGCCGGTCTGGCCCTCGCCCTCGTCCTCGGCAAGCGCCGTGGGTTCGGCCGCGAGCCGATGCGCCCGCACAACCTGCCGCTGGTGATGCTGGGCGCGGGGCTGCTGTGGTTCGGCTGGTTCGGCTTCAACGCCGGTTCCGCCCTCGCCGCGGACAACACCGCCTCGGTCGTGTGGGTGAACACCCTCGTCGCCACCAGCGCCGCGGTCCTCGGCTGGCTGCTCACCGAGCGCCTGCGCGACGGGCACGCCACCTCCCTCGGCGCGGCCTCCGGTGCGGTGGCCGGCCTGGTCGCCATCACCCCCGCCTGCTCCTCGGTCAGCCCGCTCGGGGCGATCGCGATCGGCCTCGTCGCCGGGGTGCTGTGCGCCCTGGCCGTCGGGCTGAAGTACCGCTTCGGCTACGACGACTCCCTCGACGTCGTCGGCGTGCACCTCGTCGGCGGCCTGTGGGGCACCATCGCCATCGGCTTCCTCGCCACCGCCGACGCACCGGCCGGGGTCGCGGGCCTCTTCCACGGCGGCGGTGTGGACCTGCTCTGGCGGCAGGCGGTCGGGGCGCTGGCCGTCCTGGCGTTCTCCTTCGTCCTCACCCTCGTGATCGGCATCGTCCTGCAGAAGACGATCGGGTTCCGCATCGATGCCGACGACGAGGTCGCCGGCATCGACCAGACCGAGCACGCCGAGACCGGCTACGACCTGGCCGCGCTCGGCGGCGGCCGCACCGGCGGGCCCGCCCGGCCCGGCACCGCGCCCGCCCAGGGCGCCCCGACCCACGGCACGGAGGTGTCCGCATGAGGCTCGTCACCGCCGTCGTCAAGCCGCACAAGCTCGACGACGTCCGCAACGCCCTCGAGGCGTACGGCGTCCAGGGGATGACGGTCTCCGAGGCCAGCGGCTACGGCCGCCAGCGCGGGCACACCGAGGTCTACCGCGGCGCCGAGTACACCGTCGACATGGTCCCGAAGGTGCGCGTCGAGGTCCTCGTCGAGGACCTCGACGCCCCCGACGTCGTCGAGGTCGTCGTCAAGAGCGCCCAGACCGGCCGCATCGGCGACGGCAAGGTCTGGACGGTCCCCGTCGAGGACGTGGTGCGCGTGCGCACCGGCGAGCACGGGGCCGACGCCCTCTGAGCGCAGCCCCGCCGGGTGGTGCCGCAGAGCGCACCACCCGGCGGGCCGGCCGGCGACGGGGCGGTTCACACGGAGTTCACGCAAGGGCCCCCCGTGTCACCGCCGCGAAACACGACGGCCCGCCCGGGGTAACACGGCGGCGTCACCGTGGGGCCTCCTCGCGCCGCGCCCCCAGCGCAGCGACTCCACACCACCGGCCCGTGGCCGGTCCCGCGGAAGGTCGGCCCCCACCGATGGACACCGGAGACACCGCCTGGGTGCTCGCCAGCGCCGCCCTGGTGCTGCTGATGACGCCCGGACTCGCGCTCTTCTACGGCGGCATGGTCCGCGCCAAGAGCGTCCTCAACATGATGATGATGAGCTTCGGCGCCCTCGCCGTCGTCGGGGTCCTCTGGGTGCTGTGGGGCTACTCCATCGCCTTCGGCGACGACCTCGTCGGCGGCCTGGTGGGCGATCCCCTGCAGTTCGCGGGCCTGAACGGACTCATCGGCGTCCACGACGGCACGACCCCCGGGCACGCGGCCGGGGAGGCCGAGCACCTCGTCGGCACCGTCCCTGCCGTGGTCTTCGCGGGCTTCCAGGGGACCTTCGCCATGGTCACCGTCGCCCTCGTCTCCGGCGCGATCGCCGACCGGGCCAGGTTCGGTGCGTGGCTGGTCTTCGCCGGTCTCTGGATGACGCTGGTCTACGCGCCCGTGGCGCACTGGTCCTTCGCCTTCGACGGCCTCGTCGCCGAGGAGGGCGGCTGGCTGGCCGGGCTGGGCGTCGTCGACTTCGCCGGCGGGACCGTCGTCGAGATCAACTCCGGTGCCGCGGGCCTGGCGCTGGCGCTGGTGCTCGGGCGCCGCCTCGGCTTCGGGCGCGACCCCATGCGCCCGCACAACCTGCCGCTGGTGATGCTGGGCGCGGGGCTGCTGTGGTTCGGCTGGTTCGGCTTCAACGCCGGCTCGGCACTGGGCGCCAACGGCGTCGCGGCGGTGGCGTGGATCAACACGATGGTCGCGGGGGCGACGGCCGTGTTCGGGTGGCTGCTCGTGGAGCGCCTGCGCGACGGGCACGCCACCTCCCTCGGCGCGGCCTCCGGTGCCGTGGCCGGGCTGGTCGCCGTCACCCCGGCCTGCTCGGCGCTCAACCCCGTCGGGGCGATGGTCCTCGGCCTCGTCGCCGGTGCGCTCTGCGCCGCGGCGATCGGGCTGAAGCACCGCTTCGGCTACGACGACTCCCTCGACGTCGTCGGCGTGCACCTCGTCGGCGGCCTGTGGGGGACGATCGCCATCGGGCTCCTCGCCACCGCCGACGCCCCCGCGGGGGTGGACGGCCTCCTCTTCGGCGGCGGGTTCGGCCAGCTCGGCAAGCAGCTGCTGGCGGCCGTCGCGGTGCTGGGGTACTCCTTCGTCGTCACCCTCGCCCTCGGCCTGCTCCTGGAGAAGACGATCGGCTTCCGCATCCACCCCGACGACGAGCTCGCCGGCATCGACCAGGTCGAGCACGCCGAGACCGCCTACGACCTCGCCACCACCGGCGCCGGGGCCCGCATGCCCGGCAGCCGCCCCGCCGGCACCACGAGTCCCACCCGCACCCCGACCCACGACACGGAGGTCACCCCATGAGGCTCGTCACCGCGATCATCAAGCCGCACAAGCTCGACGACGTGAAGAGCGCGCTGGAGGCGTTCGGCATCCAGGGGATGACGGTCTCCGAGGCCAGCGGCTACGGCCGCCAGCGCGGGCACACCGAGGTCTACCGCGGCGCCGAGTACGTCGTCGACATGGTCCCGAAGGTGCGGGTGGAGGTCCTCGTCGAGGACCTCGACGCGCCCGACGTCGTCGCCGCGGTGGTCAAGAGCGCCCAGACCGGCCGCATCGGCGACGGCAAGGTGTGGACGGTGGCGGTCGAGGACGTCGTGCGCGTGCGCACCGGCGAGCGCGGTCCCGACGCCCTCTGAGGCGTCCTGAGCGGAACGGGGGAGCCGTCCTGAGCATCGACCTGCGCACCGAGCGCCTCAGCCTCGCCGTGCGCGCCGGCAGGCCGGGCCCGCAGCGGCGGCTCGAGCTCGTGGAGCTGGTGGAGCGCCGCCTGCGCGAGGTGTGGGTGGAGGGCGCCGGCGCGCTGCCCACCCTGGCCGGAGACCCCGCCGGGGTGGCGCTGGCCGCGGTCGGCTCCCTGGCCCGCCGCGACTGCGGCCCCGCCAGCGACGTCGACCTCGTCCTCCTGCACGACGGGCGGCGCTGCTCCGACGCCGACATCGCCGCCCTCGCCGAGAGCCTCTGGTACCCGCTGTGGGACGCCGGCCTGCGGCTGGACCACTCGGTGCGCACCGCCACGCAGTGCCGGGACGTGGCCCGCGACGACCTCGCCGCGGCCGTCGGCCTGCTGGACCTGCGGGTCGTCGCCGGTGACGCGGCCCTCGTCGCCCGAACCCGCGCCGCGCTGCTCGACGACTGGCGGGCGGGCATGCGGCGCCGGCTGCCCGAGCTGCTCGGCTCCCTCGCCGAGCGCGCCGCCCGGCACGGCGAACTGGCGCACCTGCTCGAACCGGACCTGAAGGAGGCCCGCGGCGGCCTGCGCGACGCCGTGGTCCTGCGCGCCCTCGTGGCGAGCTGGCTCACCGACCGTCCCCACGGCGACGTCGACGAGGCCCACGAGCTGCTCCTCGACGTGCGCGACGGCCTGCAGGTCTGCTCCGGCCGTCCCGGTGACCGCCTCCTCCTGGCCGAGCAGGACGCCACCGCCGTCGTCTGCGGCTACGCCGACGCCGACGCCCTGCTCGCCGCCGTCGCGCAGGCCGCGAGGGTGGTCTCCCAGGCGCTGGACACCACGGCGCGCCGCGCGCGCCAGGCCCTGCCCCCGCGCAGGTTCCGCCCCGGGCCGCGCAAGCCGCGGCTGCGCGCCCTGGAGCACGGCCTCGTCGAGCACGACGGGGAGGTGGTCCTCGGCGGGCGGGTCTCCCCGGCGGAGGATCCCGTGCTGCCGCTGCGGGCCGCGGTCGCGGCCGTGCGGGCCGGGCTGCCGCTGTCGCCGGTCACCCTGCGCCACCTCGTCGAGGCGGCCCCCGCCCTGCCGCAGCCGTGGCCCGCGGCGGCGCGCGAGTCGCTGCTGGAGCTGCTGGCCTCCGGTCCAGCCCTGGCGCCGGCCTGGGACGCCCTCGACCTCGCCGGCCTCGTGGAGCGCTGGATCCCGGAGTGGACGGCGGTGCGCAACCGGCCGCAGCGCAACGCGGTGCACCGCTTCACCGTCGACCGGCACCTGGTGGAGACGGCGGTGCGCGCGCAGCCGTTCCTGCGTGACGCTCCCCGCCCCGACCTGCTGGTGCTCGCCGCGCTGCTGCACGACATCGGCAAGCGCCCGGGGGAGCACGACCACTCCGCCGCCGGCGCCCCGCTCGCCCGGCGCGTCTGCGAGCGCATCGGCCTGCCCGCGCCCGACGTGGCGGTCGTGGAGCGGCTCGTGCGCGAGCACCTGACCCTGATCGAGCTGTCCACCCGGCGCGACCCCGACGACCCGCGCACGGTCGAGGAGCTCGTCGCCGCCGTGGACTCCCGCGCCGACGTCCTCGCCCTGCTGCGGGCGCTCACGGAGGCCGATGCCCTGGCCGCGGGACCGGCGGCGTGGTCGCCGTGGCGGGCGCGCCTCGTCGACGACCTCGTGGCGCGGGCGCGGGCGCAGCTGCGCGGGCAGGCGGCCCCTCCTCCCGCGCCGTCCACGCCGGAGGAGGACGAGCTGGCTGCGCGGGTCGCGGCCGGCGCCGGCACGCAGGTGCGGGTGCAGGAGGTGGACGGCTTCTCCGTCGTCACCGTCGTCGCCCCGGACCGCACGGGGCTCTTCGCGGACCTCGCCGGGCTGCTGGCCGGGCAGCGGTTGCTGGTGCGCTCGGCGCTGGTGCGCACGGTGCGCCCCGCGGGCGGGCCGGCGGTGGCGGTGGACACCTGGTGGGTGGAGTCCCCCGGCGGCGACCCGCCGTCGGCGGAGGCGCTGCAGCGGGGCCTGGACCGGATCGAGGCCGGGGACGTGACGCTGCTGGACCGGCTGGTGCGCCGCGACGCGCAGAGCCGCCCGCCGCTGCAGGGCGCGCGTGCGCCGGCGGCCCACCCCCGTGTCGTCATCCTGCCGGGCGCCTCGGAGCGGGCCACCGTGATCGAGGTGCGCGCGGGGGACCGGCCGGGCCTGCTGCACGCGCTGGGCCGGGCGCTGGCGCAGGAGGGTGTCGACATCCGCTCCGCGCACGTGGCCACCTACGCCGCGCAGGCGGTGGACGTGCTGTACCTGGCCGAGCCGGACGGTTCGCGGCTGTCGCCGCCGCGGGTGGCGCGGGTGGTGGCGGCCCTCTCCGACGCCGCCGAGCGGCCGGGGGAGAGCAGCCGCGGCTGAGCCCGGAAGGAGCGACCGGCCGCGCGGCCGGTCGCTCGCTGGTGCGGGCGGATAGGCTCACCTCCGTGTTCTCCTCGCTCTCCGACCGCCTCACCGCCACGTTCCGCTCCCTGCGCGGGAAGGGGCGGCTGTCCCCGGAGGACGTCGACACCACCGTCCGGGAGATCCGCCGGGCGCTGCTGGAAGCCGACGTCGCCCTGCCGGTGGTGCGCCAGTTCACCACCGCCGTGCGCGAGCGCGCCCTCGGCGAGGAGGTCTCCCAGGCGCTCAACCCGGCCCAGCAGGTCGTCAAGATCGTCAACGACGAGCTGATCTCCATCCTCGGCGGGGAGACCCGCCGGCTGCGGCTGGCGAAGACCCCGCCCACCGTGATCATGCTGGCCGGCCTGCAGGGCGCGGGGAAGACCACCCTCGCCGGCAAGCTCGCCCGGCACCTGCGCAACCTCAACCACCGCCCGCTGCTCGTCGCCTGCGACCTGCAGCGCCCCAACGCGGTCAACCAGCTGCAGATCACCGGCGAGCGCGCCGGCGTCGACGTCTACGCGCCGGAGCCCGGCAACGGCGTCGGCGACCCCGTGGCCGTGGCGCGCGCCGGGGTCGAGCACGCCCGCTCCCAGGGCTACGACGTGGTCGTCCTCGACACGGCAGGCCGCCTCGGCATCGACGCCGAGATGATGCAGCAGGCCGCGGACATCAGGACGGCGACGAACCCCGACGAGATCCTCTTCGTCCTCGACGCCATGATCGGCCAGGACGCCGTGCAGACCGCCGAGGCGTTCCGCGACGGCGTCGGCTTCACCGGTGTCGTGCTGACCAAGCTCGACGGCGACGCCCGCGGTGGCGCGGCACTCTCGGTGCGCTCCGTCACCGGCCAGCCGGTGATGTTCGCCTCCACCGGGGAGAAGCTCGACGACTTCGAGCTGTTCCACCCCGACCGGATGGCCTCGCGCATCCTCGACCTGGGTGACGTCCTCACCCTCATCGAGCAGGCCGAGCGGGCCTTCGACGCCGACCAGGCGCAGAAGATGGCGGAGAAGTTCGCCAACGACGAGGACTTCACCCTCGAAGACTTCATGCAGCAGCTGCAGGCCGTGCGCAACATGGGCTCGATCAAGAAGATGCTCGGGATGCTGCCCGGCATGCAGCAGGTCCGCCAGCAGCTCGAGGCCTTCGACGAGCGCGAGTTCGACCGCATCGAGGCCATGGTGCGGTCCATGACGCCGCTGGAGCGGCGCCAGCCGCGCCTCATCAACGGCTCCCGCCGGGCCCGCATCGCCGCCGGCTGCGGGCAGAGCGTCTCCGCGGTCAACGACATGCTGGAGCGCTTCGGCCAGGCGCAGAAGATGATGCGGCAGATGCGCAAGGGCCTCGGCGGCGGCCTGCCGGGCATCCCCGGCATGCCGGGCGTCCCCGGCAGCGGCGGCAAGAAGCAGAAGGCGCGCGCCGCCGCGGCCGCCGCGAAGGGCCGCAAGGGCAAGTCCGGCAACCCCGCCAAGCGCGCCGAGCAGGAGCGCAGCGCCGCCGCCCGCGACGACGCCGCCCGGCACGCCGCCACAACCGCGGCCGCCACCAGCGCGTTCGGCCTGCCGCAGCAGGACGCGGAGGACCAGGTGCCCGACCTGTCCGGGCTGCAGCTGCCGCCGGGCTTCGACAAGTTCCTCGGCGGGCGCTGAGCGGAGGGCCGGCGTGGACGTCCTGCACCTGCGCGGACCCGTGCTCGTCTCCCCGCAGGACGAGCGCGCGGAGGCGTGGGTCGTCGGCGGGCGGCTGACCTTCACCCGGCCCACCGCGCCCGGCCTGGACGTCACCGAGCTGCGCGGATGGGTCCTGCCCGGACTGGTCGACGCGCACTGCCACGTCGGCCTCGGCCCCGACGGCGCGCTGGACGACGCGAGTGCCGAGGCGCAGGCGGTCACCGAGCGCGACACCGGGGCCCTGCTGCTGCGCGACGCGGGCTCCGCCGCCGACACCCGCTGGATGGACGCCCGCGAGGACCTGCCCCGCATCGTGCGCGCCGGGCGGCACCTCGCCCGCACCCGCCGCTACCTGCGGGGGCTGGCGCACGAGCTCGAGCCGGAGGAGCTGCCCGCCGCCGTGCGCGAGCAGGCCCGCTACGGCGACGGCTGGGTCAAGGTGGTCGGCGACTGGATCGACCGCGACACCGGTGACCTCGCCCCCTGCTGGCCCGCCGCGACCCTGCGCGCCGCCGCGGAGGCCGCCCACGCCGAGGGGGCGCGGATCACCGCCCACCAGTTCGGCGAGGAGGGCGTCGAGGAGCTGCTCGACGCGGGCTTCGACGGCATCGAGCACGCCACGGGCCTGACCGCCGCCACCATCGAGCGGGCGGCCGCCGCGGGTGTGGCCGTCGTGCCCACGCTGGTCAACATCGCCACCTTCCCCGGCATCGCCGAGCGGGGGGAGGCGAAGTTCCCGCGCTACGCGGCCCACATGCGCGACCTGCACGCCCGCCGCTACGCCACGGTGCGCGACGCCTGGGAGGCAGGGGTGCCGGTGCGGGCGGGCACCGACGCCGGCAGCGTCCTGCCGCACGGGCTGATCGTCGACGAGGTCGCCGAGCTGGTCGCCGCCGGCCTGCCGACCGTGGCCGCCCTCGACGCCGCGACCTGGGCGGCGCGGGAGTGGCTCGGCGCGGAGTCGCTGACGGAGGGCGCGAGCGCCGACCTCGTCGTCTGCCCGGCCGATCCCCGCCTCGACGTGGGCGCGCTGCGCCGGCCGGTGGCGGTCGTCCTGCGCGGACGGGTGCACCCCGGACCCTGAGCGGGCGCCCGTGCAGCCCAGGTTGCGCCGTGTCTGGCACAATGCTGGAGCACTCGAGCGCCGGGGACCCTCTCACCCTGGTGGTCGCGTCCGAGAGCCACCCGCCCGGAGTCCCCACCCTGGACGGCGACGCTCACCCCAGACCAGAACCGGGAGAATCCCCCCACCGTGGCTGTCAAGATCCGCCTCAAGCGCATGGGCAAGATCCGCGCGCCGTACTACCGCATCGTCGTCGCCGACTCCCGCACCAAGCGCGACGGTCGCGCCATCGAGGAGATCGGCAAGTACCACCCGACGAGCGAGCCCTCCCTCATGGAGGTCAAGTCCGACCGCGTGCAGTACTGGCTCGGCGTGGGTGCGCAGCCCACCGAGCAGGTCCTCGCGATCCTGAAGGTCACCGGCGACTGGCAGAAGTTCAAGGGCCTGCCGGGCGCCGAGGGCACCTACCGCGCTCCCGTGCCGCGCACCCGCCCCACCGCCCCGGACGCCGCCCCGGCCGCAGCCGCGCCCGCCGAGGCGGCCGAGGCCCCCGCCGGCGACGCCGCGACCTCCGAGAGCTGAGCCCGTGCTCGCCGACGCCCTGGAGCACCTGGTGCGGGGCATCGTCGGGCACCCCGACGACGTCCGCGTGACGTCGAAGGCGTTGCGTCGCGGTGCCCTGCTCGAGGTCCGCGTCCATCCCGAGGACCTCGGGCGCGTCATCGGGCGCTCCGGCCGCACGGCCAAAGCGCTGCGCACGGTGGTCACCGCCCTCGCCGACGGTGAGCCCGTGCGCGTCGACCTCGTGGACGTCGACCGCCGCCGCTGAGCCGCACCGGCCCCCACGGGGCCACCGCACGCGCCAGGGTCCCGCCGGCAACGGCAGGACCCTGGCGCGTGCCGCGTCCGGGTCCGGCGCCGCGTGCGGGCCGACCGGGACCGAGATCGACCACCCCCGGTACCGGGACCCGGTGCCGGGACGAGCAGGAGGAGAGAGGCCGTGGACTACGTCGTCGCGCGGATCGGCAGGCCGCACGGCATCCGCGGCGAGGTGACCGTCGAGCTCCGCACCGACGACCCCGCGCGCCGTCTCGCGCCGGGCAGCACCCTGCGCACGGACCCGGCCGGAGCCGGGCCCCTCACCGTGACCTCGCTGCGCGACCACCAGGGCACCCTGCTGGTGGGCTTCGCCGGGCACGAGGACCGCAGCGGGGCGGAGAGCCTGCGCAACGTCCTCCTCCTCGTCGGCGCCGACGAGGCCGAGGACGAGGCGGAGGAGGACGCCTGGTACCCCCACCAGCTCGCGGGCCTCAGCGCCGTCGACACGGCCGGGCGCTCCCTCGGGACCGTCCGCGACCTGCTCACCGGCTCCGCCCAGGACCTGCTGGTCGTGCGGCCCGGCGGCGGCGGGGACGACGTCCTCGTCCCGTTCGTGCGCGCCCTCGTCCCCGAGGTCGACGTCGCCGGGGGCCGGGTCGTCCTCGACCCTCCCGGTGGCCTCTTCCCGGACCCGGACCCGGACGGGCAGCCGGCAGCGGGAGAGGACGCCTGAGCCGCGTGCGCGTCGACGTCGTCACCATCTTCGGCGAGTACCTCCAGCCGCTGTCGCTGTCCCTCATCGGCCGCGCCCGGGAGGAGGGCCTGCTGGACCTGCGGGTGCGGGACCTGCGCGAGCACACCCACGACCGGCACCGCACCGTCGACGACACCCCGTACGGCGGCGGCGCGGGCATGCTGATGCGCCCGGAGCCCTGGGGCGAGGCTCTCGACGCCGTCCTCGCCGACCCGCCCGGCGACGCCCGCCCCGAGGGCCCGGTCCTGCTCGTGCCCAGCCCGGCGGGAGAGGTGTTCCGCCAGGCCACCGCCGTGGAGCTGGCCGCGGAGCCCTGGCTGGTGTTCGCGTGCGGGCGCTACGAGGGCATCGACGCCCGCGTCGTGGAGCACTACGCCTCCCGCGGGGTGCGCGTGCGCGAGGTCTCCCTCGGCGACTACGTCCTCAACGGGGGCGAGGTGGCCGTCCTCGTGATCGTGGAGGCGGTCGCGCGGCTCCTGCCCGGGGTGGTCGGCAACGCCGCCAGCGTCGAGGAGGAGAGCCACGCCGCCGCGCACTCCGGCCTCCTGGAGCACCCGGCCTACACCAAGCCCGCGACCTGGCGGGGCCTGGACGTGCCGGCCGTCCTCACCTCCGGCCACCACGGCCTCGTCGCCCGCTGGCGGCGCGACGAGGCCCTGCGCCGGACCGCGCGGCGCCGCCCCGACATCGTGGCCGCGCTGGACGCGGCCCGCTGCGACGCCGCGGACCTGCGGGTCCTCGCCGAGGAGGGCTTCTCCCCGGATGCGGGCGGAGGGTTCCGGGAGCATCCCCCCGCTGTGGCAGACTGATCCGTCGAACGCCTTCGCTGCGCCCGGCGCAGCGATCTACACCGACACCGCGTCGATCCGGTCCCCGCGCCCTGCGGGGGTGCGCCCCTGCCACGGGGGGTGTGCGCTGCACCGGAACAGCCGACGTGACCAGACGACGAACGCGGGGGACCTGTGGCGCCCGCGGGGGAGAAGCGAGCATGCACACCCTCGACAGCATCGACGCCGCCAGCCTGCGGAGCGACGTTCCCGACTTCCGTCCCGGTGACACCGTGAAGGTGCACGTGAAGGTCGTCGAGGGCAACCGCTCCCGCGTCCAGGTCTTCCAGGGCGTCGTGATCCGCCGCACCGGCGGTGGCGTGCAGGAGACCTTCACCGTCCGCAAGGTGAGCTTCGGCGTCGGCGTGGAGCGCACCTTCCCGGTGCACACGCCGATCATCGAGAAGGTCGAGATCCTCACCCGCGGCGACGTGCGCCGCGCGAAGCTGTACTACCTGCGTGACCTGCGCGGCAAGGCCGCCAAGATCAAGGAGAAGCGGACCACTCCCGCGGGCCGCTGACCGCAGGAGCGGACCACCGGCCGGGCCGCAGGACGCGCGAGAGCGCGGACTGCGGCCCGTCGCCGTCCCGTGCCCCGAGTGCCCCGCCCCGCCCGTCCACGTCCCGCCTCCCGGCCGGGCGCCGAGCACGCAGCAGGAGTCCCGTGACGTCAGAGGCCGCAGACCCGGGCCGCACCAGCACCGCGGAGCCGCCGCTGTCCGTGGTGCGCTCCGAGGAGACCTCCGTCGACTGGACGCCCACCGCGCGGCGGATCATCGCGGTGCTGTTCGTCGGGCTGCTGCTCTCCCTCGTCGTGCGCTCCGTCGCGGTGCAGGCGTTCTCCATCCCCTCCGGGTCGATGTCGCCCACCCTCCAGTCAGGCGAGCGGGTCCTGGTCTCCCGGATCGACACCCGCGGCGGGGACGTGCGCCGCGGTGACGTCGTCGTCTTCGACGGCGCCGGCACGTTCGCCCCGTCGCCCGGCGAGCCCACCGGCCTCGCCCGCGTCGGCGCCGGGGCGGGTGCCCTGCTCGGCTTCCGCCCCGGCGAGGTCGCCTTCGTCAAGCGCGTCGTCGGGCTGCCCGGAGAGCACGTCGTCTGCTGCGACGACGACGGCCGCATCACCGTGGACGGGCGCCCGCTGCAGGAGCCGTACCTGTCCGCGGGGGAGTCGCCCAGCGAGTCGCCGTTCGACGTCGTGGTGCCACCCGGCAGGCTGTGGCTCATGGGTGACCACCGCAGCGCCTCCGCCGACTCCCGCGCCCACCTGGGCCGTCCCGGCGGCGGCACCGTCTCCGTCGACGACGTCATCGGCCGCGTGGTGCTCGTCACCTGGCCGCTGGGCGACGTGCGCACCGTCGACGGCGGGAGCGGCCGGTGAACGAGGAGCCCGGCCCCGTGCAGCCGCAGCCCGCCGCTGCGGGAGCGACCCCGGCCCCGGAGCAGGAGGGCCCCCGGCACAGCGGGATCGTCACCGCGCTGCGCGAGACCGTCTTCGTGGTCGTCGTGGCGCTGGTCGTGTCCCTGCTCGTGAAGACCTTCCTGCTGCAGGCGTTCTACATCCCGTCGGAGTCGATGGAGGACACCCTGCAGATCGGTGACCGGGTCATCGTGAGCAAGCTGACCCCCGGTCCCTTCGAGCTGCACCGTGGCGACATCGTCGTCTTCGAGGACCCCGGAGGGTGGCTCGACCCGGCCCCGCCCAGCGACCGCGGGCCGCTCGCGCGGGCGCTGACCTTCATCGGCCTGCTGCCCGAGGACTCCAACGAGCACCTCATCAAGCGCGTGGTCGGCCTGCCCGGCGACCGCATCATGTGCTGCGACGACCAGGCCCGCATGACCGTCAACGGCGTCCCCGTCGAGGAGCCCTACGTCCACCCCGGCGACCCGGCGAGCAGCCGGACCTTCGAGGTGGAGGTCCCCGAGGGACGCCTGTGGGTCATGGGCGACCACCGCGAGCGCTCCGAGGACTCCCGCTTCCACCCCGACCTCGAGGGCGGCGGCACCATCCCCGTGGACGCCGTGACGGGGCGCGCCTTCACCGTCATCTGGCCCGTCGACCACTGGGCGTGGCTGGGCGGGCAGGAGGACGTCTTCGCCGAGGTCGGGGGGACGCAGGGGGTCCGGTGAACACCTCCGGCCCCCGCTCCGTGGTGCCCTCCCTGCGCGAGGAGCGGCGCCTGCTGCGCGCCGGGTCGCTGCTCGTCGCCGGCATGGACGAGGTCGGGCGCGGTGCCCTCGCCGGCCCGGTCACCGTCGGGGTCGTCCTCGTCGACGCCGGCACCCGCAGCGCGCCCGTGGGCCTGCGCGACTCCAAGCTGCTGGCACCGCAGGCGCGGGAGGCCCTCGTCCCCGCGCTGCGCCGCTGGGGCGCGGCCTGGGCCGTCGGGCACGCGGAGGCGGCCGAGATCGACGCGGTCGGCATCATCGCGGCGCTGCGGCTGGCCGGGCGGCGGGCGCTGGCCCAGCTGCCGCGCCGGCCCGACGTGGTGCTGCTCGACGGCTCCCACGACTGGCTCAGCCCGCCGGGGCAGCCCACCCTCCTCGACGCCTGCGCGGGGGAGGAACCGGGCCCGGCCGTGGTGACGCGGGTGAAGGCCGACCTCGCGTGCGCCTCCGTCGCCGCGGCCAGCGTGCTCGCCAAGACCACCCGCGACGAGATCATGGTCCGCCACGCCCTGGCCGAGCCCCGCTACGGCTGGGACGGCAACAAGGGCTACAGCGCTCCCGGGCACCTCGCCGCCCTGGCCGAGCACGGCCCCTGCGACCTGCACCGGCGCAGCTGGCGGCTGCCCGGACCCCGCGCCGCCGTTCCGCGCGCAGCCACCGTCCGGGCGGCGGCGGGCGAGACGTCCGGGGAGGGGTTGGGCACGGGGCCTGCCCGGCAGGCATGATGGCCGGGTGAGCGCAGAGGACCTCGAGAACTACGAGACCGAGATGGAGCTGCAGCTCTACCGCGAGTACCGCGACGTCGTCGGTCTCTTCGCCTACGTCGTGGAGACGGAGCGGCGCTTCTACCTGGCCAACCAGGTGGACCTGCAGGTCCGCACCGCCGACGGGGAGACCTACTTCGAGCTGCGGCTCGCCGACGCCTGGGTCTGGGACGTCTACCGCCCCGCGCGCTTCGTGAAGAACGTGCGGGTGGTGACGTTCAAGGACGTCAACGTCGAGGAGCTGTCCAAGAGCGAGATCGAGGTGCCCGAACCGCCGCTGCGCGGTCACTGACCCCGGGGAGCGGGCACCGCCGCCCGCGCCCGGCCGCCGGCACCCACTGCTCCACAGCCCGCGCCGCCGCGCACTGCGTCCACAGCGGACGTGCGCGGCGGCCCGGTGCCCGCCCCGCGGCGGCAGCCTCCTCGCGGAGGTGGTGCGCGTGGGCGCGAAGGACGCGGTGGGCGGGTACGGCGAGAGGGTCGCCGTGCGGCACCTGCAGCAGGCGGGCATGACGGTGCTGGCGCGCAACTGGCGCTGCGAGCACGGGGAGCTGGACATCGTCGCCCGTGACGGCGACTGCCTGGTCGTGTGCGAGGTCAAGACCCGCCGGAGCCTCGCCTCCGGCCACCCCCTCGAGGCGGTGACCCCCGTCAAGGTGGCCCGCCTGCGCCGGCTCGCCGCGGCGTGGATGAGCGCCCACGGCGTCCGTCCCCGCGACGTCCGCCTCGACGTCGTCGCGGTGCTGCGCCCGCTGCGCGGTCCCGCCGTCGTGGAGCACCTGCGGGCGGTGGGCTGACGTGGCCCTCGCCCGGACCCTCGGGGTCGCCCTCGTCGGCGTGCAGGGCCACGTCGTCGACGTCGAGGCGGACATCGCCCAGGGCCTGCCCGCCTTCGTGCTCGTCGGCCTGCCCGACGCCTCGCTGATGGAGGCCCGCGACCGCGTCCGCGCCGCGACCGCCAACTCCGGCTGCACGCTGCCGCCGCGGCGCATCACCGTCAACCTCTCGCCGGCCACCCTCCCCAAGCGGGGCTCCGGCTTCGACCTCGCGGTGGCGGTGGCGGTGCTGGCCGCCGCGGGGACCGTGCCGCCCGCCGCCGTCTCCGGCGTCGTGCACCTGGGCGAGCTCGGCCTCGACGGCAGCGTGCGGGCGGTCCGCGGGGTCCTGCCCGCCGTCCTCGCCGCGGCGCGCGCCGGCTGCGAGCGGGTCGTCGTGCCGCACGACAACGCCGACGAGGCCGCCCTCGTGCCGGGCGTGCGGGTGCTGCCCGTGCGCCGCCTCGCCGACCTCGTGGCCGAGCACCGGGGGGACCCGCCGCCCGAGCCCGCCGACGAGAGCGCCCCCCGCGCGGCCGGGAACGACCACGCGGCCCCCGGGCGCGTCGTCGCGGACCTCAGCGAGGTGGTCGGGCAGGCCGAGGGCCGCCTCGCCCTGGAGGTGGCGGCCGCGGGGGGCCACCACCTCCTGCTCACCGGGCCGCCCGGGGTCGGCAAGACCATGCTCGCCGCCCGCCTGCCGGGCCTGCTGCCCGACCTCGCCGAGGCCGACGCCCTCGAGGTCACCGCCGTGCACTCCGTGGCCGGCACGCTGCCCGCCGCGGCCACCCTCGTGCACCGGCCCCCCTTCGAGGACCCGCACCACACGGCGTCGGTGGCCGCGGTCATCGGCGGGGGCAGCGGCCTGCCCCGCCCCGGTGCCGCCTCGCGCGCACACCGGGGCGTGCTCTTCCTCGACGAGGCGCCGGAGTTCGACCGTCGCGTGCTGGAGTCGCTGCGGCAGCCCCTGGAGCACGGCGAGCTCGTCCTGCACCGCTCCCGCGGCACCGCCCGCTTCCCCGCCCGGTTCCAGCTCGTGCTGGCGGCCAACCCCTGCCCGTGCGGCCGCGCCGGCGGGAAGGGGCTGGACTGCACCTGCACGCCCGACGCCCGGCGCCGCTACGCCGCGCGGCTGTCCGGGCCGCTGCTGGACCGGGTGGACCTGCGGGTGGCGGTGCGGCCGGTGACCAGGGCGCAGGTGGGCGGCGCGGCGGGGGAGCCCACCGCGGTCGTCGCGGCGCGGGTGGCGGCAGCCCGGGCCGCTGCCGCCGCCCGTCTCGCCGGGACCGGCAGCACCGCCAACGGGCAGCTGCGCGGGGCGGAGCTGCGCGGCCGGCTGCGGCTGGCGCCCGCGGTGACGGCGGACCTCGACCGGGCCCTGGACCGCGGAGCGCTCACCGTCCGCGGCTACGACCGGGTGCTGCGGGTCGCGTGGACGCTGGCCGACCTCGCGGGCCGCAGCGCACCGCACGGGGACGACCTCGGGCGTGCCCTCGCCCTGCGCGGCGCCGAGGGCGGTGTGCGGTGAGCCCGGGCGCCACCGTGCCGGCCGGCCCGCGTGCCCCGGTGCGCCCGCTGCGGCAGGTCCCCGGTCCGCTGCGCGTCGCCCTGGACGACGAGCGCACGGCCCGGGCGGCGTGGAGCAGGCTCGCGGAGCCCGGGGACGCGCAGGCGTCGCGGCTGGTGGCCGAGTGCGGGGCGGTCGCCGCGCTGGAGGCGGTGCTGGCCGGGCACGGGGCGCAGCGCTGGCGGCTGCGGCTGGAGGGCGCCGATCCCGGTGCGGACCTGCGCCTGCTGCGCCGCCTCGGGGGCAGGTTGCTCGTCCCCGATGACCCCGAGTGGCCGCGGGGCCTGGCCGACCTCGACACCGCGACCGCCACCGACGGCAGACCGCTGGGCCAGCCGCTGTGCCTGTGGGTGCGCGGGCCCCTGGAGCTCGCGGCGGCCGCCACCACCGGGGCGGCGCTCGTCGGCAGCCGCGCGGCCACCGCCTACGGCGAGCACGTGGCCGCGGAGCTGTCGGCGGGGTTGGGGGAGCGCGGCTTCGCCGTCTGGAGCGGCGGCGCCTACGGCATCGACGCCGCCGCCCACCGCGCCTCCGCGGCCACGGGCGGCCCGACCGTCGCGGTGCTGGCGGGTGGGGTGGACCGGCTCTACCCCCGCGGCAACACCGCGCTGCTCGAACGGATCGCCGAGACGGGGGCGCTCGTGAGCGAGGTCCCTCCCGGCAGCGCCCCCACCCGGTGGCGCTTCCTGGAGCGCAACCGCCTCATCGCAGCGGCCACCCGCGGCACCGTCGTCGTCGAGGCGGCGTGGCGCTCCGGCGCGCTGGCGACCGCCGACCGCGCGGAGCGGCTGCTGCGCCCGGTCGGCGCGGTGCCCGGGCCGGTCACCTCGGCGGCCTCGGCGGGCTGCCACCGGCTGCTGAGGGAGCGCGGGGCGGTCTGCGTCACCGACGCGGCGGAGGCGGCGGAGCTGCTCGGGCCGGTGGGGGAGCACCTGCCGCCGCCGCGGACGGGACGGCAGGACGACCTCGACGGGCTGTCCCCGGCCGACCGCCGGGTCGCGGAGGTGCTGCCGTCGCGGGCGGCCGCGTCGACGGAGGCGCTGGCGGCCTCGGCGGGACTGGACGTGGCCTGCGTGCAGGCGGCACTGGGACGGCTGCACCTCGCCGGGATCGCCGCCCCGGTCGACGGAGCGTGGCGGCGGTCCGCGCCGCAGCGGCGGCCGTGACCGGGGCGGGCCGCCACCGCCTGCGGAGGGAGCGCGGGGCTCGCCGGGAGGGCCGCTGCGCCCTGCCTGCGGGCGCCGGTGCCTACTGTGCAGCCATGCCCGAGCGGAGCCCCGAAGCGCAGGACGAGCTGCTGGAGGCGTTCGCGCAGCACCTGCGCGCCGAGCGGGGGCGCTCGGAGCACACCGTGCGCGCCTACCTCGGGGACGTGGGCGACCTGCTCGGGCACGCCGCGCGGGCGGCCGGCGGCGCTCAGGGGTCCGCGGAGGCGCTGGCGCGGCTGGACCTCGCCGTCCTCCGCGCCTGGCTGGCCGAGGGCTCCCGGCGGGGACTGGCCCGCTCCACCCTGGCGCGGCGCTCGGCGGCGGCGCGGACCTTCACGGCGTGGGCCCAGCGCAGCGGCCGCCGCACCGACGACCCGGCGCTGCGGCTGCGGGCGCCGCGGCGCGCGGGGGAGCTGCCCCAGGTGCTGCGGGCGGAGCAGGTCGCCGCCCTGCTGGACGCCGCCGCGCAGCGCGCCCTCGACGGGGACCCCGTGCACCTGCAGGACGTGGCGGTCCTGGAGGTCCTCTACGGCACCGGCTGCCGGGTGGCGGAGCTGGTCGGTGCGGACGTCGACGACCTCGACCTGGGCCGGCGCACGCTCCGGGTGCTGGGGAAGGGCTCCCGCGAACGGGTGATTCCGTTCGGCGTCCCGGCGGCCGAGGCGCTGGCCGCGCACCTGTCGCGATCACGTCCGCAACTGGCCCGCGAGGGGTCCGGCCCGGCGCTGTTCCTGGGCCGGCGGGGCTCCCGCCTGGGACAACGCCAGGTCAGGGCCGTGCTGCACGCCCTGCTGGGGTCCCTGGAGGAGGTGCCGGACACCAGCCCGCACGGGCTGCGCCACAGCGCGGCGACCCACATGCTGGACGGAGGAGCTGACCTACGTAGCGTTCAGGAACTGCTCGGTCACGCTACGCTTTCAACAACGCAGATCTACACGCATGTCTCCGTAGAACGCCTGCGGAGGTCGTACCGCCAGGCCCATCCCCGGGCCTAGCGGGAGCCGGGGGTGGAGATGGACGCAGCAGCCAGGTCGCAAGAGGCCACGCCGACGGGCGCAGCGACCGACGCCGACCTGACGGTGGTGCAGGACGCACCGGCTCCGGTGGAGGAGGTGCAGCCGGCGGGTCGGCCCCGGGCCAACGCCCGGTTCGCCACCCGGGCCGGCCGGGGCACCCCCACGCCCGAGCAGGAGGCGGCCGAGGCCGCCCTGCGCGCGATGTGGGAGGAGTTCAAGGCGACGGGCAACGCGGCCCTGCGCGAGCGGCTGATCCTGCACTACTCCCCGCTGGTCAAGTACGTCGCGGGCCGGGTCGGCGTGGGACTGCCGCCGAACATCGAGCAGGCCGACCTCGTGTCCTACGGGATCTTCGGCCTCATCGACGCGATCGAGAAGTTCGACATCGAGCGTGCGATCAAGTTCGAGACGTACGCCATCTCCCGCATCCGCGGCGCGATCATCGACGAGCTGCGCGCCATCGACTGGATCCCCCGTTCGGTGCGCAGCAAGGCCCGCGAGGTGGAGCGGGCCTACGCCACGCTCGAGGCCGAGCTGCACCGCACGCCGACGGAGGTGGAGGTCGCCGAGCGCCTCGGGATCCCCCTCGGCGACCTGCACGCGATCTTCAGCCAGGTGTCCTACGTCAACGTGGTGGCCCTCGACGAGCTGCTCACCGTCTCCGGGGAGAAGGGCGACAAGCTCTCCCTGGTGGACACCCTCGAGGACACCAAGGCCGAGGACCCGGTGGCGGCCTTCGAGTCGGAGGAGACGAAGTTCATCCTCGCGCGGGCCATCAACCAGCTGCCCGAGCGGGAGAAGATCGTCGTCACCCTCTACTACTACGAGGGCCTCACCCTCGCGGAGATCGGCCGCGTCCTCGGGGTGACGGAGTCGCGCATCTGCCAGATGCACACCAAGGCCGTGCTGCAGCTGCGCGGCAAGCTCAGCGACGCCAGCTGACCCACCGGCCGGCCTGCCCGCCGGTCGATCCCCGCGGGGCCCGGGCTCAGCCCGGGCGGCCCAGCGGGAGCAGCACCGGCGGGGCGGGCGGGCGCAGCAGGGCGAGGGGATCGACGTACTGCTCCCCCCGCCGGGCCCCCCAGTGCAGGCAGCCCTCGGCCGGGCAGTGTGCGGGGGAGTCGGCGAGCACGCCCACGACGGCCCCGGCGCGCACCGGCGTCCCGGCGCCGACGGCGGGGACCACGGGCTCGTACGTCGTGCGCAGCCCGTCGGCGTGGGCCACGACCACGACGCCGCGCCCGGCGACCGCCCCCGCGAAGGTCACGGTGCCCGCACCCGCCGTGAGCACCTCCTGCCCCCGCGACGCCGACAGGTCGACCCCGCGGTGGCCGGGCGCGTACGGGGAGGCCAGGACGTCGAAGCCGCGCAGGACCCGCGGAGCCGGCGCCAGCGGCCAGTCGTAGGCGGTGGCGGCTCCCGCCGGGGCGTCCACCGGGGCGGGCTGCGCGGTGGCGGTCCCGGCCGGGGCGGCCGCCGCGACCGTGTCGGGCGCGGGGCCGGCAGCGGGCGCGCCGGCGGTCCAGGGCGAGGCGAGGGCGGCGACGGTGAGGGCGGCGGTCGCGGCACCGGCGAGGAGGGTGGCGCTGGGGGCGGCGGGCACGGCGGCAGGCTGCCGCGCCACCGGGTGCGGCGGGACCGCCGCTGCCGCCGCTGGGGACGGCGGCGGGCCGGCGGACCCTGTGGACGCCGCGCCGCAGAGGCTCAGTGCGTGCGCAGCCGCTGCAGCCGCTCCACGGCCTCGGAGAGCACCGCGTCCCGCTTGCAGAAGGTGAAGCGGACCAGCGGGCGCACCTCGGCGGCCGCCTCCCCGCCCGGGGTGCAGAACGCCGACACCGGCACGCCCACGACCCCGGCGAGCTCGGGCAGCCGCCGGCAGAGCTGCGTGCCGTCGTCGAAGCCGAGCGGGCGCGGGTCCGCCACGACGAAGTAGCTGCCCGCGGGGACCCGGACCTCGAACCCTGCGGCGCGCAGCCCCTCGCACAGCAGGTCCCGGCGGCGCTGGTGGTCGCCCGCGAGTTCCGCGAAGAAGGCGTCGGGCAGCGCCAGGGCCCGCGCCACCGCGGGCTGGAACGGCGCCCCACCGGAGAAGGTGACGAACTGCTTGACCGTCCGCACGGCCGTGACCAGGTCCGCCGGCCCCGTCAGCCAGCCGACCTTCCAGCCCGTCACCGAGAAGGTCTTGCCCGCCGAGGAGACGGTCAGGGTGCGTTCGGCCATGCCGGGCAGCGTCGCGATCGGCAGGTGCCGCAGCCCGTCGTACACCAGGTGCTCGTAGACCTCGTCGGTGACGACGACCACGTCGTGCGCGGCGGCCAGCTCCGCCACCACGGCCAGCTCGGCGGCGGTGAGGACCGCGCCGGTGGGGTTGTGGGGGGTGTTGAGCAGCAGCAGCCGCGTCCGCTCGGAGAAGGCGGCGCGCAGCGCGTCGGCGTCGACGGTGAAGCCGGTGGCGGTGGCCCGCAGCGGCACGCTGCGCTGGACCCCGCCGGCCAGCGCGATCGCCGCGGCGTAGGCGTCGTAGGCCGGCTCCAGCACGATGACCTCGTCACCGGGCTCGCACAGCGCCAGCACGCTCGCGGCGACCGCCTCGGTGGCCCCGGTGGTGACGAGGACCTCGGTGGCCGGGTCCACGGCGAGGCCGTGGAAACGGTGCTGGTGCTCGGCGACGGCGGCCAGCAGCTCCGGCTCGCCGGAGCCCGGCGGGTACTGGTTGCGCCCGGCCCGGATCGCATCGACGGCGTCCTCCAGCAGCGAGGAGGGGCCGTCGGAGTCGGGGAAGCCCTGCCCGAGGTTGAGCGAGCCGGTGCGCGCCGCCAGCGCGGACATCTCGGCGAAGATCGTGGGCCCGAAGCCCTGCATCCGCCGCACCCCGCGGCGGGCACCGGCAGGGGCGGCGGAGGGACGGTCCGGGCCGGTGTGGAGGGGGCTGCTCACGGCCCGTAGGATACGGCTGCGCCCGGTCTGTGCCGGGCGACTTCGCGTCCCCGCTCACCGGGCCCGCGGACGGTGGCCCCGGTGGCCGCCGCGCCGGGAGCCTCGGGGCGCGTCCCCGGTCCACGGCACCCGCTCGCGCGGGTGGTCGCGGTGGGGCGCGCCGCGGGGGCCAGGGCGGCGGCCGACCGGCCGTCCGCGACAACCGAACCCGGCTCCGGCCGGGCACCAGGAGGACACCCATGGCCGTCGTGACGATGCGCCAGCTGCTCGAGTCGGGCGTGCACTTCGGGCACCAGACCCGCCGCTGGAACCCCAAGATGAAGCGCTTCCTCTTCACGGAGCGCAACGGCATCTACATCATCGACCTGCAGCAGTCGCTGTCGTTCATCGACCGCGCCTACGAGTTCGTGAAGGACACCGTCGCCCACGGCGGCTCCGTGCTCTTCATCGGGACGAAGAAGCAGGCGCAGGAGTCGATCGCGGAGCAGGCCCGTCGCGTCGGGATGCCCTACATCAACCAGCGCTGGCTCGGCGGCATGCTGACCAACTTCCAGACCGTCTCCAAGCGCCTGCAGCGCCTGCGCGAGCTGGAGGAGATGGACTTCGACGACGTCGCCGGCTCCGGCATGACGAAGAAGGAGCTGCTCGTCCTCCGCCGCGAGTACGAGAAGCTGGACAAGACCCTCGGCGGCATCCGCGACATGTCGAAGGTCCCCAGCGCCGTGTGGATCGTCGACACCAACAAGGAGCACCTGGCGGTCGACGAGGCGCGCAAGCTGCGCATCCCGATCGTCGCGATCGTCGACTCCAACTGCGACCCCGACGTCGTGGACTACCGCATCCCCGGCAACGACGACGCGATCCGCGCCATCAACCTGCTGACCCGCGTCATCGCCGACGCCGTCGCCGAGGGGCTCCAGGTCCGCCACGGCGGCGGCGACGCCTCCGGCGAGGAGCCGTTGGCGTCCTGGGAGCAGGAGCTGCTCGACAACCCGGCTCCCGGCGGCGTGCAGTCCGGCGCCGGCGAGGGCGCGACCGCCGACGCCGCGCAGGCGCCCGAGGTCCACGAGGCCGAGGTCGCCAGCGGCAGCACCGCGCCGGCCGAGGAGCTCGCCACCGGCGACGCGGCCGCCGCTGCGCAGTCGACCGACCAGGCCTGACCCCCCCCCGCCCCCGCGCCGGGCCGTCCGCACCCGCGGACGGCCCGGCGCGGGGGCGTCAGCCCGTCCCGTGCACCCCGGCCGCCGACCGCTCCCGGCCGCCGGACGGGGGAGCACCGGCCGCGCCGTGCCGCGCGGCCACACACCCGTGACGCACGAGGAGAGGACCGATATGGCCGCCTACACCGCCGCCGACGTCAAGTCGCTGCGCGAGAAGACCGGCGCAGGGATGCTCGACTGCAAGAACGCTCTCGTCGAGGCCGAGGGCGACTTCGACAAGGCCGTCGAGATCCTGCGCGTCAAGGGCCTCAAGGGCGTGACCAAGCGCGAGGGCCGCGACGCCTCCAACGGCCTCGTCGCCGCCCACGTCGGCGGTGGCGTCGGCGTGCTCGTCGAGGTCAACTGCGAGACCGACTTCGTCGCCAAGGGCGAGCGCTTCCAGGAGCTGGCGCAGCAGGTGCTGCAGCAGGCCGTGGACACGAAGTCCACCGACGCGGAGGCCCTGCTGGCCAGCGACGTCGGCGGCAAGACCGTCCAGGACGTGCTCGACGAGGCCAACGCCACCATCGGCGAGAAGATCGTCGTGCGTCGCGTCGCGCGCGTCGAGGGCCCCTTCGTGGCGTCCTACCTGCACCGCACCAGCGCCGACCTGCCGCCGCAGATCGGCGTGCTCGTGGCCCTGGACTCCGAGGCCACCGAGGCGGGCAAGGACGTCGCCATGCACGCCGCCGCCATGTCGCCGACGTACCTCAGCCGCGAGGACGTGCCCGCCGACGTCGTGGAGAAGGAGCGTCGCGTCGCCGAGGCCACCTCCCGCGAGGAGGGCAAGCCCGAGGCGGCCCTGCCGCGCATCGTCGAGGGCCGCGTCAACGGCTTCTTCAAGGACAACGTCCTGCTGGAGCAGGCGTTCGCCAAGGACCCGAAGCAGACCGTCGCCCAGGTCCTGAAGTCGGCCGGCGCCAACGCCACCGCGTTCGCGCGCTTCCGCGTCGGCGCCTGACCCAGCACCCCCCGGCTCCCCCCGTCGCGCTCCCGCCCGGAGCGCGGCGGGGGGAGCCGTCGCACGTGTGCCCGGAGCGGGCGGCGGTCGCGCTGCGCGCGGGCGGGTGAGCGCGGCGGGCGCCGGCGTGAGCCCCCGCACACCCCATCGGCGCAGCGGCGCGGCACCGGGGGGAGCCCGCAACCCTGCCGGTGCGGCAGACTGGGTGTGCCCGCGGCCGAGGACGCCCGCGGACCGTGGACCCCGGGGTGCCCCCTCGCCCCGGCCGCGCAGCCCCGCGCCGGCCCGTCCACACCACAGCAGCCGGCCACCGCGCCGCCCGACGAGCAGGAGCATGCGTGCCCGAGACCACCGTGACCGTCGACCTCGACGCAGGGACCGTGGAACCGGCACCTACCTACCGCCGCGTCCTGCTGAAGCTGTCGGGGGAGATGTTCGGCGCGGGCCGGGTCGGCGTGGACCCCGACGTCGTCTCGCGCATCGCCCGGGAGATCGCCGTGCCCGTGCGGCAGGGCGTGCAGGTGGCGATCGTCGTGGGCGGCGGCAACTTCTTCCGCGGCGCGGAACTGTCCCAGCGCGGCATGGACCGCACCCGCGCCGACTACATGGGCATGCTCGGCACGGTCATGAACTGCCTCGCCCTGCAGGACTTCCTGGAGCAGGCGAAGGTCGACACGCGCGTGCAGACGGCCATCACGATGGGGCAGGTCGCGGAGCCGTACATCCCCCGCCGCGCCATCCGGCACATGGAGAAGGGCCGGGTCGTCATCTTCGGCGCCGGCGCCGGCATGCCGTACTTCTCCACGGACACCGTCGCCGCCCAGCGTGCGCTGGAGGTGCGCGCCGACGTGGTCCTCATGGCGAAGAACGGCGTGGACGGCGTCTACACCGGCGACCCGCGCACGGACGCGAGCGCCACGAAGATCGACGAGATCACCCACGCCGAGGCCATGAAGCGCGGGCTGCGGGTCGTGGACAACACCGCCTTCAGCCTCTGCGCCGAGAACCGCCTGCCCATGGTCGTCTTCGGCATGGACGGGCAGGGCAACGTGGCGGCCGCGCTGCGGGGTGAGAGGATCGGCACGCTGGTCACGCCCGGCTGACCCCCCGGGGCGGCGCGGGCGGTGAACTCGACGCTCGCGCGGTGGACGAAGGGACGACTGTGATCGACGACACCCTCCTCGAGGCAGAGGAGAAGATGGACAAGGCGGTCGAGGTCGCGAAGGAGGACTTCGCTGGCATCCGCACCGGCCGGGCGAACGCCGCGATGTTCCACAAGATCCTCGTCGACTACTACGGCGCCCCGACGCCGCTGCAGCAGCTGGCCTCGTTCCAGATCCCCGAGGCCCGCTCCGTCCTCATCGCACCGTTCGACCGCGGCGCGATGGGCGAGATCGAGAAGGCGCTGCGCAACTCCGACCTCGGGGTGAACCCGAGCAACGACGGCCAGGTCATCCGCATCGTCCTGCCCCAGCTCACCGAGGAGCGGCGCAAGGACTACATCAAGCTCGCCCGCAACAAGGCCGAGGACGCCCGCGTCTCCATCCGCAACATCCGCCGCCGGGCGAAGGAGGAGCTCGACCGCATCGTCAAGGACGGCGAGGCGGGCGAGGACGAGGTGGCGCGTGCGGAGAAGGAGCTCGAGGCGAGCACCAAGAAGCACGTCGAGGCCATCGACGACCTGCTGAAGAACAAGGAAGCTGAGCTGCTGGCGGTGTGAGCGGCGCAGTCCCGCCGGCTCCGGCCGGCAGCACGAGCGCGCCCGGGGGCAGGCGGCGCCCCCGGGCGGGACGCAACCTGCCGGTGGCCAGCGGGGTCGGGATCGGCCTCATCGCCCTGGTGGTGGCCTGCCTCGTCATCCGCAAGGAGGCCTTCGTCGTCCTGGCGACCGTGGCGGTCGTGCTGGCCGTGCGCGAGATGGCCGTCGCCTTCCGCGCCCGCCACCTCGACGTGCCGGTCGTCCCGCTCGTGGCGGGGGCGGTGGCCATCGTCCCCGCGGCGTACGTGGGCGGGCCGGAGAGCCTCTTCGTCTCCTACGCGCTGACCGTCGCGGCGGTGCTGCTGTGGCGGCTGACCGGGCACACCTCGCCGGAGCCGGGGGTGGCGCGGGTCCTGCCGGTCGCCGACGTGGCGGGCGCGGTGTTCATCACCACCTACGCCCCGTTCCTCGCGGGCTTCGCCATGCTGATGCTGGCGGAGCCGGACGGGCCGTGGCGGATCCTCGTCTTCATCCTGTGCGCGGTGGCCAGCGACATCGGGGGCTTCGTCGCCGGGGTCCTCTTCGGCAGGCACCCCATGGCGCCCTCCGTCAGCCCGAAGAAGTCCTGGGAGGGGATGGCGGGCTCCGTCGTGCTGGGTGCGGTGACCGGGGCGGTTGCGGTGCCGCTCGCCCTGCACGGGTCGTGGTGGGTCGGCGCCCTCCTCGGCGTCGCGGCGGTGCTGAGCGCCACGGTGGGCGACCTGTCGGAGTCGCTGCTGAAGCGGGACCTGGGCATCAAGGACATGAGCAACCTCATCCCCGAGCACGGCGGAATCATGGACCGCCTCGACTCGTTGCTGCCCACGGCACCCGTCATCTACCTGGTGCTCCACCTCGCCGTCCCCACCTGAGCCGTCCGCGCGCGCAGCGCGGGCGACGGCTGCCCGGGGGCGTCCCCGCGTGCGACCATGGAGGCACGATGGCTGCCCAGATCCCCGCTCCCGCCGTGCCCGCGACCGATGTGCCCGCGCCCGACCGCGACCAGCGCCCGCCCCTGCCGCTCGCCCCCGCGGGCCCCGGCAAGCTGGTGATGTCCGCCCCGCGCAGGGGCAAGCCGCCGCGGCACTTCAGCGACCTCGAGCCCGCCGAGCGGCGCGCCGCGGTCGAGGAGCTCGGTGAGAAGCCGTTCCGCGCGAAGCAGCTCGCCATGCACTGGTTCGAGCGGCTCGAGGACGACCCCGAGGCGATGACCGACCTGCCCGCCGCCAGCAGGCAGCGCCTCACCGACGGGCTGCTGCCGCGACTGCTGACGCCCGTGCGGACCCAGGAGTGCGACGGCGGCACGACGGTGAAGACGCTGTGGCGGCTCTTCGACGGGGCCCTGGTGGAGTCGGTGCTCATGCGCTACCCCGGCCGGGCCACCGTGTGCATCTCCAGCCAGGCCGGCTGCGGGATGAACTGCCCGTTCTGCGCCACCGGCCAGGCGGGGCTGACCCGCAACATGTCCACCGCGGAGATCGTCGAGCAGGTGCTCGCCGCGGCCCGCGCCCTGCACCGCGGCGAGATCGCCGGCGGGCCGGGCCGGGTCAACAACGTCGTCTTCATGGGCATGGGCGAGGCCCTGGCCAACTACAAGGCCGCCGTCGCGGCGATCCGCCGCCTCACGCAGCCGGCGCCCGACGGTCTCGGCATCTCCGCGCGCGGCGTGACGATGTCGACGGTCGGGCTGGTCCCCGCCATCGACAAGCTCGCCGGCGAGGGCGTCCCCGTGACGCTGGCGCTGAGCCTGCACGCCCCCGACGACGAGCTGCGCGACGAGCTGGTCCCGATCAACACCCGGTGGAAGGTCGGCGAGGCGCTCGACGCCGCCCGCCGCTACTTCGACGCCACGGGCCGCCGGGTCAGCATCGAGTACGCCCTCATCCGCGACATCAACGACCAGGCGTGGCGCGCGGACCGCCTCGGCAAGCTGCTCAACGCCCGGGGCCGCGGGTGGGTCCACGTCAACCCGATCCCGCTGAACCCGACGCCGGGGTCGAAGTGGACGGCCAGCGACCCGGCCGTGGAGCGGGCCTTCGTCGCGGCGCTGGAGGCGCGCGGCATCCCGACGACCGTGCGCGACACCCGCGGCAGCGAGATCGACGGGGCGTGCGGCCAGCTCGCCGCCACGGGTGAGGACGAGCCGGGCGTCTCGCCCGCCGTCGCACCCGCCTGACGGCGCCGACGTGGACGACCGGCTGCGGCGGGCCCTGCACGCCGCACCCCACCGCACCTCGCGGTTGCGCCGCGGTTACGCCGTGGCGGAGGTGGACGACTTCCTCGAGCGGGTGCGGCGCGGCTGTGCCGGGCCCGCGCCCCAGGTCGCGCCGCAGCACGTCCGCTCGGCCGGCTTCCGCTTCGCCCTCGGCGGCTACGACATCAGCGCGACCGACGCCGTTCTGGCGGGCATCGAGGACGCCCTCGCCGCGCAGGCCGCCGGCCGTGCGCTGGCCGGCCCCCGGCGGCAGGTGTGGAGCGAGCAGGTCTCCGCGGTGATGGCGGCCGTGCGGGGACGCCTGGCAGGCCCGGGGGGCGACCGGTTCCCCCGCGGGAGGTGGCTGGAGCGGACCTACGACCGTTCCGACGTGGACCAGCTGTGCCGGCTGGTCGCGGACCACCTCGCGGGGCGGGGCAGGCTGCGCCCCGCCGACGTGCGCTCTGCGCTGTTCCGCCCCCGCCGCGGCCGCCGCGGCTACCGCGAGGTGCCGGTGGACGCCTTCTTCGACCGGGTCGTGGAGCTCATCGCGGCCCTGGACGAGGCCGCCCGCACCCGCGGCGGCTGAGGGCCGCTCCGGCGGGCCGCGGCCCTCAGGCCCAGGGCGGCACGGACCCCAGCACCCGGTCGACGGTGAGCACGACGACGACGCGTTCGGGGTTGGGCCGCGGCACCCGGTAGCGGCGGGCGTAGCGCTCCTCCGCGTCGGCGACGTCGTCGGGGGCGGTGAGCACGTGCGTGCGGCCCTCCAGGGTCAGCCAGCGCCGCCCGTCCACCTGGCTGACGGCCGCGCGCCCCCCGGCGGCGGCGTGCGCGGCCTTGCGGGAGCGGCCGTTCGTGATCACCTGCACCAGCCCCGACCCCGCGTCGAAGGTGAAACCGACGGGCACCACGTGCGGGCTGCCGTCGCCGCGCAGCGTGGTCAGGGTCGCGAGGTGCCGCTCGGTGAGGAACTCCAGCGCGGCGGCTGGCAGGTCGGTGACGTCGTAGCCCACCGCCGCACCGTACCCGGGGCGCCCGCACGCCACCGGATCCTCGGTCACGGGACCCCGAACCGGCGAATCGGTGGCTTGACGGGTCCGAATCCGCGCTTCCCGTGTCCGCGCTGCCTGTGCTGGAGGAGTCCGCGGGGGCTAGGGTCGTGCGCGAGAAGGACGGGCCGAGGCGAAGGAGCACTCCCGTGAGCCAGCTGCGCGCACTGCGCAACATCATCGACGGTCAGGCGGTCGGGGCCCGGGACGGGCGCACCAGCGAGGTGCTGGACCCGGCCACCGGCCGGGCCTACGCCACCGCTCCGCTCTCCGGACCCGAGGACGTCGACGCCGCCTACTCCGCGGCCGCACGGGCGTTCGAGAGCTGGGGCGAGACGACCCCCGCGGAACGGCAGCGAGCCCTGCTGAAGCTGGCCGACCGCCTGGAGGAGCGCGCCGAGGACTTCATCGCCGCGGAGGTGGAGAACACCGGCAAGCCCGTCGCCCTGACCCGCTCCGAGGAGCTGCCGCCCTCGGTGGACCAGCTGCGGTTCTTCGCCGGCGCCGCCCGGGTGCTGGAGGGTCGCGCCGCGGGGGAGTACCTCGCCGGGCACACGTCCTTCGTGCGGCGCGAGCCGATCGGCGTCGTCGGGCAGGTCACGCCCTGGAACTACCCGCTGATGATGGCGGTCTGGAAGATCGGGCCGGCGCTGGCCGCGGGCAACACCGTCGTCCTCAAGCCCTCCGACACCACGCCCGCCTCGACGGTGCTGCTGGCCGAGCTGGCCCAGGAGGTCCTGCCGCCGGGCGTGCTCAACGTCGTCTGCGGCGACCGCGACACCGGCCGCGCCCTCGTCGAGCACGAGGTGCCCCAGCTGGTGGCCATCACCGGCTCCGTGCGCGCCGGGATGCAGGTGGCCGAGGCGGCCAGCCGCGACGTCAAGCGCGTCCACCTGGAGCTCGGCGGCAAGGCGCCCGTCGTGGTCTTCGACGACGCCGACCTGGAGGCCGCCGCCGAGGCCATCGCGGTCGCCGGGTACTTCAACGCCGGGCAGGACTGCACCGCCGCCACCCGCGTGCTGGCCGCCCCCCGCATCCACGACGACCTCGTCGCGGCCCTCGCGGAGCAGGCGAAGTCCACCAGGGTCGGCATGCCCGACGACGAGGACACCGCCGTCGGCCCCGTCAACAGCGAGCGCCAGCTCGCGCACGTCGGCGGCTTCGTCGACCGCCTGCCCGACCACGCGCAGCTCGTCACCGGCGGTTCCCGCCTCGGCGGCGACCTCGCCCCGGGCTACTTCTACGCACCCACCGTCGTGGCGGGGCTCCAGCCCGGCGACGAGGCGGTGCGCGACGAGATCTTCGGGCCCGTCATCACCGTCCAGCGCTTCGGCGACGAGGACGAGGCCGTGCGCTGGGCCAACGGCACCCGCTACGGGCTGGCCTCCAGCGTCTGGACGAAGGACTTCGGCCGCGCGATGCGGATGACCAAGCGCCTCCACTTCGGCTGCGTCTGGGTCAACACCCACATCCCGCTCGTCGCGGAGATGCCGCACGGCGGCTTCAAGCACTCCGGCTACGGCAAGGACCTGTCCGTGTACGGGCTGGAGGACTACACCCGCATCAAGCACGTCATGGCCAACATCGAGTCGTGAGAACGCGCCGAGCGGAGGAGCAGACGTGAGCAGCGCAGAGCGGGAGGCCGTCGTCGTCGGCGCCGTGCCGAAGGGCCTCTTCATCGGCGGGGACTGGCGCGAGAGCGGGGCGGGCGCCACGGTCGGCGTCGAGGACCCCGCCACGGGCCGGGAGCTGGCGCGGGTGGCCGACGCGACCGTCGCCGACGGCACCGCGGCCCTGGACGCGGCGGTGGCGGCGGCGCCGGCGTGGGCGGCGACCCCGCCGCGGGAGCGCGGGGAGATCCTGCGGCGGGCGTTCGAGCTGGTGACCGAGCGCAGCGAGGACCTCGCCCTCCTCATGACCCTGGAGATGGGCAAGCCGCTCGCGGAGGCCCGCGGCGAGGTGACCTACGGGGCGGAGTTCTTCCGCTGGTTCTCGGAGGAGGCGGTGCGCATCTCCGGCCGCTGGTCCGTCAACCCTGCGGGCGGCAGCCGCTTCCTCACGATGAAGCAGCCCGTCGGGCCCTGCCTCATGATCACACCGTGGAACTTCCCGCTGGCGATGGGGACCCGCAAGATCGGCCCGGCGGTGGCGGCGGGCTGCACGATGGTGGTCAAGCCCGCGACGCAGACGCCGCTGACCATGCTGGCGCTGGCGCAGATCCTCACGGAGTCGGGCCTGCCGCCCGGCGTCCTCAACGTGATCACCACCACCTCGACGGGGGAGGTGGTGGAGCCGCTCGTCCGCGACCCGCGCCTGCGCAAGCTCACCTTCACCGGCTCCACGCCCGTGGGCCGCACGCTCGTGGAGCAGTCCGCCCAGCAGCTGCTGCGGCTGTCGATGGAGCTCGGCGGCAACGCGCCGTTCCTCGTCTTCGACGACGCCGACCTCGACGCGGCCCTCGACGGCGCGATGCTCGCCAAGATGCGCAACATCGGCGAGGCGTGCACCGCCGCCAACCGCTTCTACGTCCAGCGCGGCATCGCCGAGGACTTCGCCCGCGGCCTCGCCGAGCGGATGGGTGCGCTGCGGCTGGGGCGCGGCACCGAGGACGGGGTGCAGGTCGGCCCCCTCATCGACGCCCGGGCCCGGGAGGGCGTCGCGCAGCGGGTCGAGGAGGCCGTCGGCGCCGGGGCGCGGGTGCTCACCGGCGGTGGGCCGGTGGGCGAGGAGGGCTGGTTCTTCGCCCCCACGGTGCTCGACCGGGTGCCCGGGGACTCCCGCCTGCTCACCGAGGAGACGTTCGGGCCCGTCGCGCCGGTGGTCGCCTTCGAGACGGAGGAGGAGGCTCTGCGCCTGGCCAACGACACCGAGTACGGCCTCGTGGCCTACGCCTACACGCAGGGCCTCGACCGCGCGCTGCGGGTGGCCGAGGGCCTGGAGACGGGCATGGTGGGCCTCAACCAGGGCGTGGTCTCCAACGCGGCCGCCCCCTTCGGCGGGGTCAAGGCCAGCGGTTTCGGCCGCGAGGGGGGCTTCGAGGGCATCGAGGAGTACCTGTCCACCAAGTACGTCGGGATCGCCCGGTCCTGACCGCGCCCCGTCCCCGTCCCGGGTGCCGCCCCGGGGCGGGGACGTCCGGCCGGGCCCCGCCCAGCAAGGTCAGCGGCCGGCGGGGTCAGCGGCCGGCGCTGGCGTGCAGGGCTCGCACCGAGTCGTCGAAGCGGGGCCCGTACATCACCTGGTCGGCGCCCTCGTAGCTGAAGCTGACGACCGACGTCACGGTGCCGGTGCGGCCGTCGAAGCGGGACAGCCACGGCCCGCCGCTGGAGCCACCGGTCATGAAGCAGTTGACGCCCTCGACGGTGCTGCCCGGCACCGTGTTCGCGAAGCGCATGCCGCGGCAGTGCTGCAGGCGTGCGCCGTCGAAGGGCGGGGCGGCGGGATAGCCGAACACAGCCACCCGCTGCCCGGGCGGGGTGTCGAAGGCGATGGGCAGCGCACCGACGACGTCGGCCAGCCGCTTGCCGTCCGCGCGCGGGGCGACCACCGCGAAGCCCACGTCGTGGTTCGCGGCCTCGGTGGTGCCCTGCGCACCGTCGCGCCACTGCGGCGCGGGGGCCAGCACCGTCACCGGCCACACGCCGTGCGGCTGCTCTCCGTCGGCGTAGCCGGGCACGAAGACGACCTCGGTGGAGTCCGCCGGCGTGCGGTCGGCCCGCTGCTCGGTGAGGCAGTGACCGGCCGTCACGACGGTGCTGCGGTTCGCGCTGGCGACGCTGCTGCCGGAGCAGACGTAGCTCTCGCCGTCGCGCACAAAGAAGATCCGCCCGGTGGCCGTGGCGACGGCCCCGCCCTGCGACCACCGCACGCCCACCGGCTCGGCGGTCGGTGCCGCGACGCGCTGGCCGCGGGCGAGCTCGTCGGAGGCCGCGACGGCCGCGGTCCGCCGCCCCGGGGCCAGGCGCGCGACCGAGGGGGCGGCGCCGGCCGGGGCGCGCACCCCGCGCACGGCCGGGCGCGCGACGTCGGCCGGAACCGCCGCGCGCATCCGCTCCGGCGTCCAGTGGTCGGTGGCCCGCTGCTGCTCGGCCGCGGTGCCCGCCGCGGAGAGCAGCGCGCCGGCCGCGCCGCGGTCGGCTCCCACCTGCTCGGCGCTCGCCGGGGCGGCCGTGAGGACGAGGGCGGTGGCGCTGCTCAGCAGGCCCGCGGCCAGCGCGGCCAGCGGGGTGCGGGTGGGTGCGGGCATCCTGCTCGTCCTTCCGTCGTGCGGCGGCGCGGGAGTGCGGCGGTTGCAGGGCGGAGCCCGGTGGCCGTCAGCGTCGCGGGTGCTGCGGAGAGTCACCTCATCATGGCGGGTGGGTTCCCGTCACCCCCGGTCACCCCGGGTGGTCCCGGCGGCGGGCACGGCACCTGCGCGCAGCCTCCACGCCGGTGCGGCGCCGGGGGGTGCGCCGGGAGGCGAGAATGGGGTGGTGAGCCCCTCTTCCCCCGCGGCCGACGCCCAGCCGGCCGAGCCCTCGCGACCGGCCGGCCGGCAGCGGAGGGTCGTCCTGCTCGGCAGCACCGGCTCCATCGGCACCCAGGCGCTGGACGTCGTCGAGGCGGACCCCCACCGCTTCCGCGTCGTGGCGCTGGCGGCCGGGGGCGCCGATGTCGCCACCCTCGCGCGCCAGGCCGTGCGCCACGACGTCGAGGTGGTGGCCGTGGCGCGGCGGGAGTCCGCCGGGCCGCTGCGCGAGGCGCTGGCCGAGGAGGCGCGGCGGGCCGGGCGCCCCGGCAGCGCGCCCCGGATCGTCGCCGGGCCCGAGGCCGCCGCGGAGGTGGCCGGTCACCCGTGCGACGTCGTCCTCAACGGCATGACGGGCAGCGTGGGCCTGCAGCCGACGCTCGCCGCGCTCGCCGCGGGCAGCACCCTGGCCCTGGCCAACAAGGAGTCCCTGGTGGCCGGCGGGGAGCTCGTCTCCCGCGCCGCGGCGCCGGGGCAGATCGTGCCCGTGGACTCGGAGCACTCCGCGCTGGCGCAGTGCCTGCGCGCGGGCCGCGCCGAGGAGGTCGCCCGCCTGGTGCTCACGGCCAGCGGCGGCCCGTTCCGCGGCCGCCGGCGCGAGGAGCTCGCCGACGTCACCCCGGCGCAGGCCCTCGCCCACCCCACGTGGTCCATGGGGCCGGTGGTCACCTGCAACTCCGCGACCCTCGTCAACAAGGGGCTGGAGCTGATCGAGGCGCACCTCCTCTTCGCCGTCGAGGTGGACCGCATCGCCGTCGTCGTCCACCCGCAGTCCGTCGTGCACTCGATGGTGGAGTTCACCGACGGCTCCACGATCGCCCAGTGCTCCCCGCCGGACATGCGCCTGCCCATCGCCCTCGGGCTGGCCTGGCCGGAGCGGGTGCCCGCCGCCGCGCCGGCCTGCGACTGGACCCGCGCCACCAGCTGGCACTTCGAGCCCCTCGACGACGAGGCGTTCCCCGCGGTGTCCCTCGCCGCCGAGTGCGCCCGCCGCGGCGGGGGCGCGCCGGCCGTCTACAACGCGGCCAACGAGGAGTGCGTCGACGCCTTCCTCTCCGGGGCCCTGTCCTTCTGCGGGATCGTGGACACCGTGACCCGCGTCGTCGCCGAGCACGACCCCGCGGGCGCCCCCCGCGACGTCGGCGAGGTGCTGGCGCTGGAGGGGTGGGCGCGCCGCCGCACCCGGGAGCTGACCGCCGCGGTGGGGGTGTCGCGGTGAGCGCGCTGCTCGTCCTCATCGGGGTGCTCGTCGCCGCGGTCGGGGTCGGCGTCTCCATCGCACTGCACGAGGTGGGCCACCTGGTGCCCGCCAAGCGCTTCGGCGTGAAGGTGACGCAGTACATGGTCGGCTTCGGCCCGACGCTGTGGTCCCGGCACCGCGGCGAGACCGAGTACGGCGTCAAGGCCATCCCCCTGGGCGGCTACATCCGCATGATCGGGATGTTCGCCCCGCGGGCCGGTGACGCACCCGGGACCCTGCGCGCGACGTCCACGGGCCGCTTCGGGCTGATGGTCGAGGACGCCCGCCGCCAGAGCCTGGAGGAGATCGAGCCGGGGGAGGAGCACCGGGCGTTCTACCGCCTCAGCGTCCCCAAGCGGCTCGCGATCATGTTCGGCGGCCCGTTCGTGAACCTCGTGCTGGCGTTCGTGCTGCTCGCCGTGGCGCTGGTGGGGATCGGCACCCCGCAGAGCACCCCCCCTGGTGTCGTCGGTGTCGCAGTGCGTGCTGCCCGCCACCGCGGCGGCCGACCGCGACTGCGCTCCCGGGGACCCGGTCGCGCCGGGCGCCGAGGCCGGGCTGCTGCCCGGGGACCGCATCCTCCAGGTCGACGGCCGTCCCGTCGCCGGCTGGCAGCAGGTGACCGCCGTCATCCGCGCCTCCGGGGGCGAGCCCCTGGAGCTGCTGGTGCAGCGCGACGGAAGGCGGGTGCCGCTGAGCGCGACGCCGGTGCTCACCGAGCGCCCCGTCTACGACGAGCGGGGCATGCCGACGGGGGAGACGCGCCGGGTGGGCTTCCTCGGCGTCAGCCCGAGCCTGGAGCTGGTGCGCGAGCCGCTGTCCGCCGTGCCCGCGCTCGTCTGGGACCAGACGGTCGCCGTCGCGGGCATCGTCATCAACCTGCCGCAGCGCCTCTACGGGGTCGCGGAGGCGGCCTTCGGCACGGCCGAGCGGGATCCGAACGGGCCGATCGGCGTGGTGGGCATCGGGCGGGTCGCGGGCGAGCTCAACCAGCTCCCGCCGCTGGTGGCCTCCGACGCGCTCGCCGAGCGGGCCTCTCGGCTCCTCATGCTGCTGGCGTCGCTGAACGTGGCGCTGTTCGTGTTCAACATGATCCCGCTGCTGCCCTTCGACGGCGGGCACATCGCCGGCGCGCTGTGGGAGGCCGTCAAGCGCGGTGTGGCCCGGCTGCTGCGCCGGCCCGACCCGGGGCCGGTGGACGTGGCCAAGGCGCTGCCCGTGGCGTACGCCGTCTCCGTGCTGCTGATCGGGATGTCGTTGCTGCTGCTCTACGCCGACATCGTCCGGCCGGTGCGCATCAGCGGCTGAACCGGCCGGTGCGCATCCGGTGAACGTCCGGGACGGGCCGCGCGGCGTCCGGCGCGAGCGGGGCGGCGGGCGGGCGATACTGGTCGCGTGAGCGTCAGCCTCGGCCTTCCCGCCCTCCCGCCGCCCGTCCTCGCCCCCCGCCGCAAGTCGCGCAAGATCCGCGTCGGGAAGGTGGAGGTGGGTGGGGACGCGCCGGTGTCGGTGCAGTCGATGACGACGACGCCCACCACCAACATCAACGCGACGCTGCAGCAGATCGCGGAGCTGACGGCGACCGGTTGCGACATCGTGCGCGTGGCCTGCCCGAGCGCCGACGACGCCGAGGCCCTGCCGATCATCGCCAAGAAGTCGCAGATCCCGGTGATCGCGGACATCCACTTCCAGCCGAAGTACGTCTTCGCCGCCATCGACGCCGGCTGCGCGGCGGTGCGCGTCAACCCGGGCAACATCCGCAAGTTCGACGACCAGGTGAAGGAGATCGCGCGGGCGGCCAAGGACGCCGGCGTCTCGATCCGCATCGGCGTCAACGCCGGCTCCCTCGACCCGCGCCTGCTGGCCAAGTACGGCAAGGCCACCCCGGAGGCGCTGGTGGAGTCCGCGGTGTGGGAGGCCTCGCTCTTCGAGGAGCACGACTTCCACGACTTCAAGATCTCCGTCAAGCACAACGACCCGGTGGTCATGGTCAAGGCCTACGAGATGCTCGCCGAGCGCGGTGACTGGCCCCTGCACCTGGGCGTCACCGAGGCGGGACCGGCCTTCCAGGGCACGATCAAGTCCGCGGTGGCCTTCGGGGCCCTGCTGTCCAAGGGCATCGGCGACACGATCCGGGTCTCCCTGTCCGCGCCGCCCGCGGAGGAGGTGAAGGTCGGCCTGCAGATCCTGCAGTCGCTCAACCTGCGCCCCCGCAAGCTGGAGATCGTCTCCTGCCCCTCCTGCGGGCGCGCCCAGGTCGACGTCTACAGCCTGGCCGACGCCGTGACCGAGGGGCTGCAGGGCATGACGGTGCCGCTGCGGGTGGCGGTCATGGGCTGCGTCGTCAACGGGCCGGGCGAGGCGCGCGAGGCCGACCTCGGGGTGGCCAGCGGCAACGGCAAGGGCCAGATCTTCGTCAGGGGCGAGGTCATCAAGACGGTGCCGGAGGCGGAGATCGTGGCGACCCTCATCGAGGAGGCCGAGCGCCTGGCCGCGGAGATGGACGTGCCCGACGAGGGTGCGGCCCCGGTCGTCACCGTCGGCTGAGCGGAACGGTCCCGTGCGCCTGCCCTCGCGGCTCCCGGTGAGCCGGCGGCCGTGGTGGTGGCCGCCGGAGTGGTGGCCCGCCGCCGGGGCGCGGGGCCCCGGGGCGGGGGCCGCGGGCGCGGACGGGCGCGGTGCGGGTCGCCTCGACGCGGCTGCGACGAGGCGACAGGATGCGAGCGTGCACCGCCCCTCTCCGCCCGCAGCGCCGCCGTCCCGCGGGGACCGCCGCGGTGCGCTGCGCGTGCTGGACGGGCGCGACGGCCCCGCGCTGCTGAGGCTGTGCGAGCGCGACCCCGTGGGCAACGTCTTCGTCTCCGCCCGCCTGCTCGGCCTGCTGGCCCGCCCCGGGGCGGAGGTCGGCGGGCAGGTGTGGGGCTGGTTCGAGGGTGACGACCTCGTCTCCGCCTGCTGGGCGGGGGCCAACCTGGTGCCCATCGAGGCCACGCCCCAGGCCCTGGACGCCTTCGCCGCCCGCGCCCGCGTCGAGGGGCGGCGCTGCTCGTCGATCGTGGGGCCCGCGGACGCGGTGCTCGGCCTGTGGGAGCGGCTGGAGCCGCACTGGCGGGGTGTGCGGGAAGTGCGCGCGCGGCAGCCGCTGATGCTGTGCGACACCGCGCCCGCCGTCGCGCCGGACCCGGCGGTGCGCCGCTCGCGGCTGTCGGAGCTCGACGTCGTGGTGCCGGCGTGCGTGGCGATGTTCACCGAGGAGATCGGCTACGCGCCCTCGCCGCCCGACGGGGGCACGACCTACCGCGCGCGAGTGGCGGAGCTGGTGGCCGCAGGGCGCTCGTTCGTGCGCATCGACCCCGGCCCGCGCGGGCCGGAGGTCGTGTTCAAGGCCGAGCTGGGCGCCGTGGCCTCCAAGGTCGCCCAGGTGCAGGGCGTGTGGGTGGCCCCCCACCGGCGCGGGGAGGGGCTCAGCGTGGCGGGGATGGCCGCCGTCGTCGCCCTCGCCCGGGACAGCGGCACGCCGTACGTGTCCCTCTACGTCAACGACTACAACGCGCGCGCCATCGCCGCCTACCGCCGCGTGGGCTTCCGCGACGTCGGCACCTTCGCGACCGTCCTCTTCTGAGCGTTCCCCGGTGTCCCCCGGCGGACCACGGCGGTCGGGGCGGGCGCGGCGCGGGCGGGGTCCCGGCCGCGGGTAGGCTCCCCGCGTGCTGCTGCGGATGTCGACCCTGTTCCTGCGGACCCTCCGGGAGGACCCGGTCGACGCGGAGGTCGCCAGTCACAAGCTGCTGGTGCGCGCCGGCTACATCCGCCGCGCCGCCCCGGGCATCTACACGTGGCTGCCGCTGGGCCTGCGGGTGCTGCGCAGGGTGGAGGACATCGTCCGCGAGGAGATGGACGGCGCGGGCTTCCAGGAGGTCCACTTCCCGGCGCTGCTGCCGCGGGAGCCCTACGAGGCCACCAACCGCTGGACGGACTACGGCGACGGCATCTTCCGCCTCAAGGACCGCAAGGGCGCCGACTACCTCCTCGCGCCGACCCACGAGGAGATGTTCACGCTGCTGGTGAAGGACCTGTACTCCTCGTACAAGGACCTGCCGCTGTCGATCTACCAGATCCAGACGAAGTACCGCGACGAGGCCCGCCCGCGCGCCGGCCTGATCCGCGGCCGGGAGTTCATCATGAAGGACTCCTACAGCTTCGACGTGGACGACGCCGGGCTCGAGCGCTCGTACCAGGCGCACCGCGACGCCTACGTCCGCCTCTTCGACCGCCTCGGCCTGGAGTACGTCATCGTCTCGGCGATGTCCGGGGCGATGGGCGGCTCCCGCAGCGAGGAGTTCCTCCACCCCAGCGAGATCGGGGAGGACACGTTCGTGCGCTCGCCCGGCGGCTACGCCGCCAACGTCGAGGCCGTCACCACCCCCGTGCCCGACGCGCTGCCCTTCGACGACGCCCCCGCCGCGCACGTCGAGGACACCCCGGACACCCCGACCATCGAGTCGCTGGTCGCCTGCGCCAACGAGCGCTTCCCCCGCGCGGACCGCCCCTGGACGGCCGCCGACACGCTGAAGAACGTCGTCGTCACCCTCGTCCACCCCGACGGCACCCGCGAGCCCCTCGTGATCGGGCTGCCCGGGGACCGGGAGGTCGACGCCAAGCGCCTGGAGGCGGCCGTCTCGCCCGCCGAGGTGGCGGCGTTCGGGCCGGAGGACTTCGCGAAGCACCCCGCGCTGGTGCGGGGCTACATCGGCCCGCAGGTCCTCGGTGCGGAGTCCGACTCGGGCATCCGCTACCTGCTGGACCCGCGCGTGGTGGACGGCACGCGCTGGATCACCGGCGCGAACGAGGAGGGCAGGCACGTCTTCGACCTCGTCAAGGGTCGCGACTTCGGCGCCGACGGGGTCATCGAGGCCGCCGAGGTCCGCGAGGGCGACGCCGCGCCGGACGGCTCCGGCCCGCTGGAGCTGGCGCGCGGCATCGAGATCGGGCACATCTTCGCCCTGGGCCGCCGTTTCGCGCAGGCCCTCGACCTGAAGGTGCTGGACGAGAACGGCAAGCAGGTCGTGGTGACGATGGGCTCCTACGGGGTCGGCGTCACCCGGGCGCTGGCCGCCGTGGCCGAGGGCAACCACGACGACAAGGGCCTCGTCTGGCCCCGCTCGCTGGCGCCGGCCGACGTCCACCTCGTCGCGACCGGCAAGGACGAGGCGGTCTTCACCGAGGCCGAGCGGCTCGCGGCCGAGCTGGGCGCCCAGGGCCTCGACGTCCTCTACGACGACCGCCGCAAGGTCTCGCCCGGGGTGAAGTTCAAGGACGCCGAGCTGATCGGCGTGCCGACGATCGTCGTGGTGGGCAAGGGCCTCGCCGAGGGCGTGGTGGAGGTCAAGGACCGCCGCAGCGGCGACAGCGAGCAGGTTCCGCTGGCCGACGTGGTGGCCTCGGTCGTCTCCACCGTCCGGGGCTGATCAGGGACCCACCGCCCGGCGCCGCAGCCGGGCGGTGCGTCCCCGCGGTCCCTAGAGCGCCAGGTCCACGCACACCGCCGCGTGGTCCGACGGCCAGACGCCGTCGACCGGCTCCGCCCCCACCCGCCGCACGTCCAGCACGGCGCCGCGCCCGCTGAACTCGGGCAGCCCCACGAGGACGTGGTCGATGCGCGCGCTCGGCTGGTGCACCCGCGCCACGTGCGGGTTGCGCCGGTCCCAGGTGCGCCCCTCCGCGCCGTCGGCTGCGTAGCGCCACGCGTCGACGAGGACGAAGCCGTCCACCACGGACGCGGTCTCGTAGCCGCCGGCCAGGCGCATCTCGTCGGAGCCGGCCTCGGCGTTGAAGTCGCCCGTCAGCACCGGCCGGCGCGCGCCCGGCACGTCCGCCGCGTGCCGTGCGACGGCGGGGACCAGCGCCCGCACCTGCGCCACCCGCAGCGCCGACTCCGCCGGGGAGGAGCTCAGGTGGGTCGTGGTGAAGGGCAGCGGCCCGCCGGGCACGTCGAGCAGCGTGTGCAGCGCGGTGCGGCCCTCCGGGCGCGGGCCCTCGGGCAGGTGGGTCACGCTGCTGGCGAGGATGGGCCAGCGGCTCAGCACGGCGTTGCCGAAGGCCGCCTCGGCCTCCCCGCCGGCCAGGCGCTGCTGCCAGCGGCCCGGGGAGGGGGACGCGGCGAAGACCGAGCGCATCCCCAGCCGTTCCCCGAGCCAGCCCGCGAGGTCCTCCTCGTCGGTGCCCCAGACCTCCTGCAGGCCGCACACGTCCGGGCGCAGCTCCGCCAGCACCGCCAGGATCGCCTCCCGGCGGGCGCGCCAGTCCCCGAAGCGCCACCACAGGTTCCAGGTCAGCACCCGCAGCGATCCCCGCGGGTTCGGGAGGGGACCGGGCGATGCGCTGCTCATGGCTCCCGGAGTGTGGCAGCCCCCGCCGCCCGCAGCGGCGCAGGGTCGCGCCACCGGGCCGCTCAGCCCCGCAGCTCCGGCAGACCGGGGAAGGCGTGGGGGATGCCGCCCCAGTCCAGCGACGCGGCCCAGGCCCGCAGCAGCCCGTCCAGCCCGGCGCCGCGCAGGGGCCAGGGGGTGGCGACGAGGTCGGCGTAGGCGGCGGCGAGGCGCTGCTCCACCCCGACGGCCAGCGCGGCGGCCGCCCCCGGGTCCGCGACCTCCACGTCGTAGCCGGGTTCGGCGGGGGTGGGCACGGCGCCGCCGGCGGCGACGAGCGCCGCGAGCCGGCCCCGTGCGGCCAGGTGCGCCTCCCGGGCCGCGAGCGCGGCGGGGCGCTGCTCCGGGGGCAGGCGCCCTGCGATGAGGCCGAAGGCGTGCACCGCGGAGTGCTCCCCGGCCAGTGCCCGCTGCAGGGCGTCGGGCACCGCGTCCGGAGCCGCTCCTGCGCCGGGCGCCGGAGGGCCGGAGGCCGCGCCGGGGAAGCCGGGGGCGGGGGGCCGCGGCGGCTCCGGCAGCGGCAGGCCGGCGGCGGCGGCCAGCGCGCGGGCCCGGGTGGCGCGGGCCGTGGCCAGGGAGCCCAGCAGCCGCGCCGTCCCGGGGCCGGTGTCCGCGGTGGCCTCCAGGGCCCGCCGGGCGCCGTCGGCTGCGACCGCCACGACCTCCGCCGGTGCGGGCGGCGGGGCGGGCGACGGCGGTGGGGGAGTCGCTACCGGGCCGGTCGGGGACGGCTCCCCGGCCCCTGCCTCGGCCGGGCCCGGCGTCGCGGCCGGCTCGGCGCCCAGGGCGCGCAGGTGGGCCCGGCTCTCCTGCACGGCCTCCTCCAGCGCCGCGGCCAGGGGCTGCGGAACCGGCTCCGCCGCCAGCGCCAGGGACAGGGCGAGCAGTTCGCGGGCGTCGGCCACGGCCTGCTCCCGGGCCAGGTCGTCGGGGCCCGGGGTCAGGGTCGGGGTCGGCTCCGGGTGCGGAACCCAGCGCACGCCGCAGCCGCCGAGCAGGGCCGCCGCCAGCAGCGCAGTGCCCGCCAGGCCGTGGCGCAACGCGGTGCGCCGGCTCACGCCCCGGGGGCCCGGCGGGGAGGGGGGCTCCTCCCGCGGCGGTGGTGCTGGCACGCGGTGATCGTCGCACGGGGTCCGGGGCGGGACGGGCGGGCCCTCGGCTCCCCGCCGCACGGCTAGGCTGGGCAGTCGCCGCGGCGCCCGCGCGCCCCAGCCGCTCCCGTGGTCGGGAGCGTGCTCGCGCACGTGCTGCGCCGCGCAGCCGACCGCCAGGAGAGGAGCACCCCCGTGCCGCCGTCGGGACCGTCCGCGAAGCCCCCGCTGACCCAGGAGGTCGCCGGGGTGCTCTCCGTCGCCGTGGCCGGGGTGGGGCTCGTCCTCGACGACGTCGAGATCACCACCGCGGGCCGCCGCCGCATCGTGCGCGTCGTCGTGGACCTGCCCGAGGACCGGGCCGGTGAGGTCGACCTCGACGCCGTGGCCGCCGCCTCCACCGCGGTCTCCGAGGCGCTGGACTCCTCCGACGTCCTCGGCGCCACCCCCTACGTGCTCGAGGTGACCTCCCCGGGGGTCGAGCGCCCGCTGGTGGAGCGCAGGCACTGGAGCCGCGCCCGCGGCCGGTTGGTGCGCGCGGTGCTGGCCGACGGCAGGGTGCTCGTGGGCCGGGTGCTCGACGTCGGCGACGACGGCGTGGTCCTCGACGTGCAGCCGCAGTCCGTCAAGGGCCGCCCGCCGTCGAAGTCGGCGCCGCGCGGGGAGCACCTGCTCGCGTGGGCGGACCTGGTGCGCGGGGAGGTCCAGGTGGAGTTCTCCCGCCCGGGCGAGGACGACCTGGACGAGGACCTTGACGACGACCTCGACGACGGTTCCGAGGAGGACCCCGAGGACGGCTGGGACGACGCGTGGGACGACGAGGACGGCGCGGACGACGACGAGGGCGCCCGGCCCACCGCTGACGGCGAGACGGCTGCGGCCCCTCGCGAGGAGGACTGACGTGAACATCGACATGGCCGCTCTGCGCATGCTGGAGCGCGAGCGGGAGATCCCCTTCGAGACCCTGGTGCGGGCGATCGAGCAGGCGCTGCTCATCGCCTACCACCGCGAGGAGGGCTCGCAGAAGCACGCGCGGGTCCGCCTCGACCGCTCCACGGGCGAGGTCACCGTCCTGGCGGAGGAGCGGGGCGCGGACGGCGAGGTCCTCCGCGAGTACGACGACACGCCCACCGGCTTCGGCCGCATCGCGGCCACGACGGCCCGCCAGGTCATCCTGCAGCGGCTGCGCGACGCCGAGGACGAGCAGGTCCTGGGCGAGTTCGCCGGCAAGGAGGGCGACATCGTCTCCGGCGTGGTGCAGCAGGGTCGCGACCCGCGCATGGTGCAGGTGGACCTCGGCTCGGTGGAGGCGGTCCTGCCCCCGCAGGAGCAGGTGCCGGGGGAGACCTACGTGCACGGCAGCCGCCTGCGCTGCTTCGTCGTCTCGGTGCGCAAGGGGGCCAAGGGGCCGGCGATCGTGCTGTCCCGCTCCCACCCCAGCCTCGTGCGCAAGCTGTTCGCCCTGGAGGTCCCGGAGATCGCCGACGGGTCGGTGGAGATCTCCGCGCTGGCCCGGGAGGCGGGGCACCGCACGAAGATGGCGGTCCGGGCCACCGTGCCCGGCATCAACCCCAAGGGCGCCTGCATCGGGCCGATGGGGCAGCGCGTGCGCTCGGTGATGGCTGAGCTGCGCGGGGAGAAGATCGACATCGTCGACCACAGCGACGACCCCGCGGCCTTCGTGGGCAACGCCCTCTCGCCGGCGAAGGTCTCGAAGGTCGAGGTCGTCGACGCCGCGGCGCGCGCGGCCCGCGTCGTCGTGCCCGACTACCAGCTCTCCCTGGCCATCGGCAAGGAGGGGCAGAACGCCCGCCTCGCCGCGAAGCTGACGGGCTGGCGCATCGACATCCGCTCCGACGCGGAGGGCACCCAGGGCGGAGGGCAGGGCGGAGGGCAGGGCGCAGGTCGCTGAGCCGACGCCCTTCCGGATCCCCGCTCGTCCCGTGCGGCGGGCCCCGCCGCCCGTCCGGTGCGCGTCCGGGGCCCCGTCCGAGCGTGCCGGCGGCGATCAGGGCTAGACTTGCGCCATCGCTACACTGACGCCGCCCGGTCCCCGTGACCGGCGATCCACCGCACCGCGTGACCGGTCCCGCACCGGGACCGGCGCGGAGTCCTCGGGGCTCCCGACGGAATGCGTGCGCACGTGCGTGGGTTGCCGTCAACGGGACACCCGGTCGGTACTGCTGCGGGTCGTGGCCGAGGAGGCCGGTGGAGTCCTCTCCGCCGCTCCGGATCCTCGAGCCCGGCAGCCTGGCCGAGGCGCGTGGTTGCATCCGCGACCTGCGTGCCTCGACACCGCCGAACGCCGGAAGGCGCTCGGACGGGCACTGCGGCGCACGGCGGACCTCGACCTCTCGAGGCTCCGCGCGTACGTCGAGGATTCTCAGAACACCACCGTCACCGATGGAAGCGGGTCGAGCAGCTGATGAGCACCCGATGAGTTCGCAGCGATGAGCACCCCCCAGTAACGACGGTTCGAGCCGCCCAGGATGGCCCGGACCGAGACAGGAGAGATGTGGCAAAGGTCCGGGTCTACGAACTCGCCAAGGAGTTCGGGGTCGAGAGCAAGGTCGTCCTCACGACGCTGCAGGAGATGGGTGAGTTCGTCCGGTCGGCATCGTCGACCATCGAGCCCCCCGTCGTGCGGCGGCTGAAGGACAAGTTCCCCACCGCCGGTGGGTCCGCGAAGCCGGGTGGCGCCGGTCGGCCCACCCCTCCGCCGGCGAAGCCGGGGCCGCGCGCCGCGGCTCCCACGCCCGGCGCACGTCCGGGTCCGGCTCCCACGCCGTCCCCCGACCCCGCGTCGGCACCTGCCGAGCGCCCCGCCCCGTCGGCCGCCCCGAGCCCGGCGTTCCAGGCACCCGTCCGCCCCGGGCCCGCGCCCGAGCGGCAGGCCCCCGCCGCGCAGCCCGCTCCGGAGGCTCCGGCCGCTCCGCAGCGTGCGGCCGAGGCCCCCGCCGCCGAGCAGCGCCCGGCGGTGCGTCCCGGCCCCGCGCCGGCTCCCACCCGCCCGGGCTCCCGCCCCGGTGGTCCCGGTGCCGGTGCTCCCGGTCCGGCCGCGCGCCGTCCCGGCGAGCGTCCCGGCCCCGGTGAGCGTCCCGGCCCCGGCGAGCGCCCCGCTCCCGGCGAGCGCCCCGCTCCCGGCGAGCGCCCTGCTCGCGACGAGCGTCCTGCTCGCGACGAGCGCGCCGGCGAGCGCCCCGCCCCCGGTGAGCGTCCCCGTCCGCAGGGCCGTCCCGGCGAGCGTCCCGCTCCCGGTGGCTCCGCTGGCCCCGGCCGTCCCGCCCCGGGCGGCGCCCCGGGCGGTCGTCCCGGCGCCCCGCGCCCCGGCAACAACCCCTTCGCCCCCAACCAGGGCATGCCGCGTCCCGGCGGGGGTGCCCCGCGACCGGGGAACAACCCGTTCGCTCCCAACCAGGGCATGCCGCGCCCGCAGGGCGGTCCCCGTCCCGGTGGCGCGGCCGGTCCCGGTGGTCCCCGTCCCGGTGCGGCGGGCCCCGGTGGTCCCCGTCCGGGTGGTCCCCGTCCCGGTGCGCCGGGCGCGGGCGGTCCCCGTCCCAACCCGGGGATGATGCCGCAGCGCCCCTCGGTCAACCGGCCCGGCGCGGGTGCCGGTCGTCCCGGTGCGCCGGGCCGTCCCGGCCCCGGTGGTCGCGGTGGCTTCGCGGGCCGCCCCGGCGCGCCCGGTGGTGGCCCCGGCGGTCCCGGTGGCGGTGGCGGCGGCTTCGCCGGCCGTCCCGGTGGTGGCCCCGGTGGTCCCGGTGGCCGCGGTGGTCGCGGCGGCACCCAGGGTGCGTTCGGCCGTCAGGGCGGGCGTCCCGTCCGCGGGCGCAAGTCCAAGCGTGCGAAGCGCCAGGAGTACGAGGCGATGCAGGCGCCGAGCGTCGGCGGCGTGCAGGTCCCCCGCGGGGACGGCACGACCGTGCTGCGGCTGCGCCGCGGTGCGTCGCTGACCGACTTCGCCGACCGCATCGGCGCCAACCCGGCGTCGCTGGTCACGGTGCTCTTCCACCTGGGCGAGATGGCCACGGCCACCCAGTCCCTCAACGAGGACACCTTCCAGCTGCTGGGCTCGGAGCTCGGCTACGTCGTCGAGGTCGTCTCCCCGGAGGACGAGGAGCGCGAGCTGCTCGCGTCGTTCTCCATCGACCTGGACGCGGAGCTCGAGGCCGAGGGCGACGACGAGCTGGAGCCCCGCCCGCCGGTCGTGACCGTCATGGGCCACGTCGACCACGGCAAGACCAAGCTCCTCGACGCCATCCGCTCCACGGACGTGGTGGCGAAGGAGGCCGGCGGCATCACCCAGCACATCGGTGCCTACCAGGTCCACAAGGAGCACGAGGGCGTCGAGCGCGCCATCACCTTCATCGACACCCCGGGTCACGAGGCCTTCACGGCCATGCGAGCCCGCGGTGCCAAGGTGACGGACATCGCGATCCTCGTGGTCGCGGCGGACGACGGCGTGATGCCCCAGACGATCGAGGCGCTCAACCACGCCCAGGCGGCCGACGTGCCGATCGTCGTCGCGGTCAACAAGGTGGACAAGGAGGGCGCGAACCCGGCGAAGGTCCGGCAGCAGCTCACCGAGTACAACCTGGTGGCCGAGGAGTACGGCGGCGACACGATGTTCGTCGACGTGTCCGCGAAGCAGGGCATGGGGCTCGACCAGCTGCTGGAGGCCGTCCTGCTGACGGCCGACGCGGCACTCGACCTGCGGGCCAACCCCAACAAGGACGCCCGCGGCATCGCGATCGAGGCCAACCTCGACAAGGGCCGCGGCCCCGTCGCGACGGTCCTCGTCGAGTCCGGCACGCTGCGGGTCGGCGACGCGATCGTCGCCGGCACGGGCTACGGCCGCGTCCGCGCGATGCTCGACGAGTACGGCGAGACGGTCCAGGAGGCCACGCCGGCCCGTCCGGTGCAGGTCCTCGGCCTCACGTCGGTGCCGGGCGCCGGGGACACGTTCATCGTGGCTCCCGACGACCGCACCGCCCGTCAGATCGCCGAGAAGCGCGAGGCCGCGGAGCGCAACGCGCTGCTCGCCAAGGTCCGCCGGCGCATCAGCCTGGAGGACTTCACCGACGCCCTCAAGCAGGGCAAGGTGGAGACGCTCAACCTCATCCTCAAGGGCGACGTGGCCGGTTCGGTCGAGGCCCTCGAGGACGCGCTGCTGCAGCTGGACGTCGGCGAGGAGGTCGAGCTGCGCGTCATCGACCGCGGCGTCGGCGCCATCACGAAGAACAACGTGAACCTCGCGGTCGCGTCCAACGCGATCATCATCGGCTTCAACGTCCGCCCCGAGGGGCAGACGCGGGACTACGCCGAGCGCGAGGGCGTCGACATCCGGTTCTACTCGGTCATCTACCAGGCGATCGAAGAGGTCGAGAGCGCCCTGCGCGGCATGCTCAAGCCGGAGTTCGAGGAGGTGCAGCTCGGCAGCGCCGAGGTGCGCGAGGTGTTCCGCTCCTCCAAGTTCGGCAACATCGCCGGCTGCCTGGTCCGTTCCGGGCTCATCCGCCGCAACTCCCGGGCGCGCGTCTTGCGCAACGGGGTGGTGCACGGCAACAACCTGGCGATCGAGTCGCTGCGCCGGTTCAAGGACGACGCCACGGAGGTCCGCGAGGGCTTCGAGTGCGGTATCGGCCTCGGGTCGTACAACGACATCCAGATCGACGACGTCATCGAGACGTACGAGATGCAGGAGAAGCCGCGCGGCTGAGCGGCTGACCGGCCCGGCCGGTGCGACCTGAAGGGGTCGCCCGGCCGGGCCCGCTCGTCCCCGGCCGGCGGCGGGACCTCCCTCCCGCCGCCGGCTCCAGCCGGTGCCCGCGACCGCGGGCGGCGGCGGCACACTCACTCCGCGCGGGAGGGCGCACCCCACACATGCACGCAGGAACGCTGACCGTCGACCTCCTCCTCGGCGACGTCCACTCCCTCAAGGGCAAGCGCAGCATCGTGCGGCCGCTGGTGGCCGAGCTGCGCAGGACCTTCGACGTGGCCGCCGCCGAGACGGGGCACCTGGACCTGCACCGGCGCGCCGAGGTGTCGGTAGCCGTCGTGGCCGCCGACGCCGCGCACTGCCGCGACGTCCTGGACCGCTGCGAGCGGGCCGTGGCGGCCCACCCGGAGTTCCAGCTGCTCTCGGCTCGCCAGGTGCTGCACAGCGACGAGGATTGATCCCGAGCGGGAACGAACCGCACCCCGTGCGGGCGCCTGCCCGCACGCTCCGCCCTGCCGGGTCCCGGCCGGGCGGAGCGACCACCCTCCGGTGCCCTGCGGGGCGCCGCCCGACGTGAGGAGCACGCCGTGGCCGACCCCACCCGCGCCCGCAAGCTGTCCGACCGCATCAAGGTCGTGGTCGCGGAGGCGCTGGAGAAGCGCGTGAAGGACCCCCGGTTGGGCTTCATCACCATCACCGACGCGCGCGTCACCAACGACCTCCAGCACGCGACGCTCTACTACACCGTCCTCGGGGACGACGAGGAGCGCGCGGCCACCGCCGCCGCGCTGGAGAGCGCCAAGGGCGTCCTGCGCGCCGAGGTGGGCAGGCGCACCGGCGTCCGCCTCACCCCGACGCTCACCTTCTCCGCCGACGTGGTGCCGGAGACCGCCGCCCACATCGAGGACCTGCTGCGGGTGGCCTCCGAGCAGGACGCCCGCGTCGCCGCCCTCGCTGCGACCGCCCGGCCCGCCGGGGACGCCGATCCCTACCGCAAGCCCGCGGAGGACGAGGACCTCGGGGACGAGGAGGTCGACGAGGACGAGGACGACGCGGCGGACGACCTGGACGACGACTTCCGCGCCGACTCCGGCGCCGTCGACGAGGACTCCGACGAGGCCTCCGAGGAGGAGCTCGAGCAGGACTACGTCGACGGGGACGGCCCCGCCTCCGGGCACTCGTGAGCAGGGGCGCCGCTCCGGTCGCCGAGCACCTGGAGGGCCTGCTCCTCGTCGACAAGCCCGCCGGCATGACCTCGCACGACGTCGTCTCCCGCTGCCGGCGCATCGTCGGCTCCCGTCGCGTCGGGCACGCCGGGACCCTCGACCCGGCCGCGACGGGTGTCCTGGTGCTCGGGACGGGGCGCGCCACCCGGTTGCTGACGTACGTGGTGGGCCACGACAAGGAGTACGCGGCCACCGTCCGCCTCGGTGCGGCGACCGTCACCGACGACGCCGAGGGGGAGGTCGTCAGCCGGGCCGACGCCGCGCACGTCGCGGAGGAGGACCTGCGCGCGGCGGTCGCGGCCCTGCGAGGGCCCCAGCTCCAGGTCCCCAGCTCCGTCAGCGCGGTGAAGGTCGACGGCCGCCGCTCCTACGCCCGCGTGCGCGGTGGTGAGGAGGTCGAGCTGGCCGCCCGCCCCGTCACGGTCAGCCGCTTCGACGTGCTGGACGTGCGCCGCGGAAGCGCGGACGGCTCCGCGGTGCTGGACGTCGACGTCGTCGTGGAGTGCTCGGCGGGCACCTACGTGCGGGCCCTGGCGCGCGACCTGGGGCGCGCCCTGGGGGTCGGCGGGCACCTCACGGCGCTGCGCCGCACCCGCTCGGGCCCGTTCCCCGTGGCGGCGACCAGCACGCTGGAGGACCTGGCCGCGCGGCCGTGCGCCCTTCCCCTGGCGGAGGCGGCGCGGCTGCTCTTCCCCGTCCGCGAGGTGGACGGGGAAGAGGCCGCGGCGCTCGGCCACGGCCGGGCCCTGGACCTGCGCGCGGAGGTGCCCGGCAGCCCCACGGCGGCGATCTCGCCCGGCGGGCAGCTGCTGGCGCTGCTGCACGCCGCCGACGGCCGCGCCCGGCCGCTGCTGGTGCTGCCCCCGCGCTGAGCGGGTGAGGCGGGTGCGGGGGCGCACCGCCCGTGCTGGCACAGTGGCGTCGTGCACCGCTGGAACTCCCTCGACGAGGTCCCCCCCGCCGAGGCGGGGACCGTCGCAGCGCTCGGCAACTTCGACGGCGTCCACCGCGGCCACCGCGCCGTGCTGGCCACCGTCGTGGCCGCGGCCCGGCGACGGGGAGCGCGTGCCGTCGCGGTGACCTTCGACCCGCACCCGCTGGCCGTGCTGCACCCCGAGCGCGCCCCGGAGCTGCTGTGCGGCCTGCAGGAGCGCCTGCACCGGATGGCCGAGGCGGGCCTCGACGGGGTGCTCGTCATGGACTTCACCCGGGAGCTGGCGTCCTGGACCCCGGAGCGCTTCGTGCGCACGGTCTTCGTGGAGACCCTGGGCGTGGTGGAGGTGGTCGTCGGGCGCGACGTGCGCTTCGGGCGGGGCAACGCCGGGGACCTGGGCACCCTCCAGGAGCTCGGCCGCTCCTGCGGCTTCGCGGTGACCGCGCTGGACGACGTCTCCCCGGAGCCCGCCGACGGCGGCGACGGCGTGCGCCCGTGGTCCTCGACGCGGGTGCGCCGCGACCTCGGCGCGGGGGCGGTGGACCACGCCGCCGCGGTGCTGGGCCGTCCGCACCGCGTGGTGGGCACGGTCGTGCACGGCGACCACCGCGGCCGGGAGCTCGGCTACCCCACGGCCAACCTGTCCGCCGAGGCGGAGGGGGTCGTGCCCGCCGACGGTGTCTACGCCGGCTGGCTGGTGCGCCTGGACGCGGAGGGCCCGGACGCGCGCCTGCCCGCGGCGGTGTCGGTGGGCACCAACCCCACGTTCGACGGGGTGCAGCGGCGCGTGGAGGCCTACGCCCTGGACCGCACCGGCCTGGACCTCTACGGGGAGCGGGTGGCGGTGGAGTTCACGCACCGGCTGCGCCCGACGCTGCGCTTCGACGGCGTGGAGGCCCTCGTGGCGCAGATGGCCCGGGATGTGGAGCAGTGCCGGCGCCTGTTAGCCTGATCTCGCCGTTCGATCGGCCGCGGACTCCAGAGCGCCCGGGTGGACCTGCCCCGAGGCACCGCGCAACGACACCGAGGAGAGCAGATGCCGCTCGACGCTGCCACGAAGAAGCAGATCATGACCGAGTACGCGACGGTCGAGGGCGACACCGGCTCGCCGGAGGTCCAGGTCGCGATGCTGACGCAGCGGATCCGTGACCTGACGGAGCACCTGAAGCAGCACAAGCACGACCACCACAGCCGTCGGGGCCTGCTGCTCCTGGTCGGCCAGCGTCGTCGCCTGCTGCAGTACATGGCGAAGAAGGACATCAACCGCTACCGCTCGATCATCGAGCGGCTCGGCATCCGTCGCTGACCCCGCGGGGCGGCTCCCCACCGGGGGGCCGCCCCGTCCTTCGTGGTGGCCGGCACGCGCCGGCCCCCACGAGGCGCCCGCCGGGGACGGCGGGCGCCACCCGGCACCCGCCGGCACAGCACCACCGGCACGGCACCACCCGCACGAACGTACGAGCACGACTCCGCGGCCACGAGGGCCGCGAAGACCAGGAGCGACCTGCAGCACCGGCCGGTCCTCGGTAGTGGCTCCCGGGTACGCGCGAAAGCGCCCCCGAGGGCCTCGATCGAAGGCCGGGCAGTCCCCGAGTGCGCGGTCCTCCGAGAGACGAACGGAGGAACCCGTGGAGGGTCCTGAGATCACCGCCGCCGAAGCCGTCATCGACAACGGCGCGTTCGGCAAGCGCACCATCCGCTTCGAGACCGGGCGCCTCGCCCGCCAGGCCGCCGGCTCCGCCGGGGTCTACCTCGACGGCGAGTCCTTCCTGCTGAGCGCCACGACCGCCGGCAAGTCCCCGAAGGAGCAGTTCGACTTCTTCCCGCTCACGGTGGACGTGGAGGAGCGCAGCTACGCCGCCGGGAAGATCCCCGGCTCGTTCTTCCGCCGCGAGGGCCGCCCGTCCACCGAGGCGATCCTGACCTGCCGCCTCATCGACCGGCCGCTGCGCCCGAGCTTCGTCAAGGGCCTGCGCAACGAGGTCCAGGTCGTCGTCAGCGTGCTCGCGCTGCACCCCGACGACGCCTACGACGTCGTCGCGATCAACGCCGCGTCGCTGTCCACCCAGCTCGCGGGCCTGCCCTTCTCCGGCCCCATCGGCGGCGTGCGCGTCGCCCTCATCGACGGGCAGTGGGTGGCGTTCCCGCGCTACTCCGAGTCCGAGCGCGCCGTCTTCGAGATGGTCGTCGCCGGCCGCGTCATCACCGGCGCCGACGGCACCGAGGACGTCGCGATCATGATGGTCGAGGCCGAGGCGACCGACAACGCCTGGGTCCTGATCAAGGAGAACGGCGCGCAGGCCCCCACCGAGGAGGTCGTCGCCGAGGGCCTGGAGGCCGCCAAGCCGCACATCGCGGCCCTGGTGCGCGCCCAGCAGGAGGTCGCCTCGCGCGCGGCCAAGCCGACCGCCGAGTTCCCGGTCTTCCCCGACTACGCCGACGACGTCCTCGAGGCCGTCACCGCGGCCGGCGAGGCCGACCTGCGCGAGGCGCTGACCATCGGCGGCAAGCAGGAGCGCCAGGACCGCATCGACGCCATCAAGGCGGAGCTCAAGGACAAGCTGGGCGAGGCGTTCGAGGGCCGCGAGAAGGAGATCTCCGCGGCCTACCGCTCGCTGCAGAAGAAGCTCATCCGCCAGCGCATCCTCACCGACGGCGTCCGCATCGACGGCCGCGGCCTGGCCGACATCCGCACGCTGTCCGCGGAGGTCGAGGTCCTGCCCCGCGTGCACGGCTCCGCCCTCTTCGAGCGCGGCGAGACGCAGATCCTCGGCGTCACGACGCTGAACATGCTCCGCATGGAGCAGCAGCTCGACACCCTGTCCCCGGTGACGCGCAAGCGCTACATGCACAACTACAACTTCCCGCCCTTCTCCACCGGTGAGACGGGCCGGGTCGGCTCGCCGAAGCGCCGCGAGATCGGCCACGGGGCGCTCGCCGAGCGCGCGCTCATGCCGGTGCTGCCCGCCCGCGAGGAGTTCCCCTACGCGATCCGGCAGGTCTCCGAGGCCCTCAGCTCCAACGGGTCCACCTCGATGGGCTCCGTGTGCGCCTCCACGCTGTCCCTGCTCAACGCCGGCGTGCCGCTGCGCGCGCCCGTCGCGGGCATCGCGATGGGTCTCGTCTCCGACGAGGTGGACGGTGAGACCCGCTACGCGGCGCTCACCGACATCCTCGGCGCCGAGGACGCCTTCGGTGACATGGACTTCAAGGTCGCGGGCACCCCGGAGTTCGTCACCGCGATCCAGCTCGACACCAAGCTCGACGGCCTGCCGGCCTCGGTGCTCGGCGGCGCGCTGAAGCAGGCCCGCGACGCGCGCCTGCACATCCTCGCGGTGATGAACGAGGCCATCGACGCCCCCGACGAGATGTCGCCGACGGCGCCGCGCGTCATCACGGTGAAGGTCCCCGTCGACAAGATCGGTGAGGTCATCGGCCCCAAGGGCAAGATGATCAACCAGATCCAGGAGGACACCGGGGCCGACATCAGCATCGAGGACGACGGCACCGTCTACATCGGCGCCGTCGACGGTCCGTCGGCCGAGGCCGCGCGCAGCGCGATCAACGCCATCGCCAACCCGACGATGCCGGAGGTCGGCGAGCGCTACATGGGCACCGTGGTCAAGACCACGACCTTCGGCGCGTTCGTCTCGCTGCTGCCGGGCAAGGACGGTCTGCTGCACATCTCCCAGCTGCGCAAGCTGGTGGGCGGCAAGCGCGTCGACAACGTCGACGAGGTCCTCTCGGTCGGGCAGAAGGTCCAGGTCCAGATCGCCGAGATCGACCCCCGCGGCAAGCTGTCCCTGGTGCCGGTCGTGGCCGAGGACGAGGCCGGCGAGGGTGCGGCCGAGGACGGGGCCGAGGGCGCGTCCGAGGACGCCGTCGGGGCCGACGCCTGACGTGACGGGCATCCCGCTCCCGCTGGGTCCGGCGACGGACGGACCGCGCACCACCACCGTCGAGGACGAGGGTGGCGGCGCGGTCGTCCGCCGCTCCGTCCTGCCCAGCGGGGCGCGGGTGCTGACCGAGTCGATGCCCGGTCAGCGCTCCGTCAGCTTCGGCTGCTGGGTCGGGGTCGGCTCCCGCGACGAGACGCGCGGGCAGCACGGCTCGACCCACTTCCTCGAGCACCTGCTCTTCAAGGGCACGTCGCGGCGCGACGCCATGGACATCGCCACCGCCTTCGACGCGGTCGGTGGCGAGGCGAACGCGGCGACGGGCAAGGAGCACACGACCTACTACGCCCGGATCCTCGACGAGGACCTGCCGATGGCCATCGACGTCGTCACGGACATGGTGACGTCGGCGGTGCTCGACCCCGAGGACTTCGACTCCGAGCGCGAGGTCATCCTCGAGGAGCTCGCGATGAACGACGACGACCCCGCGGACGTCGCGCACGAGCGCTTCGCGGAGGTCGTGCTCGGCGACCACCCGCTGGGCCGTCCGATCGGCGGCACCCCGGAAGCCATCCGGGGCGTCGGCCGCGACGACGTGTGGGCGCACTACCGGCAGCACTACGAGCCGCGCCACCTCGTCTTCACCGCCGCCGGCGGCCTGGAGCACGAGGACGTCTGCGCCCGCGTGCAGGCGGAGCTGGAGCGCGCGGCCGGGGCGCTGCCCTCGGCGGCCCCGGCGGAGCGGCGGGCGGCGGTGCAGGGCCCCGTGCCCGGCGGCGCCGGGCGCAGCCTCGTGGTCTCCCGGCCCACGGAGCAGGCGCACCTCGTGCTCGGCTGCACGGGGGTCACCGCCACCGACGGGCGTCGCTTCACGCTGTCGGTCCTCAACGCCGTCCTCGGCGGGGGGATGAGCAGCCGCCTCTTCCAGGAGGTCCGGGAGAAGCGCGGCCTGGCGTACTCGGTGTACTCCTTCAACGCGAACTACTCCGACGGCGGCTACGTGGGCCTCTACGCGGGGTGCTCCCCGGCGAAGGCGGACCAGGTGGCCGAGCTGATGCTCGCCGAGCTGGTGCGCCTGGCGGACGACGGGCTGGACGCGGAGGAGCTGCGCCGGGGCATCGGGCAGCTCGCCGGCGGGCTCTGCCTGGGCCTGGAGGACTCCGGGTCGCGGATGAGCCGCCTGGGCAAGGCGGAGCTCGTGCACGGGGAGTTCACCGGCCTGGACACCGCCCTGGCCCGGCTGCGCGCCGTGACGGCGCGGGACGTGCAGGCGCTGGCGGCGGACCTCGTCTCCCGGCCGCGCTCGATCGTCGCCGTGGGCCCGTTCGACACCGACCACGACTTCTCGAAGGTCCTCTCGTGAGCGCCGGGAGCGGGCAGGAGCCGCTGCGGGTGGCGGTGCTCGGCGCCCGCGGGCGGATGGGCCGGCAGGCGTGCGCCGCGGTGGACGCCGCGCCGGACCTGGAGCTGGTCGCGGAGATCGGCCGCGGCGACCGCCTGGACGCGCTCGCCGAGGCCGGCGCGCAGGTCGCGGTGGACCTCACCGTCCCCGCCGCGGTGATGGGCAACGTCGAGTGGTGCCTCAGCCACGGCGTGCACGTGGTGACGGGTACGACGGGCTGGACCGCGGACCGCCTGGACACCGTGCGGCAGTGGTGCACGCAGGCGCCGGCTCTCGGCGTGCTCGTGGCGCCGAACTTCGGCATCGGCGCGGTCCTCGTCATGAGGTTCGCGCAGCAGGCGGCCCGCTTCTTCGAGTCCGTCGAGGTCGTGGAGCTGCACCATCCGGACAAGCTCGACGCCCCCTCCGGCACGGCGGTCCGCACCGCGCAGCTCATCGCGGCGGCGCGGGCCGAGGCCGGGCTCGACCCGGTGCCCGACGCGACGGTGGAGGCGCTGGAGGGCGCCCGCGGCGCCGACGTCGACGGCGTCCGCGTCCACGCGGTGCGCCTGCGGGGCCTGCTGGCCCACCAGGAGGTGCTGCTCGGCGGGCCGGGGGAGACCCTGACCCTGCGCGACGACACCTACGACCGGGCCTCCTTCATGCCGGGGGTCCTCGTGGGCGTGCGCAAGGTGGCGGACCACCCGGGTCTGACCGTCGGCCTGGAGAACTACCTGGACCTCGACGGCGCCCCCCGCCGCGCCGGGGACTGAGTCCGCGTGCGCACGAAGCTGCTCGTCGCGGGTGGTGTGCTGGTCATCGCCTTCTACGGCGTCACGCTGGGGCGGGTGGGCGTGGAGCTGATCCGCGAGGGCGGCCTCGTCGCTGTCGCCTACGGCCTGGCGCTGCTGGTGCTGCCGCTGGTGGCGGCGTGGGCGGTGGCCCGGGAGCTGAGCTTCGGGGCGGCCACGGAACGCCTCGGCCGAGAGCTCGCCGCCCGCGGCGAGCTGCCCGCCGACGAGCTGGAGCGCACGCCCGGCGGTCGCATCGACCGCGCCGCGGGGCGGGCGATGTTCGAGGTGCACCGTGCGGAGGTGGAGCGCCGCCCGGACGACGCGGGCGCCTGGTACCGCCTGGCGCTGGCCTACGACGCCGCCGGCGACCGCAGGCGGGGGCGCGCCGCGGCCCGCCACGCCGTGCGCCTGCACCGCTCCGGTCCCGCCGACCCGGGCCCGACGCCGGCTGCTTAAGGTCGGTGGGTGGACAGCACCCTCGAGACCCTGGCCGGTTCCTCCTTCGACGCCGTCCTCTTCGACATGGACGGCACCCTCATCGACTCCACCGCCGCGATCGTGCGGTGCTGGACGCGCTGGGCGATCGAGCACGCCGTGGGCGAGGAGGCGTTCGCGAGGGCCCACGGCCACGGCCGCCCGGCCGCCGACATCGTCGCCGACCTGCTGCCGCCGGAGCTGGTGGCGGCGGGCACCCAGCGGATCACCGACCTGGAGGTCGAGGACGTCGAGGGGGTCGTGCGCCTGCCGGGCACGGCCGAGCTGCTGGCGGCGCTGCCGCGGGAGCGCTGGGCGATCGTCACGTCCTGCACGCTGCCGCTGGCGCGGGCCCGCGCGGGCGCGGCGCGGCTGCCCGAGCCCGGCGCCTGGGTCACCTTCGACGACGTGCGCCGCGGCAAGCCCGACCCGGAGCCGTACCTGCTCGGGGCGCGGCGCCTGGGTGTGGACCCGGCCCGCTGCCTCGTCGTGGAGGACGCCCCCGCGGGGCTGCTCTCGGGCCGCGCCGCCGGCTGCGCGACGCTGGCCGTGACCACCACGCACGCGCCGGGCGAGCTGGTCGCCGACGCGATCGTGGCGTCCCTCGCCGACGTCGCCGTGGAGGTCGCGCGGGCGGGCGTGCGCCTCGTCCCGCCGACGGGGGCAGGGCGGCCGTCTGCAGCGGTGTAACGCCCCCGCCGGACGCGGCGATGGAGCAGGCGGACCCGGTGCCGGCCCGAACCCCGAGCGGGCGGGCACCGGGTCCATCCACGTCCGGATGCGGGCGGGTCGGCACCCGCGGTGCCGCCGCCGCGCCTCCTGACGGGGTGGTGGGCTCCACAGGGGTAGCGTGACCCCCATGCCCGTCGCGCCCGCCCTGCCTCCCGCGCGCCCCTTCGGCGCGGTCTGCTCCGCCATGGTCACCCCCTTCTCGGTGGACGGGAAGCTGGACGTCGACGCGGCGCAGTCGCTGGCGCAGCGGCTGGTGTCCGAGGGCCACGACGGCATCCTCGTCAGCGGGACGACGGGGGAGTCGCCGACCACCTCCGACACGGAGAAGGAGCGGCTGCTGGCCGCGGTGCTGGAGGCCGTCGGCGACCGGGCGCGCGTGCTCGCCGGGGTCGGCACCAACGACACCGAGCACACCGTGGAGCTGGCCCGGGCCGCCGAGCGCGTCGGCGCCCACGGCCTGCTGGTCGTCACCCCGTACTACTCCAAGCCGCCGCAGGAGGCGCTGCGCCGGCACTTCGTCGCGGCGGCGGACGCCACGGGCCTGCCCGTGATGCTCTACGACATCCCCGGCCGCTCCGGCGTGCCGATCGAGACCGAGACGCTCGTGCGCCTCGCCGAGCACCCGCGGATCGTGGCGGTGAAGGACGCCAAGGGCGACCTGTACGCCACGTCCTGGGTGCAGGCCCGCACCGACCTGGCCTACTACTGCGGTGAGGACGCCCTCAACCTCGCGTTCCTGACCTCCGGCGCTGCGGGGCTCGTCAGCGTCGTCAGCCACGTCGCCGGTCCCGAGTACGCCGCCATGGTGCGCGCCGTGGACTCGGGCGACCTCGCCACCGCCGTCGCACTGCACCGCCGGCTCCTGCTGGCGGTGCGCGCCGTGATGACCCGCACGCAGGGGGTCATCGCCGTCAAGGCCGCCCTGGAGCTGACCGGGGCCCTCAGCACCCGCACCACCCGACCGCCGCTCATCGACGCCACGGAGGAGGAGGTCGCCGCCCTTCGCGCCGACCTCGACTCCGCCGGTCTGCTCGAGGCCCGGACCCGCGCGGCGAGCGCCGCGCCAGGAGGAACTGCATGAGTCATCCCCACCCGGAGCTCGCACCGCCGCCCCCGCTCGCGGACGGTGCGCTGCGCGTGCTGCCGCTCGGCGGCCTGGGCGAGGTCGGCCGCAACATGGCCGTCCTGGAGCACCGCGGCAAGCTGCTCGTCATCGACTGCGGGGTCCTCTTCCCGGAGGAGAACCAGCCGGGCGTCGACCTGATCCTGCCCGACTTCTCGCCGATCGCGGACCGCCTCCACGACGTCGTCGCCATCGTGCTCACGCACGGCCACGAGGACCACATCGGCGCCGTGCCCTACCTGTTGCGCCTGAAGCCGGACATCCCGCTGGTGGGCTCCCAGCTGACCCTCGCGCTCATCGAGGCGAAGCTGAAGGAGCACCGCATCACGCCTTACACGCTCCCCGTGCGCGAGGGGCAGGTGGAGCAGATCGGGCCCTTCGGCTGCGAGTTCATCGCGGTCAACCACTCGATCCCCGACGCCCTCGCCGTGGCGGTGCGCACGAGCGCCGGCCTGGTGCTGCACACCGGCGACTTCAAGATGGACCAGCTCCCGCTGGACGGGCGCATCACGGACCTGCGCGCCTTCGCCCGCCTCGGCGAGGAGGGCGTGGACCTGTTCATGGTCGACTCCACCAACGCGGAGGTCCCGGGGTTCACCGCCCCGGAGCGGGGCATCGGCCCGGTGCTGGACCAGGTGTTCGGCCGCGCGGAGCGGCGCGTCATCGTCGCGTCCTTCGCCAGCCACGTGCACCGGGTGCAGCAGGTCCTCGACGCCGCCGACCGCCACGGCCGCAAGGTGGCGCTGGTGGGCCGCTCGATGGTGCGCAACATGGGCGTGGCCGCGGAGCTGGGCTACCTCAACGTGCCGCCGGGGGTGCTGGTGGACGTCAAGCGCGTCGACGAGCTGCCCGAGGACCAGGTCGTGCTCATGTGCACCGGCTCGCAGGGTGAGCCGATGGCGGCGCTGTCGCGGATGGCGAACCGGGACCACCGCATCGTCGTCGGTGAGGGTGACACGGTCGTGCTGGCTTCCTCGCTCATCCCGGGCAACGAGAACGCCGTCTTCCGCGTCATCAACGGCCTCATCCGCCTCGGCGCCAAGGTCGTGCACTCGGGCAACGCCAAGGTGCACGTCTCCGGCCACGCCAGCGCCGGGGAGCTCCTGTACTGCTACAACATCATCCGCCCGCGCAACGTGATGCCGGTGCACGGGGAGTACCGCCACCTGGTCGCCAACGCCGAGCTGGCGGTGCAGACCGGCGTCCCGCGCGAGCGCGTCGTGATCGTGGAGGACGGCGTGGTCGTGGACCTCGTCGACGGCGTCGCGCGCATCGCGGGCAACGTCCCCTGCGGCTACGTCTACGTCGACGGCTCCACCGTCGGGGAGATCACCGACGCGGACCTGAAGGACCGGCGCATCCTCGGCGAGGAGGGGTTCATCTCCGTCTTCGTCGTCGTCGACGCCGCCACCGGCAAGGTCGTGGCCGGTCCGGAGTTCAACACGCGCGGCTTCCCGGGCGAGGGCGAGGAGCGCTTCGCGCAGGTGCGCACCCGCATCGTCAACGCCCTGACGGAGGCCACCTCCGACGGCAACGTGGACGCCTACCGGCTGCAGCAGGTGCTGCGCCGCACGGTGGGCACCTGGGTCGCCCAGGTCCACCGCCGCCGCCCGATGATCATCCCGGTGGTCGTCACCGCCTGAGCGGAGCGTGCGGGGGAGGGCCGGGCTGTCCGGGTCCGGCCCACCCCCGCCGCAGCAGGGCGCCCGCACCCCGGGCGGCAGCGCCCACGACCTCCTCCAGCGGCCCGCGCCCCAGAGCCATCCGCCAGGCGGTGGCCAGCAGGAGCGCCACCAGCAGGTGCAGCCCCAGCAGCCAGGCCGCCTGCACGTACAGCAGGCCGATGGCCAGGACGTGGGCCGTGTAGACGGTCAGCGGCATGCTGCCCACCGCCGTCAGGGGCACCAGCCACCGCGTCACCGCCGCCGGCAGCGCGAGGGCGGCCGCCAGCAGCAGCAGCGCCGCGCCCGCGGTGCCGACCGCGTCCACCGGGGTGCCCGAGTGGGGGGCGCCCACGGCCAGCCACCACCACGAGGTGGCCGGCGTGGTGCCGTAGAAGCCGTGCGGCTGGGCGAGCAGCGCCGCGGCCCGGCTGTCCGCGGCGACCAGTTCGGCGGCCCCGCCCGCGGGGCCGAGCAGCAGGCGGCCGGCGAGGTCGGCGCCCGCCGCCAGGACCGCACCCGCCCCGGCCATGCCGAGCGCGATCCGCCCGGAGCGCAGGTCGAGGCGGGAGACGGCCAGGCCGAGCAGCAGGTAGCCCGCCCACACGATCACCGGGTAGTACCCGGTGAGGAGCAGTGTGGTCAGCAGGTCCACCGGCTCCGCCAGCGCCGCCAGCCCGGGCTGGGGCCCCGGCCCCATGGGCAGGTCCCGTCGCAGGGCGTGACCGGCGACGGGGGCCAGCAGCAGCCACGCCCCGGCCAGCACCGCGAGGCGGCGCAGCGGCCACCACAGCACCGGCAGCAGCAGCAGGAACGCGAGGCCGTAGTAGGGCAGGATCACAGCGACCACCGACTGCCGGCCCACGAGCCACAGCCCCAGCAGGGTGATGAGCAGCGCGCGCACCAGCACCCCGAGTGCCGCGGCGGCGCGCTCCCTGCGGGCGGCGGGCCCCGGGGGCAGCCGCAGCTCCCGCCGCGTCAGCAGCCCCAGCGAGACCCCGGCGAGCACCCCGAAGAGCGCGGAGGCGCGGCCGGAGGAGAGCTCGTAGGCCAGGCCGGGCAGGCCGGGCGTCGAGGCGGTCACGATGTGCGCGGTCATCATGCCCACGATCGCCAGCGCCCTCGCCAGGTCCACACCGGCGAGCCGCCCGGCCGCCGCAGCGTTCGCCGTCATGCCCGCAGTCTGCTGCCCCGGCCGCGCGCCGGGCGCCACGGGCCCCCGGGTGGCGCGGGACGCCGGCGGTGGTGGGAGCGCCGGGGCCGGCGGGGCCGGCGGGGCGGGTGGGGCGGGACGCGCCGCGGGCGCAGCAGCCGGGCGGGCGGGGTGCGCCCGGGTACGGTGTGCCCATGGCCACTCGGACGAGCTCCCGCACCACGTCCGAGCGGGGCAGGACCCCCGCGAAGGGGGGCGGGAGCCGGGCGGGAGCAGGCAAGGGCGGTCGCCCGGCCGCGCGCACCCCGGCCCGCGGGCCGGCCCCGACCCGGGGACCCGTGCGCGCCGCCCGGCCCAGCGGCCCCTCCTGGCCCGTGCGGGCCGTCACCTCCTGCTACATGGGCGTGGCCCACCTGGTCGGCGGGGCCGCGCGCCGGATCGGGGACGGTGCCCGCGAGCTCGACCCCGCGCACCGCCGCGACGGGGTGGGGCTGCTGCTGCTCGCCCTGGCCCTCGTGGTGGCCGCGCGGGAGTGGTGGGGGCTGCGCGGCGCGGCCGGCCAGGTCATCCACGTCGTCGCCGCCGGCACGTTCGGCAAGGTGGCCCTCGCGCTGCCCCTGGTCCTGCTCGGGCTGGCGGTGCACCTGCTGCGCCACCCCGACCGCACCCGCACGACCGCCCGCGCCGTCATCGGCAGCGGCGCCCTCGTGCTGGCGGCGTGCGGCCTGGTGCACCTGGGCTCGGGGTCGCCGAGCCCGACCGAGCCCGACGACCCGTGGGTGGGCGGGGCGGGCGGCATGCTCGGCTTCCTCGCCGCGACGCCGCTGACCAGCGCCCTCACCGCCTGGGTGACGGTGCCGCTGCTGTCGCTGCTCGCCTTCTTCGGCGTCCTCGTGCTCACCGCGACCCCCGTCCACGCGATCCCCCGCCGCCTGCGGGAGCTCTACGAGTGGCTGACGCACCACTCGGGGCACAGCGGCGAGGACGAGGCGGACGGCGGCGCCAGGGACGCCGCTGCGGCCGCGCTCGCCCGGGCCCGCAAGCGCCGGCGGGCACCGGAGGCCGAGGCGGACGAGGCTCGCCCCGGCGACGAGGCGTTCGAGCAGGCCGTGGCGACGGGGCGGGAGCGGGGCCGGCCGCGCCCGAAGGCCCAGGCCGCGGACGAGGCGCCCGCCGACGAGGCGGAGGTCGCGGGGGCCGCTGCGGCGCCCGTGCCCGCCGCCCGGGTGCCCGCGGCCGCCCCCAAGGACCCCGACCCTCCGTCCGAGCCGCTGCCCATCCGCGTCGAGCAGCTCGCCCTGGCCGGGGACGTGCCCTACACGCTGCCCTCCGACGAGGTGCTCACGCCGGGCACGCCGCACAAGACCCGCAGCGCCGCCAACGACCGGGTCGTGGAGGCCCTGACGACGGTGCTGACCCAGTTCGAGATCGACGCGAAGGTCACCGGCTTCATGCGCGGGCCGACGGTGACGCGCTACGAGGTGGAGCTGGGTCCCGGCATCAAGGTCGAGCGGGTCACGGCGCTGTCGAAGAACATCGCCTACGCCGTGGCCAGCGCCGACGTCCGGATCCTGTCCCCGATCCCCGGCAAGTCCGCGATCGGCATCGAGATCCCGAACACCGACCGGGAGACCGTCTCCCTGGGCGACGTGCTGCGCAGCGGCGTGGCGCGCAAGAACGAGCACCCGATGGTCATGGGTGTCGGCAAGGACGTCGAGGGCGGCTTCGTCGTCGCGAACCTGGCGAAGATGCCCCACCTGCTCGTGGCGGGGGCCACCGGCGCGGGCAAGTCGAGCTTCATCAACTCCATGATCACCTCCATCCTGATGCGGGCCACGCCCGAGGAGGTGCGGATGGTGCTGGTGGACCCCAAGCGGGTCGAGCTGACGATCTACGAGGGCATCCCGCACCTGATCACGCCCATCATCACCAGCCCCAAGAAGGCCGCGGAGGCCCTGGAGTGGGTGGTGAAGGAGATGGACACCCGTTACAACGACCTCGCCGCGTTCGGGTTCAAGCACATCGACGACTTCAACCGCGAGGTGCGCGCCGGCAACGTGAGCGTCCCGCCGGGCAGCCAGCGGGTGCTGCAGCCGTACCCGTACCTGCTCGTGATCGTCGACGAGCTCGCCGACCTGATGATGGTCGCCCCCCGCGACGTGGAGGCCTCGATCCAGCGCATCACGCAGCTGGCCCGCGCCGCCGGCATCCACCTGGTGCTGGCCACCCAGCGCCCGAGCGTGGACGTCGTCACCGGCCTCATCAAGGCCAACGTGCCCAGCCGCCTGGCCTTCGCGACCTCCTCGCTGGCCGACTCCCGCGTCGTGCTGGACCAGCCGGGCGCGGAGAAGCTCATCGGGCAGGGCGACGCGCTCTTCCTGCCGATGGGCTCCAGCAAGCCGATGCGCGTGCAGGGGGCCTGGGTCTCGGAGTCGGAGGTCGAGGCGGTCGTCTCCCACGTCAAGGAGCAGCTCAAGCCGTCGTACCGCCTCGACGTCATCGCGCCGGCGGAGAAGAAGCAGGTCGACGAGGAGATCGGCGACGACCTGGAGGTGCTGCTGGCCGCGGCCGAGCTGGTCGTGAACACGCAGTTCGGATCCACGTCGATGCTCCAGCGGAAGCTGCGGGTCGGCTTCGCGAAGGCCGGCCGGCTGATGGACCTGCTGGAGTCGCGCGGGGTGGTCGGCCCCAGCGAGGGCTCCAAGGCGCGTGACGTGCTGGTGAAGCCGGAGGACCTGGCGGCCACCCTGGCGCAGATCCGCGGCGAGGACCCGCCGACGGCGCAGCTGGACGTCTCCCGCGCCGACGAGGTCGTCGAGGACGACGAGGGCTCCGAGGACGCCTGGGACCTGACCGACCGCGCCTGATCCGGACCCGTCGCAGCGGTGGCGGCCACCCTCGCACGCCTGTGACCAGCGGGAACACTGCGGCGAGGGTGTCTCCGCGACACGCGAGGTGTCACACAGTGCGAGCGTTGCGTCGCAATTGGTGACTCTGGGTGCAACTATGTGCGCATGGCGGAGCAGCAGGGCACGGACGGCAGCGGAGCTGAGCTCGACCTGCTCGTCTGGGATGCGCCCAACATCGACATGACCCTCTCCACCATCCTCGGGAGCCGACCCTCGCCCGCCTCCCGGCCCCGCTTCGACGCGATCGCCCGCTGGTTCCTCTCCGGCGCCGGGGATCGCGAGGTGGAGGGGTGCGTCTTCACCAACGTCCAGCCCAGCTCCGCCGTCACCATGCGCGGCTGGATCGAGGCCCTGCGCAACTTCGGCTACGCGGTCTTCGCCCGGCCCAAGCTGCAGGCCGACGACGACGTCGACGCCGACATGCTCCAGCACATCGCCACCCGCCAGGAGACGCACCGGCTGCGCCGCCTCGTCGTGGCCAGCGGTGACGGGCGCAACTTCCACCAGCCGCTCGAGGCCCTGGCCCGCGCCGGCGTGCACTGCACCGTCCTGTCGTTCTCCGAGGTGGCCGGCTACGCCCAGGAGTCCGAGCTCATCGAGTTCGTGGACCTCGAGGACGTCCCCGGCGCCTTCCAGATGCCGCTGGGCCGCACCCGCCTGACGTCGCTGCCGCCCGGTGGCGGCTGGTTCCGGCCCACCCGGCCGATGCGCGCGCTGCTGGAGGAGGCGCCGGTCGCCCCCACGGGGATCACCACCCACGCGAGCGTCACCGCGCACGTCGACCTCAGCGAGGCCGGGACCGAGGTGGGCGTGACGGTCACCCCGGCCACCTCGGTCACCCCGGTCACCCCGGTCGCGGCCGTTCCGCAGCCGGGGCTCAACGGCCGCCCGGCCGCCCCCCGGCCGCTCCCGGCGCGCGCCGAACCCTGACCCGTGGGCGCCGCCGTCCCGCCGCGCGAGAGGCGCGGGTACGCATCGCGCACGGGTGGCTCGCGCGATGCGTACCCTTACCAGGTGCCTCCCCGCTCCGTCGCGCTGATCACCCTGGGCTGTGCCCGCAACGACGTCGACTCCGAGGAGCTGGCCGGGCGGCTGTCCGACGCCGGCTGGACCCTCGTCGACGACGCGGGGGAGGCCGACGTCGCCGTCGTCAACACCTGCGGCTTCATCGAGCAGGCCAAGAAGGACAGCATCGACACGGTCCTGCAGGCCGCTGACCTCAAGGAGACCGGCCGCACCCAGGCGGTCGTGGCCGTCGGCTGCCTCGCCGAGCGCTACGGCACGCAGCTCGCGGAGGAGCTGCCCGAGGCCGACGCGGTGCTCGGGTTCGACTCCTACTCCGACCTCGCGGGCCACCTCGACGGGATCCTGCGCGGGGAGCGGCCCGCCTCCCACGTCCCGCGCGACCGCCGCTCCCTGCTGCCGCTGGCCCCGGCCGAGCGCCAGCGCGGCCGCTCGACCCGACCCGCCGCGCAGCCGCCCGCCGAGGCGGTGGCGGACCTGCCCGAGGGGATCGCCCCGGCCTCCGGGCCGCGCGTGGTGCGCCGTCGCCTCGACGGCCGCCCCTGGGCGCCGCTGAAGATCGCCTCCGGCTGCGACCGGCGCTGCACGTTCTGCGCCATCCCCGCCTTCCGCGGCTCCTTCCTCTCCCGCCCCGCGGAGGAGGTGCTCGCCGAGGCGCACTGGCTGGGCGAGCAGGGCGTGAAGGAGCTCTTCCTGGTCAGCGAGAACACCACCTCCTACGGCAAGGACCTCGGCAACGTGCGGGCGCTGGAGGCGCTGCTGCCGCAGGTCGCCGCGGCGCCGGGCGTCGAGCGGGTGCGGGTCTCGTACCTGCAGCCGGCGGAGGTCCGTCCCGGGCTGCTGGAGGCCCTCACCTCCACCCCCGGCGTGGTGCCCTACTTCGACCTGTCGTTCCAGCACTCGGCCCCGCAGGTGCTGCGCCGGATGCGGCGCTTCGGGGGCACGGAGCCCTTCCTGGGACTGCTGGAGCAGGTCCGCGCCCGCGCTCCGCTGGCGGGGGTCCGCTCCAACGTCATCGTGGGCTTCCCCGGGGAGACGGAGGACGACGTGGCGGAGCTGTGCTCCTTCCTGGAGCAGGCCCGCCTGGACGTGGTGGGCGTCTTCGGCTACTCCGACGAGGACGGCACCGAGGCCGAGCACCTCGACGGGCACCTGCCGGAGCACGAGGTCGCCGCCCGCGTCCAGCACGTCGGCCGCCTCGTGGAGGAACTCGTCGCCCAGCGGGCGGAGGAGCGCCTCGGGGAGCGGCTGCAGGTGCTCGTGGAGTCGCTGGAGGAGGACGGCTCGGCGCTCGGGCGCGCGGACCACCAGGGCCCGGAGGTCGACGGCACCACGCGCGTGCGGCTGCCCGCCGGTGCCCGGGCAGCCGTGGGGGACCTGCTGGCGGCGGAGGTCGTCGGGTCCGAGGGCGTGGACCTGGTGGCGGACCTGCTCCCCGCCGGCGCCGCGTCCGTGGCGGGGGGTGGCGCGTGACCGCCGGTGCGGCGCGCCGGCAGTCCCGGGACTGGCGCACGGCCCACTGGTACCACCTGCCCAACGCCCTGACGGTGCTGCGGATCGTGGCGGTGCCGCTCTTCGTGTGGCTGCTCGCCCACGACGGCGGCGACGACGTCCGCTGGCGCCTGGGGGCGTTCGCGGTCTTCCTCGCGGCGATCATCACGGACCGCTACGACGGCTACCTGGCGCGGCGGTGGAACCGGGTCACCGACTTCGGGAAGATGGCCGACCCGATCGCCGACAAGGCGCTCATCGGCGGCGGCCTGGTGGTGCTGTCCTGGCTGGGGGAGCTGAGCTGGTGGGCGACCGGGCTGATCCTGGCCCGCGAGGGCCTGGTGACGCTCGTGCGCTTCCTCGTGATCCGGCGCGGCGTCATCCCGGCCGGCAAGGGCGGCAAGATCAAGACGGTCGTGCAGTCGGTGGCGCTGGGCGCCTACGTCCTGCCGCTGCCGCAGGTGCTGGAGCCGGTCGCGACGGCGATCATGCTGGCGGCGGTGGTCCTGACCCTGGTGACGGCGTGGGAGTACTTCGTCGCCGCCTACCGCCTGTGGCGTCCGGGCACGACGGCGCGCTGACCCCGTGAGCGGGACGGGGGCCCCGGCGGCGGCAGCCGTGGTGGAGGCCTGCGCGCGCCGTGGGCTGACCGTCGCCGTGGCGGAGTCCCTGACCGGGGGTGCCCTGTCCTCGGCGCTCGTGGACGTCCCCGGCGCCTCGCGGGTCCTGCGCGGCGCCGTCGTGGCCTACGCGACGGACCTGAAGGCGCAGGTGCTCGGGGTTCGGGAGGACCTGCTGGCGGAGCGCGGCGCGGTGGACGCGGACGTCGCGGCGGGCATGTGCGCCGGGGTGCGGACGCTGCTCGGCGCGGCCGTCGGCGTCTCGACCACGGGCGTGGCGGGCCCCGACCCGCAGGACGGGCAGGCGCCGGGGACGGTGTTCGTGGCGGTGGCGGCGGACTGGCTCGGCCCCGCCGGGCTGGTGCGCCACTGCGACCTCGCGGGGGACCGGGCGGCCGTGCGTTCGGGGGCCGTTGCGGCGGCGCTGGCGCTGCTGGCGGTGGCCGTGGAGCGGGCCCCGGCGGAACAGGCGCCCGCCCCGGGGAGTTGAGCCAGTTGTGCTCAGCCCTCGTTCCACCCCGACCCTCACGCTCTCCTCGATGTACGGTAGTCACCCCGTCACAAGCAGCCACCGAGCGGCAGTGGGGGAGCGCTCAACAGCGGCCGTGCAGCGGCCGCCGGCGCGGGCAGGGGAAGGGGGGCACCGGATGGTCGTCCTGCGACGCGAGATCGGTGACGTGCTGCGCGACCAGCGCCGGCGTCAGGGCCGCACCCTGCGCGAGGTCTCGTCCACCGCGCGGGTGTCCCTGGGCTACCTGAGCGAGGTCGAGCGCGGCCAGAAGGAAGCCTCCAGCGAGCTGCTGGCGTCGATCTGCTCCGCCCTGGACCTGCCGCTCTCGCTGGTGCTGCACGAGGTCACCCAGCGCGTCGCCGACGCGGAGAGCGCCCGCGCTCCCTACGCGGCCGAGGGCGTGGTGCCGGTGACGTCCGAGGCCGCTGCGGCGGTCGCCGACCCCGCGGTCGTGGCGTCCGGCGGGGCGTCGGACGACGTCTCCGGCGTGGTGCCGGACGTGCTGCCGGACGAGCTGGTCGCGGAGCTGATGCCCGCGGGGCTGCCTGCGGACGTGCTGGACGCCCTCGTGGAGGTCCTGCCCGAGCTGGACCCCCACGAGCTCAGCCGGGCCCTGGAGTGCCGCCGCCGTCGTCGCCTGGTCTCCGTCGCCTGACCGGGGCTGTTTGACCGGCGCTGCCTCAGCGGTGCTTCCTGACCGGCGCTGCCTCAGCGGCGCTGCCTGATCGGCGCTGCCGATCCGCTCAGCGGTAGCGCGGCCCGGACGCCCGCGGCCGCGCGTGCCCCAGCGGCGTCTGGCGTCGCCCGTCGTCGGTGGGGGCGGGTCCGCGCTGGCAGCCGGGGCAGTAGAAGGCCACCCGGTCCTGCGGCGGCTCCCCGAGCCGCGCGACCCGGATGGTGCCGCGGCAGCGCAGGCACGGCTTGCCCGAGCGCGGGTGCACCCAGTGCTGGCGCCCGGGGCGCAGGTCCCCGGTGGTGACCTGCGCGGCCCGGTCCTTGTTGACGTCGAGCAGGCGGTGCAGCAGGGCGATGAGCGCGGCCGGGTCGGTCAGGTCCCGCACGAGCGTCCACGGCGTGGTCTTGGCGAGGAACAGCGCCTCGGCCATGTAGAGCGTGCCGACACCGGCGAGGACCCGCTGGTCGAGCAGCGCCTGGCCGACCTCGCGGTCCGGCTCCGCCAGCAGCCTGCGCAGCGCCTCCTCGGCGTCCCAGCCGGGGCCGAGCAGATCCGGGCCGAGGTGCCCGACGAGGCGGTCCTCCTCCGCCGAGGGCACGAGGTCCAGCATCCCCAGCAGGTGCCCGACGGCCGTCCACTCCGCCGTGGTGAGGACCGCCCGCACGCCGTGCTCGGCGCGGCGCGTGGCCCACGGCTGGCCGGTGCGGTGCACGTGCCACGACCCCTCCATGCGCAGGTGGCTGTGCAGGGTCAGCGGCGGCTCGGGGGAACCGGCGGGGGGCGAGGCCCGCATCAGGAGGTGCTTGCCCGCGCTGACCACCTCCCCGACGTGCCAGCCGGTCAGGTCGGAGGCGGCCAGCGACGGCCAGCGCAGGTCGCAGCCCGTCAGCTCCCGCCCCGCGAGCGCTTGGTGCAGGCGGCGGGCGGTGCGCCAGACGGTGTCACCCTCGGGCACCGACTGCCCTCCTTCGTCGTGGGTCCTGCCGGCGTCGTGCCGGTGGCAGCATCCCCCGCCCGCCGGATCCGCGCCTCACGCGCGGATGCGCAGCCCGCGGGGGGTGGCGTGGAAGCCCGCCGCGGCGAGGGCCCGCCCGAGCGCCGAGTCGGAGCCGAGCACCTGCTCCCCGTCGGCCTTCTCCACGGTGAGCCGCCCCAGCGCCCCGTCGCGCACCGCGAGGGCCAGGGCGTCCGCGGCCGCCTGCAGCGCCGCCGGGGCTCCGCCGGTGCCCGCCTCCTCGGCCTCCTCCGGCTGCGGCGGCCAGGACAGCAGGGTCCGCCCGCCGCGCTCGACGTAGAGCAGCAGCTCGCCGTCCACCAGCACCACGAGCGCGCCGGCCTTGCGCCCCGGCTTGTGCCCGGACGCTGCGGCGCGCGCCGGCTTCGTGCCGGGGCCGTCCGCAGCCGCCGGGACCGCCGGACCGTCCTGTCCGGCCACCTGTCGCTCCGGCCACGGCAGGGCCGCGCCGTAGGGGTTGGCCGGGTCGGTCGCGGCGAGCACCACGGCCCCCGGACCGGCCGCGTCGCGCGCCCTGCCGCCGCCGACCGGGCGCGCGGCCTCCCGCAGCCGGTCCACGGCGCCGGTCGTGGCGAACTGGGAGGCGCCGAGGCCCTCGACGAAGTAGCCGCGCCGGGCCCGGCCTGCGTCCTCGAACGCGGCCAGCACCCGGTAGACGCCGGCGAACCCGCCGGGGACGCGTTCGGCGCCCACCGCCCCGCGGGTGACGACGCCGTGCCGGTCCAGCAGGATCTCCGCGCCGGCGTGGGCGCGCAGCGTCGCGTCCTCCTCCGGCTGGGGCAGCAGCGACCAGCGCCCCGCGGCGGTGGGGGGGCCGCTGCGGCTGGGCAGCTCCAGGCGTGCCGCCCGCATCCCGCCGCGCCCCGGTCGGGCGCCGTAGCGGGCGTAGCGCGCCCGGGGCGCGCTCGCCCGGGCCTTGTGGGCGCCCTTCCCGCCGGCCAGGCGCGCCCGCAGCGGCGCGAGGGTGTCGTTGGTGACGCGCCCCTCCCACAGCAGGTCCCACAGCGCGGCGGTGAGCTCCGCGTCGTCCGTGCTGCCGACCCCGTCGGCCAGCGCGCGGAAGAAGTACGCCCCGCCGCCGCCGAGGGCGTCCAGCACCGCCCGGTGCACGTCGCGGTGCCCGCCGCCGGCCTCGCCCTCGCCGTCCGGGCCATCGGTTCCGGGGGCGGCCTCGCCCGGCAGCGGCAGGGTGAGCGGGGCGACGTCCGCGGGGTGCAGCGAGACCCAGCCGTCGTCGCCGGGGAGGCTGCCGTGCCCGGCCCAGAGGACCTCGCCGGCGGCGGTCAGCTCGTCGAGCATCGCGGGGGAGTAGCCGTCCACCCGGGCGGGCAGGACGAGCGTCTCCAGCGCGCTCGCGGGCAGCACCGCACCGGCGAGCTGCTCCACGGCCCGCAGCACCCCGTCGGTGCCGCGCCAGCGCGAGCGCAGTCCCGTGCCCACGCCCTGCCAGGCGGGCAGGAAGCGGGCGAGGTCGCGCGGCGGCACCGGCTCGACGTCGGCGCGCAGCGCGGCCAGGGAGCGGCGACGCAGGATCCGCAGGACGTCGGCGTCGCAGAAGTCGGTGCCGGCTCCGCCGGGGCGCAGCTCCCCCTCGACGAGGCGGCCGGAGCGCACCAGCCGTGCCAGCGCGTCGGTCACCACGGCCCGGCCGAGGCCGAAGCGGCGCGCGGCGTCGTCGGCGCCGAACGGCCCGCGGGTGCGCGCGTAGCGGCCGAGCAGCTCCCCGAGCGGGTCGGGAACGGGCTCGGTGAAGGCCTCCGGCACGCCCACGGGAAGGGGGGTGCCGAGGCCGTCGCGCAGCCGCCCGGCGTCCTCGATCGCCGCCCAGCGCTCCTCCCCGGCGATGCGCACCCGGATGGCGCGGCGGGCGTCCTCCAGCGCCACCAGCCAGCGCGCCACCTCCCCCTCGGCGACCGGCTGCTCGGGGTCCGGGCCGCTGCGGGCGTGGACCTCCGCCGTGCTCAGCGGCCCGAGGACGCGCAGGAGGTCGGCGACGTCCTCGCCGTCGCGGCAGCGGCGGGAGGGGGCCAGCCGCTGCAGCTCGTCCTCCGTGCGCTGCACCGCGTCGGGGTCGAGGAGGTCGCGCAGCGCGGCCCCCTCACCGCGGCCCAGCAGCTCCGAGAGCAGGCTCGGGTCGAGTGCCAGCGCGGCGGCGCGGCGCTCGGCGAGGGGGGAGTCGCCCTCGTAGAGGAACTGCGCCACGTAGCCGAAGAGCAGCGACCGGGCGAAGGGGGAGGGCTGCTGCGACTCCACCTCGACGACCCGCACGCTGCGGCCGGCGAGGTCGCGCATGAGCTGCACGAGCCCCGGCACGTCGAAGACGTCCTGCAGGCACTCCCGCACGGTCTCCAGCACGATCGGGAAGCTGGCGTAGCGGCTGGCGACCTCCAGCAGCTGGGCGGAGCGCTGCCGCTGCTGCCACAGGGGCTGGCGCCTGCCGGGGGTGCGCCGCGGCAGCAGCAGCGCGCGGGCGGCGCACTCGCGGAAGCGGGAGGCGAACAGGGCGGAGCCGCCGATCTCGGCGGTCACCAGCTCCTCGACCTCGTCCGGCTCCAGCAGCACCAGGTCGGAGACGTCCGGGGCCTGCCCCTCGGGCAGCTCCACGTCGGGCAGGCGCAGCACGATGCCGTCGTCGCCGGGCATCACCTGCACGTCGACGCCGTAGCGCTCCCGCATCCGCACGGCGACGGCCAGCGCCCACGGGGAGTGCACCTGCCCGCCGAAGGGCGAGTGGATGCACACCCGCCAGTCGCCCAGCTCGTCGCGGAAGCGCTCCACGACGATCGTGCGGTCGTCCGGCACGTGGCGGGTGGCCTCCTGCTGCTCGCCGAGGTAGGCGAGGAGGTTGTCGGTGGCCCACTCGTCCAGCCCCGCCGTCCGGGCACGCTCGCGGGCCGCCTCGCCGCCGAAGCCGCCGTCCAGGGTGCCCAGCTCCCGGACGAAGGCGCCGAGCGCGCGGCCGAGCTCGGCGGGGCGGCCGAGGGCGTCGCCGTGCCAGAACGGCAGCCGCCCGGGCAGGCCCGGCGCGGGGGTGACGAGCACCCGGTCGTGGGTGATGTCCTCGATGCGCCACGACGTGGAGCCGAGGGTGATGACGTCGCCCACCCGGGACTCGTAGACCATCTCCTCGTCGAGCTCGCCGACGCGGCGGCCGGGCCCCTCGCCGCCGGCGAGGAACACCCCGAACAGGCCGCGGTCGGGGATGGTGCCGCCGCTGGTGACGGCGAGGCGCTGGGCGCCGGGGCGGCCGGTGAGCGTGCCGGTGACGCGGTCCCAGACCAGCCTCGGCCGCAGCTCCGCGAACTCGTCGCTGGGGTAGCGGCCGGAGAGCATGTCGAGCACGGCCTCCAGGACCGCGCGGCTGACCTGTGCGAAGGGCGCGGCCCGCCGGACCGTCTCGTGCAGGTCGTCGACGGTCCACTCGTCCATGGCGACCATGGCGACGATCTGCTGGGCGAGGACGTCGAGGGGGTTGGTGGGCACCCGCAGCGACTCGATCCGCCCGTCGCGCATGCGCTCCACGACGACCGCCGTCTGCACGAGGTCGGAGCGGTACTTGGGGAACAGCACCCCGCGGGAGACGGCGCCCACCTGGTGGCCGGCGCGGCCGACGCGCTGCAGGCCGCTGGCGACGCTGGGCGGGGACTCCACCTGCACCACGAGGTCGACGGCGCCCATGTCGATGCCGAGCTCCAGGCTCGACGTGGCGACCACGGCGGGCAGGCGCCCGGCCTTGAGGTCTTCCTCGATGAGGGCGCGCTGCTCCTTGCTCACCGAGCCGTGGTGGGCGCGGGCCAGCACGGGGGCCGCGCCGGTGGCCGCGCCCGAGGCCATCACCTGCGCCGGCTGGACGGAGCCGGGGTCGGGCGGCGCCGCCGCGTCCTCCGGCGGGTTCAGCCGCTGGTCCCACACCTCGTTGAGGCGGGCGGTCAGCCGCTCCGACAGCCGCCGGGAGTTGGCGAAGACGATGGTGGAGCGGTGCTGCGCGACCAGGTCGACGACCTGCTCCTCCACGTGCGGCCAGATGCTCGCGCGGCGCGGCTCTCCCGCCGCGAGGCCCGTGAGGTCGTCCACCGCGGGGTCGGTCGTCCCGGCGTCGATGTCGCTCATGTCGGGCACGGGCACGACGACCCGCAGGTCGAACTCCTTCGTCGACGGCGGCTGCACGATCGTCACGGGCCGCCCGCCGCTGACCCAGGACGCCACCGCCTCCACCGGCCGCACCGTCGCGGACAGGCCCACCCGCTGGGTCGGGGCGCCCCCGGCGGCGGCCACCAGGGCGTCGAGGCGCTCCAGCGACAGCGCCAGGTGGGCGCCGCGCTTGGACCCGGCCATGGCGTGCACCTCGTCGAGCACGACCGTGCGCACCCCGGCGAGCTGCTCGCGGGCCTTCGACGTCAGCAGCAGGAACAGCGACTCGGGCGTGGTGATGAGCACGTCGGGCGGCGTCTTGGCGAAGGCGCGGCGCTCGTCGGCGGGGGTGTCGCCGGAGCGGACCCCGACGCGCACGTCCGGCTGCGGCTCGCCGAGGCGGTGCGCGGCCTGCCGGATGCCGATCAGCGGGCTGCGCAGGTTGCGCTCCACGTCGACGGCCAGCGCCTTCAGCGGCGAGACGTAGAGGACGCGGCAGCGGTGGGCGCGCTCCTCCGGCACCGGCTCGCTGGCGATGCGGTCCAGCGCCCACAGGAACGCCGAGAGCGTCTTGCCGGAGCCGGTCGGGGCCACGACGAGGGCGTGCTCGCCGCGGCTGACGGCGTCCCAGGCCCCCAGCTGGGCGGCGGTGGGGGCGGCGAAGGCGCCGGTGAACCAGGCGCGGGTGGCGGGGGAGAACCGCGCGAGGACGGCCTCGGGGTCGGGGCCGGCCGGTCGGGGCGGCTCCTCGCGGCGGGGGCGGGCTGGCACTCCTGCATGGAAGCACGCGCCCCCGACACCCGCCCGCCGCCGCCCGCGCCGCGGCGTGCGAGGCTCCTCCCATGCGGCTCAGCGACTTCTGGCGGCTGGTGGACGAGGAGTTCGGGCCCGCCTACGGGCGCTCGCTGACCGTCGACCAGGTGCTGTTCGCCCTGGGGGACCGCACCCCCGCGCAGGCCCTCTCCGACGGCCTGGAGCCCCGGGACGTGTGGTTCGCCCTCTGCGAGGCCATGGACGTGCCGGCGGAGCGGCGGTGGGGCCGGGAGCGGCCGAAGCGCCGCTGACCGGCACTGCGCCGCAGCTCGCCGCCGGGCTCAGCTCGCCGTGGGGTCGGTGCCGAAGACCTCCGCGGAGCGGGTGGCGGGGAACCACGAGGCGGCGAAGTCGACGAGGTCGCGCATCGGCACCAGCACCGCCTCCGCCCGCCCCGCCGCCCCGCGGCGCTCCAGGCCGGTCGCCTCCGCGAACGCCCTGCCGACCTCGGTGAAGTCGTCGTCGGCGACCCAGAGCTCCTCCCAGCTCACCCACACCCGCCGGCCCTCGCGCTTCAGGGCGGCGCCGTTGCGGACCCGGTGCTTGCCCGGGTAGTCGCAGCGCTCCTCGGCCAGGTGCAGCGCGGTGCACTTGCCGTAGCCGACGCCCAGCAGCAGCACCTGCGCGCCGAGGTCGTACAGGGGCTTCAGCGGGGACCCCTCGCCGACGGGCTCGGCCAGCTCGTGCCGGGCCACCACGGTCTCCGCGTGCGGACCGGCGGCCGCGAAGGAGCGGTGCGGGTGGTCGCTGCGCAGGCTCTCCGGCTGGCTGCGGAAGAGCTCGGCCACCGCGCCCATCGTGCGCGTCGGCGTCCGGTGGCGGTCGAAGACGGGCAGGTTGTTGCGCACGGCGGGCCACCACCGCTCGGGGACCTGCGGGTCGTTGAGGTAGGCGGGGTCGCACAGCTGCCAGGACTGCGCCGGCATCACGAGGGTGCCCTCGGGGCCGACGGCGGTGCGCAGGGCCTCCAGCACGGCCTGCTCGCCGCCGGCGACCCAGCCGAGCGCGGACAGGGAGGCGTGCACGAGGAGGACGGAGCCGGGCTGCACGCCGAGGCGGCGCAGGTCCTCCGTCAGCGACGTCGCCGTGACGACCTGGTTCGGGGTGACGTTCACCGCAGCCGCCACACCGACAGCGCCGGGCCCGTCCCGGGCAGCCGCACCGCCGTCCCGTCGCGCTGCAGGTCGGGCCCGCCCCGCAGCAGGACGGCGGAGTCGAGGCCGGGCAGGTCCGCGGGCAGCTCTGCGCCCTCCCACTCCGCGCGCGCGGCGAGCACCAGCAGCGACTCGCTCTCGTCCTCGCGCAGGTAGGCGAGGGCGTCCTGGCTCACGAGCAGCCAGCGCATCCCGCCCTCCTGGAGCGCGGGGTGGTCGTTGCGCAGGGCGATGAGCTCCCGGTAGAGCTCGTGCAGGCGCGGGTCGCGCCGCGCGGGGTCGTCCCAGGGCATGGGCACCCGGCCGTGCTCGCCGGTCTCGCCCTGCAGGCCCCACTCGTCGCCCGCGTAGACGACGGGGGTGCCGGGGTAGGTCATCTGCAGGCCGACGGCGACCTCCACGAGGGCCTCGTCGCGCAGGAGCGTGAGCAGCCGCGGGGTGTCGTGGGAGTCGAGGCTGTTCCACTGGGAGGTGGCGACCTGCCAGGGGACCATCGCGGAGAACTCCCGCATCGCGCGGGCGGAGTCCTCGCCGGATCGGCGGGGGATGGTCACCGGCATGCCGAGGTAGCCCACGCCGTTGTCGGGCGCGGCCAGCCAGGTCCAGACGGGGCGGGTGAAGCCGGCGTAGTTCATGCCGGCGTGCCAGCCGTCTCCGGTGAGGTCGGCGGTGCCGTCGTGCATGAGCTCCCCGACGACCAGGCCGTCGGGGCGCACCGCCTCCATGGTGCCGCGCACGGTGCGGGCCACGTCGTGGGCGAGGTCGGTGTCGCGGTGGCGGCCGGTCATGTTGGCGACGTCGATGCGCCAGCCGTCGAGGGAGACGGGCGGTTGCAGCCAGCGGGCGACCACGGAGTCCGCGCCGTCGGCGAACCGCTTGCGCAGCTCGGGGGAGGACCAGTCCAGCTTCGGCAGCGAGGGCACGCCGAGCCAGGAGACGTAGTCGTCGGGGTGCGAGCGCCACAGGTAGTAGCCCGCCTCGACGGAGCGTGCGTCGGCCCGTGCGGCGGTGAACCACTCGTGGGCGTCGCCGGTGTGGTTGGTGGTGAGGTCCCCGACGAGCCGCATGCCGCGCTCGTGCAGGGCGGCGCTGAGCGAGGCCAGCGCCTCGTCGCCGCCGAGGAGGGGGTCGACCTCGTCGAAGCTCGCGGCGTCGTAGCGGTGGCAGGAGCGGGCGGGGAAGACGGGGGTGAGGTAGACGGTGCCGACGCCGAGCTCGGCGAGGTGGTCGAGGTGCTCCTCGATGCCCCTGAGGTCGCCGCCGTAGAACTGCCGCGAGGTCAGGTGCCCGCGCGCGGCCGGCTCCGCGTCCCAGGGCTGGGGCTGCGCCCACGCGGGCACGGGGCGGGCGTCCGCGTCGGCGGAGCGGGCGAAGCGGTCGGGGAAGATCTGGTACACGACGCCCGCGCGGGCCCACTGCGGGGGCGTGCCGAAGCGGGTGAGGGCGAAGTCGAAGGTGTCCGGCGGGTCGTAGGAGTGCACGCCGCTGCCGTTGAGCCAGTCGAAGCCGCCGTCGGCGCGCAGCAGGACGAACCGGTAGCGGGTGACGGGGTTCTCGAAGGGGAGCTGCGCCTCGTACCAGGTGTCGCTCTCGTCCTCGGCGACGACGGTGGCCGTCTCGGCGGCCGCCTCGCCGTCGGTGACCCACCGCAGCGCGACGCCGGCGTAGGGGCTCGAGCGCGGCACCCGGACCCGCAGCCGCACCGTCTCGCCGAGTGCGCTCGGCAGGCGGGGGACGTAGCGGGGCGAGCCGTCGTGGTGGGGGGTGAGCGAGATCTTCACAGGTGCCTCTCGTGCGACGCGGTGGACCCCGGCGGCGGAGCCGGCGGGGCGAGCCGTCCCCTCCGAGCCGCGTTGCCTCGTCATCGAGGCCGCGGGTGCGCTGCACCGGCGGCGCGACGGTCGGGCGGGAGGAACCGTGCAGCGGCAGGTTATGGAACTTCTTGCAGCTCTGCAACGCTTCTTGCAAACGTTGCGGCGGCGCCCCGCGACGCGGTCCCGGGCGCCTCTAAACCGATTCACCGCGCCGGGGCCGCCCGCTAGGGTCGTCCGACGTGACCAGCCCCGCCCCCGCCGGCACCCTCGCCGGGCAGGTTCCGGCCGGCCCCCTCATCGAGGCCCGCGGCCTCGTCAAGCGCTTCGGGGGGTTCACCGCCGTCGACGGCATCGACGTCTCCGTGGCCGCGGGAGAGGCCTTCGGCTTCCTCGGCCCCAACGGCGCCGGCAAGTCCTCCACCATGCGGATGGTCGGCTGCGTGTCCCCGCCCAGCGCGGGCACGCTGCGCATCCTCGGCCTGGACCCCGTCCACGACGGCTCCGCGATCCGCGCCCGCCTCGGCGTCGTCCCCCAGCGCGACACCCTCGACGAGGAGCTCACCGTCCGGGAGAACGTCGTCGTCTACGCCCGCTACTTCGGCCTCTCCCGCGCGCAGTCCAGGGCCAAGGCCGACGAGCTGCTGGAGTTCGCCCAGCTCACCGAGCGCGCCGACGACCGCGTCGAGCCGCTCTCGGGAGGCATGAAGCGCCGCCTCACCATCGCGCGCGCCCTCGTCAACGACCCCGACATCCTCCTGCTCGACGAGCCCACCACCGGCCTCGACCCGCAGGCCCGCCACGTGCTGTGGGACCGGCTGTTCCGCCTCAAGCGCCAGGGCGTCACCCTCGTCCTCACCACGCACTACATGGACGAGGCCGAGCAGCTGTGCGACCGGCTCGTCGTGATGGACGGCGGACGCATCGCCGCGGAGGGCTCCCCGCGGGAGCTGATCCGGCAGTACTCCACCCGGGAGGTGCTGGAGCTGCGCCTGGCGGACGGGGTGGCGGGGTCCGAGCCCGCCCGGGTCGCGGAGCTGCTCGCCCGCGACGCCCGGCGCACCGAGGTGCTGCCCGACCGGGTGCTCGTCTACACCGACGACGCCGACGCCGCGGCGGCCGAGGCGGAGCAGCGCGGGTTCGCGGTCGTCTCCGCCCTCACCCGCCGCTCCACGCTGGAGGACGTCTTCCTCCACCTCACCGGCCGGACGCTGGTGGACTGATGGGCGGCGCCACGGCCGGCACGGCCTCCCAGCGCGGATCCGCGGCGCCCGCGCGCCCACCGCGGCCCGGTCTCATGGCGGGACGGGCGTTCTCCTTCTGGCTGGTGAACTACCGCCGCAACTGGTTCGGCTCGGCCATCAGCTCCTTCCTGGCTCCCGTGCTCTTCCTCGCCTCGATGGGCTTCGGCCTCGGGGCGCTGGTCGACGCGGGGCCGGGGGGACCGGCGATGGGCGTCGCCTACGTCGCCTTCGTCGCCCCCGGGGTGCTGGCCGCCACGGCGATGCAGACGGGCGTGGGGGAGTCCACCTTCCCCGTCATGGCCGCGGTGAAGTGGCAGCGGCAGTACCACGCGATGCTGGCCACCCCGCTCACCGTCGTCGATGTGCTGCTGGGGCACATGGCGTTCATCGCGGTGCGCATCCTCGCCACGGCCGCGGTGTTCCTCGCGGTCGCGACCCTGCTGGGCGCGGTCCTCTCGCCGTGGGCGCTGCTCGCGTTGCCGGCGGCACTGCTGTGCGGGCTCGCGCACGCCGCGCCGGTGTTCGCGTTCTCGGCGACGCAGGAGCGCGACACCGGCTTCATGCTGCTGTTCCGGCTCGTCGTCACCCCGCTGTTCCTGTTCTCCGGCACGTTCTTCCCGGCGCGGGACCTGCCGCCGGTCCTGGAGCAGCTCGCCTACGCGACACCGCTGTGGCACGGGGTGGACCTGTGCCGGCAGCTCAGCCTCGGCACCCCCGAGGCGGGCCCGGCGGCGCTGCACGTGGCGTACCTGCTCCTGTGGTTCCTCGGCGGGCTGCTCGTGGCGCGCCGGACCCTGACGAGGAGGTTGCAGCGGTGAGCGTCCAGGCACCCCCGGGCGGTGCGCTGCGCGCCGTGGCGCGCTCCGTCCCCTTCCCGCTGGGCGCGGGCCTGGCGTGGCGGCTGCTGGAGCGCAACGCCCGCTCCGCCCGCCGGTACTGGATCGTCATCGCCAGCGGGTTCTTCGAGCCGGTGTTCTACCTGCTGTCCCTCGGCGTGGGCCTCGGGGCGCTCGTCGGCCCGATCGAGGTGGAACCCGGGCGCAGCGTGCCCTACGCGATGTTCGTGGCCCCGGCGCTGCTGGCCGCGAGCGCCATGAACGGGGCGGTGTTCGACTCCACCATCTCGGTGTTCTTCAAGCTGAAGTACACCCGGCTGTACGAGTCGGTGCTCTCCACGCCGCTGCGGCCGTGGGACGTCGCCGTGGCGGAGATCGGCTGGGCCCTGCTGCGGGGGGCCGTCTACGCGGGGGCGTTCCTGCTGGTGCTGGTCGCCGCCGGGTTCGTCGCGTCCTGGTGGGCGCTGCTGGCACTGCCCGCGGCGGTCCTCATCGGCTTCGGCTTCGCGGCCGTGGGCATGGCGGCCTCGACGTACATGCGGACGTGGACGGACTTCGAGTTCGTGCAGCTCGCGGTGCTGCCGATGTTCCTGTTCTCCGCGACGTTCTACCCGCTGAGCACCTACCCGCCGGCCGTGCAGTGGCTGGTGCAGGCCACCCCGCTGTTCCACGCCGTGCAGCTGGAGCGCTCCCTGCTGCTGGGCGACGTGGGCTGGGGCCTGCTCGGCCACGCCGCGGTCTTCGCCGTCATGGCGGCCGCCGGCCTGGTGGTGGCCGCCCGGCGCCTGGATCGGCTCCTGCTGTCCTGAGCGCGCCGCCGACGCGCGGGCGCCGACCTCACCAGACGTCCCCCTCCCGCCAGTCGCACACGAGAGCGCCGCCGACGTCGAGGTCGCCCGAGACGGGCAGCACGTGCACGCCTCCGTCGTCGTCGGGGGTGGGCGTGATCCCCGCGGGCGCCAGAACGGACGTGGGTCCTCGCCACGGCCGCCAGCCGCGCCGCACGTAGAAACCGCCCACGCCGTCGGCGGCGCTGAGCGCGCCGACGTCGTAGCCGGCGCGCACGATGCGCTCCAGCTCCGCCATCACAGCGGCCCCGTGCCCGCGCCCGCGCCGGTCGGCGCACACCGCGACGCCCTCGACGTAGCCGGTGCGCAGCGCCCGCCCGGAGTGCAGCAACCGCCGCTGGACCACGCAACCGTGCGCGAGGAGCTCCCCGTCCGCCAGCACGAGTGCGTGCATCCCGCCGAGGGTGTGGTCCCAGTCGGCGTCGCCGAAGTCCCCCCCGAAGGCGGCGTCGAGCAGGGCGCGCACGCCCCGGCGCAGGCCGGTGTCGAGGTCACTGGTGTGCAGGGTGCGCAGCTGCGCCATCCGGCCATGGTCGCAGGGGCCACCCGCCGCTGCTCCCGCCCGGCCGGCGGTGCGCCAGGATGCAGGTTCCCGTTCCGCAGACCGGAGAGCCCGTGGACCACCGCCACCGCCACCGCCACCGCCACCGCCGACCGGGCGGCCGCTGGAGGCGGTTCAAGCGCGACGTCAAGGACGGCTGCGGCGACTGCGGGTGCGAGGGCTGCACCGGCGCTGGTGACTGCCTGCTGCTGCTCCTCTCCCCGCTATGCCTGGCGCGGGTCTGCCTGCTGACCCTGACGGCCCGTGGCGCCGATCCGCACACGGCGGCCCCGGCCACGGTCGCGGCGCGGTTCCTCTGGCGTGCGGTGCGCACCTACCAGCTGGAGGTCTCGGTCCGCAGGGCGCGCCCGGTGTGCCGGCTGTCCCCGAGCTGCTCCCGCTTCGCCCTGCGAGCCCTGTCCTCCCACGGCGCGCTGCGCGGGGTGCTGCTCGTGGCGCAGCGGCTGGACGACTGCCGCGCGGCGGCCCGTGCGGACCGGGGGACGGCCTGACCTTCCCGCTGGTGTGTGTCGCCGAGGCGGGCCGTCAAGGGCGGCCGAAGGCCGGGGCGCAGCGGAAGGCGCGGCGACGTGGCGGGTGGTGCCGGGTGGGCCGGTGGCGCAGGCGGCGTCAGGCGGCGCCGCGGAGGCGGTCGAGAACGGCGGACCTGATCGCGGCGGGGTCGACGCCCGCCTGCCGCACGAGGTGGGCGACCGGCGTGCGCCCGCTGCTGAGCAGTCCCAGCAGGAGGTGCTCGGGGCGGATCGCGTCGTGGTGCAGGGCGAGGCACTCGCGCAGCGAGTTCTCCAGCGCCTCCTTCGCGGCGCCGCTGAACCGGATGTGGCCGCCGTCGCGGCCGAACAGGCGCTGGAGCGGGCCGCGCCGGGCGGGGGTGGGTGCGGGGGAGTCCAGCGCTCCCGCGCCGAAGGCCTCCTCGGCGCGACGCCGGACGTCGTCCGGGTCGATCCCGAGCGTGCGCAGTGCCGCGGCGTCGGGTCGCGAGAGCGCCTGCACCTCCTCCCGCAGGGTGGCGCCGTCCAGGCCCAGGTCCGCGAGGGCGGCGGCTGCGACCGGGTCGCCGAGCGAGGCGACGGCGAGGAGCAGGTGCTCCGCACCGACCTCGGGGGCGTGCAGTGCGCGGGCGTGCTCCTGGGCCTCGACGACGGCCCGGCGCGCCGCGCTGCTGAACCGTTCGAACATCACGTCCTCCTGTCCCCGGCGGCCGTCAGGCGCGCCGCGTGCTTCTTGTGGACCGCCTGCTTGGACACCCCGAGTGCCGCGGCGATCTCCGACCACGACCACCCCTGCCGTCGGGCGCTGTCGACCTGGAGGTCCTCGAGGCGCTCGGCGAGGCGCCGCAGTGCGGCGACGCCCCGCAGTCCGATCGCGGGGTCGGGGGCGGTGCTGTCCTCCAGCACCTGCTCGTGCTCCGGCATGGTCGTCAATGTAAGTTGACGACCATGCTGTCGTCAACCATTCTTGACGACGTGGTCGGACGTCCGTGGGGACGCTCCGTCCTCCGGTGGGGTGGTCCGGAGGGGGCGGGTTGGTGGGGATCCTGCGACCGCACCCCCGCCCCGCACTGCGGAGCTGCCAGCATCGGGCCCGGCCCCGGTGGCACCCGGCCGCGGGGCGGGGAGGTCTGCCGTGCCGTTCACCTTTACCGCGATGATCCTCGTCCTCGTCGCCTCCGGAGCGGCCGCCGTCCTGCTGCGGCCCCGCCTCGGGGTGGCGCGTGCCGCCCTGGCGGGCCTCGGGGTCCTCGTCGCCGGCACGGGCGCGCTGGCAGCCCTGCTGGCCGCGATGATCGGCGGCATGGACTGAGGGCGCCCCATCTGGCCCGCCCCGCCTGAGAAGCCCCGTCCGCGCCGTCACACTTCCGGGCCGCGTCAGCCCGCAGGGGTGGCGAGGACGCCGAGCAGGGGCGCCTCGCCCCCACCCCGCCGGGACCGGCAGGACCACCCTGCGGTGCGCAGGTTTCCGGTCACCGTGGTGTCGAGCCGTTCCAGGAGGTCCCGCGACGGCGGTTCGTAGACGAGCAGGAGCCGCCCTCCGGGGACGAGCAGCCGCCTGAGCAGGTCCAGCTCCGTCGCGGCGGGGTCCGTCCAGAACAGGTTCACGTTCACGGCGAGGACCGCGTTGAACGTCCCGAGCGAGGCCGGATCCGCCGAGCCCAGTGCGGCCCTGACGAAGCGCGCCCGTCCGGCGGCGACGTGCGGGGCGTTGCGCGCCTCGGCCGCGGCCACCGCCGTCGCGGAGCGGTCCAGGCCCGTCAGGCGCCCCGAGCCCAGCCGCTGGCAGACGAGCTCCGCCGCCACGCCGCGTCCGCAGCCGACCTCCAGGACCTCGTCGTCCGGCCGGACTCCCAGCAGGTCGACCGCCCAGACCAGGCGCGCCGGTGCCCTTCCGCTGCCCGTCATTCCGGACCTCCACCTCGCGCGGGCGATGAGTTCCCGCCGCGCCCGCGGTCTGCACCGGTGAGCGGACCCGCACCGGGCCCGCATCCCAGGAGAGAGAGGACGCAGCGATGCCCACCACGATCCCGTGCCTGTGGTTCGACGACCAGGCCGAGCAGGCAGCCGAGCACTACACGTCGATCTTCCCGAACTCGGAGGTCCTCGGCGTGACCCGCTACGGCCCGGGGATGCCCGGCCGGGAGGACAGCGTCATGACCGTCGACGTCAGCCTCGACGGGCAGCGCTACGTCGCCCTCAACGGCGGCCCGCAGTTCACCTTCTCCGAGGCCGTCTCCTTCCAGATCATGTGCGCGGACCAGGCCGAGGTCGACCACTACTGGGACGCGCTCACCGACGGCGGTGAGGAGGCGCAGTGCGGCTGGCTCAAGGACCGGTTCGGCGTCTCCTGGCAGGTGGTGCCGACGGAGCTGCCCGACCTGCTGGCCTCGGCGCGGGGGGAGGCCGGGCAGCGGCTCGTCCAGGCGCTCTTCGGGATGCGCAGGATCGACATCGCCGAGCTGCGCCGCGCGGTGGAGGGCGTCCCCGCCTGACGCGGCGCCCCGCCACCCCGACGCCGACGGGCGGCGGGTGCGCGCCCGTGGGGCGGGTGGCCGCGCGAGCCCCGGCGCCCGGCGACGCGCCGGGCGCGGCCACTCGCCCTCGAACACGTGTTCGGATACGCTCGACCACTCCACAGGGGCCCAGCGGCAGCGCTCCGTGCACAGCCTCCCGGCGTCCGGGGGTCGTGTCGGAGGTGCCGTCTAGCGTCTGGGGGTGTCGGAGAGGAACCGACGAACGAGACGCAGGCCGAGGAGTCGGCCGCTCAACCCGAGGTGAGGACATGCCCGCTCCTGCAGACCGCGAGAAGGCCCTCGACGCCGCACTCGCCAGCATCGACCGTCAGTTCGGCAAGGGCTCCGTCATGCGGCTGGGCGACGAAGTGCGCGCGCCGATGGAGGTCATCCCCACCGGCGCCATCGCCCTCGACGTCGCCCTCGGCATCGGCGGGCTCCCGCGCGGCCGGGTCATCGAGGTGTACGGCCCCGAGTCGTCCGGTAAGACGACCGTGGCCCTGCACGCCGTGGCCAACGCCCAGCGGGCGGGCGGCATCGCCGCCTTCATCGACGCCGAGCACGCGCTCGACCCCGACTACGCCGCGAAGCTGGGCGTGGACACCGACGCCCTGCTGGTGTCCCAGCCCGACACCGGTGAGCAGGCGCTGGAGATCGCGGACATGCTGATCCGCTCCGGCGCGCTCGACATCATCGTCATCGACTCGGTGGCGGCCCTCGTGCCGCGCGCCGAGATCGAGGGCGAGATGGGCGACAGTCACGTCGGCCTCCAGGCCCGCCTGATGTCGCAGGCGCTCCGGAAGATCACGGGCGCCCTGAGCAACTCGAAGACGACGGCGATCTTCATCAACCAGCTGCGCGAGAAGATCGGCGTCATGTTCGGTTCGCCCGAGACGACGACGGGTGGAAAGGCGCTGAAGTTCTACGCCTCCGTCCGCTTGGACGTCCGGCGCATCGAGACGCTGAAGGACGGCACCGTCCCCGTCGGCAACCGCACCCGCGTCAAGGTGGTCAAGAACAAGGTCAGCCCGCCGTTCAAGCAGGCCGAGTTCGACATCATCTACGGCCAGGGGATCTCCCGTGAGGGTGGCCTCATCGACATGGGCGTGGAGCAGGGCTTCGTCCGCAAGGCCGGCGCCTGGTACACGTACGAGGGCGACCAGCTCGGCCAGGGCAAGGAGAACGCCCGGGCCTTCCTGCGCGACAACCCCGACCTCGCCGACGAGATCGAGAAGCGCATCAAGGAGAAGCTCGGCGTGGGCCCGCGCGTCGACGCCCCCGCTGAGGCGGAGGTCGACTTCTGAGCAACCCCGGCGCCGAGACTCCCCAGCGGGGGTCTCGGCGCCGGCGGGGCGACGCGCCCCCCGACGAGCCGCAGGACGCCGACGCGGATCCCGTCGCGGTGGCGCGCGCTGTCGTGCTGCGCCAGCTCACGATGGCTCCCCGCAGCCGTGCGCAACTCGCCGAGAAGCTGGCGACGAAGAACGTCCCGGCCGATGTCGCCGAGGCCGTGCTCGACCGCTTCACCGACGTCGGCCTGATCGACGACGCCGCCTTCGCCGACATGCTCGTGCGTTCCCGGCAGCAGACGAAGGGACTGGCCCGGCGAGCCCTCGCCCAGGACCTGCGCCGCAAGGGCGTCGACGACGAGACCGCACGCGCCGCCCTGGAGACCGTCACCGGTGAGGACGAAGAGGCCGCGGCCCGCGCGCTGGTCCGGCGGAAGCTGCGCTCGACCAGGGGCGTGGAACCCGCCAAGCGCGCACAGCGCCTCGCAGCCATGCTGGCGCGCAAGGGCTACGGGGCCGGGCTGGCCTACCGGGTCGTCCGCGAAACCCTGGCGGAAGAGGGAGACGTCGGCGGCGCCGGGGGCGGCGACGACGCCGTGCCGGAGTTCTGACCCGGCACGGCGCCGCGCGCAGCAGCGCTCGACCTGCGGCTCCTCGGACGTGGACGAGGGCGCCGAGGTGATCCCCGGCGCCCTCGGTGTCAGATCAGCCCTCAGGCGGTCGTCGAGCGGCGCGGCTCGCCCTCCACGGGCGCATTGGCCTCGTCGACCACCTTCTCCGTGCCCGCCCGGCTGAGCCGCCGCTGCGTCCAGTGCGCCAGGCGGTCAAGGACCAGGTTCAGCAGGATGTAGATGACCGCGACCACGAAGTAGGTCTGCAGCGGGTTGTCCAGGAAGATGCGGATCTTGTTGGCGTGCCACATGAGGTCGTGCACGCTGTTGAGCACCACGATCGCCAGCGCGGTGTCCTTGAGGATGACGACGAGCTGGCTGATGATCGCCGGCAGCATCGCCCGCAGCGCCTGCGGCAGCTGGATGAGCCGCATCACCTGGGACTTGGTCAGCCCGACCGCGAGTCCGGCCTCGACCTGCCCCTTGGGCAGCGACTGGACACCGGCCCGGGTGATCTCCGCGATGATGACGCAGTTGTAGAGGGTGAGCCCGACGACGAGCGCCCAGAACTGCTCCACGTCCAGCCCCGTGGCCAGGAACACCACGTACACGTAGAGGATCGTCACCACGACGGGCAGGCCACGCAGCAGCTCCATGAGCGCCACCAGCGGCATCCGGCCGGCGCGCCCCAGGCTGAGGCGGACCGCGGCCAGGGTCACCCCGATGAGCAGCGACGCCACGACCGCCAGCGCCGCGGCCTGCAGCGTCACCAGCAGGCCGTCGAGCAGCAGCCCCCACACCTGCGGGAACTCCTTCGTGCTGGGGTCGACGAGGGGAGCCCACTTCTCCGCGTCGAACTGCCCGCGCTCCACCAGGCGCAGCACTGCGACGACCAGCAGCGCGAGGACCGCCAGGCCGGCGACCACGCTGGCGATGAGGATGCGCCGGCGGGCCCGCGGCCCCGGCGCGTCGAAGAGAACCGCCTGGGGAGCGCTCACCGGGCCACCGCCATCCGTCGCTCGGCGAGGGCCAGCAGGGCCCCCGTGGACAAGGTCATGATCAGGAAGGCGACGGCCACGGCGGTCAGGACCGGCAGCGGCGCGTAGCCGAGGGCGCTCGTCATCCGCTTGTAGACGCTGAACAGGTCGCTGCCGACCCCCGCCGCACCGACGACCGCCGAGTTCTTGATCATCGCGATGATGACGCTGCCCACCGGCGGGACCACGGACCGCATCGCCTGCGGCAGGATCACCAGCCCCAGCGACTGGCCGAAGGTCAGGCCGATCGCGCGCGCCGCCTCCGCCTGCCCGATCGGCACCGTCGCGATGCCGCTGCGGATCGCCTCGCACACGAAGGCGGCCGTGTAGAGGATGAGCGTGACGACGCCGAACAGGTAGAACGAGGCGTTGATGCCCAGGCCGGGGACGCCGAAGGCCATCCCGAACAGCAGCACCGTCAGCGGCGTGTTGCGCACCAGGGTCACGTAGGCCGCCCCGAAGCCCTGCAGCACCGGGATGGGAGACACCCGGAACACCGCCAGCAGCGTGCCGAGCAGCAGGCTGCCCACGGCCCCCCACAGGGCGATGCTCAACGAGCGGAAGAAGCCGTTGACGAAGTCGTCGAAGTGCTCGGTCAGGAACTCCACGTCGCCGCCTCCGCGCGGTCCGTGCGGCCGGGGAGGGCGACGACGTCGTCACCCTCCCCGGCCGGAGGTGGTGCAGGGACCGACCCCTGCGGAACTGTCAGGCGCAGGGCTCGAGCTCGGGGAGCTCGGGGACCTCGGTGCCCTCGTAGGCGCCGGCGGTCTCCTTCCAGGCCTCCTCGTAGTAGCCCTCCTCGGCGGCCTTCTCCAGCGACTCGTTGATGAACTCGCAGAAGGCGGTGTCGCCCTTCTCGATCCCGATGCCGTAGGGCTCCTCGGTGAACTGCTCGCCGACGAGCTTGAACTTGCCCTCGTTCTCCGCGACGTAGCCGACGAGGATGACGTTGTCGGTGGTCACCGCCTGGACCTGGCCGTTCTCCAGCTGGGTGACGCAGTCGTCGTAGACCTCGAAGGTCACGAGCTGGTCGGGGCTCGCGAGGTACTCGCGGATGTTCTCCGCCGGGGTGGAGCCGGTGACGGAGCAGATCTTGACGTCCGGGTTGGCCTTGAGGTCCTCCGGCCCGGAGATCGTCGAGTCGTCCTTCTTCACCATGATCTGCTGGCCCGCCACGTAGTAGGGGCCGGCGAAGGTGATGCGCTCCTTGCGCTTGTCGTTGATGGTGTACGTCGCGACCACCATGTCGACGTCGCCGTTGACGATGAGGTCCTCGCGCTGGGAGCTGGGCGACTCGACCCACTTGATCTTGTCGGCCTCGATCCCGAGCTGCGCGGCGATGTACTGGGCGATCCGCACGTCGAACCCGTCGGGGGTCTCGTCGAGACCCCGCAGCCCGAAGCCGGGCTGGTCGAACTTCGTGCCGATCGTCATCTCGCCGGCCTCGCTGAGCTCGGCCATCGTGCTGCCGGCCTCGAACTCCGCCTCCTCGGCGGCGACGGGCTCGGGAGCCTCCGCCTCGATGTCCTCACCGCCACCGCATGCGGAGAGGGCGAGGGCGACCGCGCCGGCGAGAGCTGCGCTGCGGATGAGTCTCATGGGAGTTCCTCCTGTGGTGGTGGTTCGGCCGTCCTCGTGGGACGGCGGCTCGGCCCCGCGCTGTGGGTGGGGACGTCCGGGACAGGTCAGTGGGTGAGGATCTTGGACAGGAAGTCCTTCGACCGCTCGTGACGGGGCGCGGTGAAGAACTGCTCGGGCTCGGCGTCCTCGAGGATCTGCCCGTCGGCCATGAAGACGACCCGGTCGGCGGCGCGGCGGGCGAAGCCCATCTCGTGCGTGACCACGATCATCGTCATGCCCGACTTCGCCAGCGAGATCATCACGTCCAGGACCTCGTTGATCATCTCGGGGTCGAGGGCGGAGGTGGGCTCGTCGAACAGCATGACCTTCGGCTCCATCGCCAGGGCCCGTGCGATCGCGACGCGCTGCTGCTGCCCGCCCGAGAGCTGGGCGGGGTACTTGTCGGCCTGGTTGGCGACCCCGACCCGCTCCAGCAGTTCGTCCGCCTTCTTCCTCGCCTCCGCGGCGCTCTTGCCCCGCGCCTTGACCGGTCCGAGGGTGACGTTGTCGCGCACCGTCTTGTGGGCGAAGAGGTTGAACGACTGGAAGACCATGCCGACGTCGGCGCGCAGCTTCGCGAGCTCCTTGCCCTCGGCGGGCAGCTCCCTGCCGTCGAGAGTGATGCGGCCGGAGTCGATGGTCTCGAGGCGGTTGATGGTCCGGCACAGCGTCGACTTGCCCGACCCCGAGGGACCGATGACGACGACGACCTCGCCCTCGCCGACGGTCAGGTCGACCGAGCGCAGGACGTGCAGGGCCCCGAAGTGCTTGTCGACGTCCCGCAACTCCACGAGCGGCCGCCGACCGGTGGAAGCCACGTTGCTCTCACTGCCCGTCATGCGGCCTGACCGTACCCCTCGGCGCGCGAATTGATCAGTAGGCGCGAGCGGGACTGCGCAGATCGTGACCCACGCGTGACGTGGGCCGCGCCAGCACCCGGAGCGGGGGTGGTGACCTACCCTGGAAGCCTCATGAGCACGAGCACCCTCCCGCAGCCCGCGCCCGGCCCCTCCGAGCCCCGCCCGGACGAGTCGACGGCCCCCGCGCGCACCTACGAGGTGCGCACCTTCGGCTGCCAGATGAACGTCCACGACTCCGAGCGCCTCTCCGGCCTGCTCGAGGCCGCCGGCTACGTGCGCCTCGACGAGCGGGGGACCGCCGCCGGGACGGACGCCGACGTCGTCGTCTTCAACACCTGCGCGGTCCGGGAGAACGCCGACAACAAGCTCTACGGCAACCTCGGCCACCTCGCCCCCGTCAAGGCCCGCCGCCCCGGCATGCAGATCGCCGTCGGCGGCTGCCTGGCGCAGAAGGACCGCGGCGAGATCGTCCGCCGCGCGCCCTGGGTCGACGTCGTCTTCGGCACCCACAACGTGGGGTCGCTGCCCGCGTTGCTGGAGCGCGCCCGGCACAACGCCGAGGCGCAGGTGGAGATCCTGGAGTCGCTGGAGGTCTTCCCCTCCACGCTGCCCACCCGCCGCGACTCCGCCTACGCCGCCTGGGTCAGCGTCAGCGTCGGCTGCAACAACACCTGCACGTTCTGCATCGTGCCCAGCCTGCGCGGCACCGAGAAGGACCGCCGTCCCGGTGACATCCTCGCCGAGGTCGAGGCGCTCGTCGGCGAGGGCGTCCTCGAGGTCACCCTGCTCGGGCAGAACGTCAACACCTACGGCGTGGAGTTCGGCGACCGCCTCGCCTTCGGCAAGCTGCTGCGCGCGTGCGGGGGCATCGAGGGCCTGGAGCGGGTGCGCTTCACCAGCCCGCACCCCTCCTCCTTCACCGACGACGTCGTCGACGCGATGGCCGAGACCCCCAACGTGATGCCGAGCCTGCACATGCCGCTGCAGTCCGGTTCCGACCGCGTCCTGCGCGCCATGCGCCGCTCCTACCGCAGCGCCCGGTTCCTCTCCATCATCGACCGGGTCCGCGCGTCCATCCCGGACGCGGCGATCACCACGGACATCATCGTCGGCTTCCCCGGTGAGACCGAGGAGGACTTCCAGGCGACCCTGGACGTCGTGGCCGCCTCCCGCTTCTCCAGCGCGTTCACGTTCCAGTACTCCCCGCGGCCCGGCACCCCGGCCGCGACGATGCCCGACCAGGTGCCCAAGGCCGTCGTGCAGGAGCGCTACGAGCGCCTCGTCGCGCTGCAGGACGAGATCTCCTGGGCGGAGAACCGCGCCCAGGTGGGCCGCACCCTCGACGTGCTGGTGGCCGAGGGGGAGGGCCGCAAGGACACCGCGACCCGCCGGCTCTCCGGGCGCGCCCCGGACAACCGCCTCGTCCACTTCTCCGTGCCGGAGGGCTCCGAGGTCCCGCGCCCCGGTGACATGGCCACCGTCACGATCACCCGCGGCGCGCCGCACCACCTCGAGGCGGACGTGCACGCTGCGTGGGCCGTGCGCAGCACCCGCGCCGGGGACGCGTGGCAGGCCCGGCAGCAGCGCCCGGCCGCGGAGGAGCCCGCGGGCGGCGGCTGCGGTGCGCCTCCCGGCGCTGGGCCGCGCCCGGTGTCCCTCGGGCTGCCGTCCCTGCGCCGCTGAGGCGCACCCGCCTCAGGCGGGGTCGGACCGCGGCCCGGCCGGACCCGGCTTGGGGTCGCCGCCCGGGTGCGGGTCGGAGAGCGGACTGGGATCGGGGACCGTCGCGGGGCCGGGCTCCGGCAGCGGCGGGGGGCCGGGCTCGGGCAGGGGTTCCCCCGGCTGCCCAGGGTGGGGCGTCGGCGACGGCGGCGTGGGGTAGTCGGGCGTCCCCGGGGTGGGGATCGAGTCCAGCTGCACGGTGACCTCCCGGTCTCTCGGCGTCCGGTCGGTCAACCATCCTCTGCCACGATGCGCCCGTGGGCCACTCCGCAGCACCGCCGTCCGCTCCCGCCGCGACCCCGCTCCCCGACGCCGACGTCGCCGCGGGCGTCGACCGGGTGGTCGCCGTCGTCGGCCCCACCGCGGCGGGCAAGTCCGACGTGGCCGTCGCCCTCGCCCTGCGCCTGCGCGCCGCCGGCCGCGACGCCGAGGTCGTCAACGCCGACGCCATGCAGCTCTACCGGGGCATGGACGTCGGCACCGCCAAGCTGTCCGAGACCGAGCGCGGCGGCGTCGTGCACCACCTCCTCGACCGCCTCGACGTCACCGAGACCGCCGACGTCGCCACCTACCAGGAACAGGCCCGTGCCGCCCTCGCGCAGATCGCGGCGCGCGGGGCGGTGCCGCTGCTCGTCGGCGGCTCCGGCCTCTACGTGCGCGCCGCCCTGGACCGGCTGGAGTTCCCCGGCACCGACCCCGCCGTGCGCAGGCGCTGGGAGCAGCGCCTCGCGGAGGTCGGCGCCCCCGCCCTGCACGCGCACCTGGCGGAGCTGGACCCCGTCGCGGCCGAGCGCATCCTGGCCTCCAACGGCCGCCGCGTCGTGCGGGCGCTGGAGGTCGTCGAGCTGACCGGGCGGCCCTTCTCGGCGTCGATGCCGCAGCACGAGTACGCCGTCCCCGCGGTGCAGATCGGCCTCGCGGTGCCGCGCGAGCAGCTCGACGCCCGCATCGACGCCCGGGTGCGGCGCATGCTGGACGCCGGGCTCGTGGCGGAGGTGGAGGCCCTGGCCGCGCGGGGGCTGCGCGACGGCCTCACCGCCTCCCGCGCGCTCGGCTACGCGCAGGTGCTCGACGCCCTCGACGGCCGCTGCACGCTGGAGGAGGCGGCCGCCGAGACGGCGCGGGCGACGCGGAAGTTCGCCCGACGGCAGGAGTCGTGGTTCCGCCGCGACCCGCGGGTGCACTGGATCGCGGCTCCCGACGGGCGCGGCGCGCAGGACCTCGCCGACGACGCCTGGCAGGTCCTCGCCGCCACCCCGGCCGGCGGCCGTACGCTCTCGGGGTGACCGCCCCCACGGCCCCCACCGGCAGGACCTTCGCGAAGGGCCACGGCACCGCCAACGACTTCGTGCTCGTCCCCGACCCCGCGGGGCAGTGGGACCCCTCGCCCGAGGAGGTCGCGGTGATCTGCGACCGCCGCACCGGCATCGGCGCCGACGGGCTCATCCGCGCCGTGCGCAGCGCCTCCCTCGGCGCGGGCGTCCCCCTCGCCGCCGAGGCCGAGTGGTTCATGGACTACCGCAACGCCGACGGATCGCTGTCGGAGATGTGCGGCAACGGCGTGCGCGTCTACGCCGAGTACCTCCTGCGCGAGGGCTTCGTGCCCGCCGAGGCCGGGGACGGCCGCTGGTGGTCCGTGGCCACCCGCGGCGGGATCAAGCGGGTGCGGCGCGAGGCCGACGGGCAGTGGACCGTGCACATGGGCCCCTGGCGCCTCAGCGGCGGCGCCGAGGCCGCCCGCACGGCCAGCGACGCCCTCGTCGGCGTGCCCGGCCTCGACGGCGTGCCGCGGCCGGCCCTCAGCCTCGACCTCGGCAACCCCCACACCGTCGTCGCCCTGGCCGGCACCGACGAGCTGGCGGCGGCCGACCTCACCCGGGCCCCCGTCGTGGAGCCGGTGCCCCCCTACGGCACCAACGTCGAGCTCGTCGTGCCCCTGCACTCCGTCGACGTCACCGGCGACTCCCGCCCGGACATCGGCGAGGTCGTCATGCGCGTCCACGAGCGGGGCGTGGGGGAGACCCGCTCCTGCGGCACGGGCGCCTGCGCCGCCGCGCTCGCCACCCGCCTCTGGGCCGGTGCCGGCGCCCCCGACGTGTGGCGGGTGGACGTCCCCGGCGGCCAGCTCACCGTGACGGTGGAGCCGGGGGGCAGCGTCGAGGCGGGGACGTGCCTGCTCACCGGCCCGGCCGTGATCGTGGCCGACGGCGTGCTCGCCGCCGGCGTCCTGGAGGCGGGCGTGCTCAGCGCGGGCTGAGCTTCCGGGTCGACACCCGCCCCGCCCGCGCGTGCGGCTCCAGGCACCCCAGGAGCCGGTCCACGTCGGCGGCGGTGTTGTGCACGTGGAAGGACACCCGCAGCCGTCCGGCGCGCACGCTGCCGACGACACCCGCCCCGGCCAGCTCCTCCAGCGCCTCCGGCGGCACGTCCAGGCTGAGGATCGCCGAGTTCCCCGGCGGCAGCCCCAGCCCCGCCCTCGCCCGGTCCGCCAGCCCCAGTGCGTGGGCGTGCAGCGTCGCCGTCCCGACCTCCGTCAGCAGCTCCAGGGACGCCGCCTGCCCCACCCACGAGTGCCACGCGGGGGAGACGTCGAAGCGGCGCGCCGACTCCGCCAGCCGCAGCGGCCCGCCGTAGATGCTGCTCCAGCGGTCCGCGCCCGCGTACCAGCCCGCCGCCTGCGGAACGAGGCGCTCGACCTCGTCCGGGTGCACCGTCGCGAAGCACGTCCCGCGCGGCGCGAGCAGCCACTTGTAGCCCCCGCCGACCGTGTAGGCGAAGCGCGCGGCCTCCACGGGCAGCCAGCCCGTGGCCTGCGTCGTGTCCAGCAGCACCCGGCACCCGCTGGCGTCCGCCCCGGCGGCCAGGGCGTCCAGGTCCGCCACGCGCCCGTCCGCGGACTGCACGGCCGAGCAGGCCACCAGCTCGGCGCCGTCCGCGGCGGCCTGCGGCAGCTCCTCCAGGGGCACCTCCCGCACCCGCACCCCGCGCCCCGCCTGGGCGTGGAAGGGGAAGAGGACGCTGGTGAAGTCCCCCTCGGCCACGACCACCTCGCAGCCGTCGGGCAGCGACGCGGCCACGACCCCCACGAAGGCGCTGACCTGGCTGCCCACGGCCACGTCCGCCGGACGCACCCCGACCAGCCCCGCGTAGCCGGCGCGCGCCGCCTCCACCGGCACGTCGTAGCCGCGGGCGTCCACCCGCCCGGCGGCCCACCGCTCCTGCGCCTGCGCCAGGGCGCGCAGGGCACGCGCCGGGGGGAGGCCCGCCGTGGCGCTGTCCAGGTACGTCGTCTCCGGGCGGAACTCGGCCTGCGCCGCCGCCAGCCGGTCCGCGCCCCCGGCTCCGTCCGCGCCTCCGTTCCCGACCGGACCCCTGCTCTGCGTGCCGTCGTCGCCCATGCCGCCACCCTGTGCCACCGCCCGGGCGCGGCGGAAGGGCGTCCTCCTCGACGGCGGACCCAAGCGTTGCTTGGATCGCCGACCATGACGCTCGGCGGCGGCACCCGGGACCTGGACCCCCGCCGGCTGCTCGTCCTCGCCGAGGTCGCCCGCCGCGGGTCGCTCACCCGCGCGGCCCAGGCCCTCGGGTGGACCCAGCCGGCGGTCGCCCAGCACGTCCGCCACCTGGAGCGGGCCACCGGTTGCGCCCTCGTCCTGCGCACGCCCCGCGGCGTCAGCCTCACCCCCGCCGGACGCGCCCTCGCCGCCCACGCCGAGGTGATCGCCGACCGGCTGCGCCTCGCCGCCGACGACCTGGCGACCCTCGGCGCCGCGCAGGCTCGCCGCGTCCGCCTGGCCGCCTTCCCCTCCGCCTGCGCCACCCTCGTGCCGGCGGCCCTCGCCGACCTGCGGCGACGCGGCGACCCACCCGACGTGCGCCTCACCGAGGCCGCACCCGAGGAGGCCCGGCAGCTCCTGGACGCGGGCGACGTCGACGTCGCCGTGGTCTTCCAGCACGGGGGCGAAGCCCCGCCCGGCGGCGAGCTCCTGCTGCAGGACCCGCTGCACCTCGTCCTGCCCCGCGGCCACGCCCTCGCACCGCGCGCCGGTGCGCCCGGGACGCCCGTGCACCTGGCCGACCTCGCCGGCGAGCGCTGGATCGCCGGCTGCCCCGGGTGCCGCGCCCACCTGCTGCGCACCGCCGCCCAGGCCGGCTTCGAGCCCGACGTGCACCACAGCACCGACGACTACGTCGTCACCCAGAAGCTCGTCGCCGCCGGTGTCGGGGTGGCCCTCCTTCCGGGCCTCGCGCTGTGCGCCGTGCGCGACCCCGGGGTGGCGGTCGTCGGGCTGCGGGCGGCGCCCCGCCGGAGCGTGCACCTGCTCCCGGGCCCGGCCGGGTCCTCCGCGGCCGTCGCGACCGCCCTGCGGCGAGCGGCCGGCGTCAGCCCGGCGCCGTCCCCGACGCGGTGACCCGCAGCACCCGGAAGCCCTTGGAGCTGCCCTCCCGCTCCACCACCGTCCCCGGCACCCCGCCCTCGGCCAGCCACCGGTGCAGGGAGTCCGCGCCGAGGTTGCGCTGCACGACCAGGTGGGCCGCCCCGCCCGGGCGCAGCCGCGGCAGCCACCGCTGCAGCAGGGCGTGCAGCTCGGCCTTGCCGATGCGGATCGGCGGGTTGGACCAGATCGACGCGAACCGCACCTCGGCCGGCACGTCGTCGGGCAGCGCGCAGTGCACGGCGTCCAGGCCCAGGCGCGCGGCGGTGGAGCGCAGCAGGTCCAGGGCCCGCTCGTTGACGTCGACGGCCCACACCGGTCGCTGCGGCCGGTGCAGCGCCAGGCTCAGCGCCACCGGCCCCCAGCCGCACCCCAGGTCCAGCACCGGGGCGTCCCCCTGCGCCTCGTCGGGGGCGTCCTCCTCGTGCGCGGCGTCGAGGTGGGGCAGGAGCACGGCCGTGCCCGGGTCCAGGCGCTCGGCGCTGAAGACGCCGCGTGCCGTCTCCACCTCCACCGACCGCCCCGCCAGGTGGACGCGCAGGCGCCGCCGCTCGTCCGGGGCGGCCGGCTGCGCGGTGAAGTAGTGCTGCCCTGCGCCCGCCGCCGCGTCCCCCGCGACGTCCCCGGTGCTGTCCTCCGCCATGTCCCGCAAGCCCTCCGACCCCTGCCCGCGGGCGTGTCCCGGCGGTGCCCCGCAGCCTAGGAGAGAGCCGTGCGGTGGAATTGACTCGTGCCCGCGCCCGTTGCACTGAGAGCCTGCGGGTGCCGGGCGCGACGTCGCGCCACCGCTGATCGGCAGCGGAGCCGGCAGGTGAGACCGAGGAGGTCCATGAACGACAACACCCAGCCCACCGTGGCCGTGCAGCACGATCGCGCGGGGAACCAGGAGGCGGAGGTCGATCGCGCCCTGGCTCGCATCCTGGCGGGGCACGGTTCGGCAGGGGCGGGAGCCGACGGCACCGAGGACGGGGCGGCCGGCACCGGGAACGAGGGCACCGGGACCGACGGCAGCGAGGGCGAGCGCCTCGAGGACGTAGCGGACGACGTCGACTACGACGGCGACCAGCTCGACCTCGCCGACCGCCGCGCGATGCGCCGCGTCGCCGGCCTGTCCACCGAGCTCACCGACGTCACCGAGGTCGAGTACCGGCAGCTGCGCCTGGAGAAGGTCGTGCTCGTCGGCCTCCAGACCGAGGGCAGCTCGGCGGAGGCCGAGGTGTCCCTGCAGGAACTCGCCGCGCTGGCCGCCACGGCCGGCTCCGAGGTCGTCGACGGCATGATCCAGCGTCGCGGCAACCCCGACCCGGCGACCTTCCTGGGGTCCGGCAAGGCCGCCGAGCTCGCCGACGTCGTCGCGGCCACCGGCGCCGACACCGTCATCTGCGACGGGGAGCTCAGCCCCTCGCAGCGACGCGGCCTGGAGGACATCGTCAAGGTCAAGGTCGTCGACCGCACCGCGTTGATCCTCGACATCTTCGCCCAGCACGCCAAGTCCCGGGAGGGCAAGGCGCAGGTCGAGCTGGCGCAGATGGAGTACCTGCTCCCGCGCCTGCGCGGCTGGGGTGAGTCCATGTCCCGGCAGGCCGGTGGACGTGTCGCCGGCGGTGCGGGGATCGGCTCGCGCGGCCCCGGTGAGACGAAGATCGAGCTGGACCGGCGCCGCATCCGCACCCGGATGGCGAAGCTGCGCCGCGACCTGAAGCACATGAAGACCGCCCGCGACACCAAGCGCGGGTCCCGCGACCGCAGCGGAGTGCCCACGGTCGCCATCGCCGGCTACACCAACGCCGGCAAGTCCTCCCTCCTCAACCGCCTCACCGGGGCGGGGGTGCTGGTGGAGAACGCGCTGTTCGCCACCCTGGACCCGACGGTGCGCAGGGCGGAGACGCCCGAGGGCCGCCCGATCGTCCTCGCGGACACCGTCGGCTTCGTCCGGCAGCTGCCCCACCAGCTCGTCGAGGCGTTCCGCTCGACGCTGGAGGAGGTCTCCGGGGCCGACCTCGTCGTCCACGTGGTCGACGGCTCCCACCCCGACCCCGAGGGGCAGCTCGCGGCCGTGCGCGAGGTGCTGGGCGAGGTGGGTGCCGGCTCCGTGAAGGAGGTCGTGGCGATCAACAAGATCGACGCTGCGGACCCCGAGGTCGTCCGGCGCCTCCTGCGTCGCGAGCGGCTCGCCGTGGCGGTCTCCGCCCGCACCGGCGAGGGGATGGAGGAGCTGCGGCGGATCATCGCCGAGGAGCTGCCGCACCCCGACGTGGCCGTGGACGTGGTGCTGCCCTACGACCGGGGCGACCTGGTCAACCGGGTGCACCAGTACGGCGAGGTGGTGCGCGCCGAGCACACCGCCGAGGGCACCCGCCTGGAGGCGCGCGTGCCCGCCGGGCTGGCCGGTGACCTGTCGGAGTACCGCGCGTCCTGACGCCGCACCGACCGGCGAGCACCCCGTGGCCCTGGGCCGCGGGGTGCTCGCGCGTGCGGGCGCGCGGGTCACGACCCGGCCCGGCGGGCGCCGCGGGGCACGACAGCGGGCACGTCGTCGGGGGATGTCACCTCCGTAGGGCAGACTCCTGCGGTGCCCGAACGTCCCGCCCCCGTCCGCGAGCCGGGCACCGACCGGCGCACCACCGAACTGCTGGACCTGGCCGTCCGCGCCGTCGGGGGCACCGCCCGCGAGGGCCAGCAGCAGATGGCGTGCGCGGTCACCGACGCGTTGCGCACCTCCCGCCACCTGCTCGTGCAGGCCGGCACCGGCACCGGCAAGTCCCTCGCCTACCTCGTGCCCGCCGTGGCCCACGCGGTGCAGGAGGGACGGGCAGTGGTGGTCAGCACCGCCACCCTCGCCCTGCAGGCGCAGATCGCCACCCGGGACATGCCGCGCGTGGCCGCGGCGCTGGCTCCCGTGCTGCACCGCGAGCCCACCTGGCAGCTCCTCAAGGGCCGGGCCAACTACCTCTGCCGCAACAAGCTGGACGGCGGGTTCGGCGACGACGCCACCCTCTTCGACCCCCCGGAGGCCGCCGGGGCCGAGGGCGCGGACGCCACGGGCCGGCTGGGCCGGGAGGTCCTCCGGCTGCGGGAGTGGGCGGGCACCACCGCTACCGGCGACCGCGACGACCTCGAGCCGGGCGTCAGCGAGCGCGCCTGGCGGCAGGTGTCGGTGAGCGCGAGGGAGTGTCTCGGCGCCCAGCGCTGCCCCGCCGCCGCGGAGTGCTTCAGCGAGCGGACGCGCGCCCGCGCCCGCGAGGTCGACGTGGTCATCACCAACCACGCCCTCACCGCGATCGACGCCGTCGAGGGCCGCGCCACCCTCCCGGAGCACGACCTCCTCGTCGTCGACGAGGCCCACGAGCTCGCCGACCGGGTCACGGCGGTCGGCTCGAAGGAGCTCTCCGGCGCGTCGGTGCACGCGGCCACCCGGCGGGTCCGCCGCGGCGCCGGGCACGCGCCGGCGCCGCTGGAGGAGGCCGCCGACGACCTGGCCGGGGTGCTCGAGGGCGTCCCCGCAGGGCGGCTGACCGAGTGGCCGCAGGCGCTGACGGCGGCCGTCGCGGCGGTGCGCGACGCGGCCCGCGGCCTCCTCAGCGAGCTGAAGGAGCAGGCCGACGCCGCCGGGGCCGAGGAGGGCGCCGAGGCCCGCGGTGGACGGCACCTGGCCCGTGCCGCGGTGTCGGACGTCTTCTCCGTCGCGGAGCGCCTCGCCGAGCACGCCGAGCACGACGTCGCCTGGGTCTCCTCCTCGGAGGTGCGCGGGGCGGCCCTGCACATCGCCCCGCTGTCGGTGGCCGGTCTCCTGCGCGAGCGGGTCTTCGCCGAGCGCACCGTCGTCTGCACGTCCGCGACCCTGGCCGTCGGCGGCTCCTTCGACCCGGTCGCGGGGCAGTTCGGGCTGCGGCGCGCCTCGGACGGGAAGAGTTCGGTGTCCTGGACGGGCCTCGACGTCGGCAGCCCCTTCGACTACCCCCGGCAGGGGATCCTCTACGTCGCCCGCCACCTGCCGCCGCCGGGACGCGACGGCGCCGGGGAGTCGACGATGGCCGAGCTGAGCGAGCTGGTGGCCGCCGCGGGGGGCCGCACCCTGGGGCTGTTCTCCTCCCGCCGTGCCGCCGAGCTCGCCGCCTCGGAGGTCCGCCGCCGCACCGGTCTGACGGTGCTGTGCCAGGGCGAGGACCGCCTGCCGCGGCTGGTGCGGCAGTTCAGCGCCGATCCCGCGGTGTCGCTGTTCGGGACCATGTCCCTGTGGCAGGGCGTCGATGTGCCGGGCCCGTCGTGCCAGCTGGTCGTCATCGACCGCATCCCGTTCCCCCGGCCCGACGACCCGCTCATGTCGGCGCGCGCGGAGGCCGTCACGGCGGCCGGCGGCAACGGCTTCATGTCCGTCTCGGCGGCGCACGCGGGGGTGCGGCTGGCGCAGGGGGCCGGCCGGCTGGTGCGCAGCAGCGCCGACCGCGGGGTGGTGGCGGTGCTGGACGCGCGGCTCGCCACGGCGCGGTACGGGGAGTTCCTCCGGCGCAGCCTGCCGGACTTCTGGTCGACGACGTCCGGCGACGTGGTCCGCAGCGCACTGCGCCGGCTGGACAGCGACGCCGCGGAGGCGTCGGCCGCCTCCTGACCCGCGGTGCCCGCCGGGGACGGGCCGGGCTCGGGGTGGCCGTGCCGGTCCGTCAGACGCGGCGCAGCACCGCGGTCACCCGGCCGAGGATGGTCGCCTCGTCGCCGTTGATGGGCTCGTACAGGTCGTTGTGCGGCAGCAGCCACACGTGCCCGTCGCGGCGGCGGAAGGTCTTGACGGTGGCCTCGCCGTCGATCATGGCCGCCACGATGTCGCCGTTGTCGGCCGTCGGCTGCTGGCGCACGACGACCCAGTCCCCGTTGCAGATGGCGGCTCCCACCATCGAGTCGCCGGAGACCTCCAGCAGGAAGAGGGAGCCCTCGCCGACGATCTGGCGGGGGAGGGGGAAGACGTCCTCGACGACCTGCTCGGCGAGGATCGGGCCACCGGCGGCGATGCGGCCCACGAGGGGGACGTAGGCGGCAGCGGGACGCAGGTCGCCGGGTGCCTCCGCACCCTCGCCCGCCACGTCCGCCGCGAGGTCGTCCACCGGTGCGGCCGCCGCGGGGGCGTCGGTGCCGGCGGGCAGGACCACCTCGATGGCGCGTGGGCGGTTGGGGTCGCGCCGCAGGAAGCCGAGGCGCTGGAGGGTGGAGAGCTGGTGGGCGACGCTGCTGGGACTGGTCAGCCCGACCGCCTGGCCGATCTCGCGCATGCTGGGCGGATAGCCGCGGCGTTCGACGGCCTCGGTGATCGTCTGCAGCACGAGGCGCTGCCGCGGAGTGAGTCCGGTCCCGTCCTGGGGGCCGTCGGGCAGCTGGTGCACCGACCCCTTGCGTCCCGCCACGATCCGCTCCTCGTCCGACGTGCGGGGCGGCCCGCCCTCGCGCTGGTGCGGCCGGAGTCCGCCGGCCCCGAGATCAACCTAGTGCCCGCCGCGGCCCGGATCAAACACATGTTCGAACGGATCTGGCTCGTGTCGGACCGGGCTGGTAGAACTCGTGTTCGAAGAGTTCGAACATCCGTTCGAACGCGTGCCGGCCGCCCTGGAGGTCCTGCTCGTGAGCGCCATCGCCCTGCCCCGGCCCGGGGTCGCCCTCTCCCTCCCGATCTCCCTGCCGCAGCCGCGCCCCCGCCCGGCGGGTGTCCGGACCGAGCGGCCGGTCGTCGCGCGCAGCACGGACGTCACCGGTCACCGCGTCCCCCAGGCTCGCGGGGCGGCCCGCACCATCCCGCGGCGGGCCCGCCCCGCGGCTGCCCAGGCGGTCCGCCCTCTCGACCAGCGGGTCACCCGCGCGGCCGCCGCGCCGCTGCGCATCACGCGCCGGGGCCGGCTCGTCCTGACCTGCGGGGCCGCCGCGCTCCTGGCTTCCGTGGCCGCCGGCACCGCCCTGCTCGTGACGTCCCCGGCCTCGGCCAGCCCGGCCGCGCGCCCGGCCACGGTCGTGACCGTGATGCCGGGGGACACCCTCTCCGCGATCGCCTCCCAGTGGCGGCCGGGGGAGGACTGGCGCGACGTCGCCGCCGAGATCCGCCGGACGAACCGGCTGGGCAGCTCCCAGTTGTCGGCCGGGCAGCGCCTCGTGCTGCCCGAGGCCGACTGAGCCGGTCGGGTCGGTGGGGGAGGCGCTCCTTGCACGGGTGTCGTGCCTGCACCTAGCGTGCGACCCGAGATGTAGTGGTCGCCGCTGATCGAGCGCCCGGGATGCCGGGCGCTGCGGTTCCCGTGACCCCGGGGGCGTCAAGGACACCGGGGTGCGACCGTCGCGACGGGCCGCGAACAGCAGAGGCCGGTCGTGGGTCCTGCGGCGACCCGGAAGGGTCCGGCATGCACTGCCCGTTCTGCCGCCACCGCGACTCGCGGGTGGTGGACTCCCGCGTCACGGACGACGGCAGCACGATCCGCCGCCGCCGTCAGTGCCCGGAGTGCAACCGTCGGTTCAGCACCGCCGAGACCGCGAGCCTGACGGTGGTCAAGCGCTCCGGTGCTGCGGAGCCCTTCAGCCGCCAGAAGATCGTCACAGGGGTCCGGAAGGCCTGCCAGGGGCGGCCGGTGAGCGAGGACGACCTCGCGCTGCTGGCTCAGCGGGTCGAGGAGGTCGTCCGCGCGCAGGGGGCCGCCGAGGTCGACGCCCACCAGGTGGGACTGGCCATCCTCCCCTTCCTCCGGGAACTCGACGAGGTGGCCTACCTCCGCTTCGCCTCCGTCTACCAGGCGTTCGACTCCCTGGCCGACTTCGAGCGGGCGATCGGGCAGTTGCGCCGCGAGCGCGGGACCGCCGAAGTGGCCGGCGCGCCGTCGCCCGCTGCGGGCGCGCAGGCCGGCTAGTCGGGAACGTCCCGCTCCGGGGCCGTCCTCCGCTCGGGGCGTGCGCCCGACCGACGCCCGGCAGCCCGTCGCCCCCCCCGGGGCCGGTTGCTCCGGGTCAGCGGACCGAGGGGACCGTCACGACCTGGACCGGCGCCTCTTGGTGACCCGCCACGTGACGACCGCCAGCACCGCGACGACCCCGCTCAGGATCCACTGCTGCCGGGGCGTTCCGGGGGCGCGCTCCTGCACACGGGCCACTGCGGCTTGCGCCTGCGTCGTCGCCGCTCCGGCCCGTTCCGTCACCGAGGTGGTCACCCGGTCCTGGGCGGAGTGCAGGGCGCGGCTGGCCTGCGCCGTGACGTCGGCCTTCGCGACGAGCTCGTCGACGGTGGCGGCCAGGTGCTCGCGGGTCGCCTCGATCTCGGCGACCAGCACGTCCCGCTCGTCGGTGGCGTCCGGCGCGGGGGTGGAGGGCGGGGTCTCGGCCGCGGCGGCAGGAGCGACTCCCGGGTCCCCGGCGGCTTCCGTCGCCGTCGGGGCGCTCACGGGCGGAGGGGGCGCGGCCGGCGCCGGGTTCGGGGGAGCGGTCGCAGTCCCGAGGACGGGGGTGTCCGGGACGGCAGCCTCGGGGAGGGCGGTGTCCGCGATGGCGGCGTCGGGGGTGGCAGCGTCGGTGACGGCAGCGTCGGTGACGGCAGCGTCGGCCGCGGTCTCCTCGGGGGGCGGCAGGGCGCGGCGGCCGCGACCCCGGGCGCGGGGAGCCGGCGGAGCCTTCTGCGCCGGAGGTTCGGCGCCGGCGTCCGGGGCCGCGACGGGCGCGGCCTCCGCGGCGGTGGCCTCGGGGGCCGTGGCACGGCGACCGGAGCGCTTCGCCGCCGCGGGGGTCTGCGCGACCGTCTCGACTCCCTCCGGTGACGAGGCTGCCGCCGGCGGCCGCGCGGTGGCCCGACGGGCGGGGGCCCGTCGAGGCGTTCCCGCGGCGCCCTCCGTCGTTCCCGCCGCCTCGGTGACTGCGCCGGCCGCGAGCGGCGTGTCCGGGGTGCTCGCCTCGCCCGCACCGGTCGCCGTGGTGGCCCGTCGCGCGGGGGACGCCTTCCGAGGGGTCGCGCTCCGCCCGCCCGTCCTGGCCGCGGCGTCCTCGGTTCCGTTCCCGCTCTCGTTCCCGACCGTCTCGTCACTCACCGGTGCAGTCCCTCCTCCGCGGGCCCGTCGGCGCCCGCAGCGCCGGTTCGGCGCGGTGCGCCGGCGCCGGGTGGACGCGGCGGCGGTCGCGTCCGGGCCCTCGGTCGCGCCGCATGCCCAGTGATCTACCCCGATCAGCCGGGGGGAAACACCGGCACCGGTGACCGGCCGCCGGGCGGGTGGCCGGAACGGGGGGCGGCTGCCGCCGGGGCGACAATGGGCGCATGCTGGATCCCGCCGAGCTCTACCGCTTCGAGTCCCCGGACGACGGGGCGTCCCCGGTGATGGTCGAGCCACCGCTCGTGGTGGCCCTGTCGGGGTTCGTCGACGCGGGCTCGGGGGTGCGCCTGGCCGTCGACCACCTGCTGCAGCACTTCCCGCACGAGGTGCTCGCCCGCTTCGACGTCGACCAGCTGCACGACTACCGCGCCCGCCGGCCGACGATGACGTTCGCGACCGACCACTGGAGCGCCTACGACGCGCCTGAGCTGGCGCTGCGGCGGCTGCACGACGCGTCGGGCGGCTCGTTCCTGCTGCTCTCCGGTCCCGAGCCGGACGTGCAGTGGGAGCGCTTCAACGCGGCGTTCTGGCAGCTCGCGGACCAGGTCGGCGCGGCGCTCGTGGTGGTCCTCACCGCCGCTCCGACGTCCGTGCCGCACACCCGCCCCACGGGCGTCACCGGCAGCGCGAGCCGCCCCGAGCTGCTCGAGGGGGTGCGCACGTGGGCGGTGGAGGCGCAGGTGCCGGGGCACGCCACGGGGCTGCTGCAGTTCCGCGGCGCGGAGGGGGGCCGCGACGTGCTGTCGCTGGTCGCGCACGTGCCTCACTACCTCGCCGCGGGCGAGTACCCCGACGCGGCGGCGGCGCTGCTGACGAGCCTCGGCGGCCGGGCCGGCCTCGACCTGCCCGTGGACGAGCTGCTCAGCGCGGCGGCGGCGACGCGGGTCGAGGTGGACGCGCAGGTCGAGGCGTCCGCCGAGGTGGGTGCGGTGGTGCGGGCGCTGGAGCAGGACTACGACGCGCAGGCCGCCGACCTGGCCGGCGGGCTCGTGGCGGAGGGGCAGCCCATCCCGACCGCGGACGAGCTCGGCGCGGAGTTCGAGAGGTTCCTCGCCGACGCCGTGGACGACCCGAAGGACGACGGGGGCCAGGGGGGCACGTGAGCCGAGCGGCTGATCCCCGGGGCGTTCCGGCGTCCGGGGATCAGCCGGCGGTGGAGCGCTCCCGGGCGGGCCCGGTGCCCGTGCCGGTGCGGCGCAGCCGGTCCAGCACCGCGCGGGCGTAGGCGCGGGCGGGGTCGTCGTCCTCGAAGACCTGACCGCCGTGCTCGTCGAGGACGACGACGCGGTAGACCTCGCCCGCCGTGTCGCCGGCGCCCACGTCACGCCGCTCCAGGCGCGAGAAGCGCTCCCCGAGCAGGTCCCGCAGCTGGTGCTCGGCGGGCATCCAGACCGCGTCCGGCTCGTCGACGCTGTCGAGGGCCCACTCCGTGGTGCCGTTGAAGCCGATGACGCGCCCCGTGGGGTGGTCCTGCACCTCCACCGTCATCTCGGCCAGGGTGAAGACGTCCTCGTCCATCCCGCGGCCGGGGATGACGAAGCGGTCGCCTGCGGCGGGGCGCCAGCGCAGGCCGGCGGCGCGCAGCTCCAGCGCCAGCTCGACGGAGATCATGCTCACCAGCATGCGCCGACGCCCGCGCGGGTGCACGCCCACGCGGGCGCGGCACTGCGCCGCGCCGCGCCGGGAGCGCGGGGGAGCTGTCCCGCCGTGCCCCGTCCTCCTGAGCGCGGTAGGTATGGGGGCCGGCCCGCGCCGCGGGCCGCCATGGCCGCGCCCGAGGCGACCGGCGACGGAGGGAGCGACGAGGAGGATCCATGGACGCCGACACCGCCCGCGAGCGGCTGCTGTCGCTGCGCGCCCAGCTGGAGGAGGACATCGCGGGCATCGAGTCCGCCCGGGAGGGCGGCGTGAGCGCCGACGACGGTCCCGAGGGGGGCGGCGACCGCGGTGACGCGGCGGCGCACGAGCAGATCGCCGAGGAGACGGCCGCCCTCGTGCAGGCCGCCCGCCGGCGGATGGAGGACGTGGACGAGGCCCTGCGCCGCGTCGAGGAGGGCACCTACGGCATCTCCGTCGTCTCCGGCGAGCCGATCCCCGAGGAGCGCCTCGAGGTGCGGCCGGACGCCCTCTACAAGGCCGACGAGGAGGACGCCTACCTCCAGGGCACCCGGGTGGGTGCCGGCGACGTCCGCGGGACGGACTGACCCCGGCGGCGGGGGCGGGCGCCGGCGTCGCAGGGGCCCGCACCCGGGTCCCCGCTCGGCCCGCGGCGGATTCGTCCGCGCGCGGTCGAGGTCGTCACGGGCACCGCCCCGCGTGCAGGACAATGGCCTTCCGCCGTCGAGGAGGAGGACCCGTGCCCGTGCACGCCCCCGTCGAGAACGCCGCGCCGACCGGCGCGGACCCCGCCCGCCGCCGTCGCGCCCTGCTGCTGGAGAGCATCCACGCTGACGCGCGTGTCCTGCTGGCCGAGGCCGGGTGGGACGTGGAGACGGTGGCCGGCGCCCTGGACGAGGTGGAACTCGTCGAGCGGCTGGCGGGGGTCTCCCTGCTGGGCATCCGCTCCACGACCCAGGTCACCGAGAAGGTGCTCGACGCCGCCCCGGACCTGGAGGCCATCGGCGCCTTCTGCATCGGCACGAACCAGATCGACCTGTTCGCCGCCGCCGCCCGGGGGGTCGCCGTGTTCAACGCGCCCTACAGCAACACCCGCAGCGTCGTGGAGCTCGCGCTCGCGGAGATCATCGCCCTCACGCGGCGGCTGACGGTCAAGGACCGCCTGATGCACGACGGCGTCTGGGACAAGTCGGCCGTGGGCGCCCACGAGGTGCGCGGCCGCCGGCTCGGGATCATCGGCTACGGCAACATCGGCTCGCAGCTGTCGGTAGTGGCCGAGGCGCTGGGCATGCACGTCTTCTTCTACGACACCGCCGACAAGCTGGCGATGGGCAACGCGCGCCGCTGCGGCAGCCTCGGCGAGGTCCTCGACGTGGCCGACGTGGTGACCCTGCACGTGGACGGGCGGGCGGGGAACTCGGGCCTCTTCGGCGAGGCGGAGTTCTCCCGGATGCGGCCCGGCGCCATCTTCCTCAACCTCTCGCGCGGCTTCGTCGTGGACCACGACGCCCTGCGCAAGCACATCGTGTCCGGGCACCTCGCGGGCGCGGCCGTCGACGTCTTCCCGAAGGAACCGAAGGGCCGCGGCGACGCGTTCGAGTCGGAGCTGCGGGGCCTGCCCAACGTCATCCTCACCCCGCACGTGGGCGGCTCGACGGAGGAGGCGCAGGAGGACATCGGCCGGTTCGTGGCGGCGAAGCTGCGTGACTACGCGGCGCACGGCTCGACGACGCTGAGCGTCAACATGCCGGCGCTGTCCGCGGAGGACCGCGTGGGCACGGTGCGGCTGGCGCACCTGCACCACAACGTCCCCGGTGTGCTCGCCGGCATCAACCAGGTGCTCGCCGACGCCCGCGTCAACATCGAGGGCCAGCAGCTCTCCACCCGCGGGGAGTTCGGCTACGTGGTGACGGACATCGCCGGGTACGTCGACGCCGAGCTCATGGAGCAGTTGCGGGCGCTGCCGGAGACCGTGCGGCTGCGCCGGATCTCCTGACGCGGCGCCCGGTGCCGACGGGGGAGGCTCCCGTGCCCGGTGAGGGGGTGCGCCTGCTGCTGCTGGCGGACACGCACCTGCCGAAGCGGGCCCGGGAGCTGCCCGCGCAGGTCTGGGCGGCGGTGGAGGCCGCCGACGTGGTGGTGCACGCCGGGGACTGGGTGGACGAGGCGACCCTCGACGCCCTCCTGGCGCGCTCGCGGCGGCTGGTCGGCGTGCACGGCAACAACGACGGGCCCCGGCTGCGGGCGCGGCTGCCGGAGGTCGCCCGGGCCGAGGTCGGGGGCGTCCGCCTGGCCGTGGTCCACGAGACCGGCTCGGCGGCCGGGCGGGAGCGGCGTTGCGACGAGCTGTTCGGCCCGGGCTCGCCGCAGCCGGTGGACGTCCTCGTGTTCGGTCACTCCCACATCCCGTGGGACTCCACGACGCCCTCGGGGCTGCGGCTGCTCAACCCGGGCTCGCCGACGGACCGCCGGCGGCAGCGGCACTGCACCTACCTCACGGCACGGGCGCACGGGGGGCGGCTGGCGGACGTGGTCCTGCACCGGCTGCCGCCGCGCACGCCCGCGCGCGGCTGACCCGGGCCGCGGCCGGCGCGACCCGCCCGGCGACCGGCGGGAGAGCGGGCCGGGGAGCGGGCCGGGGGTCGGACTCGAGAGCGGCTCGGACGGCGGGCCGGGCACCGGCGAGCTGGGCGGCGGCGAGGGCGGTCAGGACCAGCCCGGCGCCGAGGAGCTGCCCACCGGTCAGCGACTGACCCAGCACGGCCCAGCCCAGGACCGTCGCAACGAGCGGGCTGAGCAGCCCCAGCGGGGCCACGACGGTGGCGGGCAGGGCCGCGACCCCGCGGAACCAGAGGACGTAGGCGAGCGCGGTGCCGAGCAGGCCCAGGTAGGCGAAGCCCGCGGCGTGGGTGGCGTTCAGCGTGGCCGGCAGCCCCTCGACGGCGAGCGTCAGCGGCAGGAGCAGCAGCCCGCCGGCGACGAGCTGCCAGCCGGTGGTGGCGAGCAGCGGGGCCGGCTGCCCCCAGCGCCGGGTGAGGACCGTGCCGAACGCCATGGCGACGGCCCCGGCGAGGGCGGCCGTGGCGCCGAGGGCGTCGAGGCGGGCGTCGGCGCGCAGGACGAGGAGCGCCACGCCGAGGAAGCCGGTGCCCGCGGCCGCGGCGGCGAGGGCGGTGGTGCGCTCTCCGAGCAGGCGGGGGGCGAGGGCGGCCACGAGCAGCGGTTGCACGGCGCCGAGGACGGCCGCGACCCCGCCCGGCAGGCGGTGGGCGGCGACGAAGAGCAGCGCGAAGAAGACGCCGATGTTGAGGGCCCCGAGGACGGCGGCGCGCCACCACCACGAGCCGGTGGGCAGCCTGCGGGCGAGGAGGACGAGGAGCAGGCCGGCGGGGAGGGCGCGCAGCAGGGCGGCGAGCAGCGGCCTGCCGGGCGGCAGGAGCTCGGTGGTGGCGAGGTAGGTGCTGCCCCACACGAGCGGGGCGACGGCGGTGGTGGCGATGAGCAGCGCACGGTTGCTCATCGGTAAGACTCTTAGCATTGAGCAAAAGTACCTCAGTGCTGAGCTTCCTGCTAGGGCGGCGCGCGTCCCGCTAGGGTCGGCCCGTGCCCGCTCCCGACGCCGCCGGTGACCAGGACCCCGCGGACCACGTCGACGAGGTCCTCGCCCAGTGGCGCGCCGAAGCCCCCGGCCTCGACGTCTCCCCGATGGCGGTCATCGGGCGGCTGTCCCGGGCGCACCGGGCGGTGGAGGTCGCGCTGCGCCGCAACTTCGCCGCCCACGGCCTCGACCGCGCGTCCTTCGACGTGCTCGCCACCCTGCGCCGCAGCGGCGCCCCCTACCGGCTCACCCCCGGTCAGCTCGGCCGCAGCACCATGGTCACCTCCGGGGCCGTCACGCAGCGGCTGGACCGGCTGGAGTCCGAGGGCCTCGTGCGGCGCACGCCCAGCCCCACCGACCGCCGCGGCGTGGAGGTCGAGCTGACCCCCGCCGGCCACGAGGTCCTCGACCGCGTCCTGCCCGCACACCTCGACGTGGAGGGCAGGCTGCTGGCAGGGCTCGACGAGGACCAGCGCGCCTCCGTGGTGGCGGCGCTGCGCCTGCTCGTGGCGTCGGTGGAAGCCGCGGAGCACGACTGAGCGGTGCGGCGGGAACGGGCGGCTCGAGCCCCGACGGCTCCCGCCACGAGGTTCCTCAGTCGTAGGCCGTCCACGGGTCCGCCCGGACGCGCTCGTCCACGGCCGCGGCGTCGTCGCCGATGACGACCCGCCAGCGGCCGTTGCGCACCGCGTCGATGATCAGCGCCGCGGCGGTGGCGCTGGAGACGGGCTGGTAGCCCGCGAACAGCGAGCCCAGCGCACGCCGCCACGTCCGGGGCGGCGACGGCATCCCGGTGCGGACGTGACCGGGCAGGACCAGCACCGCCGACAGGTGCGGGGCGTGCACCCGGAAGTCCACCAGCAACGACTCCGTGAAGCCCCGGACGGCGAACTTGGCCGACGAGCAGGCGGTGTGCGGTGCCCCCGGCCCCAGGCTGGCCCACAGCGCGTTCACCGACGCCGTGTTGACGACGACGCCCCGGTCGGCGGCCAGCAGCATCGGCAGGAACGCCCGGGTGCAGTGGTAGACGCCGTACCACGACACCGCGAACGTCCGCTCCCAGTCCTCACGCCCGCCGGTGACGAAGGAACCCCCGTGCGCGACGGCGGCGTTGTTGAACAGCAGGTGCACCGCATCGCCGCCGTGCGCCAGCGCCACCTCGTCCCGGAACCGGGCGACCGCGTCCGCGTCGGAGACGTCGAGCACGTGGGCGCTCACCCGCACCGCGGGGTTGACGGCGCGGGCGCGGCGGACGGCCACGTCCAGTCCCCGCCGGTCCACGTCGCAGACGGCGACGTGCGTGCCGCGCCCCACCAGGTCGAGCAGCAGCTCGCGCCCGATGCCCGACGCGGCGCCGGTCAGCACCGCGACCCGATCCTCGAAGTCCGCGAACGGCGCCACGCCACGCCCCTTCCACGCCTCGTCCCGAGGGCCGGTCACGAGCCGCACCGCGCCCGACCTCCGACCCTGCCACGAGCCCGGTCCCACCGCCCCGGCGGGCTCCGGACGTCGGCAGCCGATCACTACGCTGGTGCGATGTTCCTGGTGACGCTCACGTACACGGCGGACCTGGCGGAGGTCGACGCCGCCCTCGCGGAGCACGTCGCCTGGCTCGGCCGGCAGTACGACGACGGGGTCTTCGCGGCCAGCGGCCGGCGGGTGCCGCGCGTGGGGGGCGTCATCCTCGCGGCCGGACTGACCCGCGACGAGCTGGAGCGGCGTCTGGCCGGGGACCCGTTCCGGATGCGCGGCCTGGCCGAGTACGCCGTCGAGGAGTTCGTCCCCTCCCGGGTGGCCCCCGGGCTGGAGCAGCTGCTCGAGACGCGCTGAGGCGGGGCGCCCGCGCGGCGCTCAGCCGAACGCGACCCCGCTCACCGCCGGCAACCCCGCGACCTCGGCGAGCAGCTCGTAGGAGCGGCGCCGCTCGGCGGGGTCGTGGACGTGCGTCATCACCATCAGCTCGTCGGCGAGGGTCGCCTCCTGCAGCGCCCGCAACCGCGCCAGCACCTGCTCCGGGGTGCCGGCGACGAGGTGTGAGCGGTGCTCCGCCGCCAGCGCCCGGTCCAGCTCCGTCCACGGGTGCGCCGCGGCCTCCTCCGGGCTGGGCAGCGGCGCGGGCCGCCCGGAGCGCAGCCGCAGGAACGACAGGTCGGAGGCCACCGCCAGCTCCTCGGCCCGCTGCTCCGTCTCCGCGCACAGCACCGCCACGGCGAGGATCGCGTGCGGCCGTGGCCAGTGCACCGACGGCCGGAAGGCGCTGCGGTAGGTGCGCAGCGCCACGGCGGGGTCCACGGAGCCGAAGTGCCCCGCGTAGGCGTACCCGGTGCCCAGGTCGGCCGCCGCCTCCGCCCCGTACGTGCTGGACCCGAGGATCCACACCGGCGGCAGCGGCACGTCGTCGGGCATCGCGCGGACCGAGGAGAACGGGGACGGGCCGTCGAAGCCGTCGGCGTAGCCGCGCAGCTCCGCGAACTGGGTGGGGAAGTCGTCCGCGCCGAGCAGCTCCCGCGAGCGCCGCAGCGCCACCGCGGTGCGCGGGTCCGTGCCGGGGGCGCGCCCGATCCCCAGGTCGATGCGGCCCGGGTGCAGCGCCTCCAGCACCCGGAACGTCTCGGCCACCTTCAGCGGGGAGTGGTTGGGCAGCATCACGCCACCGGACCCCACGCGGATCGTGGTGGTCGCCGCCGCCACCGTGGCGATCATCACCTCGGGGCTCGTGCTGGCGACGCTGGGGATGTTGTGGTGCTCGGCCAGCCAGTACCGGCGGTAGCCCAGGCGCTCGGCGTGCCGCGCCAGCTCCACCGTCTCGTGCAGCGCCCGCGACGGCGCCGTCCCCGACGGGACCGGGGACAGGTCGAGGACGGACAGGGCCCAGGGCTGCTCGGCGGTGCTCACGGCTGCCGCAACCCGGGCGGCGTGCCCGCTGTTCCGGCGGCCCGCGGGGCCGTGCTCCCCGGCGGGCCGCGGGGTCCCGGGCTGCCTAGCATGGGCGTTCGTGTCCGCCGAGCCCCGCGCCGGTACCGCCGGGCGGGGCTGGCTGCGCCGCCTCGCGGGGTACTGCCGGCGCCACCCCCGTGACGTCGTCACCACCTTCGGCTGCGCCGTCCTCGGCTCGGGTGTCGCCGCGCTCGTCCCCCTGGTGGTCCGTCACGTCATCGACTCCGTCCTCCCCGACGAGGGGGCCTCGCTGCTGCCGTGGGCGGGTCTCCTCCTCGCGGCCGGGGTGCTGGTCTTCGGGCTCGGCTTCGCCCGCCGCTACGCCGCCGGCCGGCTCTCCCTCGGCGTGCAGCTCGACCTGCGCGACGACGTCTTCGCCGCCGTGCAGCGGATGGACGGGCGCCGCCTCGACGCCCTGCAGACCGGGCAGGTGGTGAGCCGGTCCATCACCGACGTGCAGCTCGTGCAGGGACTGCTGGCGTTCGCCGCCCGCCTCGCCGGCAACGTCGTGCTGTTCTGCACCTCCCTCGTCGTCATGGCGGTCCTCTCACCGCTGCTGACCCTCGTCGCACTCGCCGTGGGCCCGGCGCTGGCCTGGATCGCGGTGCGCAGCCGCCGGGACCTGTTCCCGGCGAACTACTCCGCGCAGGCGAGGGCCGCGGCGGTGGCCTCGCGGGTGGAGGCGGCGGTCACGGGCGTGCGGGTGGTGAAGGGGTTCGGGCAGGAGGACACCGAGCTGCACCGGCTGGAGGGCGCCGTCACCGAGCTGTTCGCCGAGCGCATGCGCGTGGTGCGGCTGAACAGCCGCTACGCCCCGGCGCTGCAGGCCGTCCCGGCGCTGGGGCAGGTGGGGGTGCTGGCGCTCGGCGGCTGGCTGGCGCTGCGCGGCGACATCACCATCGGCACGTTCCTGGCGTTCTCCACCTACCTGGCGGCGCTCGTCTCGCCGGTGCGCCAGGTGGCCGCGCTGCTGACGGTGGGCCAGCTGGCCCGTGCCGGGATGGAGCGCGTCCTGCAGGTCGTGGACGCCACCGGTGAGGTCACCGATCCACCCGTCCCGCGGCCGCTGCCCGCCGGCCCCCTCGGCGTGGAGCTGCGCGACGTCGTCTTCGGCTACGACCCCGAGCGCCCCGTGCTGCAGGGGGTGAGCCTGCGGGTGGCGGCGGGGGAGACGGTCGCGCTCGTGGGCACGGCGGGCTCCGGCAAGTCCAGCATCGTGAAGCTGCTGCCGCGCTTCTACGACCCCGACGGCGGGTGCGTCCTCGTCGAGGGCGTCGACGTGCGGGAGCTGTCGTCGGCGGAGCTGCGCGGCGCCGTCGGTCTCGTCCCCGAGGACGGCTTCCTGTTCTCCGCCTCCGTGCGTGACAACGTCGCCTACGGCCGCCCCGGCGCCACCGACGAGGAGGTCCGCGCGGCCCTGGTCGCCGCCGACGCCCTGGGCTTCGTGGAGCGGCTGGAGCGCGGGTGGGACAGCGTCGTCGGCGAGCGGGGCCTCACCCTGTCCGGCGGTCAGCGCCAGCGCCTCGCCCTCGCCAGGGCCCTGCTCGCCGACCGGCGCCTGCTGCTGCTCGACGACGCCACCTCGGCGATCGACGCGCGGGTGGAGGAGCGCATCGTCGCCAACCTGCGCCCGCTGCTGGCCGGGCGCACCACGATCCTCGTCGCGCACCGGCGCTCGACGCTGCGGCTGGCGCAGCGCATCGTCGTCCTCGACGGCGGCCGGGTGGTGGACTCCGGCACCGACGAGGAGCTGTCCGCGCGCTGCGAGCTGTACCGCCGCCTCTTCGACCCCGCCTCCTCGGACGCGGCTCGGCAGCTGCGGCGCAGCGGCCCCGCCGAGCCCGTCGTCGAGCCCGTCGTCGAGCCCGTCGTCGAGGCCGTCAGGGCGCCGCGCTCGGGCCGCCGGTCGGGGCGTGTCCCGGGCGCCGGGACGATGCCGCCCGACCCGCAGCTGCTGGCGCGGCTGGCGGCGCTGCCCCCGGCGCGGGACGCGCCCGACGTCGACCCCGCCGCCGCCCGGGAGGCGGATCCGGCGTTCACGCTCGCCCGTCTGCTGCGCCCGTTCCGCCGGTCCCTGGCGGTGGGGCTGCTGCTGGTGGCGCTCGACGCCGCGGCGCAGCTCGTCCTGCCCCTGCTGATCCGCTCCGGCGTGGACGCGGGCGTCCTCGGCCGGGACCTCTCCGCGCTGCTGCTCGCCTCGGGCGCCGCGGCGCTGGTCGTCGCCGCCGCGTGGGCGGTGGTCGTCGTGCAGACCCGCGTGACCGGGCGCACGGGGGAGCGGCTGCTGCTCGTGCTGCGCGTCAAGACGTTCGCCCACCTGCAGCGCCTCGGCCTGGACTACTACGAGCGCGAGCAGGCCGGCCGGATCATGACGCGGATGACGACGGACATCGACGCTCTCTCCACGTTCCTGCAGACGGGCGTGGCGCAGGCGATGGTGAGCGTGCTGTCGGTGCTGGGCGTGCTCGGGGCCATGTTGCTGCTGGACGCCGACCTCGCCCTCGTGGCCGCCGCGGTGCTGCCGGTGCTGGTGGTGGCGACGGTCGTCTTCCGCCGCCGCTCCGGACCCGCCTACACGGAGTCCCGGGAGCGGGTCAGCGTCGTGAACACCCGCTTCCAGGAGGGGGTCGCCGGCGTCCGCCTCACCCAGGCGTTCGTGCGCACCGACGCCGCCCTCGACGGGTTCCGGGCCGCGGGTGCGGCGTACCTCGACTCCCGGCTGCGCGCCCAGCGCATGATCGCGACGTACTTCCCGTTCATGCAGTTCCTCAACGAGGCCACCACCGCGCTGGTGCTGGTGGCGGGCGCCGCGATGGTCCGCGACGGCGACATCAGCATCGGCGTCCTCGTCGCCTTCCTGCTCTACGTCGACCTGTTCTTCGCCCCGATCCAGCAGCTCTCGCAGGTCTTCGACGGCTACCAGCAGGCGTCGGTGGGCCTGCGCCGCCTGCGGGACCTGCTGCGCACCCCCACCAGCACCCCGGTGCGGGCCGACGCCCTGCCGGTGCGGAGCCTGCGCGGCGAGATCCGGCTGCGGTCGGTGTCGTTCGCCTACGGCACGGGGCAGCCCGCCCTGACCGACGTGGACCTGCACGTGGGAGCGGGGGAGACGGTGGCCCTGGTGGGGGAGACGGGAGCGGGCAAGTCGACCGTGGTCAAGCTCGTCGCCCGCTTCCACGACCCCACCGCCGGGGTGGTGTGCGCCGACGGCCACGACCTGCGCGACCTCGACCTCGCCGGGTACCGGCACCGGCTGGGGGTGGTGCCGCAGGAGGCACACCTGTTCGAGGGGACGGTCGCGCAGGCCATCGCCTACGCGCGGCCGGAGGCGCGGGAGGACGAGGTGGTGGCCGCCGCCCGGGCCGTGGGCGCCGACGACGTCATCCGCGCGCTGCCCGGCGGCTACGGCTTCGAGGTGGGCGAGCGGGGTCGCAACCTCTCCGCGGGCCAGCGCCAGCTCGTGGCACTGGCCCGCGCCCACCTCGTCGACCCGGACGTGCTGCTGCTCGACGAGGCCACGGCGGCGCTGGACCCGGCGACCGAGGCCGTGGTGGCGCGTGCGAGCGACGCCCTGGCACACCGGCGCACCACCCTGGTGGTGGCGCACCGGCTCACCACCGCCGCCCGCGCCGACCGCGTCGTCGTCCTGCACGAGGGGCGGGTGGTGGAGCAGGGCCCGCACGCCGAGCTGGTCACCGCGGGCGGTCCGTACGCCCGGCTGTGGTCGGCGTTCACCGCGGGCGGCGCGCCCGTCGGCTGAGGACCGCTGGTGGTGCGGTGCGCCGGGCGGCAGACTCGGCCGGCATGGGCCTGACCCCGCTGCCTGCCGCCGACGTCGAGACCGCTTTCGCCGGCCTGCCGGACTGGCGCCTCGACGGTGACGCCCTGCGGGCGGAGTTCTCTTTCGCCACGTCGGCGGCGGCCGTGCGCTTCCTCACCGCCGTGGCCGCGGACGCCGAGGACGCCGACCACCACCCGGACGTCGACTGGCGCTACCGCCTCGTCGTCGTGCGCACCACGACGCACTGCGCAGGCGGCCGCGTCACGGCTCGCGACACCGCGCTCGCGGCGCGGGTCAGCGAACTGGCGGTCGCGGCGGCCGGCGGCGCTGCGGTGGGTGGCGCCGTTCCCTGAGCCGCTGCCGTCCCGGCGGCGGGGTCGCGCCCCGGCAGGTGGCGCAACCCCTCAGTGCGTCGCGGGCTCCCGCGGGGCCGGCCCGGGGAGCAGCTGCACCACCTCGGCCCAGGAGGCGACGACCGGCGCGGCCCCGACGGCCCGCAGCTCCGCCTCGTGCGCGCTGCGTTCGCCCGGCGCCGCGAAGAGGACGTTGCCGATGGTCCGGATGCCCGCGGCGACCGCTGAGCGGGTGCCGGTCACGGAGTCCTCGACCGCGACCGCCTCGTGCGGTTGCAGCCCCAGGCGCTCCAGCGCGTGCAGGTAGACGGCAGGGTCCGGCTTGCTGACGGGACGGGGCAGGGAGTCCTCCGCGCTGAAGCGCCGCTCGGCGGGGAAGAACTCGGCCATGCCGGTCGCCTCGAAGCACGCTGCGAGGCGGGCGTCGGCGCTACTGCTCACCACCACGACCTCGTAGCGGGCGACGAGCGTGTTCAGTGCCTCCAGCACGGCGGCATCCGGCTGCAGCACGCTGCGCAGGTGCGCCACGACCGCGCTGCGTTCCTCCTCGACCCACCGCTCCAGCGCCTCGCGGGTCAGGACGGGGGCCGTACCGGGGATCCCGTCGGCGTCCGTCCCGGCCGTCGCGGCGTCGAGCCCCGGTTCGACCCGGATGCCGTGCTGTCCGGCGAGGAGGAGCGCGGTGGCGCGGAAGTTCCTGCCCGCGGCCGCGCGTCGCAGCGGCTCCGGTTCGTAGCGGTGATCCACGCCGTGCGCGGCGAGGAAGCGGTTCACGACGGCCGTCGAGGCGACGAACGCGGGCTCCTCGGACGGGAAGAGGTTGCCGTCGGCGTCGAGGAGGAGCGCCCGCACCGGGGTCTGCGTGGTCACGCGGCCCACCCCCTGGCGCCGCTGCGCGCCAGCACCGCCGCGGCCAGCGGGTCGCGGTCCAGCGCCTCGAGCGCGCCGCGCAGCTCGCGCACCGCCCGCGGGTCGTCGCCGAGGGAGCCGAAGACGTCCCGCCGGTCGAGGAGGGGGCGCGGGTCCGTGCCCGCCGCCCGTGCCACCGGCTGCAGCCGCAGGCCGTCGGCGTCGTCGAGCTCGAACGGCCGCCCGCGGTGGTCGGTGCCCCGCAGGGCCCGCATCCACGCCGCGGTGGCGAGGACGAGGTGGGCCCGCGGGGCGTCCCGCCGGAGGGCGCTGCGCAGCGACGGGAGGACGTAGGCGGGGATCTTCGTGGACCCCCGCCGGCAGAGGCGGGGGATGCGGTCGGCGAGGCGGTGGTTGGAGAGCCGCTCGATCGTGGCGTCGCAGTAGGCGGCGAGATCGACGCCCGGTGGCGCCTGCAGCAGGGCGGCGACCTCGTGCAGGTAGCCCACCGCGTAGTCGCGCAGCACGGGATCGGCGAGCGCCTCGGGGGCGGTCCCGAAACCGCTCAGGCGCGCCAGGTGTCCCAGGGCACTGTGGACGCCGTTGAGCAGCCGCGTCTTCAGCAGCGAGTAGGGGGCGACGTCCTCGACGAACTGCGCTCCCGCCAGCTCCAGCGGCGGACGGCCGTTGCAGAAGTCGTCCTCGATGATCCACTGCGAGAACGGCTCGGTGACCACCGGCCACGCATCTCGGACGCCGAGGCGGGCAGCGACCTCCTCCCGCAGCTCCGGGGTGGTCTCGGGGGTGATCCGGTCCACCATGCAGGAGGGGAAGGACACCCGCTGGTCGATCCAGTCGGCGAGCTCCGGATCGCGCAGCCGGGCGGTCGACACGACGGCCGCGCGGGTGGCGCCGCCGTTGTGGGGCACGTTGTCGCAGGACAGCACGGTCAGGGGCGGCAGGCCGGCCCCGCGTCGCCGTGCCAGCGCCTCCACGAGGTAGCCGAAGGCGGTTCCCGGCGCCTCGGGGTGCTCCACGTCGGCGCGGACCTCGTCGAGGCCGACGTCCACCTCCCCGTCGGGGTAGGCGGTGTCGGTGATCGTCAGGGTGACGATCCGCGTCCGCTCGTCGGCCAGGACGCCCAACACCGCCTCCGGGTCGTCGGGGGCGAACAGGTAGTCCACCAGGGAGCCCACCACGCGCACCTCGTCGCCCTCCGCGGAGCGCACGACCACGGTGTACAGGCCGTCCTGTGCCCGCAGGACCTGGCCCATCAGGGGACGGTGCAGGCCCACGCCGATCACGCCCCATCCGGGCGTTCCCGTGCGGCGGCAGAGTTCGTCGAAGTACACCTGCTGGTGCGCTCGGTGGAAGCCCCCCACGCCGATGTGCACGATCGCGGGAACGAGTCCGTCCCGGTCGTAACGGGGAACCGCGACGGCGGCGGGGAGGCCGTGCAGCGCGGAGTTCGACAGCCCGGCGCCTCCCGCCCCGGCGTTCACCGGCTCGACGTTCACCGGCTCGACGTTTCCCGGCTCCAGGTTTCCCGGCTCCAGGTTTCCCGCTGCGGGGTTCGACGGCCCGGGACCGGTCCCGGGCGCGTGGTTCCCGCGGGACGGTTCCAGCGCCGCGAGCGCACCGGAACTCCTCGGCCGGTCCCCGGTGGGGACGGTCGGTGCGGAGCCGCGCCGGTGTGCGACGCCCTCAGCCACGTGCTGCGGCTTGCGGGAAGAACAGGTCGAGGACCCGTTCGGTCGCGTGCCCGTCCTCCAGGTGGCAGAACGTCTCGCGGAACCGCGCGTAGCGGTCCCGGTGCCGGGCGGCGACGGCGTCGAGGTCTGCGACGGCGTCGACGACCTCCTCGCTGCTGCGCAGGACGGGGCCCGGGGCGATCGCCTCGTAGTCGAAGTAGAACCCGCGCAGCTTCGAGCGGTAGTGCTCCAGGTCGTACGGGAAGTACAGGATCGGCCTGCCCGTCACCGCGAAGTCGAACATCGTGGAGGAGTAGTCCGTCACCATCGCGTCGGCCGCGAGGTACAGGTCGGCGATGTCCGGGTGGAACGACACGTCGAGGACGCCGGGCACGTCGACCGTGCCCAGGGCCCCGGAGACCATGTAGTGCAGGCGGAGCAGCAGGACGTGGTCCTGCCCGAGGCGCTCGGCGAACGCCTCCAGGTCCAGGTGCAGGGAGAAGTCCGGGCCGTCGCCGAAGACGTCGTCGTCGCGCCACGTGGGCGTGTACAGGACGGCGGTGGTTCCCTCCGCGATCCCCAGGGCCGCCCGGATCTTCGCTCGCCGTTCCTCCCGGTCGGGCGCGTTGAGCACGTCGTTGCGGGGATAGCCCGTCTCGTGCACGGGTCCCGCGAAGCGGAAGGCGCCGCGGAGCGGGCCGGTGCTGGCGGTGTTCGGCGAGAGCAGCGCGTCCCAGCGGGCGATGTCCTGGTCCAGCCGCGCCAACCGGCCCTCGGGAGCGAAGAGCACGTCCCAGTGGATGGTCTTCAGCGGGGTGCCGTGCCAGGTCTGCACGTACGTCGAGCCGGCGGGCTTGTGCCAGTCCAGGTCGATGTGGGTGTTCGAGACGACGACGTCCGCGGACTCCAGCGCCGCGACGCACTCCTCGCCGCCGTAGGGGACCGTGACGATGCCGGGCGGGAACCCGTGGGCGTGGGCCGGCGCCGACAGCCACACGTGCTCGAGGTCGTCGCCTCGTGCCAGCAGCGACTCGTAGACGGCACGCGGGGAATCCGTGTACCTGCCTTCGAAGCTGTGGTAGACGACCTTGGACCTCTTGGTCACGCAACACCTCTGTGCTCTGCGGGCGCTCCTCGGGGCTGCTGCCCAACCCCATCAACGGCGCACGGGCTCCCCATGATGCCCGTGAACGGCACTGCGGCCCACTCAGGGTTCCCCCGGGGAGCGGGCTGTGGTGCCGTCGAGGCGCCCGGCGGCGTTCCCGGCCGCTTCCTGCGCGATGGGGCAGGATGGACGGACGCACCCACCAGGGAGGACTGCATGCAACTCCTGTGCTCCGGGACGTCGCCGGGCGTCGGTGCTCGGGTGCCCGTGCCGGACTACGACAGGGCCCGCGTGCGGCCCGGCATCGTGCACATCGGCGTCGGCGGCTTCCACCGCGCTCACCAGGCCGTCTACGTCGACGACCTGCTGCGTCGGGGCGGGGCGCACGACTGGGGGATCTGCGGCGTCGGCGTCCTCTCCGCGGATGCGCGGATGCGGGACGTCATGGCCACCCAGGACTGCCTCTACACCGTGCTGGAGAAGCACCCCGACGGGCACCGGCAGGCCCGGGTCGTCGGATCCCTCGTGGAGTACGCGCTGGCCCCCGCGAACCCCCTGGCGGTGGTCGAGCGGATGGCCGACCCCGCCGTCCGCATCGTGTCGCTGACGGTGACCGAGGGCGGGTACAACATCCACGCCGTCACGGGCCGGTTCGACCTCGAGCACCCCGACGTCGTCCACGACCTGCAGCCCGGCGCCGCCTGGCGGACGACGTTCGGCCTGGTGACGGCGGCCCTCGCCCGGCGCCGCGAGCGCGGGGTCGGGCCCTTCACGGTCATGTCGTGCGACAACGTCCAGGGCAACGGCGAGGTGACGCGGCACGCCTTCTGCGCGTTCGCGTCCGCGTGCGACCCCGGCCTCGGCGCGTGGATCGAGGAGAACGTCCGCTTCCCCAACTCCATGGTGGACCGCATCACCCCCCAGACGACGGACGCGGAGCGGGACGAGGTCGCGGGCATCCTCGGGGTGCGCGACGAGTGGCCCGTGGTCTGCGAGCCCTTCAGCCAGTGGGTGCTGGAGGACTCCTTCGCGGCCGGGCGCCCCGCCTGGGAGGAGGTGGGTGTGCAGGTGGTCGGGGAGGTCGAGCCCTACGAGCTGATGAAGCTGCGCCTGCTGAACGCCGGTCACCAGGCGCTGGCCTACTTCGGGCGGCTCGTGGGCCACCGCTTCGTGCACGAGGCCGCCCGGGACCCGCTCCTGGCGGAGTTCGTCCTCGGCTACATGCGCGACGAAGCGCAGCCCAGCCTGCCGCCGGTGCCGGGCATCGACCTCGCCGCTTACCAGCGGCAGCTGCTGGAGCGGTTCGGGAACGCGCAGATCCGCGACACCCTGGCGCGGCTGTGCGCGGAGACCTCGGACCGCATCCCCAAGTGGCTCCTCCCCGTCATCCGGCACCAGCTCTCCCACGGCGGCGAGGTGCGCCGTTCGGCCGCGGTGCTGGCGTCGTGGGCGCGCTACGCCGAGGGGGTGGACGAGCAGGGCGAGCCGATCGAGGTCGTGGACCGCCAGCGGGGCAGGCTGACCGCGGCTGCGGCGCGCCAGCACCACGATCCGACGGCGTTCCTGGAGGACCGGGAGCTGTTCGGGGACCTCGCCGACGACGACCGGTTCGTCTCCGCCTACCTGGACGCGCTGCGCTCCCTGCACGAGGTGGGCGCGCGGCGCACGCTGGAGCGGCTCACGGCCGCGCTGCGCCCAGCGGAGCGCCGGCCCGCCTGAGCCCGGCCCGGCCCGCTGCCTACGCTGGAGCCGTGCCCCCACCCGCCCTGCGCCTGCGCGGGGTCTCGCGGCGCTTCGGGCGCGGCCCGGAGGTCCTGCGCGGCGTCGACCTCGACGTCGAGCCCGGGCAGGTGGTGCTGCTGCGCGGGGGCAACGGCAGCGGCAAGACGACCCTGCTGCGCGTGGCGGCGGGCATCCTGGCCCCGGACGCAGGCAGCGCCGAACGGTTCGGCCCGGTCGGCTACCAGCCGCAGACCGGCGGTGAGCCCCCGCCGCGGCTGGCGGTGCGGACCTGGCTCGGCTTCACCACGGGCAGGCGCCGCGAGGAGGCGTGCCGGATGCTCGCCGAGCTCGGCGGGCCGGCCCCGCACCGGCCGCTCGCCGAGCTCAGCGGCGGCTCCCTCGCGAAGGTGCTGCTGGCCTCCGCGCTCACGGCGGGCACGGGGCTCGCCGTGCTCGACGAGCCGTTCGCGGCGCTGGACGCCGGCTCCGTCCCGGTCGCCGCGCGGCTCGTGACCCGGGCCGCGGAACGGGGTGCGGCCGTCCTGCTGACCGACCACGGTGCCGCCGCGGCGGACCTCGCCGGGGTGGTCGCCGACCTGGCCGGCGGGGCGGTCACCGCCTCCCGCGCCGTCGCCGGCGACGGCGCGGAGGCCTCGTGGCACCTCCTCCTGCGCCGGCCGGGGCAGGTGGCCCGCGCGGTCGTGGTCCCCGCGCGGGAGCGCGACGCGACGCTGCTGGCCGTGCTGAGCTCGGGCGGCGAGGTCCTGGCCGTGCGCGAGGCCCCTCCCCGGGAGGTGCCGTGAGCGGGGTCGTGCACCACCTCCGGCTGCTGGCGCTGCGGCAGAGCGCGGTGCCGGCGGTCCTGCTCTACCTCGTGCTGCTGGCGGTGTTCTACGCCTCCGACGCGGGCCCGCCCGTGCCCGCCGGCGCCCTCACCGCCGCCCTGCTGGTGCCGGTCAGCGCGTGGCTGCAGCGGCTCGCCGCGACGGCCGAGAGCGGCCCGTTCGCCGACGTCGGCCTCGTCCGCGTCGGCGGCCGGCGGCGCCAGCAGCTCGCCCGGTTGGCCGCGGGACTGCTGGTCGCCGCGGCGCTCGCCGTCGTCGCGGTCGCCTGGGCCGCCGCCGCCAACCCCCACCCGTACCCCGTGCCGACGGTGCTCCTGCTGCTCGCCCTGCACCTGCTCCTGGCCCTCGCCGGCGCCGGGCTCGGCGTGCTGGTCTCGCCTCCGCTGCGGGTGCGCGCCGGCGCGGCGGTCCTCGCGGTCACCGGCTGGACCCTCGCCTCCCTGGTCCTCGGCTGGCTGCCGCCGGCCGGCCCGGTGCTGGAGGCGTTCGCCGCCACAGGATCCGGGCCGGGGGAGCGGGTCGTGGCCGTGCTGCTGGCAGGGGGCTTCGCGGCGGTCACGACCACGGCGGGCCTGCTGCTCGGCGCGCGCCACGCCCGCTGACCCCGCCGCCTGCCCCGGCACCGCCGAGGTGGCCGCCTAAGATCCCAGCGTGACCGACACCGGTGCGCCCGAGGACGGGCGCGGTACCGCGCCGGGGCCGGGCGGGCCTCGCAAGCGCCCGACCATCCGCGACGTGGCGCGGGAGGCGGGCGTCTCCTACGGCACGGTCTCCCGCGTGCTCAACGACCGCGACTGGGTGAGCCCGGAGGCCGCGCGCGCGGTGAAGGCGGCCATCGCCCGCACCGGTTACACCACCAACCACCACGCCCGGTCGCTGGCCACCGGCCGGTCCGGGTCCATCGCGTTCCTGCTGACGGAGCCGCAGCACCTGCTGTTCGAGGACCCGAACTTCTCGATCCTCCTGCGCGGGGTCGCGCAGGCGCTCTCCCGGCGGGAGCTGACGCTCGTCCTGATGATCGCGGGTACGCCCGACGAGCGCGGGCGGGTCCTCACGTACCTGTCCGGCGGGCACGTGGACGGCGTCCTCCTCGTCTCCTCCCACGCGGGGGACCCGCTGCTGGACGAGCTGGTGGCGGCGGAGGTCTCGGTCGTGGCGTGCGGGCGCCCGCTGGGCCACGAGGAGCAGATGGCGTCGGTGGCGGCCGACGACCGGGCGGGAGCCCGCGCGGCGGTGCGGCACCTGCTGGGCACCGGGCGGCGCCGGATCGCCACCATCACCGGCCCGCTGGACACCTCCGGGGGCGTGGACCGCCTCAGCGGCTACCGCGACGCGCTGGAGGCCGCCGGGGCCGGGTACCGGGAGGACCTGGTCGCGCACGGGGACTGGGGCCGCGAGAGCGGTGCGGAGGCGATGCGCTCGCTGCTGGCGGCGGACCCGGAGCTGGACGCGGTGTTCGTCGCGTCCGACCTGATGGCCGCCGGGGCGCTGGCGACCCTGCGCGAGGGGGACCGGTCGGTGCCCGCGGACGTGGCCGTGGTGGGGTTCGACGACTCCGGCCTGGCCGCCACCCTGGATCCGCCTCTGACGACGGTGCGCCAGCCGCTGGAGCGGATCAGCGAGGAGATGGTGCGGCTGCTCACGGAGAGCTTCTCCGGGCAGCGGCCCCTGTCGGTCACCGTGCCCACCGAGCTCGTCGTGCGGGAGTCGGCTCCCGGGTGAGGGCCGGTGGTCCCGGTGCCGGCCGGACCCCGGGACCGTGCGGCGGCCGGCTCGTCAGGCCTCCTGCCACAGCCGCCTCCCGACCACGAGCACCTCGTCGATCGCCTCGAGCTGCCCCTCCTGCGCGGCCAGCCGCTCGGCGGCGTCCGTCGGCAGGTGCACGGGGGAGCCCGCGGGCAGCGGCAGCAGGTGCAGCGTGACGGCGGAGCCGCTGCGCAGCCCGGCGTCGCGCAGGCTGACCGTCCATCGGGAGCCGTCCCAGAAGCGGTCCGTGACCGGCCGGCCGTCGATGCGCAGCTCGGCGACGTCACCCGCCCAGGTGAGGTGCAGCAGGGCGTCGCCGGCCGGGTCGGCCGCCCAGTCCGGGAGCGGGAGCCGGTGGACGGCGGCCATCGCGTCGAACGCCTCGGGCGCGGGGGCCGACTGGCGGCCGTCGTGCTTGCCGTGCACCACCGGCACGGCGGTGGCGGCCGGGCGCAGCTGCTCCGGCCCCACGGTGCAGGAGGCGGTGGCCGGCTGGTCCGTCCGCAGCGGGAGCGGCAGGAAGCGCCGCGCCTCCGGGTCGTAGACGCGCACCTCCGGGCGGACCGAGGCGGAGCGCACGGAGATGCGCCCGTCGGGGCCCCAGGACAGCTCCTCGGGCGACAGCAGGAGCCGCCGCGCCGCCCCGTCCTCGCACACCCACGCCTCGCGCGCCCGGTCGGCGGCGAGGACGAGGACGTCGAGGGTGCCGGCGGGTCCGGCGAGGCGCACCGGCGGGCTGCCGGGGGAGAGCTCGTGCACGGTGAGCCCGGGGACCTCCGCCGACGGTTCGCTGGTCACCAGGCCGTAGGCGCTCACGCGCGAGTCGGTCGCCAGTTCGACGTCGATGCCCTCCTCGGCGGCGAGCACGAGGACGGGCGCGTCCGGGCCGGGGAGCAGGGTCAGCGCCGAGGCGCTGGCCCACTCCACCCGCACGCCGCCGGCCTCCAGACCGACGGGCCAGCGCGCCAGCGTGCCCGGCGGCACGTCGACGGGCCGGGAGGGCAGCGTGACGGTGCGGTCCTCCAGCTCCAGCCGGAAGCGCGCGCCCCGGTACGTGTCGAGGGGGACGTGGGGCTGGTGCCAGGCGAGGAACAGGAAGCCGGAGGAGCCGTCGGAGCGCAGCGCCCAGCGCAGCGTGGCCGAGTCCTCCACCCCGGTCGGGCGCACCTCCGGCAGGCTGGAGGGCATCTCGGCGAGCGAGGCCCCGAAGGCGGCGAGGAACGCGTGCTGGCGGCGCAGCTCGGCGTGGCTGGGGGCGAGGGTGCCCGCCTCCCCGATGGGGGCGTGGAAGTCGTAGCCGAGGCGGGGCACGTCGTTGGGGTAGCCGGTCGCGTGCGACTCCTGCATCCCGTCGTGGACGCCCGGCAGGCCGCGCGGGTTCGTTCCGCCGGCGTACATGTAGTAGCCCTGCCAGGCGGACCCGTTGCCGATCTTGCAGTGGGCGATGGTCGCGATGTCGAGCGCGTGCGGGCGCGGCCTGCGGTGGTAGGCGGTGGCCATCCCTCCGCCGAGCTCGCAGGTGGCCGGGGGGAACTCCTCCGACGGCGTGCGCGGGTGCCCCGCCGCGGCGACGCCCGCGGCCGCGCGCACGTCCGCGCCGATGCCCGGGTCGTCCCAGACGTGCGAGAAGAAGTAGTGGTCCCGGAAGCTGGGGTCCCAGGGGGCGTCGGTGTCGACCCAGAAGCCGTCGCCGTAGCCGCCGTAGAGGGGCAGCACCTCGCCGGGCGGGAGGTCCGCGCTGCCCCAGGCGGTTGCCGTCCACAGCGGCGCCGACATCCCGGCGTCGCGGGCCAGGCGCTTGAGGGTCACGAGGTGGCCGGGCTGGTCGTAGAGCTCGTTCTCCAGCTGGATGCCGAGCACGGTGCCGGTGGCGGAGGCGCGGCCCTGCAGGGCGCCCGCGAGCTGCCCGAACCACTCGCGCACGAGCTCCAGGTAGCCCGGGTCGTCCGTGCGGTGCGCCACGGGGGCCGCCTGCACCCAGTCCGGGAAGCCGCCGTTGCGCGCCTCGGCGTGGACCCACGGGCCGATGCGGAGCACGACCTCGAGGCCGGTCTCGTGGCAGAGGTCCACGAACGCCGCCACGTCGAGGTTGCCGTCGAAGCGCGGCTCGCCCCGCTGCTCGACGTGGTGCAGCCAGAAGACGTAGCACGAGACGACCGTGACGCCGCCGGAGCGCACCAGGCGCAGCCGCTCGGCCCAGCGGGCGCGGGGGATGCGGCTGTAGTGCACCTCCCCGGACACGGGGATCACCGGGACGCCGTCCTGGAGGAGGTAGCGGTTCGTCAGCGACAGTCCGGGGCGCGCGTCCTCCTCGTTGCTCATGCGTGGCAGTCGCAGGGGGGAGCCCCACGGCTGGTGGCGGGCCACGAGGGGAGCGGGCGCCGGGGTGGCGGGCGTCGTCACGGGGGCTCCTTCCAGGGGAGCGGTTCGGCGCGCTGCGGAGACCGCAGCAGCCGGCAGTCGGGTACGCCCGACTGTAACCGGTCACACGAGGAGGTCGCCCCCGGGTTGCGCGGATTCCCCCATATCCCGCAGCGGGCTTGACAGTCGCGCCGGAAATCCGCACTGTAACCGGTCACAGGCCGGCGACGTCTCCACCGGAGCGCCAGGCACCCGCTGCGAGGACGCGGCGGCCACGATCGAGGAGGATCCATGCGAAGCAAGACGGCAGCCAAGGCCCTGGCGACAGTGGCGGCGGCAATGCTCCTGGCCACCGGGTGCAGCGGCAGCAGCACCGAGGCCAGCGGCAGCGGCGGCAGCGACGAGCCGGTGAAGCTGACCTACTGGACCTGGACTCCGAACATGGACCAGGTCGTCGCGAAGTGGAACGAGCAGAACCCCGACGTCCAGGTCACCGTCAACAAGCAGGACGGCGGCGACGCTGCGGTCACCAAGCTGCTCACCGCCATCAAGGCCGGTAGCGGCGCGCCGGACATCATGCAGGCCGAGTACCAGGCCGTGCCGACCCTCGTGGCGGCCGACGCCCTCGCCGACATCTCCGAGGAGCTCGACGGCGACGTCGCGGACAAGTTCCCCGAGTCCGCCTGGGAGGCCGTCACCCTCGGCTCCGACGCCGTCTACGGCGTGCCCCAGGACTCCGGGCCCATGATGTTCTTCTACCGCGCCGACCTCTTCGAGCAGTACGGCATCGAGGTCCCCACCACGTGGGACGAGTACGCCGAAGCCGCCCGCAAGATCAAGGCCGCCGACCCGTCGAAGTTCCTCGGCACCTTCTCGGCCGCCGACCCGGGCTGGTTCACCGGCCTGTCCCAGCAGGTCGGCGCGTCCTGGTGGGGCGTGGACGGCGACACCTGGCAGGTCGACGTCGACTCCGAGGCCACGAAGAAGGTCGCCTCCTACTGGGGCGGGCTCGTGGAGGAAGGCGTGATCGACAACACCCCGATGTACACCCCGGAGTGGAACGCCGCCCTCAACGACGGCACCCAGGTCGCGTGGCTCGGCGCCGTGTGGGGCCCGGGCGTGCTCGAGGGGAACGCCGAGTCCACCAAGGGCAAGTGGAAGGTCGCGCCCCTGCCCAACTGGGACGCCGCCACCCCCGCCAACGGCAACTGGGGCGGTTCGGCCACCAGCGTGACGAGCCAGTCGAAGCACCCCGAGGCGGCCACCGAGTTCATCACCTGGCTGAACACCGACCCCGAGGCCGTCAAGCTGCTGGCCGGCACCGCCAACGTGTACCCGGCCGCCACGGACGCGCGCGCCAACGCGCTCACCGAGCCCCCGGCCTTCTTCGCCGACCAGCCCGACTTCTACGACATCGCCGCCGAGGCCGCCGAAGCCGCGAACCCGTTCACCTACGGGCCGAACGTGAACGTCGCCTACAGCGCCTACAAGGACGCCTTCGGCAAGGCGGCCGAGGCGAAGTCCGCCGCCGAGTTCCCGAAGGCCGTCGAGGCCGTCCAGGAGACGACCGTCGAGGACATGCAGAACAGCGGCTTCAACGTCGAGGGCTGACCCCCCGGCCCCTCACGCCCCGGCGCCGGAGGTTCCCCCCCTCCGGCGCCGGCTCCCTGAGCCGACCGGGGCGGGGCTGCCGCCCCCGTCCCGCCCCGGTCCCCCCCACCGTCCCGGCGCTGCGAGCCCACGGCCCGTCCCCGCCACCGCTGATCGCAGGAAGGCCAGACCATGTCGACCAGAGCACCGTCGCTCATCGCGCCGGCGGGGACCGATCCCGCGCCGGCGCTGACGCGGGCGACCCAGCCCCGCTACCGGGCGTCGAACGCCGCCGTCCCGTACGCCTTCCTCGCGCCCGCGATCCTGCTCTTCGTCGCGTTCCTCGCGGCCCCCATCTTCTACTCGCTCTACCTGAGCTTCCGTGCGGCGAAGGTGAAGGGCCTCGGCCTCGGGTCCGGGTCCCGGACCGAGCAGTGGGTGGGCATGGAGAACTACGTGCGGTCCGTGGCGGACCCCGAGTTCCTCGCCAGTGTCGGCCGCGTCGCCCTCTACGGCCTGATCGTCGTCCCCACGATGCTTGGCCTGGCTCTGCTCTTCGCGCTGCTGCTCGACTCCGGCCGGACCCGGGTCGGCGGGTTCTCCCGCACCGCGATCTTCCTCCCGTACGCCGTGCCGGCCGTGGTGGCCTCGCTGCTGTGGGGCTTCCTCTACCTGCCGCGCGTCAGCCCGGTGGTCGACGTCCTCGGCCTCGTCGGGGTCTCGGCCCCGAACGTCATGTCCTCCCAGCTCATCATGTTCGCCGTCGCGAACATCGCGGTCTGGGGCGGCACGGGCTTCAACATGATCGTCCTGTACACGGCGCTGAAGTCGATCCCGAGCGACATCTACGAGGCGGCCCGGCTCGACGGCGCCAGCGACGTGCAGATCGCGCTGCGCATCAAGATCCCGATCGTGGTGCCGTCGATGATCATGACCTTCGTGTTCTCGCTCATCGCCACCCTCCAGGTGTTCGCCGAGCCGATGACGCTGCGCCCCCTGAGCAACACGATCTCCACGACCTGGACCCCGCTCATGAAGGTCTACCGCGACGCCTTCGTCCGCAACGACGTGTACTCGGCGGCTGCGACGTCCGTCCTCATCGCGCTGGCCACGTTCGTGCTCTCCTTCGGGTTCCTCAAGCTCGTCGGCTCGCGCGCCTTCAACCAGGAGAAGTGAGAACCGTGACCACCACCTCGATCACCGCGCCGCCGCCCGCCCCCGTCGACGGCGTCTCCCGCGCCACCCACCGCGACAGCAGCCCCGGCAAGCCCCGCCGCTCGAACGCGGCCGTGACGATCCTCCTGCTGCTCGGCGCCGCCTACTGCCTCCTGCCGGTGCTGTGGGTGCTCATCGCCTCCACCAAGAGCGCCGCCGAGCTGTTCTCGACGTTCACCTTCGCGCCCAGCACCCACCTGTTCCAGAACGTGGCCGACCTCAGCGCCTACCGCGACGGCCTGTACTGGCGCTGGATGCTGAACACCGCGCTCTACGCCGGGGTGGGGGCGCTGCTGTCCACCCTCGTCTCCGCGATGGCCGGCTTCGCCCTGGCGAAGTACACCTTCCCCGGCAAGTCGGCCGTCTTCAACATGCTGCTGGCCGGTGTGCTGGTGCCCGGCGTCATCCTCGCGATCCCGCAGTACCTGCTGCTGGCCAAGCTGGACATGACGAACACCTACTGGGCGGTGCTGCTGCCCAGCATCATCAGCCCGTACGGCATCTACCTGTCGCGCATCTTCGCGGCGGCGGCCGTCCCGGACGACGTGCTGGAGGCGGCCCGCGTCGACGGGGCCCGCGACGGGCGCATCTTCGCTCGGATCGTGCTGCCCATGATGCAGGCCGGCCTCGTCACGATCTTCCTGTTCCAGTTCGTCGCGATCTGGAACAACTTCATGCTGCCCTACATCATGCTCGGCGACGACCGGCTCTTCCCCGTCACCGTCGGCCTGCACGGCCTGCTGAACCAGGGGGCGTCCCAGCCGGCGATGTACACGACGGTCGTCACCGGTGCCCTGCTGTCCATCCTCCCGCTGGTCGCGCTCTTCCTCTGCCTGCAGCGGTACTGGCAGGTCGACCTCGCCGCGGGCGCGGTCAAGTCGTGACCACGATCCCCGGCGTCGCCCCCGGTGCCGGGGCACCCGTGCCGACCCGCAGGATCACCCCTCCCGACCAGGTGGTCCCCCGCAAGCGCCCCACCATCCGGGACGTGGCTCGCGAGGCCGGCGTGTCGTACGCGACCGTCTCGCGCGTCCTCAACGGCCGGGACTGGGTCAGCCCGGACGCCGCGCAGGCAGTGCGGGCGGCGATCGCCCGCACCGGCTACACGGCCAACCCGCACGCCCGGTCGCTGGCGACGGGCCGGTCCGGCTCCATCGCCTTCCTGCTCACCGAGCCGCAGCACCTGCTGTTCGAGGACCCGAACTTCTCGATCCTCCTGCGCGGTGTCGCCGAGGCGCTGGCGCAGCGGGAGCTCACCCTCGTCCTGATGATCGCCGGTACGCCGGACGAGCGCCGCCGGGCGCTGACGTACCTCTCGGGCGGCCACGTCGACGGGGTGCTCGTCGTCTCCTCGCACTCCGGCGACCCCCTCCTGGAGCAGCTCGTGAGCGCCGACGTGCCCGTCGTCGCCTGCGGCCGGGCCCTCGGCCACGAGCAGGTCATCTCCTCCGTCGCCGCCGACGACTGCGCCGGGGCGCGCTCCGCCGTGGCGCACCTGATCGCCGCCGGCCGGCGCCGGATCGCCACCATCACGGGGCCGCTGGACACCTCCGGCGGTGTGGACCGGCTCGACGGCTACCGCGACGCGCTGCGCGCCGCGGACCTGCCCCTCGACGACCTGCTCATCACCCACGGCGACTGGAGCCGCGACGGCGGTGCCGCCGCCATGCGGGCCCTGCTCGACGTGGCGCCGGACGTCGACGGCGTCTTCGTCGCCTCCGACCTCATGGCCGCCGGCGCCCTCGCCGTCCTGCGCGACGCCGGGCGCGAGGTGCCCGGCGACGTGGCGGTGGTCGGCTTCGACGACTCCGGTCTCGCGGCGACGCTCGACCCGCCGCTGGCCACCGTCCGGCAGCCGCTGGAGCGGATCAGCGACGAGATGGTCCGCCTCATCTCCGAGCGCGTCGCCGGCCGCGCACCCGTCTCGGTCACCATCCCGACCCAGCTCGTCGTCCGCGCCTCCGCGGACCTGCCCGCCATCTCCGCCCGGCGACGAACCGGACCACCTGAACCGGACCACCCGAACCGGGCCACCTGAACCGGACCACCCGAACCGCACCACCGCGTCGCACACCACCCCGCGCGACGCCACGACGCAGCGCACGACCCCGCGCAGCCCCCCGCAACTCCCTCCCCCCTGTGACGACTGCCGCGAAGGAGCGACATGTCCACCCAGCGCACCACCGCCCTCACCCGCCGCGGGCTGCTGTCCGCCCTGCCCGTCGCCGCCGGTGCCGTGGCCCTCGGCGCCGCACCGGCCACCGCCGCCGGTCCGGCCGCCGGCAGCTCCGGGCGCGGGCACGCCCTGAGCATCCGCGGTGCCGACATCTCCTTCACGCCCCAGCTGGAGGCGGCCGGCATCACCTTCAGCGACGGCGGCCACGTCCGGCCGATCGAGCACATCCTCCGCGCCAACGGCGCCAACTGGATCCGCCTGCGGCTGTGGGTGAACCCGCCCGCCGGCTACAGCGACATCGCCAGCGTCATCGAGATGACCCGGCGCGCCAAGCGCTCCGGGCTGAAGGTGCTGCTGGACTTCCACTACTCCGACTTCTGGGCCGACCCCGCGCACCAGACGATCCCCGCCGCCTGGCGCGGGCAGGACCTCGCCGCCCTGGCCGAGACGGTCCGCTCGTACACCCGCACCAGCCTGGAGCAGATCGAGGCCGCCGGCGGCCGTGTCGACATGGTGCAGGTCGGCAACGAGATCACCGCCGGGATGCTCTGGCCGATCGGCAAGCTCTACGGTTCCGGGGCGCCGAAGTGGAAGGAGTTCACCACCCTGCTGAAGGCCGGCATCGCCGGGGTGCACGACTCCACCGCCACGGGGGCGCGGATCCCGACCATGCTGCACATCGACCGCGGCGGCCGGATGGACCACACCCGCTGGTTCTTCGACAACGTCCTCGCCGAGGGCGTCGAGTTCGACGTCATCGGGCAGTCGTACTACCCGTTCTGGCACGGTTCCTTCGCCGACCTGAGCGCCAACCTCACGGACAGTGCCGAGCGCTACGGCAGGGACGTCGTCCTCGTCGAGACCGCGTACCCGTGGACGCTGGAGAACGGCGACGGCCTGGAGAACTTCATCTACCGGCCATCGCAGCTGCCCGACGGCGGCCGCTTCCCCGCCAGCCCGGAGGGACAGGCGGCGTACTTCGAGGCGCTGCGCGCGGTCCTCGTCGGCATCCCCGGCGGCCGCGGGCTCGGATTCTTCGCCTGGGAGCCGGAGTGGCTGCCCGGCGTCGGCTGGGCGCCCGGCGAGGGCAACCCCAACGACAACCTCACGATGTTCGACCGCTCCGGCGCGGCGCTGCCCGCGCTGCGCGCCTTCCGCCCGGCCCGCTGACCCGGCCGGTCCCCACGACGCGGCCCGGCCGGACCCGGTGGGCCCCGAACTGCACGAACCGCCCCATCCGCCCGCCGTCGGAACCCTGTCGCGGCGGGCACCCAGGACTGACTCGAAGGAGAGACATGTCTCGCAGGATCAACCCGCTCCGGGCCGCACTCGTGGCCTGCGCCCTGGCGGTCCCGGTCGCGGTGGCCGGCACCACCGCCCCCACCGCCTCGGCGGCCAACGTGATGACCATGCTGGGCGGTGACGTCTCGACGCTGCAGCGCACCCAGGACCTGCAGCACTCCGGGGCGACGACGTTCAAGTACTACAACGCCGCCGGAACGGTCAGCGACCCGATCGACGTGCTCAAGGGCGCCGGCATGAACTACGCCCGCCTGCGGATCTGGCACAACCCCAAGAGCGGCTACAACAACAAGGCGAAGGTCCTCCAGCAGGCCAGGACGCTGAAGGCCAAGGGCCTGAAGGTCATGATCGACTTCCACTACTCCGACACCTGGGCCGACCCCGGCAAGCAGTACAAGCCGGCCGCCTGGTCCACCCACAGCCTCACCCAGCTCCAGAAGGACGTCTACGACCACACGTACGACGTCTGCACCGCACTGAAGGCCCAGGGCACCACCCCGGACAGCGTGCAGATCGGCAACGAGATCAACGTGGGGATGCTCTGGAACGAGGGCAAGGTCGTCAACAGCAAGTTCGCCCCCCTGGCCGCGCTGCTGAAGTCCGGCTACAACGCCACGAAGGCCTGCAACGCCGGCACCCAGGTGATCATCCACACCGCGCACGCGGACAGCAACGCGAAGGCGCGCTGGTTCTTCGACGGCATCACCGCCCAGGGCGTCAGGTGGGACATCACCGGGCAGTCGTACTACTGCATGTGGCACGGCACGCTGGGGAACCTCTACAACAACATCGTCGACCTGCGCACGCGCTACGGGAAGCCGGTGGTGATCGTGGAAACGGCGTACCCCTTCACGACCGCCGATGCCGACGGGTTCCACAACTCGATCCCGGGCACGACGACCTGCGACGGGATCCCTGCCACGTGGGAGGGGCAGGCCAAGCAGTTCACGTGGGTGCAGAACACCGCCCGCAACGCCGGTGCGCTCGGTGTCTTCTACTGGGAACCCACCTGGACCGCGGTGAAGGGGAACGGCTGGAACCCCGACGACATCAACGGCAGCGGCAACGAGTGGGAGAACATGGCCGTGTTCGACTGGAACGGCCGGGTCAACCCGCACGTGCGCTGGACTCCGTGACGACTGCCGTCACCTCCGGGCGCGACGGCTGACCCGCGAGGGGCGGCCCGGGCGGAACCCCTTCCCGCCCGGGCCGCCCCTCGCGGCCGTTCCGGTCCGCTCAGCGGCCGCCGGTGAGCTTGCGGCTGCGCTGCTCCCGGCCGGGGCCGCCGTAGGGGTAGTCCGCCGCCCCCGGGTCACTGGCGGCGTCGAGCAGGTCCATCTCGTCTTCGGTGAGCTGCAGGTCCGCCGCGCCGAGGTTGTCCTCGAGCTGCTCCAGCGTGCGGGCGCCGAGGATGACGGAGGACACCACCGGCTGCGCCGACAGCCACGCCAGCGCCACCTGCGCCATCGTCGCCCCGCGTCCCCGGGCCACCGACTCCACGGCCGCGACCACGTCCCAGGTCCGCTGGCGGGCGTTGCGGCCCGCGTACGCCTCCACGCCGCGGCCCGGGTCCTCCCCGAGGCGGGTGGCGCCGCTCGGCTCGGTGTCGCGGGAGTACTTGCCCGTCAGCCAGCCCCCGCCCAGCGGGGACCACGGCAGCACGCCGAGCCCGTTCTCCTCGCACGCGGGGACCATCTCCCACTCCACCTCGCGCGCCAGCAGGTTGTACTGCGCCTGCAGCGTCACCGGCCGCGGGACGCCGGTCATGTCGGCGGTGCACACCGCCTTCTGCACCTGCCAGCCGGTGAAGTTCGACAGGCCGTAGTAGTGGACCTTCCCGGCGCTGACGAAGTCGTCGAGCGCCCGCAGGGTCTCCTCCAGTGGCGTCCACGGATCCCAGGCGTGCACCTGGTAGAAGTCCACGCAGTCCACCCCCAGCCGGCGCAGCGAGTCGTCGAGCGCCCGGGTGAGGTGGCGGCGGGAGAGTCCCACCGCGTTGGGCTCGGAGCCGGTGGGGAAGCGGCCCTTGGTCGTGAGCACCACCCGGTCGGTGACGTCGGCGGGCCGCTGCGACAGCCAGCGGCCGACGATCTCCTCCGACGTGCCGGCGGCGTAGACGTCGGCGGTGTCGACGAGGGTGCCCCCCGCCTCCACGAACCGGTCGAGCTGCGCGAACGCGCCGTCGGGGTCGGTCTCCTGCCCGAACGTCATGGTGCCCAGGGCGAGGGAGGACACGGCGCAGCCGCTGCTCCCCAGGGTGCGGTACTCCATCGTGCTGCCTCCGGAGGACGGGGTGGCGTGGGTCGCGCGCCATGCTGGCCCCCTCCGGGGGATCCGGCCACCGCAGCCGGCCGCCGAGCCGGCTGGACCCGTCAGCGCAGCAGGTCCTCCACGTCGATCTGCACGTCCCAGCCGGGGACGCTGCCGCGCGGCGCGACGACAGCCGCCTCCTCGTAGATGCCCTCCTGCAGGGCGTAGGCGTGCAGGGCCCGCTCGACGGGGTCGAGGACCCAGTAGTTCGGCAGGCCGGCCTTGGCGTACTTGAACGCCTTCCGCACCAGGTCATCGGAGCGGTTCGTGGAGAGGACTTCCACGCAGAGCAGGGGGGTGCCGGTGAAGCGGACGTCCTCGTCCGTGGCGGGGAACACCATGACGTCGGGGACGAACTCGTTCCGACCCGGCTTCCAGGCCCACTCGGTCGTCACCTCGTGCCCCTCGACGACGCCTTCCAGCAGGTTCGCCAGGCGGCGCGCGGCCTGCTGGTGGCGCCTGCTCGGAGAGGGCACCATCACGAGGCACCCGTCGATGTACTCGCCACGGACGTCGTCCCCCAGCGCCTCGTAGTCCTCCCACGACATGGGCCGCGACGACGCTCCGTCCCGCGGGACCTCGTGCACCACCTCAGCCGACATGCCGTCACGGTACCTCCGCGAGGTGGGCTGCGACGCGACTTGGACCGGCGGCACCGGGGGGTGCATGGTGTCCCGTCCCCACCCGAGCGAAGGAGCTCCCCGTGACGCAGTCCCGCCCCCGCACCGTCGTCTCCGACGAGGTCGCCGAGGCCGTCGCCGCCGGCCGGCCCGTGCTGGCGCTGGAGTCGACGATCTTCACCCACGGGCTGCCGCGGCCCCGCAACCTGGAGGTCGCGCTGGAGGCGGAGGAGCGGGTGCGGGCGTCCGGGGTGGTGCCCGCCACCATCGGCATCGTCGACGGGCAGGCGGTCGTCGGCCTCGGGAAGGACCTCATCACCCGCCTCGCGCAGGAGGACGGCGCCGTCAAGGTCAGCGTGCGCGACCTCCCCGTCGCCGCCGCCAAGGGCCTCAGCGGCGGCACGACCGTCGCCGCCACCGCGTTGCTGGCGCACCGCGCCGGGATCCGGGTGTTCTCCACCGGCGGGCTCGGGGGAGTGCACCGCGGGGCGTCGCAGACCTTCGACGAGTCCGCCGACCTGCCGGTCCTCGCCCGCACCCCGATCGTGGTGGTGAGCGCGGGGGTGAAGTCCATCCTCGACGTCCCCGCGAGCCTGGAGCGGCTGGAGACGCTGTCCATCCCCGTCGTCGGCTACCGCACCACCCGCTTCCCCGGCTTCTACGTCGCCGACTCCGGCCACGGCCTGGAGCACTCCGTCGCCGACGCCGCGGAGGCCGCCGACCTCGTGCGCGCCCGCGACGAGCTCGACCTGGAGGCCGCCCTGCTCGTCGCCAACCCCGTCTCCGCCGCGGCGCAGCTCGACCCGGCCGAGCACGACCGCGTGCTCGCGGAGGCGCTGGCCGCGGCGGAGGCGGCGGGCATCACCGGCCACGACGCCACGCCGTTCCTGCTCGACCACTTCCAGCGCGCCACGGGCGGGCGCAGCCTCGACGTCAACGTGGCCGTCTACCGGGGCAACGTCGGCCTCGGCGCCGAGATCGCCCGCGCCCTCGCGGCCTGAGGGCGCCGTCGTGCTCGGGATCCTCGGCGACCTGGTGGAGGACGTCGTCGTCTGGCTGGGCGAACCCCTGCAGGCGGCCACCGACACCGCGTGCACGGTCGTGCGCACCCGCGGGGGCAGCGCCGCGAACGTCGCCGTGCACGCAGCGCGGCAGGTGCCGACCCGCTTCCTCGGCTGCGTCGGCGAGGACGCGGCGGGGGAGGCCCTCGCGCGGGAGCTGGCCTCCCACGGCGTGGACGTGCGCGTGCAGCGGCGCGGGCGGACGGGCACCGTGGTGGTGCTGGTGGACCCCTCGGGGGAGCGGTCGATGTTCCCCGACCGCGCCGCGTCCCAGTCGCTGTCCACCGTGGACGAGCGCTGGCTGGCGGACCTGGAGCACCTGCACGTCTCCGGGTACGCCTTCGACCCGGCGGGGCTGGGGGCGGTGGCGCTGGCCGCCGCGGAGGCGGTCCACCGCCGCGGCGGCGCGGTGTCGGTCGACGTCGCCTCCACCGGCCTGATGCGTGCGGTGGGGGAGGAGGAGTTCCTCGCCCTGCTCGCCCGGCTTCGGCCGGACCTGGTCTTCGCCAACCGCTCCGAGGCGGAGTTCCTGGGCCTCGTCGGGGACGGGGGGCGGGGGGCGGCGGCCGCGGCGCTGCCCGCCGCGACCCTGGTGGTGAAGGACGGCCCGCGCCCGAGCACGGTGCTGCCCCCGAGCGCCGCGCCGGTGCGGGTCCCCGTCCCGCCGGTGCCCCGGGTGCGCGACACCACCGGCGCGGGCGACGCCTTCGCCGCGGGCTTCCTCGCCGGGTGGCTGCGCGGCGGCGACCCGTACGCGGCCTGCGAGGCGGGGCACGCCGCCGCCGCGCACGTCCTGGGGCAGGCGGGCAGCGGCGTGCCGCTGGTCGGCTGACACCCCGGCTGCACCGAGGGCCCGGCGCGCCGTCCCACGGGGTTCCGCCCCGGGCATGTCGCGCTCCCGGTGCAGCAGGGGTGTCAGCAGGCGCTCAGCCCGCGAGCGCGCCCGCCGCCACCCGCAGGTCGGCCACGAGCGCGTCGTAGGCCTCCTGCCGCTGCTCCTCCGGCACCCGCAGCACCGCGGAGGGGTGGATGGTGCCCAGGAACGTCTTCTCCCCGCGCGAGGTGGCCAGCCGCATCAGCTGCCCCCGCTGCCGGGTCACGCGGAAGTCCTTCGGCAGCAGCGCCTTGGCGGCGGTGGCACCGAGGCACACGACGACGTCCGGGTCGACACGGGCCAGCTCCGCAGCCAGCCACGGCTTGCAGGCGGTGATGTGCGCCAGCTCCGGGCTCTTGTGGATGCGGCGCGCGCCCTCGCCGGCCTGCTCGAAGCGGAAGTGCTTGACGGCGTTGGTGACGTAGACCTGCGCGCGGTCGATGCCGGCCTCGTCCACCGCCCGCTGCAGCAGCCGCCCGGCGGGGCCGACGAAGGGGATGCCGCGGCGGTCCTCCTGGTCCCCGGGCTGCTCGCCGACGAGGGCGAGGCGGGCGGTGGGGGAGCCGGCGGAGAAGACGGCCTGCGTGGCGGGCTCCCACAGCTCGCAGCCGCGGCACTGCCCGACGGCGGTGCGCAGGGCCTCGACGTCCCCGTCGGCGGGGACCCACTGCCGGGCCCCGGGGCGCTCGATCGTGGTCATGGCCCCAGAGCGTGTCCCAGCGGGGGTGGCGCGGCCATCGGAGAACCCGTGGCATCATAGATACATCATGGATGCAGCAGGGATTCTCATGTCGCGCTCCGCTTCGCCGTCCGTCCGCGAGCCGGGCGCCCCACCGGCCGCCGAGCGCGTCTACGCCGCGGTCAAGGCCGCGATCCTCGACCGCTCCCTCCCCGGCGGGGAGCTGCTCACCGAGGGCGACATCGCCGAGCGCGTCGGCGTCTCCCGCACCCCCGTGCGCGAGGGGCTGCTGCGGCTGGAGGCCGAGGGGCTGCTCAAGCTCATCCCCAAGCGCGGCGCGCTCGTCGTCCCCGTCTCCCCGGAGGAGGTCGAGGACGTCCTCGAGGCCCGCGAGCTCGTCGAGACCCACGCCGCCGCAGTCGCCTGGCCCCGGCGCGACCAGCTCGCCCCCGTCCTCGCCGACCACCTCGCCGCCATGCACGCCGCCGCGCAGGACGGCGACACCTGGGCCTTCATGGGCGCCGACCGCGCCTTCCACGCCGCCGTCGTCGCCGCCGCCGGCAACGCCGTCCTCACCCGCTTCTACGACAGCCTCCGCGACCGGCAGATGCGGATGGGCGTCACGCGCATGGAGGACGAGCCCGAGCGCATGACCATCGCCCTGCGCGAGCACACCACGCTGCTCCAGGCCGCCCGCAGCGGGGACGAGGACACCTGGCGCGGCCTCACCCGCGAGCACCTGCGCGGCGCCGGCGACCGGCTGCGGGGCGCCCGGTGACCTCCGCCACCGCCACCGCACCCTCCGCCGCGCCCCCCGCCGCGCCCCGCGGCGCCCGGCTCGTCCTCGCCGTCGGCACCCTCGCCTACGGCGTCGCCGTCCTGCACCGCACCTCCCTGTCCGCCGCCGGCATCGACGCCTCCACCCGCTTCGGGATCGGCGCCGGCTCCCTCTCCACCTTCGCGGTCCTCCAGCTCCTCGTGTACGCGGCGCTGCAGGTGCCCGTCGGGGTCCTCATCGACCGCTTCGGCGCGCGGGTCCTCGTCGTCACCGGAGCCGTCCTGATGTCCGCCGGCCAGGCGGGGCTCGCCGTGGCCACCGAGGTGGAGACGGCGGTCGCCGCGCGCATCCTGCTGGGCGCCGGGGACGCCATGACCTTCGTCAGCGTCCTGCGCATCGTCTCCACCTGGTTCCCGCCGCGGCGCACCCCCGTCCTCGTCCAGCTCGTCGGGCTGCTCGGGCAGGTGGGGCAGATCGCCAGCGTCTTCCCGCTCATGGCGCTGCTGCACAGCCGCGGCTGGACGACCGCCTACGGCAGCGCCGCGGCCCTCGGCGCGCTCACCGCGGTGCTGGCCTGGCTGGTGCTGCGCGACGCCCCGCCCGGCGTGGCGCCCCCGCGCGCCCGCAAGCCCCTGCCCGACGTCGCCGCGGACCTGCGCGCGTCCTGGCGCCATCCCGGCACGAGGCTCGGGCTGTACTCGCACTTCGCGACGCCGTTCGCCGGAACCGCCTTCGTGCTGCTGTGGGGCTACCCGTTCCTCGTCTCGGCGCAGGGCCTCAGCCCCGCCGGCGCCGGGGCGCTGCTCACCCTCTTCGTCTGCTCCGGCGCCGCCATCGGCCCCGCCCTCGGCGCGCTCGTCGGCCGCCACCCGCTGCGCCGCTCGTGGCTGGTGCTGAGCATCGTGGCCGCGCAGGCCCTGGCGTGGGCGGCGGTGCTGGCCTGGCCCGGCCGCGCCCCGCTGCCGCTGCTCGTGGTCCTGGTGGTCGCCATGTCCGCCGGGGCGCCCGCCTCGATGATCGGCTTCGACTACGCCCGCACGTCCAACCCGGCGGGCCGCCTCGGGGGCGCGACGGGCATCGTCAACGTCGGCGGGTTCTTCTCCGCGCTGCTCGTGATGCTGCTCATCGGCGTGGCCCTCGACCTGCAGGGCGCCGGCACGCCGGACACCTACACGCTGGGCGCCTTCAAGACGGCGATGGCGGTGCAGTTCCCGCTGTGGGGACTGGGGGTCGTGGCGATCCTCCGGGCCCGGGCGGCCACCCGGCGCAAGCTCGCGGCGGAGGGGTTCGTCGTTCCGCCGGTGCGCGAGGTGCTGCGACGCGAGGTCGCGGCCCGGCGCGGCGGACGAGGAGGTGAGTGACGGGACCGCGACGCTGCGCTCCCGCCGGGCACGACCCTAGCGCAGGATCGTCACCGGGTGAACACCCCCGGTACCGGCCCGGCAGCCCGGCGCACATCCGCGTCGACCCGCTGTGAGCGCTCCGTAACACGGGGCCGTCCCGCCGGTCACCTCGGCATGGCAGGCTGCGCGGCGTGACCAACACCCCCACCGCGCAGATCGGCGTCACCGGACTCGCCACGATGGGGCGCAACCTCGCGCGCAACATCGCCCGGCACGGCTACGTGACCGCCGTCCACAACCGCACCGAGTCGAAGACGAAGGCCCTCGTCGGCGAGTTCGGCCACGAGGGCACCTTCGTGCCCGCGGCCACCGCCGAGGAGTTCGTCGCCTCCCTCACCGTGCCCCGCACGATCATCATCATGGTGAAGGCGGGTGCGCCCACCGACGCCGTCATCGACGAGCTCGCGCCGCTCCTGGAGGAGGGCGACATCCTCGTCGACGGCGGCAACGCGCACTTCGCCGACACCCGCCGCCGCGAGGTCGCCCTGCGGGAGCGCGGCATCCACTTCGCCGGCGTCGGCATCTCCGGCGGCGAGGAGGGCGCCCTGCTCGGGCCGAGCATCATGCCCGGTGGCAGCGAGCACGCCTACGCCAAGCTCGGCCCGATCCTGGCCGACATCGCGGTGGACGTCGACGGCACGCCCTGCTCCACGCACGTCGGTCCCGACGGCGCCGGGCACTTCGTGAAGATGGTGCACAACGGCATCGAGTACGCCGACATGCAGCTCATCGCCGAGGCCTACGACCTGCTGCGCCACGGCCTCGGCTGGACGCCCGAGCGGCTCGCCGAGGTCTTCGAGAGCTGGAACTCCGGTGACCTGGAGTCCTTCCTCATCGAGATCACCGCGCGCGTGCTGCGCGCCGGCGACCCCTCGCAGCCGGAGCGGCCCCTCGTCGACGTCATCGTCGACGAGGCGGAGCAGAAGGGCACCGGCCGCTGGACCGTGCAGACCGCCCTCGACCTCGGCACCCCCGTCTCCGGCATCGCCGAGGCCGTCTTCGCCCGCGCGCTGTCCGGCTCCGCCGCGCAGCGCCGCGCCGCCCAGGGCGTCCTGCCCGGCCCGGCCGAGGTGCCGGCCGTCGGCGAGCCCGGCGGCGAGGAGGGGGCCGGCGGCTTCGTCGACGCCGCCGACGCGGAGTCCTTCGTCGAGGACGTGCGCGCCGCGCTGTACGCGTCCAAGGTCGTGGCCTACGCCCAGGGCTTCGACATGATCCGCGCCGGCTCCGTCGAGTACGGATGGGGCATCGACCCCGGTGCGATGGCCACCATCTGGCGCGGCGGCTGCATCATCCGAGCCCGCTTCCTCGACCGCATCCGCGAGGCCTACGAGAAGCAGCCGGACCTGCCGTCGCTGCTCGTGGACCCGTACTTCGCCGGTGCCGTCGCGGCCGGGCAGGAGGCGTGGCGCCGCGTCGTCGTGCAGTCCGTGCAGTCGGGCATCCCCGCGCCCGGCTTCTCCTCGGCGCTCGCCTACTACGACGGCCTGCGCCGGGAGCGCTCCTCCGCGGCCCTCGTGCAGGGGCTGCGCGACCTGTTCGGCGCCCACACCTACCGCCGCGTCGACCGTCCCGGCTCCTTCCACATCGACTGGAGCGGGGACCTGTCGGAGTCGCAGTTCTCCTGACGCCCGCCGTCGCGGCGCCCGGGACCCGCAGCGGTTCCGGGCGCCGCGAGGCGACCGGTGGTGCCGGCGCCGGGTGCCGCTGGCACCACCGCGACCCCCGCCTCCGGCCCCGTCCGCTCCTGCTGGACCCGGTCGCCGGCCGGCGGCAGCGCCGGGGACGTCACGGCCGGGCCTCCTCCTCGTCCGCGCCGCCGCGCGCCCGCGCCGTCCCGGGGGCAGCGGATCCGGCGGCGGCCGCCTCCAGGGCCTCGTCGGTGATGACGGCCGCCCCGGCCGCGTAGTTCCGCGCGTCCTCGCCGTGCAGCAGCCGCGCCGGGGCCGCGCCGCCGCTCAGGCCGCGCACCAGCGCCTGCGCGGGCAGGGGTGCGGAGGAGGCGAGCAGCAGCACGTTGCCGTAGCGGCGCCCCCGCAGCTGCGCGGGCTCGGCGACCAGCGCCACGTGCTCGAACACGTCCAGGGCGGTGGCCAGCTCGGCGCGCGAGCGCGGCATCGGCGGCCGGTCGGCCAGGTTGGCCACGTAGATCCCGCCGGGGGCCAGCACCCGGGCGACGTCGGCGAGGAACTGCCGGGTGCACAGGTGGGCGGGGACCCGGTCGTGGGCGAAGGCGTCGCGGACGACGGCGTCCTGGCTCGCGTCGGGCAGGGTGGCCACGCCGTCGCGGCCGTCCTTGACGCGCAGCCGGAAGCGCGGGTGGGAGCGCAGCCCGAACGCCTGGCGGGTGAGCTCCACGAGGCGCTCGTCGACCTCGAAGACCACCTGGCTGGAGCCGGGGCGGGTCACCTCCAGGCAGCGCGGCAGCACGCAGCCCGCCCCGCCCAGGTGCGCGGCGCGCAGCGGAGCCGGTGCGGGGTGCACGGCAGCGAGCACGGCAGCGGTCCACTGCTGGTACTCGAAGTCCAGGCGGGTGGGGTCCGCGAGGTCGACGTAGGAGCTGGGGACCCCGTTGACGAGGACCAGCCAGCCGTCGGGGTCGTCCCGGTCGCGCTCGAAGCGGACCGTGCCGGTGGTGATGAGGGCCTCGCCCTCGGAGGGGGACGGGCGGCGGGGTCGGGCCACGGGAGCCCATCCTCCCAGTGGCCCGATCGGGGTCCTCCCGGCGGCCCCGCGAACATCGGGACTGAAGGAATCGCCCGCTCCTGCCGAGGTACTCAGCATGGCGACCTTCCTCCTCATCGCTCTGCTGGCCTGCTTCCTCGTTCCCGCGGCGCTCGAACGCCGTGCCCGCCGCAGCGCTGCCAGCCCGTACCTGCTGCCCGCGGTGGACGCCCCGCCGCACGCGGCCCGCATCCCGATGCCGCGCGGCCGCTCCCGCCGCCGCTACGTCGAGGACGGTCTCGCCGAGGTCGACACCTGGCTGGCGCAGCAGGACCGCACAGCCTGACCCGGACCCGACCCGGATCTGACCGTGGCCCGGCCGTGGCCCTGACCGCGGTCCTGCCACGGCCTTCGCGCTCTCCCGTCGGCACCGGCGCCCCCCGCCGTCACCGGTCCCGCGAGCGCCGAGCGCCCGATCCCCCTAGCGTCGATCCCCGGACCGGCCCGTGGCAGCGACTGCGGGCGCCGGCCGCAGGACCGCGGGAGGGATCATGTTCGAACGGCTGTGGGGCCGTCGCACGCGCGACGACGCCGAGGTGGAGGGCCGCGCCCCCGGCGCGGAGGAGTCGAAGGCGACTGCGCTCGTGCAGCGGCTGATCGACACGGGCGTCGACGGCGCGGGGCCCTTCGCCTCGGCCGTGTCGGTCGCCGAGCGGGCCCGCGCCGGGCATCCGAGCGCCGAGTCCGCCGTGCACGTGGTGGTTCGCCGGCACGGGCGGATGGCCGCGGGGAGCGGCTTCGCCACGGGCGTGGGCGGTCTCGTGACGATGCCGGTCGCCCTGCCCGCCAACATCGTCGGCTTCTACGTCCTGGCCACGCGCATGGTCGCCGCCATCGCACACCTGCGCGGCTACGACGTCTCCCGGCCCGAGGTGCGCAGCGCCGTCCTGCTCTGCCTCCTCGGCTCCGACGCCGGGCAGGTCCTCCGCTCGGCGGGACTGCCCACGGGTGGGCCGCTGGCCCTGCTGGCGCAGCGGCGGCTCCCCAAGGACGTCCTCATGATCGTCAACAAGGGGGTCGGCTTCCGCCTCCTGGCCCGTCTCGGCAGCTTCGGCGCCCTGCAGACCTCGCGCATCCTGCCCGTCCTGGGCGGGGTGGTCGGTGCGGGCGCCGACCTGCTGCTGCTGCGCCGGATCGCCAAGCACGCCGAGCGCGAGTTCACACCCCGCAGCAACTCCGCGGTCCCCGTCGCCGGGGAGGCCGCGGCAGGGGGCAGCTGAGGGTTCGACGGCGGGGCCCCGGGGAACCGCCGGACCCGCCGTGCCGTTGACCGGGTGGGCACCGGCCGCTCGCCGGCGCCCACCCGCAGCAGCCCGCCGCTCGACCCGGCGGGAGAGGGGAGGACCCGTGGACGCCGCCCGGACAGCACTCCTGAAGCGCCGCGGCGCCGCCCTGGCGGTCATGTGGCGGACCGTGCGCCACGGGACCCCGGCGGGGGAGCCCGGTGTCGGGCAGCGCCTGCAGGCCCTGCCGCGCATGGTCTCGGCGGCGGCACGCGGGGAGTACCGGGGAACCAGCCGGTTGCGCCTGCTGGCGGCTGGCGCCGCGGCGGGCTACGTCCTCTCGCCGCTGGACCCCCTGCCCGAGGCGCTCCTCGGGATGCTCGGGACCGTCGACGACGCGGTGCTCGCCGCCTGGGTGGCGGGAACCCTCCTCAGTGCCACGGAGGACTTCCTGCGCTGGGAGCGCGCCGCGCCGCGCACCGTCCCCGGCCAGGTCGTGACGCACGAGGTGGTGGTGTCGGAGGAACCGGCCCCGTCCGCGACGTCGGCCTCGCGGCGGCGCAGGGGCTGAGGCCCCGGGGGCGACCCGGTTCGGCGAGTCGTGCACAGTCCGTGCCCGGGGCCGCTGCGGTCCTCCGCCGGTGGACGCCACGCTGCGAGGCGGGCGGCGCCACCACGCTCGGCGGGTGACGACCACCCCGCTGCTGCTGTCCTCCCCCCGCGACCTCCTCGCGAGCATCCCCTACCAGCTGGGCTTCGTGCCCGTGGACAGCCTGGTGGTGGTCCACCTCGACTCGGCGGCGGAGCCCGGTGCCCCCCGCGACGGGGGCTCGGAGGTGCCGGGCCACGGCCCGGCGGTTCCGGGGCGGCTGGGGGTGACGGCGCTCGCCCGGGTCGACCTGCCGCCCCCGGGCCCGGCGGGGGAACGGGAGGTCGTCCGGGCCCTGACGGCGACGGCCGCCGCCTGCGCGCCCTGGGCCGTCGTCGCCGTGTACGACGCGACGGGCGTCGAGCGGGGAGGACCGCTCCCGCGGCGCTCGCTGCTCGGCGCGCTCACCCGCGCGCTGGCCGTCTCCGGCGCGCAGGTGCTGGACGCCTGGCACGTCGGGGCCCGCACCTACCGCTCCTACCTCTGCGACGGCGCGCGCGGCTGCTGCCCCGCGCCGGGGTGGCCGGTGGGGGAGCTGACCGGCGGGACGGTGCCCGCGGAGGCCGTCTGGCGGGGCCTCGTCGCGGCGCCCTCCCGTGCCGACGTGCTCCCCGACCTCACCCTCGCCGGGGAGCACGTGCGCGAGGCCGTCCGCAGGGCGGGGGCCTCCGCCGCCCCGCCCTCCTGCGCGGACGGGCGCACCGCGTGGCGGGCCGGGGCGTGGCGGGACTGGCGGCTCGTGCGGGAGCGCTACCGGCGGGGCGGGCCCGGGGTGGACGTGACCGAGAGTGCCCGGCTGCTCGCCGCCGTCCGCGACGTGAGCGTCCGCGACGCCGCGCTCGTGGATCTCGCAGCCGGCGCCGCCGTCCTCGCCGACCGGGTGGCCGCCGGCGGAGCGCCCGGCGCTGTCGCCGACGCCCTGTCCCGGCCCCCCGTGCCCGGCGACGTCGCGGCGACGGTGCGGCTGGCCTGCGACCTCGCGGCACGCTGCGACGGGGCCGCGGGTGCGGCGGCGCTGGCCGTGGCGGCGTGGGCGTCCTGGTGGGGCGGGTCCTGCGTCGTCGCGGGGGAGTGTGCCGCCGAGGCGCTGCGCCGTGATCCCGGCCACAGCCTCGCGGCGCTCGTCGCGCGCGCCGTCACCACCGGGCTGGCTGCGCGCGCGGTGTCCGGGCGGCGCCCCACCTGATCTCGCGAAGGCCCTCCCGCCCGGCCGCTGCGCTCCGGAGCCGGGCGGACACAGCGCCGCGGCAGCCATCGGGTACGGTCGGCCTCCGGTCCGGGCGGCGCACGGCGCTCCGGGCCCTGCCCCGCCAGCCCGTGCCCGGAGGACTGCATGGCGATCGTCGTCGGCCTGGTGCCCACCCCCGAGGGGCGGACCGCCCTGGAACAGGCGGCCGAGGCCGCCGTGCGGGAGGGGACCGCGCTCGTCGCCGTGCGCAGCCTGCGTCCGGGGCGTGAGCAGGACGCCGAGGAGGTCGCCGAGCTCGAGGCGGTCCACTCCCGGGTCCGCGCGCAGCTCGAGGCGGCCGGCCTGGCGCACGACGTGCGGGAGGTGCCCGACAGCCTGGACGCCGCGGAGGACCTCATCGCAGCGGTGGAGGAGACGGGTGCGCAGCTCGTCGTGATCGGGTTGCGCCGCCGCACCCCCGTGGGCAAGCTCATCCTCGGCGCCAGCGCCCAGCGCGTCCTCCTCGACGCGCCCTGCCCGGTCCTCGCCGTCAAGGCCCCCTGAGGTCGAGGCCCCCCGAGCCGGGCGGGCCGCTCGCGCGCCGCCGTTCGAGGGCAGTCGCGCGCCGGACGCGCCGCGACCCGGTCCGGCGTGCCACAATTGGCAGTTGATGTCTCCACTGGGCATGTTCCCGCCCGGCCAGGTGTTGTGGACACCGGTTGCCATCACGGTCGCTGCTCGCGACCCGTTCCGCCCCTCGACGAAAGGCAGTTCGTGTCGTCGGCATCGACCTCCCGGCCGCTCCCGCCCGAGTTCGCTCACGAGACCTTCCAGCAGCTCATGCGGGAGGGGACTGCTCGCGGCTACGTCGAGGCGCACGCCGTGCGCAGCGCCTGCGAGGAGGCCCAGCTGCCCCTTCAGCGCATGAAGGCCGTCCTGCGCGCCCTGGACGACGCCGGCGTCACCGTCCGCGTCGAGGAGCAGCCGAAGCGCGCCGTGGCGGCCGCCTCCACGCGCCGCGCCACGTCGACGGCCACGGCGTCGAAGACCGCCGCGTCGAAGTCCGCCGCCGCGAAGGCGGCTCCGGCCAAGACCGCCGCCGCCAAGGCCGCACCGGCCAAGGCGGCCGCCAAGACGACCCGCGCACCCGCCAAGCGCGCCGCTGCCGAGGAGGGCACCGGGCCCGCCGCGCCCGCCAAGGCCCGCAAGACGGCCGGTTCCTCGAAGGACGAGCCGGAGGGCGCGGTCGAGGACGTCGCGATCGACGACGACGCCCTCGCGGACGTTCCGGCCGGCGCGCTGGAGGAGGTCGAGGAGATCGCGGCCGACGCCGAGCCGGACGCCGAGACCACCGAGCGCGGCAAGTCCCCGACCACCGGGGGCTTCGTCCTCACCGACGACGACGACGACGCGCCCGCCCAGCAGGTCGCCACCGCCGGCGCCACGGCCGACCCCGTCAAGGACTACCTCAAGCAGATCGGCAAGGTCGCCCTCCTCAACGCCGAGCAGGAGGTCGAGCTCGCCAAGCGCATCGAGGCCGGCCTCTTCGCCGAGGAGAAGCTGCACTCCGGCGCCAAGATCGAGCCCAAGCTCAAGCGCGAGCTGTGGTGGATCGCCGAGGACGGCCGCCGGGCCAAGAACCACCTGCTCGAGGCCAACCTGCGCCTCGTCGTCTCCCTCGCCAAGCGCTACACCGGCCGCGGCATGCTCTTCCTGGACCTCATCCAGGAGGGCAACCTCGGCCTGATCCGCGCGGTGGAGAAGTTCGACTACACCAAGGGCTACAAGTTCTCCACGTACGCCACCTGGTGGATCCGGCAGGCCATCACGCGCGCGATGGCCGACCAGGCCCGCACCATCCGCATTCCGGTGCACATGGTCGAGGTCATCAACAAGCTGGCCCGCGTCCAGCGCCAGATGCTGCAGGACCTCGGGCGCGAGCCCACCCCGGAGGAGCTCGCCAAGGAGCTCGACATGACCCCGGAGAAGGTCGTCGAGGTCCAGAAGTACGGGCGTGAGCCGATCTCCCTGCACACGCCGCTGGGCGAGGACGGGGACTCGGAGTTCGGTGACCTCATCGAGGACTCCGAGGCCGTCGTGCCGGCCGACGCGGTGAGCTTCACCCTGCTGCAGGAGCAGCTGCACTCCGTCCTCGACACGCTCTCCGAGCGCGAGGCGGGTGTGGTGTCGATGCGCTTCGGCCTCACCGACGGGCAGCCGAAGACGCTGGACGAGATCGGCAAGGTCTACGGCGTCACGCGCGAGCGGATCCGCCAGATCGAGTCCAAGACGATGTCGAAGCTGCGGCATCCCTCGCGCTCGCAGGTGCTGCGCGACTACCTGGACTGAGCGCCGCCCCGGCGGGCCGTCACGCGGCGACCCGCTCGCGGCGAGTTCGTGCAGAAGCCCCGTTCCTCCGGTTCTCCCGGAGGAGCGGGGCTTTCTGCATGCGCTGGGTGATGCTCCGATCACGGAGACCGCAACCGTCGTTCCGGCGTTTAGGAAGTTGAACTCCAGCTAGTCACAGGTGGTCATGTCCTCAACGGCTCAGCCCGCGACAGTTGCGACGCGACGGAGCTACAGCCCCTGGAGGGACCATGCGCACCACCCGAGCAGCACTCGCGGCGCTCGCCACGACTTCCCTGATCTTCGGCGGCAGCCTCGCGGCCCCCGCCTTCGCGACCACCCCCACGGGGCCGGACGTCAAGCCGAGTTCCGGCACGAAGGACAACCCCACGTGCGGTGACTTCACCTCGGGGGCGCTCGAAGAGAAGATCGACAGGGCGCCCCAGGTGGGAGACGAGGCCGGCCCGGTCACGATCACCAAGGTGACCGGCAACACCTTCGACTTCGTCTCCGATCTGCCCGTCCTCGTCATCGTGGTCAAGGGCGGCACGCAGTCCGCGTTCAACGTCTACAACTACACGACCCTCAAGGGCACGTTCGGTGACGACGGCCTCACCACGTCGACGGGGCAGGAGATCAGCCATGTCTCCTTCTGCTACCTGCCCTTCAAGCCGACCGGTGAGCTGACGGTCAGCAAGACCGCGGTCGCCACCTACGACCGCAAGGTCAGCTGGGCCCTCACCAAGGACGTCCTGACCGCGGGCAGCGAAGCCGGCCAGGCAGACGTCACCTACAGCGGAACGCCGGGTCAGTCCTTCACCTCGACGTGGAACGTGCAGGCCACCAAGGCCGACTCCGGCCCCCGCGACCACCTCATCACCGGCAAGATCACGGTCACCAACGGCACCAACATGCAGGCCACCGTGAACGTCGCCGACACGCTGGACGACGGCAGCCGCGTCGACCTCGACTGCGACCCCGGGACCGAGGGGGCTCAGGTTACCCTGACCCTCGCGGCGGGCGCGGGCGTCGACTGCCTCTACCGTGCCGCTCCCGGCGGGACCTCGGCGACGCTGAACACGGCCACCGTCACGACCGTGGAGACCGTGCCCGCCGGCCACGTCGGCTTCATCGGCTTCGGCGAGAACGAGGACGGCGTCAAGACCACCACCGCGGCCGTGGAGTTCACGGAGAACCTCGACGGCTCCGACAGCGCGCTGCTCAGGGACGACCTGCTCAGCTACAGCGAGACCATCGGGAACAGCGCCGCGATCGTCGAGTCGCGGACCGACACCTGCCCCACGGAGCGCAGCGCCTACGACGCCTTCCGCAAGTTCACCACGACGGTGGAGAACACCGCGGTGCTGACCCCGACCGGCGGCACCGCCCTCCACGGCAGCGCGTCGGTGACGCTGAACTGCGAGTACCCCGCGACGTGGAAGGGGGAGACCGCCACCGGTCGCGGCACCGCGTACCCGGGGAGCGGCAACTGGTTCATGTACTCGTCCTACAGCGCGCTGTCGAACGGCACGGGCGTCGACCTGGTCGCCGGCCAGCACTTCGACGCCGGTCAGGTCACCGCGAGCCGCGGGCTGGCCAGCAACAGCACCAGCCTCACGATCGTCCTGGACAAGGGCTACCGCTTCGCCGGCGTCCTCGAGAACGTGAAGGTGCAGCCGCTGAGCACGGTGCCCACCAAGGAGGTCAAGGTCGGTTCCTTCTCCGTCAAGCGCACTGCCACGGGCGACTCGATCACCATCAGCGGCCTCGCGAACACCGCCAACTACGGCATCCACGTCGACGTGGAGCGTCAGGTCGACTGACCCGGGCCGCGGCTGAGCGTCCCCCTGCCGCGCGGCCGCACCGACAGCGGAGGCCCCGCCCCCCGTCCTGGACGGGGGGGCGGGGCCTCCGCCGTTGCGGCCGCCGTCGACGGGACACCGGCCCGCACGGACCGGACCGCACCACCACGCAGGTGGGGGTGGCGACCCGACGGCCACCACCCCCATCTGCGGTCGCGCCCCGCGCCGCCCCGTCAGCCGCGCAGCACCAGGGCGGCCACGGCCCAGCCCCCCACGGCCAGCAGCGCCGCGGCGACCTCGATCGCCATGCTCAGCCCGGCGGCCTTGAGGGCGTGCACCGTGGAGCGCCAGGCCTCCGCGCCCCCGCCGCGCAGGCGCGCGGACTCGGCGAGGTAGACGCCCGCGACGAAGCCGAGGGGCAGGCCGACGACGGGGACGGCGAAGAAGCCGGCGACCGCGAGGGCGGCGCCGACGAAGAGGGTGCGGTTGGGGATGCCCAGCTCCTGCATGCGCCGGCCGGGCAGGAGGTACTTGGCGACCTGCCCGCCGCTGAGCACGACGACCATGCCGAGCAGCACCCACCAGGCGGCCCCGCCGGTGAGCCAGGCCCAGGCCAGGCCGGCCGCCAGCACGAGCAGCGCCCCCGGCAGGACGGGCAGCAGCGTGCCCGCCACCCCCACGGCCATGACGAGGGCGACGAGCAGGAGCCCGGCGTCACCCACGGGTCGGTGGGTGGAGCCGGGCTCCGGTGTGCGTGGTTGCGGTGCTCAGCGTTCGTCGTCCTGCGACGAGGCCGGCGTCGCGGTGAGCCGGCCGGTCTCGTCCTGGATCTGGCGGGCGACGCCCTGGAGGGCCTCGCGGTGCTCGCGGCCGTGGTGGCCGCAGAAGAGCAGCTCTCCGCCGGTACCCAGGACGACGCGCACGTAGGCCTGAGCGCCGCAGCGGTCGCAGCGGTCGGCGGCGGTCAGCGGGTCGTGGGCAAGAGCTGTGGTCACGGGGCTCCTTCCGGAGTGCTCGGCTGTGCGGGCACCGTCCGTCGCCGGCCGGGGCTCGCGGGGAGGCGGCTGCCTGCCGCCTCCACTGTGCTCCAACATCCAACCACCCCCGCTGGTTCCCGCATCGCCATGTCGCCCGTTCGCCAGGAGCGATCGCGCCTCGGACGGGTGCCCGGCGCTCGCCCGACGCGCGTGCCCCGCCGGATGTGTCGCCCGCGTCGCCTAACCTGGCCGGGTGAGTGCTGAGCCCGTCGATCCCGCCGCGAGCCCTGCCGGGCGGCGTCCCGCGAAGAAGGAGCCGGACGGCTACACCGCCGCCCACCTGCTGGTGCTGGAGGGGCTGGAAGCGGTCCGCAAGCGCCCCGGCATGTACATCGGCTCCACCGACTCCCGCGGCCTCATGCACTGCCTGTGGGAGATCATCGACAACTCCGTGGACGAGGCGCTGGGCGAGCACTGCTCCCGGATCGTCGTGGTCCTGCACGCCGACTCCTCCGTGGAGGTGCGCGACGACGGCCGCGGCATCCCCGTGGACGTGGAGCCGCGCACGGGCCTGTCGGGCGTGGAGGTCGTCTTCACCCACCTGCACGCGGGCGGCAAGTTCGGCGGCGGCTCCTACTCCGCCTCCGGCGGTCTGCACGGCGTCGGCGCCAGCGTCGTCAACGCCCTCTCTGCGCGCCTGGACGTCGAGGTCGACCGGGGCGGCAAGACCCACGCCACCAGCTTCCGGCGCGGCGTGCCGGGGCGCTTCGCGGGGGAGGGCCCCGACGCGCCGTTCGAGCGCACCACCGGCCTGGAGGTCGTCGGCCGCGCCAAGCGGGGCGTGACCGGCACCCGGGTGCGCTACTGGGCGGACAAGCAGATCTTCCTCAAGGAGGCGGAGTTCTCCTACTCCGACCTCGTCGCCCGCGCCCGGCAGACCTCGTTCCTGGTGCCGGGGCTGTCCATCGTCATCCGCGACGAGCGCGGCCTGCCCGGCACGCCGGCCGAGCACGGCCCCCACGAGGAGACCTTCCGCCACGACGGCGGCATCGGGGAGTTCGCCGACTTCCTCGCACCCGACGCGCCCGTCACCGGCGTGTGGCGGCTGCAGGGCACCGACCACTTCCGGGAGAACGTGCCGGTCCTCGACGACGACGGGCACATGACGGTCACCGAGGTGGAGCGCCAGTGCGACGTGGACATCGCCGTCCGCTGGGGCACCGGCTACGAGACGACCGTGCAGTCCTACGTCAACATCATCTCCACCCCCAAGGGCGGCACCCACCTCGCCGGCTTCGACGCGGCGCTGCTGAAGGTCCTGCGCAAGCAGGTCGAGGTCAACGCGCGGCGCCTCAAGGCCGGCGGCAAGGACGACAAGATCGAGAAGGACGACGTCCTCGCAGGGCTGACCGCGGTGGTCACCGTGCGACTGGCGGAGCCGCAGTTCGAGGGGCAGACCAAGGAGGTGCTGGGCACCGCGGCCGTGCGTCCCATCGTCGCCCGCGTCGTCGAGCGGGAGCTGACCGCGATCCTGACGTCGGCCAAGCGCGACGAGAAGCAGCAGTCGTCGATGCTGCTGGAGAAGGTCGTCGCGGAGATGAAGGCCCGCGTCTCCGCCCGCCAGCACAAGGAGACGCAGCGGCGCAAGAACGCCCTGGAGACCTCCTCGCTGCCCGCAAAGCTCAAGGACTGCCGCTCCGACGACGTGGCCCGCACCGAGCTGTTCCTCGTGGAGGGCGACTCCGCGCTCGGCACGGCCAACGTCGCCCGCGACTCGGAGTACCAGGCGCTGCTGCCCCTGCGCGGCAAGATCCTCAACGTCCAGAAGGCGTCCGTGGCGGACATGCTCAAGAACGCCGAGTGCGCCTCGATCATCCAGGTCGTCGGCGCCGGCTCCGGGCGCAGCTTCGACGTCGACGCCGCCCGCTACGGCAAGATCGTGCTGATGACGGACGCGGACGTGGACGGCGCCCACATCCGCACCCTGCTGCTGACCCTGTTCTTCCGCTACATGCGGCCCTTGGTGGACGCCGGGCGGGTCTTCGCCGCCGTCCCGCCGCTGCACCGCATCGAGGTGATCGGCGCCGGGCGCAAGCCCAACGAGGTCGTCTACACGTACTCCGACGCGGAGCTGCGGCGGCTGCTGGCGGACCTGGCCAAGAAGGGCCGCCGCTACAAGGAGCCCATCCAGCGGTACAAGGGCCTCGGCGAGATGAACGCCGACCAGCTCGCCGAGACGACGATGGACCCGGGCCGCCGCACCCTGCGGCGGGTGACCATCGCCGACGCCCAGGGGGCCGAGGACGTCTTCGAGCTGCTGATGGGCAACGAGGTCGCACCCCGCAAGGACTTCATCGTGGCCGGGGCGGCGAAGCTGGACCGGGAGCGCATCGACGCCTGAGCCGCCCGGGCGCCCTCACGAGAGGTACTCCTCCACGTCGAGGGCGCCCCCGGCAGCGGCGAACTCCGCCCGGACGGCGGCCAGCAGGTCCGCGTCGGCCAGCAGGTCCAGGGCCGTCAGCGCCAGCCCCACCGCCCCGTCCAGCGCACCCCGGTCGCCGGCCTCCGAACCCGCCGCCTCGGCGAAGCCCCGCGTGTGCAGCGACTCCTCCGGGCCCGCGATGGCGATCATGGGGTGGATCGCGGGGACCCGGACGCTGAGGTTGCCCAGGTCCGTCGAGCCCGACAGCGACTCCGGCACCACCCCCGGCGGCAGTGCGGTGCGCCCGCGCCGGCGCTGGTGCAGGGTCCAGCGCGCCGCCATCGCCAGGTTCGCCCGGATCGGCAGGTACGCCGGCTGCCGGTCCCACTCCAGCTCGTAGCCGCAGCCGGTCATCGCCGCCGCCGCGACCAGCACCGCCTCCACCCGCGTGCACAGCTCCACCAGCGTCTCCGGCCGCGCCGAGCGCACGTAGTACTCCGCCACCGCCCGCTCCGGCACCACGTTGGGCCGCTCACCGCCCTCGAGGACGATGCCGTGGACCCGGTCAGAGGACGGGATGTGCTGCCGCAGCATGGCGATCCCCTGGTAACCGGCCACCACCGCGTCGAGGGCGTTGCGCCCCATGAACGGCTGCGCCGAGGCGTGGGCGGCGACCCCCCGGTAGGTGGCCCGCACCTGCCGCCGGCCCAGGAAGGGCAGCACCGCCACGTCGTAGGTGAACGGGTGGACCATCAGGACGGCGTCCACCCCCTCCAGCGCGCCCGCGCGGGCCAGCAGCTCCTTGCCGCCGCCGCCCTCCTCCGCGGGAGTGCCCAGCAGCACCGCCGTGCCCGGAAGCGCTCGGTCCCCGGAGCCGGAGAGCACCGCGTGCAGGCCGAGGAAGGCCCCGGCGGCCGCGGCGGCGATGACGTTGTGGCCGCAGCCGTGACCGATGCCCGGCAGGGCGTCGTACTCGGCGAGGACCGCCACGACCGGCCCGCCGGCGCCCGTGGTGGCGCGCAGGGCCGTGTCGAGGCCGTGGACGCCCACCTGCGCGTCGACGCCGTGGCGGGCGAGGAGGTCGGCCAGGGCCCGCGCGGAGCGGTGCTCGGCCCAGCCCTCCTCGGGGTGGGCGTGCAGGTCGCGGCTGAGGGCGAGGAGGTCGGGCGCGGCGGCCTCCACCGCGGACTCGGCGGCGTCGAGCAGCGCGGCCGGAGCGCCGGAGTACCCGCTGGGGAGGGGAGTGGCGCGCCCGGCCGCGCTGTCGGCGGCGTCGCGCAGGGCGTCCAGGTGGGCGGTGCCGGGGCGCTCGGGCAGGGACGGGTCGCTTCCGCCGGTCAGACGCGTCATGCCCGACAGGTGTAGCAGCAGGGCGGCCGCGGTGGCGGGGCGGGCGGACCGCGCCGGTCCGGGACCCGGTCGGTCGCACGCAGCCGCCCCGCCCTCGCGGTCCCGGGGCTCAGTTCCCGCCCCGCGCGTGCCGATGTCCTCCCAGGACTCTCGGCGCCGCCGGGGGCGGGACGGGGGAGGAGGTCACGATGAGCGCACCAGCGGAGATCCCATCGGCGGGCATCGTCGTCTTCCTCCTCGCGGCCCTGCTCTGCGGGGCCACCGCGGGATGGTCGTGGCGGCACCGGCGGATCACCCCCGCCGCGACGGCGCTCGCTGCGCTGATGGCCGGGGCGGGGGGCTGGGCCGCGTGCGCCGGGCTCCTGCACCTGGGCGTGCCGGTGCTCGCCGAGCGGGTGGTCCACGTCGTCAACTACGCCGCGATCCACCTGCTCATCGCCTCGACGCTGTGCATGACGTGGGCGGTCGTCGACCCGTCCTGGCGGCTGCGGCGCCGCACGCTCGCCGTGCTCGCGCTGGTCCCGGCCGTCGTCGTGCTGGTCGTGGCCACCGACGCCTGGCACCACCTCTTCTACAGCGGCTACGAGGACACCGCCGGGTACCCGAAGCTGGTCTTCGGGCCGGCGTTCTGGGCGCACTCCGCCTACTGCTACGCGCTGCTGACCTGGTCGATGGCGCGCCTGGTGCGCGGCTGGTGGCGGGCGTCGTCGATCTTCCGCAAGCAGCTGGGCAGCCTCATCGCGGGGGCCCTGCTGCCCACCGCGCTGAACGCCGTGACCCTCAGCGCGCCGCAGGTCTTCAGCGGCGTCGACTACACCCCCGTCTTCTTCGTGCTCACCGGCCTGATCATGGCGCGGGCGCTGTTCCGGCAGGGCCTGCTGCAGGTGGTGCCGGTCGCGCGGGCGCAGGTCGTGGACACCCTGCAGGACGGCGTCTTCGTCGTCGACCACGCCGGGCGCGTCGTGGACGTCAACCGCGCCGGGCAGACGATGATCCGACGGATCCGCCCCGACCTGCCCGCCGAGCTCGTCGGCCTGCCGGCGCGGGAGGTCCTGCGCCGGCCCGAGGTGCGGCCGCTGCTGGAGGAGACCTGCCAGCGGATCGTCGAGGTGGCGCCCGGCCTGCACCTGGACCTGCGCTCCAGCGTCCACGTCGACGCGCGCGGCAACCTCCTGGCGCGGGTGGTGACCGCCCGCGACGTCAGCGAGGCGGTCGCCGCGGACCGGGCGCTGCGCGAGCACGTGGCCACCATCGAGGAGCTGCGCGAGCAGCTGCAGGAGGAGGCGGTGCGGGACGCGCTGACGGGCCTGCACAACCGCCGGCACCTGATGGCCTCCCTGGACCGGGCGCTGGCGGACGCCGCAGCCACCGGCGAGCCGGTGGGCCTGGTGCTGATGGACGTGGACCACTTCAAGTCCGTCAACGACACCCACGGCCACCAGGTCGGCGACGACGTGCTGTGCGCGGTGGCGCACTCGTTGCTGGCAGGCACCCGCGAGGGCGACACCGTCGCCCGCTACGGCGGGGAGGAGTTCGTCGTGCTGCTGCCCGGCGCCGGGGTGGAGGCCACCATGCGGCGGGCGGAGCAGATCCGCACCCGCTGCGAGGCCACCGTCGTGCCGCTGGTGGGCGCCGACGGGCCCCGCAGCCTGTCCGTGACCATCTCCGCCGGGGTAGCCGTCCACCCCGCCGACGGCGCCGACGCGCGCGCCCTGGTGGCCGCCGCGGACGCCGCGCTGTACGCCGCCAAGGCCGGCGGGCGCAACCGCGTCGTCCTCGCCCGGTGACGAACGCCGCCATCCGCTCAGGCTCCGTCCCGCGGCTGCCGATGAGACAGGGAGCAGCCCGCGTCCGCGGGCCCCGTGCCACGAGGAGGAACCGGTGACCACCGGAGTAGTCGTCGCCGTCTTCCTCGCCGCAGCGCTCATCTGCGTCGGCACCGCGTTCGGATCGTGGCGCCGCCGGGACGTCACCCCCGCCGCCACCGCGCTCGCGGTGCTCCTGAGCGGCGCCGCCACGTGGGCCGCCAGCGCCGGCGTCCTCCACGCCGGCATGCCGCCGGTCCTCGAGCAGGCCCTCGTCGTCCTCGCCTACCCCGCCAAGCACGTGATGATCGCCGCCACGGTCATGCTGAGCTGGGCGGTGGTCGACCCCGCGTGGCGGCCGCGCCGCCGCACTGTGGTCGGCCTGTCGATCGTGCCGGTCCTCGTCACGCTGGTCGCGGCGACCAACCCGCTCCACGGGCAGTTCTTCCGCGCGATCGCGCCCACCGGCGTCTACCCCGAGGTCGAGTTCGGTCCGGCCTTCTGGGCCCACACGGCGTACTCCTACGCGCTGCTCGGCTACATCCTCGTCCGGCTGGGCCGTGAGTGGTGGCGGGCGTCGTCGATCTTCCGGAAGCAGATCGGCAGCATCATCCTCGCGACGCTGCTGCCCACCGGCCTCAACGCCGTGACGCTGAGCCAGCGGGTCATCTTCCACGGCGTCGACTACACGCCCGTCTTCTTCGTCTTCACCGGCGCGCTGATGGCACGGGCCCTCTTCCGCCAGGGCCTGCTGCAGGTCGTGCCGGTGGCCCGCTCGCAGGTCGTGGACACCCTCGAGGACGCGGTCCTCGTCATCGACCACTCCGGCCGCCTGGTGGACGCCAACACCGCCGCGCGCAGCCTGGTGAGGGGTCTGCGCAAGGACCTGCCCGAGGAGATCGTCGGGCTCTCGGCGGACGAGATCTTCCACCACGAGGCCGTGCGGCCGCTGCTGGAGGACAACTGCCAGCGCACCCTCGAACTCGCCCGGGGCCTGCACATGGACCTGCGCTCCCGCGTCCACCTGGACGACCGCGGGCACCTGCTGGCGCGCGTCGTCACCGCCCGCGACGTCAGCGACCTCGTTCTGGCCGACCGCAGGCTGCGCGAGCAGCTCAGCACCATCCAGGACCTGCAGGAGCGCCTGCAGGAGGACGCGATCCGCGACCCGCTGACGGGGCTGCACAACCGCCGGCACCTGATGGCCGTGCTGGACGCCGTGCTGGCCACGGGCGACCAGGTGGGCCTGGTGATCCTCGACGTGGACCACTTCAAGTCCGTCAACGACACCCACGGCCACCAGACCGGCGACGACGTGCTCGTCGCCGTGGCGCACTCGCTGCTGGAGGGCACCCGCGAGGGCGACACCGTCGCCCGCTACGGCGGGGAGGAGTTCGTCGTGCTGCTGCCCGGCGCCGGGGTGGAGGCCACCATGCGGCGGGCCGAGCAGATCCGCGCCCGCTGCCAGGCGACGAAGGTCCCGATCATCGTGGGCGAGGACCCGCGCACGCTGTCCGTGACGATCTCCGCCGGGGTGGCCGTCCACCCCGCCGACGGCGCCGACGCGCGCGCCCTGGTGGCCGCCGCGGACGCCGCGCTGTACGCCGCCAAGGCCGGCGGCCGCAACCGCGTGGTCTGCGCCACCTCCTGAGCCCGTCCGGCGGCGCCCGCGGCGGCCCGCTCAGGCAAGCGCCCGAACGTACCGATGAATTGAGCAGGGCGTCCGGACCGAGGGCGCCGCAGGAGGTGGAGACGTGACGGGCACAGCGATCGCCGCCGCGTTCTCCGTCGCGACCGCCGTGGCTGTGCTCACCGCCACCTGGGCGTGGCGGGGGCGCCGCCGCATCCGCACCGCAGGGTCGCTGACGGCGGCCCTCACCGCGATCGGCCTGTGGACCGCGAGCGACGGCCTCGCCCGCCTCGCGGCCTCGCCCGCCGTCGAGGCCGTCCTCCACGTGGTCCAGTACACCGCGATCAACGCCGCCATGGCGGCGCTGGTCTGCGTGGCCTGGTCGGTGGCGGAGCCGACGTGGCGGCCCACCCGCACCACCGTCACGCGCTTCGCCGCCGCCCCCGCGGTGATCCTCGCCCTCGTGGCCACGAACCCCTGGCACCGCGCGTTCCTCGTGCCGAGCGGCCCCGACGCCGCGTCGGCGTGGGAGTTCGGGCCGCTGTTCTGGGTGCACGCCGCCTACTGCTACGGCCTCTTCCTCGTGGGGCTCGGCCGGCTGGCGCGGGCGTGGTGGCGCGCCTCGTGGGTGTTCCGCAAGCCGATCGGCTTCTCGATCCTCGCCACGCTGCTGCCGGTCCCGCTGAACGTCGTGGCGCTGAGCCTCCCCGCCGACCTGCGCGGCGTCGACGGCACGCCCTTCTTCTTCCTCGTCACGGCCCTCCTCTTCGCCTACGTCATCGCCCGGCAGGCCCGGCGCCGGGTGGTGCCCCTGGCGCGCTCGCAGATCGTGGAGGCCCTCGAGGACGCCGTGCTGGTCCTCGACCACTGCGGCCGCCTCGTGGACGCCAACCCGGCCGCCGACACCCTGCTGAGGCGCCTGGAGCCCGCGCTGCCCGCCGGGGTGCTGGGCCTGCCCGCCGAGGCGGTGCTGACCGACCCCCGCCTGCGCACCCTGGCCGCGGGGGAGGGGCAGCAGACCCTGGAGGCCGCCGAGGGCCTGCACCTCGACGTGCGCTGCCGCCTGCAGCAGGACTCCCGCGGCGCCGTGCTGGCGCGGGTCGTCACCGCCCGGGACGTCAGCGAGTCCGTGGTGGCCGACCGGCGCCTGCGGGAGCAGCTGAGCACCATCCAGGCCCTGCAGGAGCGCCTCAGCGAGGACGCGATCCGTGACGCCCTGACCGGCCTGCACAACCGCCGCCACCTGATGAGCGTGCTGGAGACCACCCTGGCCGAGCGGCGGCCCGTGGCGCTGGTCATCCTCGACGTGGACCACTTCAAGTCCGTCAACGACACCCACGGCCACCAGACCGGCGACGAGGTGCTGTGCGCGGTCGCGCAGTCCCTGCGGGCCGGCACCCGCGACGGGGACACCGTGGCCCGCTACGGCGGGGAGGAGTTCGTCGTGCTCCTCGACGCCGCGGACCGCGACACCGCACTGCGGCGGGCGGAGGAGCTGCGGGCCGGCTGCAGCACCCGTCCGGTTCCCGTTCCCCTCCCGTGCCGCTCGCCGGAGTCGGGGAGCCTCCCGGGTGCCACCGGCCACGGGATCAGCATCACCGTGACCCTCTCCGCCGGCGTGGGGGTCTTCCCCGCCGACGGGGCCGACGCCCGCTCACTGATCGCGGCGGCCGACGCCGCCCTCTACGCCGCCAAGGCGGGCGGGCGCGACCGGCTGGTCCTCGCCGGCTGAGCCGGCGGCATCGCCGCGGCGCCCGCCCGGTGCCCGGCGCTCACTCCCCGCCGGTCCGCGGAAGACCGGCCGCGAGGGTGTCGACCGTCCCCTGGTCCGCGACCACCGTCCGCCAGTCGTGGCGGGCCGCCTCGAGCACCGCCGGGTCGGGCTGCGGCCCCTCGAACCAGACGGCGGGGTCCCGGTGCTCCACCAGCACCATCCCGCCCGCCGCGGCGACGTGCCGCCACGCTGCCGCGTCGACGCGTGCCGCCAGCTCCTCGCGCACGACCTGCACCGCGAACACGTCGGCGACCCCGACGGTCTCGGCGAGCGCGCGGAACGGCGCCGCGGCCGCCAGCCTCCCGGGCCAGGACGTCTGCTCCGTGTCCTCGACGGGAGTGGCGGTCCAGCCCACGACGGCGCGGATGCGCCCGTACTCCAGGTGCGCCGCGTTGCGCAGCAGGTCCTCGCGAGCCCCCGCCAGGTGCCTGCGCCACTCGCTGTCGGCGACGGTGGACACCACCCGGCCGTCCGGCGGGACCTCCAGCACCCGTCGCACCCCCTCCTCGTCCGTCACCAGCCGGAAGCCCCGGCCGTGCCCGAGGGCGTCCTCGACGACGTCCGCGGCATCAGCCGGAGCGCACGTCCACGGCAACCCGGCACCGACCTGGACGCGACCGGTGCAGGAGCGCAGGGCGCGGCCGGCGAGGTCCCGGGCCACCGCCGCCAGCGACTCCGCGTCCGCCACCGTCCTCAGCACGGCGACCCCCTCGACCTCGTGCCGCGCGCGCACGTTCAGACGGGTGCTCAGGAGCGGCGTCCACGTGGCGCCCACGAGGTGCGGCGCGGGCAGCTCCACCAGGTCCAGGCGCCCCCTGAGCCCCGCCTCCGCCATGAGTTCCACGAGCAGCGCCATCCCCCCGGCGAGGTCGTGGTAGTCGGTGATCCTGAAGGCGAACCCGTCGGGGAGCAGGGCATCGCCGCCCACGAGGGGAAGGAGGTCGTCGAAGTCACCGGACTCGTCCTCCTCGGACCGGACCGCCGCCAGCTCGCGGACGGCCCGCCAGCGGCGCAGTGCCTCCGGGTGGGGCAGGTCCGTGACGAGCCGGACGTCGAAGGCCTCCTCCGGCCCCTCGGCGACGAGGCGCTGCAGCGAGTTCCCCAGCGAGAGTGGATCAGACACAGAACCTCCTCGGACGCGGGCAACCCCACGAGCGTCCCAGGTCGTACACCTTCATGACGGAGGGAGCGGGATGCGGGACCGGGGTGACTTCGAGGCGTTCGTGGTGGCGGCAGGCAGACGGCTGCACACCAGCGCCTACCTGCTGACGCGCGACCACGGCCTCGCCGAGGACCTCGTGCAGACGGCGCTCGCGCGGGCCTGGATCGCGTGGCACCGCGTCGACGGGGCCCCGGAGCCGTACGTGCGCCGCATCCTGGTCCACGAATTCCTGACGTCGAGGCGTCGGCGGTGGTGGGGCGAGCACCCGGACGACGACCCCCCGGACGAGGCGACGCCGGACACCTACCGGGCCAGCGACGACCGCCTCGACCTCGCCGGGGCGCTGGGCCGCCTCCCCGTCCGCCAGCGCGCCGTGGTGGTGCTGCGCTACGTCGAGGGCCTCCCCGAGGCGGAGGTCGCCGAGCTGCTCGGGTGCAGCGTCGGCACGGTCAAGAGCCAGGCCAGCAAGGCGCTGGCGAAGCTGCGGGTGGACGACGTGCTGGGCGACCGCACGGGGATCGGAGGTGAGCGGTGAACGTGGAGGAGATGCGTGCCCGGCTGCGCGCGGAGGCCGAGGCCTCCGCTCCGCGGATCTCGCACGAGGAGCGGCTGGCCGGCGTGGACGAGCGCGTGCGGGTCCTGCGCCGCACCGCGCTGCGCCGCCGCTCGGCCGGCGCCGCACTGGTCGGGGCCGCCGCCGTCGCCGTGGTGGCGCTCGTGACCGGGCAGCCGACGTCCCCGCGACCGGACGGCCCGGCGGGCGGGAGCACCACGACGACGGAGCGCCCCCCGGCGGGCGCGCCCCTCCCGAGCCCGGCGCTGCCGCCGCCGATGTTGCCCGCCGCGGAAGAGCGCGCCGTCCTCGACGGCCTCGGTCTCGACGCGCCGCCGCCGGCGGGCTTCCTCACCGGGGTGGAGGAGGCGCTGGACCAGCGCGGGCTGCGCCGGGCGAGCCTGCTGCGGTGGGCCGACGCCGGTGGCGAGGCCGGGGAGGGGGGGCTCCGGGCCGGCCGGCGAAGGGCTGGTGGGCACCGCGTACCTGACCGAGCACGGCGCGGGAGTGCTCGTCGCCACCCACCGCCTCGGCACCGGCTCCACCGCCGTCGACCTCTGCGACTGGCTCACCGCTGCCGACCCGGGCAGCGAGGCCCCCGGGGGAACGTGCACGCAGACCGGTGTGCCGGGAGGGGTGCTCGCCACCGTCGACGCGCCCGCCGACGGCGGCACCGGGGCGGCGTTCGCTGCGAGCCGCCACATCGTGCGGGTGACGAGCCACGTCATGGACACGCCCACCGCGGAGCGGGTCGCGGACCGCCGCCCCGTCGACGTCACGGTCCTCGGCGACCTCGCGCAGGACCCGCGCCTGCGCTGGTGAGGCGCCGCCGGCTCAGGCCACCGGCGGGGCCACCGCCGGGGCCGGCGCTCCCGCCACCGCCGCGATCGGCTTCTCCGCCGGCACGCCGCTGCCGTCGCGGCGCCCCACGGCCTCCGGCAGCGGCGCCGCGGTGCCCGTGGGGGTGGCGGCCTCGGCGGGACCGGCGCCGGCCCACGCCAGCAGCAGACCGTCCTCCCCGCGCAGCAGCCGGTGGCAGCGCACCCCGCCCGTGGCGCGCCCCTTCGGCGGGTACTCCGCCAGCGGCGTCACCTTCACGGTGCCGTGGTGCATCCCCTCCAGCGCCTGCGAGGAACCCGCGACCGTCACCACCACCGCGTCGCCGCTGCCGGGGGCGTCCTGCGCGACCGCCCCGAAGAACACCACCCGCGCCCCGGGGGAGAGGCGGATGCCCGCCATGCCCGCTGCGGCCCGGCCCTGCGGCCGCACGCTCCCGGCGGGGAAGCGCAGCAGCTGCGCGTCGGAGCTGACGAACACGAGGTCCTCCTCGCCCGTGGTCAGCTGCACCGCGCCGACGACCTCGTCGCGATCCTTCAGGGCGATGACGTCGACCTCCTCGCGGTTGCCCATCGGCTCGGGCGCGACCCGCTTCACCACGCCCTGCGCGGTGGCCAGCGCCAGGCCCGGCCCGGCCGGCTCGTCGGCCAGCGTGGCCAGGCACAGCACCCGCTCGCCCTTGGCGAGGGTGACGAACTCCTTCACCGACACCCCGCCCGACAAGGAGGGGCGCCCCACCGTCGGCGGCAGCGCGGGCAGATCCAGCACCGGCAGCCGCACCAGCCGGCCACGGGAGGTCACCACCCCCACCCAGCCGCGCGCCGTGGCCGGGGTCGTGGAGACCACCAGGTCGTGCTTCGTGCGACGGCCCTCGCTGCCCAGCGGCTCGTCACCGGCGGTGCGCGCCAGCAGGCCCGTCGACGACAGCAGCACCAGGCACGGGTCGTCGGCGACCTCCAGCGCCGCGCCGCCCCGCGCGCCGCTGCGGGCCGCGCCCGTCCCCGTCGCCGGCCCGTCCGAGGTCAGCAGCACCGTGCGCCGGGGCGTGCCGTGCTCCGCGGCCACCTGCGCCAGCTCGTCGCTGACGAGGCCGCGCAGCCTGCGCTCGGAGTTCAGGACCGCCCGCAGCGCGGCGATCTCGCGGTTGAGCTCCTTCTGCTCCTTCTCCAGCTCCAGCCGGGAGAACTTCGTCAGCCGCCGCAGCTGCATCTCCAGGATGTAGCGGGCCTGCACGTCGGACAGGTCGAACACCTGCATCAGCCGGGCCCGGGCCGCCTCGGCGTCGTCGCTGGTGCGCACGATCTGGATGACTTCGTCGATGTCGAGGATCGCCACCAGCAGCCCGTCGACCAGGTGCAGCCGCTCCTCCTTGCGGCGCAACCGGTACGCCGTGCGCCGCCGCACCACGTCGATGCGGTGGCCGACGAACACCTGCAGCAGCTCCCGCAGCCCCAGGGTCCGCGGCTGCCCCTCGACGAGGGCGACGTTGTTGATGCCGAAGGACTCCTCCATCGGCGTGAGGCGGTACAGCTGCTCCAGCACCGCCTCGGGCACGAACCCGTTCTTCACCTCGATGACGAAGTGCAGGCCCCGGGTGCGGTCGGTGAGGTCGACGACGTCCGCGATGCCCTGCAGCTTCTTCGCGGTGATCGCGTCCTTGATCTTCTCGGTCAGGCGCTCCGGGCCCACCCCGAGGGGCAGCTCCGTGACGATGATCCCCTTGCGGCGAGGGGTGATGTTCTCGATGCGCGTCGTGGCCCGCGTGCGGAACGTCCCGCGGCCCGTCTCGTACGCCTCGCGGATGCCCTCCAGCCCGACGATGCGCCCGCCCGTCGGCAGGTCCGGACCGGGCACGTAGCGCATCAGGTCGGCCGTCGTGGCCTTCGGGTCGTCGATGAGGTGCCGCGCCGCGGCGACGACCTCGTTGAGGTTGTGCGGCGGCATGTTCGTGGCCATGCCCACCGCGATGCCGCTGGCCCCGTTGACGAGCAGGTTGGGGAACGCCGCCGGCAGCACCCCCGGTTCGGTGAGGCGGTCGTCGTAGTTCGGCACGAAGTCGACGACGTCCTCGTCGAGGCTCGTCGTCATCAGCAGGGCCGCCTCGGCCGGGCGCACCTCGGTGTAGCGCTGCGCGGCCGGGCCGGCGTCCAGGGAGCCGAAGTTGCCGTGGCCGTCCACCAGCGGCAGGCGCATCGTGAACGGCTGCGCCTGGCGCACCAGCGCGTCGTAGATGGCCGTGTCGCCGTGCGGGTGCAGCTTTCCCATCACCTCGCCGACCACGCGCGCCGACTTCACGTGACCGCGGTCGGGGCGCAGGCCCATGTCGTGCATCATGTAGAGGATCCGCCGCTGGACGGGCTTCAGGCCGTCGCGGGCGTCCGGCAGGGCCCGGGAGTAGATGACCGAGTAGGCGTACTCCAGGAACGCCCCCTGCATCTCCTGCTGCACGTCGATGTCGACGATGCGCTCCGGAGTCGGCGGGGGCGGGGGGGCTTCGGTGGTGCGACGTGCCATGGGGCCATCCTGCCCGCCGCCGCCGACGCCGGTGCGCAGGGCGTGCCGGGGACCCGCGCGCGGGGAGCCCCCTCAGCCCGCGGGCCACCCGCCGCCGTAGCGCCCGTCGTGCACGACCTCCGCCGCCGGGCGCCGCCCCCGCCGCAACGACGGGGAGCGCCGGTCCGGCGCCGGGTGCCCCAGGCTCACCACCCCGACCAGCCGCCGCTCCGCCGGCACGCCGAAGCTCTCCCTCACCGCCGCGTGCGCCCCGGACGGCACCCCGAAGAAGCAGGCACCCAGCCCGGCGTCCACGGCCGACAGCAGCAGCTGGTGCGCGGCCATGCCGGCGTCGACGTCCCAGTACGGCACCGGCCAGCGCCCCGGGTCGCGGTCGGTCCACCCCTTGTCCGGCTCCGCGTAGCGCTCCAGGTACGTGGCGGGGGAGCTGAGCACCACCACCAGCACCGGCGCCGTGCGCATCCCCGCCAGCCAGCGCCCGCCCCCGTCGCCCGCACCGGCCCGCGGCGGCGGCGCGCCGTGCTCGGCGGTCAGCCGCCAGAACAGCTCCCGCTCCTGCGCCCGGCGCAGCACCAGCAACTCCCGGCCCTGCGCGAAGCCCGCCGACGGTGCGCGCAGGGCCTCGCGCAGCAGCCGGTCCAGGCAGGCGCCGTCCACCTCGCGGGAGGGGTCGTAGCTGCGGACCATGCGGCGGCGGCGCACCGCCTCGGAGAGCTCCACGCCGCGCAGTCTGCCGCGGCGGCGCGGCGTCCACGGCGCGGCGGGGACGGTGCGTTCCGCGGCGCGGCGGGGACGTCTCGCAGCCGACGCGCCGGCGTGTCGTCGCCGGAGGTCCCCGCCCCGCCGGGCGAGCAGGCGTGGCGGGGACGTCTCGCAGCCGACGCGCCGGCGTGTCGTCGCCGGAGGTCCCCGCCCGCCGGGCCCTCCTCCAGAGGCGTCGCACACACCCGCCGATAGGCTCCGGCCATGGGGACGCAACCGCCCGCGGCTGCACCCACCGCCGGTGCGGAGCCGTACCCGACGCGGTGGGAGGCGGACGTGGTGCTGCGCGACGGCGGCACCGCGCACGTGCGGCCCATCACCCCCGCCGACGCCGACGCGGTCGCCCGCTTCCACGAGCGGCAGTCCGACGAGTCGCGCTACCTGCGCTTCTTCGCGCCCATGCCGCGCCTGTCCGCGCGCGACCTGCAGCGTTTCACCGTCGTCGACCACGACGAGCGGGTCGCCCTCGTCGCCACCGTCGGCGACGACATCGTCGGCATCGCCCGCTACGACGCGGCGCCGCGCCGCCAGGGGCGGCCCGTCGAGGCCGAGGTGGCCTTCAACATCTCCGACGCCCACCAGGGCCGCGGCCTGGGCTCCGTGCTGCTGGAGCACCTCGCCGCCGCCGCCCGCGAGCGCGGCGTGGGGCGCTTCACCGCCGACGTGCTGCCCCAGAACGGAAAGATGATCAACGTCTTCCGGGAGGCCGGCTACGAGGTGCGGCAGGGCTACTCCGACGGCGTGCTCGAGGTCTCCTTCGCCATCGATCCCACCGAGCGCTCCGTGGACGTCATGCGCGCCCGCGAGCAGCGGGCCGAGGCGCGCAGCATGGCGTCGCTGCTCGCCCCCGCCTCCGTCGTCGTCGTCGGTGCCAGCCGCAACCCCGGCACGGTGGGGCACCGCCTCCTCGCCGACATCGTCTCCGGCGGCTTCCGCGGCAGCGTGCACGCCGTCAACGCCGACGCCCTGCCCGATGAGCGGGAGCTGCTCGGGGTGCCGCTGGCCCGCAGCCTGCGCGACGTGCCCGCACCGGTGGACCTCGCCGTGATCGCCGTGCCCCCGTCCTGCGCCGTCGCCACCGTCGCCGAGTGCGCCGCCCTGGGGGTGCGCGGCCTCGTCGTCGTCTCCAGCGGCTTCGCCGAGACCGGCCCGCACGGGCTGGTGCTGCAGCGCGAGCTCGTCCGCGCCGCCCACGCCAACGGCATGCGCGTGGTGGGGCCCAACTCCTTCGGCCTGATCAACACCGACCCCGAGGTGCGGCTCAACGCCTCCCTGAACACGGAGCTGCCCGCGGCCGGGCGCTTCGGGCTGTTCAGCCAGTCCGGCGCGCTCGGGGTCGCGGTGCTGTCCTCGGCGGCGCGGCGCGGCCTCGGGGTGTCCACGTTCGTCTCCGCCGGCAACCGCGCCGACGTCTCCGGCAACGACTGCATGCACTTCTGGGCGGAGGACGAGCGCACCACCGCCGTGGGCCTGTACCTGGAGAGCGTCGGCAACCCCCGCAAGTTCAGCCGGGTCGCCCGTTCCCTCTCCCGCCGCAAGCCCGTCGTCGTCGTGAAGTCCGGCATGTCCAGCTTCGGCGTGCCGCCCGGGCACGCGGTGCGCCCCTCGCGGGTGCCGTTCGCCGCGTTCGACGCGATGCTGCGCCAGGCCGGGGTGATCCGGGTGGAGAACGTCCACCAGCTCTTCGACGTGGCGCAGGTGGTCGTCGACCAGCCGCTGCCCACCGGGGACCGTGTCGCCGTCGTCGGCAACTCCGACGCCCTGGCCACCCTCGCCGCCGACGCCGCCGTCAGCTGGGGCCTGCGCGTCGTGCACGGGCCGACGTCGGTGCACCCGGAGGCCGGCGTCGAGGAGGTCGTGCGCGCCCTGGAGGACGCCATGGCCGACCCGGAGGTCGACGCGGTGGTCGCTAGCTACGTCCCGCCGACCGCCACCGTGGACACCGCAGTCGCCGCCGCCGTCGCCGAGGCGGCCCTGCGCGGGGGCAAGACGTGCGTGACCTGCTTCCTCGGCACCCGCACGGTGCGCTCGACGGAGACGCTGCCCGGTCCCACCGCGGCGCAGTCCGACGGGCGGGTGCACCGGGTGGTGCCGTCGTACCCGACCCCCGAGGATGCCGTGCGCGCGCTGGCCTCCGCCGTCCGCTACGCCGAGTGGCGCAGGCGGGACCCGGGCCGCGTGGTCGCCCCCGAGGGGGTGGACCTGCCGGCCGCCCGCGAGCTCGTGAAGCGGCTGCTGGCTGCCGTGCCGGACGACGGGGAGCTGGACCGGGACTCCGTCGCGGCGCTGCTGGCCACGGCGGGGCTGCACCTGTGGCCGCGGGAGGAGGTCTCCACCCGGGAGCAGGCCGTCGCGGCCGCCCTGCGCTTCGGCTGGCCGGTGGCGCTGAAGACCGCGGGCGGGGAGCTGTCGGAGCGGCAGGACCTGCGCGGGGTGCGCCTCGGCCTCGGCAGCGCCGCCGCGCTGAGCGCCGCCTTCGACGAGATGCGCGAGGCCCTGGGCCCGGACGCCACCCGCCTCGTGGTGCAGCCCATGGCGCCGCTGGGGGTGCCGTGCCAGGTGCGGAGCATGGAGGACCCGCTGTTCGGGCCCGTGGTGAGCTTCGGGCTGGAGGGCGACCCCCTGGACCTCCTCGACGACATCGCCTACCGCATCCCGCCGCTGACGGACGTCGACGTCTCCGAGCTCGTCCGCTGCGTGAAGGCCTCCCCGCGCCTGCTGGGCCACCGGGGTGCGCCCGTGCTGGACGTGCCCGCGCTGGAGGACGTCATCGCGCGGGTCGCGGTGCTGGCCGATGCACTCCCCGAGATCGCCGACCTGAAGCTGGGGCCGGTGCTGGTGGCCGAGCGCGGCGCCTCGGTGCTGGACGCCGCGGTGCGCGTGGCGACACCCCCCGGGCGCGCCGACGCCGACCGCAGGGTCCTGCCGAGCTGAACCGCGGCCCGGCGGGGCCCGCGGACGGGGTGCGCCCCGCCGCGCGGGGAGTGCGCGATGATGGCGGGATGCGCGAGCGCACCACGTCCCGTCGCCACGTCCCCGACGGCGGCACAGCAGCGGAACTGCCACCCGAGCTGATCGCCGACGTGGAGCGGGCGGGGTACTACCCCCAGCTCGTCACCGACGTGCTGCGCTCCGCCCTGGCCGGTGAGCCGGTCCAGGCGCACCTGGTGCACCTGGAGACGACGTTCGACAGCGCGGAGGTCCGCCGTCACGTGACGGTGCTGGCGCTGACGCCGTCGCGGCTGGTCATCGCCCACGCCGACGACCACGGCCCCGACGAGACGTCCCCGGAGAACTACGCGGTGGCCTCCACCGAGGCGGTGGCGCTGCACCGGGTGGAGTCCGTCGTGGTCTCCCACGTCGTCACCCGTCCGGACCAGCACCGCAGCGGGTCCACCCCGCACGAGGTGACGCTCACCGTGGGCTGGGGAGCGGTGCGCCGTGTCGACCTGGAGCCGGCGGGCTGCGCCGACACCGAGTGCGACGCCGACCACGGCTACACCGGCTCCCTGAGCGGCGACGACCTCACCCTGCGCGTGAGCGCCGCGGCGGAGGGCGCGGGGGCGGTGCAGGCGGCGGTGGCGTTCGCGCGGGCGCTGTCGGAGGCGACAGCCCGGGCATGAGCGGTGGCGTCGGCACCCCGGGCGTGGACGGGCCCGGGGGGTCCCGGGAGGGCACGGGGCTGCCCGCGGCACCGCCGTACGGCTCCAGCAGCCTCGCGGACGTCCTGCCCGCCGTCGCCCGCGCCCTGGGCGTGGAGCTCCCCGGCCGGCCCGTCGGGAGCGGCGGGGACGGCCTCGTGGTCCCGTCGTGCGCCCGCGCCTGCGTGGTGCTCGTCGACGGCCTCGGGGAGCTGGCCCTGGCCGACCGCGGCGGGCACGCCCCGTTCCTGCGCCGGCTGCGCGGCGAGGGCGCGCACCGCGCCATCACGGCGGGGTTCCCTACGACGACCGCGACGAGCATGGGCCTCTTCGGCACCGGCCTGCCCCCGGGCGGGCACGGCCTCGTCGGCTACGAGGTCCTGGACCCGGCCCGCGACGTGCTCGTCAACCAGCTCGCCTGGGACGCGGAGCTGGACCCGCGCCGGTGGCAGCCGCACCCGACGGTGCTGCAGGAGGTGCAGGCCGCCGGCGTGGAGGTCGTGCGGGTGGGGCCGCCCCACTTCGACGGCTCCGGCCTGACCGAGGCGGTGCTGCGCGGCGGCCGCTTCGTGGGCACGCCGGACTCCCTCGACGCGCGGGTGGACGCGGCCGTGAGCGCCGTGCGAGCCTCCGCGCGCTCCCTCGTCTACGTCTACTGGGGGCAGCTGGACTGGACGGGGCACGGCTCCGGGGTCGGCTCCTGGGAGTGGGGCGACGAGCTGGAGCGGGTCGACGCGGCGCTGGCCGCCCTGGCGCGCCGGCTGCCCCGCGACTGCCGGCTGGTGGTCACCGCCGACCACGGCATGGTTGACGTGCCCTTCGCCCGCCGCCTCGACCTGGCCGCGGAGCCGGAGCTGGCGGCAGGGGTCCGCCACGCCGGCGGGGAGCCGCGCGCGCTGCACCTGTACTGCGAGCCGGACGCGGCCGGGGACGTGCTGGAGCGCTGGCGCCGGCGCCTGGGGGAGGAGGCCTGGGTGCTGACCCGTGACGAGGCGGTGGCGGCGGGGTGGTTCGGGCCGGTGGCTGCCGGGGTCGCGGAACGCATCGGCGACGTGCTGGCCGTCATGCGGACGGACACGGCGGTCGTGAACTCGGCACGGCAGCGGCCGCAGGTGCTGCGCCTGCTCGGTCACCACGGTGCGCTGACCCCGCAGGAGCGGCTGGTGCCGCTGTTCGTGACTCCGGGCTGAGCACCACCGGGGTGGTCCACCGCCGGGCTGATCCCGGTGGTCGCCCGGGGCGCTCCGCCCCGGGCGACGCGCTCAGTCCCGCTTGGCCCCGAACATGATCTCGTCCCAGCTGGGCACGCTGGGGCGCTGCTTGGCGTTGCTGCGCCCGCCCTGCCTGCCGCGGCCACCGCGCGGCGGGCGCGGGCGGGGCGCCGCGGGCTGCGGTGCCGCCGTGCGCCCGGCGTCGGCGGCGTCCTCCGGCGCGGGCGCCTCCTGCGGCGCGGCCGGGACGGCGGGCGGCTCGGCGCCGGTCATCCCCGCGGCGGCGTCGTCGACGACCTCGTCCGGAACCGCGGGCGCGGCCGCGACGGCGGGCGCCACGACCGGCGCCACGACGGGCACCTCGACCGGCGCGTCGACCGCCACCTCGCCGACCGGCTCACCGGTCAGGATCGCCTCGTCCAGGACGGTCCCGTCGAGCACGGTGCCGTCGAGGGCCGTCTCCTCGGGGACCTGCTCGTCGAGGACCTGTCCGCTCAGCACCTCGCCGTCGGGGACCCCACCGTCGGGGACCCCGCCGTCGAGGACCCCGCCGTCGAGGAGTTCGCCCTCCACGACCTCCGCGGCCAGGCGCTCCTCCTCCGAGAGCTCCTCGTCCCCGAGGTCCGCCGGCGGCAGGACCCGGTCGTCGACGAGGTCCTCCGGGTGCGAGGCCGCCGGGTGGGCCGCGGGGACCTCCAGCTCGTCGGGCGCGCCCGGACCCGTGCCGGGCACCGGGGACGACGAGGCTCCCGGCGCCTGCGGCAGGCGAGCGGGGTCCAGCGCCCGGGCACGTGCGGGCTCCTCACCGGGGCGGGGCCGCCAGGTCGGCTCCCCACCGGCCGGGGGACGCTGCCCGCGGCGCTCGCTGAGGCTGTCCAGCAGGTCCTCCGTCGCGCTGCGACGCGCGCCGCCCGCCCGGACGCCGCCGTCGGCCTCGACGTCGTAGACGCGCTCGCGCGCCCGCCGGGCCCCGTCGTCCACGCTGGTCAGCCGCCGCGGCGGCAGCGGCCCGCTCTCGGCCGGAGCCTCCTCCGAGAGCCAGCGCGCCTCGTCGTCGGCGGCCGTGAGGGAGCGGGCGCCCACGTCGAAGCCCCAGCGGGCCAGGCGGCCGCGGCCGCCGGCCACGAACTCCACCTGGACGTTCCACGTGCCGTCCTCCTGCCGCCACGCGTCCCACTGGACCCCGTCGGGGTCCACGGCGCGCGCGGTGAGGCGCTGGACGACCAGCTCCTCCAGGGTGGGGGCCGCACCGGAGGCGTCCCGGCGTCCGAACGGCGTGCGCCGGGCGAGGTCGCTCACGTGCGCGCGCTCGGCGAGGACCGGGCCCTCGTAGCGGCGGGCCTTGGCCACCGGGATGCCCGCGCTCTCCGCGATCTCCTCCGCCGTCTCACCCGCCCGGATGCGGGCCTGGATCTCCCGCGGGCGCAGGTCGCCCGAGGACTGGATCTGCAGCTGGCCCAGGCGCGCGCGGTCGCGGCGCACCGCCGCGCGCAGCGCTTCGTCCACTCGCAGGCGGTAGCGGTTGCCGTCGCTGCCGACGAGGACCACGTGCTCACCGTCGTCGTGCACTCCGACGAGCCTCAGGTCGTGCATGGCGGGGTCCTCCCAGCAGTGGCGAGCGGGCCCGGCTGCCCCCGGAACCTCGCGGACGAACTCTGCCACCTCCGCGGGCCCTGACGAAGCCAGCCCCGGCAGCAGTCTGCTCCGGCAGCGTCCGGCGCTGGCCGGGAGGGGCCGCGGACGCCTGCGCGGGAGGCGCCCGCGCGGGAGGCGCCGGTGCTTGCGAGACTCCTCCTGTGAGCGATGTCCGCCCGTACGACGCCCTGCTGCTGCTGTCCTTCGGCGGCCCCGAGGGTCCCGACGACGTCATGCCGTTCCTCGAGAACGTCACCCGCGGCCGGGGCATCCCGCGCCAGCGGCTGGAGGAGGTCGCCGAGCACTACCTGCACTTCGGCGGCCGCAGCCCGATCAACGACCAGAACCGGGCCCTGCTGGCCGCCCTCGGCGCCGAGCTGCGCTCCCGCGGCCTCGACGTGCCGCTGGTGTGGGGCAACCGCAACTGGGCCCCGTACCTGACCGACGCCCTGCGCGAGGTCCACGAGGGGGGTGCGCGCCGGGTGCTGGCCGTCCTGACGAGCGCCTACTCCTCGTACTCCAGCTGCCGGCAGTACCGGGAGGACCTGGCGCGGTCGGTGGCGGAGCTGGCGGCGGAGGGCCGGGCCCTGGCCGTGGACAAGCTGCGGCACTACTTCAACCACCCGGCGTTCGTCGACACCAACGCCCGGGCGGTGCTGGCCGCGCTGGAGGGGCTGGACGAGGGCGTGCGCGCCTCCGCCCGGCTGGTCTTCGTGACCCACTCCGTCCCCGACGCGATGAACGACGTGTCCGGACCCGAGGGCGGCGCCTACGTGCGCCAGCACCTCGACGTGGCCGCCGCCGTGGCCGCCCGGGTCGCGGAGTCCACCGGCCGGGAGCACGCCTGGGACCTCGTCTACTGCTCCCGCTCCGGCCCGCCGAGCCAGCCGTGGCTGGAGCCCGACGTCAACGACCACCTGCGGGAGCTGGCGGGCCAGGGGGCCGCCGCGGTGGTGCTGGCGCCGGTCGGGTTCGTCTCCGACCACATGGAGGTCGTCTTCGACCTGGACACCGAGGCGCTGGAGACGGCCGCCGAGCTGGGCCTGCCGTGCGCCCGCGCCGCGACCGTGGGCACGGACGCGCACTTCGTCGCGGGTCTCGTCGACCTGGTGGAGGAGCGCGCCGCGCTGGCCCGCGGCGGCAGCCCCGCGAAGCCCGCCGCCGGGTCGCTGGGCCCCTCCCACGAGGTGTGCCCGGTCGGCTGCTGCCGCAACCTGCGCGCGGACCTGCCGGCGGCGACGGGCGCGGACTACGTCCCGCCCACCGTGGTGCCGCCGACCGGGCAGGGGGGCGGCGCGTGAGCGGCGCGGCCCGCACGCCCGACGGGACGTCCGTGGCCGACCTGCTCGCGGTCGCCGAGCGGGTGGCGCGCGCGGCGGGGCGCCTCGTGCACGAGGGCCGCCCGGCGCGGGTGGAGGTCGCGGCCACGAAGTCCACGGTCACCGACGTCGTGACGGCCATGGACACCGCGGCGGAGCAGCTGCTGCGCGAGGAGCTGGCGGCCCTGCGTCCCGACGACGGCGTCCTCGGCGAGGAGCACGGCTACGAGCCGGGCACGTCGGGCCTGACGTGGGTGGTCGACCCGATCGACGGCACCGTCAACTACCTCTACGGCATCCCCGCCTACGCCGTCAGCGTCGCCGTGGTGGCCGATCCCGCCGCCGGTCCCGACCGCGCGCCGGACCCGGCGACGTGGCGGGTGCTGGCCGGCTGCGTGCACAACCCGGCCGGTGCGGAGACGTGGACGGCCGGCGCCGGCCTCGGCGCCCGGCTGGACGGGGTCCTGCTGCAGCGGAGCGAGGGCCCCCAGGGGGCCGAGGCGTCCCTGGAGACGGCCCTGGTGGCCACCGGGTTCGGCTACGACCCGGTGCGGCGTGCGGAGCAGGCGGCGGTGCTGGCGGGGCTGCTGCCCCGGGTGCGCGACGTGCGGCGCATCGGCACGGCGTCCCTGGACCTGTGCGGGGTCGCCGCGCGGCGCACCGACGCCTACTACGAGCGGGGGCTCAACCCGTGGGACTTCGCGGCCGCCCTGCTGGTGGCCACGGAGACCGGCGTGCGGGTCACGGACTTCGCGGGCGGCCCGGCGGGTGGCGCGGGCCTGCTGGCGGCCCGCCCTGCCCTGCACGCCCCCCTGCTGCAGGCGCTGGCCGACGCCGGCGCCTGAGACCGCGGCAGCACGACGCACGACGACGGCGCCCCCCTCCCCGGCCGGGGAGGGGGGCGCCGTCGTCGGTGCGGAGGGCGCTCAGGCGCCGCAGGAGGGCGCTGCGGCCCGCTCCTCCAGCGCCGTGAGGTCGATGACCCGCTGCGCGCGGAGGTAGTCGCGGGCGGCGGGCAGGTCGACGTCGTTCTCGGAGGCCAGGCGGACCAGGGACTCCAGTTCGGCGAGGTGGACCTCGGCGAGGTAGTCCTCGCCCTCGGCGGTGGCGCGCTCGATGGAGGCGCGCGCACGCTGGGCGCGGTCCTCGATCTCCTGCTGGAAGTGCGACGGGCGCGCCGTCGCGGCGGCCTCGGGCACGGGGGTCGTCTGGGGGAGCGACATGGCGGGCACCTCCTGGGTGGGGGCTGGGCGGCCCTGGGGCAGCTCCCGCGGCGCCGGGCGGCGTGCGGGGTGGGGGGATTTCGCTGCCCCGCTGGCGGCGGGGTGTCGCGGGTGGGGCACTGTCGGTGGGGCGGGGGTGGTGCTGCGAGATCCTCGGACGGCGGCATCCTGCCCGATCACGTCGCGGCGTGTCCTGCTGGCTCCGGCTGCACCGGGTCTGGGAGACTCCGGCGGCCTCGGCTGCCAGTGGGACGAGCGTACGGTCGCGCGGTGCGGTGGACCAAGTCGGCACGGCACCGGCCACCCGGGCGGCTCACCGGCCGGGACGGCACCCGAGTCGAAGTGATCGCCGAGGTGCGGCACAATCCGTGGTCGCCCGGCCTCCCCGGAGCCCGCCGCGGTGGACCACCTCCACCGTCCGCCCACGTGTCGGCGGGCGCTCACGGGGAACGGTCGGGCATGGATCCGGAGCGCCAGACGTTGCTCCGGCGGCACCGTCACGACTGGCCACGCCAGGTGGAGGGCCGGACGAGAGATTTCGGAATGTGAGGCACGCGATGGCCACCGACTACGACGCACCGCGCAAGACCGACGACGAGCTCAACGAGGACTCCCTCGAGGAGCTGAAGGCCCGGCGCACGGACAAGTCCTCGAGCACGGTCGACGAGGACGAGACGGAGGCTGCCGAGGGCTTCGAACTGCCCGGGGCGGACCTCTCCAACGAGGAGCTGTCCGTGCGGGTCCTCCCGCGCCAGGCGGACGAGTTCACCTGCTCCAGCTGCTTCCTGGTGCACCACCGCAGCCAGCTCGCCGGCGAGCGCAACGGCTCCTTCGTCTGCAAGGAGTGCGCGGCCTGAGCCGGCGCCCGGCGGGCGCTCCTCCCGGTCCGCCGGGCGGGGCGCCCGCTACGGGCGGCGCAGCGCGGCGGCCAGCTCCGCGGGCCGCCGGGTGGAGATCAGCCAGTAGGGGGTGGGGTCCTCGGGGTCCTCGACCGCGACCCGCACTCCCGTGCGCACCCAGCCGCGCGTGACGAGGTGGGCGCGCGCGTCCGCGTCCGGGCCCATCACCCGGCGCATGGCGCCGGCGTCGAGCGGCTCGGCCCGCCCGAGGTGGTGCAGGGGGATCCGGGAGCGGCCCGCCACGAGCGTGCCCCCGGAGACCTCCACGCGCGCCGACGCCGCGAGCAGCGCCGCGGTCACGGCTGCGGCGGCGACCAGGGCGGCCACCAGCGCGCCGGCCGGCCCGAGGACGGGCAGCGGCACGAAGCCCGCGGTGAGGGCGATGCCGAGGCAGGCCACCCAGGTGCCCGCCGAGGGGGAGAGTCGCTCGCGGTGGCCCGGGCCGGCGGAGGTGCCCGCCCCGGCGGGACCGGCGCTGCTGCTCATGCCGGTCAGCGTCTCACGGGCGGGGAGTAGGGTCGGCGACCGTGAGCACACCGGACGGGTCCAGCGCCGCCCCGCCCTCCGGCTCCCCCGCGGGGACGCTGGAGGTGCCCCTGGTGCGCTCCGACGCGGCGGTCCCGGTGCCCTCCTACGCCCACCCGGGCGATGCGGGCGCCGACCTGACGACCCGGGTGGACGTCACCCTGGGGCCGGGCCAGCGGGTGACGGTGCCCACGGGGGTGGCGCTCGCCCTGCCGGAGGGGTTCGCCGGTTTCGTCGTGCCGCGCTCCGGACTGGCCGCCAGGCTGGGGGTCACCACGCTCAACGCGCCGGGCACCGTCGACGCCGGCTACCGCGGCGAGATCCGCGTCACGCTGCTCAACACCGACCGCGAGCGCAGCGTCGAGCTGCGGGCGGGCGACCGCATCGCGCAGCTGGTGGTGCAGCGGGTGGAGCGGGTGCGGTTCGTGGAGGTGGCGCGGCTGCCGGAGTCCGAGCGCGGCACCGGCGGGCACGGCTCGACGGGCGGGGCCTCGGCCCTGGTCGGCGCGCGGCAGGACATCGGGGCAGCAGGACATCGGGGCAGCACCGACAGGAACAGCAGAGAGGGCTGAAGGATGAGCATCTTCCGACGCCGCCGCTCGGAGGACTCGAGCGGCGCCCCGGGCACGGAGGGCACCGCCGCGGAGACGACCGCTGCCGGGACCACCGCCGCGGAGACCACCGCGGACGTGGCGCAGCAGGACGCCCCGGAGACGGAGCAGGCCGCGGAGGCGGGCAGCAGCTTCGACCGCTCCTCCGGTCCCTTCGACGTCTCTGAGGTCGAGGGCCGCGGGGAGCGGCTGGCGCTGGGGGCCGTGTGGCTGCCCGGGCGCGAGGGCATGGAGATCCGGATGGAGATCCAGGAGGAGAGCCAGCGGCCGATCGCGCTGATCGTCGGGCTGGCCGGATCCCAGGTGCAGCTGCAGGTCTTCGCGGCCCCCCGCACGCTCGGCGTCTGGGACGAGATCCGGGCCGAGATCGCCGAGTCGGCCGTGGCCCAGGGCGGTTCCGTGGACGAGGTGGACGGGACCTTCGGCCGGGAGCTGGTGGCCCGGCTGCCGGTGCGGACCTCCGACGGGCGCACCGGTCACCAGCCGACCAGGTTCGTCGGCATCGACGGGCCGCGCTGGTTCCTGCGCGCGGTCTTCGTCGGGCCCGCGGCGCACGACCCGGCGGCGGCGGAGCCGCTGGAGTCGGTGCTGCGCGACGTCGTGGTGGTGCGCGGCAGCGAGGCGATGGCCCCGCGCGAGGTCCTGTTCTTCGAGCTGCCGCAGCTGCCGCCGGCTCCGGGGGAGGGCGGCGAGCCCGGCGCCGAGCAGCCCGAGGGCGAGCCGGCCGCGGAGGCGCCGGAGGGCGGGCGCGACCCGCTGCAGCCCTTCGAGCGGGGCCCGGAGATCACCGAGGTGCGCTGACCGGGCGTCTGCCAGCGGGTCCGCCTCCCCAGCGGGGGAGGCGGCGCCTACGCTGGTGCCGTGTCGAAGTCCTCGTCGATGAGCACCGGGCCGCGCTGGCGCCGGGTGCTGCAGCGCTTCACCGCCTCGGAGCTGGACCTGGCCGCCGCGGACGAGAAGGAGGTGGCCGCCCGGCACGGGGGAACCCTGTGCGAGCGGTTGCCGCTGCGGCAGCGCGGTTGCGTCTGCGGGGCCGTGCGCTCCGTGACGCTGCAGCCGCGCGGTGGGGTGCCCACGCTGCAGGCGGAGCTGTTCGACGGTTCGGGGACGGTGCAACTGGTCTGGCTGGGCCGCCGCCGCATCGCCGGGGTGGACGTCGGCCGCCGGATCATGGCCGAGGGGATGGTCGTGGAGGACGACGGGCGCCGCGTCATCTTCAACCCCCGCTACGAGCTGCTGTGCTCGGAGGCGGTGTGACCGCCGCCGCGGGCGCCGGCGGGTCGGCGGTGGTGCCGACGACGGTGGAGGAGGTCGTCCGCCACCGCCTCGACAGCGCCCTCGGCGGCTGGCGGGGGATGGCGGAGTCGGCGGCGCCGGCGCTGGCCTTCCTCCTCGCCTGGCTGTGGCGGGAGGACCTGCGCACGGCGATCACCGCCGCGGTGGCGGTGCTCGTCGTGGCCGTCGTCATCCGGCTGGCGCGCCGGGAGACGGTGCAGCACGCCCTCGGGGGCATCGTTGCCATCGCGATCGCCGCGGCCATCGCGGCCCGCACCGGGCGGACGGAGGACTACTTCCTCACCGGCATCCTCTACAACGCCGGCCTGGCCGTGGTCTTCGCCGCCTCGATGCTGGCGCGCTGGCCGGTGCTCGGCTTCCTCGTCGGCTCGGTGGCGGGGGAGGTGACGGCCTGGCGGCGGGACCCGGGGGTGGTGCGGCTGTGCCAGCGGGTCACGGGCGTCTTCCTCGCCATGTACCTGCTGCGGGTGGTGGTGCAGCTGCCCCTGCTGCTGGCCGGGTACACCACGGCGCTGGCCGTCTCCAAGCTGGTGCTCGGCTGGCCGCTGCTGGTGGCAGGCGTGGCCGTGATCGCCGCGATCCTCCTGCGGGGGCACACCCCGCTGACCGACGTCTCGGCGCTGGGCGAGGACCGGCCCGAGGACGGCCCCCCGACGGGGGCGGCGGCCCCCACCCGCGCCGAGCCCTGAGCCGGACCGGCCCCGCACGCGGATGGGCCCCCGGCGCGTCGTGCGCCGGGGGCCCATCCGCGTGCGGGGCCGGTGTCAGTCGCCGTCGCGGGCCGGGGCGAGCAGCGACTGCAGCTCCGGCTCGGACTCCGGGGAGCTGAGGAAGAGCAGGTGGTCGCCGGCCTCGAGGACGTCGTCCGCCGACGGCGCGGTGGGGCGGTCCTTGCGGACGATGGCGAGCAGGACGGTGTCGTGCGGGAAGTGCACCTGCCCGACGGTGTAGCCGAGGACGGGGCTGCCCTCGTCGATGGTGAACTCCGACATCGTCGTGCGGCTCTGCTGGAAGGTGAAGAGCCGCACGAGCTCGCCGACGCTGACCGCCTCCTCGACCAGGGCCGTCATCAGCCGGGGCGTGGAGACCGCGACGTCGACGCCCCACGCCTCGTCGAAGAGCCACTCGTTCTTCGGGTTGTTCACGCGGGCCACGGTCCGCGGGACGCCGTACTCGGTCTTGGCGAGCAGGGACACGACGAGGTTGGCCTTGTCGTCGCCGGTGGCGGCGACCACGACGTCGCACTCGGCGGCGCGCGCCTCGTCGAGGCTGGAGATCTCGCAGGCGTCGGCGAGCAGCCACTGCGCGTCCGGAACGCTGGCGATCTTCATGGCGGCGGGGGAGCGGTCGACGAGGAGGACGCGGTGGCCGTTGGCCAGCAGCTCGCGGGCGATGGAGCGTCCCACGATGCCCGCTCCTGCGATGACGACGCGCATCAGTCCTCCTCCGCCGGCGGTGCGGCCAGCACGGCGCTCGCCTCCGCGATCCGGGTCTGGTCGCAGGCGACGTGCAGCACGTCGCCCTCCTGGTAGACGGTCGCGGCGGTCGGCAGCAGCCCGACCCCGAGGCGGGTGAGGTAGGCGACGCGGACCTCGGCGGCCTCTTCCAGGCTGGAGAGCCGCTGCCCGACCCAGGCGATGTGGACGGGCACCTCGGCGAGGGCCACCCGGCCGCTGGCGTCGAGGTGCTCGGTGACGGGCCCGTCGGGCAGGAGGCGTCGCAGGACCTGGTCGGCCGTCCAGCGGACCGTGGCGATGGTGGGGATGCCGAGGCGTTGGTAGACCTCGGCGCGGCCCGGGTCGTAGATGCGGGCGACGACCGTCTCGACGCCGAACTTCTCCCGCGCCACCCGCGCGGCGATGATGTTGGAGTTGTCGCCGCTGGAGACGGCGGCGAAGGCGCCGGCGTGGTCGATGCCCGCCTCGAGGAGGGTGTCGTGGTCGAAGCCCACCCCGGTGACGCGGCGGCCGCCGAAACCGGACCCGAGCCTGCGGAAGGCGTCCGGGTCCTGGTCGATGACGGCGACCCGGTGGCCGAGCCGCTCGAGGGTGACGGCGAGTGTGGAGCCCACGCGCCCGCACCCCATGATCACGATGTGCACTGCCGCTCCGGTTCTCCTCGGCCTGTGGCGGTCCTGCTCACCGGCCCGGGTCCGGCGGCGGAAACGCTACCGCGCCGCCCGCTGGGCCGGTCGGAGTGCACCCCGGTGCCCGGCCGGTGCGCAGCGCGGCAGGCGCCTAGCATGGCCGTTCGTGCCCTCCGTCGCAGATCTCACCGACGCAGCCAAGCGGCTGCTGGTGGGGCGCCCCTTCCGCAGCGAGAAGCTGTCGGAGAGGCTCCTGCCCAAGCGCATCGCGCTGCCGGTCTTCGCCTCCGACGCCCTGTCGTCGGTGGCCTACGCGCCCGATGAGATCTTCCTCACCCTGTCCATCGCGGGCATCGCGGCCTACACGGTGTCTCCGTGGGTGACGCTCGCGGTGCTGCTGGTGATGCTCGTGGTGGTCACCTCGTACCGGCAGAACGTGCACGCCTACCCCTCGGGCGGTGGCGACTACGAGGTCGCGACGGTCAACCTGGGGCCCACGGCCGGACTGGGGGTGGCCAGCGCGCTGCTGGTGGACTACGTGCTCACGGTGGCGGTGTCGATCGCCGCGGCCGCGCAGTACGCGGCCACGGCGCTGGAGTTCGTGCGCGGCCACGAGACGCTCGTGGCGGTGGGCCTGGTGCTGGTGCTGATGTCGGCGAACCTGCGCGGGATGAAGGAGAGCGGCGCGGCGTTCGCGATCCCCACCTACTTCTTCATGGTCGCGGTCCTCGGCATGTCGGCGTGGGGCTTCCTCCGCTACCTCTTCGGGGACCTGCCCCAGGTGGCCAGCGCGGAGCTGGAGCTGCGGGCCGAGGACCACTTCACGGCCGGGCTGACCAGTCTGGCCGGGGGCTTCCTGATCCTGCGGGCCTTCTCCTCCGGCTGCGCCGCCCTGACCGGCGTGCAGTCGATCAGCAACGGCGTGCCGGCCTTCCGCAAGCCGAAGAGCCGCAACGCGGCGACCACGCTGCTGCTGCTCGGGCTGATCTCGACCACGATGCTGATGAGCATCGTGGCGCTGGCGAACCTGACGGGTCTGCGCTACGCCGAGGTGCCGGCGGAGCAGCTGCTGCGCGACGGCGTGCCGGTGGGCGAGGACTACGTGCAGACCCCGGTGATCGGGCAGCTCGCGGATGCGATCTTCGACCACTTCTCGCCGGCCTTCTACCTGGTGGCCGCGGCGACCGGGATCATCCTGGTGCTGGCGGCCAACACCGCGTTCAACGGCTTCCCGGTGCTGGCCTCCGTCCTCGCCAAGGACGGCTTCCTGCCCCGGCAGCTGCACACGCGCGGGGACCGGCTCGCCTTCTCCAACGGCATCATCGCCCTCGCCGGTGCGGCGATCGTCCTGATCGTCGTCTTCGACGCGCGCGTCACCGAGCTGATCCAGCTCTACATCGTGGGCGTCTTCGTGTCCTTCACGATCAGCCAGCTGGGGATGGTCCGGCACTGGACGCGGCTGCTGCGCACCGAGACCGACCGGGTGAAGCGGCGGCGGATGCGGCGCTCGCGGGCCATCAACACCGTCGGCGTGAGCCTGACGGGACTCGTGCTCGTCGTCGTCCTGACCACGAAGTTCATGCAGGGGGCGTGGCTGGCGCTGGTGGCGATGGCGTTCCTGTTCGTCAACATGCGCCTGATCCGCCGGCACTACGCGGCGGTGGCGCGGGAGCTGGAGCCGCAGCACTCCCCGCAGGCCCGCGCGCTGCCCTCGGGCGTGCGCGGTGTCGTGCTGGTGTCGAAGCTGCACAAGCCGACCCTGCGGGCGCTGGCGTACGCGCGGGCGGCGCGGCTGACGGCGCTGGAGGCGGTCACGGTGGCGGTGGACCCGAAGGAGGCCGCGGCGCTGCAGCGGCAGTGGGAGGAGGCGGGCATCCCGGTGCCGCTGACGGTGCTGGACTCCCCCTACCGCGACATCATCCGCCCGGTCGTGCAGCACGTGAAGGACATCCGGGCGCGCTACCCGCGCGACCTGGTCACCGTCTACATCCCCGAGTACGTGCTGGGTCACTGGTGGGAGGCGCTCTTGCACAACCAGTCGGCGCTGCGTCTGCGGACGTGGCTGCGCTACACGCCGGGGGTGATGGTGGCGAGCGTGCCGTGGCAGCTCAGCTCGTCGGCGGGTGCGGAGGAGCGCATCGAGCGGTCCGCGCCGGGTGCGGTGCGGCGGGGGACCTTCGGCCCGACGCCGGACGAGCGGCCCCGGCGGGGTGGGCGATGAGCCGCGACGGCGGGGCCGGGCCGCGGCGCGGGCGCCCGGTGCGGCGCGCGGGCGGGCGCCCGCAGCGGCAGGAGCGGCAGCGCGACGACTCCGCGGTCGGGACCGAGTTCGAGGTCGAGGTGGGCCCGGTCGCGCACGGCGGCCACTGCGTGGCCCGCCACGGCGGTCGCGTCGTCTTCGTCCGCCACACGATCCCCGGTGAGCGGGTCCGGGTGCGGGTCACCGAGGGCGGGGAGGGCTCGAAGTTCTGGCGCGCCGACGCCGTGGAGGTCCTGGAGGCCAGCCCGGACCGCGTGCAGCAGCCGTGCCCGGTGGCGCGGCCGGGGCTGTGCGGCGGCTGCGACTTCCAGCACGTGGCGCTGCCCGCGCAGCGGGAGCTGAAGGCGGCGGTGGTGGCGGAGCAGCTGCGCCGGCTGGCGGGGCTGGAGCTGCCCGTGGTGGTGGAGGCCGTGCCGGGGGACGAGGACGGGCTGCGCTGGCGGACGCGGACGGCCTTCGCGGTCGACGCCGAGGGCCGGGCGGGCCTGCGCCGGCACCGCTCCCACGAGGTGGTGGTGCTGGAGGACTGCCCGATCACCGAGGGCGGCGTGATCGGCACCGGGGTGCTGCAGGAGCGCTGGCAGCACGCCGCGCAGGTGGAGGTGGCGGTCGGTTCCGGCGAGGGGGCGCCGCTGGTCGTGGTGACGCCCGCGGAGGGCGAGGCGGTGCCGCGGCGGCTGCCGCTGCCGCGCCTGCGGGAGGCGTCGCTGGCGGTGCGGACGGCCCCGGGGACGCTGGAGCAGCGCGGTGGCCGGACGTGGCTGGAGGAGCGGGTCGTCGCGGCGGGGGCCGAGCACCGCTTCCGGGTGAGCGGTGCGGGCTTCTGGCAGGTGCACCCGGGCGCTCCGGCGGTGCTGGTGGAGGCGGTGCTGGGGGCGCTGGGTCCGCAGCCCGGCGAGCGGGCGCTGGACCTGTACGCGGGTGCGGGCCTGTTCGCCGCGGCCCTGGCCGAGGCCGTGGGGGTGACGGGCACGGTGCTGGCGGTGGAGTCGGACGCCCGCGCGGTGCGCGACGCCCGCCGCAACCTGCACGGCCAGGGGCAGGTGCGGCTGGTGGCGTCGCGGGTGGACGAGGCGCTCGCGGGCGGGGAGGCGGGGGAGCGGGCGGACGTGGTGGTCCTGGACCCGCCGCGCTCGGGCGCCGGGCGCGGCGTGGTGGAGCGGCTGGCGGCGCTGGGGCCGCGGGCGGTGGCGTACGTGGCGTGCGACCCGGCGGCGCTGGCGCGGGACGTGGCGACGTTCGGGGAGCTCGGCTACCGGCTCCAGGCGCTGCGGGCGTTCGACCTGTTCCCGATGACGCAGCACGTGGAGTGCGTGGCGCTGCTGGTGCCGGCCGGGGAGTCCTGAGGGCCTGCCGCGTCCCGCCGCGGCGGGGGCTCGGGGCGCGGCGGGGCCTGGGCCGGGCGCCCTCCCCGTGATATCTTGACGTCGAGACAACTGCTGGTGAGCGGACGGGTCGGATGCGGCAGGATGGCCCGGACCGGACGGTCGGCAACGACGCGGACGACGAGTGAGGAGCTCAGGGTGAGCAGCCAGAACAGCTTCGGAGCTAAGGCTAGCCTAAGCGTAGCGGACCAGGAGTACCAGATCTTCCGCCTCGCGGCGGTCGAGGGCGCCGAGCGGCTGCCCTTCAGTCTCAAGATCCTCCTGGAGAACCTCCTGCGGACCGAGGACGGCGCCAACATCACCGCCGACCACATCCGCGCACTGGCGGGCTGGGACCCGCAGGCCGAGCCGGACACCGAGATCCAGTTCACGCCCGCGCGCGTGATCATGCAGGACTTCACCGGGGTCCCCTGCATCGTCGACCTCGCCACCATGCGCGAGGCGGTCGCCGACCTCGGCGGCGACCCGACGCGCATCAACCCGCTGGCCCCCGCCGAGCTGGTCATCGACCACTCCGTGATCGCCGACGTCTACGGCACCCAGGACGCCTTCGAGAAGAACGTCGAGATCGAGTACGGCCGCAACAAGGAGCGCTACCAGTTCCTGCGCTGGGGCCAGACCGCCTTCGACGACTTCAAGGTCGTGCCCCCGGGCACCGGCATCGTCCACCAGGTCAACATCGAGCACCTGGCCCGCGTGGTCTTCGAGCGCGAGGTCGGTGGGGAGCGCCTGGCCTACCCCGACACCCTCGTCGGCACCGACTCCCACACCACGATGGTCAACGGCCTCGGCGTCCTCGGCTGGGGCGTCGGCGGCATCGAGGCCGAGGCTGCGATGCTCGGCCAGCCCGTCTCCATGCTCATCCCCCGCGTGGTCGGGTTCAAGCTCAGCGGCTCCATCCCCGCCGGCGCCACCGCCACCGACGTGGTGCTGACCATCACCGAGCTGCTGCGCCGCCACGGCGTCGTGGGCAAGTTCGTGGAGTTCTACGGCGAGGGCGTCGGGGCGGTGCCGCTGGCCAACCGCGCCACCATCGGCAACATGAGCCCGGAGTTCGGCTCCACCGCGGCGATCTTCCCCATCGACGACGTGACGCTGGAGTACCTGCGCCTGACCGGCCGCTCCGAGCAGCTGGTCGCCCTCGTGGAGGCGTACTGCAAGGAACAGGGCCTCTGGCACGACCCCAGCCGCGAGGCGCAGTACTCCGAGTACCTCGAGCTGGACCTGTCCACGGTGGTCCCGAGCATCGCCGGCCCCAAGCGCCCGCAGGACCGCATCGAGCTGACCTCGGCCAAGGAGGCCTTCCGCACGGCGCTGGCCGACTACGTCAGCGACGACGTCACCGGCACCGACGACCGCAAGCCCGGCGTTCCGCAGCAGGGCACGCCCTACGGCGTCGAGTCGGCCGCCGACGAGGCCTCGGCCCAGTCCTTCCCCGCCAGCGACCCGGTCCAGCCGAGCGGGAACGAGGCGGAGGACGCCCCGCACGTCGTGACCGACGCCGACGCGGTGAGCGGGCGCCCCCGCAAGCGGGTGCCGATCACCATGTCCGACGGCACGCAGACCGAGGTCGACCACGGCGCCGTGGCCATCGCCTCGATCACCAGCTGCACGAACACGTCGAACCCCTCCGTGATGATGGCCGCCGCGCTGCTCGCGAAGAACGCCGTCGAGCGCGGCCTCACCGCGAAGCCGTGGGTCAAGACCTCGCTCGCCCCGGGCAGCAAGGTCGTCATGGACTACTACGAGAAGGCGGGGCTGATCCCCTACCTGGAGAAGCTCGGCTTCCACCTCGTCGGCTACGGCTGCGTGACCTGCATCGGCAACTCCGGCCCCCTGCCGGAGGAGGTCTCCGCCGCGGTCCAGGAGAACGACCTCGCGGTGACCGCGGTGCTCTCGGGCAACCGCAACTTCGAGGGCCGCATCAACCCGGACGTGAAGATGAACTACCTCGCGTCCCCGCCGCTGGTCATCGCCTACGCCCTCTCCGGCACGATGGACTGGGACGTGGAGAACGACCCCATCGGGACCGACTCCGAGGGCCGCGACGTCTTCCTCCGCGACATCTGGCCGGACTCCACCGAGGTCGAGCGCGTGATCGGCGAGGCCATCACGCAGGAGATGTTCGGCAGGGGCTACGCCGACGTCTTCGCCGGCGACGAGCGCTGGCGCTCGCTGCCCACCCCCGAGGGCGACACCTTCGAGTGGGACGCGGACTCCACCTACGTCCGCAAGCCCCCGTACTTCGACGGGATGCCGGCCCAGCCCACCGACGTCACCGACATCACCGGCGCGCGGGTGCTGGCCCTGCTGGGTGACTCGGTCACCACCGACCACATCTCCCCGGCCGGTTCCATCAAGCCGGACAGCCCCGCCGGCCGCTACCTCGCCGAGCACGGCGTGGCCCGCCACGACTTCAACTCCTACGGCTCGCGCCGCGGCAACCACGAGGTGATGATCCGCGGCACGTTCGCCAACATCCGGCTGAAGAACCTCCTGCTGGACGGCGTCTCCGGCGGCTTCACCCGCGACTTCACCGCGGGCGGCGAGCAGACGACGATCTACGACGCGGCGCAGCACTACGCGGAGCAGGGCATCCCGCTGGTCGTCCTCGGCGGCAAGGAGTACGGCTCGGGCTCCTCGCGCGACTGGGCGGCGAAGGGCACCGCGCTGCTCGGCGTCCGGGCCGTGATCGTGGAGAGCTTCGAGCGCATCCACCGCTCCAACCTCATCGGGATGGGCGTCCTGCCCCTGCAGTTCCCGGCCGGGGAGACCTCGGCCTCCCTCGGCCTCGACGGCACCGAGACGTTCGACATCAGCGGGATCACCGAGCTGAACTCCGGGGCCACGCCCCGCACCGTCCACGTGACGGCCACGAAGGAGGACGGCGCCGCGGTGGAGTTCGACGCGGTCGTGCGCATCGACACCCCCGGTGAGGCGGACTACTACCGCAACGGCGGCATCCTGCAGTACGTGCTGAGGTCGCTGGTCCGCGCCTGAGCGCCCCACCCGGGTCCCCACCCGGTCCGGCCCGGCCCCCACCCGCGGAGGTTCCCCGCGGGTGGGGGCCGGGCCGCGTGCGCCCGGCGCGGACACCCCCGACCGCCCCCCGGGGCCCTCCGGTGGTACGGCAGTCAACTTCCGCCGCCGGATGCCGATGAGAGAACGACACCGCTGGAGCAGACAGCGGTGCGGTGCGGCTCGAGGGGGTGGGGAGCGTGGACGAGGTCGTCGCGTCCGCTCTCGTGCACCTCGCCTCCGCCGTGGACCTGCCGCTGCTCGTCGTGGCCACTTCCGAGCGCGGTGCCCCCGCCGTCCGCTGGGCCAACGGCGCGGCCGCGACCCTGCTGGGCCGCGAGGTCAGCCAGCTCGTCCACACCCAGCTCGACGGCATCCTCGAACCCGCCGACGGCATCGCCGCCTCCGACCGGCTGCGCCGGGAGCGGTCCGTGCGCTGGCCGGTGCAGGCCCGCCACGCCGACGGCTCCACGCAGCGCGTCGACGCCATCGCCTCGCCCACCCCCGGCGCCTCCCGCGGTCTGCACCCGGACGAGCAGTGGTGGGCGGTGCGCATCGAGAGCCCCGCCCCCGTCGGCCGGGAGCGCACCCAGCGCGTCGAGGACCGCTTCGCCGCACTGTCCACCCGCTCCCCGGCGCCCACGGTCGTCTCCGACGTCGGCGCCCGCCTCGCCCACGTCAACGACGCCTTCGCCAGGCTGCTGGAGGCCCCCGCCGAGGAGCTGTGCGGCACCGCATGGCTGGAGCACGTCCTCCCCGACGACCTCGCGGCACTGCTGGACTGCGTCTCCACCGCGCTGGAGGGCCAGCACGCCGAGGCCGACGTGCGCCTGCGCCAGCGCAGCGGCCACATCCGCTGGGCCCACGTGACGCTGGCCCCCGCCAACAGCCCCGGGCAGGCTGCCGGTTTCGTCGGCACCGTCGAGGACGTCACCGAGCGCCTCGCGCAGGAGCACCGCCTCGCCTACCAGGCCCGCCACGACCTCCTCACCGGTCTGCCCAACCGCGCGGCGCTGACGGAGGCGCTCACGGCCGTGCTGGCCCCGGCGCCCCGCCGGCGCGAGGAGCAGCTGGCGGTCCTCCTGCTCGACCTCGACGACTTCAAGGTCGTCAACGACGGCCTCGGCCACGAGTGCGGGGACTCCCTGCTCATCGAGGTCGCGCACCGCCTCTCCGCCGTGGTCCGCGGCGACGACGTGGTGGCCCGCCTCGGCGGCGACGAGTTCGTGCTCCTCTGCCGGGGCCTCGACGGGCCCACCGGCGCGTCGGTGGCCGCCCAGCGCATCATCGACGCGGTCTCCATCCCGGTCGACGTGCAGGGGGTGCGGGTGCGCCCCTCCGCCAGCATCGGGATCGTCGTGCTGGACGCCACCCACGTCACCGCCGAGCAGGTGCTGCGCGACGCCGACATCGCCATGTACTCGGCGAAGTCGGCGGGCAAGGACCGCTTCGCGGTGGCCGACGCCGACGCCGTGGCCGAGGCGCGCCGGTCCCTGCGCCTGGTCGCGGACCTGCGCCAGGCCCTGGCCCAGCGCACCCTCGACGTCGTCTACCAGCCCGTCGTGCTGACCGGTGACCCGCAGGCCGGTGAGGACCAGATCGTGTCGCTGGAGGCGCTGTGCCGCTGGCGCCACCCGGAGCTCGGCGCGATCTCCCCTGCCGTGTTCGTGCCGCTGGCGGAGCAGAACAACCTCGTCCCCGCCCTCGACGCCCACGTGCTGCACGTGGCCTGCCGCGACCTCGCCGCCTGGCGGGAGCGCCTGGGTGAGCGCGCCCCCGCGACGGTCGCGGTCAACTTCTCCGCGGTGAGCCTCGCGGTCCCGGGTCTGGCCCGGCGCGTGCAGGAGACCGTGGAGGCCGCCGGCCTGCAGGTGCGCGACCTCTGCCTGGAGATCACCGAGACCGCGGTGCTCACGGACACGGCCGCGTGCAAGGAGGCGCTGGAGGAGCTGCGCCGGCTCGGCGCGAGCGTCGCCGTCGACGACTTCGGCACGGGGTACTCCTCGCTGACGTACCTCCGGGAGCTGCCGGTGGACCACCTGAAGGTGGACCGCAGCTTCATCAAGGACCTCTGCTCGGACTCGGCCCGCAGCGCGCGGGCCGTCACGACGGCCGTCGTGGCGCTGGCCAGGGCTCTCGGCCTCGGCACGATCGCCGAGGGCGTGGAGACGACGGACCAGGCGGCGGTGGTGGCCGAGCTCGGCTGCGACGCCGCGCAGGGCTACCTGTACTCCCACCCGCTGGTGGCCAGCGAGATCCTCGAACTGCTGCTGCGGGGCGGTCCGCTCCCGCACGCCGCGGCACCCGCGCCGTCCTCCACCGCACCGTCCTCCGCCACGCCGTCCCCGGCCGCGCAGGCGGCGCTGCCGCGCCCGGCGGGGCCGCCCGACGCGCGTCCTGCCCAGCACCTGACCTCGATTTCCGCCGCAGGGGCGGGAACCCCACACACGGAGGTGGCGCCAAGTGCAGCTCACCGCTGACGGTTCCGCGGCAGCAGCGGACGTCCTGGGTCGCATCGCGACCGCGCTGGACGACCTTCCGGCGCAGCGCCCGGTCGCCGCGCGCGTCATCGGGGCCGCCGACGACCTGCGCAGCTCCGCCAAGACGCTGGGGGAGGTCGTCTCCTACGACCCCGCGCTCACCGCGAAGCTCATGCGCCTGGCGAACTCCGCCTACTTCGGGCTGCGCGGGCGGGTCTCCAGCCCCTCCTTCGCCGTCACCGTCGTGGGCTTCTCCACCGTCCGCAGCCTCGCGGTCGCGGCGATGGCCGGCCTGGACGACGAGAGCGCGCTGCCGGAGCGGTTCTGGGAGCGCAGCCTGCTCTGCGCCGTGGCCTCGGGCGAACTCGCGCCCCGGCTGGGGGTGCGTGCACCCGACGCCTTCGGCCTGGGGCTGCTGGCTCGTCTCGGCCAGGCGCTGCTGCACCGCTGCGACGACGGCTACCGCGAGCTGGTGGCCTCCTCGCCGGACCGCGCCGATCTCCTGGTGGCGGAGTCCCGCGCCTACGGCGTGACCCACGTGCGGTTGTCGGCGGAGGCGCTGGCGTCGTGGGGGTTCCCCGCCGACATGCCGGAGGGCCTGCTGCAGGTGGCCCGTGGTGGTGTGTCCGTGCCGCTGGCGGCTGCGGTCAGCGCGGGCATCGAGATCTCCGAGCGGATCGTCAACCCCGAGCACCGGCGTGCCGCCGTGGAGCGGCTGACGGCGGGGCGCTGGCGCGAGGCCGAGATCGAGCACCTGTGCAGCGTGGTCACGGCGCAGTCCGAGGAGCTCAGCCGACTCCTCGCCTGAGGTCGCGGCGTACGGCGAGGGGCTCGGCGCGAGGGGCTCAGACGGTGGCCGCGGCCAGCGCCCTGCGCAGGGCGTCGACCTGTCCGCGGTCGCCGCCGACGCGCAGGGCGGCGGCGTCCCCGCGGCCCCACGCCCACAGCAGCAGCGCGCCGGGCGGTCCCTCCAGCACAGCCGGGGCGTCACCGGCAGGCCCGCCCACCTCGGCGCGCAGGCCGTCGACGCGGACGTCCCAGCTCCGCCCGGCGGCGTCCGGTCCCGTCGTGCGCACGGCCACGTGGGCGGTGAGGTCGGCGGGCAGTCCCGCTCCCGGCCCGTCGAGCGGCAGCCAGACCGGCAGGAACGCCGTGAGCACCTCGTCGACCCCGTCCGCGGCGAGCTCCCCGTCGACGTCGGCGCTCAGGCCCGCGGCCTGCTCCACGTCGACCCGGTGCACGAGGGTCTCCTGAGCCATCCGCCGCTGCCAGAAGCCGATCGTCGCGTCGGGCGGCCACCACGACCAGGCCGGTGCCTCGGGGTCGCCGCCGACGGCGGCCAGCACGGTGCCGAGAGCGTCGTCCAGCCAGGGCAGGAGGGCGGCGTCGTCGTCCGGAGCGGGTGGCACCCCGTCCTGGGGGGCCCGCCGTCCGAGGCGGACGGAAGCCGCCTTGTGCAGGTAGACCTCCCCGAGGTGGCGCAGCACGTCGGCCACGTTCCACCCGGGGCATCCCGGGACCGGGCGGTCCAGGGCGCCGGGGGCGAGGGCGACGATGCGGGCGGTGTCGGCGCGCAGGGCGGACAGGTAGCGGGAGGCCTCGAGTCTCGGCACGGCCACAGCCTGCCCGACGGCACCGCCGCGGGCGAGGGGATTGCGACGCACCGCCCGGACCTCGCCGCCCGGCCCCCGCCGCCGGACCTCGTCGGCGGGGGCGCTCAGCTGAGGAAGCCCCGCAGCAGGGCGGCGCTGCCCTCGACGTGCTCGACCATCGCCGCCCGCGCCCGCTCGGGGTCGGCGGCCAGGACCGCCGCGACGATGCTGCGGTGCTGGGCGTTGGAGTGCTGAAGGTTGACGCTCAGCAGGGGGATGCGGTCGAGCAGGGCGTTGAGCCGGGTGCGGGCGTCGGCGACGGCGGCCACGAGCGAGGGGGAGCCGCTGGCCTCGGCCAGGGCCAGGTGCAGCCGGGAGTCGCAGCGGCGGTAGTCGCGCGCGTCGGCGCTCTCGGCCACGCGCAGGTGCCCGTCGAGCTCACGGCGCTCGGCGGCCCGCAGCTCCCGGCGGGCCGCCACCTCCACCGCGCCGACCTCCACGACCCAGCGCAGCGCCAGGACGTCCTCCACCTCCTCCGCCGTCGGGGCGGGAGCGGTCCCGGCGGACGGCGGTGGGGAGTCGCGCACGAAGGTGCCGCCGGTGCGGCCGCGGCGTGCCTCGACCCACCCGGCGGCGTGCAGCGCGGCGAGCGCGTCGCGCAGCGTCGCCCGGGACACGCCCAGCTGCAGGGCGAGGTCCCGCTCGGCGGGCAGCCGGTCCCCGGGGGGCACGAGCCCGAGCCGGATCGTCTGCAGCAGCCGCTCGACGGTCTCCTCGAAGGCGTTGCCGGTGCGCAGCGGACGCAGGATCACGGGCTGCGGGGCCGTCGCCCGGGGCGCGGGCGCTCCCACGGCCTGCCCCGGGTCACCCGTCATCGCCGCCACCTCCCCGACGGTGCGCTCAGAGGGGGGTGACGTAGGCGCTGGAGATGCCGCCGTCGACGAGGAACGTGGAGGCGGTGATGAACGAGGCGTCGTCGCTGGCGAGGAACGCGACCGCGGCGGCGAGCTCCTCGGCCTCGGCGAAGCGGCCCATGGGCACGTGGACGAGGCGGCGCGCGGCCCGCTCGGGGTCGGCCGCGAACAGCTCCCGCAGCAGCGGCGTGTTCACGGGGCCCGGGCAGAGCGCGTTCACGCGGACGCCCTCCCGCGCGAACTGCACGCCGAGCTCCCGGCTGAGGGCGAGCACGCCACCCTTGGAGGCGGTGTAGGAGATCTGCGAGGTGGCGGACCCCAGCACCGCGACGAAGGAGGCGGTGTTGATGATCGAGCCGCGGCCCTGGGAACGCATGTAGGGCAGCGCAGCCTTGCAGCACAGGTACACCGAGGTCAGGTTGACCTCCTGCACCCGCCGCCAGGCGTCGATCCCGGTGGTGAGGATGGAGTCGTCGTCGGGCGGGGAGATGCCGGCGTTGTTGAAGGCGATGTCGACGGAGCCGTAGGTGCGCTGCGCCGCGGCGAAGAGCGCCTCCACCTCGTCGGCGTCGGTGACGTCGGTGCGCACGAACAGGCCGCCGACCTCCTCGGCCGCGGCCTTGCCGGCTGCGTCGTCGACGTCGGCGACGACGACGGAGGCGCCCTCGGAGGCGAGGCGGCGGACGGTGGCGAGCCCGATGCCGCTGCCGCCGCCGGTGACGACCGCGACCCGGCCGGGCAGGCGACGCGACGTGGGGGTCTCCGGCGCGCCAGCGGCGGAGGTGGGGTTGTCGGTCACGGCTGGTGCCTCTCGTCCGGCGGGGTCAGTCGGTGGAGATGAAGACGTTCTTGACGTCGGTGAAGGCGTCGAGAGCGCGCGGGCCGAGTTCGCGGCCGAGGCCGGACTCCTTCACCCCGCCGAAGGGGGTGCAGTAGCGCACCGAGGAGTGGGAGTTCACGGACAGGTTCCCGGCCTCGACCGCCCGCGAGACGCGGATCGCGCGGCCGAGGTCGCGGGTCCAGATGGAGCCCGAGAGCCCGTAGCGGCTGTCGTTGGCGATGCGCACGGCGTCGGCCTCGTCCTCGAACGGGGTGACGGTCACCACCGGCCCGAACACCTCCTCGGTCGCCACACGGACCCTCGGGTCGGGGGCGAGCACGACGGTCGGGCGGAACCAGAACCCCGGACCGGCCGGTGCGGTGCCGGTGAAGGCCACCTCCGCGCCGCCGAGCGCGTCGTCGGTGAGGAAGGAGGCGACGCGCTCGCGCTGGGCGGCGGAGATCAGCGGCCCCATCTGGGCGTCCGGCGTCCTCGGGTCCGCCACCCGCACCGCCTTGACGGCCGGTTCCAGCATCTCCAGGAAGCGGTCGTGGACGCTGCGCTGCACGAGGATGCGGGAGCGGGCGCAGCAGTCCTGCCCGGCGTTGTCGAAGACCCCGTCGGGGGCGGTGGCCGCGGCGCGCTCCAGGTCGGAGTCGGCGAAGACGATGTTGGCGCTCTTCCCGCCCAGCTCCAGGGTGACGCGCTTGACGTGCCGGGCGGCGCCGGCCATCACCTGCCGGCCCACGGCGGTCGAGCCGGTGAAGACGATCTTGCGCACGTCCTCGTGCTCCACCAGCCGCGCCCCCACGACGGAGCCGCGCCCGGGCAGCACCTGGAGGACCCCTTCGGGGATGCCAGCCTGCAGGGCCAGTTCCGCCAGCCGCAGCGCGGTCAGCGGGGTCTGCTCGGCGGGTTTGAGCACGACGGTGTTCCCCGCGGCCAGGGCCGGGGCGATGCTCCAGCCGGCGATGGGCATGGGGAAGTTCCACGGCACGATGACGCCCACCACGCCGAGGGGTTCGTGGAAGGTGACGTCCAGGCCGCCGGCCACCGGGATCTGGTCGCCGAGATGGCGCTCCACCGCCCCGGCGAAGTACTCCAGCACGTCGCGGACGTTGGCCGCCTCCCAGCGGGCCCCCGCCAGCGTGTGCCCGGCCTCGCTGACCTCCAGCGCGGCGAGGTTCTCCGCGTCGGCGTCGACCGCGTCGGCGAAGCGGCGCAGCAACCTCGCCCGGTCGGCGGGGGCCACGGCACTCCACCGCCGGAACGCCGCCGCGGCCCGCGACACCGCCCCGTCGGTGGCGGCGGTGTCGTGCAGGGCGACGGTGGTGAACACCTGCCCGGTGCTCGGGTCGACCAGCTCGTGCACCGCCTCCGACGTTCCCGTGCTCACCGGACCCCCTCCTCGACCCGCTGTCCGCGCCCGTCGGCACCCGTCGTCCCGCGCCGGCGGGCGGCGTCGACGACGGCGGCGAAGAGGCGCACGTCGCGCTCGTCCTGCTCGGGGTGCCACTGCACGCCCACGCAGAACCCCGCGCCGGGGTCGGCGGCCTCCACGGCCTCCACCGTGCCGTCGGGCGCCCGGGCCGCCACGCGCAGGCCCTCGGCGAGGCGGTCGACGGCCTGGTGGTGGTAGCAGCGCACCTCCACCTCCTCGCCGAGCAGCCCGTGCACCCGCGAGCCCGGTTCGGTCCGCACCGTCGTCGACGCGAAGACCGCGGGGGAGACCTGGTGGCGTGGGCTGCCCAGCACGTCGGGCAGGTGCTGGTGCAGCGTCCCGCCGAGGGCGACGTTGAGCACCTGCGCCCCGCGGCAGATCCCCAGCACCGGCAGCCCGAGCGCCAGGGCGCCGCGCAGGAGGGCGATCTCGCTGTGGTCGCGCTCGGGGGAGGGGCTGCCGGTGCTGGGTGCCGGCTGCTGGCCGTAGCAGGCGGGGGCGACGTCGGCGCCGCCGGTGAGGACGAGGGCGTCGAGGTCGGCGAGCTCCTCCGGCGACCACGCCGGCGCACCGGGCCCGCAGGGGGGCAGCAGCACGGGGCGGCCACCGGCGGCGCGGACGCCGTCGACGTAGGCGGCCGGCAGCAGGGCGGACACCACGTTCCACACCCCGTGCCGGCTCGCCTCCAGGTAGGTCGTCAGCCCGATGAGCGGCCGCCGCCCCGGAACCGGTGGCGAGCAGCCGCCCGCGGCGTCAGAGGCGTTCGAAGCCACGGGCCCGCTCCCAGTCGGTGACGGCGGCGTCGAAGGCCTCGACCTCGACCTGCGCGGCGCGGGTGTAGTGGTCGACGACCTCGTCGCCGAACGCGTCGCGGGCGATGCGGGAGGCGGAGAACAGCTCCGCGGCCTCCCGCAGGGTCGTCGGGACCCGCTCGGCGTCGCCGGTGTAGGCGTTGCCGCGCGTCGGCTCCGCCAGCTCCAGTCCCTGCTCGACGCCGTGCAGCCCGGCGGCCAGCAGCGCGGAGACCGCCATGTACGGGTTCGCGTCGCCACCGGGCACGCGGTTCTCCATGCGCAGGGAGGGGCCGTGACCGACGACGCGCAGGGCGCACGTGCGGTTGTCGTAGCCCCAGGCGACCGCGGTGGGCGCGAAGGAGCCGGCGGCGAAGCGCTTGTAGCTGTTGATGTTGGGCGCCAGCAGCAGGGTCAGCTCGCGCAGTGCCGCGAGCTGGCCGGCGAGGAACGAGCGGAAGAGCGGCGACATCTCGGTGCCGTTCCCCTGGGCGAAGACCGGCAGGCCGTCGGCGTCCGTGAGGCTGAGGTGGATGTGGCAGGAGTTCCCCTCGCGCTGGTCCACCTTCGCCATGAACGTCAGCGACATCCCCTCCTGGGCGGCGATCTCCTTCGCCCCGAGCTTGTAGACGGAGTGCTGGTCGCAGGTCGTCAGGGCGTCGGTGTAGCGGAAGGCGACCTCGTGCTGGCCGAGGTTGCACTCGCCCTTGGCGGACTCCGTGTACAGCCCGGCGCCGTCCATCTCCCGCCGCAGCCGCCGCAGGACCGGCTCCACCCGGCCGGTGCCGAGGAGGGAGTAGTCGATGTTGTAGCCGTTGGCCGGGCGCAGGTCCCGGTACCCGGCGGCCTGCGCCTGCTCGTAGGTCACGCCGAAGAGGTTGAACTCCAGCTCCGTCGCGGCCATCGCCCGCAGCCCCCGGCCGGCGAGGCGGTCGAGCTGGTGGCGCAGGACCTGACGGGGGGAGGGCGCGACGGGGTCGCCGTCGAGGGTGAGGACGTCGCAGAGGACGAGGGCGGTGCCCGGGTGCCAGGGGATGCGCCGCAGCGTGGCGAGGTCCGGGCGGAGGAGGAAGTCGCCGTAGCCGCGGTCCCAGGAGGTGATGTCGTAACCGCCGACGGTGTTCATCTCCACGTCGACGCCGAGCAGGTAGTTGCACGCCTCGGTGCCGTGCTCCAGCACCTCCTCGAGGAAGTAGCGCCCCGTCACGCGCTTGCCCTGGAGCCGGCCCTGCATGTCCGTCATGGCGACGAGGACCGTCTCGACGCGCCCGGAGGCGATGTCGTGGCGCAGGTCCTGCAGGGACAGCGGTGCCGTCGCGGCCGGGGTCTCGACGACCTGGGGCGGGGCGGTGTCCTGCGTGCCGGTGGGGCCCACGGCGTCCTCCTCCGAACGACGGCATCGGCCCGCCCCTTTGGTTCGACGGCGGACCATTTGGCCGCATCGAAGTCCTCACGCAGCGTCATGTCAAGACCGTTGACGGCTGCGGCGCGGGGCGGCATGCTCGGCGGCCCGCTGGATAAGGACCACCGACGATCCATTCCGCCGGACTGCGCTGCCCCCGCGGGCACGGTCCGGCTGCACCGTCCGAGAGCGCCACCCGGTACTGGGCTCCGCCGGCACCGGGCTCCACCTGGTTCGGAGGACCGCATGAGTACGCAGCGACGCTCCACCCCCTCCCGCGCCGGCTACGAGCGCGTCTCCGACGACTACCTGCAGCAGCGGCAGCTGCGCCAGGGCGCCGCGGGCTGGCTCCTGCTGGCCGGTCTGGGCGTGGCCTACGTCATCTCCGGGGACTTCTCCGGCTGGAACCTCGGGCTCGCCGAGGGCGGCTGGGGTGGCCTGCTGATCGCCTTCCTGCTCATGGGCCTGATGTACACGTGCATGGTGTTCGGGCTGGCGGAGATGTCCTCGGCGATGCCGGTGGCCGGGGCCGGCTACGGCTTCGCGCGCCGCGCGCTCGGTCCGCTCGGCGGCTACGCCACGGGCGTGGCGATCCTCATCGAGTACGCCATCGCCCCGGCGGCCATCGCCACCTTCATCGCCAGCTACGTCGAGGCGCTGCAGCTCTTCAGCCTGCCGAGTCCCTGGCCGGTGTACCTGGCCTGCTACGCCCTCTTCGTCGGCATCCACCTGTGGGGCGTGGGGGAGGCGATGAAGGTCATCTTCGGGATCACCGCCCTGGCGGTCGTCGCCCTGCTGGTGTGGATGGCCGGGATGATCGGCCACTTCGAGGTGGCGAACCTGTTCGACATCGCGCCCACCGACGCCGCCGGGGCCTCGGAGTTCCTGCCGATGGGCTACGCCGGGGTGATCGGCGCGTTCGTCTACGGCATCTGGTTCTTCCTCGCGATCGAGGGCGTCCCGCTGGCGGCGGAGGAGTCGCGCAACCCGCGCCGCGACATGCCGCGTGGCATCATCGCCGCGATGCTGGCGCTGCTGGTCTTCGGTGCCGGCGTGCTCCTGCTCGCCCCCGGCGCGGCGGGCTCCGCCGCCATGCAGGACTCGGGCAACCCCCTGCCGGAGGCCGCACGCATCGCCCGCGGCGAGGACAGCCTGCTGGCCGGTTTCGTGAACTGGGTCGGCCTCGCGGGTCTGGTCGCGAGCTTCTTCTCCATCGTCTACGCCTACTCCCGCCAGCTCTTCGCGCTGTCGCGGGCCGGGTACCTGCCGCGCTGGATGTCGGTCACCGGCCGGCGCAAGACGCCGTACCTCGCACTGCTGGTGCCCGCCGCGATCGGTTTCGTGCTGGCTGCGTGGACGCAGGACGGCGGCCTGCTCATCAACATCGCCGTGTTCGGGGCGACCGTCTCCTACGTCCTGATGAACCTGTCCCACATCGTGCTGCGCCGCCGGGAGCCGGACCTGGAGCGCCCGTACCGGACGCCGGGCGGCACGGTCACCACGGGCATCGCGCTGGTCCTGTCGGCCATGGCGGTCGTCGCGACCTTCTTCGTGGACGAACGGGCGGCCGGCATCACGGCGGCGGTGTTCGTCGCCTTCCTCGCCTACTTCTGGTTCTACTCCCGTCACCACCTGGTCGCCAGCGCCCCGGAGGAGGAGTTCGCCGCCCTGCAGGAGGCGGAGTCGGGGCTGAAGTAGCCGCGCCGCCGCCCGCCGCTACGGCATCTCCATCCGCTCGGCGCGGGCGATCTCGGCGAACGCCGCGCCCAGCGCCGGCGCCAGCCGCCGGCGCGAGCGCGAGAGCAGGTCGGCGAGGAGGAGCGGGGCGAGGAAGGCGACGGCGGCCGGGGGGACGGGGCGGGGAGCGGGCCAGGACTCCTCCTCGTCCGCCGCGGGCGACGGGGTGTCGGGGTGCACGCCGAGGGCACCGGCGAGGAGGACGACGAGGGCGTAGGGGTCCACCTCCGGAGGGGCGGGGGTCCACGTCGCGGTGCCGCGGGCGCAGCGGTGCACGGCCTCGCGCAGGTCGTCGGCGTCGATGCCGTCGGGGTGCAGCTCCTCCAGCAGCGAGCGGACCACCGAGCCGAGCAGCAGGCGGACGTGCTCCGGCTCGGCCGTCGCGAGCCGGGCGACGGCCTCGGCGTAGCGGGGGGTGTCGCCGGCCTCCGCCGCCCGCACGCTGGCGGTGATGGCGTCGGCCAGCGCCTTCGCCGCCGGGGGCAGGGCGCTGCCGGGGTCGTGGGCCATGCACCGAGGCTAGTGCTGCGGCGCGATCCCGCGCCGGTCCCGGGTGCGGCGACGGCGTGGAGGGGACGGACGTCCGGAGTCGCTGGAGTTCCGCCGCCCGCGCCGGAGACCGCCAGAGGAGATCGATGGACCCCGTCACGGCCGTGCGCAGTGTCCTGTCGCAGTAGGCCCGGTTCCGCGGTCGTGCGCGCCGCTCGGAGTTCCGGTGGTTCTACTTCTTCTCCTACGTCGCGTTCCTCGCCGTCGTCCTGGTGGGCCAGTTCTTCGCGACGCTCGCCGGCATGGCGGGGCCGGGTAGTGCCGTCGTCGACGTCGTGGAGGGCGTGGGCGGCCTGGCCCTCCTGGGTGTGATCCTGGGGTTCGTGCTGCCGAGCCTGGCGGTGACCGTGCGGCGGCTGCAGGACACCGGCCGTTCCGGGTGGTGGATGCTCATCTCGGCGGTCCCCCTGGCCGGGCCGATCGTCCTGCTCGTGCTCCTCGCCCAGGACAGCGAGCCCGGCCCCAACCGCTTCGGCCCCTGCCCCAAGTTCGGCGGGGGCTGGACGGGCGGTCCCCGCGGTGGTCCGTACGGCGGCCCCTACGGTCAGGTCCCCGGAGCCCCGTACGGCGGTCCCTACGGTGAGGCCCCGGGCGGTGACGCCGGGAGCCGGTGAGCGGCGCGCCCGGTCCCACCCGCCGACGCCGCCGTCCAGGACGTCCCCGAGGTCGCGGGGACCCGGTCCCCCCTCGTCACGACGCCCCGTCCCGCCGGGTGGGCGCAGGGCGTAGCGTGCCGCCATGGCCATCCCCACCGCACTGATCACGGCAGGCGCTCTCGTCGGAGGCTGGCAGGTCGCGCGGCGCACGGGCGTGCGCCCCCTCGGCGGGGTCGTGCTCGCCGCCGGGGGAGTCCTCGCGGGGCGTGAGTGGGCGAGGACCACCGACCCGGTGACCACCGCGGGGCTCCTCGGCGTCTACGTCGCCGCGTTCGGGCTGTCCCACCCGCTGGCCAAGCGGATCGGCGCGTGGCCCTCCGTGCTCGCGGTGTCCGGCCTGACCGGTGCCGCCTCGCACGTGCTCGGGGACCGGCGCGCGCGGCGCTGAACCGCGCTCGCGGATCAGCCGGCGACGAGGACCACCACCGCGGGCATCCGCAGGAGCGGCAGCGCCGGGGTGCGCTGGGGGCGGGGCATCGCGCGCCGTTCGCGTCCTCAGCCGACGGTCGTGCCGAACAGCAGGCCGAGGCAGTACGTGGCCGCGGCCGCCCCGAGGCCGACGGCCAGTTGCCGCAGCGCCCGGCGCAGCGGCGGGGCGCCGGAGAGCAGGCCGACGACCGCGCCCGTGCAGAGCAGGGCGAGACCGACGAGGACCACCGCCACCACCGTGGCCGCCGCGCCGGTGAGCCCGAGCAGGTAGGGCAGGACGGGGACGACGGCGCCCGAGGCGAAGAACGCGAAGCTGGACAGCGCCGCCCCCGTGCCGGTGCCCACGGCCTCGTGCTCCTCGGCGTCTCCCCTGCCCGTCGCGGCGGCGAGGGCGTGGTCGCGCAGCACGTCGGCCGCGTGCGCCTGGGCGTCCTCCGCAGACATGCCGCGGGCGCGGTAGACGAGGGCGAGCTCGTTGGCGTTGACGTCGAGGAACGGCAGCGCGGCCTGCGCCTGTGGATCCGGGTTGGAGGCCTCCAGCAGTTCCCGCTGGGAGCGCACGGAGACGTACTCGCCCGCCCCCATCGACAGCGCCCCCGCCAGCAGTCCGGCGAGGCCCGCCAGCAGCACCGTGCGGGTCGAGGCGCCGGCGGCACCCATGCCCATCACGAGCGAGAGGTTGCTCACCAGCCCGTCGTTGGCGCCGAAGACGGCCGCGCGGAAGGTGCCGGAGAGCCGGTTGCGGCCGCGGATCGCCAGGCCGCGCACGACCTCGCCGTGGATCCGCTCGTCGGCGGCCATCGCCTCGGTGGCGTCGGCGTCCCCCTCGTAGGGCGAGCGGGCCTCGGCGCGCTGGACGAGGGCGAGGACGAAGACGAAACCGAAGTGGCGGGCCAGGAAACCCAGCACCCGGCTGCGCCGGTCCGCGCGCCGGGGAGCTCCGGCGCGGTCGCCCAGGAGGTCCTCCCAGTGCGCCGCGTGGCGGTCCTCGGCGTCCGCCAGGGCGAGGAGGATGGCGCGCTCCTCGCCTCCGCGCCGGGCCGCGAGGTCGCGGTAGACGGCGGCCTCGGCGCGCTCGTCGGCCAGGTACTGCCGCCAGCGGCGGACGTCGGAGGCCGCGGGGTCGCGCGCGTCGTTCACGGTGGCCATGGTCCCACGCCGCCCGGGCGCCGGCGGAAAACCACCGGCGATCTTGCGGTTCTCCCTGCCACAGTCGCCGGATGCGCACGGACCTGCTGAACCCCGACGAACTGCTCGCGAGCGACGGCGCCGCGGCGACCGCGCCCGGCCGTCGCGGCGTCGGGGAGGTGCGGGGACCGCGGGAGCTGCCGCGCGGCTACGCGCACCCGCACGCGTCGGAGGAGGCGCGCCGCATCGCGGAGGACGGGCTGGTGCTGCGGGCCCAGGTGGGTTCCGGTGTCCACGGCACGGCGGTGAGCGGGCAGGACGACCGCGACGAGATGGGGATCTGCCTGGAACCCCGCGAGTTCGTCACGGGTCTCGCCCGGGTGCCGGCGGGAACGTCGGCCACCTCGCGGCGCGCCGAGTTCGAGCAGTACCAGCGGCACACGGCCTGGGATCGCGACGGTGGTCTGCGCAACCGTTCCGGCGCAGGGGATCTCGACGTCGTCGTGTACTCCGCGCGCAAGTGGGCGCGGCTGGCCCTGGCTGGTAACCCCACCGTCCTGCTGCTGCTGTTCGTGCCCGATGAGGAGGTCGTCTACCGCGATGCGGCCGGCGCGGAACTGGTGGAGAACGCCCACCGGTTCGTCTCCCGCCTGGCGGCGCAGCGGTTCCTCGGCTATCTGCGCTCCCAGCGCGCGGCGATGACCGGCTCCGCCGGGGCGCACACCAACCGCCCCGAGCTGGTCGCGGAGCACGGGTACGACACGAAGTTCGCCATGCACGCGCTGCGGCTGGGTGTGCAGGGCGTCGAACTGCTCACGACCGGGCGCATCACCCTGCCCGTTCCGCAGCCGGCGCGGGAGCGGTTGCGCGCGGTCCGGCGGGGCGAGGTTCCGCTGGAGCAGGTGGTGCGCGCGGTGGCCGCGGCCGAGGAGCGGCTGGAGGCGCTGCGGCAGAGCCCGGCCGTCCCGGCCGAGCCCGACCGTGCGTGGGTGGACGACTGGCTGCACCGTGCGCACGCGGCCTACTGGGCGCGGGGCTGATCAGGCACGCGGCTGTCGGGCCGGGACCGCCGCCGAACCCTCCTCAGGCGGCGGTCTCGGCCCCGTCCGCGGGTGCGGCGAGGTCGAGCGCCGCCTGCAGGAGCGGTGCGAGTTCGGCCCGGAGCTCCGGGAGCCCCTCCGTGGTGAGGCGCTGCCCCGCCCGGGGCACGCTGAGCCCGCCACCCACCACGCGGGCGCCGATGGTGCCGAGCAGCGCGGTGAGGTGCGCGAGCGCCCTGGTGCCGCCGCGGGGGCCGGGCGCGGCGGTCAGGGCGAGCACCGGCTTGCCGATGAGCGCGGAGGCGCCGTGCGGGCGCGAGAGCCAGTCGAGGGCGTTGACGAGGACGCCCGGAGTCGTCCCGTTGTACTCGGGGGAGGTGATGACGACGACGTCCGCGCCAGCCACGGCGGCGCGCAGGCCGGACACCTCCTGCGGCACGGCGGCGGCCTCGACGTCGGCGTCGTAGAACGGCAGGCGCGCGAGGCCGGCGTCGATGCGGACGTCGTGGCCGGGCAGCGAGTCGGCGACGAGGCCGGCGAGGCGGGTGTTCAGGGACTCGGCGCGGGTCGAGCCGGACAGGACGAGGATGTCCACGATCTCCTCCAGGAGCGGTGCGCGGCCGGGCGGCCACGGCTACCATCTGCTTAGCCGATTAAGGATCGACCTGGAGGTTAGTCGGCTAACGACCGTGGGGCAAGGGGCGAGATGGACCACCGCGATGCCGAGGCGATCAACGCCGCGATCCGCACCGTCGGCATCCGCCACCGCTCGCGCGCAGCGGCCCTGCTGGCCGACGTCGGGCTGCACCCCGGGCAGGAGACCCTCCTGCTGGACCTCGACGTGCACGGACCGCGCACCCAGGCGCAGCTCGCGGTGGCCTCCGGCTGCGAGCCGCCGGTCGTCACGGTCACCGCCCGCAAGCTCGAAGCCGCCGGGCTCATCGCGCGCCGGCCCTCGACCACCGACCGCCGCGCGACCGTGGTGGAGCTGACCCCGCGCGGGCGCGCAGTCGTGGAGGAGGTCCGTTCGATCTACCAGCGCCTCGCCGAGGAGACGGTCGCCGGGCTGCGCCGCACCGGGGCGCGCGAACTCCTCGACGTCCTCACGGACCTGGCCGGGAGCCTCTGCCGGGGGCGGGAGGGCTTCTCCTGCGACGGCTCGCAGGAGACGCCGCCCGCGAACGGCGGCGGGGCGGGCTGAGGGCCCGTCCCGCCGCCTCGGCCGTGGAGCCGGCGCGACCTCAGCGCCGGCGCATCGCGTACTGGCGCGGGGACCGACCCCGTGCCCGCGGCCCGTGCTGGAGCACTGCTGCCGGCCCGGTCCCGCCGGTGGCGGGACCGGTGCGGTGCGCTGTCCCTGCGGGCGGTGCCGCCCCGCCGGACACCTCCCGCAGGTCGACGACCAGCGGCCGCGCGGGGACGGTCACGGCGGCACCGAGTGCGCCGCCGAGCACGGCCGGATCGAGGGCGGGTGTGGGGATCTCGGGCATGGAGCCTCCGGGGGATGTAGGGGCAGCGCCACCGCGCGCGGCGCTGCGGTTCGTCCCGGCACCCGGTCGACGGGTGGCGCGGTGGAGGGATCGCACCGGCCCGCGAGGGCCGGCGTCCGGTGGGGTGGTCACACCGGCGGCGCCTCGGCGGAGAGCCTCGGCGCGGCTGCGCCTCAGGAGATCATGGGCTCGACGGTAGCCAGGCGGCGCGCGGCACCGCCACGGGTTTTCCGCCGACGCCTCCGAGCGAGTCCGCGCGGTCCGGCCGTCGGAGGTCGCCGCCCGGGGGTGCTGCGGCGGGCGCTCGCCGGCTCCTCGGTGCCGCCGCCGCGCCCGGCCCGCCCAGCTCGCGCACCGGGTCCGGAAGGGGCCCGCTGGTAGCCTCCGCCGGACCCGGAGGCGGGTCAGTCCGCAGCACGACGAGCAGTGGAGACACCCTCATGAGCGAGCGATCTGTCCGTCCCGGGGCCGCCGGCCCCGCCACGTCGGAGTCGGTGGTCAAACGCCCCGTGTTCCTCGGATCCGCGGTCGGGGTGCTCCTCATCGCGGGCTGGGCGCTGGCGGCACCGACGCGCGCGGCGGAGACGATCGGCGTCCTCGTCGGGTGGGCCGCGGAGTGGTTCGGCTGGTTCTACATCCTGCTGGCGACCGCGGTCCTGGTCTTCGTGGTCTTCCTCGGGGCCTCCCGCTACGGGCGGATCAGGCTCGGCCCGGAGCACTCCAAGCCGCAGTACTCCACCTTCGCGTGGGCGTCGATGCTCTTCGCCGCGGGCATCGGCACGGACCTGATGTTCTTCGCCGTCGCGGAGCCGGTCACGCAGCTCCTCGCCCCGCCGGTGGGTGAGGCGGGCACCGCGCAGGCCGCCGGGGACGCCACGATGTGGACGCTGTTCCACTACGGCATCAGCGGCTGGGGCATGTACGCGCTGATGGGCATGGCGCTGGCCTACTTCGCCTACCGGATGAACATGCCGCTGGCGATCCGCTCCGCGCTCTACCCGATCTTCGGCAAGCGCGTGCACGGGCCGATCGGCCACGGCGTCGACATGGCCGCGGTCCTCGGCACGATCTTCGGCGTCGCGACGTCTCTCGGCATCGGCGTCGTCCAGCTCAACTACGGCCTCTCCGTGCTCTTCGGCATCCCCGAGGGCCGCGGGGCGCAGATCGGCCTGATCGCGCTCGCCGTCGCCATGGCCACCGTCTCCGCCGTCAGCGGTGTCGACCGCGGGATCAGGCTGCTGTCCCAGGTCAACGTCCTGCTCGCGGTGGGCCTGGCCGCGTTCGTGCTGCTCCTCGGCAACACCAGCTTCCTGCTCAACGCGCTGGTCTCCGACGTCGGCCGCTTCGTCTCCCGCTTCCCCGGCCTGAGCCTGGAGACCTTCGCCCACGACGGCGCGGGGGAGTGGCTCAGCGGCTGGACGCTGTTCTTCTGGGCCTGGTGGATCGCCTGGTCGGCGTTCGTGGGCCTGTTCCTGGCCCGCATCTCCCGCGGGCGCACGATCCGCCAGTTCGTCGCCGGAACGCTGATCATCCCGTTCAGCTACATCGTCATGTGGGTGTCGATCTTCGGCAACAGCGCCCTGGACCGGGTGCGCGGCGGCGACGCGGCCTTCGGGGAGCTCGCCATGAACACCCCCGAGCGCGGCTTCTACACGCTGCTCATGGAGTACCCGGCCTTCCCGTTCGTCGCGGCGATCGCGACGTTCGTGGGCCTGCTCTTCTACGTGACGTCGGCGGACTCCGGCGCGCTGGTCATGTCCAACCTCTGCTCCGACCTGAAGAGCCCCGAGGCCGACGGCAGCGCCCGGCTGCGCATCTTCTGGGCGGTGGCCACCGGCCTGCTGACGGCGGCGATGCTGCAGGTCGACGAGGGCCTGGGCGTGACCGCGCTGCAGAACGCCACGATCGTGATGGGCCTGCCCTTCGCCTTCGTCATGGTCCTCGTCATGGTCGGGCTGCACCGGGCGCTGCGGGCGGAGACGCGGGCGGCGGCGGGCACCTTCCAGTACCTGCCGGGTCGCCTCGGCCGCCCGCGCCTGGCCGCGCTGCCGGGACAGGGCCCGGCGCAGGAGTACCTCGACGAGGTGGCGCTGCCGGCACTGCGGGCCGTGGCCGAGGAGGTCCGCTCCCAGGGCGTCGAGGCGCACGCGGACTGGGCCGACGCCGGGCCCGGCGAGCGCGCGGTGGAGCTGCACGTGGCCGTCGCGGGCGACGAGCCGTTCCGCTACCGCATCGAGCGCCGGGACGCCCCCCTGCCCGGCCAGGCGTTCCGCTCGGCCACCGAGGGCCCGACGTACCCGCGCCTGGAGGTTCACCTGAGCGGGGAGGGCCAGGGCTACGACGTCCGCGGGTTCACCCACTCCCAGCTCGTGGACGACGCCTTCGACCAGTACACCCGCCACGTGCAGTCCCTGCGGGTCGGTCAGCTCAGCGGCTGAGCACCGGCACCGCGCAGAGCGGTGGCGAACGGCGAACGGGCCGGGCAGGAACCTCCTGCCCGGCCCGTTCGCCGTTCGTGCGCCTGTGCCCTGCGGACCCTCAGCCCTCCGCGGGGGCGGTCGCGGCGTCGGCCTCCGCCGGCTCCGGCCCGGGCCGCTTCAGCGCGGCACGGGCCCGGTAGCTGGCCCGCGCCAGCGTGAAGTAGAGGCTCACCACGACGTAGTAGACGAGGTAGCTCAGGGAGAGCGCCACGACGAGCGGGTGCGGGTCGGGCATCTGGAGCAGCAGCACCGCGTAGGTGACCAGCCACACCACCGTCAGCACGAGGCTGGGGGTGCGCAGGGCGTTGGTCCGCGAGGGGTACAGGTACCCGATCGGCACGAAGACCAGCACCGAGCAGACGATCAGGATGGTCGCGACCACGGCGGGACCGAGGTCCAGGACGATGGCGTAGAACGCCACCACGTTCCAGTAGCTGGGGAAGCCGAGGAACAGGTGGTCGTCGGTCTTCGCGTCGACGCGGCAGAACTGGTAGCTCGACGCCAGCAGCGGGATGATCGCCAGCGCCATCCCGGGGGCCCCCGACGGCAGCCGCCCGTCGCTCCACAGCAGGAGCATCGGGGCGAAGGCGTAGGTGAGGTAGTCGACGATGTCGTCGAGCTTGGCGCCGTCGAACCAGGGCAGGTGCTCGCGCACCCGCAGCCGGCGCGCCAGCATCCCGTCGGTGCCGTCGATGACGAGCGCCGCGAGGCCCAGCCAGAGGGCGAGCATGGCGTCGCCCTCGAAGGCGGCGAGCACGATCAGCAGCGCGAGGGCCGAGCCGCTGGCCGTGTACAGGTGGACGGCACCGGCCCCGAGACGCTGCCGTCCCGAGGAGGGTGGTGAGCCGACCACGGTGTCCGGTGGCAGTGCTCGAGTGCTGATGTCGCCACCCCCGGGGCTGGTCCTGTGCGTGTGGCGGCGCGTGGCCGCGAGCCTGTCGATGGGGACGAACGCTACCCTCCCGCAACGGCGCGTGCTCCGGATCGCCGCACGGCGGGCGGTCGTGGCGCACCCGTTCGGGGGACGCGCGCGCCGCCGAGGCACCCGTCCGCCGGCGCCCCTCCCGGCTCGGCTCCAGGGCGCGGCCGCCGCCGGTACCGTGGCCGGGCACGGACGTCGTGCGTCCTCGACCTGCCGGAAGAAGCTGACGTGGGAACCCCTCGCCGTGTCCCGGGCCGCGCGCCGCAGCGCCCCGCCCCCTCCCGCAACGGTCGCGGCACCGGTGGTGGCGGCACCGGTGGTCGCGGTGCGGTGCCCGAGCGGCGCGGCGCCGGCGCCGATGGTGGCCGCCGGCGGGACCGGACCCAGCCCGAGCGGACCCAGCGCGAGCGGCCCCAGCCCGAGCGGACCCAGCGCGAGCGGCCCCAGCCGGCTCGCGCCCAGTCGGCGCGGAGCGGGGCGGCCCGCAGCCAGCCGGCCCGGGTCTCCGAGCCCTCCGTGCACCGGCTGGAGCTCGTCCACCTCCCCGGCCTCGCCGACGTGGTGCGCGGGGAGCTCGCGGAGCTGCCCGCGGTGCGCCGGGTCCGGGCCGTCCCGGGCCGCGAGGACGCCCTCGACGTGGAGTGGTCGGGGGGCCTGCGCGGTGCGCTGCGGCTGCGGACCGTGGTCGCGCCCTTCCTGCGCCTGCACTTCGACGTCCCCCGGCCGCGCTCCCTGCTCAGCGGCGAGCACTTCCCCCGCCTGCTGACGGCGCTGCGCACCGCCCGCGACCTCGACCCCGCCACCCCCGTGCGCTCCTTCCGCTTCGACGCGGCGGGGCGCGACTCCACCGTGCTGCGGCTGCTCGCCGACCAGATCACCGCCGCCGCCCGCCTGCGCCACGACCCGGACGACGGGGCGGTGGTGATCCGCCTGCGCCGCGGTGGCGAGGGCTGGGACGTGCTGGTCCGCCTCGGGGCCAGGCCGCTGTCGGCGCGGGCGTGGCGCCGGGTCGGCCATCCGGCTGCGGCGAACGCCACCGTGGCCGCCGCGATGACCCGGCTCGGCGGCTGCGCTCCCGGCGACCGGGTGGCCAACCTCATGTGCGGCTCGGGGACGCTGCTGGTGGAGCGGCTGCTGGCCGGCCCGGCGGCGCTCGCGGTGGGGGTGGACGCCTCGGAGGAGGCCGTCGCCGCCACCCGCGAGAACCTCGCGGCGGCCGGCCTCGCCGAGGGTGCCCGGCTGGTCGTCGCCGACGTGGAGTCGCCGGAGTGGGCCGCCGAGGGTCCGTTCGACCTGCTGCTGGCGGATCCGCCCTGGGGCGACAAGGCCGGCCGGCACAGCGAGAGCGAGCAGGTCCACCGCCTGCTGCTGAGCCGCGCCGCGGAGGTGGCGGCCCCCGGCGCCCGGCTCGTCGTGCTCACCCACGAGATCCGGGTCATGGGCCGCTGCCTGCGCGAGGCGGCGGCGTCGTGGGGGCTGGTGTCCGAGCTCAGCGTCTTCCACAAGGGCCACCACCCGCGCATCTACGTGCTGCACCGGCAGGCCGCGCCCCCGCGGTCCTGAGGCGCCCGGCTGCTCCGCCGCCGCCGCAGCGGAGCAGCCGGGTCCGGCGGGGGCATTGCCGCCCGCGCGGCGGGGCTGTCACGGTGGTGGGGTGCAGACCCCGCGCGCGCAACGGGCCACCGGCCTGGGCCGCGCCCTGCTCGGGGGAGGGGTGCTCGCCCTCGGCAGCGGCTGCGCGGCGGCCCTCACCGCCGCCGCCGGTGGCGCCGACGCCGGGTTCTGGCGCCGACTGCCCCCCGCGGCGCTGTGCACGGTGCTGGTCGTCGCGGCCCTGCTGGCGCTGCGGCGCCGGCGCGCGCGTGCCGGTGCGGTGCGGGGCGGCGCCGGCCTGGGCTCCGGCCTCGGCCTCGACGGGGGTGTGCGGCTGCTGCGGGCCGTCGCGCTCGGCGGTGCCGTGGTGCTGGCGGCGGGCGCGGCGGTGCTCGTGCCGGCGGCGGCCGGTGGGCTGCTGCGCTGGGAGGGCGCCGCCCTGCCCGCCGACCCGCCCGCCGCGGCCCGCCTCCTGGTGGCCGAGGCGGTGCTCGTGCTGCTGCTGCGGGTGCTGCCCGCGGAGGTGGCGCTGCGGGGCTACGCGCTGACCGCCCTGCGCGAATCCGGAGCGGGGCGCGGCTGGGCGGCGGTCCTGGCGACCACGGTGTTCGTGCTCGCGCCGTCAGCGTCCTCCGCGGTGGAGCGTGCCGTGCTGGGGTTCCCGCCGGTCCCCGTGGGGGCGGTCCCGGGAGGCTGGGAGCCGCTGACCCAGGCGCTGCTGCTGGCCCTGCTGGGCCTGGTCCTCGCCGCGGCGCGCTACGCCACGCGGGAGGAGTCGCTGGGGACGTGCATCGGCGCGCACCTGGCCCTCCTGCTGCTGCTGCGGGTGGTGGCCGGTGCCGGTGGGGGGACGGGCGCGGTGGCCGCTTCACCCTCGGCGCTGCCGCTCGTGGCGGCGACCCTGGTGGCGGCGGGGCTGGTGTTCGTCCTCCTGCACCGACGCGCCGTGCGCGGCCCGGCGCGGGTGGCCGGGCCGGTGGCGGTGCTGCCCGACGCGGCCTGAGGCCGTGTCCACGTGGGGCCGGACCCGCCCCGCCCCGGATCCTGCCCGATTCCGGGCAGGGGATTGGCCTGCGGCGCCGTGCGGGTGGCAAGGTCGCTCCCGTGACCGGCCCGCCGCTCGGGGACCTCGTGCAGCACGTCGCCGCCACGACCGGGCTGCCAGCCCCGACGGCCGCCCGGCTCGTCGCGGACGTCGTGGCGTACCTCGACGAGAGCGTGGAGCAGTACGTGCGGCGCCGGCACCGGGAGCTGCAGCGGCGCCGGCTCACCAACGACCGGATCTGGGCGCTGATCGCCGCGGAACTGCCCCAGCGCAGGTTCAGCGCACCGGTGCTCACCCAGCGCCAGCTCCGGCGCATCGTCTACGGCTGACCGCCGCCCGGCGGTCCGGAACCAGGGAGGCCCATCGCATGTGCGGCATCGTCGGCTACGTCGGCAGCCAGGAGGCCGAGCCCATCCTGCTGGAGGGGCTGCGGCGCCTGGAGTACCGCGGCTACGACTCCGCCGGGCTGGCGGTCGTCCACCGCGGCCGGCTCCAGGTGCACCGGGTCGCGGGCCGCGTGCAGGAGCTGCGCGAGGAGGTGGGCGCGGTCTCCCCGGCCGTGGTCGGCATCGCCCACACCCGCTGGGCCACGCACGGCCCGCCGACGGTCGCCAACGCCCACCCCCACGTCGACACCGCGCGGCGCATCGCCGTGGTGCACAACGGCATCCTGGAGAACGCCGTCCAGCTGCGGTCGCGGCTGCAGCGGGAGGGCGTCGCCCTCGCCTCCGACACCGACACCGAGGTGATCGCCCACCTCGTCGCGGAGCAGCTGGAATCCGGTACGGCGACACTGGAGGCGGCGGTGCGGGCCGTGCTGCAGGAGGTCCAGGGCACCTACGGCCTCGTGGTGCTCGACGTGCAGCGGCCCGGGGAGCTGGTCGTGGCCCGCCTCGGCAGCCCCGTCGTCCTCGGCGTCAGCGAGGGCGAGATGTTCGTGGCCTCCGACGTGGCCGCGCTCGTCCACCACACCCAGCAGGTCGTCCACCTCGGCGACGGTGAACTGGCCACCGTCCGCGCGGGCTCGTACCGCACGTCGCCGATCGCCCCCGTGGCCGGCGGTGCGGGGGAGGTGGAGGCGTCGGCGCTCTCCGCGCAGGACTACGACCTCGGCGACCACCCGGACTTCATGCACAAGGAGATCTCCGAGCAGCCGGCGGCGGCGCGGCGGGTGCTCGGCGGGCGCCTCGACGACCGGTTCGCCACCGCCCACCTCGGCGGCATCCGGCTGGAACCGCGGGAACTGCGCGGCATCCGGCGGGTGACGTTCCTCGGCTGCGGCTCGGCCTACTACGCCGGGCAGATGGGGGCGTCCCTGGTGGAGGAACTGGCCCGCATCCCCGCCGACGCCGAACCCGCCTCGGAGTTCCGCTACCGCAACCCCGTGGTGGACCCGGACACCCTCTACGTGGCGGTGAGCCAGTCGGGGGAGACCCTCGACACCCTGATGGCCGTGCAGGAGTTGCAGCGCAAGGGCGGCCGGGTCGTGGGAGTGGTCAACGCCGTGGGTTCCGCGATCGCCCGCCAGTGCGGGCAGGGCATCTTCCTGCACGCGGGGCCCGAGGTGTCCGTCGCCTCCACCAAGGCGCTGACGAACATGACGATCTCGTTCGCCCTGCTCGCGCTGCTCCTCGGCCGGGTCCGCGACCTGTCGGCGGCCGACGGGAGGCGTCTCGTCTCCGCCCTGCTGGACCTGCCCGACCGGATCGAGGAGGTGCTGCGTTCCGAACCGGAGGTGCAGGCGGTGGCGAAGCAGTTCGCCGGTGCCCGGCACATGTTCTTCCTCGGGCGCGTGCGCGGCTGGCCGGTGGCCCGCGAGGGTGCGCAGAAGCTGAAGGAGATCTCCTACATCCACGCCGAGGCGTACCAGGCGTCGGAGCTGAAGCACGGACCGCTGGCCCTCATCGACTCCTCGATGCCCAGCGTGGTGATCCTCCCCGACGACGAGCTCTACGCGAAGAACCTCTCCACGGTCGAGCAGATCCGCGCCCGCGGCGGACCCGTCATCGTCGTGACGAACGCCGACGTCCCGGGAGATCTCGCCGATGCGGTGCTGCGGGTTCCGCGCAGCGAGCCGGAACTGGACCCGGTGCTGCTGACGATCCCGCTGCAGCTGCTCGCCTACCACGTCGCCCTGGAACTCGGCCGCGACATCGACAAGCCGCGCAACCTCGCCAAGAGCGTGACGGTGGAGTAGCGGCCGCCGCCGAGACCGACGCGCGCTCAGTGCGCCGTCCATCCGCCGTCCACCGCGAAGGACGCCCCGGTGATCGACGCGGAGGCGGGGCCGCAGAGGAAGGCCACCACCTCGGCCACCTCCTCCGGTTCCACGAGCCGCTTGACCGCCGCGGAGTCCAGCAGCACCCGGCCCAGCACCTCCTCCCGCGGGATCCCGTGGGCGGCGGCCTGGTCGTCGATCTGCCGTTCCACCAGCGGGGTCCGCACGTACCCGGGGTTCACGCAGTTGCTGGTGATGCCGTGCGCGGCCCCCTCCAGGGCCGCGACCTTGGACAGCCCCTCCAGGCCGTGCTTGGCGGAGACGTAGGCGGCCTTGAAGGGACTGGCGCGCAACCCGTGGGCGCTGGAGACGTTGACGATCCGTCCCCAGCCGCGTTCGCGCATGTGCGGCAGCACGTGCCGGATGAGGCGGAAGGGGGACTCCAGCATGAGGCGGAGGATGAAGGAGAACCGGTCCGGCGGGAACTCGTGCAGCGGGGCGACGTGCTGGATCCCGGCGTTGTTCACGAGGACGTCGATCTCCGCGGGCAGCGCGTCGGTCGCGTCCAGGTCGGCGAGGTCGCAGACGAGCGCCTCGACGCCCTCCGTGCGGGCGGTCAGGGCCTCCAGGCCGTCGCGGTCCCGGTCGGCGGCGAGGACCCGCGCACCGGCGGAGGCGAGGCGGGCCACGACGGCGGCTCCGATGCCGCCCGCGGCGCCGGTGACGAGCGCGGTCCGCCCGGAGAGGTCGAGGAGGCCGTGCTGGGGGGAGTTGGCGGCTGACGTGCCGTTCGGCGGGGTCATGGCGCGGACGGTATACCGGCGCAGGCGCGGGAGGCCGCGTTCCAGTGGCCGCGTTCCGGTGGCCGCGGTCCCGGCATGCCGCGCGGAACCCGCTCGGCGAGACTGCCGGGGTGAGCCGCCCCCGGATGCCCCTGCGCGCCGCCTTCCCCCCGCCCCTGCCGCCGGGGCGGGCGGGGGACCCCGGTGTCGTCGAGCCGGATGGCCCCTTCCAGCGGCTGTGGGGGGACCGCCTGGCCCTGATGGGCGGGCCCGCGGCGATCCTGCTGCAGATCGCGCACCCGCTCGTCGGCGCGGGCGTCGTCGAGCACTCCGACTACCGCAGCCGTCCGGGGCACCGCCTCCTCGCCACGCTGGACGCCACCCTCGCCATCACGTTCGGCGACCGCGAGCAAGCGGCGGCCGCCGCGGCCGCCGTCGGCGGGCGCCACCGACGGGTCCGGGGAACGCTGCCCTCCGCGGTGGGGGAGTTCCCCGCGGGCACGCCGTACTCCGCCGGTGACCCGGACCTGGCGCTGTGGGTGTACGCCACGCTCGTGCGCACGTCCCTGCGCGTGCACGAGCGCTATCGCGCCCCGCTGGGCGCCGCCGAGCGCGAGAGGTACTACCGGGAGTCCAAGGCGTTCGCGCTCACCTTCCGCGTTCCGCCGGGGCACCTGCCCGGCTCCTGGGCGCAGTTCTGCGCCTACTTCGACTCGGTGCTCCCGCGCCTCGCGGTGACGCCTGCCGTGCTCGACGTGGCCCGGGACCTCCTCGTGCCGCGGCTGACGCCCCCCGTCCCCGGCGCGGGTGTGCTGCTGCGGGCGGTGACCGCGGACCTGCTCCCCGATGCGGCGCGGCGGTCGTACTCCCTGCCGCTGACCGCGGCCCGCCGGGCCCAGGTCGCCGCTCTCACGGCCGCCACCCGGCGCCTGTGGCCGCGCGCACCCCGGGCCCTGCGCGAGGTGCCCCACGTGCGGCAGTGCGAGGAACGGCTGCGCGCCGGCTGAGGAGGGCGATGCCCGCGCGGGCCGGGAGCAGGGGTGCGGACGGCCGTGGGCCCCGGCCCGCCCCGCATGCGAGAGGCTGGTCGTCGTGACCGCCCAGCCCCCGCCCGACGCGGTGAGAGCCGCCACCACCGCCACCTACGTCGCGTTCATCGGCTCGGGGTTCGCCTTCGCCAGCTGGGCCTCCCGCATTCCGCAGCTGCAGCAGCGCCTGGGTCTCGACCACTCCTCCCTCGGGCTCGTCCTGCTCGCCGTCGCGGCCGGTGCGGTCCTCGCCCTGCCGGCGTCGGGGCCCGTGATCGCCCGCTTCGGCTCCCGGCGCACCGTCCTGGCGATGGCGCTGCTGCTCGCCGCGGGCACGGCCACGGTCGCGGGCGGTTTCCTCGTCGGCCTGGTGCCCGTCGTGATCGGCCTGTTCGCGCTGGGGCTGGCGAACGGGGCGTGGGACGTGGCGATGAACGTGCAGGGGGCCGCGGTCGAGCAGCACCTGAGGCGCTCGATCATGTCCCGCTTCCACGCCGGGTTCAGCCTGGGCACCGTCGCCGGTGCCCTGGTGGGTGCGGCGGCGGTGGCCACCGGGGTCTCCGTGCCGGTGCACCTGGGGGTGGTCGCCCTCGTCGTCGCCGCGGTGGTCCCGGTGGGGACGCGGCGGTTCCTGCGTGAGCAGGACGACGGCGCATCCGGCGCAGGGGAGCCTGCCGGCCGTTTCGATGCCCTGCGGGCCTGGCGGGAACCGCGGACGCTGCTGGTCGGCCTCTTCGTCCTCGCGTTCGCCTTCGCCGAGGGCGCCGGCAACGACTGGATCGCCGTGGCCCTCATCAACGGCTACGGGGCGCCGCCGGCGCTGGGCACGCTCGCCTTCGCCGTGTTCCTGACGGCGATGACCGCGGGCCGCTGGTTCGGCCCGCCGATGCTGGACCGCTTCGGGCGCGTGGCCCTGGTGCGCCTGCTGGCCGTCCTCGGGATCGGGGGAACGCTGCTGTTCGTCCTCGCTCCCGCGACGCCGCTGGCGTTCGTGGGCGTGCTGCTGTGGGGGCTCGGGGTCTCCCTCGGGTTCCCCGTGGGGATGAGTGCCGCCTCCGACGACCCGCGGTTCTCCGCCGGTCGCGTCAGCGTCGTCTCCTCCATCGGCTACTGCGCCTTCCTCGCCGGGCCGCCGCTGATCGGGTTCCTCGGTGACCGCGTCACGGTGCTGGGCGCCCTGACGGTCGTGGCCGTGCTGCTCGGCGTGTCCACGCTGATCGCCGGTGTCGTCACCCCGCCGGCGCGCGCCGACGGGGCCGAGGGGGCCGAGGGGGCGCGGGCGCCGGGGGAGCGGGGCGGCCGTCCGGCGTGACTCCGGGCGCGGTCAGTGCTTCGTGCGGCGGCTCCCGCCGTGCCAGTCCTCCTGCACGCCCACCTCGTCCTCCCCGACCCCGAGGGCGCGCAGCTGCGGCAGTTCGCGCAGGCTGCGCTTCAACTCGGCGAAACCCGGGAATCGGGTGAGGGCGACGACGTGGTCCCACAGTGCGACGGCGTCGTCCTCGTCCGGGAGCCGGCTGATCACCGGCCCGAAGAACGCGGCGCCCGTGGGCGGGTCGACGTGGATGATCGGGGTGCCGACGTCGCGGCCGGTCAGGGAGAGCGCCTCGTCGGTCTCGGCCTGGATGGTGGCGTCCCAGGAGTCGTCGTCGAGGGCCGCGGCCAGGTCCGCGGGCAGTCCGAGGTCCGCGAGGACCGGTTCGACGAAGGCCGCGGTGCCCCGGTGGTGCGCGGCGGCGGCCTCGTCGGCCGGAGGAGCGCTGTCGAAGATGCGCGTGCCGAACTCCCGGTAGAGCGGGGCGACGGCCTCGCGTCCGTGCTCGGCGCGCACCCGTGCCGCCACGCGCAGCAGGCGCAGGCCGCTGGTGTGGCCGGTCTCGTAGCCCGGCGGGAAGTGGGCGTCGTAGTCCACGTGGGCGTTGATCAGGCGCAGGGAGATGAAGCGCCAGTCCACGCCGTAGCCGCGGCGCGCCTGGACGGCGCGGACCCACCTGCTGGTCATCCACGCGAACGGGCACACCGGATCGAAGTAGAAGTGCAGGTCGGCATCGGCCATGCCGCGAGAGTACGGCCCGACCCGCGCGGGCGCAGGACGTGTCCTGCGGACCGGGGAGACGCTCCGAGCCGGCCGTGGTCGCGCGCCACCAGCGCCACAGCCGGATGTTCGTCAGGGCGGGGGAAGGGTGAGGGCGGCCCTGGCGAGGTCCTCACTGCTGCGGGTGGGCTCGCCCATGCCACTGCGCTGTTCGATGCGGACGGCGACGCCGTCAGGGCGCACCGTGAAGACGGTCGTCTCCGGGAGATGGAGTGTGCCGTCGGGATGCACAGTGAGGTCGGGGCGGTGCTCCGCCGCGACAACGGGGTGCCCGTCGACGGTCAGAACCCGGCACACGGCCCTGGTGTGGGGCTCTTCCGACAGAGGGGAGGACGGCCACTGCGAGCACGGGTCGAGGTCGAGCCAGGTCAGCTCCGGCCCCTGGGCCCAGATGAGAGAGCCGAAGTTCCCGATCGAGCGGGCGTAGGAGAGCTGCCCGTCCGGCCCGAGGCGGACTCCCAGTTCCTCGTGGTAGCCACCGCCGAAGATCTCGTCGCGCAGGGTGCGGTCCCAGGTGTTCAGCTGTTCTCCGGCAGGGGCTGGATACCAGTAGAGCTCCTCCGTGCGGTCTGGCTCCACCGTCCAGCCCTCGCCTCGGGCGGGACCGCGCCAGGTGACGGTCGTGCCGTCCTGGTCGGTGATCGCCATGTCCTGCGTCGGGGTGCTCGTCGCAGAGGGAGGTGCCTCGGACGACGGCGCAGCCGGAGCCACGGTGGTGGGCGCGGCGCTGTGCGAGAGAAGAGTTTCCTCCGCGGCCGGTGCGCCAGCGGGCTCCGCAACGCCGCCGTTGGCGCACCCTGTCGCCAGCACCGACACGGTGACCGCCAGCGTCGTGACGTTTCCGATCGTCCTGCCGCTACACCTCATGGAAGTGACACGGACGGAGACGATCATCGGTTGACCTGTCAGCCCGGGAGATCGAAGAAACATCCTCGACCCGCGGCGATCGCGGGCGTTCGGGCCCAGCCCCGTCGAGGCCCAGATGGCCAGTCGTGCTGTGGGCGGCGAGGGGGATCTCCACGTCGGGGCCTGCGGCGGCGCCACATGAGTCAGCGTCGCTGCTTGCGCCGAGCCCATGTCGGCCTCTCGGCGTGGATGATCACTATGAAGGCGGCGAAGCCGGCACCCTTCAACGCCGAGATCGCGACGGTGTTGTCGAAGAGGAAGTAGTTCACCAACGCCAGGACCAGTCCCGCTGCCAGAGCCCCGGTCGCGGTCTGCTTCATCGACTCGCCACCCACGGTCCCGCTGGCCACCTCTGCATGCGACATGAGCACAGGCTGGACCGTGCCGAGCACCCGTGTCCGGGCTTCGTCCGCACCTGCGACGAACGAGGCCACCGAGCCGGCGACTCCGCGACCATCGGCTGATGCGGGCGTCAGGCGATCTCCATCCGCAGGCTTCCCGATCGGCTCGACGGGCTCATGCTGCCACCGGGTGCCGCCGTCGCATCTCGCCCCCGTACGACGTCAGGGGCGGGGCGCGACTCGTCCTAGCGTGAGGCGGCGGCGAGCAAGCACCCCGGGTACCCGTTCGAACCGCGGTCGACGAGCTACCTCCGAGCCGGAGACTTCTGGCCGGTGCCGTCGGGCGACGGCCGTTTCGCGTGTGGACGCGTCCTGGTGACCAAGGCGAGCTCGGGCGAGGACGAGCACATCCGGCTGAACTCCCGGTGCTCCTTCGCCTGCCTCATGGACAGGGTGGGCAGCACTCCACCGACCGCGAGCAGCGTGGCGGGTGCTCGCCTGCTCCGGCAGGGCACCGCTCACATGGTGACGATCACTCACCCCGGTGGCGAGGTCCTGGGCAACCGTGACCTCGCGCCGGACGGCATCACCGGCCTGGTGCAGGTCAGCGACCAGGGCGGTGGCACCGTCTGGCTGCACCGCGGCCCCCGACGGCTGCGCCCCGCCACGGTTGAAGAGGCGCGCCGGTCTACGACCGGTCACCCGCAGCCCGGAAGGGGCTGGGAGCGAACGTCAGCCGCAGATCACTGGGGATGCGTGGGGCGCGTGTAGAGCGAGGCGTCGTCCACCCCGGTCGCCGTCGTGACCCGCGGGTTCCCCAGGTCCGTCATCAGCCCTCCGTAGGGGGGTGTCGGGTCCTCGGGCGTCCTGCGCAGCAGCAGCCGCAGTCGCTGGGCGCCCGTGACGTCCACCTCCACGTCGCGGTGCGAGCCCACGCCGAGCACGGTGGTGTCCACCACGCGTCCGTCGACCTCGACGTCGAGCGTCACCCGATCGCCGGTCTGCGGCTGGTCGCCCGGCGTGCCGACGGTGGTGCGGAAGGAGGCGTACCTGCCCGCCAGTTCGAAGCCGTTGACGGTCTGCGCGCCCCACCAGTGGACCTGCGCGGACTGGTCGTAGGTCGTGCCGTCCACGTCGAGCGGGGTGCGCATCCGCCAGAAGTCGCTGAAGCCCCCGAAGTACTCCTCGCCCAGGTACTGGGTTTCGTGCAACGCGGCCCGCCCGGCGTAGAAGAGCGAGGCGTCGGTCACCGCGTTCTGCCCGCCCAGCGCCACGACCCTCGACGCACCGAGTGCGGTGATCGCCGCGAGGGTCGCCGGCGGGACCGGTGCGTCGAAGGGCACCAGCAGGACGGGGCCGTTGGTGAGGGACCCGGCGGCGAGGGCGTCGGGGAAGGTGTCGGCGCGCGCCACGTAGGCGATGGGGGTGCCGTGCGGGAAGGCTGCCCGGGCGATGGCGGCGGAGGTGGCGTAGCGGTCCTCCCCCGACAGCCGCGACGTGGTCCGTCCCACGGCGGCGGAGGTGAGCACGGAGTCCGCCACCGCGTTCTGCGACCCGAGGGCCACCACGCGCCGGGGTGCCAGCCGCTGGACCTCCCGGCGCACCGCCTCGGGCGCTTCTCCGGTCGAGGGCACCAGGAGCAGCGGGCCGTCGATGAGCGAGCCCGCCGACAGGGCGTCGGGGAAGGCGTCGCCCCGCGCCAGGTAGACGGTGGGGGCCGTGCCGGGGAAGGCGGCCCGCGCCAGCAGCGCGGCGGTGTGGTAGCGGTCGGCGCCGCCGATCCGGCGGGTGGGGCGTCCGCCCGCCGCCCCCTTGAGGATGTCGTCGCCCACGGCGTCCGGGGACCCCAGCGCCACCACGGCCGTCGGCGCGAGCCGCTCCACCGCCTGGACCACGACGGCCGGCACCTCTCCGGAGCGCGGCACGAGCAGGACCGGGCCGTCGGTGAGCGCCCCTGCGGCGAGGGCGTCGGGGAACGTGTCCGCTCGGGCCAGGTACACGGTCGCCGCGCGCCCGGGGAACGCCTGACCGGCGATGCGCACCGCCGTCTCGAAGCGGTCCTGGCCCGAGATGCGCTCGGGCACCCCCACCGCGCCGGCGGGGGCCACGGCCGCGACGGCCATGGCCGCGGCGAGCGCCAGGGCGGCGCCGGCGCGCGCGGGGCGACGGTGGAGGAACGCGGGCACGGGGCACCTCTCGGGACGGGAGCGCCTCCGGGTGCGTGGTGGCCAGGAGCCCTGCCAGACTAGACGGCAGCCGCGCCCGCCGCGGGGGTTTCGCTCGGTCGGCCCACGGTGCGGGCCGGGTGACGGGCCCCGGGGTTCGTGGCCGCGGGTTCCGCTGAGGCCCGTGACGCACCGCACCGCTGGGACCTGCCCGAGCGACGAGGGGACGCCCGATGAGCCTGCGCCCGGACCGCGAGGACCTCACCCTGCAGCGCGACGCCCTGGCGGCGGCTCGCCGGAACTGGGGCGAGGCCCTGGCCGCGCTGGAGGGCGAGTGCTGCGCACCCGCGCAGGCCGCGGTGCGCGAGGAGGCGCGCGCCCTGCGCAGGGCCCTGGCGTCGAGGGCGAAGACCCCGCCGCCCGCCGACGGGGACGCCCTGCGCGGCGCCGTGTCCGCGCTGCACCGCGTCGCCGCCCAGCCCGATCCCTTCGACGAGGCCTGGCGGGCCTGCCAGGACGCCGAGCGGGTCGTGGACCTCGCGGCGCTGGACCTCGCCACCGCCGCGGGGCACGACGCCTGATCCGTGCGCCGCACGGGTGGCATCGGCGCCGGCTCCCCCCGATGTCCTCTCCTCGGGCCGCCCCGCCACCTACCGTCGTCACCGTGGGACCCCTGCTGCGCCGGCTCGCCACCGCCGCCACCGCCGCGGCGCTGCTGACCGGGTGCACCACCTCCCCGACGACCACGTACACCGACGCCGCCGGCCGCGAGGTCACCGTCGACTGGGCGGACTACCCCGGCCACGCCGGACTCGACGCCGACGACGCGCTGGCGGCACCGCCGCAGGAGGAGGCCGAGCGCGTCGCGGACGCGCTGCTCGCGGACCTCCAGGCGGCGCTCGCCGAGCGCCACGGCCTGGAGCTCGCCCCACACGGCGACGACGCCGGCTGGTTCCCGTCCGGCGGCAACGGCTACGGCGGGAGCTCCGCCTACGTCACGTACAACTCCGCGCAGCGGCGGACCGGCGACCTGCCCGACGATCCGCGGGTCTGGCGCGGCGTCGTGGAGACCGTCAGCGAGATCACCCGGGAGCACGGCCTGGGCCCGGTGCTGCTGGACCACGAGCAGACCGGGCACGCGTGGCAGCAGGACGAGCGGCGGGAACGGGAGCGCAGTTCAGGGACCACCGACCCGGATGGGTTCTGGGCCTGGGACGGTGTGGCGCGCGACGGCGCGCAGTGGCTCTCCCTCGACCTGACCGACGTCACCCGCCACGTCGATCCGCGGCGGGTCGAGGACCGCCGGGAACTCGGCCTGCCGCTGCGGTCCGTCGTGCTGTTCTACGGGGTGACGACCATCGCCGACGAGCACCGCGACACCTTCCGGCAGCGGCTGGAGCCGTTCCGGGGCCTGGAGCGCCCGGCGGCAACCCACTCCGGCTGACCGCGCCGGGAACGGCGCCCACCCTGGTGGCTGACCGACCACCCGGACCGGATCCTGCAGCGTCTGCAGGCGGCCGGTCGCCACCCCCTCGTGCCGACCTGGCGACGAGCCGGAGGTGGTGCACGCAGGTGCCGGGCCGGTCAGCTCGTGGGCGGCAGGTGCTTGACGAGGTGGACGTCGGCCGTGCCGTCCAGTGGGTGCTCCGGGGTGCGGGCGCACTCGACGAACCCGTGCCGCTCGTAGAACCCGGGCGCCTGGAACGTGAACGAGGAGACGAACACGCGCCTGCATCCACGTTCACGCGCCACGTCGTCGGCGGCGGCCAGCAACCGGCCACCCAGGCCGCTGCCGCGCTGGTCCTCCCGGACCCACACCATCGAGATGCCCGCCGACGGCCCCCACGTCCATCCGCTGAGCCCGCCGAGCAGCTCACCGGAGTCGCCCTCGATCTTGACGGTGAACTCGCGCTGGTCCGCGACGCCGGAGGCGGCGACGTTGAAGGCGTCCAGTTCCGCGCTCAGCCGACCGTCCAGGTCCGCGTCCTGCCCGGCCGTGGTCAGCCGGTGCTGCGGGTCAGGACCGTCCATGTGCGCCGACCCTACTGGCGGGCGGGGAAGTCCACGGCAACGCCCGTACTGCGACAGGGCGCTGCACACGGCTTCGACGGGCGTCGTGCGGGCTCCCCCCGCCTGTGGAGCGAACATCTGGACGACCGGCATCGGCGGTTCCCGACGCCGACCGTGGATCTCTGGCGATGCCGACCGGTTCGGTCCAACGCGTGAGATGGGGCGCCGGGGTCCCGTGTCACGGTCACCCGTTCGGGTGCTCAAGCCGCAGCGGCGGGCTGTCGATGAGGGGGGGATCGGTCCGGGGGTCCCGTCCCCGGTCCCCACGCCCCCTCGGGAGGAACGTCCGTGTCCGGATCCGCGGCGACCGCCGTCCTGACCGCTCCCGACCCGCGCGCGCCCGCTCCAGCCGCCCCGGAGGTGGGGCCCCGCGCCCTCCTGCTGCTCACCGCGGCCGACGTGGACTTCCTGCAGGTCGTCACCGGCGCCTGCCTCGCTGCGGACGAGCCGCTGCCGCTGCTGGCGTTCTACCTGGCAGCCGACCGCAGCTCCGGGATCCTGGCCGCCGGTGAGGTCGTCAGTCGCGCCTACGTGCGCGGCCTCGCCCTGCGCCACGGGCTCGGACCGGCCTCGCCGCTGACCCCGGAGACGCTCACCGCGGCCCTGGACCACCTGGAACGGCGCCCCTCCGCCGCACCCGCCTGAGGCGTCGGGGCCGACCGGATCGGGACGGCCGACCGTGGCGGCCGAGGTGCCGATCCGGATCGCGCCCTCGACGATGACTGCATGTGCGACGTGACGCCCCCGGCCCTCCTGGCCCTCGACCCGCACATGGAGTCCGCCCGCGCGGCCCGCCGCTTCCTCGAGGAGAACGACTGTCCGGTGCACCACTCCCGGGTGCTGGAGGAGGCCAAGCTGCTGGTCACGGAGGTCGTCACCAACGCCGTTGCCCATGGCGGACCGCCGATCACCCTGCGCCTGACCTGCGACGGGACGCCGGGGATGCTGGTCGCCGTCAGCGACGGCGGCTCCGAGGCGCCGGTCCGGCGCGAGGCCGCCCCGGAGGCGACGTCCGGCCGCGGCATCGCCCTGGTGGACCTGCTCAGCGACGACTGGGGCGTCGATCTGCGAGAGACGGGCAAGACCGTCTGGTTCCACCTGCCGGCCGCGGACGCGCTGTAGGGCCGGCCCCCCCGCGCCAGGAGCGGCCTCGGAGCGAACCCATGCGTGATCTCCATCGGTGGCCGGGTCCTCGGCGGTTCGAGGTGCGCACGCCTTCCCGGTCCGCACACTTGCTCGGGTGCTGGACGACCTGAGTGACGCGGGGCCGCTGTGCCTGTTCGCCACCCTGCACGGGGGAGAGCGCGACGGGGAGCGGGTCCCGGTGTCCGACGACCACGGCCGCCCGCCGCTGCTGCTGTACCTGCCGGCGCGGGTGAGGTCACCCCTGGGACCCGACGAGGTGTGGCCCCTGGAGGTGTACCGGCTGCGCGACGTCGCGGCGGCGATCCTCGGCGACGACCGCGAGGCGTGGGCGTACGACCTGGAGGACTGGCGCTGACGCGCGTCCCTCCGGGGCGCGCCCGGCGACGAGGCCAAGACGTGCGGTTCGGCCCTGTCCGGACCGAGGCTGCGTCCCGGAGGATCGAGGCCGGTCAGGGGCAGCCGCGGGGCGTCCCGCCGGTCGGCAGGGGAGGACGGGACCGTGTTCGTGCAGGCGCGACGTGACGGCTACGAGATCACCACCGACGCCGCCAGGGTCGACCTGGGGCGGGTGCACCGCTGGCTGTCGGAGGAGTCGTACTGGGCCACCGGCCGGCCGGTGGACGTCGTCGAGCGCTCGATCGCCGGATCGACCCCCTACTCGGTGTTCGCCGGGGACGTGCAGGTGGGTTTCGCCCGCGCCATCACCGACGGGGCCACGTTCGCCTGGATCTGCGACGTGTTCGTCGACTCCGCGCACCGGGGCCGGGGAGTGGGGCGGTGGCTGGTCGACGTCGTCGTCGAGGACCTCACGGCGCGCGGGGTGCCGCGGTTCGTGCTCGCGACGAGGGATGCGCAGGAGGTCTACCGGCGCAGCGGCTTCGCCGAGCTGGAGGGCGCCCACCGGTGGATGGAGATCGATCGCAGGCCGACCAGGGCGGCGATCCTCGGGCTGTCGTGAGCGCCTTCAGCCAGAGGCGGTGCGGGTGCGCAGTCGCTGACCGCGGAAGGAGATCACGACGGGACTTGCATGAACATGCATTGTGATGCATATTCATCTCATGTCCAAGGTGCTCACATCCCTGCCCGTCGGCGAGCGCGTCGGGATCGCCTTCTCCGGTGGCCTCGACACCTCCGTGGCGGTCGCGTGGATGCGCGACAAGGGTGCGGTCCCCTGCACCTACACCGCCGACATCGGCCAGTACGACGAGCCCGACATCGCCTCCGTCCCCGAGCGTGCCACCGCCTACGGCGCCGAGGTGGCGCGCCTCGTCGACTGCCGGGCCGCCCTCGTGGAGGAGGGACTCGCGGCACTCACCTGCGGGGCGTTCCACATCCGCTCCGGTGGCCGCAGCTACTTCAACACCACCCCGCTCGGGCGGGCGGTCACGGGCACGCTGCTGGTCCGGGCGATGCTCGAGGACGACGTGCAGATCTGGGGCGACGGCTCCACCTACAAGGGCAACGACATCGAGCGGTTCTACCGCTACGGCCTGCTCGCCAACCCCTCTCTGCGCATCTACAAGCCCTGGCTGGACGCCGACTTCGTCGGTGAGCTCGGTGGGCGCAAGGAGATGTCGGAGTGGCTGCTGGCCCACGGCCTGCCCTACCGCGACAGCACCGAGAAGGCCTACTCCACCGACGCCAACATCTGGGGCGCCACCCACGAGGCGAAGTCGCTGGAGCACCTCGACGCCAGCGTCGAGGACGTCGAGCCCATCATGGGTGTGCGGTTCTGGGACCCGGCCGTGGAGATCGCCCCCGAGGACGTCACGATCCGCTTCGAGCAGGGCCGGCCCGTCGCCATCGACGGCGAGGAGTTCTCCTCCGCCGTCGACCTCGTGCTGCGCGCCAACGCCGTCGGCGGCCGCCACGGTCTCGGCATGTCCGACCAGATCGAGAACCGCATCATCGAGGCCAAGAGCCGCGGGATCTACGAGGCGCCGGGCATGGCGCTGCTGCACGTCGCCTACGAGCGCCTCGTCAACGCCATCCACAACGAGGACACCCTCGCCACGTACCACAGCGAGGGCCGCCGCCTCGGGCGCCTGATGTACGAGGGCCGATGGCTCGACCCGCAGGCCCTCATGCTGCGCGAGTCGCTGCAGCGCTGGGTGGGCACGGCCGTCACGGGGGAGGTGACCCTGCGGCTGCGCCGCGGCGAGGACTACTCGATCCTCGACACCACCGGCCCGGCGTTCAGCTACCACCCGGACAAGCTCTCCATGGAGCGCACGGAGGACTCCGCGTTCGGCCCGCTGGACCGCATCGGCCAGCTGACCATGCGCAACCTCGACATCGCCGACTCCCGCGCCAAGCTCGAGCAGTACGCGGCGCTCGGCATGGTCGGCAGCTCCCAGCCGACGCTCATCGGTGCGGCGCAGGCCGCGTCCACGGGGCTCATCGAGGCCATGCCGCGGGGCGGGGCCGAGGTCATCGCCTCCCGCGGTGAGCCCTCCGGCGACGACGAGCTGCTGGACCGCGCCGCGATGGAGTTCGGCACCGACTGAGGCGCCGCCGGACCGGGGCACCACCGGAGGGGGCGCGGGGACAGCGCCCCCTCCCGCGCCTGCCCGCCCCGGGACCGCCCGACCCTCCGGGAGCGGCGGGCCGCCACGTCCTAGGCTCCAGGGATGAAGGTCGTGATCCCGGGGGGAACGGGCCAGGTGGGCGGCGTGCTGCGCCGCGCACTGGTGGAGCGCGGCGACGAGGTCACGGTCCTCAGCCGCAAACCGGAGCAGCTGGAGGCCGGCGTCCGGCACGCGGTCTGGGACGGGCGGACGCTCGGGGCGTGGGCGGCGGAACTCGACGGCGCCGACGCCGTCGTGAACCTCGCCGGCCGCACGGTCAGCTGCCGCTACACCGACACCAACCTGCGCCAGATGATGGACTCCCGCGTGGACTCCACGCAGGTGGTGGGCGAGGCGATCGCGCAGGCGGATCGGCCACCGAGGGTGTGGCTGCAGATGAGCACGGCCACGATCTACGCCGACTCCCGAAGCCGAGGCGACGACCTGCCCCACGACGAGACGAACGGGATCATCGGCGGGGAGGAGCCCGACGTCCCCCTCTACTGGGAGTACAGCGTCCGCATCGCCCGCCGCTGGGAGGAGACCCAGGCGCAGGCCGACACCCCCGGCACCCGCCGCGTGGCCCTGCGTGCCGCGATGGTCATGACCCCCGACCGCGGCGGCATCTTCGACTACCTCTCCGGGATCGCCCGCCTCGGTCTCGGCGGGCCCGTCGCGGGCGGGCGCCAGTACGTCTCCTGGGTGCACGGCGAGGACTTCGTGCGGGCGGTGGAGTTCCTCCTGGAGCGCGACGACCTCGACGGCCCGTTCAACATCGCCGCTCCGGACCCGGTGCCGCAGGGTGAGCTGATGAAGTCCCTGCGCACCGCCTGGGGCCGTCGGGTCGGTCTGCCCGCCACCCGGCTGATGGCCGAGGTCGGTGCCCTGGCGCTGCGCACCGACACCGAACTGCTGCTGAAGAGCCGCCGGGTCGTGCCGGGCCGGCTCCTCGACGCAGGTTTCACCTTCACCCACCCCGCCTGGGACGCGGCGGCCCGGGACCTCGTCTCGCAGGCGCGCCGGCTCCGGCGCCAGGGGTGAGCGGGGCCGCCTCCGGCCGGTGAGGAGGCCCGATCCGGCGACCGGCCGGTGATGGATCCGCGGGACGCGTTCCTCGAACCCGGGCGCATCGTGCTGGGCGAACAGTCCGTCAGCGAAGTTCTGCGGCGCGTCGCGGAACTGGCGCAGGCCTGCGTCTTTCGGTCCCTGCCTGGACGCGGCGCAGTCGGGCCGCACCATCCGGATCGACGACACCGCCGCCCTCGCCGGTCAGCTGCAGCAGGCCATGCACTCCCGGGCGATCATCGACCAGGCGCAGGGTGTCCTCGTCGTCCAGTTCCGCTGCACTCCCGAGGACGCCTCCCCGCACCTGGTCGAGCTGTCGCAGCACAGCAACCGGAAGCTGAGGAACCCCGCCGCCGACGTCGTGGCAAGCGCCGTCCGCGGCTGAGACCCGCGGTGCGGTCGGTCCCGGCCCGCCCCGGGATTCGATCGTCTACCCCGCCTGCGACGAAAGTCGCTGATCCCGTTGCGGCGGAGGGATTCCGTGGTCGGCTCCAGGCGGCTCCGCTACGTTCGGACCCCGTCCACCGGCAGGCAGGGAGAACATCGTGGCATCCAGGAAGAAGGCGTCCGCTCTGCTCGTGGCGGGCTCGGCGTGCAGCATCGTCCTGACCTCCTGCCTCGGTGACACCCCTCCTCCGGACGAGATGCTGGGAGTCATGTACGACGCGGACCGTCAGCTGGTCGCCGTCGTCAAGGACTGCGACGAGATGCCCCCTGCCAGCGTGAGCCTCGAGAACCACCTGGAGGACGGGCGGCAGGACGAGACGAACATCCCGATCTGGGAGCCGTCCAGGCTCCCGGCCCAGGTCAGCACGTGGAGCCTCACAGACCCCGAGCGAGCCCGGTCCCAGGGGTGGGAGATGGTCCAGAGCTGGGACGGAACGCTCGACGACGAGCTCCACTACCAGCTCTACGTCGAGTCCTACGAGGACCCGGACGGCTCGTACGGGGACTGGACGATCACGGTCCTCGACTTCTCCCTCGCCGACCTGGAGGACCTGGAGCCCGGGCAGATCCTGTTCTCCGAACCGGAGGCGAGGTCCTTCACCGATCCGGACATGACGACGTGGCAGCAGGAGGCCGTGGTGACCTCCCACCGGGAGTTCCTCGAGCGGCCCTGTCCCGAGGATCCGCGGGAGTAGGGCGTCCGCGCGGATACGTGGCAGGGCCCTCCTCGTGGCGGTCAGCCGGGAACGCTCGACGGCCACCGGATCGTGATCGTGGTGGTCTCCTCCGTCGCCGAGGACTCCCACGTGTGCGACTCCCCGGGGTACCAGATGACGTAGTCGCCGGACCTCCGCAGCACGACCTCCCCCTCGCGGAACCTGATCCGCTGGCTGCCGCTCACGAGCACGCACAGCGACGTCTGCGGCTCGGGTTCCGTCCACTCGTCGTCCCGGGAACCGGGGGCCAGGCGCGCCCACTTCACCTCCACGTCACCCGTGGCGAGTTCCGGCGCGCGTCCGGCCTTGAAGTGCCCGACGAGCCAGCCCCCGTCCTCGGCGCCGTCGACGTCCGCGTTGCCCGCACACCAGGTCATGCCTGTGATCCTCGTGCCGCGCGAGGGCGCCGACCAGTCGGCGCGGTCCCGGCGGTTCCGGGGCCCGTCACGCCGGGCTCCCTCAGCGGGCTCGCGTCAGCAGGACGCCCGGGGACGGGCCGGCTCCGGAGGGGCTCGGCCCGGGCCACTGGGACCGCATCTGCTCCGGCCGGCCCGCCGGGGTGGGGTGCCCCAGCAGGTAGCCCTGGACGAGGTCGCACCCCAGGCCGCGCAGCAGGTCGTACTGGCCCTGCTCCTCGACACCCTCGGCGATCACCTTCAGCTCCAGCGCGTGCGCCATGGACACGATCGCGTCCACGATGCGCAGGTCGCGCGAGGACTGCCCGAGGCGGCTGACGAACGAGCGGTCGATCTTGACGACGTCCACCGGCAGGGTGCGCAGGGTCGACAGGCTGGAGTGGCCGGTTCCGAAGTCGTCCACCGCGATGCGGATGCCTGCCCGCCGCAACCGGGTGAGGGTCGAGCGGGCCGTCTCCGGGTCGGCCATCACCGCGGACTCGGTGATCTCCAGTCCCAGGGCGGTGCCGGGCAGTTCGGTGCGGGACAGCACGTCGGTGATCGTCTCGACGAACCGGTCGTCGGTGAGCTGGTGGGGCGAGACGTTCACCCACACGGTCAGCGCCTCCGCTGCCGCATGCTGCGTGCGCCAGTGCGCGAGCTGCTGGCAGGCGTCGGTGAGCACCCGGGAGCCCAAGTCGATGATCACGCCGCTGCTCTCGGCGACGGGGATGAAGTCGGCGGGGGAGACCGCGCCGGTGCCGGGGCGCGTCCAGCGCAGCAGGGCCTCGAACCCCATCACCTCCCCGGTCAGCGTGTCGATCTCCGGCTGGTAGTGCAGGTGGAACTCGTCGGTGTGCACCGCCTCGGCCAGGGCCAGGGTCAGCTCGAGGTGAGCCGCTGCGCGGGCCTGCATCGCCGCGTCGTAGACCTGCACCCGCGCCCGGCCGGCCTGCTTGGCGGCGTGCATGGCCATGTCCGCGTCGCGCAGGAGGACGTCCAGGTCCGCGGTGCCGCTGAGCGCAGTGGTGGTCAGGCCGGTGCTGGCGCTCAGGTGCATGACGTGGCCGGGGATCCGCACGGGCAGCACGAAGCAGCCGCCCACCCGCTCGGCGATCGTGTGCACGGCGTCGGGGGTGGCGTCGGCGAGGACGACGGTGAACGCGTCGCCGGCGAAGCGGCAGACGATGTCCTCGGGGCGCAGCGCGGAGTGCAACCCCTCCGCGGCTGCACGCAGGTAGGCGTCGCCGGCGGCGTGACCGACCGAGTCGTTGACGAGCTTGAAGTGGTCGACGTCGCAGAACAGCACCGCGTGCACGGTGCCGGGCTCGGGGGACCGGGCGAGCAGCGCCTTCGAGGCATCGAGGAAGGCGGCTCGGTTCAGCAGGCCGGTGACGGTGTCGCGCGTGGCCAGCCGGGTCAGCTCCCGGCGTCGCCGGTCCCGTTCGATGGCCACCCGGGCCAGGTCGCTGACGGCGGCGATCGCAGCCCCCTCCACCATGTCCAGCGGCCCGGCCTCGCGGCGGTAGAGGGCGAAGGTGCCCAGCACCGCCCCGTCGTCGCCGAGGACGGGGACCGAGGTGCAGGCCGCCAGGCCGTGCTCGGCGGCCAGGTCGCGGTAGTCGGCCCACAGCGGGTCGGTGGCGATGTCGTCGACGGCGACCACGTCACGGCGGTGCACGGCGGTTCCGCAGGAGCCGGTGTGCGGCCCGGCGTGCACCCCGTCGATGGCGTCGCGGTAGGCGGCGGGCAGGCTGGGCCCGGCACCGTCCCGCAACGTGACGCCGTCCGGGTCCAGCAGGAGGATCGAGCACAGGACGCGCCCCTCCAGCAGGGCCTCGACGTGCACCGCCAGGCGCTCCAGCACCTCCGGCAGCGGCCGACCCGAGGCGATCGCGTCCAGCACGTCGCGCTGCAGGCGCAGCATCCGGCTGTGGCGCCGGTGCGCCTCCTCGTGCCGGCGGGCGGCCAGCAGCGCCCGCACGAGCCGCGCCTGGGTCTGCAGCACCGCCTCGTCGGCTGCGCTGAACTCGCGCGGCCGGGTGTCGAACACGCTGAGGGCCCCCAGGGCGAAGCCGTCCTCGTCCACGAGGGGCACGCCCAGGAAGGAGCGGATCGCCCCGGCCTGCACCAGCGGATTGCGGGCGAAGACCGGGTCGGCGCTGGCGTCGGCCACGCACAGCGGTGCCTGCCCGGCGACCACGTAGGCGCAGAAGGACAGTTCGTCGGGCACGTTCGTGCCGGGCGCACCCACGCCCCGCTCGGCCGGGTAGCACTGGTGGTCGGTCCCCACCAGGTTGATCACCGCGATCGGCACGCCCAGCACCTCGGCCAGGTGTTCCACGACGCCGTCCAGGTCAGGGTCACCGGCGTGCCCGTGCAGTTGGTAGCTGCTCACCGCGGCCAGGCGGGCGATGTCGGCGACTGCTGCCCGCACATCCGTCAGCGTGCTCACCTCCGCACAGTCGGAGGGCGACGATCGCCGCGCGAGACGCCCCCCGCGCCCCGTCGGGCACGGTAACGGACATTCTACGCAGAGTCACGAGCTGCGCTTGGTGAGGATCGCCGCTCCATCGCCCCGCGAGCCCCCGAGTGCGTAGCGTGTGCGTTCGTGACCCCTCCTGACCACCGCCCGCAGACGCGGCAGGGGTACGACACCATCGCCGAGGACTTCGCCAGGCTGCTGCCGGGCCTCGACGCCGAGACCGCTCTCGACATCGCGATGATCGACGACTTCGCCGCCCGCTGTGCCGCCGCGCAGCTCGGCCCGGTCCTCGACGCCGGCTGCGGCACGGGGCGCGTCAGCGCCCACCTCGCCGCACGCGGTCTCGACGTCTCCGGCGTCGACCTCTCCCCGGGCATGGTCGACCTCGCCCGGCGCACCCGTCCGCACCTGCGCTTCGACGTCGGTGCCCTGGAGGATCTCCCCGCGACCGACGCGACCCTGGGTGGCCTGCTGGCCTGGTACTCCCTCATCCACACCACCCCGGACCGGCTGCCGGCCATCGTGGGCGAGTTCGCCCGGGTCCTCCGGCCGGGAGCCTGGCTGCTGACGGCCTTCCAGGCCGGCGACGGCCGGCGCGTGGAGATCACCAGCGCCTACGGGCACCCGGTGGAGCTGACCAACTACCGCCACGACCCGCAGCACCTGATCGTCGTGCTGGCCGAGGCCGGGTTCGACGTCCACGCCCACCTGCACCGCGGCGCCGAAGGCGTCGAGAGGACGCCGCAGTCCGTGCTGCTCGCCCGGCGACGAGCCTGAGGCGCTGGATGCACCGGGGGAGCTGCCGGGAGCCCGCCGGAGAAACCCGTTGCACGCTCCTGAGCCGCCAGGCATCCTCATGCCCATGACGACGACGAATTCCCGCAGCGAGCAGGCTCGGTGCCTGCCCGTCGCCGGCGGGCGCGCGTCGTACGGCCGGCTCCTGGAGTCGATGCCGAAGCCGCCGGCGCCGCGAGGGCGACGCGGCGACCACCCGTTCCGGCACTGATCTCCCCGCTGCTGCGTCAGCGTCCCCGCCCGGCTCCACGTCGGCGGGTGCGGGCGGTCGAAGGGGTGGGCGCCGGTCGTGCCGGCGGTTCGGGATGTCGGGGAGCCAGGTCACCCCACCTGCTTCGGGTGCAGGTCATCGCAGGTTCGAATCCTGCCGTCCCGACTCGTGCGTGAGGAGCTCGACTGGCTGAGCACCTGCCTTCCAAGCAGGCGATTGCGGGTTCGAATCCCGTCTCACGCTCTCGCCGGGCTCGTCCGGCTGGCACGACCGCCCCACGTGCGGCAGGTCAGCGGTTCGATCCCGCACCACGAGCAACACCCATCCGCCAGCACCGCCCACCACGACCGACAGGAGGTGATCCTCGTGGGTGCAGTTCTCGTCCTCAACGCCTGCGGCACCGTCCTGGCCACCGTCCAGTGGCAGCGGGCGGTCACCATGCTCCTCACCCTCGACGGCTCGGGCACGCCGCTCGCCGTCGTGCACGAGGCCGACCCCGAGCGCCTGGTGCGCTCCCCGTCCACGGCGGTGCCGTGGCCACGGGCCATTCGGCTGACCCGCTGGGTCCACGTGCGCTTCGCGCCGCCGCGCCCCGGCGCCGAGGGTGGCCTCGCCAGCCGGCGGGCCGTCCTCGAACGGGACCAGCACACCTGCATCTACTGCGGCGGGCGGGGCGAGACGATCGACCACATCGTGCCCCGCAGTCGCGGCGGGCAGGACTCCTGGGAGAACCAGGCCGCCTGCTGCGCCCCGTGCAACGCGGCCAAGGCCGACCGCACCCCGTCGGAGGCGAGGATGCGGCTGCGCTGGACGCCGTGGCGGCCGGACATCGCGGCCTCGGTGCAGCGGCGGATCTGGCGTGAGCTCGCCGCCGGTGAACTCACGGGCGTGCAGCAGACCTCCAGCTAGCGAGGGACACCGGCCACCCCCCGCCACGGGCCCCGGTGCGCTACCGACGGCCTGGCCCCACCGTTCTCGCAGAACGGGGCCACCCCCGTCCCGAGGGGACGGGGGTCACGGTGACGTAGGCGGAAGTGGTCGATGCGCCGGCTTGTGGAGCCGGAGACAACGAGTTCGAGTCTCGTACGTCACCCCAGCGTGGTGTCGAGCGACCGGTCGCTCAGCGGGCGCGAACCCGCGGCTTCGGCCCGCAGGTTCGCGCCCCGCCACCACGGCCATCCCGCCCCCGTAGCGCAGTGGACAGCGCGGCTGCCTCCGACGCGGCAGGTCGCAGGTTCGACTCCTGCCGGGGGCGCGCACGATCCGCACATCCACGTCACCGGAGGACGCCGGGGACGTGCACGGCCGACCGGCCCGACCGGCGCAGGCGCCCGCCTGAGGAGCGGGAGGTTCGGGGTTCGGCTCCCCGGCCGGCTACTGCTGCGACACGCTGTCGAGTTCTCTCCGTGCCCCCGCAGCCGACCCCCGCGACGTCGGCGGGGAGGCAGGCGCAGTGCTGCGGTGCGCTCATCGTGGATCCTCGACGGGGCCTCGTGGGCCCCAGTCCTGCATGGCCCGGTCCGGATTCCACGTCAAGCGCAGGTGCGCATCGCCCCAGGACGCGCTGTGCGGATCGCCGCCGCCGTACGGGGTCACTACCCGGGTGAGGCGCTCGGCTTCGAGGATGACGTAGTCGTGCTCGTGGGCGAGCAGCGTCGGGGCGCGCAGCGGGAGGAGCAGGTGACCGCCCCCGAGGCTGATCACCAGCGACCGTTCCCCGAGGTGTCTGCGGAACTGGATGAGAGGCAGGTGCGGAGGTCGATGACAACAGAGACCTGGTTGCCCACGGCGTCGACCCGAGCGCCGACGAGGGGCGGCTCCAGGAACAGGTCGGGGCCGGCGAAGACGTCGTCCGACCCAGGCGGAAGCCGGGCGGGCGGTGGGCGGGGGACCGTCGGGGGCAGCGCCCGACGGGGGCCGGCCGCCGGGAACCCCTGCACCCGCGGGACCTCCCGCGGGGGCCGAGCCGGCGGTGGGCGTAGTGGTCGTGTCGACCCCGACGGTGAGGGTGACGGCGTAGCCGCTGGTGACGTCTCCCGTGACGGTGCCCAGCTGACTGGCGCCGGCGTCGTTCCCGAAGACGTTGTCGCCGGACAGCGTGACCTCGGAGAGGGTGGCCACGGAGAGTCCGTACCCGCTGGTGGCGTAGACGGCCTCGCATACGTCCTCGGGCAGGGCGACCTGGGAGGTGGCGATGGCGCTGGTGGCGTCGGTGATGGAGTTCACGTCGGGGCAGACCTCGAAGTGGATGTGCGACCAGCGCCCGGAGTAGCAGGCGGGGAAGGTGCTGGTGAAGGTGTCGCTTCCCTTCGCGTCGGCGACCTGCACGCCGCGCAGGTGGTTCTCGTCCTCCCCTCCCTCGGAGTAGGGGGAGTAGTTCCCGTCACGGTCGCAGTGCCAGACGTAGACGGCGGCGCCCTCGAAGGGCACGTCGCCGCCGGCCATGTCGACGATGTGCAGCGTCAGGGTCATGGGGACGCCCTCGGTGGTGGTGGAGGTGCCCAAGGAGGGGCGGATGTCGCTGCGCACGACGCCGGACCGGTCGAGGATGTTCGCGCCGTTGAAGCCGCCACCGGGGTGGGGGCGCAGTTCCTCCTGCGGGGCGGCGCGGCTCGTCTCAGTCACACGGGCAGTGTCGGCGGCCCGCCCAGGAGCCGGATATCAGCTCGCTGTGCCCTCCCTGTGAGCACGCCGCTCGCCCCGGGGGTGCATGCGACGCGCCGCGCTCACAGCCGGTTCACAGGCGCTGCCCGTGCGGTGCTCAGCGGCACCGCCCATCCTGGTCCGGTGCGTGCCCCCCAGCTGACCCGCCCCGACGGCTCGCCCCTGCGGGTGCTCGTCGTGGACGACGAGGCGACCCTCAGCGAACTGCTGTCGATGACCCTGCGCTACGAGGGCTGGCAGGTGCAGACGGCCGGCACCGGGCTGGAGGCGGTGCGCCTGGCCCGCGGCTTCCGGCCCGACGCAGTGGTCCTGGACTGGATGCTGCCGGACGTCGACGGGCTGGAGGTGCTGCGCCGCCTGCGCGCCGACGACGCGGACGTGCCGGTGCTGTTCCTCACCGCCAAGGACGCCGTGGAGGACCGGGTGGCCGGGCTGACAGCGGGCGGCGACGACTACGTCACCAAGCCCTTCAGCCTGGAGGAGGTGGTGGCCCGCCTGCGCGGGTTGCTGCGGCGGGCGGGCATGGTCGCGGCCCGCTCGGAACCGGTGCTGGCGGTGGGGGACCTGCTGCTGGACGAGGACAGCCACGAAGTCACCCGCGCGGGGGTCGAGGTGAAGCTGACGGCCACGGAGTTCGAGCTGCTGCGCTTCCTGATGCGCAACCCGCGCCGGGTGCTGTCCAAGGCGCAGATCCTGGACCGGGTGTGGAACTACGACTTCGGCGGGCAGGCCAACATCGTGGAGCTGTACATCTCCTACCTGCGCCGCAAGGTCGACACCGGGCGCCCCCCGATGATCCACACGGTGCGCGGCGCGGGCTACGTGCTCAAGCCCGCCGAGCAGTCCGGCGCGTGAGGCTCCGCCGCCCGCGGTCGCTGCGGGCCCGGCTGATCCTCACGATGGTGGCGCTGCTGACCCTGGTGAGCTGCCTGATCGCCGCGGTCACAGCGCTGGCCCTGCAGCGCCAGCTCGTCCGCCAGGTCGACGAGCGCCTGGAGGTCGTCGCCGCCACGAGCCTGCGCGGCGCACCGGGGCGCGGCCCCGAGGCGGTGGGCGGTGGCCTCTGCGAGGAGGGGTCGCCGGTGGGCCAGCGGCGCCCGGGTCCCGCCTTCGGCACGCTCACCGCCTGCTTCCGCGACGGGGAGCTGGTGGCGGGCGGGGTCGTGGACCCGCGCGCCGACGGCTTCGTGCGGCCGTTGGGGGAGGGGGCCGCCACCGTCCTGCTTCCGGTGGTGCGCGGGGCCGGGTTCGAGTCGGGGGACGAGACTGCGGATCGCGGCGGTCGGGGCGGGCCGGGGCTGCCCGCGCAGACCGTCGAGCTGCCCGACGGTGGCTCCTACCGGGTGGTGGCGATGCCGGGCGAGCACGGCGCCACGTCGGTCGTCGGCCTGTCCCTGGGGGAGGTGGAGCGGGCCCTCGCCCGCATCCTGGCGGTGGAGGTGGTCCTCGTCGCCGCCTGCGTGGCGCTGGCGGCCGTCCTCGGCAGCCTGCTGGTGCGCCGGGAGCTGCAGCCGCTGACACGGGTGGCGGCGACGGCGAGGCGGGTGAGCGAGCTGCCGCTGCACGTCGGGGAGGTCGCCCTGCCCGAGCGGGTCCCGGCCTCCGACGCCGATCCGGACAGCGAGGTCGGCCGGGTCGCGGCGGCGCTGAACCGGATGCTCGACCACGTCGGCGCGGCGCTGAGCGCCCGGCACGCCTCCGAGCAGCGCGTGCGGCAGTTCGTCGCCGACGCCAGCCACGAGCTGCGCACGCCGCTGGCCGGCATCCGCGGCTACGCGGAGCTGACCCGCCGCCGCGACCCGGGGGCCGAACCCGTGCCGCGCGACGTCGCCCACGCCCTGCGCCGGGTGGAGGCGGAGGCGGTGCGCATGAGCGGGCTGGTGGAGGACCTGCTGCTGCTGGCCCGCCTCGACGCCGGACGGCCCCTGGCCCGGGAGGAGGTGGACCTGACGATGCTCCTGCTGGACGCCGTCAGCGACGCCCGCGTCGCCGGGCCGGACCACCGGTGGCGCCTGGACCTGCCGGAGGACGCGGTGACGGCGTGCGGGGACGCCGCGCGGCTGCACCAGGTGCTGGCCAACCTGCTCTCCAACGCCCGCACCCACACCCCGCCCGGCACCACCGTCACGACCCGGCTGAGCCGGCAGGACGGGCAGGTGGTGGTCGAGGTCGCCGACGACGGCCCCGGCATCGACGCCGCCGTCCTGCCCCACGTCTTCGAGCGCTTCGCCCGCGCCGATTCCTCCCGCTCCCGCGCCGCCGGATCCACCGGCCTGGGTCTGGCCATCGTGCAAGCGGTCGTGAGTGCCCACGGCGGGGACGTGACGCTGCGGAGCGGTTCCGGTGGCACCACCGTGCGGGCCCACCTCCCGGGGCCCGCGCAGCCTCCCAGGTGATCGTCGGACGCCTCGCGGAGACGACGGACAGCCGGCCTGCGGGCAGGCCGGCTGTCCCAGGGGCTGCGCCCCGTCAGGTGGTGCGCCAGGACGTGCCGGACGTCTGCGGGGTCGCCGTCTCCCCGTCGGCCGTGGGCTGCTCGTCCGAGCGCTGGCGGTGCACCCGCTCCACCGCTGCGGCGACCCGCTCCGGCAGGGCGGCGATCTTCTCGTCGGCCTGCTCCCGGGGCAGGCGCCCCTCCGTGACGGCCTGCTCGATGCGCTCGGTGCTCGCGGCGACCAGTGCATCGACGAGCTCGTCGACGGCGACACCCCGCTCCCCGGCGATCGCGGCCAGCGACGTGCCCTCGTGCAGGGCGGTGTGCAGCTCCTCCGCGCTCGTGCCGAGCACCTCCGCGGCCGCCGCGAGGTCCGCCCCGCCGCGCCCACCGAAGCCGCCGCGGCCACCGGGGCCGTGGTGGCGGCCGTGGCGCAGCGCCTCGCTGGACTCCAGGGTCTCGGCCACCGCGTCGGCCTGCTCCTGGGTGATCGTGCCGTCGGTGACGAGCCCCGCCAGCGCGTCCTTGATCGACTGCAGCCGGTCCACCAGGCCCGGCTCCGTGCTGCCCTGCCCGGCGGCGCCCTCCTCCGGCGTGGCGGCCACGGCCACCACCGGAGCCACCACCAGCGCCGTGCCCACCGCCCCCAGTCCGAGCACCCCGGCGGTCCCGGCGGCCACGATCCGCTTCGTGATCCTCATGCTGTCTCCCCGTCGTCGCGGCCCCGGGTCCCTCCTGGGGCCACCACGACGATCGACGGGCCGCCTGTGCGGAGGCTGTGACGAGCCTGTCCCGCCCCTTCGTGTTCCCGCGCGCGCGGCGGAACCGGAGGGACCTCGTGGTCAGCCGGAGAAGCTGAGCCAGTTGAGGTTGACGAAGTCGGCTGGCTGGCCGGAGCGGAAGTTGACGTAGACGGTCCGCTTGCCCGTGACGCCGGACACGCTCGCCGGCACTGTCCGCCAGCTCTGCCAGCCACCGGTGTTCGCCACCGAGGCGCTCCCCAGGAGGGGGCCGGTGGTCGAGTCGAGCCGCACCTCGACGGTCCCGCTGATGCCCGCGGCGGCACCGGAGGCGACGCGCAGGTTCACCGTCGTGGGTGCGGTGGTGCCGAAGTCGACGGCGTCGAACCGCAGCCAGTCGCCGTTGCCGATCCAGGCGACGTTCTCGCCGCCGCCGGTGTCGGTGGTGGCTTCGCGGCCGGTGCCGGACTGCGCGGTGGCGGCCTCGGCCTGGATCGTGGAGCGCGCCACGAATCCGCCGGTGCCGCCGCTGGTGGTGGCGGTCCGGCGAGGTTCGACCGTGAGCTTCGTGCCGTCGGAGAACGTGACCGTGCGGGTCGTGGCGGTGGGGTTGGACGCGACGTAGGTGCGCTTGCCGGCGTTGTTGAACACCGCGTACAGCGGGGTGTCGGCGGTGACGGAGATGTCGACCCGCCCGAGGGCGTTGAGGCTGCGGATCCAGTGGAAGGTGTGGGCCTTGGACTCGCCCTCCTCGGGGGTGTAGCCGGGGTCGCGGCGGAAGGCAGTGAGGGCGAGGTCGGGGCGCGAGAGGGCCTGGAAGGACCAGATGACGTCCTTCCACACCTGCGCCGGTCCGCCGTTGACCCGTTCCAGCTCGGCGATGTTGCGGTCGATGTAGGCGGGGTTGTGGCCGAGGTAGAGCGAACCACCGGTGATGGGGAGCATGTTGATGCCCTGGATCATCTCGGGCTCGGCGGTGAACCAGGTGGAGTAGGAGGCGCCGTCGCCCCACACCATGCCGACGGTGTCGTGGCCGAAGGCGGAGGGGAAGTTCTGGTTGCGGGAGTCGAACCAGTACTCGTGGATCGCGGCCGTCTGCGTCGTCCAGAGGAAGATGCCGGCATCGCGCATCGCCGTGTTCCCGGTCGCCTCCCCGAACTGGATGAGCCCGGCCGCGAAGTTCTGGCCCTCGGAGGAGGACTCCTGGTTGTTGCCGGACCCGAAGCCCGCGTGGCCGGAGGCCCAGTCGTGGCCCGCGTAGATGTCGAAGTCGCGCAGGAACGGGAAGCGCGCGTCCGCACGGTCGTAGTTGTTCGCGTCGCGCACCACGGTGTCCACCATGCCGCCGTAGCCCGAGCTCGCCGCCCAGGCGGGGTCGAACTTCGCCACGGTGGCTGCGGCGGCGACGAAGTACCCGTAGTGGAAGTGGTGGTCGTTCAGCTCCTGGTCGGATCCGTAGGAGGCGGGGAAGCCGATGAGCGTCTTCCAGTTCGGCTCGTAGGCGAAGAGCCGCTGCGTCTCGCCGGGGGAGGCGGTGAACCAGTCGGTCAGTCGCGCCTTCATGGCGGCGACCATGTGGTCGCGCACGTCGGTGCGCCCGACCTGGTGGGCGATCTCGGCGATGCGCGCGGCCCGGCCGAGGGCCTTGCCCTGCCAGTACGTGTCGGGGCCGAACCCGGCGAAGGGATCGCCGGTGGCGAACGGGTCGAGGTAGCTGTTGAGCGTTGCGGCGTCCGCGGAGGACATGCCGGCAGGCGGCAGCTCGGGCAGTACGCCGGTGTACTTCATCGCGGTGGTGAAGGACGTGACGCCGGTCAGGGTGCGCATCTGCCCGCGGGGCGAGACGTAGGCCGGGGTGGCGGCGGTGGTGCCGCTGAGGTGGCGCCACTGGTGCGGGTACAGCGCCACTGCGGTGCCGGTGGTGCTGCCCTCCAGAGCCTGCGTGGTGAAGGAGTACGTGGACCGCACCGTGCTGTTGGTGCCGTTGTAGGACCAGCTCACGCGGGTGCCGGTGACGTGGTTGTGGGCGTAGGGCGCCAGCCGCTGCAGGGCGGCGACCCGGTCGGCGTTGGTCGAGGCGGCGGTGGTGGGCAGGACGGCCACGGAGTAGTAGCCCTTGCCGCCGAGGCCGGAGGTGAGCTCGCCCGCCCCGACGTTCCACGCCGACCCGGTAGGCGCGAAGGCGACGTAGTCGTGCCCCCGGACGGTGAAGCCGACCGTGGAGCCGTTGTTGGACCAGACGGTGGGCGTGCCGGCCAGGCCGATGCGGGCGTTGCCGCCGGTGACGCGCGCGTAGACGAAGGGCAGGCCGTGACCGATGGTCGCCCGCAGCGTGCGGGTGCCGTCCGACCAGTAGGGGCTCACCGTCCAGTCGCTCCAGCCGTCGACCTTGGTGTCGCGGGAGTTCAACCCCGCCACGCCGACGGTGAGGTCGGTGGTGTGGGTGTAGTGGAACTCGCTCACCCCGTCGGCCGTGCCGGTGATGCTGGGGGTGGTGGTGTAGGAGACGTCGAGACCGCCGGCGACGGCGTCGAAGGACATCGGGTGGGCGGCCAGCGGCTGGGAGTAGGCGCAGTCCGTGCGCTTGAACAGCAGCGAGGACCACCAGTCGTTGGTCGGCACGGGGCCGGCCGGGGCGTTGGCGGTGACGAACTGGCGGGGGTTGCTCGTCAGGTTGCCGCACGTGGAGGTGGGGCCGCTGGCGTCGGCGGGCAGGGTGTCGGCATAGCTGCCGCGCCCGACGGTCGCGGCGCTGGCGCCGCTGACCGGGACGGCGGCGAGGCCGGCCGCGCCGAGGGAGAGGGCGAGGGCCGCGAAGGCGGTCCGGTGTGCGGCGCGGTGCCACGCGACGGTGCGTGTGAGGGACACGTGTCCTCCGGAGTGGGATGTCGGCGCGCAGCGATGCCGGCGCTCGTGAAAGCGCAATCATGGAGATGCTGCAACGGATGTGTCAATGGGGCGGCCTCCGGGTGTCGAGAGTGCTAACGCGCTGGGTCCGCGCGTCCCGTCCGGTGCCTGCGCGTCCCCTGGGGAACTGGGAGGCGATCACCGCCCCACGACGGCCGCCGGGGTGGCTAGCATGAGGTCCCGGCCAGGGGAGGGGGCGACGTGCGACGGCGGTTGCGTCCGAGCCCCCACGGGAAGGCGCCCACCCTGCAGACCGTGGCCCTGGAGGCCGGCGTGTCACCCGCCACCGTCTCCAGGGTGATCAACTCCTCTGCCCGGGTGTCCGAGGAGCACCGCGAGGCGGTCCAGGCGGCCATCGCGCGCCTCGGCTACGTCCCCAACCAGTCGGCCCGCGGCCTGGTCACCCGCAGGACCAGCGCGCTCGCTCTCGTCGTGCGCGAAACCCTCTCCTTCGGCGTCAGCGACCCCTACGTCAGCGCCACCATGATCGCCGCGAGTCAATCCCTCATCGGCACCGGCATCCACCTGGTGGTCCTCGCAGCGCGCGACGACGCGGAGCAGCAATCGGTTGCCGACTACGTCGTCTCCGGGCACTTCGACGGTGTCCTGCTCGTCTCGGTGCACGACGGGGACCCGCTGCCCGAGCGGCTCCTGCATGCCGGCGTTCCCTTCGTCTTCTGCGGCGCGTCCGCGGTCGTCCTGCCCGGGGTCTGTTCCGTGGACTGCGACAACCCCGGCGGTGGGCGCCTGGTCGCCGAGAGGTTCCTCGCGGCGGGCCGGCGCCGCGTCGTCGCCATCGGTGGTCCGACCGACATGCCCGCCAGCGCCGGCCGGATCGCGGGCTTGCAGGCCGGGCTGGAGGCTGGGGGTGCGCAGCTGCTCGACCTGGCGCACGGGGCGTGGACGCGCACCTCGGGAGAGCAGGCGATGCACGAACTGCTGCTTCGCCAGCCGGATCTCGACGCGGTGTTCGTCGCCAGCGACGCCATGGCTGTGGGGGCGCTGCGGGCGCTGGCCAAGGCCGAGCGCAGGGTGCCCCGGGACGTCGCGGTGATCGGCTTCGACGACGTCGAGCTCGCCGAATACGCCGCTCCACCCCTGACGACCGTGCGTCAACCCATCGCCGAGCAGGCGCAGCGAGCCGTCGAAGCCCTCCTGCACCAGCTGCGGACGGGGGAACCGGCCGCCCCGGTGGTGCTGCCGACGGAGCTCGTGCTCCGCGTCTCCGCCTGAGCGGGCGCAGCCCTGTCCGGCCCGCTGTCGTCATCAGCTCGCTGATGGCTGTCCGGCGCCCGGTGCCCGGTGCGCCCGAACACCACCCCGCTCGCCGGGCGGCTCCGCTCCCCCCGTCGCCTCGCGGTCCCTTCCGAAGCGCATCGGTCGATGCTCGAGCACCTAGGATCCGGGCGTGTACCGCGCGGTCTTGCTGGATGTCTACGGAACGCTGGTGCGCGACGACGATGATCTGCTGACCGAGGTCTGCGTGCGAGTGGCGCGGGTGGCTGGTGGAGTGGATTCGGTGCTGGTGGAGCGGGAGTGGTACGACCGCATCTGCCGAGCAGCCGATGAGTCGTACGGTGCCGGTTTCCGCTCCCTGAACGATCTCAACGTCAGCAGCCTCGCGGAGACGGCAGCGCACTTCGGGGCGCGCGTCGACGCGGAGGTCCTGTGCGCGGAGCAGATGGCCTTCTGGTCGCGCCCTCCGCTGTTCGCCGACGCGCCGCCCTTCCTGGCCGCGTTGCAGGTTCCGGTGTGCCTGGTCTCCGACGTCGACCGCACCGACCTCGACGCGCTGCTGGCCCTGCACGGCATCACCGTGGACGCGCTGGTCAGCAGTCAGGACGCCCGCGCGTACAAGCCCCGTCCCGAGCCGTTCCGGCTGGCCCTGGCGCAGCTCGGCCTGGACGCCGCCGAGGTCGTCCACGTCGGCGACTCCCCGTCCTCCGACGTCGCGGGTGCGGCGGCGCTGGGCATCGACACCGCGTGGATCAACCGCGTTGGCCGTCCCCTCCCGCCGCGGCTGGATCCCACCTACGTCGCCGCGTCGCTGGCTGAGCTGCTTGCGGTGCTGGGCCCGGGGTCGTGAGGGGTCATCCGGGTCTTCGGGCCTGCGGGTGGAGAGATGCGTCCCCATGCCGCTTGGTGGGTCTCTCGGGTCCGCGGACGGCAACCGGTCGAGCGGCCGCCACCTACGTGCCCGAGGCGGTGGCGCTGCTCAGCAGGTGCACGAGGCCTCGGACTGCCCGCTGCATGTGCGCGTCGTCGCCGGTGGCCCGGGCGAGGACGTAGCCGCCCTGGAGGGTGGCTACCACGGTGTCAGCGAGGTCGTCGACGTCGCCGACGTCCTGCCCTTGTTCGCGGGCCCGCTGCAGTGTGCGGCGCACCTGAGCGTGCAGTTCGGTGAAGTAGTGCCGCAGCGGCTCGGTGAGCTCGGGAGTGCTCATGACGGCGTGGTCGCTGGTGTGCCGGCCGATCTTGCAGCCCTTGCCCCCTTCGCGCGGGCGCAGCACGTAGGCCTGAAGGGCTGCAAGTGCCGGGCCTGGCGCCTCGAGATCGGCCACGGCCTGCTGCAGGCTGCGCTCGACGACCTCCTCCAGAGCTGATCGGGCCAGGGCAGTCTTGGAGGCGAAGTGGTGGTAGTAGCTGCCCTGCCCGACTCCACTGCGTTCCCAGACCACTCGGGGGGTCGTGCCACTGACGCCGCGCTCCCACAGCAGCTCCGCGGTGGCATCCAGCAGGCGACGGCGGCTGTCACTGGCGTCCTTCGGCACGACGCCATCCTGCCACACCTCCATACCTACCCGCAGGTATGGCAAGCTCGCGGTGTGACCTCCCTGCGTCAGACGCTGCGATCACTACCGGTGTTCGACCGGTCTCTGCCGACCTTCGACACTTCCGATGCGCCCGAGGAGCCGGTGGCGTTGTGCCTCGACTGGCTGCGCCACGCCATCGGCGCCGACGTGCCCGAGCCGCATGCGGTCACGCTCAGCACGGTCGACGCGCACGGTGCCCCGGATGCGCGGGTGCTGATCCTCAAGGACGTGGATGTGACCGGCTGGTACTTCGCTTCCAGTGCGGACAGCGCCAAGGGGGTCCAGCTGGCGCAGCAGCCGAAGGCCGCGCTGAGCAGTTACTGGCCGCTGCTGGGGCGCCAGATCCGCGTACGGGGCGTGGTCAGCGACGCCGGATCCGAGGCGGCCGGCGCGGACTTCCTCGCCCGCTCCCTCGATGCGCGGGCCGAGGCGCTGCTGGGACGACAGAGCCAGGTCCGCCCTGACGGTGAGGACGCTGCAGCGCAACTGGCCGCGGCGCGCCGGCGTCTGGAGGCCGCCCCGGACTCGGTGGCCTCCTCGTGGCGGCTGTACGTCCTGCAGCCACGGGAGGTGGAGTTCTGGCAGGCAGCGGTGACCCGTCGCCACACCCGCTTGCGCTACCGCAGTGAAGGTGGGGCATGGGTGCGGCAGGAGTTGTGGGCATGACGCACGCGGATCCTCCGACCGCCACATCGAACGGCGGGCTCTTCTCGGCGGACCCGCGTCGCCTGCCGCCCGTTGCGGTGCTGCGCTCCGACGTGGAGGCCGTCCACCGCACCCTGACCCGCGTGATCGTTGATCTGCGTGAGGAGGACGTGCGTCGGGAGACGGCTCTTCCGGGCTGGACCCGGGCCCACCTGCTGCGTCACCTCGCTGATCTGGCGCAGGCCTTCACCCGCCAGGTCCAGTGCGCCCGGGCCGGCCGGCGCATCGCGGTCTACGACGGTGGACGCGCCGGCCGTGACGCCTCCATCACCGCAGGCGCCGCCCTTCCAGCCCAGCGGCTCGTCGCCGATGCCGTCGTTGCGCTGCAGCACCTCGAGACGGCCTTCGGCCAGGTCGGCGACGAGGAGTGGGCACTTCCCTGCAGCTACCGCGACGGCACTCTGCACGATGTCCTGCTGGCGTGGTGGCGCGAGGTGCACATCCACGGCAGCGACCTCGACCTGCCCACGATGACCACCGAACAGTGGCCCCCGGCCCTGTGCTGGCACCTGCTCGCCCACCTCGGCCCGCGCCTACCCCAGGGCCGGCGGGTGACGCTGAAACCCGACGGCACGGCCGGACACGTCACAAGCGGCGTCGGCCCCACCGTCCGCATCCGAGGACGACTCCAGGACCTCGCGGTATGGCTCAGCGGACGTCGGCCGCCGCACCAACCCACTGCCGTACCCGCTCCACTGCCCGACCTGGGACTGTGGCCGTGACGTGCCCTGCGTCGGAACGCCAGTCCGGCACTTCTGGCGCAGGCGCCGCCGACGCTGTCGGGAGCCACGCGGTGCTCCACCGCCGTCTGCAGCGAGGAGCATCCGGCCCCTCGCTACGCGCGAAGCTCGCCACCCGGGCTTCGGGCACGCCGCACATCGTGACGCACCACAACCCTGTCTTGAGTCAAGATCGTGGCACGGTCGGTTGTGACGAATCCTGCACTACGGCACTGACGCGACGGCATTCCGCACTCAGTGGGGTCGGGCGTCTGCTCGTGCAGCTATCCGCGCCGGATGATGACTGCAGCCCGCGGTCTCTCCGTTGTGGTGACGCTTCACCACAACGGAGAAGCCGTAACCTGCCCCGACCTCAGGACCCAGGGGTGACCGGTGGCAGGGCTGTGATCCTCAGGTCGTCCGGGCGGGCGGGCTGCAGGGTGCGGGCGAGTGGGATGAGGTCCTGGTAGCCCTTCTCCACGTAGCCGAACATCTGCGCGTAGATCCCCGGTTCCGGCTGCCAGTCCACGAAGCCGGGCTCTGCGCCGTTGCTGCCGGCATTGGCGAGCTGGCCGTTGATGTCGACGAGCTCGCCTTCGGCATCCACCTCGAGTGGCCCGGTGCTGGCGTTGGCCTGCCAGGGGATGCCGTCATCGGTGATGGACACGTCGAAGATCGGTTCCTCGCCACCGCCGTCGTGGACGCCGTAGAGGGCTCTGAAGGTCAGGAACGGTGGCTCTGGCGGTGCGGGCAGGTCCACCGACTCCATCGTGGACAGCAGCTCGCTGACGCTCCGGGCGTCACCGTTGGCTTCGATCGTCTCGGCGACGCGCTGGACGGTGGCTGCGTCGAGATCGGAGGCGGTGACAACCCACTTGCCCGTGTCGGAGGTCCAGGACTGCACCACGCCCCAGGGGCTCACCCAGCGACGGGCCGTGACCTTCCCGACCTTGACTTCGCGTACCCCGTCCTCTGTCTGGCTGGGGTCGGGCAGGCCGATGGCGTGCGGACCCCAGACGGTCAGGGCAGCTTCGAGGGGTCTGCTGCATGATCCGGTGACACCGACGCTGGCTTGCCCGAGAGGCAGCCTGGGAGGATGTTGCTGTGCCCAAGCCTTACCCCCGCGAGTTCCGCGATGACGTCGTGCGGGTCGCTCGCAACCGTGATCCGGACGTGACGCTGGAGCAGGTCGCCGC